>JBJEGC010000001.1:0-17556 GCA_051874695.1 Candidatus Bruticola sp.
ATCATTCTGATAGCCGCAAACCAAACTACGGAACAATTGTTTTTCTGAGGGCATCGAGCCCTCAGAAAAGCCTGCAATTCATCTCACCGCCTACAGAGGCGGGAGACTTCTTGCAGGATGGGTTAGTTAAAAAAACTGTGGATATATAGACAAATTTCACTATTTGCAAGCTTCTTTATAGAGCTCAGCATAAGATTTAGCCGATCGCTCCCAACTAAAATCGCTGTTCATAGCTCTAATTTGGGTGCGGTACCAAAGCTCGGGTTTATAAAGATAATGCTCCAAAGCGCGGCCAAAAGCTGTAAGCATATCATCGACAGTGTAATTCCTAAACAAGTAGCCGGTACCGTCTCCGTAGAAATTATCTTTAATCGTGTCGACTAAGCCGCCGGTCTCTCTGGCAATAGGCAGAGTGCCGTAGCGCATGGCAATCATTTGGCTCAATCCGCAAGGCTCAAACAAACTGGGCATTAAGAACATATCGCAACCGGCGTATATTCGTCTGGCTCTAACAGGATCGAAACCTATATAACAGCCGACCCGCCCCGGATGCCTTTGCGCAGCCCGAACTACTCCTTTAGAAAGCTCAGGATCGCCGCTACCTAAAATAATAACCCGCAAATCGGAGTAGTGAATAATACTGTCGATGGCACCTAAAACAAGATCGATGCCCTTTTGGAAATCCAGACGTGATACTAACCCCACCAAGGGCTCCTTGTAACCATGCAATCTGTATTCACGCAGCAGTTCTTCTTTACAGCGTTCTTTGCCATAGAACTCACCGGCTTTGTAATTGGCATACAGTTTAGAATCGGTAACCGGATTGTAACTCTCTACGTCTATACCGTTGACTATACCGGACAGATCGGTGCCTTTAAGACGCAGCATGCCGTCCAGACCAAAACCGTGCTGCTCAGTACATATTTCTTTAGCATAGTTTGGACTGACTGTAGTGACCTTATCGGCACACCAAATAGCCTGCTCCATCAAATTCATGGGGCTGCGTCCATCGTAAACACCCAGTAACGGCCAACCGTCAGGACGCTGATTGCCCTGATGAGCCATGTTATGAATAGTAAAGACCAAAGCCGGACGGCGAGGAGCAGCCCAAGCTATGCGCAAAGCGGCAGCCGTATGCCAATCGTTGGCATGGATGACGTCTGGGTACCAGCCTTCCAGACGACAAGCCTCCAAAGCAGCCCGACAGAACAACACAAACTGTTCTACTTCATCGCCGCATCCGTATACTTGAAAGCGTGAGCCAAAAAAGTAGTGATTTTCAATGAAGCGATCGCCGGTCTTGGGATTACACCAAAGCTGGCACTCTTCACGCCTCCAATCCATCTTTACTTCAAAGTTGTCTAAATTTTTGCGGAGGCCCAGCTTTTCGGAGTCGAGCAAACCGTAACGCGGCATCATTAAACGGACATCGTGCCCCAGACGGCGCAGAGCTCCCGGCAGAGCTCCGGCTACATCGCCTAATCCACCAACCTTTACGTAAGGAACAGCCTCGGCGGCCAAAAACAGAACTTTCACTTAAAACCTCGCAGTAGTCTGAAAGACACTCTGAAAATCTATTAATCTATTAGGTGGTAGTTGTTTTTTGCACAACCCTTCTTTGTCCTGCCGATCGGTATTTTTACCCTAGTTAGCCGCATGCCGGTATTTATACAAGATAAATTATCAACAAAATTAGACTCATTTCATTAAACTTTCTGCCGCAGCGCACAACCAAGCAGATTGATGGGCGTCAGCTCTGACAAAATGATTGAATTGGCGCAAATTATCTAACAAATGAATATGTTCAGCCACTTTAAAAACTTCGCGCTCCAACATTTCCCCGTCGAGATAGGAACTCCATGGTCCCAAATCCAGCTTGGAGGCCAACGTTTTTATATTTTGACGAATAACCATCTTTAAGGACGCCGCACTTAAGGCCAGCTCTTCTAAACTGTTACGGTCACCACTTAGTAATACGTATGGACTTACCTTAGTTAAAGTGCAGCCCAAAGTTAGGGAGATAGCGTTTAAAAAAACGGCTCCACTAGTACCCATAAAATGAGAGCAGATAATGTAGTTGTCGCCATCAGAAGCATAACACGAAGCATTAGGCGGAAATTTCAGAAAAGACGCAAAATGACGAGCCCATTGTTCGGATACCGCAGGCATACTGCGGCCGCTAAATTTGCAGCGACGCAGCCTGTCAGTGTTAACCGACATATCCGTGCAAACGGAAACGGCACCATCATCGGCTATACTCAGCACTCGATAGCTAGAACCGCCAAAATGGAAAAAATCTCCGGGGCTGAGTTTACTACCGGCAGACAGTATGCCTATCACTATATTGCTGTCTCGGTCCACAACCTTAATGCCATCATCGGAAGAGCCGCCCATAGAAATATTATGGTGCATCTCTCCCCTCTCAAACAGTTCTTTGAGCTTCTCCGAACGAGAGTAACCTCCCTGAGTTCTGCACTTCAACAATCCTTTATCAGCCGCTCCCCGCAGAATTTTACCGCAGACTTCCTCGGTATAGTAGGAACGAAGATATAAAGGCAAACGCTTGTGCAAAGCGGACTCATTAATCATATCGTTAGAACTCTGACAAACTAAAGAGACCGCTTGTTGCACCAAAACTGAGCTCAAAAAAGGCGGATGCTCACTGCACAACTGAGCCTTTCGGGCGGCTTCCACCAAGTGAGAGTAGCAAAGTTTTTCTAACTCGTTGAAGTACAAACAGAGAATTCTCGGCACCTGGCCGCGACGACCGCTGCGGCCGGCCCTCTGCAAGAAGGCATTGACATCGGGCGGAGGTACAGTCAAAGCTACCGCATCTACATCACCGATATCAATACCGACTTCTAAAGTTGAAGTAGCAAAACAAATAGCCGACGGCAGAGCTGCAAAATTTTTTTCAGTTTTTTCCCGCTGTTCCGTTCCTAAACTGCCATGATGAGAAAAAACAGCCTCCCCAAAAGGATTGACCATAAGATATTTTTTTATGGAAACTAACTGCTCAGCTTCAGCCCGGGAGCGCACAAAGACTAACATTTTTCGGCAATTGTGCTCGCTACAGTATTTTATGCAACTGCGAAATACAGCTAAGCAGCCTAGTTGCTCTTTAGTGATATGAGCTGGTGCCTCGAAAGCGACAGGGCGGCTGAAATCGACAGCTAAGTCTAATCCCTGTCTATTTTCAATGACTATGCCATGACCGCCTAAATATTTGCGATTAATAATTTCCGAATTGCCCGGAGTTGCCGTCACGGCCAGACGCTGCAAACTTAACCCTAAACGGCCCAACGTTCCCTCAATTTGCTTAGCTTTGGCACAATGGAGCAGTACATCGAGACGTTCAGCCAGCACTGCCAACTGGTCGCCGCGTGCTGTTCCTTCAGCCACATGCAGTTCCTCAAAAACTACCGTTTTCACCTGAATGAGTTCAGCCGCCCAACGGCAAAGCAACGAGTCTAAAGATTCTAAGGTAGTAACTAAAACACCGGCTTTCTTATCCCGTATAGGCGTAGGGTGATCGCCCGTGCGCAGCAGCACTTTTATAGCGCAGTGTTCTAAAGGAACCGAAATGCGTTTTACTAAATCGTTAGCTAAGGCACGGGTTGGACAAATGATCAAAACACACAGCCTACCCGCCCGCATGGGCTCAAACCAACGTTCGGTCAGCGGAGCCAGATAGGCTTCAGTTTTACCGGAAGCCGTACAGGAAGAAATGACAGCACTTTTGCCCTGCAAAATTGGTTCAATAACTTCAAACTGAATAGGGCGCGGTTTATAAAAACGGCCGTAAAAAGCGCCTTTAACACGACTCAAACGATCCATCTGACGGCGCAGTTTAGTTCTGTCTACAGTATCAAGAGACATTATACAATTATTCCCAAATAAAAACGTTCGTTAAAGCATGGCGCTAAGCGAAGCTTCGTCGAGTTCATTCTGACCATTAGTGTACCAACTATGCAAAACGGCAATCCAAAATTTCACAAACAGACGGTAGCCACCGGTAAAAATATGATCCGTCATAAAGTTAACAAAAACCTGTAGCGATTTCTGGCCTTGCTCAAAATTGAATGTATGCCAATCCCAGGCTATAACGGCCGCATCTGTCAGCTTCTGACCTAGCTCAGTAAAGAAACGACTTTCATCCTCTGTTGCTCTTTCTAAATCGATTACCACTGACTGCGGGCTAAACTTGGACATGTGCAAAGGACGCTCCAAACGCTGCTGCAAAGCAGGATATGAAACCACGTTAATGGTCATAAATTCCGGAGGCACGGCATAAAAAAACATAACTCTGGGCAGACGCGAACTGGCGCAGAGATCGATTAGTTGGCGCAAATTGTCTCCAATAGCCTGCAAATGACGACGAGAGGCACTGGAAATATGCATATCAACTTCATCGAACAGGAAAATAACACCGGGAAATCCCAGAGAAGTCAATATACTGACCATAGAGCGCAAAATAGGGAAAGCATTATCAGAAGCTATATCGTCGAAGACTCCGAAATTGCGCAGAACTTCGCGATCGAAACCAGCCTCTCCCGACAGCCAGCGGTCTAAAACAAATTCTTCCTCTTCATCTTGAGAGCGGCATACCGAAATAAAGCGCTTACACACACGGCGGAACGTATAATTTTCAACTGGCACGTCGTCCAAATTACATTCGGAAGCAAAAGGAAGCTGATTAGCCGCTGCTAAACGCAATATATTGGTAAAACCAACTACGTAGGAGCCTAAATTTGATTGTTCTTGAGTGGACGGAGATATACGCAGAGCAATGTTGGAAGCTGCGGCCTTATAAACGCTCAAAGCATCTTCATAAGGGCACTCTGAAGGAGACAAATTCACCGAACAAGTTAAAAAACCCAGCCTTTGAGCAATTGAGCGCACACACCCCAGGAAATGAGTTTTGCCGGCTCCGTAGCTGCCCTGCACTAAACGAAAGGCCGAACCTCCGGCCTGTCCCAGCAAACGACGCAAATACTCATTTTCAATAATATCTAAATGGGCGTTCAGTCCAACTGTCACAAACTCCAGGCCACGCTCAGGCGGCTGCCCGTTTTCTCCCATACAGTCAATAATTTCCTGAGCTAAGCTTCTGGAAAGAGTCTTCTTGCTGCCGGGAAAAAACATATTCCACACTCCTCTTTGGGAAAATAAAAATACCGTTTAAAAGTTATAATCTTCGTCGTCCATGGACTCTTCCGACGAAGCAACCTCATCTGCAGCGAAACTTTCGCTGCTCCTGCGTTCTACTCCGGACGTCTCCGCGACATTGTCTCCCTCGGAACCGATCTTGATATGTTCCATCATTTCATGAACATAGGCACCTATATCTTCTCGGCACAGCCGAGAATAATCCAACAATTCCAAAATGCAACGTAACAGCTGGCGCGAACCATTAATTGCGGAATGCTCCATCGCCTGATACACAACCTGCCCCATATATCCGGCCGCTTTGTCATCGCAAACAAAGCCTGGATAGGCACGCCTATACATATCGATAATAATAGAACAGAGGCGCTGATAGTCGCTGTTGCTTAAAGAACTAAGTTCTATAAAGGCATCCTCGTTAAGCTGCTCTTTTAGCACCGTCAGCCCGCCGCCATTGTCCATAGTCATAGCAAACACGCAGTAGACGCCACTCTTGTAAGCACCGCAGCCAGGATTATAAGTAACAGGCACACTTCTGTGGTTGGGATGACCGCCGCGCTGAAACTTCTGTACACTGTGAACTTTTTGAGTTCCTAAAGCTAAAGCCGAATAATAACCGAAAAGTTGATCGGCATAGGTCCGATCACGACTTGAAAGAATATTGTACATTTCAGCTTCATCGAGAAGCAGCACTAACCCGGCGTAGCCAACTTGACGGGCCAAATAGGCAATACCGCTGAGAATATTAGCATAAATATGACCGAAAGTTCGATAATCTTTTAAAGCGGGAAATTTGTACACTGAAGGTGTATTGGGAAAAGCCCGCTGCAGAGAAGAGTTGAATTTATCTGTTAACTCTTTAGCTTCCTGACCTTCGAGCCAATCGATCATATGGCGCACTACGGCTTCCTGATTATCCAGTTCCGCCTGCTTTTCCGGAGCACTACCCCAAGTCTCCAAGCTCTCGGCATAACGATTGAAGTAGTAAAGAGCCGGGCTCAAATAGCAATGGAACCTTTCTGAACTCAACCATCCTTCAATAAGTCCTAAACGGCGCGCCTCGCGAAAGAGAGGCATCAAGCCGTATTTGCCGTCGTGATCAGGATAACTTAAATTTAACATAAGAGCCCGATAGACGCGCTGCGGGTTACCGGGACTGACATCTTTACTGTTAAGAGCGATACGAGCCGTCAAGCATTTTTTGCTTAAAGCCTTAGCTTCGATACACTCCAGCATGTGAGTTTTGCCTACACCGTAATCACCCAAAAAAACACGCACAGCGCCATCGCTAATATTATCCAGATCGTAGCTGACCATCTCCATTTCCGGGCCGCGTCCGATAGTATACAGTTCAACGCGCTCACCTACTACACCGGTACGCATGGCTTCCAGGATGCGCAAAGCCACGAACTGACCTTCCTCCCCTTCCGGCAAAGCCACCGCTCCGGCCGGCTCGGCCCCATCCAAAAAACGGCGGCCATAACGGGAAAAACGGCGGCGGGGCGGAGCGACAGGCATAATCGCACCGTGGGGAGATAAGTATTTTAGTTCTTTGAAAGAGCAACACTGGTTAGCATTGCTGATAAAGAAATTAATAAAGTAGCTGCCGCCCTCCAAAATACGAAAAACTCTGCCCGTACCGTAGCGTTCGTGAGATACATTATCCCCGACAGCCAGAACTCTAGCACTGCTGCTCTCAGGACCGCTCTTAGAAGTCTGCAAAATCTTCGCTCTCCATTATTTCAACATTGTCTTGCTGTCTACCGACAGCTTCGACATCGGTCGTTCCCTCACCACAACTGTATTCAGACTGCAGTACGGCAATCCACTGTTTCACAAAGTTGCGGCGCTGACCGGCATCAAAGTTCATGGCCAGATAGTTGCCAACCAGTAGCTCCAAGTTATTATCTTGCGTATTCCGATTGTATTGCCAATTCCAAGCGATAGAAGCTGTTTGCAAAATTTTGCGTCCTAACGCGGTAAAGAATTCTTCTGGCGACAAACCAGAATCGGTTACATCGATAGTCGGCACTTGAGGACTGGAAGCGGAAAAAGGCATAGGACTATTCAGGCGCTGCTGAAGGGCAGGATATTCAGCCACGACATCGCTAATAAATTCGGGGGGCACGGCAAAGGCCCAAAAGAATCCGGGTAGACGCCTGCTGCCACACATATCGACAATCTGACGCATATTGTCCACCACATCTTTTTTCTCACGTTTAGTACCCGAAGCGATACGATCAACCTCATCGAACAGAGCCGCCACCCCCGAATACCCCAGCAACACGGCAGCCTGAACTAGACTGGCCAACATTGAAGAAGCATTCTGACGACAGATATATTCAGGTATAGTAATGTTGCCTATTTTCAGCTTCTTTACTGGGTGGCCCAAAATCCACATTTCACACGCTTCAGCCGTACTTTCATCGCCCTCCCACAAACTTTTTACCAAATGAATGAAGACCAGGCGATAGTTGTTATTATCAAAGCGGCTAATCTTGGCTTTATTTAACCAACGGTTGCGTTCAGCCTGATCGTTTACATTGAGGGCCCAACTGCGAATAACAGCATTAATGCCTACAATATTGTCAAAATCGTCGCTGCTGTTGGGGGCCACAGCGGCTCGGTCAGCCAAAGCGCGGTAGATAGCTGCACTATCTCCAAAGCTGCACTCCTTAAGCGACAGCTCCACGACTGAAGCTAAAAACCCGCGCTTCCAAGCCAAATTGCGCAAACAAGTCAGGAAATGAGTTTTGCCGCTACCGAAGGAACCGCGTATGAGCTTAAAAGCCGAACCGCGCCGCCCTTGCTGCATAGCTCTTAAGTAATGATCGTCCAGTACTTTCAGAGGTTTATCCAGTCCAACCGTGACAAATTCTATACCACGTTCCGGCGGAAGGCCCAAAGCCCCCATACGCTCTATTATTTCAGACGCTAAAAACTCTGAAGGGCAAGCTTCAGGTTCAGACTCGAAAATATTAGGCAAAACTACTACTCCTTATTTTGGAACCACAGCGAAAGATAATACTGTCCGTTGCCGACACCGTCATCAAGCCAAAAAACTTTCTCCTTGTTTTTAGTTGTGCCAATGGTGGCCGTACTTAAATTTAAACGCAATTTTCCTCGCTGCAGCCCTCCGCAGCGGCGCAAACGCACAATATCCCAGCAAAACTGCAAACGGGAATATTCTTTGAAAAAGCGAGAATCGCCGCTATCTCTAAACTCTTGATTCTGCCTCAATACAGACAGAACAGCCCAAATATCGTGCAGCGGTACTCTGTCTCCCACAGACTTGCGCCGACAACGAAGCATGGTGTTATAAGCAGTCCAAACATCGGCGAAATACTCTTGACAAAACAGTTCATGCCCTTCTGGACTGTCAGACTTTAATCCACCGATTAAACCGTTCTTATAACCGTTACTATTGAGAAGTTCCGTAAGACTGTTCAGGTATGTGAAGACAGAACTCGCCTCCAGCGGCAAGTTGTCGATAGCCGATACGCGAGCATAAGCCACACTACAAGTGCCTTCGGCAAAATTAGGGCGTATATAAAAAGGCCCAACTTTAAATTCAAGAGGCTCTGCACCCGTACAGCGCACTTCCCATCCCGATTCGGCAGCAGCCGCCCTAAAATTTTTCCTAAAGGCGTTTTCGGTTTCTTTTAAAGCCCAAGTACGCAGAGAAGCAGCGCGACTGCTGATCAAGGGTGGATGCGTCAACAGTTCCTCGCGTTCTGCTCCGATAAGTGTTTCATGCAGTCCACTTAGCGAAAGAAGATCGGGAACTTCTAAACAGCAATTCAAAGCCTCGGCAACTTGCTTAATTTTGTCTGCATAAGTTGTCAACTCCGTCTGCACGTCGGCAGCTATCCGTTCAGCTGCTCCCCAGGAAGAGATACCATCAGGACAAACGCCGCCGATACTCTGGGGCGTGCTCTGCCGTGACCGCGCGTTAACAGCCATAACTGCCCCCGTTGCATAAAATTCTTATCCGACTGTCTAAATTGAGATCGGCCGCACCGCATTCAGCACAAACTCTGCTGTCTACACTCTGCTTACCGACTTCCTCTAAAGCTTTAATAGTATCGTACATAAATTGAGCCTTGGTGTAGCACCCTAGATTATTTTTGCCGGGGCGGCGTCCAAAATTGCCAGCAACCAAGCCTATACTGTGTACTATAGGCCAAAGTTCCCGCAAAGTACAACTATCAGAGGATTTGGATAAAACAGTCCAAGCTATGCAAAGGCGATTAAGGGCTAATTGAGTAACAGTGCGGCGGCTGTTCAATTCAGATTCGAGCTTCACCAAATTAGCCGCAACTTTTCCTACTTCGGCCGACCAACCTTCGGCGGCCAACACACCGCCCAAGAAAACAGAGATACCGCTTTGACCGCCTTTTATAGCCAAACGGAACAGACCCACAGGCAGCAAGGAAAGCGGCTGGCCGGGTACAGCCCGTAAGGCCCCACTGTGCAGAGCCTCATTCAGCTTATGGCAATCAATTCCTAAAGCCGAAGCCTGAGAACTGAGGGCAGCCGCAAAACTTGATAGCATATCGGACAATTTAAGACAGATTTGCTGCTGTACAGACTCAAAACTTACGGGCGCAAGTTCATCAAAATCAGTGTTAAGCCGACACACATTTCCGCCAACTTGGACACCTAAAGATCTAAAAACAGAGAGCTGCTTGCGGACAAACTTAAGCCTAGACTCCACTTTTTCAGCAGCCTCTGCCAGTTCTGTTTGCAAAATATCTCTATTCGTTTCGGCCATAATTCTCTAACAGGAACAGCACTCTGACACAACCAGACAGATACCGTCCACTAATCCTTTCAGTTCGGGCAAGGAAGGCCCTTCTGCCATAACTCGGATTAAATTTTCCGTACCGGAAGGGCGTATTAATAGGCGCCCTTTACCCTGCAGAATGTCTTCTACACGTTTAACAGCTTCCATAACACGTTGATGCTGATTCCAAGTATGTTTGTCTTTAACTTTTACATTAACCATATACTGAGGCTTCTTCACCACAGACTCAGTCAATTTGGAAAGGGGCTGAGCGGCAGCTTTGATAACCTGACTTAACATAACACCGGTAACTAAACCGTCTCCTGTAGTGGCGTAATCTAAAAATATAATATGGCCGGACTGCTCCCCGCCCAAAACAGATCCGGTACGGCGCATATCCTCAAGAACATAGCGATCGCCTACCGCTGTCCGGGCCATATCGAAACCATTAGCTTGGCAAGCTTCTTCTAGACCCAAATTGGCCATAACCGTAGTTACAATGCGCTTGCCTGGCAAACGCCCAGCTTGATCGAGCCACTTACCGAAAAGCAAAAGCATATGATCGCCGTCAATCATCTGTCCCAATTCGTCGCAAGCCAAGCATCTGTCGGCATCGCCATCGAAGCAGAGGCCAAAATCGGCTCCCAGATCGACAACCACCTTCTGCATTGATTCAGGATGGGTAGATCCGCATTGATTGTTGATATTGGTACCATTAGGATGCCGGTGCAGAACTGTAACCTCAGCTCCTAAATGACGGAAAATACCTTCAGCCAAAGCGGAAGAAGCGCCGTTGGCACAATCCAGCACTATTTTCAAGCCATCTAACCGCAGTTTAGCCAACCCCTCCACGTAACCGGCGTACTCCTGCTGAGCTTCCCTACTGTTGATCATAGCCCCTATGTTGGCATCTATCGCCCTAGGCAGCTCTCCACTTCGCGCGATCAGCTCTTCAAGCTCGTCTTCCTGTTCATCGCTCAGTTTATAACCGTCAGCACCAATCAGTTTCAAACCGTTGTCATAGAAAGGATTGTGACTAGCGGAAATTACACAACCGCCCTGAGCATTATAACGGCGAATCGCCCAGGCCACACCGGGAGTAGGAATAACTTCCAGGCATAGAGCGTTTACACCGGAGCAGATCAATCCGCAGACATAACTATGTTGCAGCAGCTGACCGCTGACACGCGTATCTCGTCCCACTGCAATAACCGGCCTTCTGCAAGAGTCCGCAGAATTGCCATTTTGAAACTGTTCCTTTACCAAATAACCATGAGCCCGCCCTACTTTAAAAGCCAACTCCGGAGTAAGAGTATCATTTGCCCGACCACGAATTCCATCAGTGCCAAATAAACGCGCCATAACTAAATTTATATTCTCACATTTCTATACAAACGGCTCGGCTTAAGAACATGCCGCGGGCCGAAAATTTGAAGCTTGCGCCTTCAATACCAACCTATTTTATCCCTGCCCGGTCGGCACTGACGCACAGTCTCAGCCTTAGCGACCCTCCTACACAAAAGAAAGAGCCCTCAACCGGCAACCAGGGCTCTAACCTATATACAATTTTTATAAAACCGTTTCTCAGTTAGCAACTTCTGTAGCAGTCGACGGCTCTACGGTTACTACAACCCGATTTTGGGGTACACCGTGCACTCTATACTTATTGGGCATAAGCAGTTTAACTTTTTGGCTAACTGATCCGCCTCTGTATTTCACAGTACACTTTTCTACTTCTATGCTGTCTAAGGAAGCATTTTCAATATCATCACCGCTCAGATAAACTTCTTCCGGAACTGCGCTTATTTTATACGTTGTCCCATTGACGTTCTTAACCGACACGTTGCTCAAGTCTACTTTAACTTTACGTACCGGATAAGCAGGTATCGTGACAAAAACACTGTTCGTATAAATTTCTACCCCGTCAACTTTATTGCCGTTAATATCGATAGCGTTGAGAGTAACCGCTTTAGTACTAAAACTCGATTTTATACCGGAAATAGAAATAGGCACCGAAACGCAGGCTACCCTGTCGACATCTTCCATGCTGCCCACAATGCGTACTTTACTCGGCTCGACCATAGGATTTTCTAAACGGCAGCTATCGCTGGCCTTACCTATAAGACTAATTTTAACAGGCACGCTGGAAAAAGTGCGCTCAGAAACAGCAGCCCACACGTGGCTAGGCTCTACTTGGGAAATTTCCGCCCCTCCCGGAGCCATAGCATCGACCGCTTCCAAACTGGTTCCAGGTTTAGTGCGCTTACTTAAATCTACAACTACAGAAATAAGCTTAGGATCGATTCGATCTATCACATTTTTAGTACCGCTGATAGTAACAGTCACTTCCCTAGGATTGATAGAGCTAATTAATTCGTTATTGTTAGGGGTAAGAACATCGATAGGTTTAGTATAAACACGCTGAGCGGGCAACTCGCTGATAGGTTTTGCTAAAGTTTTTACCAATACGGCCGTCACTATGGCCATAAAGAAGGCCAACATTTTCAAACCGAAATTGCTGCGCAGACGGGCAAACATCTACTCATTACCTCCGATAGCATCACCGATAGTGCGGAAAATATTGAAAGTGCCAAACCTACGGCGCTTATCCTTATTCCATTCAGCCATTAGCTCCCTGGCCAAGGCCTTGCGCACTTGTGCTTCTTCAATCATAGGCTGACTAAAAACCCCATCTTTGGCAATACGAATTTCTCCAGTTTCTTCAGAGACTACCACTACCACGGCATCGCTCTGCTCTGTTATGCCGATAGCAGCTCTGTGCCTAGTGCCAAAGCGCGAATCTACAACGGAATCGGTAAGAGGCAAATAACAGGCCGCTGCCAGCAAGCAACCGTCACGAATGACCACGGCCCCGTCGTGCAGAGGCGTTTTGGGACGAAAAATAGTTTGTAATAATTTAGCAGAAATGAAACCGTTAACTATCTGACCAGTTTCGACAACTTCCTGCAAGCCGGTTTCCTGTTCTAAAACTATTAAAGCTCCAAAACGAGTTGTAGAAAGATTGTAAGCTGCCAAAGCTATTTCATCGATTATACGCTTTAACTCTTCCTGACCGATTTCGCTGATGCCGTTAGAAGCGATTAGCCCTTGCTGTCCTAAACGAGTGAGAGCACGGCGCAGTTCAGGCTGAAAAACGACCGGCAAAGCCACCAAAGTGGAAACTAAAATACCGTTAAGTATATAACTGAGGGTCTGTAATCTGGCAAAATAAGCAATACCTTGCAAAATTAGCAGAGCAGCAATACCTTGCAGAATCTGTAACGCTCTCGTTCCTTTAATAAGCAACAGAATGTAATAGAAAAAAACCGAAACCAGAATTACATCTATAAAATCCCAGTAAGTTAAATCTCGAAGTAAAGCGTATATTCGTTCAAGCAAACTAAACCTACCCAAAGAAGAAACAGAATAAGAAGCAGCTTCGTTTACGCCCGTCTGCTCTGAAAAACGTCTTCAATGTTTTAGCCTTCAAAAACAGCTTTTACTTAGATGACAAATACGGAAACAGGCGGCGTATACACAGCCCGGCAGCTGTGCAGCTTATTAGACACTTGATAAAATTAAAAGGAAGGGCCGCTCCTATTAAATAGGCACCTACAGACATTGACATAAGTTCGGCAAAGAACTTTTGCAATATCAAATAAAGAAGAAAATTTACCGGCAGCATAACGACTGTTGTAACAACAGATCCTAACAGCATAGCCTTGCACAAGCGCTTATAAGAAAAAGCTTCACCGCTTGGCAAATTATAAAACTTGGACGAAGTGCAGACAAGAAGCAAGCCGGTAACAAGATTAGCTGGCACACCGACAAGTTGCAGAGGATTGAAATTCAAAGTCATAAAAAGGGCACACTTAATTAGCTCTACAACAGCTCCGGCCACCGGACCAAGGGAAAAAGCGACAACTAAGGCGGGCACTTCGGAGAAATCGTAAGTTAAAAAAGGCGCCATAGGCAGAATCGGCAATCTTACAGTCATCATGAGTAGCAGCGCTAAGGCCGACATTATAGAAATTTTCAGCCAGTCTGACAAACTGAAAGAAGTCGAACGGCCACTTCCGGATGGAAAGGCGGACATTTTACTTGTCACCATTACTTTGTTCACACTGATTATCAGCCGAAGTCATGGAGACGTCAATCCAACGCAAATAATCTTCACTGCTTACCCCTAAAGGTAAAGACACTATTTCCGGAATATCGTAAGAATGAAGCTGTTTGATAGTGTCTATCAGATCGGTGAGCTTATCTTCCCTGGTTTTCATGAGCATAAGCGTCTCGCGACACTCCTCGATTTTACCCTCCCACCAATATATGGAAGATATTTTAGGGACTAGGTTAACACAAGCAGCCAGACGATTTTCTAAAACGCGACGAGCTATTGATTTAGCTTCAGATGCCGAGGATACTGTAACCAAAACTACATAATAGGATGAACTCATTAATTTTTCTCCAGAACTTAATTTTCTAAAGCCGTCCCTGCCAAAAATTTATTTTCAGCGACTACGACCACGCTTCAATTTTTTACCGGTTCTCTTCTCCGAAAGATGACCGGGCAGATCGGTAACATCGGCGATAACAATAACTGATGACAACTTGTAATACTTAGATGATTCATAAACCCAAATGTTTCCCTTAGCATGGGAAGCATAGCCAAATTCTAAAAGATTATACTGTTCATCGACTATCAAAATACCAACTTGACAAACCTTAACTGTATCGAAGGCGGTGACCTCTATTAAATCGCCACGGCAGCCGTTGTAATTGTTCAAATTTATGCGGCTAATTTCTGGCGGAGTGAAAAAATCGCGAGCGGCCAACTCCAAAGGAGTCATGCCAAGCTTTTGGGCTGCTTTAATATACTCAGATCGGCGCTGAGCCTGCTCTGCATAAGCTAAGGCGTCTTGAAAACACCCCCAACACACACTATCGGCATCCCAACTTTCTCCGTTAGGATGGATGAGGCGATGCACGCGATCAGGAGACACTTCCAGAGGTAAAAAACGTTCTTCAGAGCCATCATCTTTGACTTCGCTCAGTACGTTTTCAGTGTCATTTTCCTTCCCCTCCGCACAATATAATGGAGGAATATTATTTTTGTTGTTCTCAATATTCAAACCGTTGAAGCAGTCGGCTGACAATCTGGCAGTACCTCTATACACAAAATATTAAGTTCAATCATTTTACATCGCAATTTACGACATCAGCTGCGCCTGGACGGATCCTACACACGCTAAAAAATATGCTTTCCAACCTCTGACAACTCCTAGTTACTTTTTACATAAAAAAAAGCGGCTCCTGCCTGAAATAGTATGCTATCTGTTACCCACATTTCAAAAAAAAATCTAAAAAAAATTTTTTTTCTACATTTATAAGAAGGAGTTATTTACGGACAATAGAACATTACACTCACCAGGCAGGGGAGTCGGTGTTCTCCGGCTGAGATGGCAGCGTAAGCTGTCTACCCTTAGAACCTGATCCAGGTAATGCTGGCGAAGGGAGCTTGGTTTTTTCTTTTATGCACGTTTTCACCTACAGAGGTGACAAATAGTCAAATTATTTCTGTGTTGGAGAGTTATGGCAGACAATCCTGTTACCGGCCAAAGCGGTTCGACAAATGGCAACGAAGATGTATTCGCCCAACTGCGCAGACTCGCTGAGATAAGTCATCAGATTGAGCAGCATGCGCGCATGCAGGCTTCAGCTTACAATTTTGTTCAAGCTGGAGAAATTAAGCGACGCATCGATGAGCTGACAGAAAATCAGAACAGACTGATCATGGACATAGTCGGACGTCATCCCGATTCGGGAGTGCGTGATCGCTTTGTCAAGCTTGCCCACAAAATAGATGACTACCGTCCGCAAATAAAATCTTGTGAAGATCCGGAAGAGCTGAAAAAGTTACGAAAAGAGATCGACGAAGCCGTCGACGACTGGATTTATCAATTCCAAACTATCGTATCAGAAATTGTGGGAGTAAAACCTCCCGATCAGCCTATACAGGGAGAGAGTCCCTTTTAAAACGCAGTAATTAGTTGTTATAAATTTTCAGATCCGAAGCTCCTGTTACCGATTCGTACGGTTGAAGGAGCTTTTTTATATGCCGTTTTACCAATAACAAGATACAATTCAAAAAAAATATAAAGAAGAGAATAAAAGTACTCTTCTTGACACTATCTCCAATAAGATATTTTTTGCCGAAAAACAAGCAAATACGACAATATTTTTTTTTGAACAGGAAGTTTTTAGGCCTTATAAATGGAAGTATTCGAGGATCGTTTTTGATTAAAAAACCGTCAAAGTTCAGCAGCTAAGCGATGAAAGGTTTACTCATGGATCCCATTTCTGAATCACATAGCAAGAAAAAAGCTTCCGCCTCAGGATCGATCGATTTTAATATTTACGAACAGCTTCGCAGTGAAATTCAGCACCTTAAACAAGAACTTATTGCCGCTTCGGAACAGAACGTCGATTTAGCCATACAGTTAGGGCAAATCGACGAATTGAACGCCGCAGTTGCTGAAAGAAACGGCAAAATTGCTGTACTGGCCAACGAAGCTGCTGCTCTGCGCGCGAGCATCAAAACTCTACAAGAAAGTTTAGCCAGCGAAACTGAACAAGTTAAGAAGTCGAATCAGCGCATTGCAGAACTGCTCGCTTTAGAAACAGAACTCAAAGAAAGCCTCAAAAAATCGCAGGCGGAGTGCCTTCAAATGAAATTGCAGATAGAAGAGCATCAAGCTTCTATTGCCAATTTGCAAAATCTGCTGGCTACAGCCCAGGCTTCCAACGCACGCCATATGGAAGCCTTAGAATCTCTGGAAAAATACATTAGTAAGCCCAAAGAAAACGATCAAGAAGCCACTCCGCCTATGCTGCGTTTAAAGAACGCTTTGCAGGAGCTTTTGGGTACAGCAGGTCAGGTTATTTTTAACCGCACTTGCCGCACTCTCGGCATACATGAAAACGATTTCGCAAAGTGCTCTGCAGAAGTCCTCAAAAATGTTGCAGCCGCTGTAGTTGCTCCTTCCCTTCGCTTATGCCGCAAAGAAGAAACTGTTCAAGCTTTGAAAGAACGCATCAAAAATATTTGCGCACCTGATGGCCAACTCAGTTACGACATGCAGAGCATTTTGAACGGCACGGGAAAAACTCCATCAGTCCTTTCCACCTTAAAAACACCAGCAGCACCGTCAGCCATCATTAACCTAACCTACTCAGAAATAGAAACTGAGAAAAAAACTGCCGAAATAACTCCTGAATTGCCATTTTCCCCCGCCTCCTCTGTCCCCCAAAGCGAACAGGCAACTCTTAATCATGAAAAACACCCAGCGGAAGATGAAGTTCAGCAAGATATAGGCCTTTTTGTTCCCTATGCTTACAATACAGTCGATGATGAGTACGACGAAGATGAAGATACAGAAAGTAGCTCCAGCAGCATAGAGTTGACAACTGAAGCGGAAGACAATTCCGACAGCAAAGAACTGCAGGAAGAAGAAACTGAAGCGGAAGACAATTCCGACAGCGAAGAACTGCAGGAACAGGAAGAAGAAACTGAAGCGGAAGACAATTCCGACAGCGAAGAACTG
>JBJEGC010000001.1:17656-61973 GCA_051874695.1 Candidatus Bruticola sp.
GCAGGAACAGGAAGAAGAAACTGAAGCGGAAGACAATTCCGACAGCGAAGAACTGCAGGAACAGGAAGAAGAAACCGAAGCGGAAGACAATTCCGACGGTGAGGAACCGCAGGGACAGGAAGAAGAAACTGAAGCAGTAGACGACTACAACAGCGAAGGCGATATTTTAGTTAAAAATACTGAAGTACCTAACCGAACGTTATCAAACAAAATGTTCCGTGAGTTCAATGAGGCTTTTAATTCCGTACTCAACGGGACGCAAACTAAGTTCCAAGATCATGTAGTCGATTTTATCTACAAAATGACTTGGAAGCCTGAACAAATTTCTGAGAGAGATCGAGTATGCGCCCGTCCAAAGCAGATCAATAAGCTCTCCCAGTCAATTATCCGTTCTTCTTTAGACTTCGATCTTGACCAAATCATTGAATGGCTCAACTATTACGTATTGCCCAAGCGCACTAGCACTTATGTACCTGAAGCCCAGCTAGCCCAGATGAGCAATATACAAACTCGCCAAGACGGTGCAGTCCAAGATCTGATCAGTGTAACTGAAACTTTAAATAAGCGCATTTTCCGCAAAGACCGCCTCAAAATTTTCTTCTTTGACGGTCCGGACATTTATCTGAGTTGCACTAAGTCTAAAGAGCCTCATATTTATTACAATAACAAGATAGTGGATCTGTTTAATCAAGCCCAGCTGACTTTCTTTGCGGCCAGAGCTCTATTCAGCTTACAGCGCGGATATTGTGAATTACAGACCGCTTTAAAGTCTCTGAGTGAGCAACCTGATTACGATCCGATCACCTTTGGCTCCACGTTACTTAAGAGAGCCTTATCTTTGGCATCGGAGAAAAGAATTAACATTCCCAAAGATATTGCTGAAGAAGTGCAAAACGCCTGGAGCTTAGACTCTGAACAGGAGCTGCTCGATCTGGTTGAACGATGCTGCAAAATTACTAAATTTGCTCAATTTAGTTACATTAAAGAGCTGCTTTCCGTTCCCCATCCGTTCCGCCAAAGTATGAATATAGAAGGCGATGCCTTTACTTTGAAATTCTGCAATATCTACGATGCCTCTTTAGTTCTGGTAAAATTGCTCAGTGGATCCAAACGTGCCGATCATTTTAGCCAAAAAGGCTTCGCCGAGCTTTTCTCCACCCGCAACGAGTCTCAAACCTATTTACAGCAGCGCCTGAGTAATCTTTGGCTCAGCTATTACATCAACGGCGATGAATTTGCTTTCTAAGGTAAGGCTTTTCCAAGAAGATAACCTTTAAGACAAAAAAAGACGCTCTCTGTAAACTAAGAGGCGTCTTTTTTTGTCTGCCCATAAAATACTATTTAATTAATTAAAAAGCCAACTGCTCAAGTAACGCTCGCCACAATCAGGCAACAAGGCAACTATCCGCTTCCCTTTAAACTCGGCGCGTTTGCTGAGCTGTAACGCAGCATGAAGAGCAGCTCCAGAGCTAATACCTATAAGCAGCCCTTCTCGAGATGCGGCCTGACGGGCAGTTTGGCCGGCATCTTCAGAAGTTACTTTAATTACTTCGTCGATCAGCTCTGTATTGAGCACCTCAGGTATAAATCCGGCGCCGATACCCTGAATTTTGTGAGGACCGGGCTTGCCACCAGAAATTACCGGAGAATCAGACGGCTCCACAGCGCAAATTTTTATCTGAGAATTATACCCTTTTAAAACCTCCCCCACTCCGGTGAGAGTACCGCCCGTGCCGACCCCAGCCACAAAAGCGTCGACAATTCCGTCAGTATCATGCAAAATTTCCAAGGCTGTAGAATGACGGTGCATTTCCGGATTGGCCTGATTGCAAAACTGCTGAGGCATAAAAGCTCCCTGATTTTCTCTAAGCAGCTCCTCTGCCTTTTCGATGGCTCCTTTCATACCTTTGGCACCTTCAGTAAGCACCAATTCAGCTCCATAAGCAGCCAATAACTTTCTACGTTCAATACTCATAGTATCGGGCATAGTCAGAATAAGGCGATAACCTTTCACTGCGGCAGCTAAGGCTAAACCGATACCGGTATTGCCACTGGTCGGTTCTATAATGAGAGCACCCGGTTTAATTTTGCCCTCACGCTCAGCCGCTTCAAGCATGGCCAAACCAATGCGATCTTTAACACTACCACCAGGATTAAAATACTCAACCTTAACCAGAACTTCCGCTCCCCCTTCATTCAACTTATTGATGCGCACTAAAGGCGTATTTCCTATTTTCTCTAAAATAGTGTTATAAATCTTACTCTCCATAATTTTTACTCCCTATAGCATTATAAACAAAGAGAGTTTAATAAAAACGACTATTTTAGTCAATTTAATTTATATAATTAAATTGACTAAAAACCTCAAAAATACCAAAATTTTAGCTAAAAAAATTCTTTTACATATTAAAATACTACTAAAAAAGTAGTATATTAATACCATATTAAACTGGAAAGCTTTATAACGCTGTGAAAATTTCTACTCGAGGCCGCTACGGATTACGCATACTACTAGACATTGCCCTATACGATTTAGCTGCAAAACCGCGCATGGTTAAAGAAATTGCCGAAAACCAAGGCATTTCCAAAAAATATGTCAGCCGACTTATTGTAGAGCTGCGCCGAGTCGGCTTTATAAAATCGATAAGAGGCGCAGGCGGAGGCTATCGTTTAGCTCAACCTCCGCAAAAAATCAGTCTTCTAAAAGTTCTAGAGGTTATGGAGGGGCCCATATGCTTGGTCAATTGCGCTGAAAACGACCGTTTGTGCCACAGATCGGCACTGTGCCCGGCTAAAGATATTTGGCACAGAATTTCTCAAGAATTCCGCAACCTTTTAGCCCACTACACTTTGCAAGATTTTCTCAACCAATATATGACTAATGGGGAACCATTTTTAGATTACTGTATTTAACAAATACGAGCTTCAAACAGCTCGCGACTTTTGCATAAAAAAATCCGCTCTTTCCCACCTAAGGAAAGGCAGCGGATTTTTTATTATATAGACAAAACTACCAGGGGAACAACATTAAAGCTACAGACTTAGTCCAGTAAGCCACAGCCTGATCGAACTTGCCGCGCTGATAGTACAAAGTACCTAAATTGTGATACACATGCCAGAACTTAGGATTGAGCTGCACTACTTTGTCCCATTCTAAACAAGCCAACTCAATTTTACCTTGTTCTAAATAGGCCTCTCCTAAGTTGTAGTAAGCCTGCCAGTACCGACTGTTAATACCGGCCACTCTCTGCCATTCGATAACTGCTGCCTCAATTTGGGCACGCTGATAGTAGTAAGTGTTACCCAAGTTCCAGTGAGCCGGCCAATGTTGGTCTTCAAACTGAACGGTTTTCTGCCACTGGTTAATAGCTTCATCGAACTGAGAGAGATAGAAGTAAGCGTTGCCCAAGTTGTAGTGTGCCTGCCAGAAGCCGTACTTGGCCTGAGTAGCTTTTTCCCATTCAGGAATAGCTAACTCCACTTCACCGCGATCGTAATGAAGGTTGCCCAAATTATACCTGGCTTCGGCAAATTCGGGGTTAACTTCTAAGCACTTCTGCCACAACTCGACGGCACTGTCTACCTCGCCGTCTTCCATTTGCATACTTCCGATATTGTATAAGGCGATAGCAAACTGAGGATCGAGCTCAAGAGCCTTGTTCCAATAATCTTTGGCCTCTTCTTTGCGTCCCTTGCGATAGTAGGCGTTACCTAAGTTGTACAGAACTTCTGCAAACTGCGGATTCAGAATTAAAGCCTTTTGCCACTCTTCGATGGCCGAATCGAGCTTGCCCAAACGGAAATAGCCGTTGCCTAAATTGTAATAGGCTGGGGCAAACTTAGGATTCAGTACGGTAACGGTACGATATTCCTCAATAGATTCAGCGATTTCGCCATTTCTATAATGAGCTGAGCCCAAATTGTAGTGAGCTACAAAGTTATTAGGGTTCAAATCGACAGCTTTGCCATATTCGGTAATGGCGTCGCGCAGACGCCCCATGCCGTCAAGAGCAGTACCCAAATTGTTATGAGTCAAAGCGTTGTAGGGATCGAGCCCCGTCGCTTTGTTCCACTCCATAACCGCCAAATCGAGCTTGCCCTGTTTATAGTAATTGTTACCTAAAATATTGTGCAGGGCGGCTTCGGAAGGACTAATTTTGCCAGTGTTGTTGGCTTCTTCGCTGGTGCTTTCAAACTGTAAGTCTTTAACTAAATCGGTGACAGTCTGGTAGCGCTCAGCCGGATCTTTTTTCAAACAACGCAGTATGGCCTGTTCTACATTGCGAGGTATGGCCATATTGTAAGTTGTCGGCGGCTCAGGATCTTTCGTAAGGTGAAGCTGAATAACGGCAGGGAGGTTATCGGCAATAAAAGGTACGCGCCCTGCCATCATTTCGTAGAGCAGAATGCCTAAAGAATAAATATCGGCACGGCGATCTACTTTTTCACCTCTGGCCTGCTCTGGAGAAAAGTAAAAGCAGGATCCTATAACTTGGCCAGGTTGAGTTAAAGTCTGTGAGCCTTCAACCCAAGCAAGACCGAAGTCGCCGACTTTGACGTCGCCGTTTTCGGTTACCATAATATTTCCAGGCTTTACATCGCGGTGTACGATGCCGTGCTGGTGAGCGTAATCTAGAGCGCGGGCAGCGGGAACAAAAATTTGCAGGGCCTCCTCAACGCTGAGGTAACCATGCTCTTTCATGTATTTATCTAACGAAACGCCATGAACGAACTCGAATACTAAGAAATAGATGCCTTCATGTTCGTTAATATCATAAATGGCTGTAATATTGGGGTGATTCAAACGCGCCGCAGCCTGAGCTTCGCGAATAAAGCGATCTTTGCACTCAGGGTTGCCGACTAACTGCTGAGAGAGAATTTTAATGGCAACTGAACGGTTCAGCAAAGGGTCATGCCCTTTGTAGACGACGCCCATTCCGCCTCGTCCCAGCTCTTTTATAATGTGGTAGCGACCTATAGTCGCACTGACCATTGTCATGTACTGCTCGGCTCCTTAGCAGAATTTAAGCCCGCTTACAAACCTACCCATTAGCTTTGCCGATACTAAGCAAAGATAAGAACAAAACAGCAAGCACAGTAAGCCCCGCTTGACTTCAACCCAAAGGGGGCAACTTCCTACCGTCAGGCCACTCAGACTACTGGCTTATAGCCATTTCCTCTCTAGACGGATTGTGAGACCCTAAACGCAAGTGGGGACATTCGCTCCTCAACCGCTCAATAAAAGCAGGGATACCGATACCGCTTTCTTGAGAAAGCTCAATTTGCCTAAAAAGCCAGTCGGGATCAATATTTAAATTGCGCAGCTGAATGAGGATCGAGCTCAAGAGCCTTGTTCCAATAATCTTTGGCCTCTTCTTTGCGTCCCTTGCGATAGTAGGCGTTACCTAAGTTGTACAGAACTTCTGCAAACTGCGGATTCAGAATTAAAGCCTTTTGCCACTCTTCGATGGCCGAATCGAGCTTGCCCAAACGGAAATAGCCGTTGCCTAAATTGTAATAGGCTGGGGCAAACTTAGGATTCAGTACGGTAACGGTACGATATTCCTCAATAGATTCAGCGATTTCGCCATTTCTATAATGAGCTGAGCCCAAATTGTAGTGAGCTACAAAGTTATTAGGGTTCAAATCGACAGCTTTGCCATATTCGGTAATGGCGTCGCGCAGACGCCCCATGCCGTCAAGAGCAGTACCCAAATTGTTATGAGTCAAAGCGTTGTAGGGATCGAGCCCCGTCGCTTTGTTCCACTCCATAACCGCCAAATCGAGCTTGCCCTGTTTATAGTAATTGTTACCTAAAATATTGTGCAGGGCGGCTTCGGAAGGACTAATTTTGCCAGTGTTGTTGGCTTCTTCGCTGGTGCTTTCAAACTGTAAGTCTTTAACTAAATCGGTGACAGTCTGGTAGCGCTCAGCCGGATCTTTTTTCAAACAACGCAGTATGGCCTGTTCTACATTGCGAGGTATGGCCATATTGTAAGTTGTCGGCGGCTCAGGATCTTTCGTAAGGTGAAGCTGAATAACGGCAGGGAGGTTATCGGCAATAAAAGGTACGCGCCCTGCCATCATTTCGTAGAGCAGAATGCCTAAAGAATAAATATCGGCACGGCGATCTACTTTTTCACCTCTGGCCTGCTCTGGAGAAAAGTAAAAGCAGGATCCTATAACTTGGCCAGGTTGAGTTAAAGTCTGTGAGCCTTCAACCCAAGCAAGACCGAAGTCGCCGACTTTGACGTCGCCGTTTTCGGTTACCATAATATTTCCAGGCTTTACATCGCGGTGTACGATGCCGTGCTGGTGAGCGTAATCTAGAGCGCGGGCAGCGGGAACAAAAATTTGCAGGGCCTCCTCAACGCTGAGGTAACCATGCTCTTTCATGTATTTATCTAACGAAACGCCATGAACGAACTCGAATACTAAGAAATAGATGCCTTCATGTTCGTTAATATCATAAATGGCTGTAATATTGGGGTGATTCAAACGCGCCGCAGCCTGAGCTTCGCGAATAAAGCGATCTTTGCACTCAGGGTTGCCGACTAACTGCTGAGAGAGAATTTTAATGGCAACTGAACGGTTCAGCAAAGGGTCATGCCCTTTGTAGACGACGCCCATTCCGCCTCGTCCCAGCTCTTTTATAATGTGGTAGCGACCTATAGTCGCACTGACCATTGTCATGTACTGCTCGGCTCCTTAGCAGAATTTAAGCCCGCTTACAAACCTACCCATTAGCTTTGCCGATACTAAGCAAAGATAAGAACAAAACAGCAAGCACAGTAAGCCCCGCTTGACTTCAACCCAAAGGGGGCAACTTCCTACCGTCAGGCCACTCAGACTACTGGCTTATAGCCATTTCCTCTCTAGACGGATTGTGAGACCCTAAACGCAAGTGGGGACATTCGCTCCTCAACCGCTCAATAAAAGCAGGGATACCGATACCGCTTTCTTGAGAAAGCTCAATTTGCCTAAAAAGCCAGTCGGGATCAATATTTAAATTGCGCAGCTGAATCATGTTTATATCGAACCGATTAACCATTTGTATAAGCGCTTCTAATTCACCGGGTGTATCATTAAGTCCGGGAAGAAGCAGCAAATTGACAGAAATCCAGACACCATGACTTCTACCAAATTCGATAGTCTGAAGAACATCGGCGAATTTATAGCCTTGAGGACGATAATAAGCATTGTATGTTTCTTCTTTGGCCGAACACATAGAAACTCGCATGGAAGTCAAACCGGCTTCAAAAAGCTTGAGAGCCTTCTGAGGCAACGACCCGTTTGAATTCATGTGTAAAGTTCCCTTGTCGGTGTGCTGCCTGATAATTTTAATAGCTTCGGCCGCCCTGTCAGCCTGCAGCAAAGGCTCCCCTTCACATCCTTGACCAAAGGTAAAAATAGGACGCTCAGCTCTACCTATGTGAAAAAGGCCCAATTCAACAATTTCTTCTACTGAGGGAGTAAAATTAAGACGAATTTGCGGAGACGGAGGAGCACCTTCCGGCTGCTTAGAGATACATCCACGGCAGCGCGCATTACACTGAGGCGATATTGGAGCAGCCCCTTCCCAACGTCCGTAGAAAATGTTCTGAGCATTATAACAGCCATATTCCCGGGCACATACTTTCAGTTGTCCCAGAAGACGATTGTTTGGGAAACGCTCTTCCAAGCTTTTTATATCTGCTTCCAATTCGGGCAAAGCGTAAGCACAAGGATTCCAACGCGGATTTTGCTCTGTAGGTACAGCCGCACACCACAGCTCACCATGATGAGAAAAGACCGCGGTATAGCCAAAAATAGGTAAAGTATCAGCGCCCCCTTCTACTTCCCAAGCGGGCAGAAGCGTACGCGTCCAGCCAGAAGGAAGCTGAGCGGCTAAAACATAGGCCCCTTCACAAACTAGAGGCTCTTCTTCCGTACTCTCACCGACAGACCAGGCTAAAGGAAAACGACCGGGCAAATATTGCAGTTGAGCTGTTTCCGGCAAAGGAGAAAGTTCGCACCTCTTAGGAGGTCTAATTTCTCGACCGCTGCGGGCGGCAGCCCTCAGCGAGGGCTCATCCCAAAAATTACCTTCACTGTCAGAGCAAACCAGAGCCCAAGCGACCTCAGCTGCAACAGCTGCTTTCTTGCCGCTGCGGCAGGCAGCTCCAGCCGAAAATTTTTGTCCTTTAGCACTTTTGCGGCCAGATGAAGTGGAGTGTTTCGAATAACTATTTTTATTACACATTGGGCACAGCAGCTTCTTTAGCTTTATTTTTGCTCAACAGTCCTAAAAACTCTTGATTATTGGCAGTCTTTTTCAAAGCCTCAACCATAGCAATATTAGGATCGCGCTCGGCATAACGGATATCTAAAGTGTGTCTTAAGCTGGTCATAATAGTAAGCGTAAAAGCGTCTTGCAGACAATCTTCGTGACGGGTACCGCTCTTCTTAATGTCCATAGCCGGGAAGATTCTTCTTTCCGCCATTTTGCGGGAAAGAGTAATTTCATTATTGCCCGTGCCTTTGAACTCTTCAAAAATAACTTCATCCATGCGGGAGCCAGTTTCAATTAAAGCAGTAGCTATAATAGTCAGACTTCCCCCCTGCTCAAATTTGCGCGCCGAACCGAAGAAATGTTTGGGAGTGCGCAAAGCTGAAATATCCAGACCTCCGGAGAGAGTTCGTCCAGAATTAGGTACTGCATTATTGCAGGCCCGACCTAACCTAGTCAGGGAATCGAAAAGAATAACTACATCTTTGCCCAGCTCAGTTAAACGACGGGCCCGCTCTAAAACCAACTGAGTAATAAAAGCGTGGTTTTCCGGTTCTTCATCAAAAGTGGAAGCCACCACATCTCCCTTAATGGAGCGCTGCATATCGGTAACTTCTTCAGGACGCTCGTCTACTAAAAGGGCCATCAAAATAGTGTCAGGATGATTGGCAGAAATACCATCGGCAATTTTCTTTAAGCAGATAGTTTTGCCGGCTTTAGGAGGAGCGACAATTAAAGATCGCTGTCCTTTGCCTATAGGAGCAAAAAGATCGATCATGCGGGCAGTCATATCGCCGTCGGAAGTTTCTAACCGGTACCATTCATTAGGAAAAATCGGCACCATCAGATCGAAAGAAGGACGATGGCTAGCTCTTTCTACGGGCAAATCGTTTACGGAAATAACCTTTTCCAAATCGTAAGATCGTTCTCCGCGCTTAGTTGATTTTACTATACCGCAAATTTTATCGCCAACGCGCAAAGAGTATTTCTTTATAGTTACAGAGCTGACATGAACATCGTTGGCACTAGGTTTATAACTGCAACCGCGCAAAAATCCGAAACTTTGCGGACGAATGTCTAAAATACCAGTAACTATAGGTACATACTCTTCATGTTCATCGGCATAATCATCGTAAGCTTCTTCTGAATCGTAGTCGTCGTAGTAAGCCCCGTCGTAGCGGCTGTAATTATTGTCGCTCATATAAGCAGACTGACGGCGGCTATCGTAAACAGTATCGAGCTCGCGGCGGGTATAGACGCTGTCATCGAGATAAGCCTGTTTGCTGGTTCGCTGAGTATAACTGTCGTCTTCTATATTGTCGTAATTGCTGCGACTATCGGACGCACGGCGACCTCCCGCTTGAGCTAAACGATTCTGGCGCTGTACATTATCTTGACGTTCCATACTGACACGAGGAATATTTACATTACAGCGAGGGCGAGATGTACTTCTGAGCTCTCCTTCAAGGCTACTCTCAGTTTCATCCCCTAAATCGAAACTAGCCTGACCGTCACTATAGCGTTCTCTTTGACGCATCAAATATTGCTGCTGGCGCTGTTTATTGCGCTCACGGCGCGAAGGACGAATAGAGACAGTTTCAGCGCTTTGAATCGGTGTACAATTATCTGCAGTTTCTTCAATGGAAGGAAGCACGGGCTCAGCATAGACAATTTCAGCAGATTCAGATATACCCTCGGCAGCTCCGGAGTCATCGGAACTATTTTTAATCATGATAGCTTTATGTTCAGCAGAATACTGAGGGCGGCGGCCGCGTCGAACTTTGTTGACTTCTGCAACTTCAGGCAGTTCCTTATCGATTTTGCTCTGATTCTCTAAGATTATGCCTATAAGGTCTTCATGCTTGAGGCGACTTAATTTAGGGCATTTAATCTTATTGTCTCGTATAATATCCTGCAATTGAGATCTATTATAACAAGTCAACATGTCAAACGTGAGATTAGTCATTTTTTTTAGCCCTTTGGCTTCCTCCTGAACTGCGCGGCCTTGATGCAAGAACTGAGTTGGAAGTTTATTTCCAATTATCTCTATCCTTACATGCATGAACAGCAATATATTAATGATCGGTGTAACAATATATACAGACAAAAATAGGCCGATTCCGACATACTTAAGTTTTTTGTACGCTCAAGTTACTCGGCAGCACACTTTACAGTCTGCAAGCGATACGGTACTAATTTGAAGCCCGCACCCTGCGCAGAGCCCACATTCCAACCGTTATCAGCAAGAACAGCTCTGCTCCCAAACAAATAAAATTAATTTGCAAATCTGACCATGAACCCGAAGCGAACATAACTTTATTGAATCCATCGTGTAAATACCAAGAAGGCAGCACATAGGCGACCTTGCACATAAGCTCATTATAATCTGCCATACTCACAGGCATAATCAGCAGCAAATATATTAGTGAATTTAATGCTCCACAAGCTGATTGGCTCTTTACTAAAAGTCCCAAAATTATTCCTGCCCAGGAGAAAACCAAACTTCCGGCACAAATTAAAGCCGCCAACGGTAAAAAACCATGTCGACAACCGCCGCTGAGAAAAGCTACCAAAAAAGCTGATAGAGAAGCTAATACAAAACCGCAAAGCACTTTGCCGCTCAGTATCGCCGCCCAACTGACCGGTGCCAGCAAAACGGCATCGAGAGTTTTATTTTCCAGTTCTTCCGCTAACGTAGAAGAAGCAACAGAAAGCGCTCCTAAACAAGTAAATACCATCCAGATAGGAAGGAAGACCAGCGACATGTTTCCCTCAAAGGCATTAACCTTGGTAACCCTAATGTCGGACGGAAGCTCCTGATCGGCCATTCGGCGCAACGCCGTTCGAACTAATTCTCTAGCTGCCATCGATTTAGCTAAGCTGCTTTCATCGATAAACAGTTCAAGAACAGGATAAGAACCGCTGTAAAGTTCTTCATCAAAATTTGCACCAATATTAACAGCTACGGTGAGTTGCCTATCTTTGACCTTTCTACACAGTTCTTCCCAATGCTCAGACTTTTCTATGCTGCAGCCTCCCAGAAGCTTCATGCAATTAACCAAGCCCGAATCAACTCTGCCGCAAACACCGGCTTTTACAAAAACTGAGTTATCTGAATCCAGCATTTTGGCAAAGAATACAGTAACTAAAACCGGACCAAGCAGAATAAAAAGCAGACTATGCGAACGGAGGGCATCCTTCAAGTCTTTGCACAGAAATGCAAAAACAGTACGGTACATATCAAAAATAAGCGTGTCCAAAAGGAAAAATAATGTCGGCACCTTACACAAAGTAGAGAGTAACCGCGAAAAACACAGACACGAACGTGCAGGCACTCAACACAGACACTACAACTCACCGAATTGTAGCACACACGCAGCACCCCAGAATAACAATACAGACCACTTATATGTATAAGCTGTTATTCATTAACTGCACGGTGATTATGTCAAATAATCTTTAAAATGTCAACAATAAGTTATATCGGCTGATTCCCTATAAAAAATGGCCTACTGCCGCTAACAGTAGGCCATTACTCACGTTCTCAAGCAAACACAACGCTAAGCTTCAACCGTATTCTCTGCACCGCTTTCATCGGCAGGCGCATCCTCATAGGTGGAGTCTACATCGATAAATTTGTGCGATTCTAAATAGTTTACCACGCCGTCAGATTCCGCAGAAGGTATAGAAGCAATAGTACAGGAGAATCCCATCTTCGTTTTATCTTTCGTGGCTTCTACAACTTTAAAATTATAGCTGTCTTCACTCTTGATGCGGGCAGCACACTTCTCTGCAGATTTTTTGTCGGGGAACCTTTTACGTATCCTGAGAGCAGTACCACCGTTAGCAGTTTCTAGGCCTAAACGCTTAATATTCTGCTTTTGAATTAAAGCTTGTCCTAAAGCCTTTACCATAGACCGATCCATGTCAGCCATAACCAGATAGAAACCATTAGGAATTTTGAAATTATGCTTGGTGCTGGCGGTGTTGATGGTATAGCCGCGACTGCCCAAGTCTTTTTTCATTTTAGCCACGCTTTTTTCACTGTCGGTATAAGCTGTAACCCGTACCGTACGCGAATCTACCTCGGCTGTCGCTGTCCCCACATAATAAATAGCACCCCCAGAAAGCAAAGCTATAAGGAAGCTTAGCCCCAGCAATAATCTGCGAATCTGAGTAAGTTCTAAAGTCACTTTCCCGCACCTCTGTATGAAGGTTCCGCCCGTTTTCTAGGAAGTTGCGGTTCACTCCTGCCCAAATAGGTAGCTCCGTTGAGGCAAGCATATCAACAATAAGCTAAGGTTCATTAGAAATATCACCGGAGGTAAAATAACGAAAAAGTTGCTCCAATCCTGGAGCCTGCTTAATTAGGCGACCGCTACGGCGCACAGTTATTTCTGCGGGCAGATAATGACGACATAAATCTTGAGGGTTGCCGCAGCAGACAATCCGTCCCTGATGAAGGATAGCAATCTGAGCGCACATTTCCTCTGCTTCCTCTAAATAGTGGGTAGTCAAAAAGACAGTACCGCCTTCAATACAGTAATTATCAATTAAAAGGCGAACCTGACGGGCCGCACTGGGATCCAGACCTGAGGTAGGTTCGTCAAGAAAAAGCAGCTGCGGACGGCCGACCATAGCTCTGGCCAAAGCTAAACGCTGACGCATGCCTTTAGACAGAGAAGAGACTCTAGATTTAGCTTTATCGTCCAGACTTACCATTTCCAAAAGTTCAGCAGCTCTCGCTTCAGGATTATCTGATCCAAAAATTCGTGCAAAAAAACATAAATTTTCTGCAGCTGACAAGCGCTCATAATGGCCAGCATTTTCAGGCATAACACCTATAAGACGGCGCAGCTTATCCCCTTCAGTACTAGGATCGTGGCCTAAAACTTTTACAGAGCCGTGTTTAGGGTGAAGCTGACCGCATAAAACACGCACTGCGGTAGTTTTTCCAGCTCCGTTAACGCCAAGCAATCCAGTAACTTGTCCTCTATAGGCCGTCAGATTAATCCCCTTAAGGACCTCAACAGTACCATAATTGTGGCGCAAGTCGTTAATTTCAATAACTGCTTCTAAACTGTTACCATTCTGCACAGAATTCAGCGCATCACTCATATCATAAACCTATCTTTTGCAAAATAGACCAAATTATCCCTGAACCGACAAAAAACCATGGCAGAAGTAAACGCCACAAACGCGGATAATAGCGATAAGTCCTCTCATTACACCGCAATTCAGCAACGCACACAGCTAAATTTTCACTATTCAGCCAACCGGAACACTCAACGGAACTGCCTTCATCAGCCTGCCAGCCAACAAACGATTCTAAACGCACCAATAAACGTGAAGGAGCCTCCCGAAATACCGATTTATTGTCACCTTCAGCCCCCTCACCAACATCAGTTATTTCTTTTTTAATATTATGCACTTGAGTTTCATCATAAAGTTCCAACCAAGTATCATCGAGCCCCGGAGTGTCCTGACGCCTAGCGATGCCTTTAAGAAGCAAAGGTCCGTACTTACAGTGCTGTTTATCAGCAGATAGTGTGACGGAACAGCCAGGATTAGCCCTATCGTATTCGCTGTTTATCTTTACAATAAAGCCCAAACCTAAAAACAATACGGGCGCTCCCCATAGTCCACCGCCCCAAACTGCCCAAAACGACATAACTGCAAATAACAACCAAGGGAACCAATTACCAACAAGAGGAGCTATCTCAGCAGGAGCTTGGCCCTGACCTCCAGCCCAAAACCAGGCCGCTTCGCGCTTAGCTTGCTTAAAATTGACAATAGACAAAATATCTAAATTTTCCATCCAAGCAGGGACACGCAGAGCGCGACCCAAAGGGATGCTAAAAGCAGCTTCAATAACAGCTAGGCTATCTTCGTTTTCCAAGCACAACTTGGGGCGGGCCCAACGTAGCGGTTTTTCCAACCAAACGGCCAACCATCCGAACCCCCTCCCTAAATGCCAAAGAGGACCTTGCGCAAAATGGAGACGTCCGTAATCGGAAGTAAAAGCTTCAAAAGCGCGAAGCAAACAAGGCAAGGCCAGCAAAGCGCTATAAATTCTGTTGGCGCTGCGGCTCCAAGTGTGCCGTAAAATCAGCTCAGGATCGAGCTGCGCACTCTGTAAAAAGGTCCGACTGCCCTCGGAAGCAATAAACTGATTATCGAGCAAAAAAACGAAAGGGCACTCACCGGGAACAAAACAGACTGTGTCGTCATTGTTCTTGACCCCTAAAAGCAGGCGCAGTAAACTGGGCCCCCATATTATTTGCAAGAAAAATACGATTAATGCACAAACAGCCCCCCACCAAAGTGGAAAGGCTGAAATAACAGGAAGCAATAAAAATGCAAACAGAAAAATAGTAAGCCACAAGCCGACCGACCACACTAAAGACAGCGCCAGCTTGCAGCCGCCCATCATTCTAGATAGTGCCCCATTGCTCTTCCAATTCTTTGCGGCTGGAACGATTAATACGCTTAGCCTCGTTGATTCTTCTGTTGCCTTCGACGATCTTCTCCATACCTAAATCGAGATGCGAAATATCTCCATCCTCGACATATATGGACATTTCCTGCATGCCTTCTTCAAAACAGTCCATGCCCTCAAGACCGCCCTCGACCTCTTCGGGAGCATACTCCCCGTACTGATTCTGCACGATAATCTCTTCAATCTCTTCGCGCAAACTTCTGAGTTGCTCGTATACGCCGTTTAAGAATTCGTAAAAATCTTCGGCTCCCCACTCTTCGGAGCGAACCTTCTCAACAGCATTGGCAAATTGTTTGACACGCCCGGACTGTTCTTCTACTTGGACCATAGCCGAGGTATCCATGCGGGGGAGGATAGCACCACAATTCTGACATTTTCTCAAATTCTTCCCCTCGTTTTGCTCCCCACATTGCATGCAAATAATCAAGTTGCTTCCTCCCTTATACAGCAGAGCTAAACTTAAGCAGCTCCGGCTAAAAGACGGTACTAAGTTACTCTTGAAACCGTCTGTTTTATTACGATCGCTAAGCAGACAAACCTGCAGCCACAAGGCTGCTCTTTAAGTTCGTCTGATACTTGTGACTTCCTCCCCAAGAAAAAACTACCCCCTGAAAATAGCAGTCTTAGATGAAAAACGAATAAAAAAATTCAGCGGACAGCCGAGTTGGGAAAGACTCTAACTGCACGCTGAACTATCAACAACAGCCAAACTATTTAAGTATTTTGTCGGAAAGGTGACCGCCCTCCAAATGGAGGACTCGTTTAGCATAGCTGGCAGCTTTAGAATCGTGTGTGACCATTACGGTAGTAATATGCTGGTTTTCATTTATAGCCCTGAAAACGTCGAGAACTTCACGGCTAGAACGCTCATCAAGGTTGCCAGTAGGTTCATCAGCCAAAATAAGACCGGGAAGATTAGAGAGCGCTCTAGCTATAGCTACGCGCTGCTGCTGGCCGCCGGACAGACGCAAAACAGAATCTTTGGCCCTGGCATCCAATCTAACCAAGCGCAGCAAAGTCATAGCCTGATCGACCTGTTCTTTGTAGCTCTTACCTCCGCAAAGCTGCATAGGCAGCTGCACGTTTTCTAATACGGTAAGGGTCGGCAATAAATTGTACGATTGAAAAACAAATCCGATATGGCGCAAACGTATTTGCTCCAGTATATCTTCGCCCGCTCCGCTAGTATCGCGATCGCCCAGAAAAACTTTGCCATAACTAGGAGTATCTAAACAGCCCATCATGTTGAGCAGAGTAGTCTTACCAGATCCGGAAGGTCCCATTATGGAAACGAAGTCGCCGTGAGGAATAACCAAATTGACATTTTCCAGAATTTTCACAGGCCCACTGCGAGCATCGAAATATTTATGTACACCTTGAAGTTCGACCTTCACTACTCCCACCTCAATCCGGAAACAATGTCTATGCGCCACACCAACACCGAAGGTATTGCAGCCCCAACCAGTCCTACAAATACTGAAAGAGCTAAAGCTTCAAGAATCAAAGGAATAGTGATGGAGGCTAAGGGGAAAGAGAGCTGCAAAATGACGATCATAGCTCTATTGAGCAAACCGGAGCCCAAAATACCGAAAAATATGCCTAAAAATCCGCCGGCAAAGGAGAGAATAACTGACTCAGTTACAACCATAGCAATAACTGTAGGTCTGGGAGCACCTATAGCCCTGAGAGTAGCAAACTCGCGCATGCGCTCATAAGTAGACATGAGCATAGTGTTCATAGCAGCGGTGATAGCTATCAGCACACCGATAGCGGAAACGGCAAACTGCAGGTACCAAGCATACTCGATATAGTCGTTGGCCGCTCCCAGATAATCTTTGCGAGTAGCCACTTTAACACCGGGAATTTTGAAACCGTCAATTTTACGCACAACTTCCTTGTCGCGATGTTGATCCTTGAGGCGCACCCAAAGCTCCGAAGCTCCCTTGCCATCAGTAGTAGCGTTGGCGGCATCCCATGATATATAGGCAAAATAATCTTGGAATCCGGCTCCGGCCTCAACGACACCGGCAACTTTATAAGACGTTTGACCGTGCTTGATAGTATCTCCCACGGAGAGCCCCTCTGCAGCAGCCAACCCTTTGCCCAATACCACCTGACCAGGATTGAGGCCGGTATCCCCTTCAAGCGTTTTCAAGGCAGGCATAAAGACACGCCACTTCACGGGATCGACACCCAGCGCCATAATAACGCCCTTCTTACCGGTCCATTGCCCTCGAATGACGGGACAGACATCAGCTACGTTGTCTATAGATTCAATACGGCTAATCCAACCGGTGTTGATAGTATCGGAAGTCAAACCTATCGTACCCAATGGACCAGTAGGCAGAGGAGCAGCCGTAGCAGGAACGACGTATACGTCGACAGCTCTTCCGTCTAACTCCAAAGACACCCTCTGATACATACCTTCAGCGAGCGAAACCATCGCCACAAAAGTACCGACAGCCAGAAGAACGCCAACCAGAGTAAGAAGGCTGCGCTCACGCCTACGCCACACATTGCGTATGGCCAGAGTGATAGCTACCATATCTGTCCCCTTCCTTAATTACCTAAAGACAACAAACTTTTATTCTACCCCTCCAACAATCATAATGTTACTGCATATAAGTCCTGGGACGACGACGAATAGCCGGCTCATAATCTTGCGAATTGCTCACTTGCATAGGCTGAGGAGCAAAAGCCACTTCTTCTTCTAAAGACTTATCGCCAAAGCTGAAATCGGACTCTGCTTCCTGCTCCTCTTCGATAGGATCGGGGAAACCAGTAGCCACAACGGTGATGCGCACTTCATTATCTAAGTTTTCGTCGGTAACAGAACCAAAGATAATATTAGCATCGGGATCGACCGAATCATAGACCACATTAGCAGCGGCCTGCAGTTCTTTCATAGTGAACTTACTATTGGCGACAACATTGAAGAGCACGCCCGTAGCTCCGTGGATATTGCCTTCCCAAAGAGGACTGTTAATAGCCTGACGAGCAGCTTCTTCAGCGCGGTTTTCACCGCTGGCCACACCTATACCCAAAAGTGCAGAGCCGGCGTCGGCCATAATAGTGCGCACATCAGCAAAGTCTACGTTTTGCTCGCCGCAGGCATTAATAATTTCAGATATACCTTCTACACCACTGCGCAGCACATCGTTGGAGAGATTGAAGGCATCTGCACGGCTGTCGTCATTATCGATGACATCGAGAATTTTATCGTTTGGTACAACAATAATGGCATCTACATTTTGTCTTAACTTCTCGATGCCCTCTTCAGCTTTATTCATGCGCTGACGTCCTTCGAAGGAGAAGGGCTTAGTTACAATAGCTACAGTAAGAGCGCCAGAATTTTTAGCTAAAGCAGCCACCACAGGAGCAGCACCGGTTCCAGTACCTCCGCCCATACCGGCAGTAATAAAGACCATATCGGCCCCATCAATGGCTTTTAAAATTTCTTCTTTATTTTCATCGACAGCCTTACTGCCGATTTCAGGACGGGCTCCAGCTCCCAAACCGCGAGTAACTTCTTTACCGATTTGGATGCGGACATCTGCGCCGCATTTGTTTAATGACTGCTCATCTGTATTAATCGCAATAAACTCGACACCAGACACATCTCCGTCGACCATACTGTCTACAGCATTGCACCCACCGCCGCCGACTCCGATAACTTTTATTGTGGCGCCATGTTCATCAAATCGCTCCATATCTTCTACAAACCCGCTGCCCTGTACAGCAGTCCCACCCGCTTGAGGGTAAGAAGCGGAACCGATCAAAGGCTCTGAATTGGCATCAAACTCCAAACGAGAACCACCGACCGCCTTCTTGGCTTTATCTCTTGTTGAATCCACTGCGTAAACCTCGTGCAAAAAAAAATGAACAGCCGAACGCTATAAAGAACGGTTACAAAATGTATCGCGCCCTTTTTTCTAAAAAAAGTGCTTTTTCCTCTAACATTTGCAGATATTTTTTGTTCCCGCCCAAGCCAAGCGGCTTAATCTCTACAGAGCCAGCGAACATCTGCCTCTATATTCTTTCGTGCTGTTCAGTTTATCTGTCCTTCTCTTTATATATCTTGTTCCAAGTATCCAGAACCTTTACAGCAATTGGTGCGGCAACAGCTCCGCCATAGCCGCCCGATTTTTCCACAAAAACGGCAACAACCAACGGAGGCGCCTGCCAGTTAGAACCACGGTCGTAAGGGGCGTAGCCTACAAACCAACAGTGATTCAATCCGCGGGGATTATCAACCGTCGGCACATTTTCGGCAGTTCCCGTTTTACCGGCAACCCCTAGAACATCTCCACCGCTATTAGCAGCAGTTCCGCCAGCTACAGCCAAACGCATACCGTCTTTTATGTACTTAAAATAATCCTGATTTATAGGAAGACGGTGCGAAGAAGAATTGTAAGTAATCTCTTCTGGCCGCTCCCGACGGCGTCCCTTAATGCGGCGCCGTTCCACTAAACGCGGCACTACAAAAGTACCGTCAGTCACTACAGCAGAAGCAACAGCAGCCATCTGTAAAGGTGAAGCAGTAACGAATCCTTGCCCTATAGAAGCATTAGCATCATCGCCAGGGAACCACTTTTCGCCAAAGAGCTTCTCTTTCCACGCTGCAGTGGGGATATTTCCCTCAGATTCACCCGGCAAATCTATGCCTGTCTTGTGCCCCAACCCGAACGCCTCAGCATATTTGTGCAAACGTTTAATTCCTAATTTAGGACCTATCTCGTAATAAACTGAATCACATGAGTACCCCAGACATTCCCGCAAGTCTATGGATCCGTGCCCGCTGCGCACAAAACAGTTGAACGTAAGGCCGGCTACATTGTAATTTCCCGTGCAATAGAAGCGAGAAAACGGCGTAATGATGCCTTCATTCAGAGCGGCAGCCGTAGTAACAAGCTTGAAAGTTGAACCCGGGGGATAGGCACCGTGTACAGCCCGATTAAGTAAAGGCGAACAAGGGTCATTTAGCAGAGCGCTAAACTGTTTATGACTAATTCCGGCAGCAAACTCGTTGGGATTATAGTGAGGCAAACTTACTAAAGCTCTGACATAACCGCTATAGGGTTCCATAGCCACCACGGCTCCTCCCGAGCGCTCACCATTTTTAGCAGCTAAATAATCGAGTACCGAACTCAGTTCAGCTTGAGCTTTGAGCTGCAGATCGAGATCGATAGCACAGAAAATGTCATCGCCAGGAATAGCCGGTTCTCTTTCGGTATCGCCCAAAAAGCGCCCCTTGGAATCCAGTAAAGCAGACCTAAGACCGGAACGACCGTGAAGTACATCTTCGTAGGATAACTCCAAACCGTCTTTACCTATCCACTCTCCGGGAATGTAACCTTTATGTTTAAGCTTAGCCAAACTTTCACTATCAATTTCACCGACATAGCCCAAAACGTGAGCCGCCAATTTTTCGTAAGGATAAACTCTTTTAAACTTAACTTCTGCTTTCAGGCCATCAAATTTATCCTGCGCTTCGGCAAATCGAGCCAATGATGCTTTATCCATGCTGTCGGAGATGACTATGGCTTCTCCTTCGTTTTCCTTGAGTTCGGCCAGCAGCTCCGCTCTTCTAGCTGAGGAAAGGTGCAGTATATCTGCCGCTTTGCTGAGCAGCTGTTCTGCGTTCCTGTGCATATAAGGGATGATGCGCAGGGTAAAGACCGCTTCGTTTCTGGCCATCACCCTCCCACGGCGATCGTAAATAATTCCGCGTCCAGTCATGATAGGAGAATTCAAGCGCAAATTATCGGCGGAGCACTTAGCGTAATAATCGGCTTCAACTACCTGCATAAAAATTAAACGCCCGGCTAAAATTAACGCACAGCAGCAAGCAAAAATTACGAATATGTGAAAAGGACGGCTGCGCAAAGCTCACTCGCAATCTAATTCAAGCGGAATAAAGGCGTAGGTACCCAAAATTTTGTCGGCCAGCCATAAGGAAGGCCACAAAAAAATCACATTCCACAACAGAGCCTTCCAGAGCCATATTTTGAAAATAACTTGGCTGGGCAAGTCGGCCCCCAACATGGATAATACAGTTAACTCAGCTGCAAATACCACTGTGGAAGCAGTTACAGTCAAAACATAAATAAAAGGACGATCGCTATACGGTTTAAGGAAAGCACCTACCGCTCCACCCAAAGATGCGTAAGCCAAGGCCAGCCAACCTGAAGAACAACCGCAGAAGACCCCAGCCATAGCTCCGCAAGCAGCCCCAAAAACAGCTCCCGGTTTCATACCGTAGCGCAAAGCTATAATTGACAACCAAATTATAATCAATTCCGGATGAGGCCAACTGTAAGGAAGAGCTGATTCAAACAGCAGTCCGCCAAACAGCAAAGGCATAATCCAGACAACAGCTGAACCGAAGCTTTTTATCACGGCTCCAACTCCACAGTACTAGGTATAGGTTCGCTCTCTTCCGCTTCAGTCTCAAGAGGTTGACTTTCAACTCCGGAATTCTCCGCCTCTTCTACCGTTATATAATGTCCTTCAGCAGATTGCTCCTCCACAACGGGCTCAGAGGTTTCTTCCGTTTTTTCTTCAGCAGCAAAATTGTTGCCGCCGACAGCTTCACCGTGCCGATTAAGCTCAGGGCTTTCGTTTTTATCGACTATTTCCGAATTCTCATCAACCGAATCAGAGTCACCTGACGGTTGTGTTTTCGTTACTGTTGCAGCCGGTATATCTTCGGCAGCAGGTACAGGAGCAGCATTTTTAGCGTTTTCGGATGCAGCCTCATTTTGAACTTCCTGAGATATGTCAGAGTCGGCCCTACTTTCCACTTCCTTTGTAATACTATCATACTTAGTCGGTTTATCGACCTTAGAAGCGGTGCTGTCCGGCTCTGAAGATTCATATTTATTGACCTCCCGCAGAGCAGCTTCAGCACTCTCTTTGGCCGCTTCTTTCGCCTCTTGCTCTGCTCTTAAAATAGCATCTTTGAAAATAGCCGGATCGGCAGACAGCTTTCCCTTTTTGATCAAGATAACTTCCCGCAAACGCGGCAATTCAGCGCTCAAATTTACTAAAACATCTTGATACATAACATCAGTACTGACATAAGCACGATCTACACGTCCTACTGCCAAGCCGCCCGGGTAAATGTCGCCCAAACCGGAAGTAACCACCAACTGACCAGATTTAACGGGAATATCAAAGCGAACGTATTTGATAATACTGCGCTTCATTTTATTGACGCGCATAATGCCGCAAATGTCGCTATCGACAAAAGCTACAGGCACAGCCAAGGAAGAACTGCCGATAAGAGTAAGAGTACAAGAACGACTAGCCACTTGAGAGACACGGCCCACTAATCCCTCGGGAGAAACAGCTACCATATCTTCGGTAACCCCATCACTGCGACCACAGTCTAAAATTACTTTTTCATCCCAGTTATTAGGATCGCGAGCGATAACACGGGCAGCAATTTTTACGTCGCTGGGCAGTTCTTCTTTTAACTTCAGAAGAGATTGCAAACGCAGGTTTTGCACCCGATAAGACAAAAGGCGACTACGTTCGGCACGCAAAGCGATAACTTCGGATTTAAGTTTATCGTTAGATCGGCTCAAAGAAGCGAACTGGACAAATCCGCGCCACCAGTCATCAGCCTGCCCAGACACAGCAGAAATTACACTCTGCAGAGGTGAAAGAGACATAACAGAAGTTTGCATCCCCCTGCTTCCACCGACAGCCTCCAGTATAAATCCGACCCCAATCAACAAAAAAAGCACTTTTATCCAATATTTGAACTGCCGCATTTTTTGTCTTTCTCCCGCCTGCCCGACCGCCCCGACAGTCTGTTATGAAACGATGTAGACATTTTTACCAAAAATTATGCGTTTCCGCATTTTCTACCGATCTCATAATACGCGGATCGTGATAAAGCTGTTCCAGTCCTAGCAACGTACATTCCTCCGGCTTCTCGGCCGCTTGACAAAAGAACCCGGTTTTTTCCGACAAATAGCCAGATAATCCGCTCAGTTGGCAGCCTCCTCCGCAGAGCATAATGCCTGTCTTCAATATATCGCCAGCGAATCCGGGAGGCGTAAGTTGAGCGACCCTCTGAACCATGCGAGCAATTTGCTCCAATTTAGGTCGGAATATTTGCAGAATTTCTGCGGAAGTTATTTCCATTTTTCTGGGATATCCAGTTTTTAAGTCGCGACCTTTAATTTCAAAAATGCAGCTGCCTTTTTCTGTAAAGGCACACCCTCCGGAGATCTTTAACGCTTCTGCACTGTTGAATCCAACTACTAAATTTTGGTCACGGCAATAGTCAACTATAGCTTTATCAAAAGAAAATCCTGCCACAGGAATAGACTCGGCAGATACGATAGCTCCCATACACATTACAGCAGCCTGAGTAAGATCGGCCCCTATATTGACAACCATGCAAGCCTTACTTTGAGTAACAGACAGACCGGCTCCCAAAGCAGACGCTAAAGGAGCTGACACTACGGAAACACCCCTAGCTCCAGCAGATCGGCAAAGATCAGACACTATGCGCACATCAGCTTCAGCTGTCCCTACGGGTACAGATAGCAAAATTCTGGGACCGAATAATCCCAGCTGGGAACAACGACTCAAACAAAAGCAAAGCAGCTCTAATGCACTATCATAGCTGCATACACGCCCCTCCTTGATGGGGATTTTCATAAGTTTATTTTTGCCAAGCCGCCCCTCTCTGCGCTTAGCCTCCTCCCCAATAGCCGTCGGTTTGTCAGTCTTCAAATCGTACACTAAACGCGTCGGCTCACGCCAACTGCTCTTGCCACACTCCACAACTCCTAAGGCATAACTTCCCAAATCGACCCCTAAATCGGGTGAGAATTTGGACACCAACTTATCAAAAAAATCTAACACCTTGACCTTACTTATCCGCCAAACCGACACGTATTTATCTGTTGAAACAGGCTTTTTTCAACAGATAAAATTCAAAAATTAAATAGAAGAATCTCTCAATGCAAAAATACTGTATCCTAGGGCATTCGTCAAACTGTTAAGGACAGTTAAGGGCAACCCCACTACATTGAAATAGCAGCCTTCAATTCTTTCCACCAAAAGAGATCCCAATTCCTGAATACCGTAAGCTCCAGCTTTATCCAGAGGGCGACCGACATCTGTATAAGCTCGAATTTCCGCATCAATATTAGATCGGAATTTTACGGCTGTAACAGCGCAAGATTTTAGGCATTTGCCCGCAGGCAAAAGTTTCACAGCCGTACCTGTAACCACATGGTGCCACCGTCCGGCCAAACCATTTAACATAGATACAGCTTCTTCTTTAGAGCAGGGTTTGCCTAATACAGACTGTCCACACACTACTACTGTGTCAGCCCCTATGATCAACGTTTCTTCCCGTCGGTTCGCCTCCAATAGGGAAGACGACGATTCCGCCTTAGCTAAGGCAGCCTGCTGCACTTGTTCAATAGCTTCAGCCAGACAAGCTGCTTCACTATCAGCATGCAAACGCAAACACAAGTTAGCATAAGGTCCGGCAGCAGCAGCCGCCATAGCCACAGTTTTACATTCAGACGCCAATTCCTGACCGCCCAAGCGTCCCAAAACTCCGCTGTATTGCGTGCATAAAGGTAACGCGGCACACTCTTCTGGACTATTGCACTCAGGTAATTTATCCAGTAGACGTCCGGAATGGAGACAGGGAGGCTCAGCATCGTCAGCAGGTTTCAAAATGGTAAATTTTAAACCTAACATAGACAGCAGCTCACGGCGGCGCGGCGAAGCAGAGGCTAAAATAATTTGAGGCTTCATAAATTCCAACATATGGGGCGAATTATAACATAAAATTGATGTACTCTCACAAATAAAGTCATGGGATTCTAGGGGCATTGAACAATACTACATTAGCCTGGCTGACGAAGCAGTTTCTCTTCTCCCCTAACTGGCAACGCCCCGCCCGTCTTGTATCTCAAATAGATCCAAAAATACGCAGTTCGTCTCTCTAAAAATGTTCTTTGCGCTATTCCCATTCTCGGAGACGGGAAAGAGGCTCCTCAAAGAGGTTTTCAATGGGCGAAATTGCCAAAAATCTTACGTTTGTAATTTGACCAGAATAACAGAATACAAAACAGCACTTTATAGAGGACCTAGCTGTTTGCATCCTAAAATATACCGCTCCCATGTTTATAAGAAGTTTCTAATATTCTATCTGCGGATAACTTTCATACTACAGTTAAAACTGTGGGCTAAAAGCCAAGAACTTCTGTAATCACAAAAACGAAAGGCTGACTAATGAAAATAGTTACCAAAACTGGTGATACGGGACAGACCTCTCTCATAAGTGGAGAGCGTGTCTTAAAAAATTGCAAGCACATTGAATTGTGCGGCAGCCTCGATGAACTTGGAGCTACCCTGGGTCTTTGCCTGAGTCTGGGGCTACCTCTCCCTTTTGCTCAGGAATTGGAAGACATTCAGCGCGACCTTTTCCTGGCAGCCGCCGACAGCGCCTCCTCCCGTCCTAAACAGCCCTTCCATCTTCAAAAAAGCTGTTTACAGAAGTTAGAAGATAGATTAGAGATACACCTTAACCATCTGCCGGACCAGAAATACTTTATTCTCTGCGGAGGCAGCCAAGCAGGCGCTTCCCTCCATCTGGCCCGCACGGTATGTAGGCGCGCAGAAAGAGCCTGCGTTGCTCTATGCCAAGAAGCTGAAAGCTGTAACCTACCCTACAACAGCACGGTGCTAGTTTATCTGAACAGACTGAGCGATTACCTTTTTGCAGTCGCCCGTTTAGTAAACGCTGCTCAAAATTGTCCGGAAAAAAAGGTATAATCCTTTTTTTTATACCTTTTACCCTTGCTTTCCAGTTTCACGGCGTGATATAATGCCCCAGGTTTAGAAGCGAGTAGGTTTAGTAAGTTGAGCGAGGTTCATCTGCTCACTCCCCCCGGGCGAAGAAAGTTTTGTCCGCATAAGTTTTCGCTAAAGTTTCTAAAAGTTTTTCTTGGAGGATTTTCAAAGTGGCAAACATTAAAACTGCCAAAAAGATGATCTTGGTTCACGAGCGCCGCCGCAAGCGCAATGTCAGCGTAAAGACTCGTATTAAGAATGTTTTTAAGGCTGCCGCAGTCGCCATCGAGAAGGACAGCAGCGCTGAAGTTCTCGCTCAGTCTTTGAGCACCGCTTCTTCCGTTATCGACAAAGCCGTTGCTAAGGGCATTGTCCACAAGAATAAGGCTGCCCGCCGCAAGTCTCGTTTGGCCCGCAAGATCAACGCTGCTCAGGCTTAACATTTAGGTACATATTTTCATAAGAGCTCCGTTTTTGAAAAAACGGAGTTTTTCTGTTTTAAAGTCAGCTATTATTTCATTGCCAACAGATAAATCCCGGAGAGCTGTCAACATGATGTACACACTTATTAATAGGGTTAACATTATACTCCGGAAAAAAGGCAGTGCCATTTTAGCTATAGACGGACGATGCGGTTCAGGCAAAACAACTTTAGCTTCTCAGCTTCAACAGCAATTTGACAGCCATATTTTCCATATAGATGATTTTTATTTGCCTTTAGAAGAGCGCACTCCGGAAACGGAAGCCTTGCCCGGCGGAAATATCGATTACCAGCGCCTGATAAAAGAAGTGTGCAAACCTTTGCAAGAGCGACGGCCTTTTATTTACAGAATTTACAGGCATTATCCGTCGTCCCATTTTCTCTTATCCGAAACCGTACAGCCCCGCCCTCTCGGTATAATTGAAGGTTCCTATTCTTGTCATCCCGCTCTGCGCTCTTTTTACGACTGCACCGTATTTATTTCTGTCAATAAACAAGTGCAGTTAGAGCGCTTGAGGCGCCGGGAAACTCCGGAACAGATGACAAATTTTCTGAAATACTGGATCCCCAAAGAAGAATATTACTTTCAAACCTACCATATAGCTGAGAACTGCCATTTTTTATGGAACAACAACATTTAACTGCCAGCTTTAACGTTGACAATTCTTATTAAAAAAAAGCTCTGCCGCACCCTTCTTTTAAGAAAACGGCAGAGCTCTTTTCATACAGACGGTAAACTAATAGCGATAGTACTCGGGCTTGTAAGGACCTTCTACGGGAACACCGAGATATTCAGCCTGGTCGGGAGTAAGAGTAGTCAGGCTGACACCCAATTTAGGAAGATGCAGACGGGCCACTTCTTCATCGAGTTTCTTAGGTAAACGGTATACACCGATAGGATACTTTTCATAATTGTTCCACAGCTCTATCTGGCCTAAAACCTGGTTAGTGAAGGAACATGACATAACGAAGGAAGGATGGCCTGTAGCGCAGCCAAGGTTAACTAAGCGTCCGCGAGCTAAAACAATCAGATCACGTCCGGTAGGCAAATGGAACACATCAACCTGAGGCTTTAAGCTGTATTCAGTAATACCGGGGGTCGTTTCCAACCAATGCATATCAATTTCACAGTCGAAGTGGCCAATATTGCAGACAATAGCCTTATCTTTCATCTGCATCATGTGGCGCTCTAAAATAATACCTTTGCAGCCGGTAGCAGTTACAAAAATATCGCCAAGAGGAGCCGCTTCATCCATAGTCATGACCTGATAGCCTTCCATGGCAGCCTGCAAAGCACAGATAGGATCGATTTCGGTCACAATAACGCGAGCACCAAAACCGCGCATACTCTGCGCACAGCCTTTGCCTACATCGCCGAAACCGGCGACTACTACTACTTTACCGGCGACCATTACGTCGGTACCTCTCTTGATGCCATCGGCTAAGGATTCGCGGCAACCATACAAATTATCGAACTTCGATTTTGTCACGGAATCGTTAACGTTGATAGCCGGAGCCAAAAGCTTGCCCTCACTGGCGCGGCGGTAGAGATTATGAACACCAGTAGTAGTTTCTTCGGTAATGCCGCGAATTTCTTTAAAAAGCTCAGGGAACTCTTCATGGACCAAATTGGTAAGATCACCACCGTCGTCCAAAATCATGTTGGGACCTAAGCCACCCTCAAATTTCAAACTCTGGCGAATACACCAATCGTATTCTTCTAAAGTTTCACCTTTCCAGGCAAAAACTGGTACACCAGCAGCGGCGATAGCGGCGGCAGCATGATCTTGAGTGCTGTAAATATTGCATGAGCTCCAGCGAACCTGAGCTCCCAAAGCGATACAAGTTTCAATCAGTACAGCTGTCTGAATGGTCATGTGCAGACATCCGGCAATACGGGCACCTTTCAAAGGTTTTTCATTAGCATAGCGCTCGCGCAGGGCCATCAATCCGGGCATTTCTATTTCAGAAAGGCTGATATCCCGTCTTCCCCACTCGGCTAAACTCATATCTTTTACTTTGTAATCTACAGCAGATTCACTCATGTTAAAGAGTCCTCCATAAAATTAACACCAAAGCGTATGTAAAAAAACGACAAAAAAGCACCGTCAGTTCTTATCTAAGGCAAGTCCGTGTGCATTCTCTAATAGCGGCCCATTCCTGCCTAATTTTGCAAAAAAAACACCTAGCCCCTTTTCAGTCCCCCAAGCGGCCAAAGCTCCGCTCAAGTCGATAAATATATCGGTAACACAGCCTATTCTGCAAGCTACAAAACTCTGATGCCATTCATCGAGACAGGCACACAAACACACGGCAACTAAAGAAGATCCGCTTTTCAGACTATTCCAACGCCACAACGAATAGAGAATGGCATATTCAGTAAGATGAGCTAACTTGCGCAGACAAAAATGGAAGAACGGCCAGTTAAACTGAGCCGAAACTTCCAAACCAATTAACTCAGTCAGTTTTATAAAATACTCGACCAACGCCCACGAACGTTCACCAGAAACAGAGTCAGCAGAAGCACAAAAAATCAGCGCCATCCAAGCTGCCAAAACTAACCTGCGCATCGGCAGCATTTACAAACCTGTTGGGTTATCAAAAAAGGCGGTCTCAAGACCGAATTGAGCCTCAACTTCAGCCTGCAGGGCCTGCACTCCGAAAGTTTCAGAATCGTAGTGGCCTACACAAGCGATATTTAAACCATACTCTTCAGAATCGTGAGTCATAGAATAACTGGTCTCTCCGGTTATGTACAAATCGAGGTGATGGCTGATTCCCTTGTAAAGATATTCGCCTCCTCCCCCGCCGCTGCACACACCGATGCGCTTGATCTTATCCGGACCTTTCCAATAAGAAGCCAACTGCCTAGGGAAAAGAGCAGCCAACTTTTTTTGAGCCTCTTCTATAGAAATGGGCTCTTCTAAGTCGCAAAGCCAACCCACTTCACCAAATTCACCAGTCTTTTCCCAACCTAAAGCTTTGAGAATCTGAGCATTATTGCCCAGCTGCGGATGACGATCAAGAGGGAGATGAGCTACAAACAGACCTATATTGCGATCGAGCAAAAATTTGAGCCTTCTTTTGTTTACGCCTTCAACTTTGTTCCAGCTAGGCCACATCATACCGTGATGTACACAAATCAGTTGACAGTCCTGCAGAGCCTCAAAGGTAGAACAGCAAGCATCGACAGCAAAACCTACCTTGTTAATCTCGTCAGCCCCCTCTACCTGTATCCCGTTGCTCGTAAAATCTGTAAATTCTTTAATTCTCAGAAGATCGCTGAGATAACGCACCAATTCAGAGGTTTTTACCATGTACTTAAGCCACCATCAATCCTTTCTTGTAAACGGAACGAATCCAGTTGACACCATAGCTGTAAGGCCATTCACGCCAATTTAAAGTATTGAGCACTACAAAGTCGGCTTGTTTGCCTACAGACAAACTGCCTACTCGATCGGCCATTTTCAAAGAATGAGCCGCATTTACGGTAGCAGCTACAATGGCCTCAGCCGGAGTCATTTTTAAGCGCAAAACTGCCAAAGATATAGCCATAGGCATAGACAGGCAGAAATTAGAGCCAGGATTAAAATCGGTGGCTACAGCTACGGGTAAGCCAAAATCGATCATTTCCCTGCCTTTGGCATATTTGCCTACGCCAAGAAAGAATGAAGTACCAGGAGTCAGTATAGGGATAATGCCGCTCTCTTTGAGGACCGGATAGTCATCAGCCTGCAAACTCTGTAAATGGTCGCAGGAAGCAGCACCTATAGAAGCAGCCATTTTAGCTCCGCCTAAATAACAAAATTCCTCAGCATGAATTCTAGCCCCTAATCCGCAGGCCATACCTGTTTCCAAAATTTGTTTGGCTTGAGCGACATCGAAAACACCACGTTCGCAAAAGACATCGATCCAATCAGCCAAGCCATCTTCGCAGACCTGGGGGATCATTTCTTTAACCAACAGTTTTACATAATCGTGCGCATGGCCTACATACTCTTCAGGAACAGCATGAGCTCCCAAAAAAGTGACCGCCAAATCTATCGGCAGTTCACGGCCTAACTTGCGCAAGATGCGCAACTCACGCAGCTCCTCCCTGGTTGACAAACCATAGCCGCTTTTAGCTTCGATGGTAGTAGATCCGTGAGCCAGCATCATTTCCAAATTGCGTCTAGTAATATCTTCTAATTCACCATCGCTAGCTTCAGAAGAAGCTCTGACAGTGCTGGCAATACCGCCACCCTTAGCATGAATATCCTCGTAAGTAGCTCCTTGAGCTCGCATTAGATATTCATCTGCTCTGGAACCTGCAAAAATAGGATGAGTATGAGCATCAACAAAACCGGGCAATATTGTGCAATTGCAATAATCCAGCACCGGCCCCTGCCAGCGGCGCAGAAGATCCCGCGCTAAACCTACTTCCGCAATTTTGCCTCCACAAATTGCAAAAGCCCCCTCTTCTATCTCGCCAGCGTCGTCCATATCTGCGCCGCATCGCGGCAGAGGAACATCATCATCGTTGGCACAAGTCAGAACCTTGCCAGCTATGACTACGGCGTCAGCCTGATTCACAACCAAACCTCCCTAAAACTCTTTCTGGATAAAGAGCAAATTAGCTAAACTCGAGCGTACTTCGCCCATGGCTGCTATTATATCTTCCCGAAAACCGGATTTGCCTAAAAATAATTAAAAATATGCACAAATACTGATTTAATTTGCCTCTCAACAACTTAAAAGCGGCCGAAACCTACTATACAAAATGACGTCTGTAAGCCTGCAGCTGTATAGAATTAACTTATTCTGCTAATTAGACCGCTTTCTATTACGCGCTGAGAACCTAAATCATCTAGCTGCAAATATTGAGCTGCACTCGAGCAGAGGCTCTGCAACGGCACACACCCAATAAGTTCACTCTTGAATATTTCGATTCCCAACCGCCCGGCTTTAGCTTTTACTAAACTAAAGACCGTATGTAGAGAAGTAACCTGCGGGTTAGTTAAATTCATTGAAACTTGTACAAGCCCTTGGGAAGGCAGTTCCAGCCCTAAAGCTTGCACAAACGGCAGCCCTCCGGATGAGGCACGCACTTCGGAAGCTATCTGTTTAGCGGCTGACAGATCTTGACTTTTCAACCAAACGTTAAACGCTATCAAAGGCCCACGCGCTCCAAAACAAGACGCGCCCAACCGAGGATGAAGCTGATGGGGACCGATATCAGGCTGCCGCTCTTCACTTTCCAATCCGTCTCTTTTAAGTGCTTCCCAACCTCCCCTCCTCAGATAAGCTAGAGATGAACGCTTAGAGCAACGAGCAGCTTTGCCGTACAAATAAATGGGCAAACAGAAGCGTTCGGCCACTGCTGAGGCAATTTTTTCTGTTAAAAATACGGCGTCTTCCATGGAAGCAGCCTGCAGAGGAATAAATGGAACGACATCGACAGCCCCTATACGAGGATGGACTCCATGATGGTGATGCATATCTAAAGAGGAAGCGGCAGCTTCCGTCAGGCGAAGTACAGCTTCTTGCAAACACTGAGCTTCACCAATAAAAGTAAATACAGAACGGTTATGATCCCAATCAGCGGAATAATCAAGCAGCTTAATGCCAGATACAGAGCGCACTGCCTCCGCCAAAAGCTCAATAATTTCCGGCCTTCTTCCTTCCGAAACGTTGGGAACACATTCAAATACGGCGCTCACAGCTACCTAATCCTCAACAGTAAATACGGCTTATACCGCTTCATGCTAAAACAATACAAACAAAAAAGTCCCCCCTCTTTCGGCATTCCACCAAACAAAAGAGAGCAGGACTGCTTTAAATTAAGCCTGACCCAACTTATCGGAGAACTTTTTGAGTACTCCCATCAAACGCAAACGCAAACGCCCTAATATTTCTCGATCGGAATCGGGAGCCTCTTCCAACGAACAGGGATCTTCAGGCTCATTGGGTAGCACTAAAGAGCGATTAATCGTAAATTGAATCCAGGGAGTACCAGAACCGTCGCGGTCGGCCCGATGGCGTTTCAATATGTATCCACCGGAGAAAGGATTGTTGAAAGAGACTAGCGCTTGTCCCTCTTTCAACTCAATATCTTTAAACTCTTCGCTCAGAACCTCGGCTAATTTATGGGCAGTAACTGCAGGGCAAGAAGTCCAATCGCCTTCAGCGTTTTCATCGCCTAAATTGCCTATACAGAAAATGGGGCGCATTTGACCGCAGTCGGGATCGCGGGGAGCGCCAACCGGAGCCATGGAGTGGCAATCTATACCCAGACTGACACCACCACGCGAAGCCACGCGCTCTAATATTTCATGATAATTGCGATGGTACCGGTCTATAAGCCTATTTATATCGTCGGCTGTGGGCAGACAATCTTCGCGCCAAACAGGCCGGTTGTACCGGGTAACTAAACGGACAACGCCGTCATCTACTTTAGGTGGCTTCAAGCTCGGATCTTGATCCATGTCAATTACAGCCCGAGCGACTTCAGCTTCTAAGCGCCCCTGCATAAGTTCGCCAAAAGAGAATATTTCGCGCGTCCAGGGATCGGAATCGAAGAAGATGTCTGCAGAATTTAGTGCCAAGCGTGTAATTAACTCACGAGGCAGAACGGTTCCGCCATGAACTATAGTTAGTAAGAAAGGCAACCGAGCCACCACAACCACTCCTAACTTTCAGATATCGACACTCGAAGCCCCAAAACCCTCGCCAGTTTATATAAAACAAGGGGCTCTCGGCAGTACTCCGCCCTACAGACGCCAAATGAGCCTCTACAGTGTCGCTTACATTTATTTTAAAGCGAAACTGAACTTTATCGGCCTGAAGGAGCAATTTTTATCGGTGAAAGGCTCTAGACCGTATCCGAGCGCCGCACCGCAATGCGTCTACTCAAAATTATTCTCTAAAACTCTTAATTATCCCCCTTTCGCCTCAACCAAAAAACTCCCCGGAACTATCCGAAGTACAACAGCAGGAAGAAGAAAGCAAAAGGAACGAACAACGGCGCCGTATTATGCTCGGCTTTATTTGAGCCGATAAACTTGAGGAGCCGGCATTCCGGACCGTTTTTCGTCATCGGTTTTGTATATATCGGTCTTAATTTTGCTCCTCAAGAGGAGATATTGATTATGTTCGATCCTCGCTATAGGAAATTAGCTCAAACGCTCGTCGGCCATTCATGCCGTGTAGAACCCGGTGACAACGTACTGGTCGAAGCCTCGGAAATTCCTACTTCAATGCTGTCCATTCTGGCTGAGGAAATCGGCTTAGCCGGAGGCGTGCCTATTATAAGCATTCAAAGTCAGTCTGTCATGCGTCAGCTGCTTCTTGACCCGAATCAGGAAAAAGTTATAGCCCGCTGCAAAGCCATAGGGGCTATAGAGTTAGAGCGCATGAAGCACATGCAGTGCTATATGTCCTTGCGCGGCATGAGCAATGCGGCCGCCCTGGCAGACACTCCTCCCCAAAATGTAGAAATTTATCAAAAGTACTGGCAAAAACCGGTCCATTTAGAGCAGCGCGTTAAGCACACTCGCTGGGTAGTCATGCGCTGGCCCAATCCAGCCATGGCTCAATTGGCTCTTATGTCAACGGAAGCCTTCGAAGATTATTTCTTTGAAGTTTGTTTGGCCAACTACAAAGCTATGGAAATAGCCGTTCAACCTTTGAAAGAGCGTTTACTGCGTACAGACAGAGTACGCCTGACCGGCCCCGGAACAGATTTGAGCTTCTCTATTAAAGATATTGGAGCAGTTCCCGATTTTGGACGGCGCAACATTCCCGATGGCGAGTGTTATTCAGCCCCGCACCGCACTTCTGCAGAAGGAAAAATAACTTTTAATACCCCCTCCAATTTCCGCGGAGTGCGCATGGAAAATATCAGTTTAACTTTCCACGAGGGTCGAGTAGTTGAAGCCTCTTCTTCCGACAGTGAAAATTTAAAGCGCATTTTAGACATAGATGAGGGAGCCCGATATATCGGCGAATTTTCGCTCGGCTTTAATCCTTTTGTCGATAAACCCATAGGAGACACTCTTTTCGATGAGAAAATCAGAGGCAGCCTCCACTTGGCTTTAGGAAACTGTTACGACGCAGCCAATAACGGCAATAAATCGTCCATTCACTGGGACTTAGTTCTCTGTCAGGAAAATGGCGGAGACGTCTATTTTGACGACAAACTGATTCGCCATAACGGTATTTTTGTTGAAGATGAATTGAAGGGACTGAACCCGGACGAGCTCAAACGTTCATTAGCTTAATATCCGCGCTTTATACTTCACGGCCGTCGATTGATAAGCCGAAACCGGGTTAACTAAAAAAAATAAATCAGGACTCTTGGCCCAGGCGCTAAGAGTCCTGATTTAGTTTAAGCAAAACTGTGACAGCTGAACGGAAAACTTTTCTTCATAAGAAATTTTTGGATAAGCGCGGCCACTTCAGGGCCATGATCTATCTGAGGATTATGGCCTCCACAAGCCACAACTTTCAATCTGGCATTAGGAATAAGTTCCTGCATGCGCTTACCCTGCTTTAGGCTAAAAAGAGGATCAAAAGTACCCAAAATCAGCAAAGTGGGCGCAGTAATTTTGGGATAAACATCCCAGCAATCCCACTGAGAAAAAACAACTCTGGCTAAGCATCCGGCCAGCTGGGAATTGATGGTTACCAACCAAGGAAAAAGACGGTGCACAGTATCGGCTCCAGCCCAACAATTTTCCAAAAAGAAGCGCACGGCACCTTTTTCAAAACTGCCACAAGTACTAACTAGTATCAAACGCGATATTTTTTCAGGATGATCGGAAGCATAACGTGCGCTCAAATAGCCGCCCAAAGAATGGCCTACCAAAACAATCGGTGCTGAAAAATTCATATTTTCAAACCAAAAACATATATCCTGATAGAATTCGTCGATGCTTTCAGTTTCGTACCAGGGCGTACCTCCGTGACCGCGCAAATTGGGGGCGACAATTCTGTAATGCGGACAGAGAGCCTTATACTGATGACGAAAACTCCACCACGAACTGGCAGCACCATGTATAAAAACGACAGTCTGGCCGCTTCCCGTGTCAAAAGTAAGAAGATGACGTCCGACACCACAGTCAATCCTTGCGTCGGTAAATTGTTTTCTCAATAGGTTAAAATTATCCACACTTTTATGAAACTAATCTGAAAATTTATGTTAAAAAGCTTAATTCAGAGCCTATTACCCTGTCTCCTGCCCTGCCTAACGACCAGGCAGGGGGGCGCAAATAAACTGAGAATCCTGCACCCTTATGCGCTTGGAGACAAAAACTTGGGCCCTACTTCCGTTGGCAGCAGCTTTAAATATTACAGGAGGCTGGCTAGCCGCACTGCTGAAGCTGCCTTTATACCTAGATTCGTTAGGCACCATATTGGCAGCTTGTTTGGGCGGCCCCGCAGCCGGTGCGGCTGCAGCTCTAATCAGCAGTATAATAAGTGCGGCGGCTAACAGCCCAATATGGTTATGTTTTCTGCCACCTGCCTTACTTATAGGTTTGGCAGCCGGTTATCTCAGCAGACAAGGCTTTATGCGTACTCCGTGGCTAGCTTCTTTCATGGGCCTAATTCTAGGATTACTGGCCGCTGTGACCTCAGCTCCTATCGCCGCTTATCTGCTACATGGAAGCAGCGGCGGCGGTACCGATTTGATAGTAGCCGCTTTTCGCTTGGCAGGATTCAGTACCGTTCACGCTTGCTTTGCCCAAAGTCTTACCGTAGATCCTGCGGATAAAATTATTTGTTGTCTGTTAGCTCAAGCTATCCTCTCAATCATGCCCTTACGCTTAAGGGGCAGCTTTCAAAACGGAGCCGACTTGGGAGAAATTAGCATTTCTTCCGGATCTTTGGCTACCGGATCCAGGTTATCAAATGAGTGCTACAGTCAACAAACATTAGACTATTCTCCGGAAAATTTGGGCTTTTACCAAAAAGGTTCCGGTTTTTTGCACCGGAGAATGGCCGACACAAAATGGCTGTTGTTTTTGGCAGCCTCTGCCGCCGCCTTTTACTTTCCTTTAACTATTCAAACAAAATCGTCGACAGGCTCGCCTCAGTATTTGCTGCTAGCCTATTTACCTACTGAAGCATTATTGCTTTGGGTACTTAGCTTAGTCGGCGGCATAGCCGTTGCCTTCAGCCGTACTTTGCTATGGACAGCTCTGCCCATTTCCGCTTCCATGATTATAATCAACGGCTTTTTAGGCTCGCCTGACACGACATTCACAATTAAAAACGGCTGCATCATAAGTTGGTCAATGCAGTCGGCCAACCTGGCCGCTCAAACCGCTTTACGTATAACTATAATTTGCGAAGCGGCTCTGATTCTGCTTTTTACTACCAGCCCAGAAAATCTGCTGCGCAGTTTAGAGAGCAAAGGAATACCGAGCAAATTAGCTTACGCGATATTGGCAGCCGTCAATTCAGCTCCGCGCATGCTTGGTCGAGTTCGAAGGATTATGGAAATTCAGGCCACTAGAGCCATGCCCTGGGGGGGATCGGTTATTCAGCGTCTGTACAGACTGCGCCCTCTGTTGATCCCCCTGGTGCTTACTTCTGCCTACGAAGCCGAACAAACGGCTCTTACTTTAGAATCGCGCGGATTCGGTTCCACCTCAAAACGCACCTATTTGGAAGAACAGATAATTCCGTTATCGGACAAAATCATCCAATATATATTGGTAGCTTGCCTGCTCCTAATACTGGCGCAGGCAGCTTTAAAGTTATACCAATCGACTGTGCCCTATGCTTGAGTTACAGAATTTATCATTTACACACAAACACGCCCATATCTGTGCCTTACAGAAAATTAACTTTACTGTGCCGACGGGCCAAAAAATAGCATTAATCGGCCATTCCGGTTCCGGGAAAAGCACGTTACTGCAAACTATAGCCGGATTTATACCAAATTTAATCAAGGGGAAACTTATAGGAACAATAAAACTGAATGGACGTTCGATCGCAAATTTTAGTTTTGAAGAACGTTTAGCAGCAGTTGGTTATGTATCAGCCAATCCACGCTACCAACTGTCCGGAATATGTTCCAGCGTCAGGGAAGAAATAGCCTGGAGTTTGGGAAATTTAGGTGTTCCACCTCAAGAGATGGCCGAACGTACAGATCAAATTATGAAAGAATTTTCACTTCTTGATTTGGCTGAACGCTCCCCTCTATCTTTGTCCAGTGGTCAACAGCAACGCCTTGTTTTGGCTTCCGTTTTAGTGTTAAACCCACAAATTCTGTTACTAGATGAACCGACTGCATTTTTAGACGATAAAGAACGCTTCCGCCTCCTGGAATATGTTCTTCATCTGCTGTCTGCAGCCAGTCGTATTGTCATTTGGGCTTCTTCAAACTTAGAGGAAGCCAATAATTTTTCCCGTTGGCTTGAACTAGATAAGGGTCAGTTAGTTTACGATGGCCCTCCGCATCAGCCTTCCCCTTCCGGCAGCATGTTTACTCCTTGGACCAGAATTTTGCGCAGCCTCGATCTACCTTGCCCCCCCAACTCACTACCTTTTACCAAGGAGGGAGCCGTTAAACTGTTACAAGAACAGACGTTCAACTCTGCTTCACACACCGAAATAAAGGAAAACAAAACACCCTGCAATAATGAGGCTCCCGAATTTTTTCCTTTTGTCATCAGCTTAAAAAATGTTTCGTTTGCCTACAATTCTGGAGAACCTGCTATTAGTAACATCAGCCTAACTTTGCAGGCCCCGGACTGTGTAGCTCTATACGGAGCCAATGGAGCCGGGAAGACGACTTTGGCAAAAATGCTCAACGGCATGCTTCGTCCTCAACATGGTTCGGTACTAATTAACGGACACAATATAAGCGATATTCCTCCCTGGCGTTTGGCAGCCCAAATAGGTTTTGTATTTCATAACAGCCGTGAACAAATTTTTACTCCCAGCGTTTGGGCAGAGACGGCTTTTGGTCCGCAAAATTTGGGGCTCAGTCAGTCAGAAATAGATACACGCTGTCAAGAAGCTTTAGAACTGACAAAATTAACAGCCTGGAAAGATGTTCATCCTTATGAGCTGAGCAGTTCCCAGTTGCGCCTCCTATCGATAGCCGGAGTGTTGGCCATGCGCCCCCAAGCAATTGTTATGGATGAACCGAATGCGGCTCTCGACGAAGAAAGTTGGCAAATATTAACAGACATTTTGCATTACTTACGTTATACAAGACCGACCTTAACCATCTTGATTACTCATAATATCAATCTGGTAAGCGAACAATGTCAGAAAATTATTTTACTTGATAAAGGGCGTCTCCAAGATTTCGATAAAACAGAAGAAGTGCTGAGCCGCTGCAGCAATCTTCCGCGTCCCAGTGTGTTCCAATTGGGACAGGCTTTGCATCTGGAGCCCGTACCTATCAAAGCGGATCAGCTGAAAAAGCAGCTACACAACCGGTTGCAGCAGAATTGGGATGCTAAATAGACTATTGCAGGATAAACGCTGCAGCTTTCAAAAAAACACCCTGATAATTTATATGCTCTCATGGAGGAATTTTTATGTGCTGGGCTTCAACCCTTCTGGCCGTTCCCGCTCTTACAGTTTTAGCTCTTGAATTTATTGCTTCATCTCGTGCCGACGCTGTCGTCAGAGCAGCAGCCGAGCAAGTTGACAATATGCGCGTCGAGTATACGGACGCCCACCATGCCCGCCTGCGCTTTTCCTTCCCCTTCCAAAACTCAGGTACCCAACAAGGCTTGGTCATCGATGCTCACGCCAATCTTCAGCCGGTAGGATTGCGCTACTCCGATCTACACCCTATCGTAAGCTTAATAAATCCAGAAGCGCCGCGAGTTGACGGTTATTGGGAAGCCGTCATTATTAAGCCCGGCAAAAAACTCACTGCCGAAGTTGAAATATGGTTAACAGCCCGCGATGTACGCAAAGCTGTGGCTGATTTGGGCGAGTTCCGCGTCGATATTAACTACAAGTACTATTGTCGCACTCCTCTGAAGTACCGACGTCAAGTCATTACCCTCAATGCAGCTGAATTCAAAGAGGTCCCGGTCGAGCCCAGCGTTCCCGTGAGCGTTAAACCTCCTAAAAAAGAGATCGCTCCCGATGCTCCGGCCGTGCCTGTTCCTACCCGCATGCTAATGCCTGGCGACGACATAGTAGAAGTGGTCAAAAAATATACAGCCGAGGTAGCCAAGCCCGGCGACATTATTGCCTTAGCTGAAAGTCCTGTGGCTATTATGCAAGGGCGCGTAGCTTATTGTGAAGACATTAAACCTCGTTACTTAGCTAGACGCCTTAATATGGTTTTTGATATGAATTCTTCCCTCTCCTCAGTTTATTCTTTGGAGATGGCTTTCCGCGAAGTCGGTACTTGGAAAATTCTCTACGGTATGCTGCGAGGCCTGATAGGCAAACTAATCGGACGCCCCGGCGAATTCTACAGAGTGACGGGCAGAATGGTTGCTGCCATTGATGACTGCACCGGCACTCTGCCTCCCTTCGACAAACATGTAGTATTGGCGCCGGCTTATCCCCAAAAGGTATGCCAGGAAATAAAAGAAGCCACCGGCTTCGACGTCACCATTGTCGACGCCAATGACCTTGGCAAAGTCGATGTTTTGGCCATAACCGATCCTAATCGCACCGGTGAGGTGGTCGAGGCCTTGAAACCTAATCCTCAGGGAAATGCCGGAGAAATGACTCCGTTGGTAGTAATCAGAGATCGCCGTCCAGCCCAGCCCGTTAATCCCAACAGAACCGAGCCGATGCCCGCTCCCGAAGCTCCGCCCCAGACTACTCAATCGGAATCTCCCACAGCGTCAAATTAAATTAGCTGCGGCTTGAAGTAGCGATAAAAAATATAGAGTCAGAGGTTTATTCTCGGACTCTATATTTTTTTCTCATCCTTTGGCTGAACCTCGCCTACTTTATAAACTGCAGGCAGAGCAGGCTCAACTCGAAAAGAGCGATAATGGGGCCGGCTACAACTAAACAGGTAAAAGCATCAGGAGTAGGTGTAATTACAGCTGTTAAGACCAAAATAGCGAAGTAAGCAACCCGTCTGGCCTTAGCCAAACGTTCATAAGAAATTATCCCAGCCTTGGCAGCACCGATCAAAAATACTGGTAATTCAAAGACACATCCGCAAATAAGCAGCAAACCAGAAGCAAATCCTACAACTTCGCCTATAGTCCAGAGGGCCACAATGCCTTTGTTCTGAAAGCTCAAGAAAAAGTGCCACATTATGGGCAAGGCCACAAACCAGGCAAAAGCTAAACCGGCACAGAAGAGCAGCAAACATACAGGAGTCAGACTAAAAAGCAGACGACGTTCCCTACGAGTCAGAGCCGGATTAATAAACGCCGCCGCATTGTAGAGAATTATAGGTAAAACGGCAACTGCCCCCAAAGCCATCGACAGCTTTATAAAAGCCATAAAGGCTTCGGTGGGGCTGGTATACACAAAAGTAAAAGCCGAACCTCCCAGCTCACGTACTTTTTGCAAAATACTATCAGCATAAGCATAAGCGATACAGCTGGCTGTGCCCCAAGCGGCTAAACAGTAAAAAAGGCGACGGCGCAGTTCTTCTAGGTGACCGCTCACGCTGAGAGAAACTTCTCGATCGATTATATCGTCATCAATAGGGTGTCCATCTGCAGGTTCAGCCTCGTCCGCCGATTTATTGTCTTTAAGCTCCAACTTTTTTTGCTCTTGAAGACTATCCACAGTTTATTATTATTCCTTAGAATTGTCGGAGTTAACCGAATTGTGTCCTTCGTCGTACCCTTCTTTAAACTCGTGACCGATAGAATGCAAACTACTAATAATTTTCCGTCCTAGTCCACCAATATACTTAGGACCAAAAAGCAGAGCAGCAGCTGCCAGTATTACCAACCATTCCCCCAACCCTAATCCGAACATAATTATTTCCTCAACTCCCCAATCAAAAACAATCTTGTTAATTAATTCGCCCTATAAATCGAAATCTAATTGGGCAGATTCATTTTTCTGCTTGCGACTCTGTTCCATGCGTTTGAGTAAAGCCTCGGCTCTCTGTAGCAAAGGCCTGGGCATACCAGCTAACTTAGCAACATATATACCATAGCTGCGATCAGCTCCTCCGGGAACTATTTTATGCAGAAAGACTACTTCATCCGGAAGCTCTTTCACCGCTACGCGAAAATTGCGACATCCCTTCAAAGTGCGCCCTAACTTCGTAAGTTCATGGAAGTGAGTTGCAAAAAGAGTTAAAGGCTTAGGCCCATCGTGCAAATATTCAACTACCGCTTGGGCTATAGCTAAACCGTCAAAAGTACTCGTACCTCGTCCGATTTCATCCAGAACGACTAACGATTTAGATGTAGAGTTATTGACTATATTGGCCGTCTCACTCATTTCTACCATAAAAGTGGACTGACCTAAATGTAAATCGTCGCTGGCTCCGACCCTGGTAAAAATACGATCGAAAATAGACAGTACCGCTTTTTGCGCAGGTACAAATGAGCCCATCTGGGCTAAAACAGCAATCTGAGCCGTCTGACGTAACCACGTAGACTTTCCGCTCATGTTAGGACCAGTCAGAATAATGACAGGTTTTTCGGAATTCAAACGGCAATCGTTAGGGACAAATTCACCCAAAGTCTGTTCTACTACCGGATGGCGGCCCTGTAAAATTTCAGCACAAGGTTTAACAGATATTTCCGGACGTACCCAGCCGCGACCGGCTGCAGTTTGGGCAAACGAAGTATAAATATCAAGTTCAGCTAAAGTTTTGGCTAAACGGCGCAAAGCCTGAGTACGATCGGCAGCGGCAGAACGTAACTCTTGAAAAAGAGTGTACTCTAACTTTTTAATCTGCTCCTGAGCTCCCAGTACTTTTACTTCATATTCCTTAAGTTCAGGGATAATATAGCGTTCACTGTTAACCAGGGTCTGTTTGCGGGTATAGTGAATAGGCACCATCTTTGAGTTAGCCTTAGTCACTTCTATGTAATAACCAAAAACAGAGGTATAACCTACTTTCAAATTTTTAATCCCGGTATTCTCCCGCTCTCTCTCTTCCAAACGGTTGAGCCATTCTTTACCGTTAGAATGGAGACAGCGCAATTCATCTAGCTGCTCATTATACCCCGAGCGGATAATACCGCCATCTTTCAAAGCCAACGGAGCATCAGGATTAATAGCCTTTTCTAGAAGCTGACTTAACTCAGCGAACTCCGGAGCATCTGCTGAGAGACTATCTGCCACAGAGGCAAAAGCTTGGGAAGGCAAACTCATTACCAACTCTATAAACTTGGGGACTTCAGCTAAAGAAGAACCTATAGCCAGCAGTTCTCTAGCATTAAACGTTCCATAGGAAACACGCGCCAAAAGACGCTCAATATCGGCCACACCTTTAAGATGCTGTCTTAATTCTGCTCTAATTTCAGGTTCAGCCAACAAAATTTCACAACGATCATGGCGCAACCTGATTTCCGCAGCATTACAAAGCGGCCTCAAAATCCATTCCTTCAGCTTTCTGGCTCCCATCGAAGTGCAGGTCTCATCTATCGATCCCAGCAAACTACCCCGCCGTTCCCTTCCCAATAAAGTTTCTGTAAGCTCCAAGTTACGCCGAGTAGTTTGATCAATAATTAAATTGTTCTGATCGGCTAATAGACGAGGTAATTCTAAAGTTATGGTATGATTAAGAGCTATATTATGAATATAGTCGAGCATACAAACTAAAGCAGCTAAAGCAGATTTATACTCTGACAGCCCTAATCCTGATAAACTGGCCAGCTTAAATTCCCTACGGAGCCGCTCCTCACAAACTTGGGCGGAAGCAGTAAAAACTTTGGGAACTAGACTTAGATCGCGCATCTGTGCCTTTAATAACTCTAAAAGTCTAGGTGTATGCTCTGCAGCTGCCTGATCGGCATAAATTAATTCTGAAGGATGGAAACGCAGCACTTCCTCAACAATTTGTTCAATATCTTCGGAAATAAATTCGCACCCGCAAAAATCTCCCGTGCCCACATCTGCAGCGGAAAATCCGGTGCGCCCGTTCTTGCCAAAAACTAAACAAACTATATAGTTGTGATCTTTTTCATCTAGACTTTGAGTATCCAGGATAGTACCGGCAGTAACAATGCGGGTAACTTCCCTAGGGACAATACCCCGACACTCTGAGGGCAAAGCCATCTGTTCAGCAACGGCTACACGATGGCCCTTAGCCACTAAAGTGCGCAAATACCCTTCTAAAGTATGCAGCGGTATACCGGCCATCGGAATTTTGCGGCCGGCTCCGCCGTCTTTAGATGTCAGAACAATTTCGCCATCTTTGGCAAAAATTTCAGCTCCAGGTCCGTAAGTCTCATAAAAATCTCCACACTGCATGAGCACCAAACAATCGGGATTAGCCTCACAAAGACCAAAGTATTGCTGAAATAGCGGAGTAAGTTTTTCTCTATCCTCAATATGCATAATTATTACTGCAGCTCTATATCTTTCAAAAATTTCTTGTCAGCCAGTTATACACTATTCTGAAACTGGAAAGCAAAACCATGGCCTGCTCTTAAAGCTTCGAACAATAACCGAGTCAATATAGCCATAACGAAATTACCGCGGCAGATCGATCTGCTTCTGTTTTGTCTACCCATAGCTTTGACCATACTCTATAAAGCTAATTTTCAAACAAAAAAAAAACCAACCTTCGGAATCAGGTCAGTTTTTTCAGAGAAAAAAATTTGACGTCGGCTTCAGCTAATCTTCGTCTTCGTCCCAATCTTCTTTGTCGTCTTCGTCATCCCAGTTCAGATCATCATCTTCGTCATCCCAGTTCAGATCATCATCTTCGTCATCCCAATTATCTTCGCCGTCTTCGTCGTCCCAATCATCCTCGTCGTCCCACTCGTCTTCGTCGAGGTCCTCATCCAAATCTTCATCTTCTTCCCACTCATCGTAGTCTCTGCGTCTGACACCGTATATTGCATCTGCGTCGTTCAACCACATATCTATGTTCTCTCCTTAAAATAAAAGAAATGAAAAAACACGGCCACAGGCTCATGTAGCCGGGTCAAAACTTTATGACTTCAGATTCTTTTTTTAAGGGAATTAAGTGAGTATGTCAAGACATATACCTGTTTAATACTGATTATAAGCAAAAGTTTCATTCGATTAAGACAAAATTTTATTTTCAAATTTAAATTTAGCGGACCTCAAGTACTCAAAAAGCAGGTTAAACAGGAAGAGCATGATA
>JBJEGC010000002.1:0-14265 GCA_051874695.1 Candidatus Bruticola sp.
TAAATATGCCAAAGCTTCGCGCATATTGCCATGAGCTGCCTGCAGAGCCGCTTCAGCTTCCTCCAAACTTACTCCAGCCAAAGAGGCGGCCATTTCAGTCTGACGCTTAATTAACTTGGCATTGCTGGCCCGGACATCTATCATCATGTTGCCGCGACAATGGCCTAAAGACACCATAACTCCTGTGGAGATCATATTCAAAGCTAATTTTGTGGCTGTTCCGGCCTTTAAACGCGTTGAACCGCGCAACACTTCCGGCCCCACCGCCAAAAGTATGGGATAGTCCACCTCTTGAGCAACAGGAGCTCCAGGATTGCAAAAAACTGCTCCCACAGTGATGCCAAGACGACGCAATTTTTGCAACCCGCCCACGACAAAAGGAGTACTGCCCGAAGCGGTTATGCCAATAACAAAATCTTGAGAGCAAACAGACCTCTTCTGCAGTTCCAAAAAGGCGGCTTCCGTATCATCTTCGGCGTTTTCGACCGCTTTCAGCAGAGCTTCAGGTCCTCCGGCTATAATAGCCTGCACTTGCTCCGGATCGGTTCCGAAAGTTGGCGGGCACTCAGCTGCATCGAGCACACCTAAACGTCCGCTTGTACCAGCTCCAAAATAAAACAGGCGGCCACCTTCACGAAGTTTAGCGGCAGCTGCCTCTATACAAGAGGCAATAGCAGGCAAGGCCTTTTGGACGGCCCAGACAGCTTTACCGTCTTCGTTGTTCATTAGCTGAACTATTTCCAAAGGCGTCATACTGTCCAAATTTATACTTAAAGAATTGGAAGCTTCCGTTAAATTCTGCACCTGAGTTCACACCTTCAAAGATAAAAGAAAAAAAGCCCGGACAATTTAGGTCCGATAAGCTTTTTTTATCGGTCTTAAGACCAGGCATCTTTTTTACGACGTACTATTTCGTCTCGAGGGATAACATCTTCCTTTATACTCTTGTTAAGTTCAGCGCGAATCATAATCACACAAAGAAAACCTATGCAAATGATGCCGAAAATATCAGTATCGGTAATTTTACCTTGGAAAAGCCAAATTAAGCTGATAAAAACTACGCATAAACTAACACCGGCAGCGATAATTTCCTTGCGCTCGGCATCGCCGTCTTTTATAAAAATATTGGTTATCTCTCTTAAGTAACCGCCACCGGGAAGAGGATGTTCTTTCAAAAGGGTCCAAGGCAAGAGTTCACGGGCCACTATAGCTCCTAACGGCACAAGCAAAATGGAAATAACCCAAAAAGGCCACGAGCTGTGGTTAAATAAAGCGGTCAAATAAACGCGGCTGCAGGATAAACTTAACCACATAATACCTAAACTGGCCAGAGAAGCTCCAGCCATAGTGTAATTGGTCACTGAACCGTCTTTTATGTGAGTTAACATTCTCTCTTCAATGCCCACATAAGGCAGGTAGCGAATAGCCGCCACCGTTAGGATAATAGTTAGATCTATGTGTATAACCAACAGAGCGAATGCCGCTATCATAACAGCCAAAAGACCGGGAAAAGGAGTTCTAAAAAATGCCAAAAAATTTAAGCCTAGAATAGCTATTGACCACGACAGTATGTGATACACATAAGATCGGTTGACGCGGAAGCTACACCAAAACAAAAAAGCAGCCGCAAAGATAAGCAGCACACCTACATTAATGATAGCGCTGTCAAAAGGCCAGAAATAGTTACCTGCTTCTTTAAGAAGTCCAATATCAAACGGGTTTACTAAAGAACGCTGCATGCTCGGATGAGCTGCCAGCTCATCATAGGCTTTGCCGGCTGCTTGAGCCAGAAAAAATAAAGACATGGGATACCCCTTACTTTAACCTGTTGTGACAATCGATAGAAAGCACCCGTTTTTAGTCTTCATCCAGTACTAAATTAGGTATATTTCCGTCAGCCCACTCCAAGACAGCCGTCCCTCCGGCCGGCATATCCAGCCAAACATGACCCCTCCTATCGCTGCTTAATTGTTTAACTGAAGGGACTCCGGTTCCTTCAACCATCGTCCAAATCGGAGATTCTGCCAACTTTTCTTCCAGCTCTTGCATCCGGGTCTTTATGCTTTGATCAGCAATGGAATGCATCACCAGTCTGGCTTTTCCATCTTTCATTTTTATCCAGCGCCTACCAACAGCCGGATCTACAACAATAGAATCCAAAATAGCCGGACTCTTCATCAAAAGGCCGGCAAAGCGTACTCCCACGGAATGCGGCCCCTGACGCAACTGACGAGGACCATTTATAAAAGCACTATCTACAAAAGGATCGTCGGTAGCGCCACCTAAATTAACCCTAAAAATTTGATCTCCGTCAATGCGCACCATAATGGACACCAAAGCTCCCGAAAAATTGCTTTTTAGAAAGTCCATGGCGAAATAATATAAGTCGTCACGCTCTACATCGAAACGCATCCAGAACATATTGTCACGACCAACAACCACAAACTGACCAGGAGTGCCGCCTGGATAAGCGATATCAGCCGTATCAAAGGCTTTTTCTACAGCTTTACCAGCTTCAAGTTCTACAGTTGTACCTGCAAAAGGACGGCAAATATCTTTGGCGCCAATCCATTCAGAACATCCGTAAGATGAAAGCAAATAATTTATCATGCTCTTAGCTTTAGCATTGGTAGCATTGTCAGAGAAATAATTTATATCTACTGCAGCACATCCGGCTAAAGTAGCGTAAATATTGTTACCTGTACAATCTTTGAGAGCGAGCAGATTTTCCACTACAGCAGTCGCACCAAAAACGGAGCGCAATTCTTCTTCGGGACGAGGAGCCAAACAGTAGGGAATTTTGCCGCTCAAAGCCAGTTTAGCCAACAGCCCTAAGCCTTCTTTTTCAGCTGAAGCTTTAAAATCGTCATTTTTAAGTAACTGATATGCTTTAGCCAAAGCCATAGCCGCGTATTGACGTTCTGGATAAAGAGTAATACCCGCGACTTTTTTATCAGACTGCGGAACCTGATAATTGCGCACACGATTATTTTCGGTGGCATATGATAAGTGTGAACCGTAAGGGTAATGTTTCGTATCGGGACGCAAACAAGTTACTAATCCTCTGGCCAGCTTTTCAATTTTGTCCCTGCGATCTGCGGAAGGCTGGTAACTTTCTAAACAGCACAAAGCCAAAATAGCTTGCGAAGCGACATCTGTACGTCCGAAGAGCCAGTCAGGCTCAATGACACCGTGAACCGTGCTGCGCCGTCCATAAATTTTTAGCCAATCATCAACAAAAGTTAAATCGCGTTCAGCAGACTTGACAAGATTGTCTGCCAAAGAACCGTGCCCGGAGACAACAAGCGCCGCCCGAGATTTTATGTGAGCTGCGTAAGTTTTCAAAAACAAATCGTGGTCATATTCTTTACTGCACAAACGCTCTAATCTGTTCAGAGCCGATCTGTCTAAAGAAGTTCCATTCTTATGTTGTATTAAATTGTAATACACATCGAATAGTTCTTGATAATCGGCTTCGGCAGCTTTTTCGACAACGGCAGTCCGATTATCGACAGAACCTCTCTGGATAGCGGCGCCACCCCCTAGAGGAACGGCCTCTGTCTTTTTTATAGAAGCAGCGGGAACGGGAGCAGCTTCAGACTGAACCGGGTAATTTTGCTCAGCATCGCTATCAGATTCAGTGGAATGAGCTGTCGGCGCAGTTAAAGGGAAGCCATCACTTTCTAGTTTTTCAGAGTTAAGTTCTTCTTTAAGCCCGGAAGCAGCTTCATGATCCGGAGAATGGAGGCGTCTTTTATTTTCGGGTAAAACCGATGTATTATCAACCACCTCATGAATACTGTCGACAGGATGAGGAGGTACAAAAAGCTCATCATCACTATTCTGAGCTACTGCCCATTGTGAATCGGCTAAAACTAGGCAAAGCAAAAGAAAAGCATACTTACAATATTTGTTCATTTTTCGGCAACTTTAATACTATAAATTAGGATAATCGAGGGGATCTATCTGTTCGGCAGACTGAGGAAGCAATGAACCGGAATCGGGTTCCATCATTTTCGGTTGGTCCATTTCAGACTTTGGCCGACTGGAATCTGAATTCGAACTATCTTCAATAAGGAAGCTGCCCACTACCCTCCCTACAGCTTCCACCTGGTTGGTGCTTAAATTGACACGCACCCGCTCACAGGATAACCAATCATTTTTGTTATCCTCTAGGCGCACATTGCCCAAAAGTTCTATGGCAGCAGTATTGCGATCGTATTTGGCTTTATCGGCAAAAACCCGGCGGTCTCCCTGACTAAAACGAATGGCTCCTTTGGCGTATCCAATTCCCTGAGCCCAGCTGTATTCAAATTCATCAGCTTCTAAATAAGCGGGCTCAGCTCCAGACTCAACTGCAGATTCGTTTCCGCTATTGAGTTTAAATTTTGTAGATACGACCTTAACTCCGCCTTTAAGAATGGCTTTTTGATCAGCGTAGTAAACACGCATAGCCCGGCCACTCACAGAGGTACCGGGCTGAGAAAGCTTTATATTGCCCTGAAAATCGGCAACTTGAGTATCGGTGTGATATTTAGCAAAAGAAGAGGTCATGACGGCATCGCGACATGTAAACTTCACGTTGCCTATCAGCCTGACCAGCTTCTCCTTCTCGCTGTAATCGCCGCGATCGGAATTCAAAGTAACGGACTGCTTGCCCACAGGAACACTTTCTCTGCTCGGATCAGCAGCTGCCGGGCTCACACAGTAAAAGCTTAAACTGCAAGCTGCAGCAATAGCTGCCAAACAAAGTCGAATATTCACTACAAACCCTCACGCTCTAGACACAACACGGTCTAAAAATGGTTTGCCATATTCGCCGTTAAGACAAACATACCCCACTAAAAGAAAAGACTAATTAAAATATTTGCTGCTGCTAATATTTATCTGCCTATCCCAAGCTGGACATACAGTACATTATAACCGCTCCGGCGGCAGCTACATTGAGAGATTCACTCTTGGAAGTCAAAGGAATATGCACTTTTATATGCTCTTTACTGCGCCAAGATTTATCGACGCCTTTTACCTCAGCTCCAAGTATTAAAGCCGATTTAGCCGGAAAATTTATCTTGGCAATATTCTGTCCACCGTGAGCTTCAGCAGTAACCAGCGTAAAACCATTATCCCTCAGCTGCTGACTCCAACAGTCTAATTCGTCTTCGGCCACACGCACAATTGGAAGATGGAAAGCTCCGCCGGCAGCCGAGCGTACCGCCCTAGAGTTATAAGGATCGGCTCCTCCGCAGACTAAAACAGCTTCAAAACCGAAAGCCAAAGCAGAGCGAATCAAAGTTCCTACATTGCCAGGATCCTGAATCTGGCTGAGCACTAAAAGCCTAGAGACCGAAAAAATACTTTCGGCTTCAAACTGGGGCAGCTCAGCTACAGCTAGCACCCCCTGACTAGTTTTAGCGGCAGAAAGATCTTGCATGAGCGAATCGGCAGCAATCCAAATTGAAGCCTTAGGGCGGCGTTTTTGTATTTGCTCAGCCCACTGGATAGCCTCAGAAGCAATTAGGCGATCCGAAATAAGGAGATGGATAATATCGAGGTCAGACGAGAGCAATTCTTCAACTACTCTTACACCCTCAACTAAAAAGCGCCCAGTCTCCAAACGGTGGCCGGGAGAATTGAGACGCTTTATTTCTTTTACCAAGCGGCTATGCCGCCCTACAATTTCAAATTCCATGTCTTATAGGTAATCGGAGACTCTGTACTTCCTTCCGTTCACTTCTACTATGTCGGAAGGATTTAGATGACGACCGCGCTGCAGGCAGGGCTGCCCATCGACAATGATACAGCCCTGCTGTATGAGCAGCTTCCCCTCGCCGCCGGTACCAACAATACCGACTAACTTGAGGAACTGTCCCAAACGGATGCGTTCAGAACCTACAGATTCTTCCGAGGAAGAAAAATCTGTCATAATGTGTTACTGCTCTTCCTCTTCTTCAGTATAATCTTCCGCGGGCAGCCCAGCCTGTTCGCGGCACACTCTCACCAACTCATCAATCTCTCTGGCTCCACGCTGTACCCTTATGGAAGCATCGCGAAGTTCACGCACACCTTCGACCAAGTTGAGGGAGTTATTGTCGGTAATAAAGAGTCGCAGACGCTCAACTGCATCGAGCATAGATTTGGCACCGTTATCAATTTCAGCACGACTGTTAGCAATTTGATTCTCGATAACGTGAAGCTGCTCCAGCTCTTCATCATTGAGGCCGGAACCATCGAGCTCCGGTTCGGGAGGCAGATTGATAAGATTATCCTCGATCAAATTGCAGAACCAATCGAGAACTTCACCGTATTCCTCACCTGTGATGCGCCCTTCGGCAATCTTGTTAACCGACTCAAAAACGGTAACCAAATTTTTGGTCATGATCAACTCGCCACCGTACTGCATCTGACCACTATTCTCTTGGAACTCCATGGTCGAATTCTGCATACTGCCACCAATAGTAGAACTAAGCATGCGGGCACCGCAGTTGGAACAGGAACGGTTGGCTGGATCGTTATAAGCTCCACAGTGTACACAGGGAACTTTTTCAGCCTGCTCACCGATACTGTCAAAGCTTTCTTTGCTAGCATAAAGAGCGTCAGCTGCCTTAATAAGCAGGGCTACTGCTTCATCGAAATCGGCTTCTTGCCCCTCGGCCACGGCTTCAAACATAGCGATAGCCTTGAAATGATCTTCGAAAGCGGCCCGACAGATAACCATCTGCTCGCCGATTTGTTTGCAATCGTTAGGAATGGCAGCCAGAGACTCGATTTCACGACGCAGATCGTCAACACTAGAGCGGAACTGATCGAGAGCTCTGAGGAACGACTCTTTATCGATACGGCCATTCTTCCAAGACTTAGCTAAGTTAATAATAAGGTTTACCTGAGGAAGCTTACTATCGCCTTTAGTGGCCAAGGCCATAGTTAAACTTTCGACCGACTGGCGCAGAGAGGCACCGGCACTGACAATATCCTCAATATAAGGTTGCATAGCCTCCGGTCCGTTGTCTAAAACCTGGCGAAGATCCAAAACGGTGTCAGCGAAATCGCAGTAAGCACTCATCAAACTCTCTTTTTGATAATCGCTAGCTTCTTCGTTGGCAGTTACGTCATTGGCGGCAACTCTGGCATTGACATAAATATTGACAATAGTGCGCTCAATAGCAGCTTTGGATACAGCTTCTTGTACAAAACCGTCACAAAGACGAACTAATACGTTGATCATGGGCATATTAGTTGGTCCCATCTCACCCTCTTCTCTGGTGTACCCTTCGAAGAGCAGGCGGCCGTTGATACCTACGCTTAAAATAGTATCGTAAGCCTGGCGGAACATGTCCTCGCTCTTGGTTTCAATGTAAGTAAGAAGATCGCGAAGACCAGCGCTGTAGTCTTCCAAAGCAGCTTTTATTTCGCTGACTATCTCAGGAGACACACTTAAACACTCACTGCCGCCTTCTTCAAGCTTAGCTATCACTTCTTTTTTGGTCCTGTCAACGATAGCTAACTGCTCAACCACAATCAAAGCCAATGATTGGAATTCGAAATCACCGGCATGAGTATGTTCCATGCGATCTAAAATCATGTTACATACTGGGGAAACTGTAGGCGGGATATATCCCATATTATCAGACATGCGACAGAAGCCTCCTGAGCTTTTAATATCGAATTGCTTTCAATGAATTACACGGCAAAACTTCTTTTCCTGTTAAAACACATTTAAAACAAACCAAGCTTTGTTTTATATTGTATAAAAATACGAATAAAAACTACTAAAATGGCCGTTTTGCCTTCTTTGCTAAATACAAATCAAAGCGGATAGTTTCAACTTATTTATTATTTTTTTCATACGATAATAAATTGTCGACAACATGACGGTATCAATTCCATGAAATAATTGATTCAGCAAAAAACAAACGGGGGGATAAACACATGCAATTGAATTTATATCCTACAAGTTGCCGCACTAATTGCTCAGCCGATAATTGGGTAATTCTGTGGATACTTTTGTCATCTGTCAAAGGCTTATCCGAAGCCAAACTTAACAGATTGGCTGTAAAACTAGACTTCAATCCTGAACTGGTCAAAGAAGAACTAGAAAGACAAAATGAACAGCGTCCCGAGAGCAGAAAGTATATTTTTCCCACTTTTGATCAGGCAGCCAAACAATTTTGTCTTCACAAACGCAAATACAAGATTGTTTCCATAAATGACAGCTGTTACCCTCAGCAGCTTCTCGACTTAGATGATCCACCTGTAGTATTGTACTGCCGAGGCAGCGGCCCTTTAAATTTTAGCGGTGTATCCGTAGTTGGCTCAAGAAAGGCCGACGGCTACGGCCAAGCTGTAGCCATGCAGCTCAGTTCATCTTTAGCAAAGTGCGGTTTAACCGTAGTCAGCGGTTTAGCTTTGGGGGTGGACACCTGCGCTCATCGAGGTGCTTTAGCGGCCCAAGGTAGCACTGCTGCCGTTTTGGGATGCGGCATCAACATATGTTATCCGAGTATTAATAAACAGCTGGGCCGAGCTATAGAAGAAAACGGGTTGATTATTTCAGAATATCCGGAAAATTATCGGCCTATGCCATACAACTTTCCCTACCGCAACCGCCTAATTGCAGCACTATCTGAAGCAACTTTAGTAGTACAGGCTAACTACAAAAGCGGCGCTATGATTACGGCAGATATAGCCGCCAATTTGGGACGTCAAGTTTTAGCTGTTCCGGGGCCCATCAATGTCAGCCAAAGCGAGGGGCCACTAGAACTGCTGGCAAACGGAGCCGGGCTGGTGCGCAGTAGTCTCGATGTGCTGGATAGCTTAGGTTTAATTTTGCCGGAGAAAAAGGATGGTTCCCGCTCGGCTCAGCTAAATTTGACGGCTACCGACTCCGCCGTGCTCGCAGCTATCGACAGCAGCGGAACCGATACAAATACCATAGCCGAGCGTACTTCATCTCCTTTAGGATGCCTGACAGTATCCTTAAGAAAACTGGAATTAAGCGGTTATGTAATACGCCTGCCTAATTCTCTCTGGATCAAAACCGGAAGAATTTAACCGTTCACCTTGTGCCACTACCCGGAACTATATCCTCTAGACGCGGCATTTCACCTATAGGCATGGTAGTAACATACACGGAAGCTGTAGCCGTGTTATCACTTCCCTCTTCTCGACAGATAATCTGAGCTCCGGTTGTATCATAAGAAGGAGCATAGTAAACAGCACTGTTGTCACTGACTACTTCCAGCCTTCCCCGACCGTCAATAGCCCATACATAACGTTTTTTCTGCTTACTTTCCCCAGCTTGATCCGCCTGAGACGGCTCCTTAAATTCGGAGCCGTTTAATCCGTAGCGTTCATGAATGCGCTTAAGCTGGCGCTCTTTTCTGTCCGGCAGAGCTTCAGCGGTCAAAACAATATGTTCTCCGGGGCGAAGCACGCACGATGAAGGCACAATTTTAAACAGCGGCACCTCCGAAGCAGCATCAGCCAATTCTAAATCGGCAAAACCGGCCGGCTTTGCCGCTATACGGCCAGTCAAAAGGCAGCGTCTGTCTTCATAATCTGCTAAAGCTTCCAATCCTCCGTAGCGAACCATAAATCGATCCAAATTGGGCTTAGCCGTGGGGATATTATCTTTATTTAAAGAAAGGGAACATATCTGATAAACGCCTGTAGGCAGATCGCGCATGTCGATAGTGCGTATGCCTTGAGGGCCGTCTAAAATCCAGGCTTTCGCAGCCCTCCCACGATCGTCAGGAAGTTGGGGCATATGAAAAGCCAACAGTAAAAGTTTGTCTCCTTTTACAGAGCTTACATTGTAACGTACTTTGGCTTTGGCATATTTATTTATTTCGGCATTTTTGGCGCAGTTGTCTATGAAATAACGCGGCGTAGTTTTTACTAAGCTGCTGTCTTGCAACAGTTCTTTAAGTTCCTGATCAGAAACCGGATAATTACTACTACCGGTCACCGTCTGCACATTTTTAGGAACAAAAGGGACGCTCAAAGCTCTGGGGACAGCCTTAACTCCGTTTTCATTGAGAACATTATCATTGTTTGGGGAACTTCCTAAAGGTAGCGAATGCTCCTGACTATCTGAGTTTACAACCGTACGAACGCCGCTCTCTTGCCCGGAAGGCTCCGGCTCAGTCAAAACGCCACTATCGTATTTAAAGTTGGGATCTCCTAAACTGGGCGCCGGAATGGAAGGAGCTGGCATGACTACGCCGGTTGGCTGATCTGACTCAGAGTTAGCAGAAGATGGCTTCACGCCCAATTTAAAACGAACTTCTTCACTACCCAACTTAACAGAATCTGCTGCTTTAGCTTTTTGAGGACGGTACTGAGGATATGTACCTTCATTGCCGTCTTTAGGAGCATGAATATCTTTAACACGAAAAGTTCCAGAACGTTTTGCAGCAGAAGAAGCCGTCGGATAGGTTCCTTCATTGCCATCTTTAGGAGGACCTTTCACTGCATCATAGCCTGATTTTCCCTTCGCCGCAGCCGCTTTATTCCCAGATTCAGTTTGTCCTGCAGACTGTTCTATAGTAATATCGGTTACTTCACGACCGTCTTCTGTCACAGAACGTTTTATAGTTGTCTGCTGAGACAGATAAACATTATGGGCGCCATTTTCATCAGCTTTGACCGCTACTGCCCAAATATTCGATAGAATACAGGCCGACAAAAAAGCAGCTCGACCAACACGCATAACAGTATGCCTCCTGTGCTTAACCTTTTTAAATATATAAAACTGCCAACCGATATTTAACTGCACTTGCTGCGGCAAATAAGAACCAAACAAAGACAACAATCTTACACTACAAAGGCGGGGAGGGAATTTCTATGTAGGTACAAAAATCCTCCACCCGTAAGGCACAGCTCAAGAAGCTGACGTACCAGCATTGTAAGAACATAATTAAATTTTTTTAGAGTTGCCATCACATGAAAGGCCTTAAACCCAATATGCATATCTATTTGGCCCAACCGCGCGGATTCTGCGCCGGAGTTGATAGGGCCATTTCCATTGTAAATTTTGCCCTGGAAAAATTTCAGGCTCCGGTATATGTGCGCCACGAAATTGTTCATAACTACCACGTAGTCAAAGAATTAAAAGACAAAGGAACAATATTTGTTGACGATATTGACGCTATACCTGAAGGTTCGGTAACTATTTTCTCCGCCCACGGAGTTTCTCCAGATATTCGCGAAAAAGCTGTCAAGCGTGGCTTGCGCATCATTGATGCCACCTGTCCACTAGTAACTAAGGTTCATTCTGAAGCCAAACGCTACGCCAAAGACGGCTACCATATAATTTTATTAGGCCATCGTAAACACGTTGAAGTTGAAGGTACTATGGGAGAAGCCCCCAATGCCATTACTCTTATCGAAACTATCGATGACTTAGACAACGTTAAACTTCCAGAAGATAAACCCATAGCAGTTTTAACTCAAACTACTTTAGCTGTCGATGAAACGCAAACTATGATTGATGCCATCAAAAAGCGTTTCCCTTCCGTTGTGCAGCCTAAAGCTAAAGACATCTGCTTTGCTACCACTAACAGACAAAAAGCTGTTAAAGAATTAGCTAAAGTGTGCGATCTTATTTTAGTAGTCGGTTCTCCCACCTCTTCCAATTCAAATCGCTTAGCCGAAGTGGCCATGAGTCACGGTGTGAAGTCACTTCTCATAAACGACGTAACCAACTTAACTATAAACGAACTACAAGGAGTAAAAAATTTAGGTATTACCGCAGGAGCCTCTGCTCCTGAATTTGTAGTGCAGAATCTACTCACCTGGATTAGACAACACTATGAAACAGAAGTTCATACTTTAGATGTCGGTTCAGAAGAAGCTAATTTTGCTCTGACCAAAGACATAAGAGTAATGGACAGTATTTAACTATTAATGGACACTCAAAAAAACTGAGTTTTCCCAGCTGCTAAGGGAGAACTCAGTTTTTTTTAATACGGCAGTCGCTTAATATTTACTTCGCCCTCTGCCCCGCAATCCAGCTAAACTGGCCAGTGACTGACGTTTATTACCTCCGGAAGCTTTTCTTTCTAAACGTACCTTCTGAGACGGACGGACATCGGGCTCATCAATTTCTTCGGCATCATCAAGCCAAACGGGAGCCGGATCGTAGCTGAACTCATGACCCGCAATAAACACAGGATCGCCAGGAATAGCTCCGGCTTCGCCTAAACGCATTTCTACTCCCCAAGCATTGAAGCGGCGCTGCATGCGGTTGACAGACTCTTCTTCGTCTAAATTAGTCATGCGCACCAATTTGTTAACACGTACGCCGTCTACATGCCAACCGTCATCTTCACGACTGATAGTAAAATCTTCGGGACCAGGCACCACTTCAGGAGTAATTTCAAACGCCGGTAATTCCGGAGCCCGCTGCACTGTCTCAAAAACGTGAAGCATAAGTTCTTCCAAACCTATGCGGGTGTAACAAGAAACAGGATAGAGCTTGAGACCGCGCTGCTCGGCAGCCTTTTGCACAGCTTCCAGCTCCTCTTCTTTATCGGGAAGATCGGTTTTATTGAGAGCTACTACCTCCGGACGCAAGGCCAAAGCGGGATCGTAAGAAGAGAGCTCTTTTCTGATTTGATCATATTTAGCTAACGGATCGTTTTTGTCTACATCGGCTAAGCTCAGAATATGCAACAAAACTTTAGTGCGCGAAATATGGCGCAAAAAATCGTGCCCCAAACCGGCTCCGTCGGCTGCTCCTTCAATAAGCCCGGGAATATCGGCAAAAACTAAAGTGCGGTAATTGCGCTCCCATACACCCAGCACCGGGCAAAGCGTAGTAAAAGGATAATCAGCTATGGCCGGTTTAGCATTGGTCACAGAGGAAAGCAAAGTTGATTTGCCGGCATTAGGAAAACCAATAATGCCGACTTGAGCCACCACACGCAACTCTAGACGCAGCCAGCGCTCTTCACCCGGTTCGCCCAGCTCGTGATCGCGGGGTCCGTTATTTATTTCAGTTACAAAACGTGTGTTGCCTCGGCCGCCACGTCCTCCTTTGGCAGCAACATATTCGGCGCCTGGTTCGCTTAAATCGGCGATTAAGTCGCCGCCTTCATCAGTGTAAACTAAAGTACCCACTGGAACGGGCACACGCAGGTCGTCTCCGTTGGCTCCAGTTTTATTAGAACTTCGCCCATAACCGCCTGGTTTAGCTTTAAAATGAGATCTATGCTTAAAATCGAGAAGACTGCTGCTGTTTTCACAAGCGTAAAAAATAACACTACCGCCGCGACCGCCGTCACCGCCGTCTGGACCACCCATAGGTACAAACTTCTGCCTATCAAAAGAGCAAGCTCCGCGGCCGCCTTTTCCTCCCTGTACAAAAACACGAGTTTTATCTATAAAGTTTCTACTCATACTAATACCACTATTTCCGATATATCAATTTATTGATAATAACCAATCGTTTTGACGTACTCCTACGACTAAAGCCGTGTGATTCTAGGGTCATTGAAGAATACCTTATGAACTTTGGCTAACAAAACATTCTACCTTCTCTCCTAACGGGCAACGCCCCGCCCGTCTTGTGTTGCAAATAGCTTCAAAAATACGAAATCCTTCTCAAAAAAATGTTCTCTGCAGCATTTCTATCTCTGTCATGATGTCTGGGACAGTTTAGGTATACCTATTTACATATAAAAGCACATCCTTAGCGACTTTATTTTAGTATCCATAATCGATAGTATCCTCAACTTCACAAGACTGGTGGTAGCGATATTTCTGCCCGTTGATGATGATGGCATGGTTTTATTCGTCCAACTTCCATCCTGCTTGCTTGAGCGTACTTGACTTAGTTTTTCTAATCTTCCTAAACTTTGGTAATATCTTATGTCCTTTGCAAAAGAACTTTTGATGGCCTAATTATGGTCTGTAACATTTTGACCAACTTTGGGAAACAAACTCTTTAAGAGAATTACATCTAAGCAGTTTCTTGAGCTAAATCAAGTTTTTTTGAAACTAGTTTTTTCTAAACATATAGGGCAGAATCTGCGCTGACCATAACTTTGTATTCTTTTATGTTTGGCGATCTTATTTTTCTCTGAAAAAAGCAATAAAAAAAAACGCCCTGCTTTGTAAGCAGAACGTTCTTTTTTATTGAAAAACTTTCGAACAGCAACTTCCAAACCAGATAGCTTATTACGTGTAAGCGATCGACCTAGAGTTTCGCTTCAACCCGCCTCAGGCAGGCTCAGCGAGCTCCGTAGAAAGGAGGTGATCCAGCCG
>JBJEGC010000003.1:0-54929 GCA_051874695.1 Candidatus Bruticola sp.
CTGTTCAAAAGTTTTTCAATAAAAAAGAACGTTCTGCTTACAAAGCAGGGCGTTTCTTTTTTGCTTTTTTTAGAGAAAATAAGATCGCAAAACACAGAAAAAAAAGCTCTACTATCATTTATCGAAAGTAGAGCCCTTTTCTAACAATTACCAGATCTTATTACGCTTTTCGACTGGACGACACATGGGCGAACCCTCAGGAACATCGAAAGCTTTAAAGAAAACTTCCATATTCGATAACGGTCCGTTAACGCGCCATTTTGCCGGAGGATGAGGATCTGTATTAATTTGCAGTTTCTCCATTTCAGGACTCATATTTATAGCCCAGATTTTAGCATAATTGAGGAAGAAACGCTGAGCCGGAGTGTATCCATCAATAATTTGGCCTTCGATGCCATTAAGCGATTTTTGGTAAGCTCCCCAAGCTAAAGCTAAACCGCTCAAGTCAGCAATCGATTCACCTAACACCAACTTGCCGTTAAGATTTTGCCCCTGAACTACATAAGAAGAAAATTGATCCTCAACACCTTTAGTCAACTTATCAAACTTAACCTTATCTTCAGGAGTCCACCAATTGCGCAAATTACCCTGACCATCGTACTGAGCACCTTGATCATCAAAACCATGACTAATTTCATGACCTATGACCATACCAATACCGCCATAATTAGTTGCATCATCAGCTTTAGGATCGAAGAAAGGAGGTTGAAGTATACCAGCTGGGAAAACTATTTCATTATCACAAGGGGAATAGTAAGCATTTACTTCCTGAGGAGCCATATACCAATCGTTAGGATCAACAGGTTTACCTATCTTAGCCAAAGTACGCTGTTTTTCAAAACGAGAAGCGCTGCGCATATTATCGTAATAAGAATCGGTAATTTCTAATTTAGAATAATCGCGAGGTACATCGGGATAACCAATCTTAGCTCTAAAAGCATGCAATTTTTTTAAAGCTTCCGTTTTGGTAGTATCGCTCATCCAATCTAAAGTAGGAATATCATCAGCCATATAAGCCGTGATATTTTTGACCATATCCTGAACCTTTTGTTTAGATTCTGGAGAAAAAGCTTTCTTAACGTAAAGCTGCCCCAAACCGTGACCCATTAAATTATCTACTACGCCAGTAACTCTCTTCCACTGCGGCTTCATAACTTTAATACCGCGCAAAGTTTTACTGTAAAAATTAAAAGAACACTCCTCAAAATCTTTAGTAAGGAAAGGAGCACCGGATACGATAATACGCCACGCTAAATAATCTTTATGCTTTTCAAAAAGCGATTTATCCGCCAACAAAGCACTGACCGACTGCATAAACTCAGGACCAGTGACATTGATCTCTTTAGGAGCGCTTATACCAATAATTTTATAGTAACTATTCCACTCAACTGAAGGAGTCAAGCCATCAAGCTCTTTTTGACTCATTAAGTGATACATTTTTTGCGGATCGCGCATCTCTGCAGCTGGCAAAGAGGCTTTAGCCAAGCGAGTCTCAATATCCATAACATTGCGAGAGGCTTTTTGAGCTTCGCGGGCAGAATAGCCAGCTAATCTGAACATGCTATCAATAAAACTAACATATTGAGCGCGCAGCTTTTTGGAATTATCATCAGTGCGAGTATAATAATCGCGTTCCGGTAAACCTAAGCCAGCCTGCCATATAGTGGCAATAATTTTACTGCTGTTCTTGTCATCTTGAGCGGAATCAAGACTAAAGTAAGGATTAAGACCGCGACTATGCTGATAAGCTATCATATTAAGTAAAGCGGTCTGATCGGCAATAGACTCTACATTTTTTAACTCACTCTTCAGAGGAGCAATGCCAACTTGTTCTCTTCTAGCTTGATCCATGCCGCTCTTATACAACTTACCCAACTTAGTTTCCAAACTGTTGCTGGGATTTGCAGCCGCATTTTCTAAAATTTCGTGGAGCAATTTATAGTTATTATCAGCTAGAATAGTAAAAGTACCCCAACGTGCCTGATCACCAGGAATCGGATTAGCTTTTTTCCAACCGCCGATAGCGTATTCATAGAAGTTATCACTAGGCTTAACGCTTAAATCAAAATCTTCTTTAACTATTCCGCTTTTAGCCGAAGTCTGTTCAGCTTTGGCCGCACAGCAACACCGAGCAGCTTGCTTAGAACAATCTTTTTTATTACAGCAGTTATTATGATCGGTTTCAGAATAAGCGGGCTGTACAGCTGCAGCTGCTAAAACTAGACCAAACACAGCAGCCGCTTTCTTCCATTTATTTATGTTCATTATTCCTCCAGGAACTATTTTTTGCTTTAATTAATCTGCTAACTGACAGAGTAGCAGACTTATCTCCCAAAAAACTACCGGTTATTTATTATCTTGGTAGCCGCTTTCCTGGCTAATAAGAAATTATTCAGTTTTTAAGCGACTACTATAACTATTTTCTCCAGTTTAAAAAACATGGAGCGATATCTATATTTAAATATTATTTTTATTTTAAAGTTGCGCTACTGTAATACCAAAGCTGTAATTACTTGAGTTGAGTCATAGTATATGCAATACAAACAACAAAAGAACAAAAACAACTACTTAACATCGATATAATAAAAATTAAAATACCTACAAAGTATATAAAGCAAACGCGGCAGTAACTATATATTACATACAGTCACTGCCGCCGATATCTTTCGGAAAAACTCCTATCCGATAAACTATTAAATGTCGATGTTTAACTTACTTTTTCGGCTCAGGGGGACGAACACCATCTTTGTTATTACGATTACCGAATTGGTTATCGTTCTTACGTTCAACATTATTAGGCTGCCTACCATCTCGTTTGGAATCAAACTTTTTACTGCCAGGACCATTTTTCTTATCTTGACAGCGACAGTCTTTTTGGCGATCTTTATCTAAACACCGACATGTTTCTCCAGACTTAGTATTACATTGACAAGCTTTCATGTTAAACTTAGGAGCTTTGTCAGGCCCTTTGTCGGCCCAAACAGGCTGCATATTAGCAAAAACAGTAGCGGCCAAAATAATAACAGCGGCGAAATTTTTCCAATTAGTCATTTTTTACCTCTCCTTGGTATAAATAAATTATTTAGAGAAGCGAACACAGACAGAAAACATAAAAGTTTAACTTATCTATCTCTACTTCAAACGCTGAATATTTTTAAGCCTGATAATATATGCAGATACACTCATACAAGATGACATTTAAGAAGATCTGCTAAGTTTTCTATATAAATAAAGTTAAAAATTAGATTGGTATATAAAAAACTTGCATTATGCCAAAAAATAAAGCGTTTGTAGATATTAAACAGCAACTATAAGGAAAAATCCCGAAAAATCGGCAAATTTTATCTTTCTTTAACTTCAGACAGTTCCTTAAATTTTACATAAAGATGTTTAAACAATCCACCAATATAACCTATTTCCCAATCTTCCAATTGAGCTCGATCTAAAATATCGCTAAGCTTGGCTATCTCTTCCAATTTACTAGCTCCGCGTTGAGGCGGATAGCCCATTTCCGCCAGATAACCTCCAACAGCCTTCATTAATTTTAACCTTTTATCTGCATCAGCCAGTTTCTTCTGCCTAGTACCAGGTACACTGTGAGAGCGTCCAAAAAGTTCGTAAAGAGCCAAAGAAACAGAATGAGACAAATTGAGCGAACCTTCGCTAGGAATAGTTACCAAGCGATGGCAACCTTCGAGTTCTTCATTAGACAGCCCTGATTCTTCGTTGCCGAAAACTAAAGCTACTTTTCCCGGTTGAGCGTGAGCATCTAATTCAGTTTTAAGATCCGGTAAGGACAAGAGCTTATGTCTTTTTTTGCCGTAGCGTCGAGTAAAACCGAAGGCAAAATTTACGTCAGATAAAGCTTCTTCCAATGTTGACGTTTGTTGGGCCGCCTTAAGAACTTCAAGACCGTGACAAGACCAATTTTGGGCTGTTATGCCGGGCTGTTTACGAGGGGAAACTAAAATCAGCTTGTCTAAACCAAAGCAGGTCATGGAACGGGCGGCAGCTCCCATGTTGGCTTCGCCTTCGGGACTGCACAGAATTACTACAGTGTTTTTTGCTTCTAACATTTTTTAAAATAAACCAGAGCGGAAGCATGGGCCAAGTACACGGCGGCAAAAACATCCGCTTAAAATATTTTTCCGCTTTTTTAGCAGACAAGAGAAGAAAACCTGCCTAGAAGAGGACAGAAGAAAAAAGGACATATGCAGAAGGCTAGAGCCTTTTACTATAGAACAAGGGGCGGCTATGAATAATAAGCTTAATATTTTAGTAGTTTTTGGCGGCAAATCTGCTGAGCACGAAATAAGCGTGATGTCTGCCCGCTCTGTAGCTGCCGCTCTGTCTCCTGAACATTATAACGTTTTTTTAGCCGGTATTTCTCGCAGCGGTCGTTGGATTGTTGGCTGTCAAGCTAAAGCAGCTTTGGAAAAAGGAGTCGTAGAAGACAGCGAAGAGGGAGAAGCTGTAATTCGTCCAGGTTACCAAGGACATTCCGTTTTTGAGTACAAAAAAGACTCTCACAATTTATTAGACCTTAATTTTGATGTAATTTTCCCTGTACTACACGGTACATTTGGCGAAGATGGCACTATCCAAGGACTTTTAGAGATGGCTGACATTCCTTATGTCGGCGACGGAGTTATGGCTTCAGCTCTCGGCATGGATAAGGCTCTAATTAAAGATGTATGGGCCCATAACGGTCTACCTGTTTTGCCTAGCACTACCTTGCTCCGCTCTTCTATTGAATCAAATTTAGACAAATGTATCGAAAAAGCTTTAAAGAAACCCGGTTTGCCCTGTTTTGTTAAGCCGGCTAATGCTGGTTCCAGTGTGGGCATAACCAAAGCAGAAACTAAAGAAGAACTGCGCCAGTCTTTACTTACAGCAGCTAAATTCGATCGCAAGGTGTTGGTAGAAGCCGCTTGTCAATCGCCACGTGAAATCGAAGTAGGAGTTATTGGCAACGATATTCCTGAATGCTCAGTTCCGGGAGAAATTACTTATACCAGTAAATTTTACGACTATAGCACCAAATATCATAATGACGGCGCTCCCAAGCTTTTGATTCCCGCTCCTTTGCCTAGTGAAAAAATTATAGAAGTTCAAAAACTGGCTCGCAAAGCCTGGACCGCTGCCGATCTTAACGGCTTAGCTCGCATCGATTTCCTTATGGATGATAAGGGAAACATTTGGCTTAACGAGGTAAACACTCTTCCCGGCTTTACCCAGTTTTCCATGTTCAGCAAACTCTGGGAAGCTTCCGGAGTTCCTTACGGTGAGCTTTTAAGCCGCTTAATCAACTTAGCTATAGCTCGCTATAACGACAGAAAAAGAATCTTATTTAAACCTTAGCTGTTCTTCTTAGTAGCTTTGAGGACATCCCTTTTAGCCAGAGTTGGGCGTAAAAATATGGACAGTAAAATCTCGCTGTCCATATTTTTTTATGTATTGTGAACGAAGATACGCCCCTTTTTATTTAAAATATAAAAATTAAAATTTGTATATACACAAAATGCCTGGCTATTTTAACTTGGAAGAGGCAAAACTTAAGTAAAATTTTACTGTTGGTTGTTTGCCTTAAGTTATTTTATCTTTCGACAACGCAGAGTCTATTTTTCTACTCATAAACAGAGTTGATAAACTGTACAGACACAGACCTGCCGCTGACCACAACAATTTGCCGATGTGATTTAAGGCCGAGAGGGTAATAATTTCCTCATTGTTAAAACCCAAGCCAGGCCAAAGAAATATGGCTGCTGCTTCCTGAGTACCTAAACTATTTACTGAAACAGGCAGACAAGATACAAAACTGAAAAGAGGTACTGTACTGAAGAACTGGCTAAAATTAGCTTGTAGCCCTAAAGATTCTGCCAAAAAAACGTAAGCAGCAGCTTCGCTTACAGATGTAAATGTGTTGATAATTACAGCACAATAGAGACTTTTAGTTAATGATCTTTTGTTCTTAACTATATATTCAATATTATGATAAATAGTATCTGATTTTATGTTTAATTTCTCGGAAAAATATCCTATTTTATTTTTTATAAACTGATAAATATATAGATAAATTTTGTGATAATTTGTGCTTGTTATATTATCATAGCAGAGAATGTGTAAAGCTTTAAAAAGGAGCTGTTGACTTAACCAAATAGCCGCAATAATACTGCCAATAGCTGGCACAAACAGTACGGTTGCAATAGTTAAAAAATCAGATTGCACAGACAAATTTAAGTTAGTAGATAGCCAATCAGACAGCCGTATAAAGAAAGGATGGGAATAAAAATTATTGTAGCTGGCGCAGATTAAGCTACAAGCTGCAGCTACCGCTAATGCACAAGCGGAAGCCCAAACTTCCAATATTACGGCTAAAACTGCACTTATTACAGGTATTTTTTGTTGTTCGGCCTTATTTATTCGGTACAGTTCTCCCACAATTCCGCTGGGAATAAGATTATTGAAAGCGTAAGCAATTAAAGTGATTTTGCAAGACGATAATAAGCTTAAACGAGACCCTAATCCTTGGAGCAGTATTTTCCAAGATAGAGCACCGGTAAAAATTACGCCTCCTAAGATAAGCCAGCCAACAATTAAACTGTCAAAACGACAGAATGACAGAAGTCGCTGCAGTTCGTCCAAATTCAGATAACCGACAAGCGGTAACAATAAAATGAACGCAGTCAGCAGACGGAAAAGCGGAGAAAACAGAAATGATTTTAACTTAGCCGACATATATCCTTATAAAGCCGGATAACGGTTAAAAATCCGGATCCACGCCGATTTTTATATTCTCTCCATTTAATAATTCTTTGATGATTTCATCATATTTAGTTAAAGGCATTTTCTTTGTAATAATAGGGGAAATATCTATATTTTTATTTAACAAAAGATCGTAAGCTTTTTTTACATATTGTGGCGTGAAGTGAAAAGCGCCTTTGACGCTTAAACCGCGTTTGACAATGTCGGACAAAGGAAGGTTAAACGAAGTGCCTCCGGCACATCCGCCAAAAAGCATAACCTGAGAATTATCGTCGGCCAAAGCTAAACTCCGTTCCCAAACTTCAGTCTGTCCGGTACACTCAATAATAATATCGCATCTGCCGCCAGGAAAAACGTCTTGCAAAACTTTTTTAAGTTCGTTTTTGCTATACTGCTTCTCATCGATAACACAATCGGCCCCCATCTGTTCGGCACAATGAAGCCGCAGAGCCCGTCTGCCCAAAACGGTGATATATCTGGCTCCTAATAACTTCATAATTGGGATATACATTAAACCTATGGGGCCGGCGCCGATAATGAGCACACGGCTCTGAGTTGGAGTAACTTCGATAAAGGATGAACCATAAACTACGCAGGAAAGCGGTTCCAAAGCGGCGGCAGCAAAATAATCTAAATGATCAGGTTTATGGAAAAGATTAACGGCAGCTACATGAGCGGGCAACTTAATGTATTGAGCATAACCGCCGTGTACCATTGTCTCCATGGTGTAGGCACACAAATTTCCTAAATTGCGCCTACAATAGTAGCAGTGGCCACAAGGAGCGGTAGGAGCCAGCATAACTGCATCTCCGGGCTGAAAATCTTTTACACCTCCTGAGCCTATTTCGACTATATCTCCGGAAAATTCATGGCCGAAAGGCATAGGCAGCTTAAATTTGGGATGTCCGCGCCTAAAAGTTTTTAAGTCGGTTCCGCAGGTCAAAGCTGCGCGTATTTTTAATACTATTTCTCCCGGTCCGGCTGAGGGGATAGGTACTTCTTTCAACTCTGCTTTGCCCGGTTCCAAAAGCTGCAGCTGCCGCATATGTATATAAGCCTGCCGTTCTTAAAATATGTTTGCCCTGTTTGCCCGCATGAAAGCTTTTTCCTTCACTAGCTTTTTAGCTGCAGTCATTTGAACAAGTTTGGAATAAAGCAAATTCGCTTATGAGTACTTAAAAGTACAATATCCAAAATTTGAAAAAGGCAAAAGTAGATACTGCAACGAAGGCAGAAGGGTGTTTGTACGTAGCTTGCTTATTGAAAATTTTCGTTCCATCAAGAAGGTAGACATCTCTTTTCAGAGTCGCGTCACCGTTCTCATTGGTGAGAACGGCTGTGGAAAATCCAGTATTCTTAATGCCCTAGAGGCTGTATTGGGGCGCAACGTTCCCAAAGACGGCTTCGATATAAGCGCTTCCGACTTCCATCGCAATCGGGAAACCTTTTATTATCAAAGTAAATTCTCCGAATCAGAAGATCTGCAAACCAAAAATATGCGCATTGTCATCGGTTTCGGCGGCAGCTTCTCCAGCAATCACTCTGAGCCCTTGATAGCGCCTCTAACTCAGGGAACTGCCGACGATGCCGACCGGATAATGAGAGCCGATGAAGCCAGCGAGTTATTCCGTCGTCAACAGCAAAACAGCGAGTGCGAAACTGCAGATAATAAAACGGCTTCTGCCGCATGGGAGCAAAAAGCTTGCGCTTCTTACAGCAGCCTGCAAAAGTTTAAAAAAGATGTTTTTATGACTGACCTACTGCTACGTGGCGGCCGTATTGCTAGAGTACTCAATTTTTATTTGTGCGTAGAAGCTATACGGGAAGGCAGTCAAGTATTCACTAAGTACTATTTTGAAGATGCTTCTCACAACAGGATAGAGTTAGATAATCCTTTAGAGTATCTAAAAACTATCAAGACAGTCTGTCCGTTTTTGCGCATTCGTCCAGGTGCTTTGCTGCCTCCGATCCGCAGCGGCCAAGAGCAGCGGCCCGCTCAAGACAAGGTAGACTCTCTCTTTAGCCAAGCTTATTCTGAGCTCACTGAAAATGCGGAATTTTCGGCTCAAGAATTCATTGCCTCTCATCGTGATGAACTGGAAAGAAGTCTCAACAATTTAGAAAAAATTTTGGTACATAATGCCGATGATGAAACGGAACGCATCGATTCTGCAGTAGATGAAGCCAGCGAAATTTCCGAAGACGAAGACATTCGCGGAAATTTCGATCGTTACACGCGGATCTTGTCTTCACAAAAAAGAGACGGCCAAATTATAAAAGAGAGGCTTCAGGCTCCTTTGTCCACGCTAAATCCTCTTTTAGAGGGAGACAGTGGAGAAAGCGACGACTACGAGCGCTTCAGTGCTCTGTTGCGTGGCACCGGTGCACGCAGCTTAGCTATGCTAGCTTTTGCCGACTCTTTCTTCAAAGCTCAGGCTCAAGGTTTCGATGAAGCTAATCAGGGCAGCGGCGATTATTATCCGCTTCTCTCCGTAGAAGATCCAGAAGCTTATTTACACCCGCTCATGCTGACTTCGGTGTGGAGTTTAATTGACCGTATGTCTCCGCAAAGACTGCTTTCAACCAACAATTCAGATCTGCTTTCAGCAGTACCTTTAACTTCTATTCGCCGTATGGTGCGCTCTTCTGAGGGTATTGCCAGCATTTATAAAGTTAATTCAGGTCATGTTCATATTAACGATTTGCGCCGCATAGCTTACCATTTGCGCATTCGCCGAGGGGCCGCTCTCTTTATGCGCTTCTGGCTTTTAGTTGAAGGTGAAACTGAGTGTTGGCTGCTTCCTGAAATAGCCAGAGTTTTGGGCTTCGATCTTTGGAGTGAAGGTATAGAACTTGTCGAGTTTGCTCAATGTGGTTTGGGACCGCTGGCCAACTTGGCCAATGAATTAGGCATCGGTTGGCATCTCCTGGCCGATGGCGATAAAGCCGGCCATACTTACGGTAAAATAGCTCGTCCTTATGCTGAAGCATCCAAATTGGGTAAAATTACCGTTTTGAAAGAAGTAGACATTGAAAACTGTTTCTGGGAGAGTGAGTACAATTACAAAGATGTCTTCCGGAAAATCGCTGGTCCAGCTCCTCAAGGCGGAAAGAAGGGCGAAAAGTCCAAAGATTTAATAAAAAGGGCTATACGTGTAGCTTCTAAACCTGGTTTAGCCTTGGCTTTAGGTAAAGCCATGCAGGATAAAGGTCCGGAAATGGTGCCCGATCAGCTGCGCAAAATGATTTACGATGCTGTTGGCACTGCCCGCAAGCAAGGGCGCAGGCTTTAAAAGATCCTAATATTTCCAAGTTGTTTAGCATCGGTTTTTAGAGGAGTTCAGCCTCGGATATAACAGAATATTTCTGCTCCAAGCAGATTGTCCTTAGTGGCGGACTTTTTCGTTATTGAAGCGTCGGTCCGGGCTTTCCGCCTGTATCGCTTTTATTTTCAGAGGTTTATTCCGGTGGATAAGGTTGCGCACAAGCCTACTGTTCTTTTTTTAAAGTATCACGACGTAAATATTAGACCGATCCCCGACGAAGCTGAGCGCTCGCTGCAAGTGCTGCCTTCTTTGGGCATTCTCTACTTAGCGGCTTTTACCAGAAAGTTGGGCTTTCCGGTTAAGTTTCTTGATGCCAATGCTTCAAGACTTTCTCCAGAAGCTTTCAGAAGTTACTTACAGCAGGAACAGCCGGAAGTAATAGCTCTCACTACTATGAGTGCTGGCTGGCCTTCTACGGTAGAGGCAGCTAAAATTATCAAAGAGGTGCTACCTAAATCGCTACTTATTGTCGGCGGTCCTCATCTGTCAATTTATCCTGAGCTGTGCCTGTCCTTTTCTGAGTTCGATATAGGCATTATTGGTGATGGTGAGGAAACTCTGCGAGAAGTTTTAGAGAAGTACAGTGTCGGCGAACCTCTGAACGATATTGACGGCACGGTAGTTCGTTTAGGCAGCGAAGTTAAGCTTAACAAACCGCGCGCCGAGTTCGATTCCATCGACAGTTATCCTTTTCCCGCTATCGACTTACTGCAGCGCGATTTATATCACGCTTTAACTGTAGAAAGTCCGTTCTTTACTATGATTACTAGTCGGGGCTGTCCGTTTAAGTGCGCCTTCTGTAGTCAAATATACAACGGAGTTTCCGGGGTTCGTTTCCGTTCTCCAAAGAGTGTTGTCGACGAAATTGAGCTGTATGTAAAAGAATACGGAGCTAAAGAAATAGTCTTTTTCGATGAAACTTTCACTTTAAAAAAGCAGAGAGTTTTTGATATTTGTCGTTTGCTTAAAGAGCGCAACATTAAAGTCAGTTTTGATGTGCGCACCAGAGTCGATTCTGTAACTGAAGACATGATTAAAACGTTGCGTGAAGTAGGCGGACGGCGCATTCATTTCGGTGTCGAAGCCGGCAATCCGGAAATTTTGAAGCGTATGTGTAAGGGCATAACTCACGATCAGGTGCGCCAGGCGGTCAGTTGGGCTAAAAAGTACGGTTTCGAAACACGCGGCTATTTCATGATCGGTTATTTAGGGGAAAATTTCGAAACCTTTAACGATACTGTCAATTTAGCTTGTGAATTGAATTTAGATTACGCTTCTTTTTCTGTTACCACTCCTTTGCCGGCCACTCAGCTTTTCCGTGAAGCCAGCGAGTTAGGGTTAATTGATGCCGATTATTGGAAGAAGTACACTCTTTTGCAACAGTCGCGCCAAGATTTTCCTGTTCTAGAAACAGAACTTTGGAATGAGGAAAAGCTGCACGATATGCTTAAGGAAGCGTATACTCGTTTTTACTTGCGCCCTAAGTTTGTCATGCGCCGTCTGAGTAAAATACGCAGCCTGAACGACATAAAGGAGCTTATTAAGGCGGCGGTAATTTACAAGAGTATTTGAAGCTGCACTTCTTGACAGACTGTTAAAAAGATTATGTTTTGCCTGTTGAGCAAATAGAAAAGGAAATTTTACATTATGCCTGAGCTGCCTGAAGTAGAAACTATACGTCGTGGTCTAGAAGATAAGCTGCCGGGACTAAAAATAGAAAAAATTGTAGTCAATCTTCCTAAATTATTAAAAAACATCAATGCAGAGGAGCTGGAAAAGGCTCTTCAAGGGCAGACATTTGCGGCGGTGCGTCGTTTAGGAAAAATTTTAATTTTGGATATAGGCACATATTCCGTACTGGTTAGGCTGGGAATGACCGGGCAACTGACTTTTCGCAACAGTCAATTGCCTGATAACAATGAATTTTCCGTTCATCCTGTAACCGGGTTGCAAAGGGCTCAAGGGCAATTTGCTCCAGATAAACACACTCATATTGTTGTTTACTTAAATGAAGGTTGTTCTCTCTGCTACAGAGATATACGCCAATTCGGAAAGTGGTATTTATATAAAACTGAAGAACTTGATAGCTCGGCAGAGCTAAACTCTTTAGGTCCCGATCCTTTTAGCCCCGATTTTACCGAGGAAAATTTAGCCAAAGGTTTGAAAAAAACTTCACGGGCCATAAAGACCGCTTTATTAGATCAATCTATTGTGGCGGGCTTAGGGAATATATACGCCGACGAAGTACTTTTTGCCAGCCGCGTTAACCCAGAGAAACCGGCCAAAGAACTCAATCCTAGTGAAATAAGCGCAGTTTTTTCCGCTATTAAGCCTATTTTGCAGCAGTCCATCGATAATAGAGGCACAACTTTCTCCGATTATCGTGACGCCGAAGGCAACAAAGGCAGCAATGCCGAGCAGTTAAAAGTCTACGGACGCGGTGGTCAGCCCTGCACGGTCTGCGGAGAGAAATTAATTAAAAAAACAATCGGCGGACGCAGTAGCGTCTGTTGTCCTCACTGTCAGGCTATTCCAGAATAGCGTCTAGGTCTCTGGTCAGCAGATCTACCGTCGAGCCGGCCACATAGAGGCTGTCGGCGCAAACCTTGTCTAAATGGTCTTCCTGAGTATGCCAATAAGAAGGGTATAGGCCGTTTTCATTGTTGTTAAAACCAATAATATTAACGGCCGGAATTTTAGCTATCAGGAAGGGGAGATGATCATCGGAGACAGCGCCGACATTGGTACGTTTAAACTGCTTGACGAACTTAAGTTCTCTTCCTTTGTTGAAGAGCATTTCCAGCAGTTGGGGATGGGAAATAGTATCGTAAGTTATCTGCAGGTTTTTATCTCCGACCATATCTATTATTACTGCAGCTACAATATCTTCCGTCTTTTCTGGAATAGGAGAATAAGCAGTTCCTAAGTTCTCCACAAAATAACGGCTCCCATAAAGGCTGTCATCGTCACTCCATTCAGCAAATGCTTCCTCTCCATCGAAGAAGCAGAGCAGCAGTCTGTGTTTTTGTAGAGGATTATTTTTGAGTACTCTAGCTAATTCCAACAGAACAGCCGTTCCAGAAGCACCATCATTAGCTCCTACAAAAGCAAAGTCTTTAAAATATTTTGTGTCGTAGTGAGCTCCCAATACTATAGCAGTATGTTTGGCGATCTTTTCTTGTTCTTGCGACACGGAGGACAAAGCGTTGTCTTGATGGTTGACAGGCGCAGCTTCTTCTTTCCAAGCTGATTCTGCTGATTCTGCCGATTCTGTTTCTGCTCCAGTCAGCTCAATATTATTTTTGTCTGTTTTGTCTACAGAGGAGCTTTCGCTCTGTTTCGTATTTTCCGGATCCAAACAAGCTATAATATTGACAAACTCTTTAGGACCTTCGGGAGTTTGTTTCGTAAATTTCTGCTCGTATACTTTCAATCCGAGATCGCTTAGATTCTCTTTGAGCCAATGGCGTGTTTTTTGTGAGCCTTCGCTGCCTACAAAACGCTGCCCAAATTCAACTTGGCTGATAATGTGATGCCAAGCTTTGCTGCCATCAAAGAGGCTAGCCGTTTTAGGCAGATCCGGCGAAATTTTACCGTTACTTGAAGTGGCGGAAATTATTTGAGTAGTTGGCGGCAGTTGGGAAGGAGTGGCCGAATTTTTATTACTGCAAGCCTGACTGCCGAATGAAAGCAGAGAACCGACCAAAACAGCTGAAGTAAAGTAACGTAATTTCTTTTGACCTAAAACAGTCATGAACAGGTACCGTCCCTCGAAATTTGAAGCTCTCTCGCTTATAGAAGCGGGAGATTCTTGAGAAGTTTGATACACGGACTAACGTCTGACAACATATCCCGAAGGAGTCAGCTGTCAGGATACCCTTATTCTCAAGGGGCTGCCCAAAAGCCCTTTACACAGTTCCTCGAAATTGAAGTTCTGCTTACTTTTTCTGAGTATGTTGGCGGTCCCGTTTACGTCAGCGTTAGCCATCCTGCCATCAGCAAACTGGTTCAGTCCACGATGGACACGTTTCCCGCTGAAGGCTCCCGTATATGGCTGTCCCGGATTCAAGCCCACTCAGCCACCCACTATTCACCCCCCCTAAGAGGAAGGAGTCTTCTGGCGGGTTAAGATAAAGTAGTTTTCTTAAGCTGTAGTCTAGAGATGCAAACTGTTTTCCTTCTGAATTAGAACATATTTTTCCCCCTTTTTAGTATTGAAAGAGACCTTCAAAAATGTTAATCTTACTAGGCAGAATTTCTTTATAGTTAAGAAGTTTTTATGCCTTTGTAAAATATACTGGAGATCTAAATCGGAGTGGATAAGTCCCTAAAATGCGTCGATTGCGGCGCGGAGTTTGTGTTCACCGCTGGTGAACAAGAGTTTTATGCGTCCCAAGGATTTACGAGTGAGCCTCGCCGCTGTCCCAGCTGCAGGGCTGCGCGTAAGGCTGGGCAAGGCGGAAGCAAAGGTCCCCGCAACGGCGGCGCAGAGAGCAGTGCTGCTAACAATGCGCGTCCTCCTCGTCAGATGTTCAGTGCTGTCTGTGCTGAATGCGGCAAGGAAACTCAAGTTCCTTTCCAACCTACTAACGGCCGTCCCGTCTATTGCTCCGACTGCTATCGCGCTAATAATGGCGGTGCTTCGCGTTCCGGCGGCTCGCGCAGCAGCTATAACAACAGCCGTTCAAACACGTCACGTTCAAATAATAGTTACACCCCGTCAACTCCTTCTTTTGACGCAGATTTTGACATGTCCAGCTACGTAGATATGTATCCGCCGCCAAGTTCTGGCGGACGCGGCCGCAATAAGCGTGAGCGCCGCAGCAAGGAGCGCGAGCACGACTCTTGGCGTTAAGTCGGCAAGTTCTTCGACAAAACTTTATTCAGTGCTGGTACACTGATTGCGCTCAGCACTGAATCGGAACTATAAATACTCGGTTCTGTTCTTGGGCATATCAACGACAGAGGGCCGAGTTTTTTTTGTGGCTAAAATAGGAAAACGACTTCAATAAATAATTAATACTTATCGACTATAATTTTTGTCTTTTGTAATTGTTGTACATTTATTGTAGAATGCACGAATTCGGATTGTATATATCCAAATAATGCGAACTTAACTCTCGGCTCACTTCCTTTATATTAAGTTCGGACGGTTCCTTATTGAGAACTAAAATATACATCAGCATGCCTCCCAATGAGGCGCGTATGGAAGTGTCGACCGCTCCCAGCCGATAATAAAAATTTAAACGCCGTTCGCGCATAGTTTTATCTGCTTCATCTACAGCTGCTTCCAGAGCTTCTACTTCAATGAATATGGGAGAAGGCGCAAAGTGTTCTTTCATTTTCGTCAGAATCTGTTGGCCGTAGCCTAAGCCTCGTTTGTCAGGCATAGTTTCCAGCATATTCAGCATATGGAGTCCACAGGGAGAAATACTGAAAAAAGCGTAGCAGCACAGTTCTTGCCGTTCATTAAAGAGGCCCCATCCTAAGTAGCGATTTTGGGCGAAAAGATTCGCCACTTTATCCCAAGGCTCAAGCTCCTCCGGAGGGAAAGTTATTGTTGAATACTTTTCGTAAATGTCTTTCATTTCTGAAAAAGAAACGGGTCTTATGCATGGAATCATGTTTTTTTAGTACCGGTACTTTCAAGAGTTTAGTAAGAATAATGTGAAAGATATAATTACAGTCTAACAGAGGTGAAAATAATGTTCAATGTTTGTGTATTCTGTGCCTCATCCGAGCCTAAAAATAAACAAATCAGTAAAGACTGCGCTTCTTTAGCCGATTGTTTGGTTAAAGGAGGCCATACTTTGGTTTACGGAGGAGCTAGCGTCGGCCTTATGTGGTTGGTAGCCGGCCGCGTGGCTGCGGCTGGAGGTCACATTATCGGCATAATGCCTAAGTTTTTAACTAATCGTGAAATATGTTCTGTCACTCTAGACGAGAAGTATATTGTTAGCAATATGGCTGAACGCAAAACGATGATGATAGAAAAATCTGATGCTTTTGTGATTTTGCCCGGCGGTGTCGGCACTTTGGATGAATTTTTTGAGGTAGTTTGTTTAAGTTCTTTAGGGAAAGTGCGCAAACCGATCGTGTTGCTCAATAGCGCCGGCTTTTTTGATGACCTGCTCAAATTTATGGAGCACGCCTACCAAGAGGGAGTATTGCCTCTTCATTACGGCCGCTATTTTGTCACTGTAAACAGCCCTGAAGAAGTTTTGCCCGCTATAGAAAACTTTCAACTTCCTCCTGTGCCCGATTGGGTTTTTGCCCGATTGGGTTTTAACTGATAGCGATAATTAAGCAACTGCCGATAGCGTAAGGTAATAAAAAGTGCAGGTTAAAAATATCTTTAGTGGTAGAATTGCGGTGGCCAGGCGAGACTGACGATCGTTTCTGCCGTAAAAAGGATGAACAATCAGACCGGTTGAAATGACAGTCGTTATCGAACATGTTTAGTTTTTCCGAGGGGATGAAAATTATTGTTATGAAGAGAATGAAGAATATATTTGGTTTTGCAACTTTGGCTCTGACCGTCAGTCTTATGGGGGCCGGCTGCAGCGACAGTGATGACAACGGCGGATCCGGCTCCAGCTATAAAGTGGGGCGAGTAACTTTTGAGTATTCCTTGCAGGCCTCAGGGCGCACACAAATTCCTAATACAGCTTCATCTGTGAAGTACAGCTTCTTAGATGCTCAGAATTCCACAGTCTTTTTAAGTAAATTATACCAAATTCCTCATCAGAGCACTGAAGTTAAACAAGCTTCCTTAACTGTCCATGAAGTACCTATAGCCGCCCAAACCGTAGTGGCGGCTTATTACGACGATAATAACAAAATTGTAGATATCGGTCTTAATGATATTGAGTGGACTTCTGCTTACACCGCTTCGGTCGACAATCCTGAAATAAGGGAATTAAAAAATGTCGAAATGGTGGGCTGCAGCGGTTCCGGGGTTTTTACTAAGGGTAGCAATATCGCTTTAGATACAGTCATCACCATCAGTGATGCTCCTGATAAACTGTATCGTGTAACCGATTTTGTCCACTTCAAAGAAAACGATCAAGATGTAAGTTTGAAGCCTATAAAATCTTCCACTGATCACAGTTTGGAAAGTAATATTACTTCCGGCTGCTACGAAGCCAGCAAATACGGCGAATATGATATTAAGGCCATTCTGCCTGTCAGAGACGGAGATATCGAATTCAATTTCGATCGGCTTACCGTATCTGATAACACCATCAGTCACATTGTGCTGTATCCTTCCGTAGGAACTTATTATGAGAATGACGACAGCTGCGAAGTAATTGTGCCCGATGTATACTTAGGAAAAGAGAAGGTTACTAAGGCTGATACTGAATATTCTATAGCCGTATCTAAAGAAGCTTTCAAAGTAATGGGCGTATATACTGATGACACCAGTAAAGGTCCTCAGCCCGATCCTCAAGATCTGACAGACAAAGCTTCCTTTAGCTGCAGCTTAAGTACAGCTTCGGTTGACAACAATGTTGTATCTTTCAACAGTTTAGAGGCTAATCAGATTGCAAGAGTTAATGCTGAAGTGAAGCTTCCCGGCACAGCTGAAGCCAAAACAGATTCTATCAGTGTTAAATTGTCCCAAGGAAACGCTAAGGTATTTCTGGGCATGTTGACCAATGAAGGCAATTATATAGATCTGGAAGACTCTCTGATCACTAATCCTGTTGACTTAGAGCTTTCGATAGTGGGCAGCTATTTCAACAAAGATGAGGAAATATTGAGCGATTGGGATCGCATAGATTCTTCAATTATTCCTGAGTATCCGGAGACTTACGTATCACCTAGCGTCAATACTCCTAAATTTACTCGCAACGATGATAAGCTGAGTTATCGTCTTGTCGTTTCTGAAGATACTGCCAATAATATATATACTTTGGGTGTGAACGAAATTGAAAATTTGCCGGGAATTGACTGTTCTACTTATATAACCATTGCTTTATAAAATTTTATGGGCTGGTTTGTTATACAGTAGTAGGCAACTCAGCCCATTTTTTTTGTTTTTGACGCCAGCATCAAATTTTTTTATCTAGTGTATTTCGCAATAGGTGCCAATTTAACCCATCCTGCAAGGCGTCAGCTGGACAATTTAGAAAGGCAATAAGGATAGAGCGCATGTGTGTTTTAGTTACCGGCGGAACCGGTTTTGTGGGCAGTCATTTAGTGAGGTGTCTGCTCGATCGTGGACGCAAAGTGCGTGCTTTGGTTCGTCCTTCTTCGAATTTAGCTAACTTAAAAGGTCTAGATATAGAATACGTTCAGGGCGATTTGCGCGACGCCGACTCTTTAAAAGCTGCCGTCAAAGGTTGCCGTTTGGTCTTTCACTGTGCTGCTGACTACCGTCTCTGGGCTGAAAATGTAAATGAGCTTTATCAAAGCAATGTGCAGGGCACAGAAAATTTGTTGATAGCCTGCCGGGAAGGCGGAGTAGAGCGTACTGTAGTAACTTCGTCTGTGGCTGCTGTCGGGTTGCCTAAAAATGGAGGCCCAGGCAATGAAGACGAACCGGTCTGTTTAGAAGATATGATTGGCCATTACAAGCGCTCTAAATTCTTAGCTGAGCAGGTTGCTCTTAAAGCTGCTGCTCAGGGACAAAATATAGTAATTGTCAATCCTTCTACGCCTATAGGTGACCGCGATATAAAACCTACTGATACCGGCAGAATAATTACCCGTTTTTTAAACGGAGCTATGCCGGCTTATGTTAATACTGGTCTAAACTTAGTCGATGTACAGGATGTCTGTCAAGGTCACATTTTGGCTGCCCAAAAAGGAAAATCTGGAGAACGTTATATTTTAGGCGGTTGGGACATGACTTTGCAGCAAATCCTTTTGGAATTATCGGATATATCCGGTTTGAAAGCTCCCGTTGTCGAGCTGCCCCTGTGGTTTGCTTATGCTGTTGGTGCTGTAGATACATTTATTTGCAGCCGACTTCACAAAGTGCCCGATGTTCCTTTGGAAGGTGTGAAAATGGCTCGCAAGCTTATGTACTTCAGTTGGCAAAAAGCCAGGCGCGAATTAGGTTATGAGCCTAAGCCCATCCGTCCGGCTTTAGAGAGAGCAGTCAAATGGTTCGCCGACAACGGTTATGTCAAAAAAAATATAAAAATTAAATAGATGAGGCAGCAGTAAAAAGATTATGAGCAGCAAAGGTTTGACGGCGATTTTTATGGCCGCTTCGGAAGAAGTTCAGCCGCTTCTCAAGTTGTATTCAGTTGATTGGCTTAGTGGCGTTCAGCTGGATGGTTTGGCTACTTCTTCGCCCGTAGTTTGGAAGATAAATTCACAGAATTGTTTAGTATGTTTGAGCGGTATGGGGTATGAGCACGCTTCAGAGTCGGCTCAGCTAGTTATCCGGCGCTTCAAACCTGCCCTGTTAATTTCGGCCGGTTTTTGCGGAGCTCTTTCAGCCAGTTTGCGGGCCGGACAAGTTGTGGGCATAGAAACGTTGCTTAACACTGTTTACGTTCAGCCTGCTGATTCTGCTTTAAAAATTATGCGCACTTTTCAGGAAGAAAAAGCGGTGCCTGGTTCCAAAATCGATTTGGTTAAGGCCATTACCAGTGCTAAAGTAATTGGCACTGTAAGGGAAAAAACTCGCTTGCTCAGCCGTTTTGGTGCCGAAATTGTCGATATGGAAGCTGGGGCTATTGCAGCGGCAGCGCAAAAGTTTAATTTACCTTGGTGCGCTGTTAAAGCCGTAAGCGATGAGGCTTCCATGCCTATGCCTTTGAACTTTAATGAACTTTCCGAGGAAGACAGCGGCCAAGTTAATAAGTGTAAAGTTATTCTTGAAGTTCTTAAGCGCCCGATAATTATCCCTAGGTTGTGCCGTTTGGCTGAAAATAGCGACAAAGCTTCCAAAAATTTAGCCGTTTTCCTGGATATATTTATCAGACGTTTAAATCAAGACATAAAATAGGGCTCTTCTCTATATGTTTACTAATGCCGCTAATTTTTTTCTGCTGTTTTTTGCTTTAGGCACTTTAGCTTCTTGCGCCTATTTAGTAATAACTATCGTAGTTTGTCGACAATTTAAGAATGAGCGGCGCCAAGCTAGAGAAAATAGCCGCCGCTGGGTTTCTTGCGAGACGCCACCTTCTGTTTCTCAAATTAAACCTTTGCGGACGGTACCTGCAGAATCAGAAATTACCTGCTTAAAAAGTTTTGTGGAGCAAAGATACCCGCATAATCAGGTTATTTTTGCTCTGGAAGATGGGCAAAATAAGGAGCATTGGTTAGAAGTCGAGCAAAAGTTATTATCTTTAGGAACGAACACCGAAATTTCTTTAGGAAGTGTTGCAGCTTTAAACAGAAAAATTTCGGTATGTATAAAAGCTGAAGAAAAAGCTCAGGGTGACTTGATTGTTCTCTCCGATGCTGACATGATTGCTCCTCCTGAATTGCTGAGCGATATCTCCTATCTGGCCAGTCCAAAAGAAGTAGGGTTAGTTACTTGTTTATATACAGTTAAAAATATGCCCAGTTTCGGAGCTCTTTGCGAAGGAGCTTCAGTAAACGACTTCTGTACCTCTGTTTTAGTCGCCCGCTTAGTAGAGGGAGTAAATTTTGCTCTGGGAGCAGTTATGGCTGTTAAGAAAGAGACTCTCTTAAAAATCGGCGGTTTGCAAGCGATAAAAGATTATCTAGCCGATGATTATCAATTGGGCTTCAGAACGGCCAAGAGCGGTAAGCGCATTGTGCTGTCCAATGAAGTTGTCGAAGATGTAGTGGGTCCGATGTCCTTCACTGAGTACTTTACTCACCAGCTTCGCTGGATGCGCACTTACCGAGTTTCTCGCCCAGGAGGTTTTTTGGCTTTTTTAATTACTCAAGGATTATTCTGGAGTTCTTTGCTTATTTTCACTTCTATGTCGGCTGCTCCTGAAGCTGCCTTTGGAGCCGGCATTTTGGCCGGCTTGTGGCTGTTTTTGCGCTTTATCAGCTTTGCTTACAGCTGGGGAGTTTTTTCGGAAAATTACGGTCGTTTTTTTGATAAAAAGTATATGCTGATTCCTTATGTAAAGGATTTTATTTATCTTGTCTTATGGATTTTGGCGTTTGCAGGCAATACTGTAGAGTGGGGAGGCAAAAAGTACTTAGTAAAGCAAGACGGTACTTTAGAGCCAGTTAATTAGCTTCAAATCGTTGTCAATATCAAAATAAACAAGCAGTCGGTCATTGCGAAAAACGAGGCCGACTGCTTGTTTTGTTGGTAGCAAATAGTTACTTATTTTTATGCTTGACTTCGTAGAACCAGACGTCTTCGTAGCCCCAGCTGAATAGTAAATGATCAGCGCCAAGCAACTCAAGATCGGGGTGGCGCTGCTCTTGGCCGGCGGAGATCCAGCGTATTCCGTTAGGCAGCTCTTCCACTCGATCGAGTAACAGTGAACGAGTCATTTCCGACCATGTAGTGCAAGCTGTAAAGATAACGCTTACTCCGGTAAGATCGCACTCTAAAAAGTCATCGTTGAGAAACTGAACTCGATTATCTAAACCGATGTTGCGAGCTATACGGTTACATAGTATGTTGTAACTTGGTAATAGTTCAATGCCTATAGCTTGGCAACGGCAGGCGAGAGCAGCTAAGAAAACCATTTTACCCCGCCCAGATCCTAAGTCGATAAACAGGTCGTCGGCGGTTACTTTAGCTTTCTGCAGTATGGCTAAACCGGTTTGATAAGGGGTATCACCGAAGCGAAAATCTTCATCGGGACGATCGATAAGACGGCGTTGCAGCCAAATGTCTAAACCTGGCAGGCGGAACAAGTAGTAAAACCACATAAGCAGCTCAACCTGCCAAAGTTTTTTGACTTTTAATAACACCGGCCATTCACGGAAGCACAAAGTTAAAACATCAAAAAATTCTTTCATTTTTAAGCTCTGCAGCCGTAATGACCAAACGCTTTAGCCGGAGAACTGCCAAGCAGCCAATTTAAGAATGTCTTTAGGCGAGGTCATGGCCTGTTCGACGGCTTTTTGCTCGAAGCCCGAATGCATGCGACAGTTAGCGCAACGAGCGTCAGTATGTTTCTCCCAGTAATCCCAATCGACACTGTTCCAAAAAGTTTTAAAATCGGGGTAATACTCGGTGGAGTCAATTAAATAGCAAGGTGCCTTCCAACCGTGAGGAGTGTAATTAACTGTGGAGTAAGGAGCGCAGGTCAGCTGTCTCTCACCGGCACAAAATTCTAAGAAAGCTGGAGTAGAAGTAATTTTGTACTTGTAGGCAAACTCTTTAATACGTTTAAATTTATTGGAAGTATCCTGAGCTGTTAAGAAAACGTTCTCATGTACATTCTCAAACTGATAGCCGGGAGTAATTAAAATGCCGTCAATGTGCAATTCCGTCAGCAACTTACAAAGTTCTTCCAGCTCATCGACGTCAGTTTCCTTGTAAACTGTACAGTTGACGATTGTGAGATAACCGCGCTGTTTGCTCTCACGAATCATTTCTATGGAGTGTTTCCAAGTACCGGGACGGTTAGTTACATAATCGTGAGTTTGCTCCATGCCGTCAAGGTGAACATTGACAAAAATATGGCGATCGGGAGGTACGATCCCAAAAAATTTAGTATCGAGAAGCTGAGCATTAGTACACAGAATGATATATTTGCCTCTGGCTATAAGCTGACTCAAAAGCTCAGGAAGCTCCGGGTAGAGCATAGGCTCACCGCCGCACACAGAAACAATAGGAACTTTAGATTCTTCCACAGCCTGCAGACATTGAGACACGCTCAGGCGATCGGCTAACTTTCCGGTATGGCGCTCGGGAGTACAGCCTCGGCAACATAAGTTGCAAGTATAGAGAGGCTCGAGCATGCATACGGTAGGGTAGCGCCCCTGACGCTTCATTTTGGCCTGATACAGAGCCTGAGTAAGAGTAAAATCGAATGGATAACGCATAACAGCGCCAATTTTCTGCTATTTTGAGTCCAATCCTGCCTTATTAATAATACGCAGTAGCGGGGTGCTTTGAACTTAACCAAATTGATTGTTAGCTTTGACTGTTCCGCGACCCTGAAAAATTGTTATACAACAGAGCTGTAAACTGTTTAGTTATATATAAAACACAGCGTTGAAAGGCCTAATGAGAGCATTTTGCCCAGATTAATGCATATTAAAAAGCTATTATTGTGTATAATTGGAAAAATGGAGAATACCATTAAGTTATTTTTGTAAAAAAAACTTTAACTTCTTTTATAACAATGTTGATTTTACCCGGTTTTTATGTGAACATTTAACAAGTTGCATGAGGAAATTCTCTGCGCCAAGATTTTCGCTGGTCTATTGTTGTTTTATAAATGTTTATAACTCTTGGTGCAGGTCGAACCTGATGAGGCGAAGTGGATTATACAGGTCGTTATTTTTTTGGCAAAGTTGGCAAAAATAAGGATGGATTGTGATTGTAAGAGTAACTTAAGCCGGGTTCTGTTTCTTGATATTTCTGTCATTGAGCAGTAGCATGGTCGTAACATCTGCAATTCTCTCACTTGTGAGTAGTTAACTGAGTTTTTAAAGGCTTGCTCATTCCATTTGTTGTGGAGTCATTTTTCCGCTATTATCTGTATTCGGTCATAGTGTGAACTGGCAGCCGTTTGCGGCAGCGGAAAGATTATTCTTTGGAGGATAATATGGATAATAATTCAGTCCGTGATGACAAGAGAAAAAAAGTTGGTAAAAGCGAAATTGTAGCCGATTTTGCTGCCGAAGCCAAGCTCAATAAAAAAGAAGCCGCCGAAATGCTTCAGATCCTTCTGAAAGTTATCGTAAATCGCCTTAAAAACGGTGAAAACGTGCGCTTGATTCCTTTCGGCGCTTTTGAAATTCGCGATCGTAAAGAGCGCAAAGGACGCCGCCCCGGTTTAGTTAACGGTGAGGGGCAAGAAATTACTATACCGGCTAGAAGAGTTCCCGTTTTCCGCCCTGGTAAGGAACTCAAAGAAGCTGTGAAATAGAATTGTATATTAAATTGAGCTTAGTTTTTTTATCAGTTTACTTGGGAAAAAACTGAGCTCGGTGCAGAGCGGCAGATATGTGTAGGATCTAAATCGCTGTACAATCTGCTGCTTTTTTATTGATTAAATTATAGTCAATAAAGGACGGAAAATTTAGCCGAGCTTGCAAAAAAGGCTAAGTTAAGGTAAAGTTTCATAGCTGCACGGCAGCTGCAGCCGGGCTGAAAAAATTGGCGTAAGTCGGTTGTTATTTTTTATACAGAGCACAAGAAACTCAATTATGGATCAGAGTCACGTTAGAAACTTTTGTATTATTGCCCATATCGACCATGGAAAATCTACTTTAGCCGATCGTATTTTAGAAAGAACTAATGCTATCGATAAACGTGAGATGGTGGATCAGGTTCTCGACTCCATGGATTTGGAGCGTGAACGCGGTATTACCATCAAATCGCATCCGGTAACGTTGTATTACACAGCGGCTGACGGTGAGCTGTATCAGTTGAATTTGCTGGATACTCCTGGTCACGTCGACTTTACATACGAAGTTTCCCGCTCGCTGGCAGCTTGTGAGGGAGCTCTGTTAGTTGTTGATGCATCGCAAGGTGTGGAAGCCCAAACTCTGGCCAACTACCAAATGGCTCTGGATCAAGAGTTGGAAGTTGTACCCGTAATCAACAAAATTGATTTGCCTTCTGCTGACCCTGAGCGTGTTATCCATGAAATAGAAGAAGTTTTGGCTCTACCTGCTTCCGATGCCTGTTTAGTTTCTGCTAAGCAGAATTTGGGTATTGACAACCTCATGGAAGCTATCGTCAAACAAATTCCTGCGCCCGGAGGTAGTTTGCATGAGCCTTTAAGAGCCTTAATTTTTGATTCCCGTTACGATAAATACCGCGGCGTAGTTCCCTTCTTCAGGGTTGTTGACGGTCAAGTGCGCAAGGGCGATATGGTGCGCATGATGAGTACCGGCAAAGAATATCAAGTTGATGAAGTCGGCATTTTTACTCCCGGACCACGTCCGGTAGAAGTTTTGAAGGCTGGCGATGTCGGGTATTTAGTGGCCCAAATACGCAATATTGAAGAAACCAGAGTCGGCGACACGCTTACTTTGGCTAAGGGCGGAGCTGCCGAGCCTCTTCCCGGTTACCGTCCGGCTGTACCCATGGTTTACAGCGGACTTTATCCTATCGATCCTCTCGATTACAACAACTTGCGGGACGCTCTTTCTAAACTTAAGCTCAATGATGCCGCTTTAGTATGGGAACCGGAAACTTCGGTGGCTCTCGGATTTGGCTATCGATGCGGTTTCTTAGGGCTGCTTCATATGGAAATAGTTCAAGAGCGCTTGGAGCGTGAGTTCGATCTCGATTTAATCGCCACTGCTCCCAGCGTTATTTATACTATCCGCGGCAAAGACGGATCGTCTAAGCTAATTCAGAATCCTTCCGATTTCCCAGCAGGCGAACAGCAGCTCACTATCGATGAGCCTATTGTAATGGCTACAATCATTGTGCCTGAAGATTATGTCGGTCCAATTATGGAGCTTTGCCAAGGCAGGCGCGGCGTATTTCTTGACATGGAATACCCTTCGCCCGGACGAGCTATGATTCACTATGAGCTGCCTCTGTCGGAGATTATTACCGATTTCTTCGATCAGCTTAAGTCCAGAACGCGCGGCTATGCTTCCTTTGATTACGAACTGTGCGGCAGTCGCCAGTCCGATCTGGTGCGTTTAGATATTTTAGTAAATGGTCAAAAGGTTGATGCCCTCTCCATTATCGTTCACCGCGAACGGGCTTATGCGGCCGGCCGCGATTTGGCTGAGCGTCTCAAAGAAGTTATTCCTCGCCAAATGTTCGAAGTACCTATTCAAGCTTGCTTGGGCGGTAAAATTTTAGCTCGTGAAACTGTTAAAGCTATGCGCAAGAACGTTTTAGCTAAGTGTTACGGTGGAGATATTACTCGTAAACGCAAGCTGTTAGAGAAACAAAAAGAGGGTAAGAAGCGTATGAAACGTATCGGCAACGTAGATATACCGCAGGAAGCTTTCTTAGCTGTACTCAAGAAAGACGATGAATAGCAAAACTTAGGCTGGCGGTATAATTTTGTATTGGTTTGCTACTTCGGTGTATTGTCGGTTCAGAGGATAATGGCATATGAGTTTAGAGCAAATAGAACGGGCTCTCAAATCGTATCTCCAAGATGAAGAGTTAAAATATGCTTCTGAAGAGAGTGACGAAGGGGGGAGTATTTTCTTCTTCAATGTCAGTACGCCCATGAAGTTTGCGCCCAATCTCTTCTATAATATTGTAGCCGACCACGATTCTTTCTACGTGTACGCTTCTTACCCTGATCCTGCCGATAAGTGCTTGGCAGAGATGGCACAATTTCTGACTATAGTAAATTTCGGACTTAAATTCGGCAATTTTGAACTTAGTTGGGAAAGCGGTGAAATTCGCTACAAATCGTTTGTACAGTTGGAGGATGGAGCCGTTCCCTCTTACGATTTAATCGATCTGACTTTTAATATGCCTTTGGCTATGTTTGATAAGTACAGTCCAGGTATAGCTGCCGTTTTGTCTGGAGAACTTACGCCTCAAGAAGCCGCGATCAACTGCGATCTGCACGATGACGAAGAAAATTTCATCGTAGGTTGAAAGGCAGTTTTTTAGATAAAGCAATTCTTAATGTTTAATATAAAACAATTTTTTGGGTTAATTGTGTTTTGAGTTAGGCTATGATAGCATCTAACCATGCGGAGGAACATTATGAGTAATAAATTAGAAAAACCGTTTAAAGATATTGAAGAGTTCCTTAAAGAGAGCGGAGAAGAGTTCAATTTCGATGAAGACAGCTTAATTTTTTCTTTCAAAAAGCAACTTACCGAGGAAAAGCGCAGTACCATCGATATTTCTTTCTTTGTCAGTGAATGTAGCGTCACTTTACAGGCCGTTTCTGCTCTGACAATAGATAAAAGTAAATTAGCCGCCCTGAGTGAATTTATTATCAGAGCTAACAGCGACATCGAAATAGGCAACTTCGATCTCGATTTGGCTGCCGAAAAGCCGTTTTTGAGTTTCAAAGTTAATATTTTGCTCGGTGTAGATGAAAAAGTAGACGAAGAATACCTCGACTTAGCCGTCCAAGTTGTAGTGGGCACTGTCAGCAGCTATTGGGTCGGCCTGCTTGGCATCCTAGATGACAATCTGGAACCGGTCAAGGCTCTCGATCTTTGTTATGAATACGATGATGACGACGACGAATGCGACGGTGACTGCTGCTGTTGCGGTCATAGTCATGATTGTTCGGATAGTGAAGAAGATGACGATTGCTGCGAAGACAGTGAGAGTAGCGTAGAAGAAAATTCCGAAAAGTAGCTTGTATGCTGTTATAAGTCAGTCGGGCTGTCTGTTGAGTTTAGATCGCAGGCAGTCCGTTTTTTTTGTGCTTTTATGAAGCGGGATGACGCGCAGACGTTGCATGTTAGTTAAGCCTCTATCCATTTTTTTTGTTTATGCATAAATATTTTTAGTATTTATGTATAAAAGATGGCTGATAATATTAAAAAAGTAAATTTTGGCGGTAATTTGTCCCATTTTTGTTAATATTTGGACTATTATTGCTAAAAGTTGAAAACGCAATTAATTAAATGAAGGGATTATCTGCTATCTGTTTAGAAGAGGCGGCCCCATGTGTAGTAGTGATCAGACCATATTCAGCACCGGAAAAGTTCAATTTGTTATGCTGTCTTTTGAGGGCCCCGACCTATTTTCTATGGCCGGAGGTCTGGGAATAAGAGCTCAAGAACTTTGCGGCTGTTTGGCTTCTAGGGGGTATCAGACTCATCTTTACTTTATCGGCAATCCCGATCTGCCTGCTGAAGAGAGGCAGGGGCAGTTGGTGTTGCACCGGTGGTGCCAATGGATTAGCGCTGCCAACCCCGGTGGTTGCTATGTTGCCGAAAACGCTAAAGTAGAAGATTATGCTTCATCCATACCGACAGCTTTAGTAGAGAAAATCATCGCTCCTGCAGCCCGGCAGGGAATAACTACGGTTGTGTTGGCTGAAGAATGGCAGACCATTCCCGCTGTAATAAATTTAAACGAGCTGCTAAAAAAGTATAGTTTGCAAAAGCGGTCGGTCATCTTGTGGAATGCCAATAATCTTTACGGTTTCGAAGGTATAGATTGGAATAAACTGCAGGATTCGTGTTTCATAACTACCGTAAGCCGTTATATGAAGCACCGTATGTGGCTTTTAGGTATAAATCCTATTGTTGTTCATAATGGTATACCCAGCCGCTTGTTACATACTCCTATCGATCAAAATAGCGTAAAAAAATTGCGCGGTATTTTTTCCAATATGCTGCTCACTAAAGTTGGACGCTACGATGCTGATAAGCGCTGGGTTATGGCAGTTAATGCAGTAGCTGCTATGAAAAAGCGCGGACTTAAGCCTGCTTTTATTGTTCGAGGCGGTAAAGAACCGCACCGTCAGGAAGTGAAACGTCAGGCCGATCTTAATGGACTCACCTGGAAAGAAATTCATCTGCCTGCTAAAGCTGCAGCTCAAAGTATTCTGACCGAATTGGAACGTTGGAAAGATTATGATATCTTAGAGCTTTGTTTCTATGTATCTGAAGATTTTATCAATGTACTTTATTCCGGATCGGATTGTGTTTTGGCTAACTCAGGCCATGAACCTTTCGGTTTGGTCGGTTTAGAAGTGATGGCTTGCGGCGGTTTAGCGTTTGTCGGCGCAACGGGCGAAGATTACGCGCAAACTTTAGTTAATAGTGTAGTGGTCGAAACTGAAAATCCTCTGGAAATAGTAGAGTATGCTCATACTTTGAATAGTGACAAAAAGCTTAATCAAAGTTTGAGGGAAGAAGGACGCCGAACTGCCTTCTGCTATACTTGGGATCGCATAATTAACGATCTTTTCCAGAAGATTCGCTTTATGAGCGCTTCCCGCGGTGTTATTCTCGACTAAAAGATAAATAGAATAGCTTTTGAGGTAAAAAAAGTGGTATTCGCAGCCGACGGCACATCTGCAGTTGTTTCCCATACCGATAGTTCTCCTGGTTCAGAAGTTTCCGGCTCTGAGCAAGCGACAGATAAAAGTTCGGTTAAAATGGAAGTTAAGCCCGGTGTTTTATATCTAGTTTCCGTTCCTATAGGTAATTTAGATGATTTTACATTCAGAGCTTGGCATGTGTTGGAAGAAGTTGACTACATAGCCTGCGAAGAAGTGCAGTCGGCTCGGCGCCTTTTACAACAGCGCCATGTAAAAGCGAAACTTATTTCCTACCGCGAATCAGGACGCGATTTGTCCGGTGATAAAATTGTGCAGCTTTTAAAAAATGGTGCCAAAGCTGCTGTAATTTCCGGAGCCGGTACGCCGGCTGTTTCCGATCCCGGACGTGATTTAGTTTTGAAATGTCATCAAGCCGGTCTGCCGGTTTCACCTATTCCTGGAGCCAGTGCTTTAACGGCTGCCGTATCTGCTGCAGGCTTACCTCTGCGCCGGCTTGCCTTTGAAGGTTTTTTGCCGCGGCACGGCAGTGAATGCCGTCAGTTTTTGGAGAATTTGGCTGCAGAAGAGCGAACTATGATCTTTTTTGAAGCTCCTCATCGAGTTAAAGAGACGCTGCAGCTTATGCTTAAATCTTTTGGTAACAGAGCAGCTTTTATCGGTCGGGAGTTAACTAAGTACTTTGAAGAATGTTTACAGAGCAACTTAGTCGAGCTTTGTGCTAAATACGAGAAAGAAGAACCTAAGGGGGAGTTTGTTATTATTGTTGAGGGAGTGCAGCGCGACGAATTGGAAGAAGAGCTGCGCTTAAATAAGTTAGTGGCAAACGATCTGGCCTTTTTGAATAATTTGGGCCTTTCCAAACGCGATCAGGCTGCCGTTTTGGTTCATTTTCGAGAGCTTCCCAAAAATAAGGCTAAACAAGCGGTCATGGAAGCCGAATCTGGCGCGGAATAGATAGGGTAGGTTATCGCGCCCAAATGAGCACTGAACCGCTCATTTGGGGCGGTGCAATGTAGTGTAAAACAGACAAAAAATACAGCTTTTCTGCCTTGACTATGTACAAAAGTTTGCACATATAGTATAATACTTTTCCAACTTTAAAAGAAGGAGCCGTGTCATGAGTATTTCTGGTCTCCTGGAGGGCTGTTCCAAAGTAATCAGCCCTTCGTCCGAAGTAACTGAAAAGCTGCAGGGAATGCTTCCAGCGTATCCCTTCCGTATTAAAGTCAATGAAGCTTTAGAGTTGGCTGAGAAACTTGGTGTTACCATAGCTCAGCTAATGATTGAACTGATTCCTATAGCTTGTAAATACGCCGCTCCGGTCGTGCCAATTTCCAATTATTGCGTTGGATCTTGTGTAATGGGCCTGAGCGGTGATTTGTATCTGGGCGTAAATATGGAATTCAGCGGGGATAATTTATCCCAAACCGTACACAGTGAGCAGTCTTCCGTAACCAATGCCATGTGCAACGGCGAGCAAGGAATTGCTGCCTTAGCGGTATCTGCCGAACCGTGCGGTTCCTGCCGTCAGTTTCTTAATGAGCTGGCTTGTGCCGACAGTTTGATTGTAACCATTCCTAACCGCAATGCCGCAAGTTTGCAAGATCTGCTGCCTCATGCTTTTGGTCCCAAACACTTGGGCGTCAAAAGCGGTTTATTGGCCGCTTGCGAACTTCCCTTGGTAAAGCCTGAAGGAGATGATTCGCTTGTAGAATTGGCCTGGAATGCAGCCAACAAGACATATGCTCCTTACTCTCATTGCAACGGTGGTATTGCTCTGCAGTTCGAGGATGGGTTCATTACCAGCGGATGGTATGCCGAAAATGCGGCTTTCAATCCTTCTGTTTCTCCTTTACAGGCCGCTTTAATTATGGCCAACGCTTCCGGACGCAAACTGAATACCATTGTCAGAGCGGCTTTAGCAGAACGCAAACTGGCAAATAACATTAGTCACGTTCCTTCTACTACCAATTTGCTGAAAGCTTTGGCTCCTGAAGCCGAACTGATCGTTAAGCGCTTAGAAGTAGCTGAATAAACTGCTTTTGGTAAAGTAGTTGATAATGCAATAAAGCGGAGTGTCGTCTGGAATTTTAAGCTGAGGCGATGCTCCGCTTATTTGTTAAAATTTTTGACAATAATTAGCTATAAATGAGTAAAAGTTTTGCAAAATAGTTATATTATTGTAAATATTAGTGGTATATATACATTATAATTTGACATAATGTTCATAATCTTGTATTATTGTCGGCGTTAGAGTGGTTGTTATAGCAAAAACAGCTCTCTATTTTTTTATTATTGCACTGTGTATTTTTGTTTTTGCCGGTGAGAAGTTGTCGGCAAGAAATTATTATCCGGTCATTTATAATTTTGTGTGTATTTAGGATCGGTATTTTTCGGGTATACAGTGTAAAAAATCAGGTTTGGATAGATACTTTTTTGTCGGTATCTTCGGCTCGAGGTCCGTTGGCTGTTTTGGGAGCAGCGCAGGCCCGGCCTTCTTTTCAAACTGCGAGAGGCAGGCGTCGGTTTTGATGTCTATAAAACAATTTATTGCAGTTTTAGCTTGTATCGGTGCGTATTCATTGCCGGCGTCAGCTTTGACTCTTCCCGACGAATCCGGATCGGTTGAGTATGGCGGCCAGCTGGGGATAAGTATATCCCAGGAAGCTCCCGATTCTCTCTTCAGTGAAGAAGAACTAAAAGCTCAGGGGCTTATTCAGCCGGAGAAGAAAGCGGCTTCCGAAGTAATATCAAAGACAGGCGATTCATTACCGCCTAAAAATTTGAGCAATAAATACGGTATGCCAGATATTTATATAAAAGTGTCTGCAGTTGTTTATGAACGCGTTGCTGACAGTCAGTCTGATGGCAGTCACAGGCGCCGCTCTCTGGCTTCCCGAGGTGCTAAAAACAACGGTGTGGTGGCACGCCGCCAAATGGTCGATTTTAATCTTACTCCGGTTATATGTAAGTATGCCGAACTTTACAAACTAGATCCTTGGCTGGTAAGAGCCATTATTGAAACCGAGTCCAATTTTTACCCGTACGCCGGTTCATCGGCGGGGGCGGGAGGTTTAATGCAGCTGATGTCGGCCACTGCTTCCAGTCTGGGCTGTCAAGATCGCTTCGATCCTGAATCTAATGTGGCAGCCGGCTGTCGGTATTTGCGCCAAATGTTTAATATGTTTGGCGGCGATTACAAATTGGCTTTAGCAGCTTATAACGCCGGGCCCGGCAATGTGCGCAGCTACGGAGGCATTCCGCCGTTTAGAGAAACTATAAATTATGTAAATAAAATTACGCGTATTTGGAACAGAACCAAAAAAGCGGCCGTTAAAAAACAGAAATAAGATTTTCGACTAGAGAAAAATTGCCTGCAGTTTGAGAAGAAGTTGCAGGCAATTTTTTATTTAATCGGTAGATAGTTTATCTCTTGACAAATCGTTTCTTTTGAGTAAAATATCTCCCGTAAGCTTTCCAGGTGAGCCGAGCTGGTTCGGTCGGAGTGGTTTTACAATTATAGGGGTATAGTTTAGCTGGTAGAGCGACGGTCTCCAAAACCGTAGGTCGCGGGTTCGAATCCTGCTGCCCCTGCCATAAAAGAATAAAGAAAGATTAGCTGATAATGCTAGTCTTTTTTTATTTGTTCAGATAATCATCAGTCAAAAAACACAATTTTATATAAACAAGTACTATTTTTGGGGCAGGGACGCTTTATGAGCTATTGAACTTTTTCACCCAGTAATGTAATTCGTGTCAGCCATTTAGAGGCGGCGCGTTGGGTGTTTTGGGTGGAAAGGTACATTATGACTGATAATAAGTTAAACTATAGTAAAGGGTTCTTAGCTTGGGTTAATTCTACCGCTGGATTTGATACGGAATCGGAAAAGGTTGATCAGATACTAAAGTCGGCTGAAGCTGCAACGGCAACTGCGTACAATAATTCATCTTTTGAGATAGGGATATCTTCTTCTGAAGAAGTTGAGTCAGCTGCTCTGGAGACGCAGCCGGAAAGTAACTCAAGTGAAGATGACAAGGTGATAAATGAACTTACAGCTCTCATTCTGGAAGCCGAGTTAGATGGCATCAATAGCCAAGAACTATCTAAACAAGTGTTATGTCCGGAATGTAAGATGAGGAAAATAATATCTAACTTAGATAACATTGTTGAGTTGGATGGAAAATTTTATCACAAAGAATCTTTTGCCGATTGGGATGAAGCTGTCAATGAGCTTGAAAAGATCATGGAAGATCTTATGAAGCGTAACGAGCAATATATCCCGATAGATAGACTCTACGATTGCGCTCGCGGGCGTATGAGCATGTTTTTAAATGATAACGGGATAGACGATCCCAAGATGGTTTACGATTTGGCTGAATATCTCTTTGGAAAAAAGTGTTTTCACGGTAAACGTTACCACTTCTTTGGCAGAAAGCATATTTCATCTGTAGATAGTAAGATCTGTTCCATGCTCGATCTTATTCTCAGGTACTCTCGTCAGCATGGAGGCGTAATATTAGAGGATGAACTTGATAGCTATTTTAAACAATTAGGTTTAAATTCAACTCCAAAATCGTTTATGAAGCTAGATGACGCCAATCCTCTTTTCTTATACTACGACTATAAGAGTTTTATTGCTGTTGAATCGATGCATATTGACGAAGCTTGGCTTAACAAAATTCGTTCCGCTTTAAATAAACTCTTCGCAGATATGGGAGAACATGTCGTTTTGCGTGATATTGAGCCTAATTGGTACGACTTACTGCCTGAATTACCGGGATATAAGTTAAGATGGACTGCTATGCTGCTGCAAAGTATTATTGGTTGTTACAGTAAAAAGCTTGGAGGCGTGCGTACCATCTGCCCTCCGGTTAAATATAGGAAAAACGCTCTGCATGCAATGATCGTTAGTGGCAATTCTCCTATCCAAACTTTTGCTGATGTTGTAGCGACTTGGTATATAGACGATGACATAACTTTGAGTAAGTTCTCTGTAGATACTCTTAGAGCTATGCTTGAAAATAGGGGGATTATCGGTGAAGACGAGCTTTCTAGCCCTGGTCGGTTGTATCAAGCTCTGGAAAACGATCCAAGGTTCGCTTGGAATTCCGACAACAGCGTTGTTAGAATTGTGCTCAAGTAAGAATTAATGCCTAGCTATGGTAGTAGCGCGGCGTAGATAGGAACTTAATTAGCTGTGTATGGATATACCTGGACGGAAGAAAACGGCATATTCCGTCTCTCAATTGATGCCGGCATATCTAAAGAAATTCGTCCGGTATTTAGGGAAGAATTAGATTTTTTCGGCCTGGATGAGTATTGGGACTATCCCAAAGATTCTAATGCTCCTTTGCTTTGGGCTGAAGGAGTGCGCAGGTATATACATAACGGCAAATGCGTAGCGGAAGCTCATGGAGGTGGTTTTTATACTAAACCTGTCATTGAGCGCTTTACTGAGGAGCGTTTGCAACTTAAGCCGATAGATATTGAGTGCCTTTACGAAGTAAATAAGCCGATTATGCTTGGATTGGAGCAGAAAGCTGTACAATTTATCCAAAAGCAGCATAGGCATTATTTACAGCGAGGTTTTCTTTTTGTATGTGCTTTTTCTGGAGGAAAAGATTCTTTAGTCTTGCTCGATTTGATGACTAAAGCTCTGGCGCCGGAAGATTATTACGTAATTTTTAGTAATACTGGCATGGAGCTTTCCTCTACATTGGAAGCTGTAGATAAAGCTAAGCAGCGTTGGCCTGAACTGCGTTTTGAAGAAGCTAAATGTCATTTGGATGTGGAGGAATCATGGAAAGAGTTTGGACCTCCTGCTACAAACTTGCGATGGTGTTGCTCTGTTAGAAAGTCAGTTCCAACTTTAATGCTGCTTTCAGACATTTTAGGATGTCAAGATATTAGAGCTGTTGTTTATGACGGAGTGAGAGCTGAAGAGAGTTTTAGACGTTCAAAGTATACAGAAGTTGGTGAATCTGTAAAGAATCTACATCAAGTTAATTGTCATGTCGTATTGAATTGGTCATCATCTGAAATATTTATATATGCATTAAAACATAACATACTGTTTAATAGTGCTTATAAAGCTGGAATATATAGGGTCGGTTGTAAAGTTTGTCCTATGTCATCCAAGTGGCAGGATGCATTAATTGCTTTTAATTATCCACAAGAAATACAACAGCAATTGTCTATGCTTGAAGATATGACTATTTTTGCTAAAGGCAAATTAGACAGAAAATATATAGAAGATGGAGGATGGCAGGCCAGAGCTGGTGGCAAAATATTAAAGCAGGGCGAGGATAGAGTTTCCGAAGAGTTAGGCAGTAAATCAGTAACTTTTTGTATTAATAATGCCAGACAAGACTGGAACTCTGTTATTCCTATTTTTGGGGTACCTGTTAGTGGTGATAAAAATTGTGCTTATCTTCAAGCTAAAAACGGTACATTTGAAATTAACATAGTTAATAAGGACAGCAACTATCAAGAAGTAAGAATAAATTCAACTTCAGTAATTGATAGATTTGACCTTGCGGCATTACGTGGCATCGCTAATAAAGTAGCTTATTGTGTTGGGTGCAAAGCTTGTGTTGTCCAATGCCCAAATAATGCATATCAAATAATTGATGGAAAGATTTTAATACGTCCTGATCGGTGTGTACATTGTTATAAATGTTGTACTTACACAAATAAGGGATGTTTAGTTGCAAAGTCTTTATTTTTGAAAGGAGATAACATGAAAAATCCGGATCGATACAGAAATTTTGGCTTTAGAGAGCAGTTTTACTCACACTATCTTGATAAAGGTAGTTCATGCTTTGAATTGCCAGACAGTGAGCGTGTGTTAGGCAAAGATCAATACAAGGCTCTTAAACAATGGTTGGGAGAGGCTGGCATACTGAGACTTGAAACAAAAGGTAACAGGCAAGCAATTACGCTTGAACCAACTGCTTTAGGAAAAAAATTAGTGTGCTTTGGGTGTGACAATCCTTTTGCATGGGCAATAATGTGGGCTAATCTTGCGTATAATTCTACTGTAGTAAGAACGTTCTGCATAAATGTGGACTTAGGGTCTGAGTTCACTAAGGACTTTATTTGTGGATTGATTAAATATGACAATAAAAAGGCTAATAGCCAAGCTGTAAATTCGCTTCTTTCAACTTTTAGGGATTCTCCTATAGGTTCAGCTTTACAGCAGGGTATTCAGTTAGAAAAATCTTACTACCGCAATGGTTGGGAACACCCTCACGCTGTAGCTTTGCTTTATTCTATATACCTTTATGCAGAGCATATTGGTTGCCGAAGCTTTACTTTTAGTGACATGATAAAAGCTCGGGATAACCAGGACGGATTAGGTATTTCTCCTTCAGATATTTATGGTATTAATGCAAGAAACTTAAAGCAATATATACAAGGTTTAGCTGATAGTTATAACGAGTATATTCACGTTTCTTTTGTCGATAATTTAGACAATATTATTCTGGGAAATTACTCTTCAAATGATATTGTCGATCTTGCCAAAGAAGAATTGTAAAGAGAGAAAGGGAGTTGCTGCTGTGCCTATTAATAAACTCTATAAAGATTTTCTTGAGATAAATAATACTTTTGAATCAGTTGTAGATATTGACGCAGACAGACGCAACCGTAATTTATGGCGTGAATATATTGTCGGCGAAGATATGGAAAATCTGGTTGATTTGCTTTGTCAATCTCTAGGCAATGAAGCACCAGACGCACGGCGCTCCTTTTGGATTTACGGTTCTTACGGTACAGGCAAGAGTTATGCTGCTATTTTTGTTAAGCACTTGCTGGAAGAGCCGCCCACGGATATTGACTCATTTTTAGAAAACAGCAGTCGATTAGCTAAATATAGAAGGCGCTTTATGAAAGTGCGCAACCAGGGAGATTATCTTGTCATTTGGAAGACTGGCTGCACTGGCATACGTACTGGCGACATGATGCTGCTGGAAGCTGAGCAAGCTATCCGTGAGGCTCTAATTAAAAAATATGGTGACAGCGCCCATTTGGGATCTGCTTCACTCATTGATGCTGTTATCAACAAACTTAAGGATCATTCAATAAATTGGGATTTTATAATTGAAAATACTGTTTTAAGTGATGACTACGCTTCTTTTGATGAACTGCTGAGTGATGTTGAACAGGGCGACCTCTATGCTGTGCAGATGACGGCCAACGTTATTCGAGAAAGAGGATATGGCCTAATAAATAATCTGGAAACTTTTAAGAAATGGCTGACTGAAGTTATACGGGAGAACAATCTCCGACAGGGCGGCATATTCTTCATTTGGGATGAGTTTACTGAATACTTCGTTCACAGTGAAGATCATACTATCATGCAGCAGCTTTCGGAGTTTTGCAAAGTTCAGCCTTTTTTCATGATGTATGTAGTTCACTACATTGTTAATAAATCGGCTAACAGTGTAGAACAGACTGAGGTTCAGCGTATTTTGGATCGGTTCCATGATGTAGAGTTCCGCATAAAACCAGAAGCTGCTCTTGATCTTATTGCAGGCTCTATCAGTGTGCGCAGCGGTATGGGAGATAAGTGGAAAGATGAACGCCGAAATATTGTCGATTATATAAGAAAATATTTACCAGACATAATTAATGGCGATCCTGATGACAAAACGCCTGAAATGATAGAGAGTCTGTGCCCTATTCATCCTATGACGGTTCGGCTCTTAACCAGAGTGTCAGGAAACTTCGCTGCAGCTCAGCGCACTATGTTCCGCTTTATGAAAGACTTATCAGCTCCTGATGTGGGCTTTGTTTCCTATATAAATTCAGTTGGTCCGGATGACAGTGAAAAATGTTGGTTAACTCCGGAATATCTTTGGGATTATTTCTTTACCCGTAAAAGTGATTACAGCAGTAAAGACGTAAATGCCGCTCCGTATATTCAGCACTATGAAGAAAATGCCCATCTGCTGAAAAACAGCGAAAATGCTCTGCGCGTATTTAAAATATCTATGCTTCTTTTGGCCATTTCTTCAACTACGAAGGGAATGTATGGTTATAGCCGCAAGGGGCCAGGCACAATTAGTGCCACTCAACAAGATCTGTGTCGTTGTTTAGCCGGAGTTATCAGTGAGAGTAAGGTTATAGATCTGTTAGCAACTTTAAAAGACCAAGCTCTTGTTCTTAAAGATGAAGCTGCCAATGGAACTGTTCGTTTGCAGCTTCCTTTTAAAGGTGCTTCCAATGAGGCATTTGTAGCTAAATTTGAAGAGAATGACCGAAAGTACACTCGTTACAAGATGTTTGAGAAAGATGGATTCTTCTCTTCAACTCTAGAACAACAGGTTTGGGATAAGACTGATGCTTCTTTTGGGCGTATGAAGATTGCCGTATGTTGTGCGGAAAAAAATTCGATAGATACCCGTTGCAAAGAAGTAAAAGCTGAGTTAGACAAATATCCTTATAAAATCGGTCTGCTTATTGTAACTGCTAAAGATGAAACGCAGGCCATGGCTGTTCAGAAATTATTAGCTGAATTGCCTAAAACGTCTCGTTTAGTTATAGCTTTGCTGAAAAATTATTTCAAAGATGAAGATCGCGAACGTTGGTTAACTTATTTAACCAGGGCAGAACAAGCAGCCGAATCCGGACTGACTGCTGCCAAAGAAGATTACAAAAAAGAAGCTGAGAAAATTATAAATAATTGGGTTTATCTGTCTAAATCTAGCGGAAAGTTAGTTGCTTGGAACAGAGATAAATTTTTCCCCAATTTGTACTCTATGAACGGCTTGCGCAATATTATTAAACAGGAAGTAATTAACGTTCTTTTCCCTTACTCTCCGGAGCGTGTTGTTAGTGCTATTACTGCCTATAAACCGTGTAACGATTCTGCCCCTCTGGCCGGTATAAATAGGAAAGGGCAAAATACTCAGCTGCAATCTGTACTTAACAGTATTCCCGTGGAATTGCTCAGTCTTTCCAAAATAGACGAGTTAGCTGAAATAGACAGTTCTGAGCACTTGAAGGGAGATAAGGCTGCTCAAGTTATTGGCGAATTGGCCAGAACTATTAGAAATAGGATGGTAGTTGGACGCCGAGTCGATTTAGAAGAATTGTGGCAAACTTTGCAACAGGAGCCTTTCGGATTCTACAATACGATTGCCTGTGCTATTCTTCTGGGTATAGTATTCTCATGTTACAAAAATAGTGCGTTTAGTTGGACTGACAATGTGCAGACTACTTCCGCTCTCAGCGAATCTGTACTTAAAACTTTAATTGTCAGAATGTGCAAAGGGCAGCTTAACAATGATTATCTTTCTGCCGGCAGCGCCGCTTTTCAAAAATTCCGTGAATACGTCAAACAGATAGTAAAACTTTCAGATGATAAGGTAGCTAATGAAACTGAGTGCTGCCGGAATATGAGAGCTGCTGTTACTGAATGTGGTATTCCTTTATGGGCTCTAAAGTATCTGCCTGAAGGCTACGGATCCAAACAGAAAGTAGCTGAGGAGATTATTGATGACTTACAGTTGTTTATGATTTCTGATTCTGACCGTGAATCCGTTATGGATAGGGTGGTTAATCGGTTTTACGGATGCGGAAAAATAAAAGCATCTTTAATTAAGGCTTTTTCAGACAAACAGCTGATGGCTGAATCGTTCCGTCGTTTTTTGTATAGTTCTTCTCCGGAATTGGAAACAGTTGCAGCGGCTTTATCTGTGCAACCTATCGATTTAGGTGATCGGCTGCAGGTAAGTATGCAAGGAGCAGTATACACTTGGACAGAGCAGCAAGTGCAAAGCAAACTTGCTGGTATCGTAAAAGAGTACCGCTATTTAATTGAAGTAAATAAAGCTGTAGGTGAACATTACCGCAGCATTGAGAAAGCTCTCTGTGAATTAGATAATAGATTCAAATATCAGCATATTCCCTTATCAGCTGTTGAAAATCTCAAAAAGCCCTGGGGTAAAGCTTTAAGAGCGCTTTATACTTTGGCTAAAGGAGAGCTTAAGTCGCTCAGTGCGGAACAATTTGACAGTAATATAGATTCTATTCGCCAGTATGGAACTGAAGCTAACAGCTTTCTCATTAACAGCAAGCCTTTTTTAGCTGAAATTTTGGATGGTAAATGTCTAGGGTATACTAGTCGAAACATAGATGATATTTATGCCGGCTTAAAGAGCGTAAGTTTTAATTCTTCTCTTAATGATTTTAAAGTTGCCTTAAATCAGCAGATTAAACGTATAGATCAAGCTCTTCGCCGCATAGAATTAAAGGAACAATGGCGTATTCTGACCGGAAGAGATTCTGTAAAAGAGTGGTGCGACTATTTTAGAACCCCTATTTTCTGGATTTCCTCCAGAGACATGCAAAAGGCTGTTCAAGTAATAATCGATGTTCAATCGGGACGAAATCCTCAAGATGAGGAAGTTGTTTTTGCTCTTGAAGTACTAAGGAAGAATGCCGAACTGTTGAATAGTGCTACTAAGGTAAAAGTTAAACTCAATGAGGTTATTGGAACTGATTGTATAGAGTATTTTGAGGCTAACAGTGCAGCGCTTCTCAGAGATTTAAAATTTGAATGCGGTAACGATATGAGCACTTGGCTTACTCCGGAACTTAGTATAATGCAGTCCAAGATAAAAAAGGCCAAACAAGAACAAGCCATTAAGAATGAGCTGCGTGAAGCGAAAGATAATGTCAATTGTATGGAAGAAAAGCTATTGCGAGAGCATGTAGTTTCTTTCTTAGACCAACATCCTGAATATTGCGGCTATTTTTTAGGGTAAAAAAGGATAAGTATTGATATGACTATAGATGAGGCAGTAAATCTTTTACTATCAGAATCAAATAGCTTTAGTTCTTTTCCTTGTCGAGCCGTAATGGTCAGCAATATTGAGGAGTATTGTCTACTTTTAGAAAGGCTCAAAAATATTCCGGACGCCCAACTTGTAGAAGCAAATTCGCTGATAAGTTCGTCATCCGGCGATACTCTGCCGCGTTATGAAAACTTAGTTAATGATAACGATTATATAGAGAACAACTGGTTAATTCTTACGGGTGTAAGTGAATATTTGCGTCTTTTTATTAATAAAGAGATAAAAACGAGACGTTTTGCAGATCTTTGGCTTCGTCGTTTAAGCAGCAGCAATAAAGGAAGAATTATCATTCCTCTCTGGGGATGCAGTGTGCAGTGGAAAGATAATGCTCTAAATTTAAATAGAGACGAACGCAAATGCGATCATTTTATAGATTGCACAGACAATGCTGCTGATCAAAATCTACAGGTAGTTGTGCTTGCTAAACAGCAATTTGAAAAGTACAGTGAATTGTTGAAATCTCAAGCCGATAGAGTTTTTTTGGGACTGCGCAGCTGGTATGAGTATTGGATGAAGCCTAATGCTAAAGACGGCAAACACATTTTGATCACTAGCCAGATCAATAATATTCAGTCGTTGTCCCTAGATGGCATTTCCGTAAAAGTTGTCAAAGATATTTACTCTTTTGTCAAGGATAAACTCAAAGGCGGAGAGGCTTTAACTCCTCATAATTGCCCAGCTGCGGCCGCAGAACTTTTATTTAAACAGGCACTTAATGGCGATAGCTTAGATAAGGCTGTACTTTATGCTCTGAATTGCGCCAGGTTTGAAGCAATCGATATTTTTAAACGTTGGAATGATTTCACTGAGGGGCAGAAATATTTAGTTCTGCTTTGGCTTCAACTACACAGTGATGAACAAAGTAACGCTTATTTAGTTAGTTGTGCTTTAGCTGCTCAAGAACCTAATGAGTTAGTTAGCCGTATACTGCGCGATATTTTTACTTCGCGTGCAGAGCATCCAGAATGGGAGGAAGAAAGTCAAAAGCTAATAGCTGCTCTAAATTCATTTAAAGACGAAACTTTCTTTACTGAATTGAACAGTATAAAAGATCATCAATTCAGATTGATGTATCTAAAAGGGAACACTTCAAAAGAGCATGTGTATTTATTACATATGTTTGGAGAATGGATGCGCAGTCTTCCAGAGCAAGCGGCGGGATGCAAAAATCTTGAAGAAATTTATCCGGAACTTTATTACTACCTTGCTCCGGTTCCTTTTTCTAGTTTTAAAGATGACGACTATGAGCGATATATTCAGTCTTACAAGTCTTATAAGTTGTCAAATCAATTGCCAGAAGATGACGAGTTGTATTTTTCTGAATTTAAAATTGACAAATACGGTTATCGCTATTCCTTGCTGAGCAAATATGAAAGTGACAGCTGTTGCATTTTGTGGATTGATGCTTTAGGAGCAGAGTGGCTTTCGCTTCTTTGTTATTCTTTAAAAGGTAGTAAAGTCGGCACAATTAAAATTGTGGAAATTGCTCAAGCAGTTCTTCCTTCGGAGACGCAGTTTAATAAGCATTGGAAACAGATGCAAACTCCTTATGTAAAATTTGATAAGTTGGATAAACTGGCTCATAAGGGTGTTATTGATGATCCTGATTATTATACGTGTGTTGAAGAACAGATAAATTTTGTATATAAAAATATACGAGAAAAAGTGGAAGAGCTTTTAAGTAAGTACAGGCGTGTAATTATTACCGGCGATCACGGCACGAGCCGATTAGCGGCCAGATTTTTTCATAACCGGGAGGGAATTCCGGTACCGGATCAAGCCAAAGCAGGCAGCTATGGCAGATACTGCTGTTTAGGCAATAATGTCAAAATTAGAGCTAATGAAAATCAGATTGAAGTTGAAAGCAAGGAAGGGGACAAGTATTTAGTTTTTAAAAATTACAACCATTTCGTCCAATCTGGACGTGCAGCTGGGGGCAATGATGATAATGCTATTTTTGGTGAAATTCATGGAGGAGCGTCTCCTGAAGAAGCTTTAGTTCCAGTTGTTGTTTTTGATGGTAATTGTGAACCGCCGCTTTCAGCAGCTTGGAAGAAAAATGAGCTTAAATTTACCATGAAAAAGGCTAGGCCTATTATTGAGTTCAGTAGACCTGTTGTAGATGTTCAAGCTCAAGTTGGTTCTTCTTTGTGCGAATGCATAAAAAAAGATGAACTAGGTCAAGAGTGGATGGTAACTATTATTGAGAAAAAGGCGGAAGCTCCGGCTGATCATATGTACAAATTAGCAGTAATAGCTGATGGAAAACTTATTAATATACCGCCTTTAAAAATAAAGCCGGCCTTAGGTGGTGGTGAATTCGATTTGCCATGAAAAAGAAGAAAGCTATTTGCTGCGACTGTGGGGCCGTATTAAGCAAAGAAGAAACTGCCCTATCTAAGAAATTGCTTAACACGGATACTGAAGGATTTTACTGTCTTGTTTGTATGGCTTGTTATTTAGGATGTTCGCAGGATGATCTTGTAATTAAAATTCAAGAATTCAAAGAGCAAGGCTGTATTTTGTTTTTATGAGGGGTATTTTTATATGCGCGAAGATAAAGTAAAAGAAATATTTGCTGACATGGTTGTTCTAAAAGATCCTCAGCGAAGCGAGTATTTTTCCAACTTAAGTATACCTTCATATATGCGCGATTGGCTTGTCATGAAGTTTTCCGATGATGAGGGCAAAATTGACTACGACAGTGTCGGACGTTACATAAAGCGTTATATTCCTAGTAGAGAAGATTTTGAACAATATAAATTTCAAATAGTAAACGGAGATGAGGTTCAGTTTTTGGCGCGCGTGCGTGTTTCTGTCGATGTCAAGAGTGGACACACAGTATTTGAACTTCCAGATTTCGGAGGAGCCCGCGGCGGAGCTAGCGGAGTAGTAGATTATAATGTAGCTGAAAAGTGGCAGAATACTTTATTGCGGGAAAGTGAAAATTGGGGAATAATTACCCTCTGCTGGACAATGGAAGGAAAGTCTTCCCGTTCTAAGCAAAAAGGTGTGATCACCATGTCCGGATACAAGCCGTTTTGTCCTTACGATGTCGACTTAGAATTTTATAGAGAAGCTCGAAGCAATTTCTCTATACAGGAGTGGATAGATGTTATAATTGAGGCTATCGATTACAATCCTGATGGTTACCTCGATGAAAATGGCGCTGTAAGTGAAAATAAAAAACTCTATTTTTTACGACGCTTGCTTCCCTTTGTGGAAAAGAGAATCAATTTAATTGAGCTAGCTCCCAAAGGAACTGGCAAAAGTTATATATTTGAAAAAATTAGTAAGCGCGGGTGGTTAATTAGCGGCGGTACTGTTTCTCGCGCTTCACTGATATATGATAATGCCAAAAAAACAGGCGGGTTGTTAACCAGATTCGATTTTGTCGGTTTCGATGAAGTACAATCGATTACTTTTGAACAGCCTGGTCAAATCCAACAGGCATTAAAGCATTATATGGAGTACGGAGAGATAAAAGGGTTTGACGCTTCTCTTTCTTCAGGTGCTGGAGTTATAGTTTTAGGAAATATTGATGCAGATCGCTTTGATATAAACAAAAATATGGTTGCCAATATCAGCGAAGTTTTTGGAGAGTCTGCAACTTTAGATCGTTTTCATGGATTCATTCCGGGGTGGGAAATTCCGCGCATGACGACGGGTATGATCGCCAAAGGATGGGCGATTAATACTGAATACTTTGCTGAAGTTGTACATGCACTGCGAGAGGATTTAAGTTACGCTGCAGTGGTCGATGATATGATCGAATTTCCTTCTAGTGCCGATAAACGCCATATGACTGCAATAAAACGTTTGTGTACAGCTTTCTTGAAGTTGCTTTTCCCGCATGTGCAGAGAAGCAGTGATATTAGCGTAAGCGATTTTAAAAAGTATTGTTTGGATCCTGCTGTTGAGATGAGAGCTGCAATTTATAGGCAGCTGTGCATTATCGATCCTAAAGAGTACGATGTACCCAGCAAATGTATACCCTCTGTTTCATGCAGAGCCTAGAAAGTCAGCTATACCATGATATATGCCGATAATGCCGCTTCTTCACCTCTTAGTCAAGCGGCTTTGCAAGCCATACTGCCTTGGCTGCAGCATGAATATGCTAATGCTTCTCAGCCTTACAGCTTAGCTCGTAAGTCTAGAAAAATGTTAGCTGAAGCTAGGGAAAATATTGCTGCTTGTGTGGGAGCTAATCCTGATGAGATTTTTTTCACTTCCGGAGGTACGGAGAGTGATAATTGGGCTGTTAAAGGGCCAACTGTCTTCGGCAGTTGTCGTGCTGTCATAACTTCGACTATAGAACATCATGCTGTGCTGCAGTCCTGTGAAATTTGTGCGAAGGTTGGCTGCCAGGTATATTTTTTACCGGTTGATAATTTGGGCCGTATTTCTGAATCGGCTTTAGCCAAAGTTTTGTCTCAGAAACGGGGAACAGCTTTGGTATCTTGCATGCTGGCGAACAATGAGATCGGCACTATTGAACCTATCGCCGAATTATGCAGTCTTGCTCATCAGTATGGCGCTGTATTTCACACCGATGCTGTCCAGGCTGTAGGTCATATAAAGGTTAATGTTAAGGAGTTAGGTGTCGATTTTATGTCGGCTTCTGCCCATAAATTTAATGGCCCTAAAGGCATAGGCTTTTTGTACGTGCGTCGCGGTACCGAGCTTCCCGCCTATATAACCGGAGGTGCTCAAGAGGGTGGCTTGAGAGCCGGAACAGAAAATATTGCTTATGTCGCCGGCATGGCTGCTGCTTTAGCGGAAAATTGCCAAAATTTAGTTGAACATCAAACTAAGCTGCGTTTGCTGGAAAATCGTCTGCTGAGTGTTCTTAATAAGGCTAATGTAAAGTACAAGCGCAATGGCGACAGCTGCGGACTTCCAGGGCTAATTAGTTTGTCTTTTCAAGGCTGCAATGGGGAGGCAATGCTGCATAGACTCGATTTAAAAGGTATTAGCGTATCTACGGGAGCCGCCTGCAATAGTAAAAGTACGGAAATTTCTCACGTTTTGCAGGCTATAAAGTTGGATAAAGACTGGGCTAAAGGCACTATTCGTATTTCTTTAGGACGGTACAATTCGGAAGAAGATGCAGAACATATAGCTGAGTCATTGATAAAAATGTTAGCTTAATAAAAAATCGGCTTTTAAATGATGTTCGCTTTTCTTGGAGTGGCAAAGCCAACTGTTTTGAGCTGTTAAAGTTATTGCAGGCTTCTGGCTCTGCGCAGTCACAACTACCGATAGAAGATATGAAAAACAAATGAAGATTATTAAGTATGATGCAAAGACGATGGATGATCAGTTCACATAAATTAGTAATAATATAAAATGGAGGTGTAAACGTGGAAGAACATCCTAAACTATTTATTTCATATTCGCACGATAATCAGGCTCACAAGGATTGGGTATTAAAACTTGCAACTGACTTGCGAGCACATATGGGTGTTGATGTCACTTTTGATCAGTGGGACTTAAGAATTGGCGGGGACTTGAGTTTGTTTATGGAGCAAGGGCTTAGTTCAGCTTCTTTAGTGATGTGTATATGTTCTGATGAATATGTCAGAAAAGCAAATGCCGGAATTCGTGGTTCTGGATACGAAAAGATGATTTTAACCCAAGCATTATTGAACGATACAAATACAGACTCTATTATTCCTGTAATGAGGTGTAATAGAGAAAAAAAAATGCCAACTTTTTTAGGTACAAAACTGTATATAGACTTTTCTAATGACAGTGACTACCTAACAAGATTAGGAGAGTTAAGGGATCGTATATACAATAAAGACATATCCAAGAAACCGTCTTTAGGACAAAATCCGTTTTCTAAGGTGGGGACTAACGCAATAACAGTAAAAACAGATATTGAAAGAGCTATGTATCATTCACCAATTATGTCTGGTAGCGTTTCATTTGATTTTAATAACAACAGTGGAGAGTATCTTGTTGGAACTGGCGATTATGAGTTTAACACACAATGGTCTGAATGTGGATCGCAGTCAATATATGCTTATCGAGATAAAGTTAAACTAATTGGATATTCACCAGATATTCATGAAATTCCTACAAATGACGATTTTTCAGAGTTTGATTTTACAAGCCGCGCTCGTAAAATAAGAGTTGGTGAAGTAATTATTTGGCTAAATCAAAACGGGAAGTATATGGCAACGAAAGTAACTAATGTTGAGGTAGCATCTCGTGGCGCAGAGAAAAATGTCTTATCATTCGATTACCGTATTTACCACTAAAAATATTCATTAATACGTTTTATGCCAAGAATCATAACAGAAGGAAGATATGGATCAAGCAAGCCGCAATCAAAGCTTTGCACGAGCGGCATGATTGTATTGTTCTGAACTGTATGACAGAATAAACAGATACACTTTCTGACGGAACTTAGTGTAAAAACGCCGCTCGGAAGACTAGATATAAACTAACGATCTCTAACTATCTTTACATGTTTATTATAATACTGGCCGTGTCTTTTGGTGGAGTTGCCGTACTGTATAGCAAACTTGGGACAGCGGTGGAGACAGCCTAAACACATAACGCATTCTTTTTTTACCCAGGTAGGCCGTTTATTTTTGAGCTCTATGGCTTGAGCGGGACATTTTTTTACACAGAATCCGCAGCCTATACAATTTTTTTCGACATGAAAATTTTTTGTTTGGCGAATATAGGCGTAGCCGATTTTATAAAATAACTTAGCTATAAATGTAGGAATAAAATTTTTTATAAAATTGCCGCTTACCTTATTAGCTACTTTATCGACAATAAAGTCTATTTGCGGTTCGGCTCGGTCACTTTCTGCTTGTACTTTTTTAGGATTGCTTAAGTCGAAGTGGGGAGTCCAAGTGTCTGGCATCGATGTGCCAAAGAAAGCATCAATTGCTAAACCTTTGGCTGCTAAAATTTCGTTGGCCGATTCACCTATGCTGCCGGCTATAGTTCCGTAAGTAGCTGTAAAGTAAACATAAGGCTTAGAAGGAGCTTTTATTTCCACTTTTTGCAGAAACTCTTCCACAATGGCAGGTAGACCTAAGCAGTAAGTAGGACAGACAATGCCCAAAGGTTCTCCTTCTGCTAATTCATATTGCATTTCTTTAAGTTTGATGCATTCGGTTATAGAAATAACTTTATCGGAGTGGGCTTTAGAAATGCGCTCGGCGGTATACTGACTATTGCCAGTTGCCGAAAAGTAAAAAATCATAAAGTAAACCTCCTTTGCTTATTTTTCTTTACCTTAATATTAATTCAATTATGGTCAATTTTACCGGGTGATAGTCAATTCCCTTTATATGGTCTTTGTGAACGAAAAGAGGTTTTTTGGGCAGATATGATTGACCGGCAAAAAGAAGGGAATGAAATTTGAGGCTGAAAAAGCATAGTTGATACAGATTATTGTAATTTTTGAGTTTTAGGGCTTGGAGATACTTACTAGGAGAAAATTATATGGCTGAACTGATCCAAGTGGCGGATAATACATATTACATAGATTTAATGTCTAAAGTAGGACTTTATATACCTGAACCTGGTCAGGCAATAATTATCGATACGAGCAATGCCGAATCAGCAAAGGATATTATAGCCGTACTTAAAGAGCACAATTTAAAACTGCGCTGCATATTAAACACTCACTCTCATTCCGACCATATCGGCAGCAATAGGGCGTTGCAAGATGAGTACCAGTGTCCTATTTATGCTAACGGTTTGGAAACAGCTTTTATTAATGAACCGTTGCTGGCGGCCTGCTACTTATATGGAGGCTATCCGTACAAAATTTTGCGCCATCAATTTTTTATGGCTAAATCGAGCCGATGTTTTGATTTTAAAGAAGTAGAATTGCCTTCCGGTTTTGAGCTGTCACTACTGGGAGGACATGCCATGCATATGACCGCTATCCGCACTCCAGATAATGTTTGGTTTACCGGAGATATAGCTTGTGCCCCAGAAGTGCTCAAAAGGTATCCCATAGCTTTTACTTACAATACAGGCCAATATTTAGAATCTCTCGATTTAGCTCGACAATTGCGCGGTGATCTTTTTATTTGTGCTCATGCTAAGCCGGTCTCAGACTTAAATCCGCTGCTCGATCACAACCGTCAAATTATGGAAAATATCTTTGAAGCTATTAAAAATAGCTGTGCCAATGAAGCGAAAAATTTTGAGCTTATTGCCAAAGATGTATTTGATCATTTCCAAATGCATGCCAGTCAGATGATCTACGGTAACGCTGCACCTACGTTGCGCTCTCATATTAGCTATTTGGTCGATAAGCATCAGCTTAAAGTTATAGCTCAAGATAACATGATTAAGTTTGCCCTTCAAAAGTAGTTTTGGGGGAAGGAGAAATTTATGTCCTTGTTTTTTGATAGTTTAGAAACTGAGCGCTTAAAATTAGTGCCTCAGAGTCACGATTACTGCGACGATATATTTCGTGAATTCACCGCTGAAGTGGCGCGCTATATGATCCCTCAGCCTAACAGTAATAAAGATTATACTGTACAATTCATAGAAGACTGTATTAAGGCCCATCAGTTAGCCTCCGATTTGGAAGTGGTTATTTTAGATAAGAATAGCGGCGCCTTTTTAGGTTGTTTGGGTGTGCTAGGGTTAAATAAGAAAACTCCTTCTTTAGGACTTTGGCTGAAAAAGAGCGCTTGGAGACAAGGATACGCTTGTGAAAGCGTCCAAGCAGTTTTAAACTGGCTAAAAAATTACCGCTCTTACCGTTATGTAATTTATCCAGTTGATAGAGACAACACAGCCAGCAGGCATGTAGCAGAAAAATGCGGAGGCGTTTTAGATAATGTTTACGCAGAGAAAAATATGACTGGCCAAGTTCTGAATGTTTGTGAGTATCACATAAATTTATAAAGGAGACAACTACATGAAAGTTTTGTTAGTAAACGGAAGTCCTCGGCCCCAAGGCTGTACTTACACTGCACTTTCCGAAATGGCCGACCAGTTCAGCAAATTGGGCATTGAAACAGAAATTTTTCAAATAGGAGCTAAACCCATACGCGGATGCATCGGCTGTCGACAGTGTCGCAAGTTAGGGAAATGCGTTTTTAACGATGATATAGCCAATGAACTGTTGGCGAAAATGCTCGAAGCTGACGGCATAGTTTTGGGCAGTCCCGTTTACTTTGCCGGCCCCAGTGGCGCTTTCTGTGCAGCTTTAGACAGAGTTATTTTTGCAGCTACGAACTTAAGTGATAAAGTGTGCGCTGCGGTAGTGAGTACGCGCCGAGGCGGTGCCAGTGCCGCTTACGATCGTCTTAACAAATATTTTACAGCTAGAAATTGCCAAGTTGCTTCGTCCAGTTTCTGGAACTCTGTACATGGCAATACTCCCGAAGAAGTTCGTCAAGATCTGGAAGGTTTGCATACTCTGCGCAATTTGGCCGTAAATATGGCTGCCATGTTGGAAAACCAGCATCGCGAGGGGGCTGTCCAACCGCAGCGCGATAAAACTAGAGTACATACTAACTTTATCAGATAATCTGTCTGGTAATTATTTTTAGTTCACACGCCGTATATAAATAAGTACGCTTGCTTATAATATACAGCGTTTTTTATTTTTAAATTTGTGTAGGACAATACTCCTAATAATCAGAATTTTTAAATCCTAATTGTTAGGGGTATTATTTTTTTATTGGAATATTTTTAGTACATATAATTTTTTTTTTGGAGCGGATTTAAAAGTGAAGAAGATAAATTGTGAAATGTGTGGCAGTTCAAGTTTAGTTGAGGAGAACGGAGTTCTCGTTTGCGAATACTGTGGCATGAGGTACTCACTGAAAACGTCTCGAAAAACTAAGTCCAGGACAGTTGAACCGATCGAGCCAGTTGAGTATGTCCCTCCAGTAGTACCAGACCCTCCGATACTTGACGATTCAGCTTTGATGCAGAAATACCTTGTCAACGCCAGACAAGCTTTAGACAAAGAAGACTGGGAAGATACGGAAAAGTACTACAGTTTAGTCAAGCGGATTGATCCTTACAATGGAGAGGCGGTATTTTTCAGTTCGTTTGGCAAGGCTATGTTTTCTCTTTATAGTTACAACTATACCAGACGAGAGCAAAGTTTTAACATATTAAAAAATACGATACCTCTTATTGATAAATGCTACAAAGCTCCCGATGGAGGTGAAGAGAAACTCTCGGAAGATAAGGCAGCTTCTTTGCAAAGAATTGCTGAAGCTATTGTCAAAATGAACAATTCCGGCTTTTTTTATTCCTCATTTATCGAGGTAGGCAAGTATGGTAGTAAAGCTTGGCAAGAGAAGATTTTCTGTACTATAAGAGACGATTGTTTAACTGAGTTAGAGAAAATTTGCGTCAATGATAAGAAGTTGTTTAACGACATTAAAAACTTGATAGACAAGGGTAGACTTGATCGCATTAAATATTACTTAAACGTGGGCAGAGAAGCCTGTTATATAGATTGGGAGCTGGGTAGAGACGCCTGTAACTTGGATTGGAGGCTGGCCAGAGACCATTATACTGTAGTTGAAGTTGAAGACCCATACAATATAGAGGCATTATTTTTTGTTCCTTTTTGTGATTTTATGGTAGTGGCTAAAGAAGAGCCCGGTTGCCGATTGACAGAAAAGAAAGTAGATAAACTGAAAGAAAAAATATCTTTAATTCACACTTATTACGATCTTTCTTCAGAAGACAAGCAAGACACTTTAAAACGTATAGTTCACACTGTGGCTCAAATAAAAAGATGTTTAACTATGTTAAGTAGCCAAGCCATAAAGAAAGCTGATATTAACAGTTGGGAAGAATTATCTTTTTATAGAATTAAAAAAGCTCTGTCGGCTGAGTTTAAGATCCTCTCAAGGGAGCACCCCAACGAAGCCTACATTAAAGAGTTAAAAGCAACTGTGAGCAGTTTTACTTATGGCCATTGTTACATTGCTACTGCGGTCTACGGTTCATACGATTGCCCTCAAGTTTGGACTTTGCGCCGCTTTCGTGACAATACTCTAGCTTCAGTTTGGTACGGACGTGCCTTTATTAAAGTTTATTACGCGTTGAGCCCTATTTTAGTAAAGTATTTTGGCTCTGCGAGTTTATTTAAGAACATTTGTCGAGCACCTCTCGATTACATGGTAAAGGAACTTAACACTAAAGGTTTCGAAGATACTCCGTACCATGATATACTGTGAGAGTTAATTTATATAGTTTTTCTGCATTTAATGTTTGATTTTCATTTTTACAGATCATTGTCTCAAAAAGTTTCAGTAGGGGCTGTCGTCTTGGCTGCAGCTTTATTTTTGCCGGCCTGCAGCGGTTATTTTTCTGATGGCGAATCGGAGAGCGCTAATAAAGTTGTCGTGCTGACCCCCTTTCCAGATGCCGCGGCTGAAGAGTTGGCTGAAGCCTTTACTGCAAAAACCGGTATCCAGGTGGAGCAAATTCTGGATAGCACTACCAAAATTTTAGCTCGTCTGCGTATAGAAAAACGTCGTCCACGTGGTGATGTGTGGTATAGCGGTGGCGGATGTATTCCTTTTATGACAGCTGTCAAAGAAGATCTGCTGGAAGCTTATATTCCCGCCGAACACAGTGATATTCCTTATAAGCGCGGACGCTTGGTTATGCGCGATCAACTTTGGCGCTGGTTGCCTTTAGCCGTAGTCTCTCAGGGCTACTGCTATAATCCGCGCGTCACCTCTTTTCAGAACATTCCCAAAACTTGGGATGAATTGGCTCTGCCTGATTGGAAAGGGCAGATAGAAATGTGGGATCCTGCCGATAGCGGTACTTCTATGCTTTTTCTAGCGGCGGCTATTCAGCGTTACAAAAAGCCAGATGGCGATGAAAGTGCCGGTTGGGAATATTTGTCTAAAGTTTTTCATAACTTGAAGCGTTATACCAGAGAAGGCAAGCCCGCTTTTTCGGTGGCCAGAGGCGATACGCGCATTGGCTTGCACTTTGAAAGTCAGTATTTGGAATTTTTGGATCAGCAAAAAGGCGACGGTCAATTATCTAATGTAAATGATAATATCGCCTGGTATTTGCCTCCGGAAAGTCCGGTAATTGCCGATGCCATAGCCCTTATAAAAGGGTGCCCTCATCCTGACAACGGACGTCGTTTTATAGATTTTTGTCTATCTGCCCAAGGTCAAAAAATTATTAACCGCTACTTTTTTTCCGTCGATCCAACTTTGCCGCCGCCTAAAGGTTTAGATAAAGAAATAAATCTAGATTATTTGTTGAGCAGGGCAGAGGATTTGGACTTGGAATGGACGGCTGAAAATTATGATCGCTTGCGTAAACATTGGCAAAATAAGATAGAAGCTGCTGAACGATGAGTATTGTAAAAATTGAAAATTTAAAAAAAAGTTACGGATGCCGTCAGGCTGTTAATAATCTTTCTTTAGAGTTACACGATGGTGAACTGTTTGCGCTTTTGGGCTCTTCCGGATGCGGAAAAACGACCACTTTACGCTGTTTAGCCGGCTTAGAAGAATTTGACGCGGGAAGTATTACTGTTGACGGACAGGATATTTCTCAAGTGCCCGCTTGTGATCGCGGTTTTGGCATGGTCTTTCAAAATTACGCTCTCTTTCCTCATTTGAGCATTAGAGATAACACAGCCTACGGATTATTAGCTAGGCGTTACCGTCAAGTTGGCCTTCTGGGTAAAGCGGCCGTATTATGGCGTTCCATATCGGGTAGCCTTACCAGCCAAGATAAGGAAATAGTAGAAGAAACTTTAAAAATGGTGGAGCTGTCTGACTGTGCCCACCGTTTGCCGTCGCAGCTTTCCGGCGGTCAGCAGCAGCGAGCTGCTTTAGCTAGAGCTCTGGTTACTCGTCCCAGAGTTCTGCTTTTCGATGAACCTTTGGGAGCTCTCGATGTCAAGCTGCGTATCAAAATGAGAGAGGAAATACGCAACCTTCAGCGCCAAGCCGGCATTACTGCTTTGTACGTAACTCACGATCAGGAAGAAGCTTTTGCCGTTTCCGATCGTTTAGCCCTGATGGATCAAGGTCAAATAATCCAAATAGGTCGCCCTGAGGAAATTTATGCTGCTCCTGTAAATAAATTTGCGGCTGAATTTATCGGTTTTGTCAATATATTTCCGGCTCTAGTAAATGCAGAGTTAGAAGGCCAAATTATTATTGGTGATAATTTAAGTCTATATGCTAATAATTTGTCTTCTGGGGTCAACGGAAGCAAAATTTACGCTGCTGTGCGTCCCGATAATATTACAATTTTGCCCATAGCTGATAATAAGGCACCTTCTGAAAGTCAAGTTGCTCCAAGTAGTCAAGAAAATATCAGCAATAAAGTTAGCCGCTTCCAAGCTGTTGTTCAGAGCCGCGTTTTTATGGGCAGTTTTATTAAGTACACAGTTAAATGTGCAGAACAAAGTTTTGTAGTTAATGTTCCTATGAATCAACTAAAGAACCAACAGCTTTTAGAAATTGGCGCTGAAGCTACTATAGAAATAAAAGCTTCCGATGTAGTTCTAGTTGATTGTTAAGGGGCGCCTAAGTAAAACGTAAATTTAGTTTTATATTGACTGTTCAGGAGATAAGCTTACACCATCTACCATTTATGATCTCGAAGCTCAAGTTGATGGTTATATGATCATTGATTCAGCAGAAAATGGTGGCGTAGGAGTTTTTCGGTGATAAATAGGAGCTTTTGTTTGGCGTAGTCGTCATAACCGAGGTAAGGTCTGGCGAGGATGTTGGCTTTATGCTGGCGACCGACTTTTCCGACTAATTAGGAGAGCGAGGCAACCAGACGCGCCCATCGGGAGAAGCTTGCCTATAAAAGCACGATTGGAAGCGCTTTATAACTCGCGCTTATAATACCGGCCCAGCAAATCGACCTTGATCTTGCCGATTTCGCTGCTCTTCCAGCGCTTACTGTTGGCCAACGCGTA
>JBJEGC010000004.1:0-13617 GCA_051874695.1 Candidatus Bruticola sp.
TAAAAATTCTCGCAAACCATCTTAAGATTCTCGCAAACCATTTTATGCGTTATAAGTACGCGTCTGAAGGTAGAGAGTATGAATCAGAATACAGAACCTGAAAATAATTTATCAAATGTTCCTGGGAGCAGTAACTATCAGTCCATAGATGCTGCAGAACGTCAGCGGGCCGTTGATACAGCTGGGTCATTCATTGTGCAGGCTCCGGCTGGTTCCGGTAAAACTAGTTTGCTAACGCAGCGTTTTTTGGCTCTTTTAGGTGAAGTAGAAAAACCGGAAGATATTTTAGCCATTACTTTTACTAATAAAGCCGTAGGCGAAATGAGAGAGCGTATTTTCAGCTTTCTTAATCAGGTTGATAAAAATTCTGAGCCGGAGAACGGCTTTCAAAAGTTGTCCTACGCCGCCGCCAAAAAAGCCTTGGCGCGAAGCAATGCCAGAGGTTGGGATCTGCTTAACAATCCGTCCCGGCTGAATATTCGCACTATCGATTCCTTTTGTAGTTACATTGCGCAAAATTTACCCATATCCAGCGGTATGGGATATGTTTTAGAAACAGAGGCCGATTGCGGAAAATATTATATGCAAGCTGCTGTAAATGCTGTTAACCAGATGCTGTATGGTGAAGCCCCCTTTAATTTATCGGCAGAACTGCAGATCATTTTAGCGGAACTCGATAATAATCAAAAAAAACTTGAAGAGCTGTTGGCCGAAATGTTGGCCAATCGTTCCGATTTGCTTGGCATTTTAGAAGAAATAGCCAAAGACGAAAATCAAGATTATGAATGTTTATATAACAATCAATTTGTCGAACTGCGTGCCCGCAGTGAACGAAATTACAGGCGTTGGTGTCTCAGCATTGGAGCGGAACTGGAACAAATAGTTCACAGCATAGACAGCGACTTTTATGAGGTAGTACTGGAAGCTGCGCGGGCTTGTTGCGAACATAACGGGGGGATAGAGGCTATTACCAATAAAGGTGTTCCTAACAAACTCGTTTCTGCTTTTATTAGGCTAGCGGCTGATGGAGAAAGTTTAGCACTTTGGGAAAAATGGCGTTGTCTGGCCACTATATTGCTCAATAATGATCACAATGGATTTAGAAAAGAAATAAACTCCAAGTCGTTGAAAGTGATGGCGAGTGAAAACGATCCTGTTTTGTTATCGGGCATCATTTCTAAAGATAAAAAGAAGCCCTACTATGATAGCTGGACACGTTTTGCTGGCAAAGATGGCCTTTTGACAGACTGCGCTAACTGCCTAAAACAGGATGAATTTATAGATACTCTAAAACTAGCCGCTCATTTTGGCGACAACTATACCGAAGAAGAGTGGGCGCAGATAGTGCGCCGTCTGCACGTTTTTGCTTTTGCAGTTAAGCATCTTCAAGATATTTTTGCTCAAGAAATGAAATGCGATTACAGTGAGATCAGCCGCGCGGCCTTGAAAGCCAGCGATCCGTATGGCCCGGAAGGTTTGGATCGATTTAGCATTAGCAGTCCCATTAAGCATATTTTAGTTGATGAATATCAGGATACGTCGTGGGAACAATACAAGCTTTTAATCCATTTGACTTCCGCCTGTGATGAAAACGGAAATTCTATTTTTAGCGCTCAACCGGGAGAAAAACGAGCTGAGGGTACTATTTTCTGCGTTGGCGATCCTATGCAGTCGATTTACCGTTTTCGCGGGGCCGATGTAAGTGTTTACACCTACACCAGCCGGGTGGGGCTGGTCAGTCCCGGTACCGATCACATCCGGTTGGCTCAGTGCCATTTGCAGCAGAATTTTCGTTCTGATAAGCAGCTGATTGACAACTTGTGCTTACAAGTTTTTGCCAAAATATTTCCTAAACAGACTAGCAGCTCTAAAGGCATAGTCTCTTTTAAGCCCTCTACAGCTGTTAAGCAGAATTCGGATAATCTTAATACTTTAATTGTTAGACCTGTAATCGGCAGCGAATATTTTAAGAGCTTAGCGGAATCTCAGTTATACAGGAAGATTTTCGCTAATATTAGCGAGTTGAACCGATCTTTTGAAATAAATCAATATCAAGATTCTTTGTATGAAGCTAAATTAGTGGCCGCAGATATAAAGAGAATTCGCCAAATTGAAAAGGAGGTTGTCTGTGCCGTACTTTTAGAAACTAAAAATCTTGGGGACGAACTGCTCAGAGAATTGCAGGCAGAAAATATTCCGGTCATTCAGAAAGAAATTCAGAAATTATCCCAAACGGAGCCGGTGCCGCTCTTAGTTGCCATTACTAAAGTCTTTATCGATCCGTTAGACAGAACTTCTTGGATTACTATTTTGCGCTCTCCTTTGGTGGGTTTAACGTGGGAAGAAGTCTGTCTGGTCATGGAGCGTTACCTGATCAATAAAAATGGACAGTCTTCCTGGTCGCGTCCCAGAGAATTTTGGCAAGCCCTCGGTAGCTTTCTTAAGGAAAATAGGCTGTCTAGTCAAAATGCCGAACTGTACAAGCGTTGTCTCAACTTGCGTCTAATTTTCTCTCAGGCATTTTTAAACAGGCGAGGCCTTTCCTTGGTACGCTCCATTGAGGGATTGTGGCGCAGTCTGGGCGGTCCGGCTTTTTGTAATGAAGCTGAGTTGGAGGCTGCTCAGCAGTATATTAATTTCCTAACCAGATACGATTCAGGAGCTCTGTGGCCTACGGCAGATACTTTAGATACAGATTTAAATGATTTATTTGCTGATACACTGATAAGTGAAGGCAACCCTGTGCAGTTTATGACCATTCACAGTTCTAAGGGTTTGGAGTTTGATTATGTTTTTTTACCGGGACTGGGACGCAAAAGTGCTAAGCCCGGTAGCACTTCCTTATTAAACAGAGCGGCTATAGTTTATGATAACGACCAAATCGAAGGTTCGGACGTAATTTCTGTGCTCGATAGTGAGGGTTCAACTTCTGGTATGAGTGAAGCCGGTGCTGAGTACAACGGCAGGAGAGGCATAAATGACGACATTATGATTGCTGCTGGTCAGGATATGCCTATAGGAGAGGCCGTCAGTTGCATTAAACGTAAATTCGATACAGCCGAGAGGGTGCGTCTTTTTTATGTGGCTGCCACTAGAGCCAAGAAACGTCTTTTTATTTATACCTACATGAAGCTTGGCAGCGGAAATTCTTCCGGTAACAGTCTGTACTGCGGACTTGAACCGAAACAGCAGGGCAAAGTGCTAACCAAAGAACTTTTATACCAATTGGCTCAATACTTTGTTTTAGGTCAAAATTTAAATGACTTGCATAGTTGGCCTGTAATGTCTCAGTTTTTAGTACCGTCAAAGTCATGTATCATAAATGACGAAAGTAACAAATATTGTTTGTCGCCTAATTTTGTGGAAAGTTATTGTCAAAATGTTATTAGTATTTGTGATGAAAACAGCAGTTCTGATGAAGATGGCAGTCTGCTGCGCCTTAAATTGAATTGGGCCGCAGACTGTGGCTTACAAGAAGGTTTAAACAGCTGTCGCGAGTCGAGTAATAATACTGAAGAAGAGGCCTGCAGGCAAATTTCTAAACAGGCTGGTAGCAGTTATGGCTCTATTGATAATGTTTTCAAAATTAGATTGGGGACTATCATTCACTACGCTTTTGAACAGTTAGTTGGCAGCCGATTGGTTCAAGATTTAAACCAAAGTTGTGAATCAGGTGCTGTAGAATCGATTATAAGAACTCTGGAGCCAATTTTAGGGCGGAGTTGTGCTCAAGATTTAACTCAAGAACAGACTAAAAGAGCGCTAGAAACGGCAGGAATAGCAGTAAAAAATCTGCTCTTTTCTGAGAAAGGGCGTTGGATTCTCAAGCGGAGAGACATTGACGGATGTGAGCTGTCCTTTTATGCCGATAGCAAACTGCTGTGTACTGAATCAGAGAAAACGGACGCCGATAATAATTATCTGACTGCGGAAAAACGCATTATAGATAGATATTTTGTCGAAGATGAAACTCTGTGGATTATCGATTATAAAACGTCTGTTCAGAGAAAACATGAAACTTTAGCAGAATTTTATAGGCGCAAGTGTCGCGACTATAAGGACCAGCTGACAGTTTATAAGCGCATTGCTGCCCAAATTTATCCTGAATATCACGATAAAATAAAGGCAGCTCTGTACTTTCCTTTAGTAGAGCAGGGGGAAGGCTTTTGCGAAATTCAGTTTGATTCTGCTGAATCTTTTTCCTGATCTTGTCCGCTTACGCGGCATAAATGCGCAAAAGCACAGTCGCGGCATAACGTTTTATTGAGGGTGCGCCTGCAGCTGCCCTCTAAATATTCTTGGGCTAGACGGCTGAAAAGATCGTGACACTTGTTTTGAAATTCATCCCAAGGTAGTTCGATAGTATCTTTGTCTGCACCACTTCTTGAGGATGAGTATCTTTCTGCTATTTTGATGTTGGCGAATTTTCCTTTGCCGACATTAGCTTTGTTTAACAAAGCAAAGCTAATGCCCATACATTGGTCTTTTTCTTCCGATTCAAAGGCGTACAGAGGCAGCTGGAAATTTCGCCTCAAGTTGTTGACTTCATAATTTTGCTCAGGATCCCAGGCTTTAACTTTTATAGAACCTGGGTTTCCTGTTTTATAATCAATAATGATTCTGCCCAAACTGTTGTTGCCATCTTTAACCTCATTGATTCGATCAATGGTGCCAGCACAAACTAATTTTAAGTTTGGGTTTTCCAAATGCTCCGATGATTGAGGAGTTATTTTGAGTAAAACTTTTTCCTCACATTTTACGGTGTCAAAGTCGCCGTGCTTCAATTCATAATTAACCATCCATTGGCACAGTTTTTCAGTGAGTAGATTTTCCTCGTTTTCTAAAATGTGCTTACTCAAGCGACTGTATTCCGGATTTTGTAGCACACTGTGTACTATGCTTCTGATAGTTGATTCCAGCGTTTGGGCTGAGCCGTCATCTTCAGACAAGGCGGCTGCCAGCTTTTTTAGCTGTTGGTAGCTTGAACCGGCTTGAGGGTTGGCTGATGAGTTAAATTTTTCCCAGAACAGCTTTAGGCACTCGTGAAGAATGTTGCCGCGATCTAATTTTGTGTCCAGTCCGTTTTTAGTTTCCTCTTCCGAGCCAGCACATTCTAAACGACGAATAAGCAAAGCCTGCAGGGGACAGTTGGCCATTTCGCTGATGACTTGAACTCCGCCTCGAAAAGATTTGATTCCATCACGTATATTATTTAGACGAGCCGGAGGAGGGGGAGCATCTGAACGTTGTTCTGACAAGGCATCTCTGTTATCTAGAGGGTATAGACCGTAACGCGTCAGAGTATCCGGTGAATTAAGCGCATTTAACGGAGTCATAAGCTCTTCCGGTGAGGTTAGATAAATGTTTAGCTTGTTTTTGAGACCGCCGCTACTGCTGACAGCTTCGTTGACCAGACTTTCCAGTCCCACTGACGAGGGTTGCTGCTTATCATTTTTCTTGATTGTGTTGGAAAAAGTGATGACTATTTTGTCAGCGCAGTGTCTCAAGGCCTCTAAATTGTTCAAAGTTTCTTTCAAAGAAAGCGAGGCAGCCGCTCTGGGCCACCCTAATTCTATGAGTAGAGGCTGAGGGATAAAGCCAGGATAGCTCACCGGTTGAGGAAAATTTTCCGCATTAAAGCCTACAAGGACAATTTCTGAAAAATGGTGGCGCAACGCTTTGCGTATATTCAGTATATTGAAACGTTCGGCTCCTGGGGCTGCAGCCAAAGGGGCCAGTCTAACTCCATGCAGTCCTAACCGCAAATAGCGACGAAAATCAGTAAAACTGAGAGAATTCAGCGCATCGGAGTAGGTAGCTATAGTGTAAAACGAGCGCAGCTTAGACATGTAGGTTGCAGCTGCCAGAGCAGAAGTTGGCGCGCTGTGCAGAGCGTGACCGTAGGAAATCCACATTTGGATTAGGGTACGGCTGTAACTTATCCATAGAGAAAGGGGAAAACGGGCTCGACTCCAGTTTTTATGCTGCCAAACGGAACTTTCAAGCAGATTTTTCTTTTTTCTGTTTTTAGCCGATTTTCGAAAGGCACAGAAAGCTTGGCGCATATGTTCATGTTCATCGGGGGAAAATTGGGCTGTTAAGGAAACTAATTTCGCCAGATAGAAACAACCGCAGTGTTGAGCCAGTTCATATAGATCTTTTAGAGTGTACTCGCTGCGTCTATCGCTGCAGATGCTCTTATATAACCGACTGCGTTCGTTGAACTCGGCCTGGGCTTTATATAAAAAGCTGTTTTGTATTAAATTTAGTAGCGGAGCACGTTTTATGCTTCCTCCGGCTAACTGAAGCAGATTGTAAAAATCGGCACTCATGGGCGTTTTTGATAATAGAGAGCCTCCGGGGTATTTATAAGCTCGTTGGGGGGAGCTGCCGACAAAAAGCACTTGAGGATTAGCGTACTTGTCAATGGTCAGATAAAAATTTTCATCCAAATTTTGAGATACCAGTGCCGCCCTGTAATTAGGATCTGTCAGCTTCGGTTTTATATAGTTTACGGCCCAGGCCAGTTCATCTTCTAAACTGTCAAAAGGAGAACGCACACTTTCGTCTTTTTGGGTACCGACAAGAGTAAATTTATCCAGTAGAGAATTTTTGAAGGTCAGTCTTTTTATATTAACTCCCATTTTGAGCAGAGAATTAAGTACACTGTCCAGTTGAGGGTAGGTGTTTTCTATAAAGTTGGCAAAGACCATCTCTTTGTTTAGATAAGGTATTTCGATTGCTGGTTGTTGTTGTATCAACAATGTTAAGAAATGTATGAGAGAATTGTGGAGAAGTCTGCCGCTGAGCAGAAAATTTTGTTTCATTAATTGGCAGTATTCTTCAACAATATCAATAAAGAACTGATGATCGCTGTTGAGTCTGTAATCAGAAGAAGTTTTTCCCTGTAGTCTGTTTATGAAACTGCTGACAATTTCGTTCACAGATCTTTTAGAGGAGAACTGAGGCTCAAATTGTTCGGCGTAGTCAGGAAGTTTAGGTAGGCAATTGTATTGGCAGAGTAGGCGCCAGCACTTGGAGACTTCTATAGCCGTACCTTCAGTATTGAGAAATTTATGCTCGTGCTGCGGATTAACATTCCATTTATGAACTAATTTGCCTAAAATCAGTTTCTCACTGACAGGATTGAGAAGTTTAGGCAGTTGAATGTTTAACTCTTGGGAGTGAATCTGGAGCCAGTTCCACAAATTGGCAGCCCATACATCGATAGTATAAATATTGGGACCGCGCCAGGCAGAAGCTTTTTTTTCTAGATAATATTTATTAAGCTGATCGGTAAAAAAATTTAGGTACTGCCTATCTTGTACAATAATGAAAGCTTGAGGATGTGTGGTGACGAATTTTATAAAATTGGGAATTGTTTTATAAACTGTAGCCATAACATGCGGTACTTTAACATGATAAGTACTTTATCCTATACCATTTTTAGTATTTGTTTGTCGTAAGTATCAAAGAGTGAAAGGAGCAGATAATCAGATTATGACGGATATAGAGGGCAGTTTATTTGAAGCTGAACAGTGTGAAGCTGATGGCGGTGCTGAGCTTTCCCTTTTTGAGGAGCAGACTATGTTTTCTGAACCTGATAAAGTAAGATTGGACGACTTGAAAGCTGCATCTGAATATTTGGAGCGCTTTATTCGCTGCTGTAAAATTGAACAAAATGAAGGGCGCGACTTTATAGAAGAAGATGAATTGAAAGAATTGGAGACGGTAGCTTCTCTGCTGAATAAATTTCAGGAAGAACCTGATAATGCCAGAGCTTTTAAGCCAACCGCCTTACTGCGCAGTCTCACTGTTTTAATAAATAAATACAATGATGCCTATTACAATCAAGACGACAGCAAAGTTGATGACCGTCTTTACGATTTGTTGAAGCGCTGCCTTATTTATTTTGAAGAGCGTTTTCCTAAATCTGTCAGTTCCGATTCTCCCAGCCATCGCATTGGTGGCAAGGCCTCCGATCGCTTTCCCAAAGTAGAACATGCAGAGCAGATGCTGTCTCTAAATAACGCTCTCAATATAGACGAACTGCGTGACTTCCACAAAAAGATTAGCGAGGGAGCTGGGGGCAGCTCTATCTCTTATGTGACCGAGCTAAAAATTGACGGTTTGTCCATGAGTTTAGTTTATGAGAATAGGCGCCTTGTCTTGGGAGCTACTCGCGGAGATGGAAGTGTGGGAGAAGATGTGACGGACAACGTCCGACAGATCGATGATATCCCAAATGAATTGCCCGACTTTTGTCCAGCCGATCGTTTCGAGGTCCGTGGAGAAGTGTATATGCGCCGTTCAGTTTTTCGCGATATAAATGAGAAGCTGCCGGAAGACAAACAAAAAGCGAACCCCCGCAACTTAGCTTCCGGCTCTTTGCGGCAACTGGATCCGCAAATTGTCAAAGAGCGCCGTTTAAGCTTTTTTGCTTATACTTTAGTTAACCCGCCTGCTACTGTAACTTCGCAGAGTCAGGCTTTGGCTTATCTGCATCAAGCTGGGTTTAAAGTTTGTCGCAGTCTCCAGCCCGGTTTAGAAGGAGAGCCCATAGCTCATCATGACAGTATTGAGGGAGTTATTCAGTTCTGTCTTGATTGGGGAGGGGAAGTTCAGGAACAAATAGATTTTGATATCGACGGCATTGTAGTTAAAATTGACAACTTTGAGCAGCAGAAAAAAATCGGGCGTGAAGCTTCTGCTCCTAAATGGGCTATTGCTTATAAATTTCCGCCTCGCGAAGTAGAAACTGTAGTAGAAGATATTGTCTATCAGGTAGGACGCACTGGGGTATTGACGCCGGTAGTGGTCGTCAAGCCGGTACGCCTAGACGGCACTATGGTCAGTAGGGCGTCGCTGCATAACATAAGCTATGTACGCCGCCTGCGTGTTGGTGATACAGTGGCCGTTTACAAGGCTGCAGCTATAATTCCTCAGATAAGCAAAGTGTTGAGCGGTCAGGGGCTGAGGCTGGTCGAAAAATGTCCTAGTTGCGGTACGAAATTAAATATCAGTGAAATTAGAGTGCTGAACGATCTTAGTAGTGTCAAAGAAATATGTTGTCCCAATTTAAGTTGCCCTGATCGAGTTATTGGCAGTCTAGAATATTTTTGCTCGCGGAAAGCCATGAATATAGACGGCTTGGGCCATAAGATAATTGAAAGTTTAGTGCGCGAGCATAATGTCAGTCTGGCCGGCCAACTTTATACGGTTTCCGAAGAGACTTTAGCCTTGGCTTGCGGAAGTAAAGTAAATGCGCAAAAAATAAAACGAGAGATTGAGGAAAGCAAAAAGCGTCCGCTGGCTAGTTTGATATGTGCTTTGGGCATTGAAGGGGTAGGAGGTCGCTTTGCCATTGCGCTGGCCGGTCATTTTAAGTCGCTTGACAAACTTATGGAGGCAGTGCAGCAGGGGGCTGACGGTTTGAGCGGAGTTCCTGGGCTTGGGCCTGTAATAAAAAACAGTCTGGTAAGCTTCTTTCGCCAAGAAGGTAATTTGTCTAATATCGAACTTCTGCGCCAAGCCGGACTTAATTTCGCCGATACTTCTTCCGAAGGCAAAGCACAAACTTTGAAAGGATTGACAATAGTTATTACCGGTACTCTTGACGGTTTCAGCCGTGACGGAGCCGATGCTTTGCTGCGCAGCCACGGTGCCAAGGTAACCTCTGGTGTAAGCAAGAATACTGATTACCTTGTATGCGGTACCAAACCAGGAGCTTCTAAATTGGCCGCCGCTACCAAAATGAATGTTCAGGTTATTGATCAAGCCCAACTAATGAGATTGATTGAACTGGGAAAGCTTGAAGGCTAAGGGCATCCGGTAACAAATTTGCTTAAGTAGATATCTAACGTTATGCCTAAAAAAGAGAGGTTTAGTTATGCACAATGTAATTCATGTATCGGATAATATAAGTTGGATTGGAGCCAATGACAGGCGCATAAGCCTGTTCGAGAATCATTTCCCCTTAAAATTTGGTGTTTCTTATAATTCATATTTTATTGATGATGAAGAAACTGCCGTGATAGATACCGCTGATGATGCAGTTTTAACTCGTTTTTTTGAAAATTTAGATTATGTTTTACGCGGACGCAGACTGAATTATTTGATTGTCCAGCATATGGAACCAGATCACTGCGCCGGTATCGCTGCTGTAGCTGTCAAGTATCCCGAAGTTAAAATAGTTGTCAATGCCAAAACACTTACTTTCTTGAAGCAATTCTTCCCCGAAGCCAGAAACTGGCAAGATCGCTTCATTGTAGTTGCCAACGGGGAGCGTTTGAATGTCGGCCGGACTGAACTCAATTTCCTTTTCGCACCGATGGTACACTGGCCTGAAGTAATGGTTACGTATGACTCAACCCATAAAGTACTTTTCTCTGCTGATGCGTTCGGCAGTTTCGGCGCTTTAAACGGCAATATTTTTAACGATCATGCCGATATGAGGGCCAATATAGCTGAATATCGTCGTTATTATACCAATATTGTAGGCAAATACGGACTTCAGGCTTCAAAACTGTTGAAAGCGGCTGCCGGTTTGGAATTTAAGTTAATTTGTCCTCTGCACGGTCTTATTTTGCGTGATGACTTCGCTTACATTATCGATAAGTACGTAAAGTGGGCTTCATACGTTCCTGAAGATAAAGAAGTTATGATTGCTTTCGCTTCTATGTATCATCATACGGAAAATGCCGTAGAAATTTTAGGAGCTGAATTAGATAAATTAGGCGTCAATAATGTCAGAATATACGACGTCTCTTCTGTAGATTGCGCTTATTTAGTAGCGGAAAGTTTTAGATGCAGCCATTTAGTGTTTGCAGCTCCCACTTATATGAACGATCTTTACCCTCAAATGGAGCACTTGCTCCATAGCTTGCAAGCTCACGCTCTGCGTGATAGAGAAGTGGCCTTAATTGGCAATGGATCGTGGGCTTCTCAGTCTGTAAAAATTATGAACCACATTCTTTCCCATATGAACAACATTCATATTTTAGGCAGTGTGGAATTAACTTCATCCGTTGACGATCAGGCTGTTGAAGAGTTAAAACAGTTAGCTGCTGTTATTGCTTCGTCTTTGCAGGCTTAAAATTTTTGGCTGAGTGAACAAATACCGAGTGTTTTCTTGTTAGGAAAAGGCACTCGGTATTTGTGTGGTCGCATCGCATAGCTAGCATAGCAAAATTTGCAGCTGACTATTTAAGTTTGTTTAGCAAAGAACTTTGGCCAGGCCGCCTTCCGCAGTTTCTTTATACTTTGAAGACATTTCTTTGGCGGTTAAGTTCATAGCTTCAATACAGCTGTCTAGATTGACCATATGACTGCTGGCCACTTCATCGAGGGCTATACTGCTGGCTGTCCAGGCTTTTATAATGCCGAAACCGTTACGTTCTATGCAGGGGATCTGCACATATCCGCCTACAGGATCGCAAGTTAAGCCCAAATGCTGTTCCAGGGCCGATTCTGCGGCGTTTTCTATAATTTCAGCTGTTCCGCCGCGATAATTTACTAACATGGCCGCTGTCATTGCCGAAGCCACGCCCACTTCGGCTTGGCATCCACCTTCTGCTCCGGAGATGGTGGCATTTCTTTTACATAAATATCCTATGGCGGCTGCTACGATCAAACTTTCACATACTCGTCGTATGTCATGGGAGTTTCTATTCAGTAACACTTGAACCGCCCCTGCCATAACTCCGGCAGAGCCGGCAGTGGGCGCAGTGCAAATAACATGACCGCGAGCGTTTTCTTCGCTGACAGCTATAGCGACGGCTGCAACGGCAGTAATAGCCATTTCTGCTGAAAATTCCAAACGATTTTTAAACTTGTCCAAAAGACGCCGTGATTTGCTCTGCATTCCCAGGGGTCCAGGCAGGGGACCGGTCTTGTGCATACCGCGAAGAGCAGAATTTTGCATTACTTTGATGACTCGGGCCGCAAAATCGATGACTTCTTTTTCTGTTTTTCCGGTTAGAGCCATTTCATTGGCCAACAAAATATCGAACAACGAATGGTTTTCGTCAACATAACTTTTTAACTCGTTAAAAGTGGTGTAGGGATATGGAGGCATAGGCTTTGTTTCAGGTGTGCGCCCCTTCCATTCAATGAAGCCTCCGCCTACAGAATAATATTCTCTTTCTAGAAGCGTCTGTCCGTTCTTAGAGCAGAGTTTTAGCTGCATAGTATTAGGGTGAAAAAAATTGCCTATAGTTGGTCCGTAAATAATATCATCTATAGCCAAGGAAGTTGTGAAGGAACCTACTTGCAGAGTGTACTTTTTTTGACGGTGTTCGGCTAATTCATCCAGGAAGTCGGGAGAACAATCTTCGGGCAAGTGGCCCAAAACTCCAGCTAAAACAGCTTTGTCTGTGCCATGCCCTTTACCGGTCGCACTTAAACTGCCCAAGAGTATAATATCTATGTGATCGGCTTCTCTTAACAGCTGTTCGGACTGCTGGGAAATGGTTTTATAAAAATTATATCCGGCCAACATAGGGCCCATGGTGTGGGAACTAGAGGGACCAGGACCAAATTTGTAAAGCTCTTCCAAGGTGGTCAAAATTGGGGTATCGGACATATGTGTTTTCCTTCTCGACTGGCAAAAGTAATGATACACAGAAAAGCGGAACACTTTTTAAGTTGTTCATGTCATAAGTCGAAATATAAGCAACATTATATACTACCAAAAACTTTCTTTCCTGCTTCATAGTCGCAAAAAAAATATTATGCTTTATATTGGTTGTATTGATATGTATATATCAATATATTGAGTTTTTGTATTCTATAGAGTTAGTATTAATGAATTTAACGTTATTCTTGCTTAGCAACTATCGGTAAAATTAAAGTATTAACAGTTTGGCACTTTATTGACGGTAAAATTAGCGAAGAAAGAATGGTAAGAAAAAGTGAAGTACAGAAATTGTCTGCGCAATATTATTTTTGTTGTTTTAACTGCTATTTTGCTTATCTCTGCGTCTGTCTATGCCGAGTCGATGAAGCTTTATAAAAATAATCGTTTCCAATTCTCTTTTAATTATCCTGAGAGTTTTATTGCTTTAGAAGAACCCGTCAATGGGGATGGACAGTCTTTTTATTCTCAATTATGTCAAATGAAAATTACCGGCAGCGGATCTTACAATGTTTTTAATGTCTCCGCTTTGGAAGCTGCTTCCATGTATGTTCCTAAAGGAATCTGTTGGGAAAAAATGGCTAATCAGGTGCAGGATGATGAGCGCGACGTCTCTCTTAAATGGCAAGATACAAATAATTGCTGCTTTGTGCGTGTTTTGAAAATAAAGGAGGCTCTTCCTGACGATACGGAACGTTTGTTGATTATTAAAGTAGAATTCCCTCGAGATAAAGTTGATAGTTGTTATGCTTATGCTCAGAGCGTAGTAGGTTCTCTACGCGATACAGGTACTCATTAGGTTATATCTGATTTGTAAGTTTTAGTTCCCAGATAGAGTAAGCTATATTGGATCGGCAGGCTGTCAATTGTCTTATTGTTTTACACTTCTTACAGGAGGAGGCTTCTAAGAAAGATCGATCTTTTTTGTTTAAAGTACTTGACAGCCAAAGGGCTGAGCGCTAATATACTCGGGCAGTCGCGAT
>JBJEGC010000005.1:0-107103 GCA_051874695.1 Candidatus Bruticola sp.
CTTCAGCTTCAGCCTTACGGATGGCAGCCTTTGATGGGCGTCCACGCTTAGGCTTAGCAGCTTCCACAGCTTGAGCCAGGCGAACATTTTCCCAGTACCGCTCTTGCGCTTCTTTGGGCAAGGATTCAAGGGCGATCTCGTACTTGAAACCAGTTCCACCATGATTACTTGAAGTTTTTCTAAAAGTTAAACTTCCATGTTTTATCTTATAGCTAATATTAGTAACGTGACAGCCTATAAAATCGGCTGTCTCTTGCGCTGAGAGCCAAACGCTCATACAAAATCAGCCTCTCTAATCCCATCAATTAGAAAACCGCTAGAGACTCCAAGGAGACTAGAGAGCAACCGAATTGTTTTTAAAGACGGATCCATCTTGCCGCGTTCAAATAGGCAGATGGTGACTTCAGAAAGGCCGGTCATTCTAGCAAGTTGCTTTTGAGTAAGACCTTTTTTCTGTCGTGCAATTTTCAGCCCATTTAATCCAGTCAACTTATTTCTTTTCACTTTCGGTTTAACTATAAGTTATAGTTAAACTATAATTAGTGTATTACTAAAAGTCAATAGCTATAGAGGGGGTAAACTTTAAGTGTCGATTTAATTTTTTATGAATTACAAGCTTTTAATTGGTCAAAGAATAAAATCTGCTAGAGAATCTATAGTTATGAAGCAAGAACGTTTAGCAAAACTTTTGAATGTGACGATTGCTACAGTCAGCCAGTGGGAAAATGGAAAATTATTCCCAAGATTAGAGCGTTTGGTGTCAATCGCTGAAATTACGGACAAACAGCTTGACTATTTCTTCAGAGCTGTTGATGAGCCTCAAGAAGGAAGTAGCATCAAGTTAACTGCTCAAGAGCTTTATATTGTCGAAACCTTTAGAAAATTAAATCAATCGGGCCAAGATTATTTGCTCGAATGTACTGACAATTGCAGATGTCTTGCCAAATATAAAAAATCTAATAATAGGTCCGTGGTAAATAGCTAGTAACTATTATTTCTGTTATTTTTGTTATGTCTGCTCAATTAAGAAAAACGCCGAAAAATCGGGCTTTTCTCAAAATAAATTTTTGGAATTTTGGATCGGATAAAAAAATAGGAGTTTAAAAAATACAAAAATCCGCACAGATCCGCTTTTTTTCAGGCTTTTTGAGCCCCTAAACGACAATAAAAAACGCCCCTTCAGCTCCTATTTAATAGGTTTTGAAAAGGCGTTAAATTGTAAAAAAGCGGATCTGATGGAAAAAATTCTTGCAAACCATCTAGGAAGCCAATGAAGGAAAAAGCCCGAAATTACGGAATTTTAAGGAGATCTAAAAAATGGGCTTTCTCTTAAAACATCCGATCCCTTATACCGGACATAGTTTCATGCAGAAACATAAAAGCAAACAAAGCCGCAAATACCGGTTCCAGAGAAAAAAGCACTCCGGTATGTTCAGGTGTAGTGTACTTCTGTGCTACTGGCTGCGCCACAAAGGCAAAAGCACTACCTATAAAAGCTAATCCTAAAACAGCTGTCCAACCGAGCCAATTCGAAGGCAAAGTCGGATTTTCAAAACATACAGCACTTACTGAAGAATAAAGAGCAGCAAAGCCCAGTTGCCAAACTCCCAATCGCAAACCGTCGCTTAGTTTGCTCAATTTATCTGTCAGAATAATATAAAACGCATAAACTATGGCACCTAAGAAACACAAAACATCGCCTTTGTAAAATACTAAAGACTGCTGCAGAGTAAGCAGACCTATACCAGCAGCAGTGAGAACGGTACCGGCCACTACAGAAACAGCGGGCAACCTTTTTATAAACAAAGAATGCAAAATGGGCACCATAACTACGGCAGTGCCCGTTAAAAAACCGGCATTGGAAGCTGTTGTTGTTTTTAAACCTAAAATCAGCAGAGCGCACATAGCATAAGTAAAAAGTCCTAACAAGGCACCGTGGCCGACGGTAGTCCAATTAGGTTGCAAGTGCTTAAAAAAAATAAGTGAAACTATAACAAAGGCGATCCAAAAGCGCAGAGCCAGCACACTGAACGGAGCCATTACTTCCAAACCTAATTTCATAAACAAGTACGATGTTCCCCACGCCATGGCGATACAGATCATTACCAAATCGGCCGTACGCTGATTCCAAAATCCTCCCTGTTTGAAACTGCTGCTGACTGCTAAACTCTTGGGCTGACAATTATCTTTTAACATAAAAAAATTAAATTCATGGTGAGTGTATGTTTTTTGTCATCACACTCTACAAAAGGCAAAATAATAATAAATAAGGTTACTGTTACATCGTTAAACCGGCCCCTATTATAGATCTATGTAATTGAAAGGCAAGGCTACCGCCTATTTGCATCGTTATAGGGGAAGTTTGCTGCCACCAGAGAAAGGCGGGCCGTTATGTATACTCATTTATCTAAACCTTTTACCGCCTGTATTTTTGATATGGATGGAGTATTGCTAGACTCTGAACCTTTTTGGCGTCAAGCTGAAAGAGAAATTTTTGCCTCAGTCGGTCTAAATTTAAGCGAAGAAGATTGTATGGAAACTATGGGAGTGCGCATCGATGAATTAGTTGCTTATCGTCATCATCAGCATCCTTGGTCCTCCCCAAGCTGTGCAGAAATAGCTGAACAAATTCAGCATCGAGTAGCAGAATTAGTAAAAGAAAGAGGCAGCAGGCTGTCTGGAGTTATAGAAGCTATCAGCTTCCTACAGAGCAAAAAACTTAGCTTAGCTTTAGCCTCCTCCTCTTCTTACATGCTTATCAATGCCGTTTTAGAAGCTCTCTCATTGCAAAATATTTTTTCGGTTATTTGTTCCGCTGAAAAGGAAACTTACGGCAAACCCCATCCGGCCGTTTATATCAATACTGCCCAAGCTCTGGGAGTAGATCCAGTTGATTGTCTAGCGATAGAAGATTCTATTAACGGCGTATTTGCGGCTAAAGCAGCCAAAATGACTTGCGTAGCCATACCGGAACCAGCTATGCGCCACAACAAAAAGTTCGCCGCAGCCGACCTACAACTAAACAGTCTGCTAGAACTGCCCCAACGCTACGACGAACTGCTTCAGGAACGATAAAGTACCGTCAGTTTCCTATTACAACATAGTTTGGGCTGCGGCAAATAAGAAAAGCCCGCCGGTTCATTTTCACCTATCCCGGCGGGCTTTATTCATTTACATGTTAAGCTTTAGAATTTTTACGTTTGTGAACCTTAAGTCCGTTAACCACTATGGCCGACGTAGGACGGGCCGGGCATACGTTTTCACAAGCTCCACATCCGACGCACAAATCGGGGTCGACAACTATTTGTTTCGTATTCGTTCCCGGTTTAGTCACAATATCGATAGCTTCTTGAGGACATGCACGCACACAAGCCCCGCACGGTTTGCCTGAACTCAAACGACATTTGGCAGCTTGCCAAGTAGCTATACCTACCGAAACCTGCCCTTTATCGGCCAAGGAAACGGGCAAGATAGCTCCAGCTGGACAAATAGTTGAGCATTTATTACATTCTGGGCTGCAATAGCCTGAAGAGAAGGACATAGCAGGTTGATTAACATTAATCAGTCCGTAATTAGCATCGATAACCTTATGCCCGGCCCGCACATTGAGAACCTGACTAGGGCAGTTGCTGACGCAGAGCATACAGCCTACACAATGTTCGTGGAAATGTTCGTAGCTTTGAGAACCACACGGCAGCACGTAACTTTCTCTTTCCGGATCTAATTTAGCGGGGCGCTCTTTTTTGCTTCCGGACGCAGCAGAAGCAGGCTCAGCTAAAGTTAAAAAGCTACCTAAACCACCAATGGCAGCCAAACCTACCCCTAAAAGAGAACAGAAAGAGCGTCTGGTTATATGGTTTGGCTCTTCTGTAGTGTCAGCTAGAGACGATAAGGCAGAGAAGTTCAGCTCTTTACTGCCATTAGAAATATTTTTATCGGTATCTTCGCCCATTTTCTCAACTTGCTCCTTCTTATTTTTACCCTTCATTTTTTGCCGAAACTGCAGCAGAATCGACTTTGTTCAAAGAACTGTGGCAAGAGATAGCTCCTTTATGACACAGATTCAAACAAGTAAAACATTTAACACAGCGGCTGTTATCAACTTCACCACTCTTAATATCTATGCATTCAGCCTGACAACCGCGAGCACACAAACCGCATTTTACGCATTTATTTGGGTTGATTTTTATTTTACACAGAGAATTTTTGCTGATCAATCCGAGTGCAGTACCAACCGGACAAATATTGTTACAATACCAACGTCCTTTCCAAGCGGCAGCCCCCATAATGAAAGCTCCCATAAGGAAAGTCAGACTAAAATTCCACCAATCTATGCTATAATGCTTGGCCGCTCTGGGAGTGATATACTCCATTTTTACACTCATCCAAATATAAGCATTTTTAATTAGCATTGATAAATTGGCCGCTATGCGTCCAAACAGAGCGTAAGGATCGAGCCAAGTAGCCACAGCCCCAAATCCTGCTGCTAAAATTAAAGCAAAAACAATCAGTACGCCATAACGCAGTCGCGGACTGGCAGGACTGTACATAAATTTAGGCTGTCTGCGGAATTTAGCTCCTATTAGAGCAAAGACTTCCTGTAGCAGACCCAAGGGACAAATTAAAGAGCAATAAAGACGGCCTCCTATAACTGCAGCAACAATCCACAGTACAATGGTAGCGACACTAAAACTAAGGATAGCCGGAATCAGCTGAATTTTAGCCAAAAAAGCTAACTGCACTACAGAATCACCTAAACCGGCAAACATAACACAAAAAACAATAAGTACTATTACTGCTAAAAACAAACGAATTTTCTTTAGCATGCCATATCCTTCACCAAAACAGCACAAAAAGTTTAAGTGTGACATAAATAAAAGGCCGGTTCGGTTAAGCTTTGCACTCTGTTCGAACCGGCTCGTACAGTAATTAATCGCTAGTCTGCTTAGGAGGCTCAACAGCGAGATAATCCTGTGCCATGCGATCCATATAAGATTTAGTTAAATCGGTAATGCGGTTAAAGCTCGCATTTTTAATAACTAAACCGACATGATGATCTTTATCCATACGCCAGAATACATCAGGATCGTTATACGCCGAAGTATCAGGTTTAGCCTGACGAGAGAGGCAAACCATTAAGGAGGCGCTGTCATAACGGCGTTCAGGAACGGTGTACACTTCGCCGCGGGCGGAAGCAATTTCTAAACGAGCCCATTCCTGCCACAAATTAATGCCGGTGGCAGCTTCAACCATCATATCTATGCTGGCTCCGCCGACACGGGCAGCGACTTCTAAGAAATAAACCTGCCCATCTTTGGAAGAGCGGATAAACTCAGCATGAGTCACACCGCGCACTATTTTCATAGCTTTCACCAAGCGACGGTTCATATCGGCAACTTCCGGCTCTTCTTCAAAACCTTGAGGCAAAGTACGAGTGCAGAAAACACCGCCGAAATTCCAAATATCGAAGGGAGGCTTTACATAGCGAGACACATTGGAAAAGACAATCTGGCTATCCCAAACGATAGAGTCGACGTGATAAACTGAACCAGGCACATATTCTTCTAAAAGACGATAACTTTGTTCATCGCCCAGCTGGTTGATAATATCCCAAAATTCCTGAGTACTAGTAATTTTTTTTATGCCCACAGCTCCGGCTTCTGAACGTGGTTTTAAGAACCAAGGCGCCGGTACTTCGTTCATAAATTGAGTCAGTTTACCGTAATTGAGCACATGTTCAAAACGAGGGCAGCGAATGTGTTCATCGCGAGCCTGCACGCGCATGGCCAATTTATCGCGGAAATAACGCGCTGTAGTATCTCCCATACCGGGAATACGCAGGTGTTCGCGCAAAGAAGCCACCAACTCTACATCGTAATCATCCATGGGAATGATACGGTCGAAAACTATATTCCGAGCTAAATAAGAAACGGCCCGCATAACTTCGTCGCGGCTGGTGAACTCAGTCATGTAGAAAACATCTTGCAGGCACTGTCTAGCCCACGGTTCTTCTTTTAAACTGAGTTTGGTAAGCAAATACAACTTACAGCCTTCTTTATAGCACTCTTCAATAAAGCGGTTGCCTTTGAAGTAGCTGGCCACAAGTAAAATGGTGACTGGTTTCTTGTCCAAAACTTTCAACTCCCCGGCAGCTCACAAAACGGCCGCCTAGTCTGACGCCCGGAGACGTCAATAAACTTGTTAAATCAATAATTTAAGCCTATGAGATATCATTTTATCATGACTTCAACAGTTGTTCAAATGCCGCAAAATCGCGTTCTATTAGGCTTAAAGAGCTTTCCCAGAAGTTACTGCCAGTAAGATCGGCTCCTAAAGACAAACTGGCCGTATCTTCACAAGAAGCACTACCAGTTAGACGCAACAGCTTAGCAAAAATAGGCAGGAAAGACGCCCCTTGCTGCAGTGCCTGAGCATAAATTCCCATACTGAAAAGATAACCGAAGGTATAAGGGAAATTGTAAAAACTTATCTCGGTAATATAAAAATGGCCTTTGGAAGCCCAGAACCAAGGATCTAGCTCATTTTCATTTAAGGCATCACCATAAACCGCTTGTTGCGTCTCTTCCATGAGACGACACAACTCTGCAGCCGAGAGAACTTTCTGAGACCGCTTCTCATAGAACGACCTCTCAAAGAGAAAGCGCATAATTATATTCAGAAGATAAGTAGCAGCATCATCGAGGCGCCTTTGATACATACTGAGTTTTTCTAGACGGCTCATGGCAGGCTGGGAAATAAGATAATCACTGAGCAAAGCTTCAGCGAAAGTGGAAGCAGTTTCTGCCAAAGTCATGGGATAATTGTGAGCCCAAGGGCGCAGCCCTGTCATCAAGTACTCGTGATAAGCATGTCCCAACTCATGAGCCAAAGTAAAAACATCGCCCAAATTGCCCTGAAAAGTCATAAAAATACGCGACTGGCCTAACAATGTTGAAGAAGTGCAGAAACCGCCGGGACGCTTACCTTCCCGCACTTCAGATTCTACCCAATGATTATCCAAAGCCTGTTTAGCAAAAGCAGCAAATGCCGGATCGAAGCGGTTAAAAGCCTCTATAATAATGCGGCCCGCTTCTTTCCAAGTGTAAATTTTAGTTGTCGTCGCCTCTTCCTCATGTGTATAAGCGGCAAAATTGACCGGTGCGCCCAGATCTTGGAAACCCAATTTACTTAAACCTAACAATTTGGCTTTTAAACGCAAATAACGGCGCGGCAGCTCAATGTTTTTCAGCACCGTATCTACCATTTTCTCTAACGTACCGCGCTGCAGACCAGATTCAAATGAGGCCTCATCAAGGAAATGGCGGCATTTGCGTCTCTGCTGCAGCTTAAGACGACAGCCGGCAATATTATTCAGGGCCGCACTGACGGCATGAGCTGAACCTTCCCAAGCTTTATTCGATTCCCGCAGAGTACTACTCCTAACTTGACGATCGGGATCTTCCATGAGACTCACTTTTAAACTCATCGGCACCCGGCGCTCTTCTCCGCGACTATTAGTAACAGTAAAGCTGAGCGAGCCAGCAATATTTTCATAAAGATTTTCCCAAGCTCTGAAACCGGTCAAATTTAACTCTGCAGCCAAGCTTTCCAAAGCGACGTCCATACTGTGTACAGCTCGGTAACGCAACCTATCTAACTGGTATTCAGCTCCAACTAACCTGCCATCTTGGCGCAGCTCAATAAATTCAGCGTCACTGAGTCGGCGCAGCCGGTCTAAAAGACGCACCTCGACTAACCGGCCTTGAGCTACCAATTCGTCGAGATTGTTTTGCGCCTGTGCACTTACTTCATCGGCAATATTTTCCGAACGCACGCATTCTATATAGCAAACCAGATGCTGCAATCCGGCCTGCAGATTTTCAAATTCAACTATAAAAGCACCTAAATCTGGTTTACAAATTTGCTCCTCGGAAGCAGCCAGCATTTTGCCTATTTTTTCTTTTATTGACAAAAAATAAGAGGCATAATCTTCTTTATCGGGACCGCTAAAAAACGGACGCAAATCCCAATTATCAAAACCACAATTGTTCATTTTTCTTTACCTTCACAGAAAACTTAATTCTGGCAACTTCGAAAAAGAAAAGGCCGCCCCTGCCCTGCGGCAGGAGCGGCCCGCAAAGAAGCTCGGCCTTCAAAAAGCCAAACTTAGCAACCCCAAATTAGATATCTCTGATAGCACCCTTATCTTCGTAAGCAGTAATCATCCACTCACCGAAAATACCATTTTTAGCGAAGTTGCTGATATCCCATCTGGGGAAGAGAGGCGGCAAGTTATAGCGCAGGTTTTCGTCGTGGTTAAACTTCTGCGTGTAGTAACCGCGTCCGTTAGTATCGCCTTCTACGTCGAGGAAGCTGCTAACGATAGCTCCGTTTAACTTAAAGGTGCGCTGATCGGCGCGCTTTAAAGTACGGTCGGCTACCAAGTAGTTGTAATTGGCCTGGCTGTTGGCAGCCATATTGTTCCAGTCGAACTGAACGGAATGGTCCATACTCATCAGCACGGCATCTATGCGCAGCTGATCTTTCTTGGCCTGGGTAGACTTAACTCCGAGAGATTTGTCGTTGAGCAAAATATAGTTTTTAGCTACAACACCCAAACTGGACGATGAACCGGGTTTATAGGCTATATCACTTGTCATCATGACATTTCCTTCACGTTCAATGGCACTACTAGCCGGACTAGGCCATATGCTCTTGACAGTGGAGCTGCCGGTACCAAGCTCTTTCTGGCTGAACGGCGGTACATGTTCATAGGGGTCTTCCTCATAGTAAGTTCTAGCTTTATCGCTATACAACACAGATTCGCCGGACTCTCGTTCAGAACTGGAGGCATCGACGTTATTCAAGCTAATATCACGAGCTTTATCAACGTTAGCAAGAATAGTTAACGAACCATCGAGCATAGCATTGTTAGTTGTATCGCTCTTTATATAACTGGTGCTGAGGCCCGTATTAGCAAAAGTATCTACGTTGACAACCTCAACGTTACCACCGGTAACGCTGATAACGCCATTATTAATATCGCTAATTTTGACGGGTCTGTTGGTAAGAGTTTGTACATAGTTAGGATCGATATTACCGGAGCTGTTAGTTACAGCCGAATTGTACTTAACAACCCTAACTTCGTTGCCCTTAATTTCTATACGCACAGTCGCAAAAGTAGGCGTAGCCGAAGGAATATCTTTGCCGTCTACATCTTTGAGACCTGATTTCGGAGCCTGGGCAATATCGGGGCAGACACCGACAGTTTTGGGGGCATTGACGTCGCTGCGCTTATTGGCCCAAGTGGTGTTATCAGCAACGGTGTAAGCCATTTTCGTGCCGCCGCTAGTATTTCTGACTTTGGTGTTGACGTCGTCAAAATAGCTGGTTACCTGAGGAAGGCCAAGCGAAGGCTCACCATCGCGCAAGGTTCCGCTGAATATCTTACTAGTATCTTTGCTGCCCTGGTTGAAAGTGTAAGTTTTACCGCCCTTGGTATTTTTATAATCGTAATCGCCACTGCTTCTAGCGGTAGTTACGTCGCCCTGGAAAATATAGTTTGTCTCTCTGAAGTTATTCGGAGCGAAGAAACCCAACTTACCATCGAGTCCACGTTCGTTCAAATACTTCTTGACTCGGTTGCTCTCAGGGTCATTGCTCCCATAACCATCGACGCGCAAACGGCCAGCCTCCAAATAATCTTCGGGTAAAAATACGGCCGTTCTGGCAATTTCCACACCATCGTTGGCATTAGTTTTCGTGCTGTCTCCTAAGTTCACACCAGTGGCATCCCAGGAGCGAGCGTTCTGAATAAAATGCATGAAATCACAAGCAACGCTCTCTCGGACACGAGCTTCCACAACTCGGGTAGCCAGAGGGACTCTATCAGCCGCTTTAGTTTTGCCGTTATCGTTGGCATAAACTTTGGCAACGGACAAAAGCTGATACTGGCTGGGCTGGTTGCTGATGGGATAACGGAACTCAGTGCAGACGACCTCGACTTCGGCGTAATTGACGCCGCCGCCATACTCTAAACGATAATTTTCACCGCTATTTTCGTTCACAAAACTAATGAGACGGCTATCGCTACCGGAGCGGCTGTTACCAGTTGTAGCATCGGTACCGCTATACTTGCTCTTCCAGTTATCTTCACCAAGTTTTGTAGAGGTAGTGTAGTCTAATCCGTAGGTATTCTGCAACGTAGTGGAAGTAAGAGAAGTAACCTTTACGTTGACCTTTTGCCCAGAATTTAGAGCGACATTTCTGCTTCCGGAAGTGCAGTACAAATGGCGCCCTTCAACCAAGAAATTACCAAAGCTAGAGGTATTAACCCACTGACTCCTCGTGCGATCGAATCCCAATCCGGGCTGTCCCATATAGTTTATAGCAGCCTCAATTCCCCAGTTAGCAGCGTGCAGAGCGGCATCGTTATAGTTTACCGTTCTGGTCGTTCTGCTGTCGTTAAGGGACAGGGCCACTACCGTAGTACTAATAGAGAATAAAATAGCGATAGTAAAGAGTGCAAAAATAAGGGCCACACCCTTTTTGACTCTCATTCTGCGAGTGACATTCATATACCCTTACTCTCCTTTCTAGGTTCCGGCCTGAAGACGAACTTGAGTTTCAAACTTAATTTCGGTGGCCGTTCCTGTCCTTTTGCTTACTTTGGTAGTGAATCTGATATTAAACAAATGTCTGTTGAAAGAGGTGTAATACAACGGATCGACTGTACCGCCGCTGCTGTTGGTAGATTTAGGATGCGCCACTATAAAGCTCATAGTGCTGTTGCCTCTTGAAAAAGCAACATCTTTTTTGGTACTGTCGGTTTTACTGGAGTCTTCATTCAAAGTGACCACCAACCAGTCGGACTCGTTGCCTTTCGTACCCGAAGAAGAAAAGATATTAGCCGTATTGCTAAAGAATGACTTATCCAAAGTCCAAATAACGCCGCTTACAACTCTGTTAGCAGTACCATCTATTACTATACCGGTGCGCGTAACTGGCTTGTGACCGTACTTAAGACTGCTAATAGGGTAAACCCTGCGATAAAGCCGGTCGGGAGTGGCGTCGGGCACCATCCATTCTACATAGCAGTAACTGTCTATTTGAGAAGAATCGTAGTTGTAACTGGTAGATGTAGTCATGCCGTTAGCTTCTAACTTAGGGCGCGTAAAAATAAGGCGGTTTTTCACCCAAGACATGACCTGGCCACCCGTATCTCCTTCAACAGCACTGTTTTGCACATTAAAACCGCTACAGGCGTTATAACTTGAATTGTAGCTATCTGGTAGCAAAACACCAGATGGCAAGGTATTGGTACCAACAAAAGTTAAACCTGCAGTGCTAGCAACAGCAGGCAAAGGAGTAGCTAGACGAAGTTCATCGGCCATACGGTCCATGGCTTCGCGCGTAGCTGTAGTGGCGTTGCGCACACTGCGTTCGAACTCCTGAGCCCTTAAAGAAGCAATAATCATGTAGGCTATCAGACCGACCATAATAGCAAAAAGGCCGGCTCCCACCAAAACCTCTATAAGGGTGAATCCTGATTTTAATTTTGGCTTTACTACATTCATATTACCGGTTACCAGTCCTTGCGCTTACCACAGAAGCAGAACGAGCTACTTTCTTTCCGTTAATAGTTTCGTTCCAGAAGACGTTAACGTAAATTTCCCAAAAACGGGTGTCGTTGGTACCTCCGGTGCCGTCGTGAATGAAGTATACACCGTAAGTATCTCTGGCATCTTTGCCTGAAGAGTAGCCCACTTTGTTGGCATCTAAAGTGAAAATGCCCTGCGACTCACCACTTTTTTTGCCATCTTTCTTCAGTTCTTTTACAGCCGTCAGGCCATCGTATGCACTATCAAAATTTGCGGTAGCTTGCTTGTAGGAATACTGCTCAAGATAGTGCTTGTTAGTTTTAGAAGAGAACGAAGTATAAAGATTAGGATTGCAAGCAATAGGCATGGATCTAAGCTCTTCGGCTACAGCAGCAGCATGTTTGGCAGCTTTAACTGAGTTTTGCGACTGTCTGTTAAGTTTAAAGGCAGCCGGAAATACGGAGGCGAAAGCTATTAGAGTTGAGGTTAAAATTGCGATCGCGACCAATATCTCCAGCAAGGTCAGACCTCGCTGTCCCTTTCTTCTAAATTTTAATTTCATATGATTACAAAACCTCTCTTCCATCCCGCTTGTCTATAGTATAAAATAAAAGGGCACATTAAGTCCATTAAATTGGAGTAAATAAATGCACCATTATTGGCTGAGCAAACTTTCACAAGCTAACAGTATTATAAAGGTAGTGAACGAATTGGCAAAGTGTAAGATATCCGTTTTTATTTTATTTCTGGTCTGCAGTGCCGTCTTCTTCGGTCTATTCTCCTGTCCAGTTTCAGCTGCCGTTGTAGAAGGCGACGACATTATTCGATACGTTGATACTCCAACGGGAACTGTTTTGCACAAAGGCACAGCCATAGACACCGCCCCGCAAGTGCCCGTATCCGATGAAGGCTACAGTATTCCAGAGCAGCAAGTAGAGAGCAGCTTACCAACGCGCTCTACCAAAAAAGTTACTCCTAAGGAAGAAATGCCAGAAGTTCCCAATTTCACCGCTGAAGTAGAAGCCCCGGCTGTTAAGAAAAAAGATAACAATTTAATGTTTATTGTTATTGGGGCAATTGTTGTTATAATAGGTTTAGGTATCATCCTATTTATAGCTAAATCGCGGGAGAAAGAATAAAAATGAAAATATTTATGTCACCGCATTCCCAACGCACTTTTTTAGGCTATACTCTCATCGAACTTATGGTGGTTATCGGCATTTTAGCTGTGTTAGCTGCCATAGGTATTGGCAATCATCGCCGAAATATAGCCAGAACTCAAGTCAAACAGGAAATGGAGCAGCTCTGCGGAGCTATACACGAAATTCCTCCTTTGGCTCGCTCCGGAGGCGACATTGTAGTCAGCGGCAAAACTCGTCCTAAAGCCACTAACGCGCAGTACGGTCAGGGCATGAGTAGTTTCAACAAACTTTTTGGCGATTCGGAATCTTTCGTGTGGCGCGTTCATAACGGGCGCCTTCCCAACGGCAAGTCAAGAGTTGTTCACGAAGGCTTTGTTGGCTCCTACGATAAAGTTAGTCTGTTCGTTACCGGGGGATTAACCAACGCTAAAAACAGTTGCGGCATAAGCGATCCCACAAAACAGATTACTAACGGCGTCTGGCTGGAGTTTGTCGAAGCTGATAAACAGACTAAAGCAGCTAAGAGCGGCGGTCAGTCCTTCTTCATGCTCTTTAAGTCGGATGGAACTCCATATGCGGACGGTAAGCTCAAAGTACTGCACTACGAGAAAAGCTCTACCCCGCGCATCGGTGTAGAAATTTCTATAGACAGAATGGGCAACATCAACGAGAAACAAGTTAGGAATTAACTTTTTTTTCCGTACATTTAGGCCGTTTAATGTAAACAAGCGGCAAACAAATAAGGCAGGAGGTTTATCCTCCTGCCTTATTTGTTTGCCGCTCTCATTTTACTTATTTTCGGCGGCAGCTCGCTTTTCACGCCAACGGCGCTCTATCTCTTCAGCCTGAGCCTCAAGCTTGGCCCGCTGCTCCGGAGGCAACAAATCGGTAATGTCACTCCTACTCAAGGAAACTACCTCCGATTCACGCCGCAAGGCTATCGTTTCCGAAGCGGAAAGCCCGTCAGTTGCTTCATTCAAAATATCGTTTATATTTTTTCTGCTTTCAGCCATAAATTAAGCCTCGCTGCGAGGGACATCACCGGCAAACACATGCAGAACAAAGCCCTTGTTCTTTTCGCTGTATTCGACATCCATGACGGTCATTTTAGTGCCCGGAGCTAATAAATATTCTTTTTCGTCGGGGAAACGCGTGAGTTTTTCATCAGCAGCCACATAGATACCTTTTACGTTATCGCCGACATATATTTTGGTAGCTACTTTTGGTTTGTCTTGGAAATCGAACTTATGATCGATAGTAGTAGAAAGAAAAGTTTTGCGGTTAGACTGGGTACCGCTGATTTTCGACTTAATGTAAGGAGTCAACTCAGCAGGAGACAAATCGAGCTGCATCTCGGCCACTTTATCGTATTCTTCGGCAGTCATGTAATTGCGCAGCTCCGCCAAACTAGCTGTACGATACAAGACGGAACCTTGAGGTACGCTGTGCCTCTCCAGAGCATGGGTCATACATTCGGAAGCTTTGCGCACCACCCCGAAACGACTTTTAACGTTGCCAAGCAGGTAGCCGTTCATTTTCTGATAAGCTACCGTGCAATAAGCTTTAATGCAACCGCGCTCGGCCATTTTTAAGTCGGACTTAACGTTGTTATTGTAGTTGTCTGTAGCCTCGGACTCAGATATATATTTATAATCTTTGACCAGATCGAGCGTGGGAATAGGCCCGGAAGAAAGCCCTTTCAGACTGAGGCTGCCTAAACCGGCAGCTTGAAAGTCGGCCTCTCCCATGGTGAGAGAAGCACTGCCCGAAGCTGACGGCGGCTCGCTCTCATGATTGGAGACAATTTTTTCTAAAAGTTCGGTTAATTCGTGATCGGAAAGCTGCGGTTTATGCTTAGCAGCAGACTCTGCAGTAGGTGCAACGGTAGTCACTTCGTTGGAAATACTACTTAAGGAACTCTCAAAAATATCTGCAGAGGACAGCAAAGCGGACTGTTCCGGAACGGCTTTATTAACGGCGTCAGTTTTCACACTGCTGCAACTCGGTATAAAAGATTGCATATTAACAGAATTGATATTCATGACGATTGCGCACATCTTCCCTCGTATTTACGTGTTATTTAGGATAACACAAACTGACGCCGTTATGTATAAGACAATGTAAACATACTACATCAAAACATAATTCAATTAAATCAAAATCAGTATTTGTATAGGTACAATTAAACTTTATTCAAGCTGTTTTATATTTTTTACCAGCCATATATTTACAATTAGTTCATTTTCCGACAATTTGGCGCGCTAGAATGAAACTAGCAGATATAAAATGCTTTTTACGTACCGCAGGGCAGGCGGAAACAAATACGCTTGCGGAGATAGCCTCCCCCGTTCCTCTCAATTTGCCGGGGTAGACCGTCGCTGAACCAAGAAGCAGCGGCTGCAGCCGCGCAGCTGCCCATATTTAATAAAGAGGTCTTTTACATATGATCGGTTCAATTCACAGTACCAACTACACATCTTGCGCAGTTCCCACCCACAAACTCGAGGCTGCTTCTTCCAATAATACAGTTCAGCCCCAAGAAATTGAATTCTCCTACAATCCTCAAGATGAAACGGTTATGGATCCTGTTACCATAGACCTCAAAACCGAGCACGGCAAAACTGCTAAAGCTCCCCGCACCGAAAATGTAAAGTTTGTCAAAAAAGAACGTTTAAAACCCAATGCCGACGGCAGCTATGTTTTTGATAAAGGTACACCAAAATACGCTGCAGCTAACAGTATGGCCACCGTCCAGCATACTATAGACAGTATGGAAAAAATTCTGGGCTACGATATAACGTTTGCCTTCGGCGACAAGCAAATTCTTTTAGATTCTGATGCCGGCGTCGATCTGAATGCTTATTATTCCCGCGACGAAGAGTCTCTCAATTTCTTCCACGATTTTGATCCAGTCAAAAAAGAAACTGTCTATTCTGGAGCCTCGGGCGAGGTAATCTCTCACGAAGTAGGCCACGCTGTTCTCGATGCGGTGCGTCCCGGTTTTCTCACCTCCTGGAGTGCCGATACTAACGGACTTCATGAGGCTTTCGGCGATCTTACCGCCCTTTATATGTCTACCCAAAACGATCAAGTGTGCCAGTTGGCAGCTCAACAGACTGGCGGCGACTTAAGCAAGCCCAGCTTACTTTCCGATACCGGAGAGCACATGGGACGAGCTATTAACAACAAATATAACGTGCATACCGAACCGCGCGATTATGTGCGATGCATGATAAATGACTGCAAATGGGAAGATCCTAGCAACATAGACAGCGAAGAGCCTACTCCAGAACATCCGGTCTCGACGGAAATGCATGACTGGTCCCGCATTTTCAGCGGTGCTCAATACGACGTTATGGCTGCCATCACCAAACGCAACATGTCCGAAGGTATGGACGCCGCTCAGGCCATAAAAGCTGCCGGTCAGGAAAGCATGGAGTTGCTGGTTGGAGCCGTAAAAATTTCTCCTACTCACGATGCCTCTTACAGAGACATTGCACTGGCCATGCTCAAAGTTGATGCCCGCAGTAACGAAGGAAAAGCCCACGATATAATTCTCAGCACTTTCAAAGAGAGAAATATCCTCGAAGAAGGCGATGACACTCCTGCGGAAACCATGACTATTACAGCTCAGCCGCGCGATCTGACCATTACTTTAGACGGTCCTGAATATGGCAAATTTGCCGGTGCCGAAGTTACAGGCAAAGACACTTCCAGCGGAGCTATCGGCATTATGAGCGATCCTGGCGACAAGCTGGCCAAAGATATGAAGCGCTTAATTAATAGCGGAGCTATTCTTTACACCGAACCCAATCAGGTTGTAGAAAAGAAAGACCTTTTCGATAAAAACGGCAATCCTTACATGGGTGTAGTGCGCTGGACCGACGGCAAAATGGTTATTGAGCGCAATAAAATGATCAGTTAAGCCACAGCCTTTAGCTCAAACTGCGCAGCAGTAGCTCATCTGACCGTTTTAAGGCCCCCGCCTTCGCGTTAAAGGTGGGGGCCTTTATTTAGCGGGTACTCAGCAGGTGTTTTAATGTATATGCGTTAAATGAAACATTTGTGTAACTATAGTTGATACTCTCACTCTTAAAATAAGAGGGCAAGAGAATGAGCGGGAGAACTTCGAAGATACATTTTTACGAGAGGTTGCTGACATGTTAAATTCTATAAGCGGTATCAGATCAACGGCTTATACTGCTCCGACCGACAGCGTAAGCGCAGCCAAGATTGATAGTGCCGCCAAAGGGCCGGAATTTTCTTATAATCCTCAAGATGAACTGGTGATGGATCCTATCACTATCCAAGTTCCCAACATTAGGACAAACAGTAAAAAAGCTCCTGAAGGTGAACATGTACGCTTAGCGGATCAGGAAGGCCTACGCCCCAACAAAGACGGCGAGTACATATATAAGCCGGGCACCCGTCAGTACGTAGCGGCCAATACTATGGCCGTAATTCAAACTACTGTCAACTCCATGAGCGAGAAATTTGGTCAAGACATAAACTGGGCTTTCGGAGACAAGCAAATTAAGCTTATTCCTGACGGCGGCATTATGCTCAATGCTTATTACTCGCGTCAAGATGAATCATTAAACTTCTTCCATGCCAAAGATCCGGTTACTCAGCAGCAAGTATACTCCGGAAGTTCCGGAGAAATAGTCTCTCATGAGACCGGTCACGCTATTTTGGACGCCATTCGTCCTGGTTTCTTCTCTTCATGGCATGCCGATACCAACGGCTTCCATGAAGCTTTCGGTGATTTAACCGCTCTTTACATGGCCAGTCAGAGCGACGAAGTTTGCCAATTAGCCGCCCAAGAATGTGGCGGCGATCTACATAAGCCCAACTGTTTATCGGAAACAGGAGAACTGATGGGGCGAGCTATCAACAACGAAGCCGGCCGCAATGTAACCGGCGGCGATCATGTACGCAGCCTAATTAACGACTTTAAATGGCAGGCTCCTCATACTGTCGATCGCAATCCCTCAGGCACCGATCCTTTAACTACCGAATGTCACAGTTGGTCGCGTATTTTCAGCGGTGCTCAATACGATATTATGGCAGCACTTACAGAGCGGAACATAGCTGACGGCATGGAAACTGCTCAGGCTATAAAAGCAGCCGGCAGCGAAAGCATGGATATACTTGCCAAGGCTATAAACATGTCTCCTCAAACTAACGCTACCTACCGCGATATCGCCCTTTGCATGCTTAAAGCCGACGAAGATATGGGCGGAAAGAATCACGATATAATTCTTAACTGCATGCAGAACCGCAATATACTGTTTGAAGACGACGACACTCCGTCAGCGCTTTCCATGAATTCTGCTCCAACCCGCGAAGTCACCGTAACTTTGGAAGGACCGGAGTTTGGTAAATTTGCCGGGGCAGAAGTGACTGCACAAGCTTCTGGAGGCGTAAGCGCTATGAATAGCGGCAGCTCCGACTTGATTAACGATATGAAAATGCACATCCAAAATGGCTCTATTCTCTATACTGAGCCCAATCAGATTGTCGAGAAGAAGGATCTTTTCGATAGAAACGGCAATCCCTACATGGGTGTGGTGCGCTGGACTGATGGAAAAATGACTATCGAAAGAAATACCATGATTAGCTAAAATCCGTCGTCTTATTTTACATGCCGTAAATAAACAGTCTTAAAAACTAATTCGGCAGAAGCTGAGCACTCCGCAGGTTGCCTACTTACCGGAGCTAATCTGCGGAGCATTTTTTACTTCAAAGGCACGTTAGGTCCCATGACCGAATCTACCGAAATAACTTCCATACGCAAACCGGGCATCTCTTTGAGCTGCTCAGCAATAGCTTTAGCATCGCCTACGGCTACCATTACCATACTTTCCGGTCTGAAGAAAGAAATACGCGGCATATTCATAGCTGCACCGTCTACTTTTCTTATGTTATCTACATAATCGGCGTAGTAGTTATCGGGCAAATCGTAAAGCTGCATCTCCAAAAGACGCTGAGCCAGTTTTAAACTAGTCTCGAAAGACTGAGGATAGCCGTAACAGATGTAATTCTCAGTGCGTTCCAGCTCCTCAGCGCTCATCTTTTTGCTCATAGCTTCAATTTCATTGAGAATTTCCCGCAGAGCCGGTATAGTTTTATCAACCTGAACATCGGTAGTAACCAAGAAAGGACCAGCCTCTTTGCGGAAGACGAACATTGAACGGGCGCCGTAAGTATAACCGTTCTTTTCACGCAAGTTCTGATTGAGTCTGGACATAAAAGAGCCGCCCAAAGCCGTATTCATAACCTTCAAGGGAAAGAAAAAGTCGGTATCTCTGGCAAAACCTATGCGACCTACGCGAAGAACAGATTGATGAGAGCCGGGACGATCGACCACATAGACCGTTTTACCGAATCCAGCGGAAGTTTTTGGCAAAGCAGCCAAATTCACCCCAGGGAGGCTTTCATTTTTAGCTACAGCAGGCTTATTCAGACCTTCTTTAAATTTGACCGCAACTTCACTGCCGCTAAGCTCGGCACGCTTCCAATTGCCAAATTTAGCTTCGAGTTCGGCCATAACTTCATCTATATTGACATCGCCGGTAACAGAGAAGAAAGCATTCTGTGGCGCATAATAATGTTTGTAATAACTAACTACATCTTGGCGGTTCAAAGAAGAGTAAGTCTGGGCTAAACCGTTTAAGCTGTATCCTTGCCTATTTTCAGGAGTTGATCTGTAAATTAAGCGGCTGAAAGCGCAACTGGCCAAAGTAGACGGATCTTCACGCTGTTGTATAAAGCTAGTTAAGCGCAAATTCTTAAGGCGGGCAATTTCCTTCTCAGGAAAAGTAGGATGAACTACTGCTTCAGACATAAGATCGAGTCCCTGAGCCAATCGCTGACTAGGAACAGTTAAAGAAATAGTCGCTCCAAAATAAGACTGATCGATACTGAAATAAGAGCCGATATTATCGCTCTGCTCAGCAAACTGCAAAGCATCGTATTTAGCAGTACCTTCGTCGAGACATTCGGCAGTGAGAGCCGCCAATCCCATCTTATTTATAGGTTCATTGACCGCTCCGGCCTTAACAAATAGACAGGCCGTAACTAAAGGAGTAGTGCGCCGCTCCATAAACCAAACGGGAATACCATTAGAAAGCTGACGCTTTTCAATTTTAGGAACTACTACCGAAGATGGAGCGCTGACAGGCGGAGGGGTCAAACGATTGGGAGCCACCCCATTATCAGCTTTTTTTACCGGAGTTTCAGCTTGAGCCATAAGAGACATTCCTAACACAAAAATACAAGAAGTAAGCCAAAATTTCATATTTATTTAGCCTCCTTCTTTTCAGGAACAACGGTTATTTCCACATATTTGCCAAGATCGAGATACTTTTTGGCACACTCGGAAACAGAAGCAGGAGTTACCTTGCGGTAACGAGCTAAATCGGACGAGAAAGAATCCGGCTGACCAAAATGCCAGTAATAATTGTTGAGCATATCAGCTTTTTCAGATATATACTCGGCATTAGCGTAAAAAGCGGACTCAGTCATGTTAACTACGCGATCAATTTCTTGCTGACTCGGAGGCGTAGTCTGAATTTTTACAATTTCTTCATTGACGATCTTTTGTACTTCATCGAGACTGACTCCCGGCTTAGGAATATAAGTAATAGTGAAGCAGGAACCTAAGTCGGAACTAGACTGCTCGGCCATAATGCTCTGTACAATCTGCATCTCATAAACTAAGCGCTTGTAAAGGCGGGAATTCTTACTATTAGTCAGGATGGAAGCCAAAACGTCCATATCGGCATCCCCATCAGCATACAAGGCGGGAGTAGGCCAGCTTTGCGAACGAAGAGGCAGAGCTACTTTATCTTCGATAGTTTTCTTAACTATGCCCTTAAGCTCTACAGGAGGCGCAGAAAGGCGTTCAACTTTTGGACCGGGCTTTACATCGGAAAACCACTTTTCCACCAAACGCTTGGTTTCGGCAGGATCGATATCACCAGCCACAACCAAGCTGGCATTGCTCGGCACATAGTACTTCTTAAAGAAATTAACTACATCTTCATAACCAGCCGCGCTCAAATCATCCATAGAGCCGATAATAGGCCAATTGTAAGGATGATCTTTAGGATACATCAGACGGGGCAGTTCCAACCAAAGGCGGGCATAAGGACGGTTAAGATAGCTCTGGCGCATTTCATTCTTAACTACATCGCGCTGGCCGTCGACTACGTTAGGTGACATGGAGTCGAGCAAAAATCCCATACGATCCGATTCTAGGAAAAGAGGCAATTCTAAGGCGCATGAAGGTACTGAACAATAGTAGTTAGTACGATCGGTACTGGTGGAAGCGTTATTGCTGCCGCCAACGCCCTCTAAAAGGCGATCGAACTCTCCCTCTTTAACATGTCCAGAACCTTCGAACATAAGGTGCTCAAATAAATGAGCAAAGCCTGTACGCCCCACTTGCTCGTTGCTGGAACCTACTTTATACCAGATATTGGTATAAACCATAGGGATGGTGTGATCTTCATGCAAAATGACGTGCAGACCATTGGGAAGATCGAACTCTGTGTAAGGCACATGCATATCTCCCCTGCCCGATTCTTCAGCCGCAACGGGAGCGGCAGCTATACAAAGAGCTGCAGCCAAACCGCATAACGCTTTGCGCATAGACATAATTCCTCCTTAAAACCTGCCCTCCGGCACTATGCCGAGCACCAGGAATATTGATGTTAGTAAATTATAATTGAAAAAACAACCGAGAGTTTCTAGGTTAAACCGCGTTTTTCACTCTGAACAGCAATATCCGAATCGGAAACTGGTTTAGTCATAATACCAAGCATACGACAGAGGGCCCAAGTAAGCTCAGAGCGGTTCATAGTAAAGAAATGAAAAGATTTTATGCCCGCTTTGCTCAACAAAAGCAGCTGACTGGCTGCCAACTGCATAGCCAACATACTGCGTATGCCCGGAACCTCATCGAGACCATCGAAGAGCTTCACAATCCAATCGGGCAACTTAGCTCCACAAGTGCGACTGAACTGCAGCAAGCTGCCGGCATTAGTTACAGGAAGTATGCCCGGCACTATAGGAATATCGATATGGTGCTTCTCGGCTCTGTCTAAAAGACGGAAATAGTCGTCTACATCGAAAAAGTACTGAGTTATAGCTCTGGAAGCTCCTGCATCTATTTTGCGCTTCAAAACTTCCATATCAAAATCTGGGGAAGTCGATTCGGGGTGGCCCTCAGGAAAGGCAGCCACACTTATTTCAAAATCGCCAATGCGGCGCAGACCAGCCACCAAATCGCAGCAATACTTATATCCGTGAGGATGAGGCTGGTACTCCTTGGAACCTTTGGGCGGATCACCCCGCAGAGCCACAATATGGCGAATGCCTGCTTCCCAATAGCGCTTAGCTATATCATCAACTTCCTGACAACTGGCTCCGGCACAAGTCAGATGTGAAGCAGGCACTAAAGAGGTTTCTTTGGCTATACGGTTTACAATATTGTGAGTTCGTTCCCTAGTAGATCCGCCTGCCCCGTAAGTTACCCCCACAAATTCTGGCTTCAACGGTTCAAGACGAACGATAGTGTGCCAAAGTGTCTGTTCAGCCTCCGAAGTTTTAGGTGGAAAGAACTCAAAAGAAACTTTAGGAGCATCATTACAAAAGAAATCTTTGAGTTCGGAAATTTCTATCAGTTTTTTCAATACCAATTCCTCATGAGAAGGAGATACTAAAACAAAAAAGCGGTATTGTCAGCCGGAGCCAGAACGGCAAACAGCTTTCCGACTCAGATGCAAACCGCTTTTTTTACACTTACATCCTTTGCAGGATGGCTCAAATAGCAAAACTATTTGTAGAATTCAGCGTTAATTTTAATGAAATCTTCTTTGTCGGAAGGGATTTCATCGTCGGCGTAAATGGCGTCGGCTCCGCAGCAACTCTTGCAGGCGCCGCAATCGATGCATACTTCAGGATTGATGAAATATTGGGCCTCGCTGTCGGAGGTATGAATGGCCTCGACGGGGCAATTCTCGGCGCAAGAGCCGCAAGTGATACAAGAATCGGTAATTACATGAGGCATGTTCTCTAAATTCCTCTACTTTAAGTGTTGCGGTGTCCACACCGCATTGGCCTTTTGGTTCACGTTGAAACGTTTTTTTCCTACTTGTTAAAAAATTTTTTCCTCAGGAAAGGGAGTACGAACAGGCTTTAGCTTTCTAAAATATCTCCTATCTGCAGACGCCGCCCCGCCATGAAAGCAGCTCCGTCCATCCACCCCTTACCAGCAGGCTTAACCAACTCCAAAACTACAGCCCCGTTTCCGGCAGCGATTACATAACCGCGCCCTTTTATTTGGCCTATGACCTGTCCCGGAACGGGTTGGTCAACTTCACTGACAAAATCGATAACAGGAGCTCGTCCTATTTTCATAACTTGTCCCTGAAAACGGCTGGCAGCCTCTGGCTCATGATAAAGAGCTCTGACAAAGTCGGCTATTTGCTCGCTGTCTTTATGCCAGTCAACAAATAGATCTTCCTTTTGAAAAGGCTTAGTGTAGTTGAAGTCGCCACACTGAGCTTCCGCTTTCAAGGTACCGGCTTCCAGCCCCAGCGCCGTTTCCACTAATAAACTGGCCCCTATATTAGCTAACCGTTCCATTAACTGACTGCCACTCTCCTGAGCACCTATAGCAGTTTCTCTGCTCATGAGAATTGGGCCAGTATCGTACCCCTCTTCCATAATAAAAGTGGACACACCGGTCACTTTATCGCCATGCATAATAGCAGCCTGAACAGGAATGGCTCCGCGGTGACGCGGCAACAAAGAGGGGTGAAGGTTTACACACCCTAAACGAGGGAGTTCCAACAAAGTTTTGGGTATGAGTTTAGCGTAAGCCGCTACTAAAATTAAATCAGGGTTCAACTTCCCGACTAAACTGAGAAATTCTGGATCGCGCACCTTCAAAGGCTGATAAACAGGAAGACCCAGTTCTAAAGCAACACTCTTAACAGGAGGCGGCGTCAGCTTATGACCGCGCCCTTTGGGCTTGTCAGGTTGAGTGACCACTCCCACAATTTCGAAACACTCAGCCAACTTCCGCAAAGAAGGTACGGCAAACTGCGGAGTTCCCATGTATAGTATGCGCATAAACAGACAGACCTTTCAACTAAGCTTAAATTTACTCTTCAGTCAGGCCGTCTTGCTCAGCCTCGCGAATCTCTTCAGCCTTTTCGGTCAAACCGGCATCGTCCGGTTGATCGTCGGCTCCATTTTCACTATCGACCTCTTCATTTACAGCAGCCGAAACAGGGCGAAGATTTTCAGCTAAATCTACGTAGACGCGCCCGTCCAGATGATCACACTCGTGCTGGGCGCAGCGAGCAAACAGCCCCTCACCTTCGTAGCTTACCCTCTCGCCGTTCTCATCAAGGCCACTCAAGCGCACTTTGGAACAGCGCCAAACTTCCCCTTCCAGACCAGGAAAAGAAAGACAGCCTTCTAAGCCCAATTCCTCTTCATCACTTAAAAAAGTAACTTTCGGATTGACCAGTTTTATAGGGCCGTTGCCGACATCCATAACTATCATGCGGCGAGAAATACCAATCTGAGGAGCGGCTAACCCCACACCGGGAGCAGCATACATAGTCTCCAACATACGATCGAGTATATCGCGTACTTTGCGGTCTACTTTTTCAACCGGTTTGCATTTACGGCGCAAAACAGGATGGCCGTCTGTTAAAATTTTAAAAACGGACATATTTTTTTCCTCCAGCTCACCCACAAGCTGTAAACATAAAATTCAGCGCAGAGAAAAACGTTCTTCAAGGCGGCTACGTTCTAAGCCGTACCTGAAGAACGCCTATCTGCCGGCACAGAACTCAGTTCTGCACGGAAAATTTCAGCAGCAAAAGCTGCTTAACGAACTATACAATCGGCTCAACCGATTAGAAAGAAGGTCCGAACTCGCTCATAGGATCGTCGGGATCGACCTGCACACTCCCTGAGGTTGGTGCAGCCGTAGAAGTCGGTGCAGTTGCAGGTTTGGCAGGAGTAGAAGTTTTACTGGTCTCATCTTGAGCGTCTTTGGGCGGATCGTGACTGATCAAAGCTTTGCACTCGACAGGAACGCGGTTGTAATTGAACCACACAGGATTATCAGGCGTCAATGTATAGCTCTTGCCACCATCTAAGGTACCGACATCGGCACTCCAACTATTGACCACAGTGCCATCGTAAAGCACGGCATTAACCGAAAACTTAACTCCGGTTAAAGGCTCTGCACCGCTATTGGTAATTTTGGCACTATTCATATGAATTTCGGAAGTATAAGCGCCGCCAGAGTCGTTGTTGAACCACTCAATGTCGTTAACTACTATAGGAGACTCTCCGTTGCTGCCGTCAGTCTCAATCTGTCCGTTAGCATTGAGCTTATATTTGGGTGTGCTACCCTTTTTGGACGAAGAAGACGAACTGCCCGATTGTCCTTTGGCAGCACTGCCAAAGGAAGATGAAGCGACTATCTGAGCCTTGCTGACCGGCACTATTAAGTCGATACTGCCTAAAACTGGAGATACGCTGTACTTCAAACCGAATGCCTTAGCAAAGGACTGCACATCGACGGTGGCCTTGCCGGCTTTAACGCTCATGGGCAAATTGAACTCTTTACCGCCAAAGACTATCGAAGAAACTTCCGTAGAAATTAGCGGGCCACCGACTGTAGACTTTTTAACACTCTTCTTAATTTCAGCCGGCGTATAAACATAAAGCTTACTGCCATCTATATTCCAACTGTACTGCAGAGAGGTCAGCAGATCGTCGAGGCTGGCCCTAACCGTCTCGCCGGAAATTACAGCACTGCCTTTGAAAGGACGGTTGCGCACATAAAATTCGTAATCGGCAGCACTGACCGACACGGCAGAGCCGAGCAAAATGGCTGCCGTTAAAAAGCCATAGAGAAATTTGTTCATTCTACTCCTCCAAAATGCGGAAAACTCTTTACAGACCAATGTCTGTGCGCTGATGGCGCTGCAAATTTGCATCAGCTTGGCACGGCACTAAAAGACGCACTGCCCTTTCCAACAATCTGGCTAGGCTCTCAACAGCGCCTTACAATATGATTTCCACGTGAATAAGCAAAATCCGCCCGAGGTAACATACAAACTTCCGCTTCCGAACAAAGGATAGGCAGCGCACTCCTACTGAGAGATGCGGCAACCGTTTGCAGGTACACCGCCGCAGTAGCAAGAGGTATCTCAGGCGCAACTAGCTTCTATTTGACAAACTTCAGTTCAATGGGTGTACCCACAAAACCGAAAGCTTCGCGCAGCTGGTTTTCCAGATAGCGCTTGTAAGAAAAATGGACCAAATCGGGCGAATTGCATTTAAAAGTAAAGCGGGGCGGAGCCGAAGGCCTCTGACTCACGTATTTTATTTTTAAACGATCGCCTTTGTAACTTGGCGGCGGACGCAGAGCGACGGCTTCTTTAATAACCTGATTTAACACCGGGGTGGGCACACGCCGACAGGATTCGTCATATGAATCGAGAGCAGCCTCTAAAATTTCGTCGACTCCGTCGCCGGTTAAAGCAGAAGAGAAAATTACCGGAGCATAGGCCATAAACTCTAAATCTTTGCCTAGCTTCTTTACAAAGCGCTGCTTCCATTCTTCAACTTTAGCTCCGCTAACTTGTCCTTCACCGTCTGCTCCGGCCAGTTCTTTAACTAAATCCCACTTATTAACCACAATAATAGAAGGCTTGCCGGACTCATGTATGTCACCGGCGACCCGCTTGTCCTGAGCCACAACTCCGTCTCTGGCATCGATAACCAAAATGGCGGCGTCAGCCTTTTCTAAAGATTGGGCCGCTCTGACGCTGGAATAAAACTCTACACTTTCGTCTACTTTAGCTTGACGACGCAAACCGGCAGTGTCGATCAGACGCACAATTCGGCCTCCAAAGTCCACTACTGTCTCTACAGAATCGCGGGTTGTACCTGCCTCATTGTGTACAATGCTGCGCTCTTGACCGATCAGGCGGTTCATAGTAGAAGACTTGCCTACATTGGGGCGCCCTACCAAGGCGATAGAAATTTCCTGCTCTTCGCTTGGTTTAACTTCTTGGGGAAGCCTTTCCAAAACGGCATCCAGCAAATCACCGGTAGAAAGTCCGTGTATAGCAGAAACCGGATAAGGATCGCCCATACCTAAAGCATAAAACTCTACGGCATGAGTTTCTACTTCCAAAGTTTCGGCTTTATTGGCAATAAGCAGCACCGGTTTTTTAGAACGACGCAAGATATTGGCAACTTCCTCATCGAGAGGCTGAACCCCAGCGCGGATGTCGACCACGAAAAGTACTAAATCGGACTCATCAACAGCAGTTTGAGCCTGCTGATGTATATCACGGCGCAAAATATCGGGATCGTTAGGATCGATACCTCCGGTATCGCAGACGGTAAAGGTACGCCCATTCCATTCGCAAGTACCGTAAATACGATCGCGAGTAATACCTGGAGTATCTTCCACAATAGCTTTGCGCTCACCGGTCAAACGATTGAACAGCGCAGATTTGCCGACATTGGGGCGTCCCACAATGGCGACCATGGCGCTGCTGCTCAGACGCGGCTTAACTTGATTGTTCATATGTGTTTATTTCCTATTTTTACAGCACTCCACCTGACAAACGAAACAGAGTGCAAAGTATGCGGCAGTAAAAGCAGAATCGAGCCGCTCATTTGTGAACAACCGGCCCCAGTGACTGTAAGTCGGCGATTGCTGCCATTACCTTACTTCCAACCTCTTTCATAGCCTTGGGATCGGGACGTTCATTTAATTCTACAGAGATAGGACTACCGAAACGGATACTCAAACGGCGGCCGCAGGGTAAACCGTGATTGTGTCCTATTTCGTAAGTATTGAAAACGCAAGCCGGAACCACCGGGGCTCCGCTCTTCAAGGCCATTACGGAAACTCCTAACTTGCCCCGCTGCAATTTTCCGTCTTTAGAGCGCGTCCCTTCAGGGAAAATGCCAACTAAGCGGCCGCTCTTTAAAAGGTCTACAGCCTGATTAACGGAACTACCGTCTTTAGAACTTCTATCTACCCAAACACAGCCACAGTTAGCCAGAATAGTTCCCAGCACAGGAATCATAAAAAGATCTTTTTTAGCGACAAAATGGACCTGGCGAAATTTGATAGCGATGCTCACTAAAGGCGGATCAAACAAAGACACATGATTAGAAGCTACCAGGCATCCGCCCTCTTTGGGTATATTGTCTGCCCCTTCCACATCGACACCAAATAAGGCATTACAATACAAGGAGACGGCACTGCGAGCCAATATGTATAAGGTTTGTTTAAAATCGGGAGGCTTTAAACAAACCTCACCCAAAGGTGTACGGCGCAAACTTTCAGGAATAAAAAGCAAGGAATCGACAACTGACTGTTTCCTTTGTGCGCCTTCCTCAGCTTGCTCTGACCTGATATCGACGCTCGACTCACTCATTAACTCGAGAAGCCTCCGCATAATCCTGACAGATAATGTCCGCCACAGCTTCAGCACTCAGATGAGTGCAGTCTATATAAGAGGCATCGGGAGCTTGTTGTAGAGGCGAATCAGAGCGGTGAGTGTCTTCATAATCGCGGGCAGCCAACTGTTTATAGATATCGTCATAAGTCAGAGTATTCCCTGGACGGCTCTGCATATCGGACAGACGTCGGCGGGCTCTCTCTTCTAAAGTTGCATCGAGGAAATACTTGAGTTCAGCCTCGGGAAGCACCACCGTACAAATGTCGCGGCCAGCCATAACAATACCGCCCGCTTCGGCAATAGCTTTCTGCCTTTTTACCATTTCTGCTCTCACTGGAGAGGAACTAGCGACCTTAGAGACGGCCCCATTAACCGCCGGTCCGTGCAATTCTCCGCTAATATCCAATCCATCGACAAACACTCGACATCCGGCAGAAGTACTGATATCCGGCTCTAAACGCATATCAATCGCTTCGGCTAAACGTCCTAACTCCAGATCGCTGTCTAAAGCACATCCTTTCTGCAGTGCCTGCCAAGCAGTTGCTCTGTACATCATTCCGGTATCAAGATATAACAATCCCAAACGAGAAGCCACCAAACGTGCAACTGTAGTTTTACCTCCGGCAGCAGGTCCGTCTATAGCAATGTTAATGATACGTTTATCCATAAATGGGCACCTCTGACTTCCGCAAAATAGCCTTCAGATATGGCCGAATTTTCTACGCTTTAAATAAGCTACCCTCCCCAAAATTATACAGCCTATGAACTGAAGCGTTTTTATATGATTCGCAGGCAGGAAAAAAATGGACAATTATAGAGATTATTCAGGCTACTGACCGCATTATTTATTAAGCATATTTTATTGCAAAGGAAGGATGGCGCCGCTGCGTGCTTCTGCTTGCCTGGCAACGGTCAATAGCCCGAGCGCCACTAATTTTATGAATAAAGCTATTTTTTTGGACAGAGACGGCACCTTAATTGAAGAGGTAAATTTCTTGCATAAACCTGAACAAGTGCGCTGGATTGCGGGCGTACCCGAAGCCCTGGCGGCTCTGTATAAACAGGGATGGCTGTTAATTATGGTTACTAACCAATCGGGAGTGGCCCGAGGTTACTTCACTATGGATGACGTAAACAAAGTTTACGATTATATGCAGAACAGTTTGCGCCTTTACGGAGCCCAATTCAGAGCGATGTACTGCTGTCCGCACCATCCTCAATACTCACTGTCCGAAGCAGACAGAAACTGCTCCTGTCGCAAGCCCAAACCAGGTATGTATCTACAAGCCCAGCGAGATTGGGACATAAATTTAACCGAATCGGCCGCTTTCGGCGACAAACTTACTGATATAGAAGCCCCGCTATCTTTGGGATGCCGCTGCTTCCTTACCTCTACTGGCTACGGTATGAGCGAAGCAGCCAAACTTGATCAGCCTGGCTATCATAAAGTTGAAAGATGTAACTCCTTGGCAGAAGGCCTGCAGTTATTTATCAAATAAGAGATTGAGGGTCGGGATCAACTGATATGCGCAGTTCATTATACTTCGCACCGACTTCTCCGGCAGCTCGAGTACAAAAAGCCACCAGTTGGCGCAGACTATAATCCGGCCTGGCCTTAACCAATAAATGGCGCCGATACAGTCCTTGTATGCGCTCTACAGGGCACGGGGCCGGTCCGACAACTTCTCCATCGTGAAATGTAAGCCGCATAATTTCCGCCACTTCGGCAGCAGCAATCTGTACCTGAGCTCCATCCTCTCCAGAAACAATAAAACGTAGCAAACGGCAGAAGGGCGGATAACTAAGTTGACGGCGCACTTGAATTTCACTGTCATACATAGCCTGATAGTCATGACGCAGCACGGATTCAATGACAGGATGATCTGCCTCCCAAACCTGCAAAAATACTTCCCCTCCCAGTTCACCTCGTCCAGCTCGTCCAGCCGCCTGACTGAGCAGCTGAAAAGTGTGCTCTCCAGCACGGAAGTCCGGCTGGTTGAGCTCAGCATCAGCTCTTAAAATACCTACTAAAGTAATTTTAGGGTAATCCAGTCCCTTGGCGATCATTTTTGTACCTAACAAAATTTGGGTTTTACCGCTGCCAAACTCCTCTAAAATAGCCTGATGCGATCCTTTTCTGGAAACGGTATCACGATCGAGCCGAGATATGCCCACTCCGGGGAACAGCTCAGCAATTTCAGCGGCTAAACGCTCAGCTCCGGGAACTCCCGTTTTTAAGTTTACCGCTCTGCACTTAGGGCAAAAACCGCTCGCTTCCTGACGATAATCACAATAGTGGCAAATCATCTTGCTGGACTGACGATGCCAAGCTAAGCTTATACTGCAGTTGGGGCAGTGAGGCACAAAACCACAAACCGTACACTGCAAACTGCCAGCAAATCCGCGCCTGTTCAACAGCAAAACAGCCTGCTCTCCTCTGTCCAAACGCAACTTTAAAGCTTCTTTCAGAGCCTTAGAAACTAAGCCACCGCTCTTTTTCTCCAATCGCATATCTATTAAACGAATGGGAGGCAAGGCACGTCCACCAGGACGTCTGCTTAATTTGGCCAAGCGGTAAACTCCCTTTTGCGCCAGATAGTAACTTTCAACTGAAGGAGTGGCACTTCCTAATACAAGAGCAGCTTTGTGCTGTTTAGCCCGCATAAAAGCAACTTGGCGGGCATGATAGCGCGGCTGATTTTCCTGTTTATAGGAAGATTCGTGTTCTTCATCTACGCAAATAAAGCCAATATTTTCAAAAGGAGCGAATATAGCCGATCGTGTACCCAAAGCGACGCTTAGTTCGCCTCGGCGCATAGCCCACCAATAGTCGCGCCTTTCGGCATCCCCCAAAGCAGAATGAAGAACGCCAACTTTATCACCTAAACGGCCACGGTAGCGCTCGATAGCCTGCGGCGTAAGAGAAAGCTCGGGCACCAAAACTACTCCTTGCCGTCCCTGCTCTAGAATGCGGTGTAGAGCTTGCAAATAGACTTCAGTTTTCCCACTACCGGTTATACCGTAAAGCAGCACGGGCTTGCCGTCTTGAGCAGACTGGCAAATAAGGTTGACAGCCGTTTCCTGCTCTGAAGTAAGCGGCAAAAGCGGATAGCGAGAAATCTCCTTTATTTCGGCTTGTAAACGCTTTTTAGAAAGCACTCTTTTTTTGGCCCACATCGATCGCAGTCGCTTCATGACCGGTGCAGGCACTACCGTTTGAAAGCTGTCATACCACGATCCGGCATAAAATTGGCGCATTATCTGCACTAATTTCATCAACTCGCCTCCCCAAAAAGGAGCGGCTTCTAAAACTTGGGCTATGGGACGCAAGAGATACTGTCTATCCTGTTCACTTAATTCAGCATAAACCTCAACAACTACACCATTTAAAAAACGAGATCCCAGAGGCACTTCAACCACACAACCTGCAACCAGACTGTGTTGGTACTCCTCTGGTATCTCGTAAGTGAACAGACGATCTAATGCCCGCGCTGAAGACTCAACTACAACGCGGGCATACTTGTTAACTGAAGAATCCACGAATTCTTTTACAGCTCATTTATTTATCTAAGGTCACCAAAATGGCCTTATCGAAGCCGTGATCTTTAAGACGGCGCAAAGCGGACTCTGCATCGGCCCTAGTGGAGAACGAACCGGAGTACACTCTGTAGAAGAAACTGCCTCCGGAACGCTCAAATTTGCGGTAAGCAGCTTCGTATCCCTTAGCTTTTAAGTCATCGACCAGCTCTTTGGCATTAGCTTCGTTAGAGAAAGCGCCTACTTGACAGCTGAGATACTTACCTTCGGGCACAGGAGGATATTTCTTTGAAGAGGGAGCCTGCGCAGACGACTGACTGGCAGAAACAGTACCCGAAGCAGGCTGACGCACCGCGGCAGTGGAAGAAGAAGTGGCAGGAGCTGCAGGAGCGCTGACAGCAGGCTTAGAGACGGAAGTATTTTTCTTGTCCGCATCGGAATTGGCAGCAGCAGGCTTTTTAACTGCAGGCTCCGACTTGGCAGGAGTTTTTACAGCAGGCAAAGCCCCGCCGGCCAAAAGTTCCTCAGCATAATTAAAAATTTCAGCTGCAGCACGCTTTTCATTCACGATACGATCGACCCGATAAATAACCTTGCTGGGTAAGCGATCGTTGAGGGCAATAACTCCTAAGAAGAGCAGATCTTCACCTAAAATGTTAAGTTTTTTCTCACAAAACTGTTTCTCACGATCGTGATTGATATGGTAGGAAAATACCTGCATTCCGGCCCGGGCCCGACTGTATTTATAAGCACCCTTATCGTCTTTTTCTACCAAAAGCTTAGTAATCTCAGAAATCAGTTCCTTTTCTGAACGCGCCATATCAGGCTTAGATTCATCGCCAACAATCAACACGGCATAACCGCTGTTCTTTGTTTCTGGCTCAGCAGCCACAGCGGGCCGGGCGGCCATATTCATGCTGCCGACAAGTATAGAAAGCAAAGCCACAGCAGCAAATATATTGAGGCGCATACTTCTGAACACGTTTATATTCAAGTGAAACCTCCGATCAGCTGAACCCCTGAACTTTTTACCGACAGGAATCCAACCGGTCACCATAACTACAAATATCAATGTGCAGACTTTTTTAAACAAGTCTGCTAATCCTTCCCCGGATCTGTTTAGCGGCGCAGACGACTCAGCATAGAGCGAATCTGCTTCTTTTCTTCGGCAGGAGCCAAACGTTCTGCGCTCCTGTAAGCACCGGCAGCTTCGTCGAGTTGCTGTAAACTGCTGTAAGCTTTCCCCATATCGAGATATACGCGCCAATCTTCGGGAGCAACTTCTATTGCTTGGCGATACGCCCAGACAGAAGCTTCATACTGGCCCTGACGATAGAGAACACGCCCTTTGAGCCAATAGAAATGGCTGCTCAATTCGGGGAAATCTTCGGCAGCCTTGGAAAAAACCTCAACGGCATCTTGAAGACGTCCGCACTTGCGATAAGCTCGGCCCAACTGCTCGACAATACGGTGATTGTGCGGTGCCTCCTGGGCGGCCTCAAGCAATACAGACACAGCACTGCTCCACCGATCTTGAGCTCCCAAGACTTCGGCCTTGACCAAAAGCAGCGGGGCATAGCGAGGAGCGGACTTCAACCCCTCCTCTACGCAGCCAGAAGCTTTGGTATAATTCTTCTTGCTGAGCCAAACTTTAGCCAAACCGATATGGGCTCCAGCATTGTAAGGATCGCGCACCAGAATAGACGACAGTACTTCTAAAGCACAGGCGAACTCTCCGCTAGCAATAAGACTGCGTCCTACACCCACATAGGCATTGTATACCGAAGAAAAACCGCTGCTGTCGGGGATAACATTGAGGAAGCGCTTAAAACATAGCACTGCCTGATCGTGACGCCCCTGCATAGCATACGCCCTGGCCAGAGGCAAGTTGAAAAGATACATATCCGGATCGGCATCTATAGCTTTTTGGAACTCGATAATAGCTAAATTATTTAGTCCCTGTCCGGCCAGAGCACGTCCCAGCATACCTCTGGCCTGAGCATCGTTGGGACGAAGCGACAAACTACTCTGAAGCTGGCGCATGGCATCCTCGTAGGCTCCCAATTCTAAGAGCATAATACCCAAAGCTTTGGGATAGTCCGGATTGGTATAATCGAGGCGGCAAGCTTTAACCAGCTCGGCAATAGCCGCTTGGTACTTACCCATGCAATAATAGACCATAGCTAAATCTTCGCGATAAGACGGATTTACCGGGTGCGATTCAACGGCCTTTTGATACTGTTCTACTGACGAAGCGTCGTAATGTTTCTTCAGATAGATTCTGCCTAAGCGATTGTAATTTTCGGCACAGGCGGGTTCCAACTTGACAATTTGCTCGAAGTGATCCATGGCTTTTTCCAATGAACCGCCTAAAATGAATACTTCGCCTAAGCGCCTGTGCAAACTTAAACTATTAGGATGGAACTTCAAAGCCTGCTCTAAAGTTCTGGCAGCTTCGCTTAGCTGATTGTGATGGCAGAAAAGAGCCGAAAGCTTTATAGAAGCTTCTATATGGCCAGGCTCGGCTTCCAAGGCTTCGCTCAGTTCACTGACGGCCTGTTTTTCATTATTCTGAGCCATATAAAGCGAAGCCCAGTCGGTATGCACACCGGCATCGATGCGCACACCGGCTTCAATCGCTCCTTCTAAAACGCTCTGAGCCTGAGCAGTATCACCCAATTTTAGACAAACATCGGCCAAGAAAGTATAGATATCGCCATTGCTAGGTTGCGCACTGCAGGCTCTGTGCAGACAATTAAGAGCTTCACTGTAACGCTCTTGAGTAGAAAGAAACAGAGCAAACTGATAATTTACCAGGAAATCGTCTGGGGCCTGTTCTAAAGCGACACAGTACTGTTCAAAGGCTACATCGGGCCTGTTCTGAGAGAAGTACAAGAAAGCCAAACGACAACGCAATATATTGTCGTATTCACAGCGATCGAGAGCCTTATGCAATGCAGAAATGACCAAAGCAGGCTGATCTGTTCTAGAGAAGAAATCGGCTAAAGCCACGTAAGGCTCGTGACTGTCGGGAGCAACCCGAATAGATTCCTCGATTAAGGAGCGAGAAGAGCCGTACTCACCCAGCTCACAGCGGACACGCCCCAAGCCTATCAGTCCCTGCACGTTCTCCGGATCGCGAGCCAAAACTAAATTAAATTCTGAAGCCGCTTCTTGAAAACGAGAATCTTTTAGAGCCGCCAAACCAGATTTTATAACCGTCTCCACATCGCGTTCCGACGGAGCTTCAGCGGCCATAGAATTAGGTATAGGGGCAGCTTCAGACGGGGCTGCGGAACTTTTTTCCTCGACACCAGCCATCCAGGCATTAGAGGCCACGGCAGAACCGCTGCCGCCGACAAAACGCCTATGAGCGGCGCCACCGCTTTCTTCACTGCTTTCAGGCACGGCAGAAGGCTTCGGAAGTTCAGTTTTAGGCTCCGGCGCACGAGGAGCAGGCTCTATTTTAGGAATAGGAATCTGTACAGTCCCTGACGACGCTGCCGGTGAGGCAGAACCGGGAGTAGGCAAATTCAAGGGAGCAGCCACACTGGTCTCTTGAATTACACGGCGCACCGGTGGGCCGGGCGTAGGCAAAGATACTTTTTGAGGAAAGGCATCTGGCTTAATAACCGACTCTTCGGTACTTACAGAAGACTGCTGATCCTGAGAGCTGTACGAAGCCACCGAAGTGCGGAATGCTTCTTCTCCGCCAATAGTTATAACCACACCCGCCCTACGGTTAGCTTGGGCAGCTTGCTCCTGCTGACGGGCAACATCGGCTTCGTAAGCAGCAGCAGAATTTATGACCACAGCCGGCCGGGTGTGAGCAGAGCGCACTAAACGTGAAGAACTTGAAACTGGTGCGGACGACCTTCTTTCTTGAAGAGGCGAAGCAGGCGCAGAAACGGGCGCAGGGATATTGACCGGAGCAGCGGCCTGCATAGTTTCAGATATATGGCTTTGACCTATAGGCAGCCGACGTATACTGGAAGGATCGGGCAGTCGACGGCTGCCACCTTCGGATAAAGGCGGCGCTTGATGATTGACTTCAGGAGCAACTCCAGCCTTAGAAGCATTAAAACGAGCAGAAGAAGGAGCAGGTAAACGTGAATGAGTTTTAGTGCCGGGCAGCTTGCCAATTGAGGGAGACACAGCCGGAGCAGCGGCTGACGAAGCGAAAGATTCGCTGCGCAAACACATATCGAAACTTTCGATCATGTCGGCCACGCTGGAAAAGCGATCGTCAACTTTTTTGCGCAGCGACCGCAGCACCAAAGTTTCCAAACCGGGAGAAATGCTCTTATTGTAAATGCGCGGCGAAGGCGCCGGCTCTTCGGCTACTTTACGGAACATTTCCAAGGGATTACCCGCACTAAAAGGCCAGCGTCCGGTAATCAGTTCGAAAAGAATTACACCTAACGAGTAAATATCAGTGCGCTCGTCGGTAAGTTTGCCTACTGCCTGCTCCGGAGAAACATAAGCAGCCGTACCCATAACCTGACCGACTTCAGTAAGAGAGTGCTGTCCGGCAAAAAAAGCTAAGCCGAAGTCCATGACTTTGACATGGCCGGATTTATTAACCATAATATTGTCAGGTTTGAGGTCGCGGTGAATAACTCCGTTTTCGTGGGCGTAGCGCACCGCCTCCATTACTTGACGAAAAATTTTCAGACGCAGACGAAGTTGCTCGGCCGTGGGCACTTCTTCGTAGTCAATCATGTCACCAAGCGAACTTCCTTCAACATACTCCATAACAATAAAGTGTATGTCGTCTACTTGGCCAATATCGTGAATTTTTACAATATAGGGACTGTCCAAACGGGCCGCTGTTTTTGCCTCACGCAAAAAACGTTCAATAGATTTTGGGGTCATCTTTTTAGGAGGCAGAACTTTTATAGCAACTTGACGTTCCAGAACCGGATCTTCACCGCGGTAAACAACTCCCATACCGCCTCTTCCCAGTTCTTCTATAACTTTATAGCGCCCAATATAGATGGTACCCATTAGGTTAGCGACCTCATAATGTATTTAAAAAACCACAAAAGCGCAAACTAAAGCGCTTCATACCGCAAAATATACTCTTTTGCCCAAGAGAGAGCCTCTTCTTTGGATAAAAAGTGCTCACTGCACTCAGAAGCCAAAGCCTTCAGCAATTTTCCTAACTGCGGACCAGGCCCAAGCCCCAGCTCCTCTTGCAGAAGACGTCCGTTAACCGGAACAATGGGACAAGAAAGCGTCCCTCCCTTTAAATAATCAAGCAGCAGACAGTCTAAGTAAAGAGTAAAGGAAGCGTATTCACAGGCCGGAAAAAGCTTCTCCCCACTATTCGCCACAAAAGCTCTCTTGCCTCCCCAAGGCCAATTTCCCCAGAAAGAGAGGCGGCAACCCTCACTATTTTTTTTCTGCAACATGGTCAGGACCCAGAGATAGTTTAAAGCAACCAGACATGGAAAAAACTTAATTTTAGTAAAAAAATTATAAAATTGCCGACGAGATGCTTTCTGCCCAAGCAGATTAAATAACTCAGGAGCGGCTTGTTTTAATTCAGAGATTATTATTAGTTCTTGAGCCGATAATTTAAAACGATTGTCCTTTTTCTCCAAATGCTCCCAGGGACACAGCAGTGCCATCTTGATCAGCACCAGAAAACTGCGCCCTCCTTTGACTGACACGTTTAAATAGCGCTGCAAAAGTGTTCCGCTATGTTTTAGTTTTCTCCAACCAGTCTTCTGTTCTCTCTCCAAAGATGACAAGAGGGAAACGCGCCACGACAGCGGCCAAGCACAGTTATCTATTTCAGTGTTTGCCGAAACCTCTGCCGATCTGCCTAACAGAAATTGAGGGAAAGCACAATCAATTAAAAGCTTTAATTGTTCAGTTAGCGAACACTGCAAAACCGCAGCCAGTTCTATCCCTATTCTCTCTGCGGCTACCTGGTAAATTCCTGATTGCAAAATTTCCGCTACCTGTTCGGTGAGTTTGCTCTCCCAAGTAAGACGGTACGCAAGCCCCAAGCGCAAAGCCCGCAGAGCACGCAGCGGATCGTTGAGCAAGCAAGAAGGAGATACTGGAACCAGCCTGCGTCTGCACAGATCGGACAGACTCCGCTTTTCATCGTATATCACCCCTTCACTCAAACTGTAAGCCAAGGAATTAATAGTAAAATCGCGATCTAAAAGATCTTCTTCCAGAGAGGAACCGCGCAAAGCGCAAAAATCGACTTCTGTATGTTCATTGGCAAACACTGCTCGGTAAAATCCACGCTCTCGATCCAAGACAACCCAAGCTGCTCCGAAAACATCACAAAAGCGACGCGATAACAGAGCTACGTCGTGCGGCTTTCCTCCTTCAATAATCAGATCCCAATCCTTAACCGGATAATTCCAAGCCAAATTGCGCAGCGCCCCTCCCACAATAAATATGCGGCCGGTGCTGCATAGATTGGATAATTTTAGTAAAGGAATATTGAGCGTTTCCAAACAGCTCTGCACTTTTTCCAGCAAACTTATTCCGAAACTAAGTTCTCCCGCTTTATCGGCGGAAACTTGGCAATTATCAGATAAACATGTTCGATCGTATATATGCATCAGTTTATGCTTAGGATGAACTTACAAAATAAAGGCCTTGTCAAAATGTATAATGCCCCAGCGATCTATTTCCAAACCGCAGACATTTTTCTGACGAGCGTGAATCAATTCAGCCCAACAGAAGCTGAAATCGGCAATGTCGCTATCTAATTTCTCCTGTACGGCCCTATAGCAATTCAAACGATCATTCACATTTTTTGTCGAGCGAGCAGCCTCTAAAAGGCGCAAAATTCTCTGACTGGCGTAGTTGGCAATGTTATACTGATCGTGAAATGCACTCGGATCGGATACCATAAGATTTATTTCTAAACTGGGATCAACAGCTGCTACTGCTTCAGCCTGAAGGCATAAATCGTAATAGTTTCCTGACAAACTGCGCTGATACTCCTCTTGCTCGGCTTCATGTAGTTCAATTTTAAAACCGGCAGTTTCCAGACCTGCAGCCAAAAACTCAGCTGATGGACGCATGTAAGCCCAGTCTCCGCTATCTTTGCAGTAAAGCATAGTCAGTTTTACGGGCAAATTTTCAGCTCCGTAAATGCGACTGAGCAGACGCTTAGCTTTATCCGGAGCATAATCATACTGTAAGGAAGAAGTTAAATTGAACTTATTCAGAGGAGATAAAATAGAACAGCGCACCAAACCACGTTTTCCTACAAAACGCTCGGCAAAAGCCTTTTTAGGAGAAGCATAACTCAAAGCTAAGCGGCCTCTAATATCGTTAAAGGGACGGTGCAGAAAGTTAGGAATGAGAGAAATGCGCACCATGGTTTTCGGCTTAATTAAAGCTATTTGTCCGCTTGTTTTTAGTTGTTCCACTTCTGCCAAAGGTACAGTAAGTATTAGGTCGGCACATCCCTTCTCCAGTATACGCGTTCGACTGGAAGAATCAGGCAAAATTATAAAAAACAATTCTTTCAAACCGGACTGTCCCCGCCAACACCGCTGAAAAGACTGCAGCCTCAAACGCTGCCCGGAGCGATATTCTGCTATTTGGAAAGGACCTGTCCCCAGAACAGCCTCCCTCTGGTCAAAGTTTTGTTTGACCATTGTAACAGCCATGGGGGGAGCAGCCAATAATTCCAAAAAATCGACGCAAGGATAATTTAACTTAAATTGCACCCGCAGTGCATCCAAACTCTTGACTTCGGCTATAACAGGACGGTTACCGCCGAAATTTATTCTGAAAAATTTAAAACAACCACCGCTACCGCTCATAAGCCGATTCATCCAGCGACAAACTACGGAAGCCGACAGAGGGGTGCCGTCATGAAAGACGACATTGGGACGGAGCTGAAAAGTCCAATTCAAACCATCGGGCGAAGAGGTCCAGCTCTGCGCTAAGCACGGTTTAACAGTTCCTTCCGAAAATTCGACTAAATTGTCAAAAGCAGGCTGCAGCATTTGCATTGACACAGAACTTGACGACATAGCTGGATCAAGTCCGTTTAAATCGCAAGGCACAGCTACTGTTAGGTAAGTGCGCCTCCAACTCAGCCAATTTTCCACTTCAGCTAAAGAACTTAGCCAACCTTCTCTCGCTGCAGCCCACAGAATAATTGTTAAAAGCGCTACGAGTAAATAAGGCCATCTGTGCAAAACAGGGCGAACTGACGGAGTCAACTTGGAAGGCAGCATGCGCAGCTCTGTTTTAATTCCGGAAGCTGTCGGCAACGAACTAGAATTGCCTGCGCTGCCTTTAATCAAATCTGGTTTAAACTCGCAGAGATTATTTTTAGGCGCTTTTCCTTCACTACGTTCTGAACTATGCTTCATATAAACTGCGCAAAATTTTTATTTCCTCTCCGTAGCCCTCCAGGACATTGGGAGTTTCTAAGTAAAACGGCAACTCTCTAAGAAGAGGGTGATTTATAATTCCAGCTATAGCTTTAATTCCTAAGCGCCCCTCTCCTATTTTAGCATGACGATCTTTATGCGCTCCCTGAATATTTAAGCTGTCATTCAGATGAATAGCTTTCAATTTATCCAGCCCCAAAACTCGATCAAACTGCTCTAAGGTACGGTCAAGACCATCAGCCATGTCGTATCCTCCGTCCCAAACATGGCAGGTATCTAGGCATACGCCAAGTTTTTCGGCACATGTTGTACGATCGATAATTGCTTTCAATTCTTCAAAAGAACGTCCCAACTCTGTACCTTTACCAGCCATAGTTTCAAGCAAAACAAAACTAGGAAAATCATCAAAAACCACTTCGTTTAACATGTCGGCAATAGAAACAATACCTTCTTCAGGCGTGCGTTTCAGATAATTGCCAGGATGAAAATTGTACATAGCTCCGGGCAGCAAGGACGTGAATTGCAAATCTTCAATAAAAACTTCTTTGGTTAAAGAGCGTACCTTATCCTCAATAGAAGCGGGATTAATCACAAACGGACTGTGAACTAGCATCGGCCCGAAATTATGTTGGCGAAGTTGACAGACAAAATTCTCAATATCATCTTGCTTAAAACGCAAAGCTCCTTTGCCCCTAGGATTGCGGCAAAAAAACTGAATGACATTGGCATTTATAGATAAAGCATCTTTCAGCATAGCTGACAGACCTTTAGAAATTGATAAATGGCAGCCTATTTTAAACATTTAATCCTCTTATTACAAAACAAATGCTAAATAAAAAATACGGTGTAAACTGCAGTTAATACGTCTTGAAGTTAAGACGGCCCGTCTTCTTGAGGCGATGCTGAAGAGGAGCGCAAATGCTCCAACCAGGCGGCCAGACGTTTTTCATATCCAAGCATACCAGGGGTATAGAAGTGACACCCTTCCAAAGCGTCGGGCAAAAACTGCTGCTTCACATAGTGATTTGCATAATCGTGAGCATAGCGGTATCCCTTAGCATAACCCAAATTTTGCATAAGCTTAGTAGGGGCATTGCGCAAATGCAGAGGCACCGGTTCACCGGGACTTTGACGGACAGCCTGAGCAGCAGCCATGTAAGCAGTGCCGACACTATTCGATTTCGGAGCTAAAGCCAAATACAGAGCCGCATGAGCCAACGGATAAAAGCCTTCCGGCATGCCCACAAAATGCACGGCCTGCTGAGCAGCTACAGCCACTGCAAGTCCCTGAGAATCGGCTAAACCGACATCTTCAGAGGCCAAAATCACTAACCGTCTGGCCACAAAGAGAGGATCTTCTCCCGCTTCCAAAAGACGAGCTAACCAATAAACGGCTCCATCGGGATCGCTGCCTCGCACAGATTTTATTAACGCCGAAATGGTATCGTAGTGAGCATCACCGGAGCGACTGTGACGCAAATTGGGCTGTCCGGCCGCTTCTGCCAAATGACGCTCCGTAAGTATAAAGCGCCCATCTTCGTTAGCAGCCATGGAATTAACAGCCTCTTCCAAAATATTCAGAGCAGTGCGAGCGTCACCGACGCAGGCTTCAGCCAAAATTTCCAGCAGCTTGTTATCGGCTTCTACTCCTATCTTGCCCAAACCTCGCTCTTTATCTTCCAAAGCCCGGCGCAGCAGCACAGTTATGTTTTTTTTGCTCAGAGGCTTTAAAGTAAAAACCCGACATCTGGACAACAGCGGCGCCACCACCTGAAAAGATGGATTTTCAGTAGTGGCACCTACTAAAATAATCGATCCGTCCTCTACGTGGGGTAGCACTACATCTTGCTGCGCCTTGTTAAAGCGGTGGATTTCATCGAGAAAAACTAAAGTGCGCCGCCTCATCAAACGCCAGCGCTCTTTAGCTTCGCCGACAATGCGGCGCACTTCAGCAACTCCAACCGTGACAGCTGACAAAGGAACAAAGGCCGCTTTTGCTCCGGCAGTCAGCAGCCTGGCTAAACTGGTTTTGCCTGTACCCGGTGGTCCCCATAAAATCATAGAAGGCAGTGCTTCACTATCCAAGAGACGGCGCAAAACGCGGCCGGGGCCAACCAGATGTTCCTGCCCCACATATTCATCGAGAGTCCGCGGCCTCATGCGGGCAGATAAAGGCATACTTTGCAAATCTTCGGTCGAACTGCTCCTTTCTTGTCCGCTTCCCCTTTGTCGGCTTTTCAACAAGCTGCCAGAGGCCGCGACCGCAGTTTCTAAATTTGGTAAAACAAAATCGTGACGCGCCAGAATCGCCTTATGCGATGTTTTTTTCTCAGGAAGCGATTGCTCGTCAAGCTCTTCCAGATCGTCGTCAGCAGCGAACAAACCGCCCTGCAGTTCAGAATCTTTCACCATAACAGACAGTTCACTTTCTGATAAGATATTTTCTGCAGCAGTTTTTCAGCAGATACTAAAAAATAAAAAGCCGCTGAAGCTGTTCTGCCCGACAGAATTCACTTCGGCGGCTTATCTAGCGGTCTGAAGCAACATCCGACTAGTTCTTCAACGCTTGTAACGGCGCGGGAATTCTCCCTCCGCGCTCAATAAATACGGAAGAGCTGTGAGGATTGACGGCTATAATCGAGGCAGCACCCAAAAGCCCGCCGTAGTCTACTTTATCGCCGGCTTTCTTACCCGGAATAGGCAAAATACGCACGGCGGTCGTTTTGCTGTTAACCATACCTATGGCCATCTCATCGGCCACAATTCCAGAAATTGTTGAGGCAGGTGTATCACCGGGCACAGCAATCATATCGAGCCCCACCGAACAGACACAAGTCATGGCTTCTAACTTATCGAGGGAGAGAGCTCCTATTTGAGCGCAATACGCCATTTCTTCATCTTCGGAAAGAGGGATAAAAGCTCCGGACAAACCACCCACATAAGAGGAAGCCATAGTTCCGCCCTTTTTGACGGCATCGTTGAGCAGTGCCAAAGCAGCCGTCGTTCCGTGAGTGCCACAGCGTTCCAGCCCCATAGCTTCAAGCACATCGGCCACAGAATCTCCCCGCTCAGGGGTGGGAGCCAAAGACAAATCGAGGATACCGAAATTTACGTTCAGACGGCGGGAGACTTCACGACCGACCAGTTCACCCATACGAGTAATTTTGAAAGCAGTGCGCTTTACAGCTTCGGCCACTTTACCCAAATCGGCTCTGTCACCTAAGCGCCTTATAGCAGCGTTGACCACACCGGGACCACTGATACCGACATTAATTGAGCACTCAGGCTCACCCACTCCATGCATAGCCCCGGCTATAAAAGGATTGTCTTCCATCATGTTGCAGAAGCACACCAGCTTGCAGCAAGGCAGTCCCTCTAACTCGGGACGAAGGAAGGCCGTTTTATGCACTACTTCTCCAAAAAGCTTGACGGCATCCATATTGATACCAGCTTTGGTAGAACCGAGCGACACTGAAGCACATACTCTGTCGGTAACGTTCAGGGCCTCAGGTATTGAATTGAAAAGAATACGGTCAGCGTTGGTAAAACCTTTGTGAACAAGGGCACTAAAACCGCCGATATAGTCGACGCCGATCTCCTTCGCAGCTTTATCGACAGCCACAGCCAAAGGTACATAAGAGTCGGCTCCGGTGGAAGCGCCTAAAAGAGAAAGGGGTGAAAGGGCGATGCGCTTATTGACGATAGGAACACCAAATTCTTGGGAAACCTGTTCGACAACGGGCACGAGCCGTTCGCCGACGGTAAGAATTTTTTCTGCAACCTTATCGCAGGTAGCGCGCATAGAACCTGATGCGCAATCCTGCAGGTTCAAGCCCATAGTAACGGTGCGCACATCGAGGTGTTCATTTTCAATCATGCGCAAAGTATCAAAAACTTCATTAGCAGCGAGCCACATAGCACCCCGCCCATTCGCTCCCACTGCACCTATACCTGCTCTAATAATGATAAACGTATAGCAGCAACTCTCGGAACTCAGACGGAAACATTACTCCAGAGAACCTCACCGGAACAACTAAAATCATAAAATTGCAAAACTTGAGAGCTTTCTGCTCTAAATTCTTGAGAACGCAACACCTCAATAAAATCGCGCACCGCTGGCACAGACAAAGAAGACGTGGGCACAGCCAGATCGAGACATTCCAGCCAGTAAGGCACAAATGTCAGTCCCATAGCTTTAGCAGCGGCGGGAATGGAAAGGCCGACGTCGGCCCGTCCTGCTGCAACCTCGGCAGCGGAAGCCAAATGGTTGTTCAGACAATAATCGTATCCGTTGATAGAACTTGGCTCGATATGCTCTCTGGATAAATTCCAATCAAAAAGTTTGCGCGTGCCTGCTCCCGGCTGACGATTTACGAAACGAACTTCTCTTCTGGTTAAATCGCCTAAAGTGTTAATGTCCAGAGGATTGCCGGGAGCTACTACAAAACCGAGACTGCGCCTGTACAACCCGAAAAGCACGACAGGAAAATCGGCAAAGTTTTCTCTTAAAAAAGGTATATTGTAGAGGCCGCTAAGTGAGTCAAAAATATGAACTGCGGCCATATGGCAGAATTTTTCTTTCAGCTTGGACGCACTTAAGCGGCTGCTCAAATCTTTCCAAATAAGGTTAATCGCAGGACGCTTCAGCATACAGTGCTTGCTGAGCAGACTGCAGCAGACATCCTGGCTGCCCATAACAACAATATTTCTCTCGATAGAACGCAGTGGCCTGATTCTTTTGACCAGCACATTGCTCCCTGCTTTAAAGCCACTTTCTCCTTGGGGAGACAGAACATAGCCGTCGGCTGAAGCGAAACAGCGCATTAAAATATTGTGTGGATTGGGAACAGCCACTCTCTGATTATCAATAAGAGCCAACTTAACGAAGGTGAAGTCTTTTATATTCGGATCGCTGTCAATATTGACGGCCAACTTGGCCCACTCTAAAACGCTGGGTTCATCGACACCACCAAGCATAAATCGGATCAGAGGCAGCATAAAAACGGAAAAACCGGCGTAAGCCGAAGCGGGAAAACAAGGAACAGCCGTTAAGGGTTTGCCCAACAACTTAAAAAGAGCTACACGGCGCCCCGGATTTAGTGCAATATCTTGGGCCAAGAGTTGACCATTGGCTCCCAAAATATTGAGAATTTCGCTCATGCACTCTTCTGGTTCCGATATGAGAATAACACCATCAGACTGAGCAGTTACTCTTTTTATCTCTTCTTCTGCATGCTCCAGATTGTTTTCAATTACTAGGGAGACACACTGGCTCTCTGCGCCTTCTTCAGTCAGTAAACCGGCAATTATCGCTCCGGTGCCGTTAACTATTTTCCCACCACCAGAAGCAGCAGTACCGGAAACTGAGTGCTGAACTACGTTTATAACTGCAATTTTAGGCTTGCGGTAAACACTGACTCGATTTATACCGCCAATCATCATAACGCTGATATCAGAAGAACTTATTTTTAGACCGGCTGGAACTAAAACGCTCCCCTTTTCGACGTCTTCACCTATGGGGCGCACATTTTTCCAGGGTTCAGGCACGTGATTGACCAAGGCGACATTGTCAGAGAATTCTACTTCGTTTAGAGGTAAAACTATATCGTACGATTCCGGCATGGAATCGCCCGTACTGATCAAAGAACAGTCTTTACCCAAAGTAAAACGGCGCGGCTCGGCTTGAGAAGCCCCTAAAAGACTGGCCGAATTTACAGCCAAACCGTTTACAGCAGCTGAAAATACGTTAGGAACAGAGCAAAGGGCTATAACCGGCTCGGCACAGACGCGTCCTTTAGCTTCATGCAAAGGTACAGACTCTATACCCGCCGAGCCGCGCGTCTCAGCCGAACAGCTAAAATAAAAAGCCCCCAGCCATTTTTCCATGGCCTCTTCCATACTGATGAGACTTTTGCAAGTTTCCTGAGAAGAGGCAACATCCGGTTCATTTTTCTTTTCGTCGGGTTCAAAAAAGAACCCGTCTTCAGAATATTGAGCGGAGCCCGGTGCCGAACTATCCTCTTTCTGCACTTCTGTCCCCATACAACCAGCAGCTCTCCTTATAGATCGTCTGTTTTTTTGCTGTCTTCCTGCCAACCGTCGGCCCAGCCCATGCGGGTAAAATCGAGGTCGGACCAAGCAACTAAATGACGCCTCTTGGTAAGACAGAGAAAAGTATCATGTTCAAAATCGTGAATTGTACCGTACATTTTCACTCGATCGCGGTTCCAAGTTAAGAAGGCCTTCACCGACTCGGTAAAATAAGCTTTTTGGCAGTGCAAACACACTTCGCGAACCAGACGGAAGAAATTCTGGAAAGAGACATGAGACAACTTATCTTTTAGAAAACTGCGATAATTTATAGAGGAAGAATCGAAGCGCAGCGGCTCTTCCCTATCGGAGCAGTATATATCCAAGAAATTGGTAGGCTTTAAAGTAACTATTTTGTCTTTATCATCTTCGTGTACGTTGCCCTGCGCCATACGCGAGAAATTACGCACCAGCTTTTGTACTTTATAAGCAGAAGCATCTTGTTCGCTGCGTTCAATAATCATGCCTAAAGCTACATATTCGATACTGTCCCAAGGAATTTCAATAATGTCGCTAGCCGTCTCCCCAGTTATCATAGTTTCACTGAAAGATCCGCTCTTAATGCGGTTGGGCAAAGGCTTAGCTCTTTTATGAAAAATAGGAGCATTGGTATTAATTAACGCTTCTTCATCGTTTAAAGGGACAACTGCATCGTCATTGGCACTGTCATTGACGATATAAGGGTTAGTTTCCGTTTCTAAATTTTTTCCCAAGCTAACTTTGGACTGTTCGGACATCGCTCTTCACCTGTACCTAATTCATCAAGTTCTTCTTTAAAGCAAACTATTTACCAATCGTTTTTAATTAGGTTGTTAGCCTCATTCATTTCTTGCATGGCATGACGCATCTGCAACTTCAAGTCGTTGGCATTATCAGAATTGCGCAAAGCATCTTCAGCCGTAATTTTGCCGGCTTTGAATAATTGCAGCAGGTTATAATCGAAACTCTGCATACCATCCGGATGGAAAGCATCAAGCTCTCTTTTTATAGTAGCCAAGGCATTATCACGCAGACATTCTTGAATGCGGGCATTGTTGATCATAATTTCCAAAGCCGGCACGCGACCGCCGCCGACTGCGGGAATTAAGCGCTGAGCAATAACTGCTTTTACATTCATAGACAGCTGATAGAGTACGGGATTGTGCATTTCGTCGGGGAAAAACTGCAAGACGCGCTCAATAGTCTGCACAGCATTATTGGCATGCAAGGTAGACAGCACCAAGTGACCGGTTTCAGCAAAGTATACCGCTGATTCCACTGAAGCTAGATCGCGCATCTCACCTACAAGCAGGACATCGGGAGCCTGACGCAGAGCACTCTCTAGAGCATCGCGAAAGCACAAAGTGTCGGTGCCTACTTCGCGTTGGGAAACTAGACATTTATTCGTATCAGTATGCACGTATTCAATAGGGTCTTCAATAGTAACGATATGGCCACTGGAATGCTCTTTACGGAACTTGATCATGGAAGCCAAGGTGGTTGATTTACCCGAGCCGGTAGGTCCGGTAACCAAAATTAGACCGCGCCTTTCCATAACCAACTTATTTAAAACGGGATGAAGACCGAGAGTTTCGATATCCAAAATATCTTCTTCCACTCGTCTGAACACCATTGCTACACTATCTTTTTGGCGATAAGCATTAACACGAAAGCGTCCTATATGTTTGAGCGGATAAACAAAGTTTGCTTCAGGATGGCCGCCTTCAAATTTATCACGCAAATGGCCCGGCATAATAGCCAGAGCCAAGTACTCAGTCATCTGCGGCGTCAGGGCCTCGCACTGCACAGGATACATAACACCGGTAATACGCAGAAAAGGTGGCAAATCGGCTTTAATGTAGACGTCGGAGGCTTTCTGCTGATAAGAGAGAGCCAACACTTTGTCGAGCAGTGCCCGCAGATTTTCAAATTCCATAAATGTCTCCTTTAAGCTTTTCCTGCAGAGAAGCCCGCAGCGGATAAAATAGAATTATTACTAAAAAAACTTTATGTTCAAACGCTCTTCCTGGCCATCTATTAGGCGCTTCAGGTTGCGACGGTGCTGAAAAAAAACAATGGAGGCCATCAGGATCGCAGAAATAACCTCAAATGTAGAGGCCCCATAAACATAAGCTATACAGGGAAAGGCAAAAGCCGCAGAAAGTGAAGCTGCCGAAGCCCAGCGAGTCAACAGAGCCACCCCCAGCCACATAAGGGCGGCCACTCCTACCGCATGAGGCATGAGAGCTAGAAAGATACCACAAGTTGTAGCGACTCCTTTGCCACCTTTGAACTTCAAAAAAACGGACCAATTATGACCGGCTACAGCTGCCACACCAAAGAGCAGCTTAATTGCCGGGTGCATAAATCCGGGTAAAAATACCAAATAAGAGAGACATACAGCTAAAAAACCTTTGAAAACATCGAGACAGAGCACAATTAAAGCGGCTCTCAGGCCTAGAACGCGATAAGTATTAGTAGTACCTACACTGCCGCTACCCAAACTGGACAAATCGGATATATTAAAATGCCTCGCCACAACGGCTCCGGATGGGAAAGAGCCCAATAGGTAGCAAAATGCCAACAAAATTAATAACCAAATCATGAAACAAACTCTAACTCTTTCTAAGAAGTTCCGGACTGCTTCAACCGCCGCCCAGCTCCGCCGCTCAGGCGTTTACTTAGCTTAACGAGCTGGCTTACCTGCAGAAAAAAGGCTTTCCTACCAATCAAAATAAAAGCGTCCACCCGGCCTAGCCATAATTAAAGTGGGCTCTTTCAGGTATTGATTGGCTACCCTTTTGATATCTGCAGTAGTTACGCTTTGCAATTCCTGCATTTTGCGGGCGTCGCTCTCATAACCAGATCCGGAAAGTTCTGCCATACCTAAGTGGAGAGCTTGGCCGCTTAAACTCTCTCTTTCTGATAAGTAGAGACCGATCATTTTTTCTTTAGTTTCAGCCAATTCTAATTCACTCATACCGTCTTTTTTTAATTTGTCGATTTCAGCCAACATGCGGCGACGGGCCACTCCGACAGAGCCTGGCTTGGTGATAATATGGCAGAGCAAATGGGACGGGCCCAGCAATTCGGGATAGCGAGCTCCGACTTCGTAAGCTAAACCTCTGTTCTCACGCAATTCCGTCCAGAGGCGGGAGCTTAAACCAGCTCCCAAAGCTCCGTAAATAATCTGCATAGCTGCATAGTCGGAACTTTGCAACGAAGGAGCTTGATAGCCCAGCAAAACCCAGGCCAGCTCGGATTGAGAATACAAATAAACTTCTTTTTCCGAAGCTTGCGGCTCCCACTGCACCTCCAAATTTTTTTCTTTGGCCGGTACCATAGAAGCACAGGTCTTGCTCACTTCAGCACGCACTTTTTGAGCATTTACTCTACCTGCCGACGTCAGTACAGTCCTATCAGGAGTAAAATTATGCCGGTAATAGGCACTAATATCGGCAGCCGAAGTTCTGTTTAGAATTACTGGTACTACCTGCGGAGAGCGTTTATAAGGATGTATTCTGTAAAAACAGCTAAGAAAAATATCGTAAAGCTGGCCGGAAGTCCCTTCACTATCTCCCATACGATTTAGAGTTTGACGACGAGCTTTATCAAGTTCCGCCTGAGAAAAATTGGGATTGGCCACAGCACTGCATAAACGACGCAGCATAAACATATAGTTAACCGGCGAAGTAGTAATACTCAACCGGCTATAATCAGCCGAGGCTCCATCATCAACCAAACTGCCAGTAATTTCTACAACGTCATCTCCAGCTTCGTCGTCAGAAATTCGGTTACTGAGCATTTTTAAAACCAGGAAGTTGTACCCCTGCAGGTTGCTCCCTTCCTGACTGACACCACAGCGCACCAAATAGTCGATTACTACCAAATTTTTTCCGGGCTCCTCCAAAGTAAGGCACACAAGACCATTGGCAAGCACGTGTTTCTTCACCGAAGAAGCAAAATTAGATAGTGACGAGGCGCCGGAAATAGAAAAATTGTCAATCGTATAAGTAGACGAAGCCGGGCGGTTAAAAGTCGGCAGCGAAGGTATCTGTAATTTTTTTTCCGGAACTTGAGCCCAAACGGATGAAGCCAAGCAAATAGTCAAAAGCACTGAACAAATTAATTTAGTGAATATTTTCCGCATGTTGTCCCGGCCTTTCCTCAGTTTTCACTTCAGTTCCGGCGGCGGTCTGACCGGACTCGGCCTTTTCACCGTTGCGGCTGCGCTTAGTCTTTTCGGAAACCTGGCCTACCAACTTTACGCAATAGTATCCACCGCTTAAATATTTATGAGCAGCAGCTATCACCTCTTCTTTGCTTACTTTATCAATTTCATTCAGATAACGATCGGTAAATTTTATATCATCAATAGAAGCATAAAAGCCAAGATTATCGGCTCGGCCGGCGTTAGTCTCTTCGGAAAAAGAGTAATTACTGCGCAGAAAGGCTTTAGCCCGGCGCAAATCGCGCTCGCTGAACTGACCACGGCGAACCATTTCGGCTACTGAAAGCAAATCTTTCTTGATGCTTTCTTCGCTACCGACCTTGCCTATACCGTATAAGGAAATCAAACCAGGAAAGCGTTGAGTCAGAAACTGCACTCCCCCATCTTGGAGCTTTCCTTTACCGACTAATTCTTTCTGCACTAAGGAGCCCCGTCCCAACCCCATTAAAAACGACATAACATCTACTTGATAGATATCCGGCTTATTATGAATTGAAGGACCGACAAAACCTACCGACACGAAACTGGATTGGGCTTTTATATCTCGCACAGCCGATATTTCTTTATCAGGTCTTTTGATATCGGCATAATTACTGATAAGACGTTTTTGAGGACGTGTAAAACCGGAAAATTCTTCGCGCAGCACAGCCAACATCTCGGAGCTTTTAAAGTCGCCGGTCACTATGATACTGGTGCGTTCGGGAGAAATGAAAGTGTCGCGAAATTTTATAAAATCGGGCCGATTAAAAGATTTTATAGTGTACTCACTGCCGATAATAGGACGGCCGTACGGATGATCGCCATAAGCCAGTTCACTCATCATTTGGTTCATAATGCGAGCCGGGCTTTCCAAATTCATGCGGTACTCTTCCAAAACGGCTTTCCGTTCCTGATCGATAGCCTCTTGATCGAGTTCCGCATTTTTTAAGGCATCAGCCAGCAGGTGCATACCTTTAATGGCATTTTTGCCGGGCAGAGTAATGTAGTAGTGTGTAAAATCGCGCCCCGTTGAGGCATTGGTTTGCCCGCCCAAAGCTTCGATAGCCCTCTTGAACTGGTAGCCGTTTAAAGTTGGAGTACCGCGAAAAAACAGATGCTCAAAAAAGTGGGATATCCCCATGGTTTCAGCATTCTCTTCAAAGCCGCCCACTTTGCAGAAAATATTGAGCGAACAAATGGGAGACGACAAATTTTCCGACAGCACTAAAAGCATGCCGTTGGGAAGTACCTCGCTGTAATAATTCTGTCTAGACTGAGCTTCAACACTATATGCAGCTGAAGAAGCCCAAATAAACAGAGCACAGACAACACCAACTAACCAAATTTTTCTATTTATTAAACTTGCCAATATGTATTTATTCCTCATACCGGCTCATTTTACACTATATGGGCAACAGAATAACATGCATAAAACTGATTGAAACCATATTTTTCGCTAACAAATAAAAAAAAATTCAGCCTCCTAACGAAGGCTGAATTCGACTTAAAAGAAAAGGACCAGTACGCGGGGGGGGGAAACGCTACTGGTCCTAAATGGTACCGCGTGCGGGATTCGAACCCGCGATTTTCGCCGTGAGAGGGCGACGTCCTGATCCTCTAGACCAACGCGGCGCAAAGTTGGCTGCCGAAGAAGGATTTGAACCCTCACGTACGGATCCAGAGTCCGCTGTCCTACCGTTAGACGATTCGGCACTGTAGCTTTGCAGCCATTTTTCTCAACCGGCTCAGAACTTTCATATTTACCAGTTCTGCCCGCTCTCTCTTGAGAACGTGTGCATTATATACATTAGTAAAAAAAACGTCAACCCCTTTTTACCTAAAAGCTACATTTTTTTTGATTTTTTTTAATTGGGGACATATCTCTATATTTGCAACACAACAAAAAGAGCGTTTTCCCCGCTGCCCCAAAGACAGAGACGGATCAACGCTCTTACCAACACCTAAACTAGCTATAAGCTGCGCTCTAGGAAATTACTTCTTAACAAGTCTACCTACTGCAGGAGCGGGCATACTGTCGAAACTCTTCAAATACTCAATAAATACATCGCGGGTAATACCGATAGTTTTTGTAGTTTCACCTTTACCTAAAGCGCTGTAATTGTCGCCTCCCTTGGAAAGGAACTCGGTAGTAGCAACGGTATACTCAGCGTTAGGATCGATTTCCTGGCCATTTATTTTCAAAGAGATAATCTCTTTGGAGGTACCATCTGCCACCATTTCCACACCAGAAGCCTGTAGAGGGCCAGTTTCAGTCTGGCAGACAGACTGTTTGAAGAGCTCTAAAATATCTTGTCCTTTAAGCTTAACGACCACAACGGGATCATCGAAAGGAAGTAAGCGGAAAATAGTATCGAGTTTTACTTCGCCGGCATTCATGGCCTCAATGCGAATGCCTCCCCAGTTATACACGCCGATATCAGCACCTGATTCCTTCCTTAAAGCGTCGCAAATAGCGTTGCCCAAACTGGAATCGTAGTGATCGGGGGCATTTTTAATTGTTAAGTCGTCTTTCAAATTGCCGACAACTTTTTCCATCAGGGGCTGAACTTGCTTATTATATTTTTCAGCAATAGCAGCAACTTCTGGATCGGCCTCAACGTTCAAATTCTTATCGAGAGTGATGAGTTTGTAATCGAAATTGAAAATTTTACCATTGTAAGGATTCACGTCGAGCGCAATCTGCCCCAAATAACGACCGTAATGTCCCGCCTGCACTATCCAGGTGTGACCGCCTACATTGATAGCTTTGTCGAGCTTGGTGTGAGAATGGCCGCCCACGATTAAATCGAGAGCCGGAACTTTCTCAGCAGTAATTTTGTCGGCATCTACGCCGCAGTGGCTGATGGCTACAATCAGCTCCGCGCCGTCTTTGTACATTTTGGGTATGTATTTTAAGCAAGTTTCAGCCGGATCGAGGAATTTCAGATCGGCAGTGTTGCCCTTCTTCACCAGGCCGGGAATGTCTTGGGCGATCAAACCGATAATACCCAGTTTTACGCCGTTAACTTCGCTAATCATGTAGGGCTTATAAGGATTTTTGCCCTTGCTGTTTACAACATTGGCCACCAGAATAGGATAGTCGGCATTACTGAGCATCTTTTTCTGCACATCCATGCCCCAATCATATTCATGATTTCCCAAAGTACCGGCCAAAGGTTCCATTGAGCTCAAGGACTTGTACATGGGCTCACCGTGGAAAAGATTCGAAACCGGAGTACCCTGAGCGACGTCGCCGCAATCAAAATAAGCGACGCGACCAGGATTTTCTTTTCTAATTTGTTTCAGCAGGGAAGCTATGCGGGTAAGGCCTCCGCGATTCTTGCTATCAGGCTCAATATTGCCGTGAAGATCGTTAGTATGTACAATAACGATTCTGCGCCCTTTTTCTATATCGGCGCTATTATTTTTGGGGACTTTAGCATCAGCATTAAAGCTTGAACCAGCGGTCAGAACCATAACGGTTAGACCCATCAACATTGCACGAATTGCCGTACCACGAGTCATAACAGAGAATAAACTCCTTAGTAAAAAAAAATCGATATACTTTGCCTACTACAACTTAACAGCCGAAGTAGAAGAACACACCCCCAAACAGGCTCATGACCTTCTTAAACTTCCCATTTGGTTCCTGCTCTTATATGCAGTTTTTTTTTCAATACTTAGGCAAAAACTTGACTCAAAACCGCTTCCAGAACTCCCCCGCCAATGGCCCTGGCCTTATCGGAAATGGTGTAAATGTCTACTTTTTCACCTCTGGGATCGCAGTCACCGATTTTTTCTCCGCAGGCTACTTCCGTACCGCTGCGAATGAGACCGCGCAATTTTCCGGATAGAAGTACTTGAACAGGCCGATCGTTCACCCGCCCCACAACCTGGCCTTCGGTGACCATCTGCCCCAACTTGGCAACAGCGTGAAAAACTCCGTTGCAGGGGGCCTTTATGAGGCGTCGGAGACTTTCGCCAGCAATAACTCCTGGTACACCAGTATTAGGCAAAGCCTGTCCGCTGCCAATAACTTTTCCTAAAGTGTGTCCTCGCATAGTTTCAATCACTCTGTCCACATTTACCCCAGCCGTAAATCCGGGTCCCAACCCTATAACGAAACGGTCGGCACGGCGCTGATCATCGACCTCTTTTTTGAGCATGCGGGCATCAACGAGAAAAGGTACGTTTAAATTTTCAAATATTTTTCCCTCAGGATCGACAACCACACCTATGCATTTATGTTCTAATACTTCCTTCAACTGACTGTCAGAGCGAATAAGAACTGCTTCCACTCCTTCTACAGTCACCCTATCTTCCCAAACAGCTTCTCCGAAGCACACACTTCGACGAACCATACGGGGACAGTCTAATTCACTGATAATCAGTGGAAAACCAGATTGGAAAAGGCGATGGGCTATACCGCTAGCCAAATCGCCGCCGCCGCGTATACCAATTAAAGGCGCTCTAAAATGCAAAATTAGTCATCCTCTCTCTACAAATACAATCAAAAATTCTCTTTTTTACAACACCGGGCGTAAGCAGACGGAGTGTCGCAGTCCAAGCATATAGACGGACTGTCAGCCAGCCAGTAGAGACAACGTTCTGGATACTTTTTCAACAAAGAGCCAGCTCCCCTATCTCCGGAAAGCAGCATTAGTTCCGGCCAAAAGTCACAACCGAAAAACACCGGGTGGCCTCGATGTCCTTGCCAAGCAGGTACAATAATGCTACTGCGAAGCTCATCAGATGGTAAAGTGCTTCCCAAAGCCGCTATACTGTCGATAGTTATTGAGGTCACTAAAGGCAGATCAGCTAAAAACACGGCGGCGCTGTCCAACGAAGAAACTTGGGGAAAATTATGCAGCAATTCGCTCAACCCAGCTTGCAAAGACGAAGACATACCCAAGGACCAATTAGTGTTAATTACAGTACTAAACTCCGCCGAACTTCTGACTGAGGAACGTGGATTGTCCATACAGCTTGGATCAGCCCAACAATCGGCGAAACCCTTCTTCAGCCAAGGCGAAACCGAAAGAATCCTGTCAGCGTGCGCTCCAAGCACAAAAACGCTGCAGGTAGCCCGACTTTGCAAACAAGTATGACAGGCATGTTCAATTAAATTAGCCGCCCCCTGCCACGGAAGCAGCTGTTTAGGCGCAGACATACGCGAAGATGAACCGGCACCCAGAAGAATTATGGCAAACTTGTTTTCAGACATAACATTTCAGGATAATTTCCATTCTAAATAATAAAATCTTGCCAAAGATGAACAAAAGGGGGACAACGGCATGAGCGAATTAACGGCGTTGCTGCATAAATTCTTCGGTAAAAACGAATTCCGCGGCAGTCAAAGAGAAGTAATTGAAGCTTTATTGAACGGCTCAGATGTTTTAGCCATTTGGCCTACCGGAGCCGGAAAATCTTTAACGTATCAACTGCCTGCTCTTATACTTCCCGGCCTTACTATAGTAGTTTCACCTTTAATAGCACTTATGGAAGATCAGGTTAGACAGCTGCAGCAACGCTCACTACCTGCAGTCTGCTTAAACAGCTCTCAATCACCCGACGAGCAAAAACACATTATTGAACTCATAAAGGAAGGGCGCATCAAACTTTTATTTGCATCTCCTGAACGACTCCTAGAGGAAAACTTCCTTGACACGCTGCGCCGTTGCCGCATTTCAATATTGGCTGTCGATGAGGCTCACTGCATAAACCAGTGGGGCCACGACTTCCGTTCCAGCTATCTGCACCTGGGAGAATTGGTCAAAGCTTTGCGCCCCCGCTCTATTTTGGCCGTTACTGCTACTGCTGACCAAGAAGCAGCTGAAGAAATTGCCCATTGCCTGGGGATGAGCTCTCCTTTTATGTCTCGTCTCTCTCTCGACAGACCGAACCTGTATTATAAAGTTATAAAAATCGAATCTAAACAACGTAAATGGCTAGCCCTAAATTGCTTGCGCTCCTCCCGAGGACATCCCTCTGTTGTGTATGCTGCCCGACGCAATCAAACGGAAAAACTGGCTGCCTTTTTTAGACAACACAACCTTACAGCAGCCCCTTACCATGCAGGACTACCGACGGCTACAAGGCAACGCATCCTCACAGCATTCCTTGAAGGTCAGCTAAACATTATTACTGCAACAACTGCCTTCGGCATGGGAGTAGACAAACCAGATATAAGACAAACAATACATATGTCTCCCCCGGCGTCTCCCGAAAATTACTTTCAAGAATCAGGAAGAGCTGGACGTGACAGGCAACCGGCCTCCTGTTTACTTTTTTGGGATGCTGCTGACTTCAATTATTTAAGTCACAGCCTGGAAGACAGCTACCCTCAAAAACAGGAAATAAGCCATTTTGCCAAACTAGCCGACCAGGGAGATCAAACCATTGCTGATATGCGAAGCAACTACTTTAGAGCCATGAGCTATCCCGCTTGGGAAAAGCTGCTGCGCACAGCTCTAGGAGAAAATGCCGACCTTTCGGCCCCGCCGGAACTGCTACTCAACAGAACTTACTTGTTCGACTATTTCGAAGTACTTAAAGCGAGGGCTAGACGCCGCCTCCAAGCTATAGAAACATACTGCCGCACGCATGAATGTCGCCGTCAAGCTCTGCTGGCCGGATTTGCCGAAATTTATTCTGGTCCGTGCCGTCAGTGTGACAACTGCCGCCACCGACAGCGACTTCTAAATATGACTGTATCCCGCGGTGCTTAAAAGGCAACAAAATAAAACATTCGGCCCAAAATTGTAACCAACCTTACAGCTATTTTAGGCTTGTCAGCCGTTCTTATGCAACTATAAGTACTGGTAAAAAACTTCGCCGCCTTCCCTTACGGCCTGACTTACAATGGGCACTGTCCCGCTACATCGGCGCACATCTGCGGCCAGCTGGGCCAACAATTCCGCATCAGCCCGCTCAGCTTGGCTGAAAACTAAAAGTCGGTCAATCCCCGATAAAATAGACAAATACGCACAAGCCAGTTTCACAAACTCGACCGGGCCAATTATACTGCCCGGACAGCATTGCAACAAACGGCACATTAATTCGGCACGATGAACTTCACCGTCAATTACTTTCCGCCCTAATCCTTGCAAACCGATAACAGCCACCCCTAAATCGGCTCGACTGTAAAGTACAGGTTCATGAGAGGCATGCGCTTTTATGGGCAAACGCTTTGAACCGTCAGCTTCAACTAACAAGTAATCCAGCCCTGGCCATAAGCTAATCATATCCAACTCATCGGGCGAAAATCCGATCCATTTGTTGCGCTCTTCATTAAGGCGCACCAATCCCCACAACTTAGAATCTTCTTCAACCTGGCGCCAACTTTTTTCGGCTTCAGTTAAGCCGCCGCAAGCTGAATATTTACACTCTACGAGTCGACCGGGATAAAACTCATCTTTTTTCAAACTGGGCGGGGCTAGATGGGTACTGGTTGTAAAAATAACCCCAGCCTTACCATTCTTCTGTTCAGACAGACGCTTAGCATTTTCCACCAAAAATGTAGTTTTGCCGCCACTGCCAATAATTTCCCAACGATGATAATCCGACAAATTTATCCACACTCTGTTTTCGCCTCAATCCATATTTATTAACTAATACCTTATTAAGTACTTGCTTTAACCACTATGACTACTAAATTAACAGGCTGGCCGCCCCATTTAGACCTCTCGCCCCAGCTAATCATCCTTCAGCAGGGCTGGCCGTATTCAAAGAGTAATTGTACGATTCTCCAGCCACCGAATGCCCCTGTCTACGAACTTCTATCAAGGAACGCTTAACCAAGGCGACAGAAAGGATTGGCTATAAGTTCTTGACCAATAACTGTACAACTCCTGAATCGGGTAATTTACCTTCCGGCACAATTAGTTTTATACCCATACATATTAACAAGGAAATAACTGTCGGGGACAACCTGGCTGCACTCATTTTGGAAGGGTCATCCGTACCTCTACAACAGGGCGACATAATAATTGTAACTCATAAAGCGGTAGCCAAAGCAGAGGGACGCCTGGTAAAACTCGGCGAGGTCACTCCGTCAGCCCTGGCTCTAGAATACGGCAAACGTTTCGGCAAAGACAGTCGATTGATTGAGTTAGTACTTCAGGAAAGTGCTTATGTAGTGCGCATGGCCCGTGGCTGCCTTATAGTTAAGACAAAACAGGGCTTTACCTGCGCCAATGCTGGCATCGATCTTTCTAACATAGGATACGGAACATCTGATAAAAGCAACGAAACAGCCTGTCTGTTACCTCAAGATCCCGATCTGTCTGCTCAGCGTCTGTGTACGGCTCTCAGCGCTGCTGCAGGTTTTACCGTCCCCACGATTATCAGCGATTCCTTCGGACGTCCTTGGCGTGAAGGTATTGTCAATGTAGCCATAGGTAGCTGCGGCCTTAATCCGTTTACCGATTACCGCGGACAGGCCGACAGTGCAGGCAGAACCCTCAAAGTAACTCGCATGGCCAGTGCCGATGCTTTAGCTTCCGGGGCGGAATTGGCCTGTGGTAAGCTAAAAAGAGTGCCGTTCGTTATTGCCAGGGGGTTTACTTGGCAGCCCAGTACTTTAACGGCTCAAGCCCTTCTGCGCCCGGAAGAGAAAAACTTCTTTCCATAAAGTAAGGGACCACAACAAACTAAAAATATAGTTGTTTTCGCTTCAGCAGCCGCACCTATGTCGAAAGTACATTCAACTGCCGATTTAACGCCAAGCGGGCAGCAGCTCAGACTTACACATATCTAAAAATTCCGCCTGATTGCGCCCGCAGTTATGCAAATAAACTTCATCGAACCCCAAATCGGCACAAACCTGCAAAGCCTCCGCAAGCGGCTGTATATCCGAAGTTATTATTACTCGATTTTCAAAATGCTCCGGGCGCACCATCTTGGCCATTTCCGCCAACACCTCGGGAAAACGAATATCCCCCTTGGGAAAGTTTAAACCGCCGTTAGGCCATTCTCTAATTGCCGCCTCAACAGCTTTTTCAACCGAAGTGTCCCAACTTACATGGAGCTGCAAACGAGCAGTTTTGCCGCCATTATCTCTGAATTTGGTTATCAACCGGCTCAGTTTGTCCTTGTCAGTCCAAACGGTCAACCAAATATCTGCTAAAGACGCAGCTTTGGAGCATAAATAAGGGCCTGAAGCGGCAATCATCAACTGCGGAGGTACCGGCGGCAAAGTATACAGACGCATGCTCTCCACTTTAAAATATTCACCTCTAAAACGCAGCTCTTGACCTGTCCACAGTTTCTTAATAATATTTACGCTTTCCAGCAGCTGCTGCACTCTTTCCTTTGGCTCAGGCCAATAATCGCCAAAAACATGTTCATTAAGCGCCTCTCCTGTACCTACTCCTAAGGTAAAACGGCCGGGAATTAAGCACTCCATCGTAGCTGAGGCTTGAGCCAGTATAATCGGATGGCATCGTACACCAGCGCAGCTGACTCCAGTTGCCAACGGCAGTTTGGTAAGCTGACTTAAAGCACCCAGCACGGTAAAAGCATGACCAGAATGGCCCTGAGCAGGCACCCAAGGCTGTAAATGGTCAGAAATCATTAAGCCGGAGAAACCGGCTTTTTCAGCCATTTGCCCCTGTTCCAGCAGCTGCATTGGCGAAAACTGTTCTGCGCTTAAGCAATAACCCAATTTCATAACTTTTTACCATTATGCCGCAATTTGGAGTCCTGCCAGCGCAATACGTGTGCCGTAGAAGCCTGCTTTCCCAAATAATATCCAGCAGAACTAGCGGACTCTCAGTGTATTTAAGCTAAATCTAGGTTAGGCTTGGCATCCAGAGTGAGCGGCGAGCGCCAACCTTGAGAAGCCAATTCCCAGCCGGCCCTAGCAATCATAACCGCATTATCCGTACACAGATCGAATTTAGGGCAAACAAAATCGACGCCCAAACGCGCGGCGCCGTCAGCCAACCTTTCACGCAGCGCTTTATTGGCAGCCACACCACCGGCCAGAGCTAAAGACTTCGCCTGACAGCGTCGTACCGCCCTAAGAGCCTTAGTGCTGAGTACATCGACCACTGCCTCCTGGAAAGAAGCACAGATATCGGCATCACTGCCTCGCTCATCTGACTGTAAGTGAAGCAAGACGGCCGTTTTTAAACCGGAAAATGAAAATTCGTAGCCCTGATTTATCATAGGTCTGGCAAAAGGGATTGCTTCTTTGTGGCCAAGCAAGGCTTTTTCCTGAATTTTGGGGCCGCCAGGATACCCCATCCCCAAAGCCTTAGAAACTTTGTCGAAAGCCTCTCCGGCGGCGTCGTCGCGCGTCGAGCCCAACACTTCATAGAGGCCAGGACCGTCAACCTTAACCAACATAGTGTGGCCTCCCGACACCAAAAGGCAGATCAGCGGAAGCTCTAGATCAGATTTTTCCAATAAAGCAGAAAAGATATGGCCTTCCATGTGATTAACCCCTATTAGAGGTATATCCAAACAACCGGCCAGCGTTTTGGCAGCAGCGACCCCCAACAAGACCGCTCCCACCAAACCGGGGCCACAAGTAACGGCCACAGCTTCCAAATCGGAAAACTGCAAACTAGCCGTAGACAAGGCTTCGCCAATCATGGCATTAATAACTTCCATATGAGCTCGGCACGCCACTTCCGGAACTACACCGCCGTATTTAGCGTGCAAAGGAATCTGAGTAGAGACCAAATTGGCCAAAATTTGTTTGCCCTCTCCCAAAATAGCTGCCGAAGTTTCATCACAAGACGACTCTAAACCCAAAATATATTTAGGATAAAAAGGCTCACACTTTATGTAGTTAGCCCTGCTGCGGCTGCTCATATTTTTCATCCAGTCCTTTCAAATTACAGCGGCCGGCCAGCTCCTGTACCTGCCGGACGTACGCAGGATCCTGCATATTCTCAACCCGCATAATAATAGCATCGTAACGATTTTCGTAATATTTTTTGCGTATGCCCACCCCTTTGAAGCCGAAACGGCGATAAACGGACAGAGCAGGCTCATTATTAAAACGCACTTCCAAAGTGGCCGCTTCCACCCCGTCATTTAGGCCCCGCGCTATTAAATTGGCAAATAAATAAACTCCTAAACCTCGGCCCTGCCAATGAGGAGCTATAGTAACTGTGCTTACTTCTAATTCACCCAATAAGTTCCACGACCCGGCATAACCAATTAATTCGCCATCGGCCAAAAGCACTAAATAGCGAGCATAGCCCCGCTCTATATCGACGGCAAAAGCATCTTTGGGCCACGCTTCTTTAACACCATAAACAGACAATTCCAAATCGGCCGCTTTATCTAGAAACTCTTGAGTAAATTGACAAACTTCTATTTTAGGAGTAGTCATAAGCTTACTCTAGCCCAACTGAACTTCGGCAGAGCGCAGATAGACAGGAGCCAACTCGAAAATGTCCTGACGACAGCCCGATTTAAAAGCCGTTTCTCCCAAAGAGGCTACCCAAGCTCCCCGCACTTGAGCATCGAGAGGCAGAGCTACAATTACAGAAGACCGCTCTAAAATATCGTGATAGCGCACTGCACCGCTGCCCACAGCTAAACGGCATCCTAGGCGGGCAGCTTCTTCGGCCAGTTCTTGAGGCTTGTACGCTCTGTCATTGACTAGACGGCGTATACTGCCATCCGAAGTATCAAAGAACGAAGCAAAAATTTCTCCGCGGCGAGCATCCAGCCCGGCCAAAAGGCAAGAGCAACCTGGATGAGCAATCGCTAAGGCTTCCAGAGTATTAATGCCCACCAGAGCACACCCTGTAGTCTGAGCAATAGTTCTGGCTGTTACAATGCCAAGGCGTAAACCGGTAAAGGAGCCTGGGCCAACTGTAACGGCAACAGCGGCGACATCGCTAAAGCTGGCCCCAATTTCTTCTAAAGAGCCTTTAATTGAGGGAAAAAGTCGACATAAATGGGAACGCGGGCTAAAACCTCCGCGCTCAGCCAGACACTGTCCGTCTTTTATTACGGCCGTGCTGAAACTTTCTCCAGAACAATCTATACCTACAATTAAAGATTTGTTGTAATCAATTTTTTTAGGAATCATGTTTTAAAGCCTCAACTATTTCTTGACCGCGTCCGCCGTCTGATTCAAAAACTAATTCTCGTCCTTCAGGACCAAGATCGGTGCGGTAATAAATTTTTAAGCGCAAACAATCAGAAGGAAGTAATTCCTCGGTACGCTCTGACCATTCGATACAAGCCACTCCATCGGTTCCGATATACTCTTCAGCCCCAATATTGAGCAGTTCCTGACCGTTTTGCAAACGGTAAGCATCGAAGTGATAAATAGGAAGACGCCCTTCGTAAATGTGCATTAGGACAAACGTAGGACTAGAAACTTGCTCACGGGCTCCGGCAGCCCTGGCCAATCCGCGCACAAAAGTGGTCTTACCCGCTCCTAAATCGCCGTAAAAAGCGATGACATCAGCCGGGCGCAGCAAAGCAGACAAGCGCTCTCCCCAGCTCTCCGTTTCGGAGCTGCTATTAGTCAGCACCCTGAAACTGTTTCTATTGTCGTTCATTCTTTGCGTCCTATTTCCATATTTATTATTTTCCAATCGACCGCAACGGCTCAGTGCCTACAAGAAAAGAGCTTCTCTCAACGCCGAGCGAAGTGAGAAGCCTTACTGTAGCGATCAAGCCGAACCGTCTATTTTTAAGAATGACTGTCACCGTATTTCTGACGATACAGCTGTTCTAAAATGTTGGAACTCTTTTCTGTAGCTCTTTCTTCCCGCCCCTGCAGTTCTTTGCGCACCGATACCAATTCGTCACGCACCTGAGTAACCGAACTGTACCGCCTCTCGGGAGCATACTCCATGCACTTTGTCAAAACTGATTCCAGCCAATGGTTGGCATCGGGCTTCAGCTTGCGTAAAGGAGGAATGTTAAAATTGAATTTGTCAAGGTTGGCTTGAGTCAGACACCAATAAAGCGTAGCTCCCAAAGAGTAAATATCACCGCGCAAATCGCAGTCGAAGCGGTTGTACTTTTCAGGAGGAGCAAAACCGGGACTAAGCATAGTAAAAGTGCGAGGACTCTTACTGGGGGCAAAGTAGCGCGCTACACCGAAGTCTATGACTTTTAAATCGCCGTTGTAGGTGAGCATGACGTTCGAAGGCTTAAGATCGCCCAGAAGAATGGGGTACGGCTTGCGCGAGTGGAGATACCCCAAAACATCGGAAAGTTGAATGCCCCACTTCAAAACCTGATCTTGTGTGATGCCGTCGGACTCAAGCACTTCCTGATGCATTGTTTTGCCGGCAATCCATTCCATCACGATATAGAAATAGACGCCCTGGTTAAAATACGCCATAACCTTGGGCAGTCCAGGATGGGACAGAGACATCAAAATTTTGGCCTCAAGTTCGAATTGAACATTCAGGTCTTTAAACTCAACCTGAGAGAAGCCCTCGGTGCAGATGGCCTTCACTGCGACCAATGCCCCGTTAGCCTTTGTATCTTTGGCCAAATAAACTGTGGCGAAGTTGCCGTGGCCTAAATTGCTTATAAGTCTGTAACGCCCCTGTAGCTCAGCTGCCATAAAACCTCAAAAAAACAGTCGATACGCAGCACCGGCACCGATAAAGCCCGCCTCTGCCGCTGTTTTTCAACTGCAGAAATAAACATAAAGCAGACTTCGGGCCGATCCATAAAATTTGAAGCCTAAAACTAGGCTGTAGTGAGTTATCCGTCCCGGGTAATACTGCAACACAACATGGCTTACCTGCTAAAAAACGCAGAAATAGCCCGCTCTGAAAATTTACAGTCAGCTTGACTGCCCCAAGAGACGGAATTTCATCTATCCTGAAGAATAACAGATGGCGATACTTATATACAAGCGGATACAGCCCAATAACAACAGGTTTATTTTTGTATTGGACAAAAATTACAAACGACGGGCCGATCCACAGGTCTTTGGAACCTGATCGGCAAAAGTTGACTGAAGGCAAATGAAAATAGCAGTAATATCTGACAGCCACGATAACATAAGCAAACTGCGTCAAGCAGTGCAAATGAGCTTGCACAGAGGAGCCGATGCTCTTATACATGCAGGCGATTTTGTCTCCCCTTTTAGTTTGGCCCCTTTGGCAGAAGCTAAAATTCCCATCCATGCGGTATTGGGAAACAACGACGGCGAGCGGGAGGGACTGCGCCGCCGTTTCGCTCTTATGGGAGCTCATTTTTGGGAAGGGCCAGTATCATTTTATCTATACGATACTCTTATTCATCTACAGCACTTCAGTTTCACTGATGAACAACTTAGCCAAAATTATGCTCTAAAGCCTTTAAATACTCAAAACATCCAACATGAGCTATTCATTTACGGCCATACCCATGAATTCAAGATAGAGCAATGGGAAAACTGCACTTTGGTTAACCCCGGAGAATGCTGTGGTTATCTCACTGGCAAAGCTACCATGGCTCTTTACGATACCCAAACGCGTAGCTGCGAGATAATTACTTTAGATTAATGGCAATTCCCATGAAACACTATATTCCTGATCTTTACTGCAGCAGTGTAGCCGATATACCGTTTGCCCAACTGGCTGACCTACAAAAAGTCAATATATGTCTCGATGTCGACAATACTTTGGCTTTGCGAAGTTCTTCTGTCATCGATGCACGGGCAGCTCAAGCTCTTGCTGAAGCGAAGCACAACGGATACATAAATGAGATATGCATTGTCTCCAACATTATTTGGGGGCGGGCTCGCGAGGAGAGAGTTCGTCTTATTGCCCAACAAATAGGGACAGAGCATTACGTTGCAGCGCGATTCTGGGAGAGAAAACCTGGGGCTAAACCTTTTTTATCAGCTATGCGCATGATGAATGCCAAGCCAGAAAATACCGCAATTATTGGAGATCAAATTTTCACCGATATTGCCGGAGGAAAAAAATTAGGACTTTATACAGTTTTAGTAAGGCCCTTAGGTGATGACCACTGGACAACTTTCATTACCGGAAGGCGCCGCCGAGAAAAAAAAATTTTATGTAGACTCGACCTAAAATAACCAAAATTGTCCTAGCATAACCTCATAAAGCAAACTGCAGGCAGTATGACAAAAGAATATGACAGCAAGAGGAAGAGAATGGCCTGCTCACGAACTACAGGCGGGTAGTGCAGCGTTAGCTGTCTAGGGGTTCTTCGGATCTTGCCAGCAAGGAGGCCTTAAGTGTATAAATTAAACCTCGAGAACATTTCCCAAAAAATCAACGACCTTATGCATAAAATACCCGGGTACACCGGTATGCAAGAAAGAGCAGCCAGACGCGAAAGCGACGCCGCTCACCGCGAGTACATGGCCAAGAGGCTGACGGAACTCAAGAGCAATATGCAATCTGCTCAGGAAGAGTTTCTTGGATCAGGTAATTTGTCCGTTATGGAACCTTTTGATAAGGTTGCCAATAAACTTGATCGCGTAGTTGAACGCGTGCGCCATGCCAATCGTGGCTATGCTGGTTTCTTTGACGCTGTACAGATAAACGAGGCGGAATTGAGCCGCATTTATGACTACGATCTCTCATTGGTGAACATAATCAGCAACGCTGAAGAGGCGCTCATGAGTGTGCAAAGTGCTGCCGACGAAGGTAAAGATCCTAAGTTGGCCCTCAGATCGTTAACTAACTGCATCAATAGCTTTGATAATGCTCTTAACGAGCGCGAACTTATTTTGAAAGGGATTAAGGCTTAAACTATGGCTAGATATTTAGATGTTATCGATTGGCGTCCCAATGATCCGACCGCGTTAGTAGGCAGAGTTCCCGAAGATGGTCCGGCCGACATCAGAATGGGTGCTCAGCTCATCGTCCGTGAGAGCCAGTCGGCTATTTTCTATCGTGACGGTCAGGCCATGGACACTTTCAAAGCCGGGCGTCACACTCTTTCTACCGCCAACATCCCGATTCTTACTGAGTTCCTGAACCGCTTCACTAGCGGCGGTAAGAACGTATTCGCTGCCGAAGTTTACTTTGTTAATCAACAGGTTATGACCGACCTCAAGTGGGGCACCCCTAATCCTATCGATCTTAAAGATCCCGACTTGGGATGGGTTCAGCTGCGCGCTTTCGGTACCATGTCTATCCGTATCGAAGATCCTCAGCTTTTTGTGAATACCTTGGTCGGCACCCGCGCCACTTATACCACTAAAGATCTGAACACTACACTCAAAGGTAGCATACGCACCCGCCTCAACGACCTTTTAAGCACTACTTTCCAATCTTACGCCAGCATTCGCAGCAACCTAGATGAGTTAGTTGCCGCAATGAAGGTTAAAGTTAAAGATGACTTCGGCAAGTACGGTGTATCCCTGCGCGACTTCTTCATTCAAGATGTATCCGTACCTGAAGAAATTCAGGCTGCTTTCCGCAAACGCGCAACTATGGGCGCTTTAGGAGTGCAGAACTACATGCAGCTCAAAGCTGCCGATGCGTTGGGCGATATGGCCAACAACCAGGGCATGGTTGGCGGCGGCATGGGTGCTGGCATGGGCATGGGCATGGGTATGGTGATGCCCCAAATTATGCAGCAGGCCATGCAGGGTGGAATGCAGGGTGGAATGCAGGGTGGAATGCAACCCAATGTTCCTCAGCCCCAGCAGGCCCCTTCAGTTCCTTGCCCCAACTGTCACACTCCCGTAGCTGTCGGCGGCAAATTCTGCCCTAATTGCGGCACAAAAATGCTTCCTCCGGGCACAGTCCCCTGCCCTAGTTGTCAGGCTCCGGTGCCTGCAGGCAGCAAGTTCTGCCCTGAGTGCGGCTCTAAAGTAGCTCCGGACAAAAAAGTGTGTTCTTGCGGCACAGAGTTAGCTCCTGGAGCAAAATTCTGCCCTAACTGCGGAGCGAAACAAGGTTAATAGTTCATTTTTTAACTAATAAGAACTGAATCTGCAAAGCCTTGTCCCGATTTTTTCTCAACGAAAATAACCGGGCAGGGTTTTGTTTATTTCTGAGTGCCCGCTTTACGCCTTAAAAAGCTGAGCCTACAAAATCCAGGCGAACAGTTTAGAAAAAAATATGGACAAACAACAATTACAATTTCTCTGCCAAACTGACATCAGAAACCTATTATCCGAATTGGCCCAACAAAAACTTGACGGTCCTGATGAAATAAAAATAATAAAAAAACTGCGCCGCCGCTTCGACTATACGGAAACCTCACTGCTTTTAAACCAAGTTAAGCTACGCAGCAAAGGAGCGCGCAAATTCCCTGTGGCTATGGCTGCCAACATGTTTTTTGAAGAGAGTGGCTTGGAGCAAGCGACCTCTTGGCCTTTAGCTCTACATAGGGCTCAAAAGCTGCATTTAGCAGCAGCTGAAACGGAAGGCCCATTCCTCGATTTAGGCTGTGGTATTGGCGGAGACGCTTTAGCAATGGCCCACTTTCGTCCAGTCATTGCCGTAGATTTAAATAGAGAAAGGTTAGACATTTTAGAAGCCAACGCATCAAACTTACGGCTGCCTTTTCCCATACATATTGTACAATCTGACTATATGCACGATAGACTTCCTAAAGCAGCGGCTGCGTTCGGCGATCCGGCCCGCCGCCAAAACGGCAGGCGCATTTATAACCCTTTGGAAACGATACCGCCTTTACCGGAAGCAGCTGACCTAATGCGCCGTCTAGATATACCTGCTGCCATCAAACTGGCTCCCAGTTTTAATAAAGAAATGATGGCTCAACTGCCGCCCGCTTCTCTGGAATTTACCGGACTCCGCCATCAATGCCGAGAAGCGGTACTCTGGCTCAACCTCCCGGGCCGTCCCTCTCTGGAAGCTTCAATATATCTCAAAGAAAACAACTGGCATACAGAAAGGCGTCCTTTAGAGCAAGACGATCAAGTAGAAACAGGAGAGCTGAGAGAGGGGCAATACCTGTATGAAATTGAACCAGTTTTACTGCGCTCAGGTTTACTGCGCACTTACGCAGCCAAACTCAAGGCCCATCTTTTCGATCCGTTAACTAGCTGGCTAATTAGCGATAGTTTTACCCCTGAACCTTTAGCAGATATCTTCATAATTGAAGAAATACACAAATTTTCCCTCAAGAAACTACAAAAGCGGCTTAAAGATTTGGAAATAGGCATCGTGGAGATAAAAAAACGTAACTTTGCCGTAGAGCCAGAAATAATTAGACAGAAAATAAAAACTTGTAACACCTCTACAAGCATTACTGTGTTTTTAACCAGACGTAGAGAAGAACCATTATTTATGCTGGGCCATCGCACGGAACATATATGAAATACTATAAAAATTTAACATACGCCACGTTTTTAACTGCAATTTTACTGACGGGAGCAGCCTCTTGCTCTGCACCAACACCGCAGTCTTCCGTTCAATCTTTTCGCCCCCAAAATCTCAAACAAGCGACATCTTCCCAAGACAATTTAGAAGAGCGCACTAACGAACGTTTGAAAGATACCAGCCCTCAAGCTCAGGCTGTCATGCAGGCAGAAAAGAACTTCATAAGTTATCTTGGAGGTAATACTCAGATAAAAAAACAGCTGTCCGCCCAAATACTTCAAGACATACAAACTATTGAAAATGCCGTGCCTAATTGTCCGGGCCATCTGCCCTATGTAGCTCGTTTTTTATATCAGCAAATTACTCATAAAAGCTTGCCCAAATATACCGATCCTTGGCAACAAGCCGCCTACGACTACATAATATCCCGTCCCGATCTGGCCAAGGAATTGCGTGTATGCAGCGATTACCGTTTGGGCAAGAGCCGTACTTTCTCAGCTGTCAATCATATTGAAGTGGGTATGTTCAGCCGCCATCGAGCGGAACTTTTAGAATGGTTAATAGAGGCCGCAGGCTGGCAAGATCGCTTAAAAGGAAAAACCGTAGCCGATATAGGAGGCGGAGCCGGTCTATTATTAGCTCAAATTTCAGAACGTGTCACTCCAACTGGTAAACTGATCTGCGTAGATATAGAACCTGAGTTAAAAAAATTTTGCAACTACCTGGCCAAACGCGATCCTAAATTTCAACGCATTGAATATCGTCTGGTCAATCCCCATTCTCGGCAGACGGGCCTAGCTAAGGGTGAAGCCGATCTGATTTGTCTATTCGATATTCACAATATTTACGACAAATTTAGTTCCGATAACGAAACGGAACGATACCGCAAAGGAGCGGCGTACCTGAACAATTTGACCTCGTCACTAAAAGAAAACGGAGAGCTGTTAGTTTACGATAGTGCCGAACTAATGGCCCCACGAGAAGTAATTGAGAAAATTGCCCTTTTGGCCAACTTGTCTGTACAGAATATTGAGATAAGTGAACCGAACCAGCATTACCTACTGCGCATAAAGAAAGCAGGATAATTGGCTATCAACTGAGCAAATCTGCCGCTCAGAACCAATTGCGCCCAGCAACGCTTACAGAAAGGAGAAACACTTAGACAGCTACTGCATATTTGCAGCACAGCAGTCCTGAGACAAAAATATTTATGAAAATTGTAGTAATTAGCGCCAGCCCCCATCGCCAGGGTACTTCAGCCCTACTGGCAGACAAGTTTATTGACGGTGCTCAGGAGGCCGGGCATCAAGTATACAGATTTGACGCTTCCTTCAAAAAAGTACATTTTTGCATAGCCTGTAATCACTGTCAGCAGGGAGACAGAAGCTGTACTTTTAATGACGACATGAATGAACTGGCTCCAAAATTAATTGAAGCTGAGGCAGTAATTTATGTAACTCCACTCTATTACCACGATTTCCCTTCTCAGTTGAAAGCGGTTATCGATCGTTATTACCGCATAAATGAACAGCTGCGCCACCCTAAAAAAACTATGCTATTGGCCGCTGCCGCAGACCAAAAAGAATGGCTCTTCGATGGACTAAAAGCTTCGTATTTAACTAACAACCGCTATATGAATTGGCAAGATGCAGGTATGCTTCTGGCTCCGGCCTGTCCCACCAGAGAAGCTATTGAAGCCACAGACTACCCACAGCAAGCCTATTTTATGGGAAAGAACTTCAAATAATAGAAAAGGACTGCCTATATGAACGAAATTATCGCCAGTTTGAAAAGCCGCCGCAGTGTACGTCGATACGACAGCAATCGCCCTGTACCTCAAGAGTTAATAGACGAAATTATTGCCACCGGATTATGCGCAGCCAGCGCCATGAACAAACAGCCAACTATTATTATAGAAATAACTGACAAAGAAACACGCGACAAATTATCTGCTTTAAATGGGCGCATTGGAGGCTGGGCCGAAAAATTTGATCCTTTCTATGGCGCTCCAGTAGTGCTTGTCGTTATGGCTGAAAAAAGCAATAAAAATCATGTTTACGACGGCAGCTTAGTTATGGGCAACTTGATGGCGGCAGCTCATGCCTTAGGCCTGGGCAGCTGCTGGATTAATAGGGCTAAAGAAGAGTCGGAATGTGCAGAAGGACAAGATATTTTCCGAGAGCTGGGAGTGCCCGAAGGGTACGAAGGCATCGGCCACTGCATTTTAGGCTATGCAGCCGAATCGCCCGCAGCCCCAGCTATACGCGAAGGGCGCGTTATTAAACATTAGTTATATACAATTACCCCGCTGGAATGCTGAAGCTGCTAATTGCAGCCTAAATCAGCCTTCCATTTATTTTTTATATGTTAATAAGGAAACACTAGATTGACAGCTAGGCCTTACTTTATCAAAAGGTGCTCTTGCTCACTTCGAAAAGAACACCACTCTTCATACAATGATTTTAAATTGTCATCTAAAAATTTGACTGCGTCTTTTTCCATATCAGCGGGGACACCATAAAAAGCTTCGGCAATGGAACCAGCAATAGCCGCTAAAGTATCACTATCACCACCTAAAGATATGGCCAAACGCACTGTCTCTTCAAAGTTGGACGCTTCCAGAAACGACTCTATAGCCTGAGGAACAGTTCCCATGCAAGTAACGTTGTACTTGTAATGAAAGCGCAACTCATCAATTGTAAAATTGAGACTGTAAAAGTTTTCAGTAATATAGTGTTTTATTTCCTGCTTGCTTTTACCCTGACGAGCTAAAAATATAGCTGCAGCCGTAGCCTGAGCCCCTTTTATGCCCTCGGGATGGTTGTGGGTTACTGCCGTTACTACCTCTGCTAAGTTTAGGGCTTCCTCCAAACTGGTAGCAGCCCATCCGGCAGCACAGACCCGCATAGCCGCTCCGTTGCCAAAACTGTTATAAGGCTGAGGATCGTCACAATACATCCAAACTCTAAATTTGCCACCATAACCGGCTCTGGGATAGTCCTGCCCTATTTTTCGCATATAGTAGACAGTCAAAGCAGAAAGTTTTTCTTTATCCCCATCTTTTAAAGAAAAACCCTGTTTATAAAATTCCATAATAGCTTTACCTACCGCTAAGCTCATTACAGAATCATCAGTAAAATGGCATTGTTTAGCAAAAAAATTAAACTCTATGCTGCAATGGTTCTTCCATTCGAATCTTGACCCAACAATGTCTCCTATAAGTGCTCCAATCATTGTATCCTCGGATATTTATATTTTAATGGCGTCATTATATCACACTGTATTAGTACATACTTTTCAGTTTTGTAAATTTTGACAAAAAAAAAACCCAGCCTGATCTGTTTCAGAACCGAGTTTCACTGATATATGGTGGGCACGAAAGGATTCGAACCTCTGTAGCGCGTCGCGCGTCAGATTTACAGTCTGATGCAATTGTCCACTCTGCCACGTACCCGTAACGTTGAGTATAATACTCAAGTAATTGAACTTTGTCAAGTATCTCCTTAGAAAAGATGGAATAAATAAAATAGACGAAGAACTTACCTCACCAACTGTTATAACAAATTTCCGAAAATAAAACGGCGAAGGATTGAAAGCTAATGGTGTGAACTTCATCAAGATGAATATTTTACGTGGAGGGACCCAATAAAATGCAGCAATCGGAATTTTTTTGGCGTTATGTTACCAATGCAAAATTTAACTGGAAAAAAATCTGCCAGGGATTACTCGTTTGGGGAATAGTAACTCTACCTGTTCAGGCCAGTACACCTGCCGATGGCCCTTCTTCTCCTCCTCCTCCCGAAGTTAAGCCTGCTGCAACACCTTCTACCTCTTACACCCCAAAGACAAACGCCCCACCTTCTTCCCAAAGTGAAAACAAAAAAACTGAGTCTAAAGTTTCTGATTCAAGTAACCAGACAGAGCCAAATTCTCAAGAAGTAAAAAAAGCTCCAACACCGGCCCAGCCTTCAGCTGAATCTGAACAGCTGTACAAAAAAGGGAAAAAACTCATTAAAAATGATGAAGTTGCTAAAGGAATACAAGTGCTGCGCCAGGCAGCCTCTTTAGGCCACGGAGGAGCAGCCTGCTTGGCAGCCGATCATTTATACAACGCTAAGGGATGTCCCCAAGATGTAAAATCAGCTATAACCCTTTACAGAACAGCCGCGAACTTGGGCAATACAGCCGCCCAGTTAGCCTTGGGCAATATTTATCGCTTTGGTAGCGGCGTCAACAAAAACTTGGGCCAAGCTATAGCCTATTTATCTCAAGCGGCCGGATTCGGCGATCCCAGAGCCAAAAACGCTTTAGCAGAAATGATTGAAAGCGGCCAAGGCACAGAACAAAGTTATAAAAAGGCTTTCAAACTTTACAATGAAGCCGCTCAAGCCGGTGACAGCGATGCTATGGTAAACTTAGGAGATCTGTACGCTCAAGGTCACGGTGTAAATCAAGATTCTGTTCAGGCAGTCAATTGGTATAAAAAAGCTGCGGCCAAGAACAATAGCCAAGCTTTCTATAAGCTTGGCTATTGTGCAGAAATAGGCCTGGGGATAAAACAAAACCGCTCCCAAGCTATAAAATATTATGAAAAAAGCGCTTCTTTAGGTTACCATACGGCTTTAACACGCATCGGACGCCTCTTCGATTTAGGCTTGGGAGTTAAAGCCGATTTCAAAAAGGCACTTAGCTACTATGAAAAAGCTACAAGTCTGGGAGACGGATTGGCAGGAACAGTTTTAGGGTTATACTATGAGCAAGGATTAAAAGTTAAGCAAAATAACGCTAAAGCACTCAAATATTATATTCAAGCAGCCGACAATAAAGACGGAGAAGCGGCTAATATGCTGGGCCGTCTCTACAGCGAGGGCAAAATGGTGCCTCAAAGTAAAACTACTGCTGCCGACTTGTTCCATCAAGCTGGAGAAAACGGCAGCTTAAATGGACTTTGTAATTCCGGCAACTGCTACTACTACGGAATAGCCAGAGGTCAAGATTACAAAACAGCTTGCGAAAATTACCGATTGGCAGCCTTTTTCGGCAATCCTATCGGTCTTTATAACTACGCAATCTGTCAAATGCGTGGCTTTGGCACTAAGAAAAACACCGAAGGTGCTCTTAACGATTTGGAGAAAGTCGCCGAACTGGGCTGTGTGCCAGCCATGTACAAACTTAGTGAAATTTATAAGACAGGCTCTATAACCGGCGTTAATTTAGACAAGTCGCAATACTGGCAACAAAAAGCCGAAGCTTGTACCACCGACGCTAAAATAAAAAAACGTGTGGAAAGTATGTATCAGGAAAATGAGCAAAAATACGCTCGCCCAGAGGTACTAAAAGGCTTCTACTATGTTCCAACCGACATAATTGTATTCAAATTTTAGTTTATAAAACTTAGCTCATTGTTACATAGGCGGACTTCTGTTATAAACAGCTGTCCGCCTATAATCATTCCGAAGCTGTTTTCAAATGAAACAATTACTAACTACCAATATTAAATTCACAGAAAAAAATAAAGAGAAAATAAATATCAGTTTAGTGAAGTTATGATTGCTAATGTCGAAAACGGCGATTCTAGTTGTAAAATTATCCTGAAAAAACTTAATTTGTTAAAACCTCAGCAGCTTCTGGTGGGCATAGCTGCGGGGCTGCTGCTCTTTAACGCTTCCTTATTCATTTACAATTTTATGCCTTGGTTAGATGAACAGCTTCTCAAGCAAATTATTGCTACCCAACGATGCGATTATTTGACTACCGTCTATTTCTGGATAAGCTGGCTGGGCAGCGGCATGCCGCTTACTTACATAGTTATACTTGCCTGTCTATTACTGGCATTAAACAATAAATGGGACTGCTTCGGGCATACAGTTGCCACTATTGGATTGACTTCTGCTCTGAATAGCCTGCTAAAAGTACTTATTATGAGACCCCGTCCTCTGTTTTTAGGATTTGATGCATTGGTAAATGAACCCTATTTTGGCTTTCCATCCGGCCACACAGCCGGCAGCAGCGCTATAGCCTTATCAATTATAATGGCCGCTTGGTCTTCTTCCCTCAAAACGGTCTATAAAATTGGTATATCATTTTGTTCTGTGTGCTATGCTGCCTTAGTGGCTTGGAGCCGCCTCTACAACGGCGTCCATTTCCCCAGCGATATTACCGGAGCTATAGGCTTAACGATCTTTATTGGCTACACAGTAGCACTTGTTATTAGAATAACAAAAAGCTTTAGTTAGACTACAAAAAAAAAGCCCCTCGAGACAAGCTAACGCCTTCCCGAAGGGACCGCTTTTGGAGCCTCGAACCGGACTCGAACCGGTGACCTTCCGCTTACAAGGCGGGAGCTCTACCAACTGAGCTATTGAGGCACACTGACAACTTAACCGGAGGTAATATTACATAATAAAAAGCAATTTGTCAAGCTTTTACACAGCCAAGCAAAAACAAAGCCGACCCAGGCACAACACCTGAATCGGCTTTCATCTGCGGCTTATTTCCACCACCGGAAAAAATTTGCCGCCCACCAAGCCTAACTAATGAGTGAGAGGAGCTCTCAAAGTCCTTTCAATCTTACGCTTAACCCGCTGTAAAGCATTGTCGATAGACTTTACATGGCGGTTGAGTTCTTTAGCCATTTCCTGATATGACTTACCTTCGAGATAAGACTGCAGTACCTGAGACTCTAATTCGCTCAAGTTCTGTTTAATCTTTTCCCTTAAATCGCTGGACAGTTCAGTGCTGATAAACACTTCTTCTGGATCGGACACTTTGTTGGAAGAAAGTACATCCAGCATAGTGCGGTCGGAATCTTCATCGTAAATCGGCTTATTCAGCGATACATAAGAATTTAAAGGGATATGCTTCTGACGAGTTGCAGTCTTTATTGCTGTGATAATCTGCCTTGTTATGCACAACTCAGCGAATGCTCTAAAAGAAGATAATTTGTCAGCGCGGAAGTCGCGAATAGACTTGTACAGGCCAATCATCCCTTCTTGGATAATATCTTCGCGATCGGCACCCACCAGGAAGTAGGATTTCGCCTTTACGCGTACAAAATTTTTGTACTTAGTTATAAGATATTCGGTTGCGTATTCATCGCCATCTTTAGCTAGCTTGACGACTTCTTCGTCTTGACGCTCATCTAAGCTGGCGCTGTAATTGCTGACCGTACTTGGCACTGACATCAAGTTGGTACTTGGCATTCAAATAACCTCGTGTTCTCCCAATACACGCCTTTGCAGCTACGGACAAGAAACTCTCTTTACTTACATTCTCTGATAAGGCCCTATAACAGAACTTTAGCGAAAAACGTGCGCCCAGATGACCTGCTCCTCCAGAACACCTGCGCCCAAGGATCGATCCGCCCTCACCCGGCCGCTCTATATAGGAACCATATTCTATTTTCTGTGCCTGCTCGCCAAAAGAACCGAAACGGTTATCTCCTTGGCGTGATAAGTAAGTTGTTTTTAGACTGCTTTCAGGCACCAAGAATAGAGAAACGAACCAGCCTTCGATAAACTCCCACCCTTAGGAGAAGGCTAAACGAAGACCAATTTTCAAGCACAGAGATCCTCCGCTGCAAAGCAGAACTGAAAGAATATGAAAATCAACCCGAAACTAATTCTGCTAGAGCAGGAAACCCAAGCTTTGGCAAGGAAAGAAAGCGCGAGATCTTGTGAACCTTAACTTTCTTTCTATTAGCTTACTCAGGAAGAATAGCACAAACGGGAGTTTTTGGCAATTATCGGCCACCTCCCCGACGGTCGCCTTTTTAGCTTTTCAACCTTTGCCTGACAACTTCGTACATCATAATTCCTCCGGCTACCGATACATTGAGCGACTCAATGCGCCCTAACATGGGTATCTTCACTAGGTGAGTACACAATTCTTTTACGCTCGGACGCAAGCCTTTCCCCTCTGCTCCCATGACTATAGCTACGGCTCCTCGATAATCAGCCTGAGTATAGTCGCAATCGGTATTTGAATCTGCTCCTAAAATAGTGTAATTTTCGGAGCGCAACTGGCGCAGCAAATTTCCAAGTTTAGGCAAGCGAGCTACCAAAAGGTGCTGATCCGCCCCTGCGCTCGCTCTGGTTACAGCCGGTGTAAAACTGCAGGAATTTGAACTGGTCACAATAACCCCGTCGACTCCGCTGGCTTCGGCGGTACGCAGCAGAGCCCCAAAATTTCCAGGATCTTGTACTTCGTCCAGAATCAAGAGAAACGGAGCCTTTAGGCTCTGACGGCACCGATTCATAATCTCCTCGACAGTATTGAAGTTGCGCGCAGCCTTAAGGGCAGCCACTCCCTGATGATTGGCGTGACTGCACATAAAATCGAGACGGGTACGATCGCAGTGCACGACAGCTATCCCCTCTTCGCGAGCTATAGAAAAAACTTCTTTAGGAACGCCCACAGCTTGTTTGAGAACATAAAGGCGCTGGAGAGGTACACCGCTGCGCAGAGCCTCCACTACCGGACGACGTCCATAAATAACTTCCTGCCCGTCTCTTTCCTGTTCGTTAGTTTGCTCAGTCGGCTTGCCCTCAGCTGAAAAACCGCGGCCGGATTCCTGGAAATTGTGATATTTTTCCCTTCTTGGCCCGGCTTCAGAACAGCAAGAAGCAGCATTTACGAAACTGCGACCACCGCGCCTACTGCCTCGACCAGGACCATGCCCAACTGACTCAGCGTTTAAACGCTCCTGACGCTTAATACGACTCATCTCTTGCTTGAATCTATTTTCCATCTCAACCCCTTAGGAGTATCTTCCAAAATAATACCGCGCTCCAAAAGCTGATCACGAATACAGTCAGCCTTTTGGAAGTTGCGCTCTTTGCGAGCCTGCTGACGGGCTTCAATTAAAGCTTTTTCATCGTCAGTAATTTCGTTGTTGTTGGCTTTTTCAGCATCTGCAACAATATTTAAAGCCAAAACCTTGTCAAATTCTTCCAGCAGCTTAAGAATAATATCGGCCCCGTTCTTGCCAATATCTTTGCCCTCATCAATAGCCTTATTGACGTCGCGACGTAAAGCAAAAAGTACGGCCAAGGCTTCCGGAGTATTGAGGTCATTGTCCATAGCCTCAATAAACTTGCGACGACTCTCTTCAGCCAATTTCTTAAGCTCATCAGAAGCTTCTTGTCCACCATCTTGTTCTTTTAAACGGCGGGCAAACGATATTAAATTATCTCTGGTATCTTGAGCAGTTTGCAAGCCGCTAAACGTAAAATCGAGACGGGTGCGGTAGTGAGTAGAAAGGAGCAAATAGCGTACGGCCAAAGCGTTCCAGGACTTGCCCGAAGCGTTTTTAGCACCATCAAGCAGATCGCGCAGTTTATAGAAATTGCCCAAAGATTTACTCATCTTTTTGCCCTCTACCTGCAAATGTTCTGAATGGAGCCAATAGTTGACAAAAGGCTCACCTGTAAAAGGCTCAGTTTGAGCTATTTCATTCTGATGATGAGGGAAAATGTTATCCACGCCGCCAGTGTGAATATCGAAGTGGTTGCCCAAGTATTGAGTGCTCATAGCCGAGCACTCTATGTGCCAACCAGGGCGGCCTTTGCCTAAATCGGGATATTCGTCCCAATAAACGTCGCCGTCATTCTCATCCCAGGCCTTCCACAGAGCGAAATCGGCAGCAGTGCCTTTTTCGTACTCATCTTGAGCGACTCTAGCACCACTTTGTAATTCGTCTACCTTTATATGGGCCAATTTACCATATGTTTTAAACTTAGCAATATTGTAATAAATAGAGCCGTCTTCTGAACGATAAGCGTATCCTTTAGCCATAAGATCGCGAATCATATCTGCCATTCGCCCTACATGTTTGGTAGCTCTGGGATAATACGTGGCTTCTTCTATATTTAAACTTTTTAAATCGGCAAAAAACGCTTCAATAAACGGCTCAGTAATAGCACCAAGGGACACTTGCTGAGTGCGGGCTTTGCGTATAGTTTTATCTTCCACATCAGTAATATTCATTACATGAGTAACTTCGTAACCGCGGTACTCCAAGTAACGGCGCAGAATATCCTCAAAAACGTAGGTACGGAAGTTGCCGATATGGGCAAAATCGTGGACTGTGGGGCCGCAGGTATACAGTCCAACTTTACAGGGACAACCTGGCTGTACCTCGGCAATGGGGTGGAATTCTTCCAGAGTGCGGCTCATAGTATTAAAAAAACGAATAGCCATATCGCAAAAAAAACCTTACCTTCTCCTCTAATTTTCTGCACTGATAAGCAACCAAGCACGCTCAAGAGCAGATAAAACAGCCTTTTACAATTGTTTATCGAACTGTGAGTTTACACTGTTTTGCCTATTAACTCAAGAAGCTAAAAAATCAGTTGCCAACAAAAAAAACGCCCCCGGCTCAGATACTCGTTAAGCCGGAAGCGAATTATGTGAACGTACTCCCGCCTATAGAAGCGGGAGCTTCCTGCTTCATTGAGGACAGCACCGTTGGCTCCGAAGAGCAACGACAACTTACATACTCTCCACAGGCGTAGATTTCCGTGCGCCACACGATATTTTATGAGTTGCGTCAGGCAGATATTCTGCTTGGCTTCTTCTCGAATATTTATTGCGGCACTCTTATCGCAGTTAAACTAACAGGCAGGCTAAGCCATTATAAAGCCGCTATCAGAAACCTGCTCAGCTTGAACCGGAAGCTTAGCAGATGAGCTATCAGACTCGGACGATTTAGACAAATCGGCAATGTCTTGGGACGTTTCCCAAGTTAAAGCTAATTCCAAAGCCTTCTTGGCATTGATCAGACCGGCCCCTTGCACATTTTTGGGCTCATCTAGATAATTATCGCAACTCTTAACCAAAATTTCTTTGACATCTTTGTGAGTGAGATTAGGATTAGCTTGTTTCAAACAAGCAGCCACGCCGGCGACCATAGGAGTAGCCATGGAAGTACCGGAAATAGCCACATAATCGGAACCCCAGTGGGGCAGCTTCTCGTTGTCAATATCGGCGTTGGGAGCCAAAGGACCGTAAATATCGACACCGGGAGCAATCAAATCGGGCTTATTGATACCGTCGATATTCGTGGGACCGCGGCTGGAGAAATCGGCAACTTTATCATCGGAGCGATCGAGAGTGCCGTTGTCGTCGAGAGCGCCAACGGTGATGACATCGGGGTGAGTTCCGGGGGTAGAAATGTTGCGTTCTGACGGACCGTCGTTGCCGGCCGCTACGCACACTACCAAACCAGCTTCCATAGCTTTCTCGGCTGCCTGAGCCCAAGGATCATCTTTGTATGAACGCATAGCGAAATCGCCCAGAGAGATATTGACAACTCCGATACCCAAGCGATCTTTATTTTCGATAACCCACTGAATACCCTTAATAGCCTCGGAAACATTGCTTATGCGCACGCCCACTACGTTAGCATCGGGAGCTACGCCCTTATGTACTCCGGCTGATTTAACGCCGCTTCCAGCAGCAATACCGGCCACATGAGTACCATGACCGTAAGTATCGGTAGGCTTGAGTGTTCCCTCCTGCATATCGACCCAACCAGTAATTTTACCCTCCAGATCGGGGTGAGGGTAAATGCCCGAGTCTATAATAGCTATCGTTTGACCCTTACCTGTGTAGCCCATATCCCACACTTCATTGATGCCGATTAAAGCATCGGAGACATCGGCAACAACTTTCTTGTCGGCAGCAGACTCGGCACCGGACGTACTTTTCATAAGAGTAGGATTATCGAAGGTCAGCGGGCGATCTACAGCAATCTGCGTTCCTACAGGCAGACTAGTCAGCATTTTATCGATATTTTCCGGCTTGACATCGACAGAATATCCGTTAATTAAAGGGAACTTACTGGAAATAGTATTGCCGGAATTCTCTTGAGTCTTAAGGAACTTCTCGGTATCGGCTGTTTTTACATCTTTGCCAAAACTGAGGATAAAGCGCACACTGCCATCATCTGTAACAGACATATCCGAACTTTGGAAAGCATCTATGGGAGTACGGACTTCGCCGCCTTCACTCTTAACTTTAGTGTCCGAACTGCGAGCAACCGAACTACTTATAGACTCGGTATAAGTTCTGTTTACATTGGCTGAAGCACTGCCTATACAATCTGTTCTCACGACCCAAAACCTCCTTCCAAGAATCTGGGTGCAGATTCTTGCCCTCCCCAATCGGAACTGCTTCGAGTTGCACCTCCCCCAGCCAGCAACCGCAAAGAGTTCTGATCCTCTGTAATAGAGGATAACACTTAGGCAGATACCTTAGCAATAAGTAACTATTGCTAAATGTTTACTAATCGGTACTAAATAGAAAGTTTACTTAAAACTACATCTCCAAACAATTTTCGAAGAAGAAAGTTCACTACAATTGCTACACTGACCATATATAAGTATATTTTTAGGTAAAATATTTGACCGCAATTATGAGGCCATTGAGCAAGCAGCTTTTCATTAGCTTGTTAAATATGTAAACTAAGTAGCATCTGAAAATAAAAGACATAAAAAAAGACTAAGTCTTTTTGAGCAAAAAGGACTTAGTCTTTAAAAATTCAGCCATTCAGCATCGAAAGCTAATTGACAATACATAAAGCGCTCTCTACTTCTCCTTTACCATAGCGAATTACAGACGGAACAGAGCCGCTCAAATCGATCACCGAAGATTGGGACAACTCGACAGGCCCGCAATCGATCAGCATATCGGCTTCTCGGTAACAAGCTTTTATAACTTCAGGATCGTTTACGTCTTCGTCGGTTTCGTAATAGGCAGAGGTATTCATCAGCGGACTTCCCAGCTCACGAATCATGCTTAAGCATAGCTCGTTGTCGGGAACGCGGATGCCAACTTTGCGCTGCTTGCTAACTACTACACGAGGAACCAACTTGGTAGCCGGTAAAATAAAAGTATAAGGCCCGGGCAAAAGACGTTTAAGCAAAGTATAGGCCTGCTGGTTTATATGAGCATATTTAGCGATTTGGTTTAAATCGCAGCAGAGTAAAGACAGGGGTTTACGCTTATTGAGCTTCTTTATGTTGTAAACTCGATTGATCGCCTGAGGATTAAGAGCATCACAGCCCATACCGTAAAGAGTGTCGGTAGGATAAATAATTACGCCGCCGGAGCGAAGCTTCTGAACAGCTTGGGTGATAGTCTCGGGGTCCTGGTCGTATTGTACAACGATCACTGCCGGAACCTCCTAAAATGTATGAATATGAATAATTACGTCAGCTCTGCTTCATTGAAGCAGCCTGCAATGAGACTTTGTCGGCTTTTTATTACTGAATACCGCTGCCGATAATAAAAAAGGCCGCCTCCTGGAGAAAAAAAAACATTCCACAGTCATTTCTCCAGATCCGCGCATGATTCAATAAAAGAACCTGCTGCTCCTGTTTGAATTCAAGTAAAAAGGCACTGCCAGCTCCGGCCGAGCCGACGGTGCCTCAAATTGCCCTTGCAGTTACAATAACTATAATTTTAACTAAGCTTTTACTGCTTTAGGCAACAAACGCTCCTGACCGCCCATGTAAGGACGCAGTGCTTCAGGAATAACGACCGAGCCGTCAGGCTGCTGGAAGTTTTCCAGAATAGCCACCATGGTACGCCCGACTGCCAAGCCAGATCCATTTAAAGTATGGACATATTCGGTAGGAGCAGAAGGCTCACGGCGGAAGCGCATATTAGCCCGTCTAGCCTGATAATCCCAACAGTTGGAACAGGAAGAAATTTCTATAAAGCGCTCCTGAGCCGGGGACCAAAACTCTAAGTCGTAGGTTTTGGAAGAAGAGAGACCCATATCGCCGGCGCAAAGCAGTACAACCCGGTAAGGAATGCCTAACCCCTTCAAAATATCTTCGGCATCGCCCACCATTTTTTCCAACTCTTCGTTGGAAGTATCGGGATTGGCAATTTTTACCATTTCCACCTTATTAAATTGGTGAACACGAACCAAGCCTCGGGAATCGCGACCGGCGGCTCCGGCCTCGGAACGGAAACAAGCGGTACAGGCGGTATAGTATATCGGCAAATCTTTAGCATCAAGTACTTCCTCACGGTGAATGTTGGTAAGAGGCACTTCAGCTGTGGGAATAAGATAAAGATCATTAGGCGAGCAGTGGAAAAGATCGTCTTTAAACTTTGGCAGCTGACCGGTAGCATACAGAGTCTCGGGGCTAACCAAAACAGGGGGCAACATCTCTTTATAGCCGTGCTTTTGCGTATGCATGTCGAGCATGTAGCTGTAAATAGCACGTTCCAAACGGGCGCCCTCGCCGCAAAGCAACCAAAAACGAGAACCAGACAGCTTAATGGCTCTCTTGCTGTCTAAAATTCTCAGCTTCTCGCCTATATCCCAATGACACTCTACTTTGAAATCGTATTTTTTAAATTCGCCTACCCGGCGTACCTCTTTGTTGTAATCGGAATCCGGACCATCGGGTATATCCTCTTGAGGCAAATTGGGCAAAACTTCTATTAAGTGTACCTGCTCTTCTTCTACAGCAGTTTTTTCGGCGTCCAGAGCAGCAATTTGAGCGCCGACTTCGCGCATTCTAGCAGAATCTGCCGTAATATCTTCACCGGCTTTTTTGCGTTTGCCTAAATCGGCAGAAACTTTATTACGTTCTTTCTTAAGCTCATCAGCCTTGGTAATAAGGTCGCGACGCTTAACGTCGAGAGCCAAAATAGCATCGATAGTTTCCGGTTTAATACCGCGACGGCCCAAAGCTTTCTTCACGCGCTCCGTATCACGGCGAATCAATTTGACATCTAACATATTGTTATAGAAACCTCCAATGTTTCTAAAATTGATTTAAACTCCCAATAATGCAGTGTAGACTTTTCCGCTATAAAGCGGCAAAAGTCTACACCAAATCGGCCATTTTTACAAATACAGCACTAGTAAGGCAAGCTCATAATCTTCTTGAAATCTTCCGGACGGCTACTCTGACTGACGGCCTCCTCCATAGTAACAATGTTCTTGCGTACTAAGAAGCGCAAAGCCATTTCCTGAGTTTGCATGCCGTGCTCACGAGCAGAAGCTGACATGTAAGGACCGATCTGCGAAATTTTATTCTCACGCAGCAACTCTTTAAGCTTACCAGTTGAGACCAAAAGCTCAAAAGCGGGAACTAACCCCTCTCCGGAAGCTTTGCGCAGTAACACCTGGCTGACAATAGCCTTCAACCCCAGAGCCAAACTGTTGCGGCATGACTGAGACAAGTGAGGCGGATAAGAATCGATAATTTTCTCCAGCATTACCTGAACGCTTGCAGCAGTAGAACTGGCAATTACCAAAGTACCGGCGGCAGCCAGATTGAGCACCTGCTGAATAGCTTCCTGGCCTTCTAACTTAGAAATAACCACCACATCGGCTCCCTGGCGTGAAAGCGACGCGAAAGCATCTTTGTAAGAAAGGACGTCGGTGCCGATCTCACGCTGACAGATTACGCCCTTCTGATTGCGATGCAAGAAGTCTAAAGGATCTTCCAAAGAGACAATCTGACAGCAGCGAGTTTCCAAAATATAATTTACTAAAGCGGCTACGGTGTTGCTTTTACCTGACTGTTTAGGTCCACATACAATGACCAACCCCGAACTGGATCCGGAAACCTGATTTTTAATCAGCTCAGGAATGCCCAAACTCTCCAAAGTAGGAGCAGAAGGAGGATTTGTAGAGACTACACAAGCTACGGATCCGCGCTGTCTGTAAACATTTACCCGGAACCGGGATAAGCCCGGTACAGAGAAGGCGAAATCGCACTCCATACGCTCTTCAAACTCATCAAGCAGGTCATCATTCATAATAGCCTTGCTGAACGAGTCGGTATCAGCCGGACTCAGAATAGGGCCGTCCATACTGACCAGCTGGTTGTTTATACGCATAAGAATCGGACTGCCGGGGACCAAGTGCAGGTGAGAAGCCCTGCGTTCAACCATAGTAGTAAATAATTCTTCAACGTTCATGTGTAGCTTTACCTTTCCTTAACTCTCAGCCAATACACGCAACACCGTTTTGTAAGCGCAGTCGGACCTATTTTTTTCCCTCCCCCAAAAAACTTTAGCTCTAATTAACTAATCGGAGGCGGGCACAGACGAACCGACCGAATTGGGATTAGTAATTAAGCGGTTGAACTCTTCAGGGCTGTGGGCTTTTGCAAGTCCTTCTTCGTAAGTAATGAGTCCCTGCTGATACAAATCGCGCAACGACATGTCAAAACTCATCATACCAAACTGACGACCGGTTTGGATAGCACTGGGAATCTGATGGGTTTTTCCTTCACGAATCAGGTTACGCACAGCAGGAATCATAGGCATGAGCTCCATGGCCATAACTCGCCCGCCCCCTTTGGCTTTGGGCAGCAAGCTTTGACACATAACGCCTTCTAAACATACAGACAACTGCATGCGCACCTGCTGCTGCTGATGCGGCGGGAAGATGTCGATCACACGGTCAACAGTAGAGGCTGCAGAATTTGTGTGCAAAGTAGCCAGAACTAAGTGACCGGTTTCAGCAGCGGAAATAGCGATCTGGGTAGTTTCCAGATCGCGCATTTCTCCTATAAGAATGACGTCGGGGTCTTGACGCAGCACATGTTTTAGGGCCATCGAAAAGCTGTGCGTATCGGCTCCAACTTCACGCTGACAAATAACCGAGTTTTTATCTTTGTGCAAAAACTCAATAGGGTCTTCACAAGTAACAATGTGACAGCGGCGCGATTCGTTAATATGATCGATCATGGCAGCCAAGGTGGTTGACTTACCAGAGCCGGTGGGTCCGGTCACCAACACTAAACCTCGAGGGCGCATAGCCAGTTCGGCTACGGTTTGAGGCATTCTCAATTCTTCAAGAGTTAGAGGGCGAGAAGGAATTACACGCAATGCGGCTCCCCAAGTACCGCGCTGCAAATAAATATTGACACGGAAGCGGGAAAGGCCGGGAATACTGTAGGCTAAATCGAGCTCTTTATCAGCAATAAACTTAGCCTTCTGTTCGTCGGTCAGAATGCTCTCGCAGAGCCTACGCACCGTAGCTCCATTGAGAATCTCGTAAGTGGCCGGAGTGAGTTCGCCATCGACACGAATCATAGGGGCACTGCCTACCTTAATATGAAGGTCGGAAGCACCGCGCTCTACCATGGTCGTCAGCAGATCGTCTAACGTAAGTTCACGTGAGTCAAGAAGACTGTTCATCTATTCACCTTTACAGCAAGACTGAAAGCAAACTAACTCCAGTCTCAAAAATTACGAACGAAAAACCGCCAACTCATTCGATAATCTGCGCTTTTTGCCTGCTGATAAAAAGTAAATAGAAAACATATAAAGAATCAACTCCGGGCCATTTACTTGGATTTTATAAAGAGAGAATAAAGTGTCAGAATTAACCGATTTGCAAGAGTTTCTCAAAAGTGATCTGCCTATTTTAGAATTCAACAGCGCAGGACTGCCAAGGGCCGCTTCGCAAAAGCGCCAGGAGTGCTGGCTGCAGTTAGCCCGCAATAATATGCGCGGTTTTTCCCAACAAGCCTGTGTAGTCAGGCGCAATATAAAAAATGAAGAAGTGCAAATAGAAATCAGACGCCGAAGCGAAGAGAGCTTTATTCCCGTTAAAACAAAAAATTATCCGTCTTCCGATCTGTTTATGGGAGAAGACAGCCGTCTGTACGGACGAATCTTGGATGGACAGCGTGTTCTGCGTCACAATCCCGGCGATGAAATAATTGAAGATATTTTCCTTTTCAGTTTAATCGAAAATCCTCTAGAGGCGCATTTAGAGCGAGTCAGATGCATGATGATCGACCTTCTATACAAAGAAGGCTACGCCAATTGGCCTCTGTTAAGTGCCACAGAACGTCTGGCCCTAGCAGAGCATCACGGATCCAGCGCAGACGTGCAAATTGCTCTCGATTCTATGTACGATGCGGACCAAACCTCTACTTTGGAAATGTTCCTAGGAGACGGAGCTAACGAAAAACTGCGCCGTGAAGTTTTGGAGGCCGGCAGATATGGCAAACTACACTTGAATGCCAAATCGCTAGGCTGGCTTTTAAAAAGACCTGATTGGAATACGAACAGCAGTATAATTTTGATGGCCCAAAGTGTAGCCACAGAAAATCCCGGAGAAACGGCTCAATTTACGCTTCATCCCAATATTCTGATTAGATTACGTTTGGCCGATCTGGTCGAGGATACCGACTTATTGCTGAACTGGCTGAGCTGGGAAGATAATCCTACGGTGCGCCTGCATATATTATTTAGTTTGCAAAAAATTGTCTCTCCAGCCTCTTTACTAGACAGATTAAACAAATTGCAGAATGAAACTTGCAACGATGAAACTAAAAGCAATTCACAAACTAAGTGTGAGATTATAGGCTGGGTTTTGTCTAACTGGCCTCAAGGATTACTTGAGGAAAACGATCGAGAAATTTTTACTAAAGCAGCCCTTATGCCTATCGGAGAGCAGAATCGAAAAAAAATTCAAGACTCAATGAAACGATACAGTTTCATTGAGCCTTAAAAACACAGTCACAACTAAGCTATGACAAATTATTTAATAGCGTAATCGACTATTCTGTCGCCACAGACCTGGTTAACCACTTGAGGAGAATGAGAAGCAATAATTAAATAACCGTAGGCATCTTCGAGGCGGGGCAGCAAACTGCGCACTTTGTGAGCTTGAGCAATCAGTTCTTCGTCGTTACCGTCAAAGTCTATCAGTTCTTTGGCGCCGTTTATAACCTCTTCTTGCAAACAGCGCACATTGTTTTCCAAGGGCTCAAAAATTTTTTCCAACTCTTCGAGAGCCTTAAGAAAATCTTCAATACTTTCGTTGTTTTGCAGCATAGCCGACCCTAGAGTGCAAATAACATCTTTGCTGTTGTACAGATTATCGCCTACCGCCGCAGCTTGAACCCGAGCGGCAATATCGCCAAAGGCCTTAATACCGCTCATAGTCAGCTGCATACCTACTCTCAACCCGAGCTCCTCATCTTTATTTACAAAAGCCTCAAACTGCATAAGCCCCAAGCGAATAATGTAATAGACATCGCCAATGCTTTCTATAAGAGTATCCAGATAGCTCTCATTGCTGTCGTCTTTTAATTTAGCAAGCTCATTTTTAACGGTGGTATAAGCCTCTTCAATATTGTTAAATATGTCATACACGCCCTGAAGAAAAATTTCGGGCTCAATTTCGTGACGTTTTACTTGCGCCACCAATTTAACCAGGCCTGTATACTTCGAAATATCGGCTAAATCAGCGGCATGAGAGGCAGATTCTTTCTCCGGAGACCAACCGGAAGCTGAAGAACTCATAAAAACTCCTCCAAATTTATTTGGGCTCGGCCGCTGTGCCTCAAGCTTCACGGCTCCAAAATATTTTTCATCTAGAACTGTAGCTTCCTCTTAATACTCTGAAAGAGATAGCTACTATCATTGATATGAATTGAACTAAAGTAAAAAAGAGAGCCGCAGACACTGCATACCTCTGCGGCTCTCTCTGCATCGCTCCCCTGCCCTGCATAGAGAGCGCTTCACTTAGCCTCTAAGCGAACAATTCATAACCGACCTTGAATACCTCAGCTACAGCCGCAACTCCGAGAGCTACAGCCGCTACGGGAGCTCCTACGCCAGTAAGAGCAAGCACACCGGCAGTAGTGGTAGCGATACCGGAAATAGTACCGGCAACACCAGTAACAACCTTCTTGTGGGACTCAGCATCGTTGCTGGCGTCGGCATCGTTCTTACCTTGGACACCCTCAACAATATTCTTTACACCGCTGGCTGTGCTGAACACACCACTGGCCACACCCAAAACCGGAACGGCCTTAGAAGCCGTGACGGCAGCTCCGCCAACTTTACCAGCTACTTTAGTAGCGGTTGAAGCAGTAGCACCAGCAGCGGCAGCCTTATCAACGAACTTGGTACCGACTTTACTAGCAGCTCCAAGAGCAGTACTGGCGAAATCGCTGGTATTCTTAGCATAGGACAAGCCGTCGACGCTCTCACCAGAAATAATTTTGCCAGTATCGGTGGCGAAGTTTATTACGTCGCTGACTTCGCCAGCGATGCCCATACCTTTGCTGCCGAATTTACCTAAGTCGTCGAGTTTATCGGCAACCTTAGTCAGCTTATTGGCATCGTGCAGAACGTCGGCAGACTTGCCAGCAGCCTTCTGCACTTTACCGAACTTATCGCGCACAGTGTCGGCAGTACCGTATACGTCGCTGATGACGTCGCCTACGCCCTTGCCGTTTTGATCGTTGGCATCGGCAGCTTTAGTGTCGGCAGCCTTAGTACTGCTACCAACGGTTCCGTTCAGCTGATTGTTCATGCGCACGAAATCTTCGGTACTGCCCAATCTGCTTTGAGACTGACTAAGAAGATCTTCGGCTAAGCCTCTGGGCAACTGATTATCGCCAACACCAAGACCTTTGCCCAGAGGATCGTTTTTGAGCATGGTGTTAATACCGTCAATTCCGGCACCATTGCGCACAGCAGTATCGACCTTAGTTTTTAGGCCGCTATCATTCTGAAGCTTGGCAGCTCCGGTCTGTAGTTTTTCCTGAGCCTGCTTCTTTTCTTGTGCTTTTTTCTGCTCTTCAGCTTTCTTTTGTTCTTCAGCCCTGCGCTTCTCTTCAGCTCGGCGCTGTTCTTCGGCACGGCGCTGTTCTTCGGCACGGCGCTGTTCCTCGGCGCGGCGCTGAGCTTCAGCCCGCTGAGCATACGATGAAGAAGATGAACTACCAACTCCAGTTACTGACATATTACTACCCATCCAATCCTGCATTGATTGACATTTAAATACCTCATAAAATAAATTTTGTCTATAGATTTTTTGTCTTATAGACAAAGTTAACATTTTTATTACAAAACAAAGCGGAATGGATTAATATGGAACGTCGATAGGAGGTAAATCGGAGTGAACGGCAACTATAGCGCGAACCCACTTTTCATTGGCTTCAGAGGCAGCTTCTCTGGTATCGAGCAGCAAAGAATAGTTCCGTCCGTCAAACTTTTTAGCCTCATTTATGGCTTCATGGAAAGAGCTAATTCCTTCTTCTAGGCACTCTCCTAAAAAATCATCGGCATTGCAAACGGCATCGAAGTAAGAATCGGCGTCGAGCTCCCCCCTGAGGTAGTCATCGATAGGAGCAGCGATTACATCGCGAACGGTTTCGTCCGGAGAACGGCGGCTCTTAGCGAAGGAAAGCAGCCAATCCAACCCTTCGCAGGCCATTTTGGCCAACATTGTGCCTATGCGCACAGGCTGGATATTTTCAGGGCTATACATTTCAAACTGCATAGCGGCAAGTCTAAAAATGAAGTACGAATCGCGTCGGCGCACTTTAAGACGATCGGCTAGCTGATCGTCGTCCAATTCTGCAATAAACTCGTCTGCCCTAGCATACAGCGTTTCAAAACCTTCTAATATGGGTTCGAGCATAAACTTAAACTTTTCACTGTCGACCAAAGACGATACAGCCCTGTTAAGACAATTGTGCAGAGAGTGTAAACCGTCTTTGGCATTAGCCATTTCTGGCAGATCCTCAGGATTGGAGTTGACAAAGACGTCATCAGAATAACTTGAACTGCCCTCAAAAGACGAAAATCCTTGGACAGCCAAAGGACGCTCCGCCCCGCAATTAGTGCAAGCAGATTCGGAAATATCGTTATTAGATCCACAAACAAAACAGATCCAGTCTGTAACCATATGCAGCGGCTTTTTCTCCTTACAAGTTGGGAAGCCGAGACTTCCGACTGCCCAAAGCAATAAATTATGTACCAAATTAGTTTTATAAAAACTTAATCCCTGCTGTAAAATACTAGCAGACTATTTTTGCGCTTTTTCCTCAAGCCAAGGCAGACACATTTTAAATAAGAACGGCCAAACGATTGAAGATACAACAGCTAACAAAATAACGGCTGCATTAAAACTTTCGCTAATTACTCCCATCTTCAATCCCAAACTGCCAAATACAACCAGCAAAGTAAGGGGAGCAGCTAAAATAAGTGAAGCAGCTAAAGATTCTTTAAGTCGACCGGACCAGCCGTGAGTGGAAGGCGTCCAGCATAATAGACAAGCAATCAGACGGACTACCAACATGGAGAGGAAAAGGATCATCAAAGTACGCCAGTCCGATTTCAGAGCCATATCGAGTTTAAATTCCAAGCCTACCCTGATAAAGAAAACCGGTACAAAAAAACCGTTAGCCAAACTCAGGAACTTCATTTCTAACGGCCCTTTGGCTCTAAAAACGCAGCTAAAAAGAGCGCCCGCCATAAACGCTCCCAAAATTGCGTCTACTCCCAGATGAATGGCAGCAGCCACCATCATAAACATGAGAGCCATGCCAGCTCTTACCCCTATTTCCGAAGGGTCGTGGACGGCCACCATTCGGCTGAAGTATTCCGGATGCCACCACACTGCAGAGCGCAGAACAACCAACATAAAATAGGCCAACGCAAAAATCAGCATCATTTTTACCACACTCATGGCAAAAACGGCGTTTAACCCTCCGGAGCTATTCCAAGCGGCTATAAAAGCTGCAGCCACAATACAAATAAATTCTCCAATTGTACCCACAACCAATATCTGTTGTCCGAATGGCTTTTTGCCTTGCCCAGTCTCCTGAAGCAGCATAATTGGCAACCCAATAGAGGTGGCGGCGATAATCATAACCACAAAGGGCTGCAGATTAAATAAATAAACTGCAGCATAAGAAAAGACAAAAATAAGGGCCACTACGCCTGCCATTGACATCAGCTTGCGCCGTCCGGAAGTTTCCAGAGAATGAAAATTAAGCTCCAAGCCGGCGTTAAAAAGGAGTAGAAAAAATCCGAGCTCGCCAATAAGGGCACAAAAGTGATCCAGGTGAACCAGTTTCATAACATACGGACCTACCAAAATTCCGTACAGTATCTCTCCGATAGAGGCCGGCAGGCGCAGAGGACGGCACAATAAAGGCACAAAGAAGGCTCCAACAGCTAAAAAAAGCAGATTGTTGGCTGTTTGCAAAGAAAATTCATCCATATCATCGCCCCTTTGCTCAATTTGTTTCGGTTGCTCTAGCGTAGTCGGCCCCTCCGCCGTGAGGCAGCACCATTACCGAGCACTTAGAGCGCATAATAATTTGGCGGGAGACGTCGGGAGCCATTAAAGAGAAGCGGTGATTTTGCCTATGAGCAATGACCAGCAAGTCTGAATCTTGCAGAAACTCCGTAACTTTATGTACTGGGTTGCCTTCCAAACAGACGCTTTCAGCGGTTACAGAATAAAGAGACGATATTTTTACCGCTCTCTGCAAACTATTTTGTAATTCGTCGTTTTGTTCTTCACCTGCGACCATTTCTTCAGGTTTAACGGCTAAACAGATAAAGCTAAGCCCTAACGAGCGGACCAACACCAGAGCTAGCTCCAAACTACGTGGATGACGAGGCGTAACTACATGGACAATTCTTCTGTAAGGGCAAGAGCCTCGAGCAATCAAACAAGGACGGTTCGCCCTGTTTAATATGTCCATGAGCTTATTGGAAAATAGCCCCATAAGCTGCCACATATTGAAAGGGGCATCGGCCACAGCCAAGCAACCACAATCCTGCTCTTCCAAAATTTTGTGAAGTTCAGGCTGCTTAATATTAGGCGCCTGCCAAATTAAAGGCTCAACTATCGATTCTTTATCTTTTACACTCTCAGCCAACCAAGCAGCTTCGGTAGAAACTTCTACTGGAGGCTTTTCCTCATAACCCAAGGTCATAAATTTAGATCCGTAAGGCATAGGAAAACTTGAAAAACCGCTGCGAAAATAATTAGCAATGCGGGGCAGTACTGCAGGGTCTCCGATAAGCACCACACGATCATCGGCTTCAAAAACGGTTTGGCCGTGAGGGACTACCAATTTTCCTTTTCTATAGATAGCTCCCACCAAATAAGACTGAGGGTGAAGTTGCATGAGCGAGCGTCCGATTACGGCTGAATTAGGAAGGATTTTAATTTCTGATATTTCTCCTATACCTAAGCCAATATCACCGGCAATTTTGCGCGAAGAATCAATCTGAGCCGCCAGTACCGAAGCCATAGCGCTGCTGCGACAGCTTACCTCAACTCCAAGCTGTTTAATTTTGTCTACATTTTTTTCATTTACAACCTGAGCATAAAGAAAAGCGATGTCGAACTCGTGGCGCATAAGTAAGCAAAAAATTTCTGTAGCTTCGTCATCGCCCAAAATAGATACAGCCATTTTAACTTCATTGGCTTTAGCTCGGCGCAGCACTAAAAGGCTAGAAACATCACCACAAATAAATTCTATGCCTTCTTCACCCAAGCTTTGGCGACAAGCAGATACCGTTTTCTCATCTTTATCAACAGCAATAAGTTGCCAGGAATTCAGTAGTCTTTTAGCAACTTCCTGACCGGTTCTACCTAGCCCAACTAACAAAGCCTTAGGTTTTTGCCCCTGTCTGGCTAAATCCAGTTTAGTTCCGATAGGCACTGAATTTTGCAGCTGTTCTTTACCCGCTTCTCTCATATGCTTGCGACCAACCTCTCTATTTCATTGAATGTAACTAAAGTTAATCGTCTTCCCCTATTTCAAATACTAACATAAAAAAAATGTTCTTTTATTTGTTAATAATTTTTTTCTAAAGTAAAAAAGAACCTACCCGGCTGCTGCAGCAAACCAGGATAGGTTCTTCTACTTATAGGAGTCCACAAGGCAGCAGCCGTCTTTTTCGGCCAACTGCCCCCTAAAACGTGTATTTTAAGCGTTGCGGCGCTGGAAATCAGCCATAAACTCAATCAAACGCTCTACTCCTTCGTAGGGGAAGGCGTTGTAAATGGAAGCTCTGATACCGCCCACAGAGCGATGTCCTTTCAAACCGATCATACCGGCAGCTTCAGCTTCCTGAGCGAACTTCTTCTCTAAATCTTCGCTAGGTAAACGCCAAGTTACGTTCATCAGAGAGCGATCGGCTTTAGCGGCGTGAGGAGCGTAGAAACCGTTGCTTTCGTCGAGAGCCTTGTACAGTATGGCAGCTTTCTTTTTATTGAGCTCATACATTTTTTCGAGGCCGCCGATTTCTTCTTCCAGCCATTTCAGGACTAAACCGACCATGTAGATTGAGAAGACAGGGCAGGTATTATAGAGCGACTTATTCTCTACATGAGTTTTGTAATTCATCATGATAGGACGCTTGTCATCAGGAATGAGCTTCTGATAGAAGTCATCGGCCATGACAGCTAAAGTTACACCAGCCGGACCGACATTCTTCTGAGCGCCTGCATAGATCAGACCATATTTGGAAACATCCATGGGACGGCTCAAGAAATCGGAAGAGGCGTCGCAAACCATAGGTACGCCGTAAGATTCAGGCTCACGATGGAACTCAATACCGTGAATGGTTTCGTTGGAAGTAATGTGGAAATAAGAAGCTTCAGGGCGAACCTTATAATCGCCGTCCTGAGGCAGAGAGCTAAAGCCGCCCTCTTTACCGGACCAAATTACATTAACATTGCCTACTCGCTTAGCTTCGGCGGCTGCCTTTTTGGACCAAGTGCCCTGCTCGAGATAGTCGGCACCGTTCTCACCTAAGAAGTTTACGGGAACCATACTAAACTGAGTGGTGGCGCCACCCTGAAGGAACATAACGTGATAGCTGTCAGGAATATTCAAAAGACGGCGAAGTCTGGCTTCAGCAGTTTTAATAATGCCATCAATTACCTTGCCGCGGTGAGAAAGTTCCATGACGGAAGCACCTGCGCCAGGATAGCACACTAAGTCGCGCTGCGCCTCTTTCAAGGCTGATAAGGGCAATACGGCCGGTCCAGCCGAGAAATTAAATACGCGCTTCTCACATTCACAAGTCATTACTACATGACCCTCCGTTAGGTTATTCTATAATACTCCATCCCGCTAAAAATAAGGGACAAAGCCTATATTTACAAAATTTAACAGTCTTTTTGCTTCTCACGAAAGCGCCGAACACAATCTCGTTTGGAGCTTTTAGGCAATACCATTAGATACGAGATACTGAAACAGCTACACTGCGATAAGCATATAAGTCAGTGTTTTCGGTCATGTATATAAAAAGCCTGCCTAATTAAAAGCTTAAATTACAGACAAAAGCGAACCGTTCAATTATTGGGCAAATCAACTTCATCTTGTATACGTAAAGCTTCCTGAAGAATTGTCCCGGCTACGGGTGCAGCATACGCTCCTCCTCCGCCGGCATTTTCCAATACTACAGCCACACAAACCCGCGGTTCGTCAACAGGGGCAAAACCTATAAACCAAGCGTGAGTCTCACCATGAGGATTTTCTGCAGAGCCAGTTTTACCAGCTATTGTAATGCCGGGAATTTGGGCAGCGCGTCCGGTACCTTCTTCAACAACGCCAACCATAGCCAATTTTACCAGAGCCGCCGTTTCCTGAGGAACTACTTGTTCGCGTTTGCCTTCAGGACATTGCCACACCGTGCGGTATCCGTCATTATCGGAACGAATCTGCCCTCGCAGCAAACGAGGCTCAATATCAGCTCCGTCTCTGGCTATGATAGCCGCTACTCTAGCCATATGCAAAGGCGAAACCAAAGTGTCAGCCTGTCCAATAGCTGCCTCTGCCGGAGCTGAGGGAGAAGTTAATTTAGGAAGCACTGCAGGCACCGCTCCCGGAACCATAGGCATAGGGCAGTCTAATTTGAACTTGTGCATCCAATTGCACAGCCTGGACATGCCCAAGCGCATGCCCAATTCGCCAAATGTAGCATTACAGGAGTAAACTAAGGAATTACGCAGCGTAATTTGACCGTGATTGCCGGTACACTTCAAATAGAAATCGCCGAACATAACTCCGCCTTCGCAGTAAAACGTGTAATTCCACTGAGCAACTCCCTCTTCTATAGCCGCAGCCATAACTAAAGGTTTAATTACTGATCCGGGCGGATAACTGCCCTGCTTAGCTCGGTCAAACAGTGGAGCATCTTCATTGTCCGTATTTATAGCTTGCCAATTGCTATCTAAGGAGCTGAAATTAGGATCGTAAGAAGGACGCGAAGCCATAGCCAGAATGTCGCCATTTCTTACATCGAGAACAACTGCCGCTCCCTTATATCCAGCTAAAGCATCGTAGGAGGCAACTTGTAATTTGGAATCTATAGAAGTGACGACATCGTCGCCGCAGCGATCCTTTTTCTTAGCAAGCATTATTGCTTCTGAGGGACTACGGGGCACGGAAAATCCTTGAAGACGATCGGCCAAAGCGCTCTCTAACCCCACTCGGCTATATTTAGGATTAGCGTATCCGGTTACATTGGCAGCTTTTTCCCCTAGTGGATATCTTCGAACGCCGTCTTTGTTAAAAGCTAAAGGTGACAAACTCCGATCTAAAATACGCCCTAATAGAGACCAATTGCCGGTGTTAGCGGGATTGTGCTCATTGTTCCTTAAGCCGTCAGAATCGAAAACCCCGTATCTGGCCACACTGGCTAACGGCAACACAAGTAACAAGCCAAACAAAACGAATAAAAATCGAATTCTCTTCCTTATACCCACTACTCACTCCCTTTACTTGTTTCCATCGTCAGCCAATATATCGTTTTTCCCAATTTCCGAACTGCGGTTATTTTCGGCGCTATCGGCACCGACCGCCCAAACCATAGCCAAGACCACAAAGCTAGAAATAAGAGAACTGCCCCCGGCAGATACAAAAGGCAATGTAATACCGGTCATAGGAATAATTTTTGTATCGCCCAGCATAATAATGGCACTTTGCCAAGCGAACATACTAGCTAAACCGGAAGCCAAAATAGCTCCGAACTCATTTTGAGTTTTAAGAGCAGCGGCAAAACATCGCGATACCAGAATAACTAATCCTAAAATTAAAGCAGTGCAACCAATTAATCCGAACTCTTCGGTTATAGCAATAAAAGCGAAATCGTTGCTAACTTCCGGTATAGTGTCAGCCAGCCCCATTCCTAAGCCAGTTCCATCAAAACCGGCATTGCTCAAACTGAAAAGAGCCATACACATTTGGTAGCCACTGTTGTCAATATCTTTGAACGGTTCCAGCCAATTGGCTACGCGAATTTGTACATGGCTGAAAATTTTCCAGCAAAAATAGGCGCCGCCTGACGAGAGCAGAGCAGTCAGAAAAATAATATCTCTGCGCCCGGTGGCAATATAAAACATAGCGACAAAAATGCCGAATAAAAGCAAAGCAGATCCTAGATCGCGCTGCGCTACTAATATAAGTTCGGCAATAGCCATAGCTACCCCTAACTTTAGCAAAGCTTTGCGAGCTAGAACTCCGGAATCCGACATAAAACCTAAACGAATCCAGGAGCGGAACTGACGCAAATAAGCAGCAAAGAATATAATAAACAATATTTTGACGAACTCGCCTGGCTGTAGGCTGAAACCGCCAATCTTAAACCACAGACGGGCTCCGTTAATTTGGGCGCCAAAAATCATGACAGAGGTTTGCAAAACTAAACCGCTGCAAAGAAACATATACTTGTACTCTTCAAATAAGCGGTAGTTTTTAAATGCCCAGGTCATCAATACAAAACAAGCTAAGGCTAAAGCGGTAAATACAGCTTGTCGAGGTCCCTGATTATAAATTTTAGTTCTAAAGCCCAAACTGTAAATTTCTAGCCAACTTATGCTGACCAAAAAAAGAGCACAAGGAATTAAAAGAACATCTCCTTGCTTTTTCCGCAGAGTGACTGCGGCCCAAGCAATCCAACCGGAGATGGCAATCAGCAAAGCATACTTAAAAGGCTCTCCAGCCTCAAGCCCGCTCTCACTTGGTGTCAACAAAGTAAGAATATAACTGCCGTAAGCTAAAATGGCTGTAATTATCAGCATCAGCAGGGCGCTTAAACGAGAAGAATTATTGAACATAAAGTCTTTCTAGCTCTGCTTATAGCAAAAAGTACTGTTTCCAATAGAAAAAGTATCGCCGTCTTTCAAATAAACGGGTACCGTTAACAGCGTTCCGTTGCAAAAAGTACCGTTGCTGCTGTTTAAATCTTCAAGCAGGACGTCACCGTCTGATTCAAGCAATATTTGAGCATGACGTCCGGAAACAAAAGCGTCTTCCAAACGCACGTTGCACTCTTTAGAACGTCCGAAAATTAAATTACTCTTTAGAGGCAAAAACTTGACATCGAGGCATGAACCTGCTGCTACTTCAAGATGGCGTCCTCCCACAGCCGGCAATTCCGTATCAGTAAGAGCGTTGTGCATATCGAAAGCAGGGGCTTCAGCTGTCTCTGTTACAAACCGTTCCGCACCGACTGCGGACGAATTGAGACTTGCCGACTTATGCACTTTACTCTTGGCGTAATTTTCGGTTCTCGTCCTTTCCTGAGGGACTAAGCTTCCCGCTGAATCGGAAGATAAAGAACGCGCTCCTTCGCTGCTAGTGTCTTCTTTAGGTCCTCTACTAAAATGACCCTGTCTTTCATCGGGCAACCCCCGATAAATAATCCACAGAGAGCAGCCAATAAAAGCACAGATTAATCCTAGAAGCGGAAATTTTAGAAAATAAAGCAGCCCTTCAGATACACTCGGATTCAAACTTGCCTCCCACGCACTTTTTCCAATCGAAATTCATCTGTATGGCGCTGATATCAATCTAAAAACAACAGTTACTTTTCCCCCCCGCTGAGCCGTAAATTTTTATCTGCTCAGATCGAAACCGTGACTGCGGAAAGTGCTAGGATCGTGGCAAACTTCCTTAGCTACAGCTTTGTCGATAACCCCCTCTTTCAGCAACTTGAGGAGGGCAGCATCCATAGTCTGCATACCGACATCTTTACCAGTTTGGATGTAATTATTAATCTGAGAAGTTTTGCCCTCACGAATAAGGTTAGAAAAGCCCGACTGAGAAATCAGGATTTCATGCACGGCCACACGCCCTCCGCCTTTTTTCTTAAGCAGAAGTTGAGCAACTACCGCTCTTATAGATTCGCTCAACATGGCTCTAATAGTATCTTGTTGCTTGGCTGGAAATACGTCAATAATACGATCTATCGTTTTGGCCGCCGAATTAGTATGCAAAGTTCCGAAAACTAAAGCTCCGGTTTCGGCAGCTTTAATAGCATTATAAATAGTGTCCAAATCGCGCATCTCACCTACAAGTACTATGTCGGGATCCTCACGCAAAGACGCTCTCAAAGCCTCGGCAAAAGTATTAGCGTGAGTCCCAACCTCTCGGTGGTCTATAATACAATTTTGATTCACATGAGAGAACTCGATAGGATCTTCAATAGTGATAATGTGAGCATTGCGATTTTTATTCACATAATCGAGCATGGCGGCCATGGTGGTAGATTTACCTGAACCGGTAGGACCGGTAACCAGCACAATGCCCTTTTTGAACATAGCAATCGTTTTGAGCACTTCAGGAAGGTGCATTTCATCTATGCTGGGGATGCGGCTGGGAATCTCACGGAAGACTGCCGCCAAACCGTTCCTTTGTTTAAAAAGGTTGCCGCGGAAACGGGCCAAATCGGGGATTTCGTAGGCGAAATCGAGATTTCCGCACTTTTCAAAAGCCTCAATACGCTCGCTGCTGACCAGCGGATAAAGCAATTCACGAGCCTTCTCATTAGTGAGCACGGCACAGGAAGCGCGGTGCAGATCGCCACTGATGCGGAACATGGGGACTTCGCCTACCGATAAGTGCAGATCGGAGCCCTTATTTTCCACCAAAATACGCAGAAGATCATCCTGAGTATAATTTTCCGGTACTTCAACCAAAGGAAGCGAGACTGGCTCTTCCTGCACTTCGGCTGAAGCCGCAATAGAAACAGATGACGAAAGCGGAGCGGCGATCGGCGCAGCCGACACTGCTTCGTGTACGGGCTCAGCAGGAGCTTCGTATTTTTTTTCTTGAACCGGTTCCTCTCGGGAGACAGCAGAGGAAAATCTTTTAGACAAACTTGAGAAAAAAGCCATAGTTGTTTACCTCTAATTCTGATTGCCCAAATAGGCGGTGGAAGACATGTGGCGATAAGGTTCGCGATTAATAGAACGCGCTTCAGCTTCAGCTTTAGTGATAAGGCCGCGCTTAAACAGATCCATAATGGAGTTATCCATAATGCACATACCATCTTTTTTACCGGTCTGCATAGACATAGTAATCTGGTAAGTTTTACCATCGCGGATCAGGTTGGAAATGCTACCGTTGTTGACCAAAATTTCTACGGCGGCAACTCGTCCGGATCCGTCGGCTTTGGGCAACAGCTGCTGAGCAACGACACCGCGCAGTGATTCGGAGAGCATGGTGCGAATTTGAGCTTGCTGATCTATCGGAAAAGCGTCGATTAAACGATCGACAGCTTTAGCTGCAGAATTTGTGTGCAAAGTGCCAAACACCAAGTGACCTGTTTCGGCAGCGGTAATAGCTAATGAAATGGTCTCCAGGTCACGAAGTTCACCGACAAAAATAATATCGGGGTCTTCACGCAGAGCACCTTTGAGAGCTAAAGCAAAACTATCGACATCTCGACCTACCTGACGCTGGTTTACCAAAGCCATTTTATTCTTGAAAACGTATTCGATAGGATCTTCAATAGTAATAATATGAACCGGAGCGCGGCTATTAATAATATCAAGAAGGGCAGCAACCGTAGCAGTTTTACCGCATCCTGCCTGTCCGGTACAGAGAATCAGCCCCTGATGATATTTAGTTAAATTGGCCAAGCTCTCTGGCAGTCCCAATGACTGAAGAGTAGGTATTTCTGAAGGAATCAGTCTGAAAACAATATTCAGTCCGCCCTTTTGGTAGTAGACATTGCCGCGCAAACGCCAAGGGCCACCCTCTTCAGCAGCTCCCAGTTCAATAGCAAAATCTAGGTTTTTGTTCTCTTCCAGAGTTTTCAGCTGGTCCTCATCAAAAAGCGAACGAGCTACCTCCATAACAAAATCGCTTGGCAAAACGTAGTCGCTGGTCATGCGTTGCAGAGAACCGTAAACACGGGCGACAGGCGCTTCCCCAGAAACTAAATATAAGTCTGAGGCGTGACAATCGACCATCATTTTCAAACATTTTTTCAAATAGGACACGTACTAACGACCTCTTTCCGGACATTTTCTCAGATATTTTACTTTATCTGCACCGCTCCGGCCCAGCTGTTTCAGCCTCAGGCTGGTCACAGCAAAAGCGCCGACTCACAGGAAATAAAGCTCTGCAGCTTTACTTTTAAGTAAAAAAAAACGCACAATACAACAATTTTCGGGCTTTCGCCGCCTAATTATTCTATCCTTTAGTCATAAGATGACCTATGAATGCGTCATAGTGTATATGCATTACAAAAATGGCCATTCGCTCTCACAGAGGCTATTTTATTACCCCCCTTCTTTTAGCAGGTAAACCGCCCAACTTAGTTAAAATTGCCCTTTCTCCAATCTAAAGACTTTTGCCCGAAAGAAAAGCTTAGCAAAAAAATCATGATCCATTTTACCCCTCCTCCCGACTTCCATATTGGCGGTCCCTTTATTGCAAATGTTCACGGTTTAGCCTTTTGTCTGGGTGCAGTCGCAGCTTATTTGTTAACTATAAAGAGACTGCCGGAAAAATTGAGAGACCATGTTGATAACTTGGCTATCTGGATGACGGCGATGGGGGTTTTGGGCGCCAGACTGCTCTTCGCTTTGGTTAATTACCGGAGTATACACAGCTTCACACAAATATTTGCTTTTTGGGAAGGCGGTCTGATCTCGTATGGCGGCTTTCTGGGAGCTATTCTAGCCTGGATCGGATATATAAAATTTCACAAACTGCCCATGGATGTCATGTGCCAAGCTATGGGCCCCTCAGCTTTGCTAGGATGGGGCATAGGCCGCTTAGGCTGTTTTTTAGCCTGGAACGGAGAACTAGGCGTCTATACGGATATGCCCTGGGGAATAGTAGTAGGCAACGATAGCCCCCGCCACCCCACTATGTTGTATTTAGCCCTAGCTCACAGTCTGGCGGCAATTTTTATTATGAAGTATTCTCCCAAGCTACATATTAATGCTGCAGCTATCAGTTTGGCTGCCTTCGGCTTAATACGTGCAGTACTAGATTATTGGCGCGATTATAATCCCTCCTGGCTCTATTACGGTTCTCTGGCCATTTCTCTGCTGTGGGTGGCACTCGGACTGACTCTATGGAAGTATCTGCCCTATCCTCAAGAAGGAAACGCAGATGACCAGGTTTGACAGCTGTAAAGGGAACAACCCAACCTAAAGGCGCCAAACAAAGCTTAAAAAGCTAAGACAGCGTCACAAAATGTAGTATGCTTTCCGTCAAACACCGACAACAAAAAGCCCGCCTCAACCGATTAAACGGTTCGTACAAGGCGGGCTAAATGTCGAAAAAAATAAAAGAACCTATTTAGCTCTGTAAACAATGCGCCCTTTATTTAAATCGTAAGGGCAAAGCTCAACAGTAACCCTATCACCGGGCAAAATGCGAATCCAATGCTTACGGATTCTGCCGGAAATGTGAGCCGAAACTTCGTAACCGTTTTCTAACTTTACTTTGAAGCAAGCATCACGATAAGCGTCCGTCACCACGCCTTCAACTTCAATTTTACCTTTATCAGCTCCGTCTGATGACAAAATGTATTTCCTCCGCGTTTTATAACTGCAGCGACACCGCCCCAAGAGCGGCGCAAACCTCGAGCACACGTTTCAAGCAGCCCTCAGCTCTCTCCGCACTTCCCGCCTCCGCAGCTGAAGCTGCCTAAGCCGGAGTCTTTTACAGCGTCCTTTGATAACACTGCCCATTATTGCAACAATCATAAATAAAAGCAAGCTCTTTAAGCCCTGCTTTTTTTTGCTGATATGTTATCTTTTCACACACTAATCAGTCTGAGACAGTTTTATAATCTTATTCCTGACTGCTGCCGTTTTCAATCTCGTTAACGCTCCAAGCATTGATCAATTCATCCAACTTGTCAAGCATAATTCTCAGGGAACTGCTTTCCAAAGCACTTACAAATACGGCATCTGTCCAAATTCCGCGCACATTTTCCAAAATTTCCGGAGCAGTCTTGTCAATTTTGTTGAATACAACTAACTGAGGGATGTCATCTAGAGCCAATTCCTCCAAAATTTGCTGTACTGCCATAATTTGGTTGGCAAACTCAGGATTGGAAATATCGACAACATGAAGCAAAATATCGGCGTCGCGCAGCTCTTCTAAAGTGGCTCTAAAAGCTTTGGCCAAATCATCCGGCAGATCTTGAATAAAACCAACTGTATCAATAAGTACAGTTCTTCGTCCGGAAGGTAGGCGCAGTCGGCGCGAAGTAGGATCGAGAGTTGCAAAGAGTCGATCTTCCACCAAAATTTCCGCTCCGGTCAAAGTACGCAAAATAGTAGATTTGCCGACATTAGTGTACCCAACTAAGTTAATGATAGGCGTATCGGAGAGACGTCGGCTCTGACGGCGTATACGACGCTGTTGAGAAAGCCTTTCAAGTTCACGTTCCAATTTAGCGATACGATCTTTTACACGGCGGCGCAAAACCTCAATTTTGGTTTCTCCGGGCCCTTTGGCTCCAATGCCTCCCGTAATACGCGACATAAAGTCATCTTTCAGCACCAAACGTGGCAGGCTATACTTCATTTGGGCTAGCTCAACTTGAAGCTTTCCGTCGCGGCTGCCGGCTCGGCGGGCAAAAATATCTAGAATCAGCTGAGTTCTATCGATTACTTCCAGTTCACACAATTCGGAAATGGCCCGCATTTGCGAACCGCTGAGTTCGCCTTCAAAGACGATCAAATCGGCTCCTTTTTGCATGGCCGTCACCATTATATCGGTAAGTTTACCGCTGCCTACTACAAATTTTGCATCAAGACGCTGCCGTTTTTGCGTAACTATATCTACCACTTCAATATCAGCTGAGGAAGCCAGCTCAGTCAGCTCAGTCATGGAACGCTGCAGATCGTCCAGTTTATTGGTGGTAACTCCCACCAGCACAGCTTTGCGCATTTTGTGATCGGCAGCTCTAGAATCGATACGACGAGCATATTCCTGCTCTAGGGCATTTATTAAACCGTAAAAATCGAGCTTAAAAAGATTTAGAGGCACCGGTTCTTCTAAGTGCCAAGGTTCTTTTTCACCGGGCTGCAGCCAAGCTGCGTATATATGTCCGGGCAGACCACTGCTGAGCGTCTCTAAAGCAGCTACGGCATCAAAACGTAACAAAGTTAAATCGGTTAAGTCATCCTGACTTAGAGGCTCCCTACCGAGATGGGTATGAATCCAGCGCACACCGCGAAAACGAGATCGTCCTACGCGGAAGCGTCCCAATTCTGAAATCATGATAGACTTGGAATCGCCTACAAAAACTTGCAGCACATTTCCCTTGCGATCGATTAAAACACCGACCTGTCTGCCTATTTCTAAAGAAATTTCCGTTAGTTGGCGTCCTAATTCCCAACTTATTAAACAGTCTCTGCTGACTCTTTTCTGGAACAAGCGCAGAAGATTTTTTTTCTGATTAGTTTTTAATCCTACAATATTACCTTTTAATTCAGCCATTTTTTACTTTCGTGTGTACCGCCGAACGGGCGGAAATTATATAAACTATGCGCAGCTTTTCCCGCTTTAGACAAAGAAAATCTTCCCCCTGCCTTCCGGAGCTAGACTACTGTCATGGAAACAGCAAGCAGGTTGTTTTTCCCCGGCGTTGAAACAGCGGAACTGTAGTTTATGGTTTCGCGTTTACTAACCTATTCGTAGCAATAGACTGGCCCAAAAATGCTGGCGAAGCTTGATTACACGGTATTTTCTTAATGAGAGGAAAACTTGAATGGCTTGGAGCTCTGGTCTGCAGCTTAGAGTAATTGAAGGCAACGACGAAGGTAGAGTTGTCTTACTTAACTCGCCGGAAATAACTTTAGGAAGAGCAGTTGAAACTAGTGAAAGTTCTCCCGGCTGGGTGCTCTTTTCTGAGCCTACTGTGTCTAGAATTCACGCCCTGCTTCAGTGGGACGACGAAAGGCAGTGTTACGTTCTGCAACACCGCTCCCGCACTAATCCTACTTTAGTCAACGACATGCCCGTCGACGGCTATCCGCTCCATCTCAATGAAAAAGTCAACTTGGGATTGTTGGGCTTTATCTTGGAGCAGGCCGAAACCCGCACGGGTAAATTGGGCGACGCAGTCAAACCCCCTCAAAGCCAGGGCGTCTCCCAAGGCGTATTCGATGCTCTCAACGATTACGCATCTAAAAGTAACAACCGACAAGACAGAGAAAACATGGCCGGAATGGCCGGTCTGATGGACGCCGGCTCCCAAGAAGGCGATGAGAAGTTCGTCATGGTTGTCATTCAAGGTCCCGACAAGGGAGCCAGTTATCCGCTGAAGGAACCTGTACTGGTCATAGGACGTCTCCAAGGCCCGGCCGATCCGCGAGCCAGCGCAGGAGTGCTTCTTCATGACACCTCTGTGCCCACAGAGCAGGCTTTACTGGTATGGCAAGATAGAGCCTCTACTTACGGCATACTACAATCGGACAGCAGCAGCCAGGCAACCCGCATCAGACGCATGTCCAACGGTATGCCACGCGAAATTATCGTGCGCAGCGATATTCCTACCGTGCTTAATGAAAGCGATGTCATCATGATTGGGCGCACTGCTATGATGCTGTCCAGCAGTGCCAAACAGAACGGCGGTGGCAACAGCGATTTAAGCCGCACCAGCATGCATATGCCAAACCATCCGCAACAGTACGGAGAATTTGAAGCCGAAGAGAATCAAATTCACCGTTCTCCCCTGCGCAGCTGGCGCAACGATGCTGCTCCTCAGCCTGTTTATCGCGAGCAGGCGCGGGGATACACTCCTCAACAGAATTACGGAGGTTATCCTCCTCAGCCACCTCGACCAGGCTACCGAGACTATACTCCCCAGCAAGCGCCTAACTACGGTTCTCCTTCAGTAGGCAGAGTTTCCGGGTATGAAAACGAGTACGCTCCTCAGCCGGGATACGAAGCATATCCTCCTGCGGTCAACAATGTACCCGTTCAGCCTCCTTACCAACAGCCTGGACCTCAGTCTTACCCAAACGAAGCCTACGATTACGACAGTGAACCCGCTTACGCTCCGCCGCGTCAGGGCCAGTCTTCTCAGCCTGCAGCTCCGCCGCGTCAGGGCCAACCTCCTCGACCAGCAGCTCCACCGAGTCAGGGCCAACCTCCTCAGCCTGCAACTCCGCCGCGTCAGGGCCAACCTCCTCGACCAGCAGCTCCGCCGAGTCAGGGCCAACCTCCTCAGCCTGCAGCTCCGCCGCGTCCAGGCCAGCCTTCTCAGCCTGCCGGAGCACCCAGACCTGCAGGAGCACCCAGACCCGCAGGAGCACCCAGACCCGCAGGAGCACCTAGGCCTGCAGGAGCACCTAGGCCCGCAGGAGCACCTAGGCCCGCAGGAGCACCCAGGCCCGCAGGAGCACCCAGGCCCGCAGGAGCACCTAGGCCTGCAGGAGCACCCAGGCCCGCAGGAGCGCCCAGGCCCGCAGGAGCACCTAGGCCTGCAGGAGCTCCGAGACCGGCGGGAGCGCCCAGACCGGCTCCTCAGCCTGGAACTGAGGGAAATTATCAATAATTTTTTAGTGCCGGTCGGTTCGGCTACACTCTTGCAGCGAATTGTGAACCGATCGGCTTGAATTTGTTTATTTTTGTATAGGTAACGCAACGGTGGAAAATCAGAATACCCCTCAGCGTCAAGCAGCCGATCTGCGCACGATGCTGGAAAGTGAACCTCCCAAGAAAGCGTCTTCGCGCCGTAACTCAAGAGGGACTACCCTAAGCGATATAGACACTATGTCCTACGATGAACTAGTGGCTTATATTTCCGATTCGAATTCTGATTTTTCCGATGACAACTCACCGTTTGGAGATGAGTCTTTGTCCGGAGTTGATCAGCCGGAAGCACCTAGCCGGAGACGCTCTTCCTCTGTTTCTTCTTTCAAATCAGATGAGGAAAGTGAGTTAGAAGAAGCAGAGCGCGCTAAAAGAGCAGTTCCCTACTCTTTTGGTCCCTTTAGCAAACAGAAATCGGTTGCGGCCTTATTGTCTTCAAGTTCCCGTCCTTCTCCGTCCTTTGATCCTTCCATATGGGACTCACCATCTGCGGACAGCGACAGCCAAAAGGAAAAGTTAAACATAGATCCGTTTTCTTACGATGACCCAGACGACGATTTGAATGATTCTTCAAAGGTTGCGTCCGATATTGTCAATAATAACGGGGTTGACCACGAAGGGTACGACCACAACGGATTCGACAGCGAGGGATACGACCGCAACGGATTCGACAGCGAAGGATACGACCGCAACGGATTCGACGGCGAAGGATACGACCGCAACGGATTCGACGGCGAAGGATACGACCGCAACGGATT
>JBJEGC010000005.1:107203-107706 GCA_051874695.1 Candidatus Bruticola sp.
CGACGGCGAAGGATACGACCGCAACGGGTTCGACGGCGAAGGATACGACCGCAACGGATTCGATGGCGAGGGATACGACCGCGAAGGATACGATTGCGACAACTACGACCGCGAAGGATACGACTGGGAAGGTTATGACTGGGAGGGATTCGATCGCGACGGATTCGACAGAGAAGGCTACGATCGTGAGGGATACGATCGCGACAACTACGACCGCGAGGGCTACGACTGGGAAGGTTATGACTGGGAAGGCTATAGCCGCGACGGTTGTGACCGTGAAGGACACAAACGCGAAAATAGTACCGATAAAGACTTGCCCCCCAACGAACTGAGCGATAAAGAGTACGACAACGACGAGATCGACCGCGAAGGATACGATAGCGAAGGGTTCGACAGCGAAGGGTTCGACAGCGAAGGATTCGACAGCGAAGGGTTCGACCGCGAAGGATTCGACCGCGAAGGATTCGACCGCGAAGGATTCGACCGCGAAGGATTCGACCGCG
>JBJEGC010000005.1:107806-154000 GCA_051874695.1 Candidatus Bruticola sp.
ATAACTACGATCGAGAAGGTTACGACTGGGAAGGATACGATTGGGAGGGCTACGATTACGGAGGATTTGACCGCGAAGGATACGATAAGGAAGGCTACACGCGCCAGGATTGGGAAGCGGCTGGGTATGCTTTCGGTCCGCGTGGCGAATTTATTATGCCTGAAAGCGAAGACTCATCCGTACTTGACCAAGAAGAGTTAAGTGAAGAGACAATTGAGGAGCTCCCACTGCCCGATCAGGCCGTCCCCGTCCATAATGATTACGCAAACAATTTATCAAACAATGAAGAAAACGAAGAAGGGCCAACGGATAATACAGGCAATGAATTGGCAACAAAGGGCCGAACCGAGCGTTCTTCAAACAGCATAGAACCGGACTCCGTGCAGCTAGAGCCTTCTGATAAAACTGCCTATACAGAAGAAGAATCAGACGGGCAGCTTGTCCATGGTCTAAATAGTGAGCAACCAGAGGAAGGCAAACCTCTCACTCACAATATGAAAGAAGCTCATCAACAAACTCAGGGAGCAGAAGCGCAAGATAAACACAAAAACAAAGACTATCCGCAATTAGAAGAGCCCCATGAAGAAGAGGCCTATGAGGAGGAAGATTACCATCAAGATCGGGAGGAAGAATTGCAGGATGAGTACCAAGATGAGGACTATCCGCAATTAGAAGAGCCCCACGAAGAAGAGGCCTACGAGGAAGAAGATTACCATCAAGATCGGGAGGAAGCATTGCAGGATGAGTACCAAGATGAGGACTATCCGCAATTAGAAGAGCCCCACGAAGAAGAGGCCTACGAGGAAGAAGATTACCATCAAAATCGGGAGGAAGCACTGCAGGATGAGTACCAAAATAAGGACTATCCGCAATTAGAAGAGCCCCACGAAGAAGAGGCCCACGATGAAGAAGATTACCATCAAAATCGGGAGGAAGCATTGCAGGATGAGTACCAAGATGAGGACTATCCGCAATTAGAAGAGCCCCACGAAGAAGAGGCCTACGAGGAAGAAGATTACCATCAAGCAGCAGTTAATCCTCAATCGGTTGATCACGACGACATATTGTCTTATGTGGCTCCTCAACCCTCGCGGACTGTGCCGGATTCGTCTCCATACGTGCGCAGCGATATTCCGGTTTACGATCCTCAGAACAGCCGTTTTGGCAGCATGACTCGTCCTTGGAGTTATGAATGCGACTATGCGATTGACTATGAAAGCGGCAGTCGCCGAGGTCAACGCATTTCGCTGCTGGTCTCCGAGATGGGCAACGAGCGTACATTAACCATAGGCTCCCCTGGTGAAAGAGTAAACGATATTGAGGTTGATGAGCCTTCTATTGCCAACGATCAGGCCCTTCTGCGCTATAGCGGTGGACGCTTCACGTTGATAAACTTCCAAGAAGAAGATATAAAACTTAATAAACGCCTCGTCACTTGCGGTGAACAAGTTAACCTGCTTACCGGCGATGAAATTACTCTTGGCTCAACTACTTTAGTCTTCCGTGAGCGCACTACCAGTGAAATTCTGGAAGGATACTCCATAGACGTAGTTGAGGGCACTGAAACTGACCTGGGCAAATCTTTCCCTCTGCTCCGGCAGCGTTCTACCATCGGACGTGACCGCAACTCAGATATTCCCCTGACAGATCAGGAAATTAGCCGCAACCACTGCACCCTGGCTTTTCGTGGAGGAAAATTCTTCTTACAGCATCGCTCTGACACCAACCCGACCTTTATAAACGGTGTATCGGTACCTTCAGGAGGAGAGCGTCAGATAACTGTAAGTGATAAAATTAAAATTTCCAGCCGCACGGTTCTGCAGTTGATTAAACATACTTAAAGGGGTTGTTTCCACATGCCTGAAGCTAATTTTGCCAATTTGAGCGTAGAAGACAAAGCTGCTCAACTTATCATGATCGACATTCCCGATCAGGAGTTAAAGGGAGATAGTGCCCGCCATTTGCAGGAACACACTTGGAACGGTGTGATTCTCTTTGCCAAAAATGTTCAAAACCGGTTGCAAGTCAATAAGCTTATCGAAGATATTCACAAAAATTCTAAACTGACTCCTTTTATAGCGGTAGATCAGGAAGGCGGTCTGGTAGATCGTTTTCGCTATCCGGAGATGAGCTTATCTCCCGGAGCTATGGCTCTAGGTACAACAAATAGCGAAGAGGCTGTTTACGAAGCTCACCGCATAATGGCTGAAGAGCTGCGCGATTTAGGCATCCATATTGATTTTGCCCCTTGTCTAGACGTCAATAACAACAGTCGCAATCCGATAATTGGAGTGCGCTCATTTTCGGCTGATCCGCAAAGAGTTGCTGCTTTTGGATGTGCAGCTATACGTGGATTGAGAGACGGAGGAGTTATCCCTACAGCTAAACACTTCCCCGGCCATGGCAACACTGACACAGACTCACACCTGGCTCTGCCGTCTATAAAAGGCAGTCGCACTCAGCTGGAAGAAACAGAATTAGTGCCGTTTAAGGCCGCTATACGGGAGCAAGTAGAGGCTATTATGACGGCCCATATAGTTTTCCCGGCTTTAGATAGGGAATTACCGGCTACCCTTTCCAAGACTATTTTAACCGATTTACTTCGCCATGAGCTGGGATATGAAGGGGTTATTGTCACAGACTCGTTAGCTATGAAATCGATTGCCAATACCTGGGGATTTGGCGAAGCGGCGGTAATGTCTATCGAAGCTGGCGCCGATTTAATTTTGGCCCTGGGAACTTTCGAGCAGCAGCTTGAATCATTACAGGCGATAGTCGACGCAGTAAAACAAGGACGCATTAGCCAGAAACGTCTGGACGAATCTTTAGCCCGTTTAGAAAAACTGCGTGTCAATCATCAACAGTTGCCCTCAACAAACCTCAGCCATACCGATGAACATCGCGCCAAAATGGCCGAGATTGTCGCGCAAACAGCTGTCGTTCTGCGTGATCGTCGGCAGGTTTTGCCTCTTAAGCTGAGCCAAGAGACGAAAATCGCTGTAGTTTCTCCGGACTTATTGCCTCAAAGTCCTTTAGGAGAAGTTTCCCAATCAATGAACTTGGCTCCCATGCTAGCTGAGTACGGCCTACAAGCTCAAGAATTTAAATTCAACATGGCCTCCTTTGGCCCGCCTTTGAATCAGTTAGTTCGCGATCTGGAAGGATTTGACTGTGTCATTTTAGCCCTCTACGCTCGAGGTCAGCTTTCCGATTCCCAAAAGGAGTTGGCCAGAGAAATTCCCAAGGTGTGCCCTCAAACCATTCTCCTTCCTCTCTCCAGTCCTTACTTCCTCGACAACATGGATTGGATCGATACGGCAGTAACTTCCTTTAACTACAGCCCAGCTTCTTTGCGAGCGGCTTTAGCCAAAATTTTATCCTAATTTAGGAATGTGAATTTATAAAGTAATAGCCATCAAAAAAAGCCCGGAGAAAATGATCTGCCGGGCTTTTATTTTTCGGTGGCCAGACTTATTACTGATGAGGAGGGAAAACAGCGATGAATTTTACTACTTCATTTTCCACCTGAAACCCTAAACCTAACGATTTATAGGCATAGAAGGACTGCTTAGGCTGGTTTGTAGCGGTTGGCAATTCATGGGCCAAGTATTTTTTACCGTACGCGGCTATAAACTTAGATTGAGGATCACCCACTTGAATGCCTTTAGATGTCACAATACCAGGTTTATCTATATAAATTTGATAAACAGAAGCACTGTTGTCGTAATTTATTTGTACGCCGTTGAGATAGTAGATCCAAAAGGGACGTTTCTTGCCCACAAAAGCATGGTCGGCTTCCGGATTACGCTGCACAATCTGTTCGCATTGCTTTATATTCATCCCAATATTCAAAGGACCAACCCCCTGACCGGGACGCACATCCCAATTACTCTGTGCTATAGCGGAACCTATACAAAAAACAACCGTCATAAGTACAACCGCCAAAATTCTGCCTATTACGCGCATACAACAACCCCTTATCAGCTTTTATTTACCGGACAACTGCAATGAAAATTGAGACTCTAAGAGCCCGCTAATTCACCCACCACATTCGGCCTGCTTTTCTAAGCTGAATTTTCCTTTCCTCCATCTGTAAAAGCTTAGAAAAGGCTCTTTGTTCTATTTCTCTTCGCCGATAACTTCTAAGCTGTTGCGCAAAATATAATCTTTGCGGTTGTAATATATATTGCGCAAAGTATCGCAGTCGGTAATTTTTTTACGATAGCTGGCTATATTATCGTAGGTTGTATGAGGAACATGTTCTTTAGTATTAGCATAATAAGTAGAGCTAGAACTGCCGAACATGCCATTATGAGTAGTACTTGTAGCAACAGTAGTTTCAGGGGCTTTCTCTTTTGAGTAAACGGCCAGAGCTGATAAAGCTTTATGACGCTCAGTTACATAGGTGATGTACAGGGCGTGCAATTCGCGCAGAGCGCTGCTTTCCGAAGTCACTTCATTAGCTTTGAACAGCAAAGCTTGACTAGTAGGCATGACATTTTTATCTAAAAACTTACCCAATTCCTCAAAAGAAAGCTTATTGCTTTCCATAATAAGATAGCGCACATCATTATCGCATTTTTCAACAACTGCCATCTTATCAAAATAGTTGTTAAGAATACGATTAACGCGCATTCTGTCATAGTATTTTATTTCGGCTCTGTTTTCTAAGTCGGTAACTTCGTACTTTACTGCCGGAGGACGCTCCGCCCAAGCAGGCTCAGCGGTAACGGCAGTTCCCAAAGCGAAGCAGAATGCACCGGACGCAAAAATGTAGGCAAAATTTTTTATATTTATCATAATCCCCTCTACCTAAAATAAAAAGGCAGAGACAACTCACCGCACTTGAAGCCGGCCAGCCTCTCTGCCGCCGATACAAAAATTCCCAGAAGCAGAAATTAGAACTTACTCTCAACTAGGTCGCCATTTTTAATTTTATTATCGCTTTCAACTTTGATAACATTGCACTCGCTGGCTTCCTCATCAACATTGGCAACCTGAATTTCGCCAACTGTTTTCTTAAACTTGATAGTACCTTTCTGCTCTTCACGGCGAACCAAGAAGACCATCTTCTGGGTAATACCATGCTTGGAACCAAGGTTAATATAAACTTTCTTGCCTTCAACGTGAGCGATGAAACCTGTGTACTTTACTTTAGCGGGCAAAGACTTAAAGCGCACGGTATTGAGCTGCTGAGCTAAATCTTGGGCAATAGCATAATAAACATCGGCCATAGCACTATCGGAAGAGCCATTATTATCGGAACGCTGATTGATAACTAAAACTCTGGTGCTGCTGCTGCCCTTACCTACTTCAATGTCGCGACGGCAGCTGGCCGTAGCCACAATGCGGGCGGACTCACTGTCGAGAACTTTTAATTCAATGGAAACACGGGCAATATCAGGAGCTTTACTGGAACCGCCGATACCAAACATAGAGAAAGATTTGCTCTTACCGCGCTCTACATTAAATTGAGTAATTTTACCTACAATGAGATACTCTACTCCCAAAACCTGTCCAATTCGAGCCGCACTCTCAGCGGTAACTGCACCGGAAGCTCCCAATTTTTGCTCTTTTAAAACAGCCTGAAGCTGCTCGCGCTCCACCACGGTGAAACGATCGGAATTGGCGAGCTCAGTAGTTAAAATAGCAGGAATAGCTTCCCCCGGACCGTCACTGGAACCATGACCGTAGCCGGAGCTGGAATCGTCAAAATCGAGAACGGCCACAGAAAAAGGACCGCTCTGATTAGCCATGTCATCGGCTTCGGCCATCAAGGGAAGCATAAAGCAGCCTAAAGTCAGTAATAGAAAAGACAAAAACAATTTACAACGAAAGTTCATACCGAAAGACTCCGAAAAAGTTATTTTTAAGTTATACCTATGTAAGTAAAAAAGTAAACTCACCCGCACAGCACAGGCGATAGACTATCCCCTATAAAAAAGTTTAGCCAGTGTTTTACCTATACTAAAAACAGCACACCCAAAATTTCATTTCCACAAGCGTATTGTTCTTTGCCCAATTACGCTAACCTGTTAAAACAGATTTATTTTTTTTTAATTATAGAGCTTATTTTGCCTAAAAAAGCGGTATACAGCAGCTTTCTAACACAGCGCATTGTCCTCTAAGCGTACTGTAGAACCAAACCAAATGCGCTTTATTAACTTACAGCGATCATATTCTGTTATGTGGCAAAGTAGGGGTAAACTCTGAAATCGCGAAGCGGTGCCCCCTAAGCATTAGTTCTTGACTGAATTGTTCGTCGGCTAGATCAGCCGGGAATTTTTAAGAAAAATATCTCTCTATATTTTTGTATTACGGAGCATAACCATATGGCACGCATTGAAAAATTACTGGAAGACGCCGAACTCACTTACGACATAGATGACGATAACGATTACAACATTGTTATAGACTTAAGCGACGACGATGACGACGAGGGGCGCACTCAATTAGTTATAGTCAGCTGTGAGAAGTATGAAGTCTCTAACAACGGTCCTAATATGCTGCACATATATTCCAAAGCCGCCAATATCAACGATCTTAGCAAGAGCGACTTTCAAGAGCTACTTGAAGACAGCTGCTCTCACAATGTAGGCGGTTGGGAAATTGCCGGGGAAGCTCTCATATTTACAGCCAAAGTACTAGACGACATCAAAGCCGACGACTTACGATCTATTATTGAGTATATAGCTCAAGTCGCTGATGAGAAAGAAGCTGAATACTCCGATGAAGATATAAACTAGACTGCAGGAATACTCAATAAAATACAGGCCCCTTCTGTTGCTCCATGAATATGCAGAAGGGGCCTGTCAGTTATGAAAATTTAATTTGCTTACTTAAGCTCGGCAAGCACCTGTTTGAAAGCCAGGGCTACAGTCTGGGGCTTTAAATCAGCAAAGCCCAAACCAACTAGATCGACACCGGGTTCAGCTTCAGGAATAATTCGATGCAACAATTCAATATCGTAGGAGCGCACAATCACTCCGTGCTGAAGCAGTCTGGAATCTTGACGCACTTGGGCACTGCCAACAAACTTACGTCCCAAAGCGGTTATTTCTCCGGGAGCAGTTACCGACATACAAGACGGATGAGAAGATCCGCTAGGTACATGACCATCAGGTGAAGTTGATACGGGTAGGCCTAAAGAATGCAGGGCTTTTCCCAGTACAGCAGCTATATCTGAAAACGCTTTAGCAACTTTTAAATTGCTCTCTATTTCCGGCAGAATAACGGCATAGGTAATTTCGCCGGGCATATGAAGCAGGGCCCGTCCTCCGGTAGGACGACGCACAATTTCAACTTGAAGGCGACGGCAGAGCTCTCTGTCTATCCACTGATCGCTTTGGTTGCGTCCTAAACTCAGCGTAGGCTTAGACCAATCGTATAAGCGAAAGATTGGCATGGTACATTTCTTCATTAAGCAGAGGTCACGTTCCATGTTCTCTTCTCCGCTCAAAGGGGCGTCGATAATATACTGCCAGCTTAAAGCTGCGTAAGGCTTCAAAAAATTTTGCTCCATAGCTTTGCCCTCGCACTTCCCAAAAATAAACAGAGGCTTCTACTAACCGCTTTATTCACAAAAACTGCTGAAAGAAGCCTCTTCTAAAAATTAGTCAGTTTACGATCTAAGGTTGGCGCAGAATCGGCTTCCGAGCCGCCTTAGTTTCATCGAGTCTGGTAACGGGCAAATTCTTGGGCACGTTGTGCAGAGTCTCACCGCTTTCGCAGGAGGCAATTTGCAGCATAGCCTCAATAAACTCATCCATTACTTCTTTGCTCTCAGTTTCGGTAGGCTCAATCATAAGTGCTTCTTCTACTATCAAGGGGAAATAAATGGTAGGAGCATGGAACCCCTTATCCAACAATCCCTTGGCAATATCTAAAGCATGAAGCCCCCGTTTTTCCTTAAGTTCAGAAGCTGAAAGCACGAACTCGTGCATACACAGCCGCTCAAAGGGCAATTTGTAAGTTCCTTGGAGACGCACACGCATATAATTGGCGGCCAAAACAGCCAGACGGCTAGCCTGGCGCAATCCCTCAGCTCCCAGGGAGCGAATATAAGCCAGCGCCTTCACCAAAACTAAAAAGTTACCCCAGAACATACGCACCCGACCGATGCTATGCTCAGTCCGACGCAGTGTATAACTACCTTCAGCTTTCACTACTATAGGACCGGGCATAAATTCGGCCAGCTTGCCCTTAGCTCCTACAGGGCCGCTGCCAGGGCCACCACCACCATGAGGAGTGGAAAAAGTTTTGTGCAGATTGAGATGAACCATGTCGAAGCCCATATCACCAGGTCTGGCTATGCCCATAAGAGCATTCATGTTGGCGCCGTCATAGTAAACAACGCCCCCAGCTTCATGCAAAATACGACAAATCTCTTCTATATGAGTTTCAAACAGACCAAGCGTGCTGGGATTAGTCAGCATTAAAGCCGCCACTTGAGAGCTCATATGAGCCTTCAGCGCCTCTAAATCGACAGAACCGTCAGGAGCTGAAGGAATGGTAACCACTTCAAAACCGGCTAAAGCAGCAGAAGCAGGGTTAGTACCGTGCGAAGAGTCGGGAACGATGATAATACGACGTTCCTGACCTAAAGCCCGAAAATAGGAAGCTATAGTAAAGAGCGCCGTAACTTCTCCGTGAGCTCCAGCTGAAGGCTGCAAGGTAATAGCATCCATACCGGTAATTTCCGCCAAGCTTTCCTGCAGCTCATACATAAGCTGTAAAGCGCCCTGAGCGTGCTCACATTCACTTAAAGGATGAAGATCAGTAAATCCGGGCAAAGAGGCGGCAGTTTCATTCACTCTGGGGTTGTACTTCATGGTGCAGGAGCCCAAAGGATAAAATTGTGTATCTACAGAGTAATTCTTCTGTGACAGTCCCACAAAATGGCGCATAACCTCAAGTTCGGAGAGCTCAGGCAGCTCCAAAGCCTCTTGGCGCAACATATTGTCGGGAACGACCTCGGTAATATTAATGGCTGGGCAGTTGCTTTCCGGCGGCATAGTGCCGAGGCGGCCGGGGTGGGACTTTTCAAATATGGTTTTAGAAGTCATATTTTCGGCTAAGCCTCCTTGTAACTGCGCAGAGCATTGGCGAATTCATCGATCTGCTCAGCTTTAGTCAGTTCGGTGCAGCACAAAAGCATAGAGTCAGCCAGCTCCGGATAATCTTTTTCCAACAGATATCCACCCTGAATACCTTCGCAGGCCAGATACTGGAGAATAGCGGCCGCCTCTCCCTTGGGGCAGCGCAGTACAAACTCATTGTAAGAAGGCCCGGACAGAGGCAAGGTAAAGCCATCAAGTTCAGCAAGCTTACCCTTCAAATAGGCAGTATTCTGCACCGAGCTTACAGCGGCCCTCTTTAAACCGGTTGGCCCTAACAAGCTAAGGTAGATGGTAGTAGCCAAAGCACAAAGAGCTTGATTGGAGCAAATATTTGAAGAAGCTTTTTCACGTCTGATATGCTGTTCTCTAGCTTGCAGAGTCAGACAGAAACCGCGGCGACCTTCGGCATCTTCGGTTAAACCTACTAAGCGTCCGGGAATACGGCGCATGAGCTTATTAGTACAAGCTAAGAACCCTACATAAGGACCGCCGTAAGCTACAGGATTACCCAGCGCTTGAGCATCACCGCAGCATATATCGGCACCGCAGCTGCCCGGCGAACGGAGCAGCGCCAAACAAACCGGATCGGAAACTTCAACAATAGCCAAAGCTCCGGACGCATGAGCCTGACTGCACAGAGCCTCGCCATCTTCGATTATGCCCAAGAAGTTGGGATTTTGAATCAAAACTGCAGCAGTGTCATGGCCAATCTCCCCCAGTTCAGTCCTACCGGTTTCAGCGTGCAGAGGAACCTCCTCTAACTGAATATGACTACCGGCCAAGTAAGTTTTGATAACTTCCCTAATCTGCGGATGAACACCGCGAGATATAAGTATCTTGGAGCGTCGTGTTTGAGCGGCAGCCATAAGAACAGCATCGGCAGCAGCAGTCCCTCCATCGTAAACGGAAGCATTAGCCACTTCCATACCGGTCAAACGGCAGATCAAGCTTTGAAACTCAAAAATAGTTTGCAGAGTGCCCTGACTGGCCTCAGCCTGATAAGGAGTGTAAGCCGTAAGATACTCGGAACGAGAAATAATATGATTAACTATAGAGGGAATAAAGTGACGATAAGCACCTGCTCCTAAGAAACTTCCTCCGCTGAAAACAGCACAGCGATCGGATAGACTTTTAAAATAATTTAAAAGATCGTATTCGCTTAAAGCTTCGGGCAGCTGCAGAGGACGATTTAAAAGCAGCTTTTCAGGAATAAAAGAAAAAAGCTCTTCCCAGTTGCTTACCCCAACCTCCTCCATCATAGCCTTTATATCGGCAGCAGTGTGAGGAGTATAGGTCATTAAGCTCCCTCCGTCATTTTCTTGTAGGCAGCAGCATCAAGAAGCTTATCCAGCTCAGCGGGATCACTCATTTTCAAGCGGGCAACCCACCCCTGTCCAAAGGCATCCTGATTGACAATTTCAGGGGTAAATTCGTCGCTGTCTTCGCACAAACAGGCGTTAACTTCGATTACTTCTCCGCTGACCGGAGCGTACATATCAGAAACGGTTTTGACCGACTCAACGGTGCCCATAGGTTTACCTTGCTCGCAAGAGGTACCAACCTGAGGCACTTCTACAAAAACGATGTCGCCAAGCTTCTCCTGAGCGAAATCGGTAATACCTACCGCCACAACATTATCTTCCAACACTCGCACCCACTCATGAGTGTCGGTATATTTAAGGTCCTGAGGAATCATGGCTATCTCCTTCTCCTGGCTGACAAGTAATATAGCCCGGCTTGAAGCCGGGCCAACAACAGAAAACTTAACGGCGCACGCTGCCGCGAACAAACGGAGGACGCTGCACTACAGCGGGTTCACTGCGGTTGGGGCGAACTCTGATATTAAACTCATTGGTATCTTTTCTACAGCCGTTTTCTACCAGTGCTAAACAAACTCCACGCCCTAACGAGGGAGAAAATGTACCACTGGTAACTGAACCGACCACTTGTCCTTGACTGTTCTCAACGGCATGTCCCTGACGCGGAATAGAGCGTCCCTTCATAACCAAACCGATAATGGCGGTTTCTGCCCCCTTCTCTTTCTGAGCCAGCAGAATGTCTTTGCCAATAAAATTGTGCTCTGTAAAGCGCACTACCCAGCCTAAAGAAGTGTTAATCGGCGTAGTTGCTTCGGTAATTTCATGACCGTAGAGAGAATAGCCGGCCTCCAAGCGCAAAGTATCGCGGGCCCCTAAACCGATAGGCAAGCAGCCTTCAGAGCGCAGAGCGTTCCAAACTTTTTCGGCATCGTGCCAAGGGACATAAATTTCGAAACCGTCTTCACCGGTATAACCGGTGCGGGAAATTACCACATTGAGTCCTTGGAAATCGCCCCTAGTCAAGTGATAATAAGCTAAAGGCCCCAGATCGGTACTGGTAAAAGGCTGCAGTACTGCCTGAGCTTTAGGTCCCTGGACGGCAATAAGAGCGGTTTCCATAGAAATATTCTTGAGCTCGACTTGCCCCTGCAAGTGGGACTCTACCCACTGATAATCCTTGGCGCAATTAGCAGCATTAACAATCAGCCAATAATAGGGAATTCCCTCAGCTGTATTGGGAAAGCGATAAACAATCAAATCGTCGATAATACAGCCATTCTCGCGGCACATGCAAGTATACATGCACTGTCCCTCAGTCATACGACGGACATCGTTGGTAACTAAACTGTCGATAAACTCAGTAGCATCGGGACCAGTAATTTCGAACTCTCCCATGTGAGTGAGATCGAAAATGCCGACTTCGGAACGGACGGCCAAGTGTTCACTTTTTATGCCCGTGTATTCAACAGGCATTTCCCAACCGGCAAATTCTACAATTTTACCGCCATCACGTTTATGAGCCTCATAAAGAGGGGTACGCAAAAGTTCGTTAGCCAAAACATGCTCCTTTTCTGCGCTGCTAATTTCGCATGGACATCCGCTAAAAGCTCTGAAGTCTGCGCCTTTTTACGTTATCGTTTTTGCTAACTGATAACGGCAGCAGAAAACCGGTCTACTTTTCTAGGAATGCAGAAAAAAAACCTACAAAAACATCAGCTTAGATTAGGCAGAAAAGGATATTTTGATTTAGTTAGGCAAACCGCAGGAGTCCGTTATTTGTCGAATTCGGCGACGATCTTCAGCCACTTGAGCGACAAAAGCCTCTGAATTAGGAAAATGCTTTTGGCCGCGTACCATTTCGATAAACTCAGTTTCCAAATACCAACCATACAGCTCATCCAGACCGAACCTGCCGGGCTCCGTGAGCAAGAAAACCTCTAAGACATCGCGCCCTTTATCAAATGTGGGGCGGTTGCCCCAGTAAGCTAAACCGGGGAACTGAAAATCGGGGCATGTTCCTGATGTCGGCTGTACCCTGCTAAGCGAGCATATCGAGGCAAATACTCCCCGAGGAGGCGTAACCAGGCAAGGATCAATTTCTACATTGGCTGTAGGAATATTTAAAGTACGCCCCACCTTGCGCCCATGTACAATCCGGCCGCCCACTTTATAGCGCCGTCCCCACAAATCGGCGGCCTCAGAGAGTCTTCCCGTTTCAATAAGTGCGCGCAACCTACTGGAAGACACGCTCTGTCCCGCCACGCTGAAGCACTCCAAGGTATCAACAGCAAATCCGCCACGACGCCCCAATTTTTCCAGAGTTTGCACCGTCCCTTGAGCTCTGTAGCCAAAGCGGTAATTATAACCTACGACAATATGAGCAGCTTTAAGTTGAGCACACAGAACAGAGAAAACAAAATTTTCGGGACTCATAGAAGCTAAAGAGCGATCGAAAGGTACGGCTAGAGGCTGAAGTCCCAAGTTTTTTATAATAGTCAAACGCTCGGACAGAGAACATAGCAACTTTACGCGCCGTTCCGGTTCGAGAAGCCAGCTGGGATGCTCACTAAACGTGAACACCACAGGCTTCAGATTATTTTTTTCGGCTACCGTTTTAGTATGTTTTAGCAGCGCGACATGACCGACATGAACTCCGTCAAAAAACCCCAACGCCACTGCACAGGGGCTGTCCATTTTTAAGTTCGACAGTGAGACGGACGTAGGAGAAAAAATATTACTCGTTGACATAAGCTTGAATGCCGGAGTTCTTGAGAGCTTCCAACTCGGCGTTAGCTTCCTCGACACTGGCATAGGGGGTACTGGTAATTTTATAAGCTGTGCCCGATTCAACCGCTATTTCCTGTACCAAATACGGAACGCCGACTTGTTCCAGCTTAGCTCCTAACGTATCGACCGTTTCTTTTTGCATAAAGGTGCCAAAAAATAGCACGCGACCATCGATATTTCCGGATGATTCGGCGCTAGCAGCCTTTTCTCTACCTTCAGAGGAGCTCGCCAAACTGTTTTCAGACGGCGTTTCACTTTCTGAAGGGCCGGAATTGGAATCAACAGAGTTGGAACCTCCGGCGGTAACAGACGGAGTTTCGCTAGGCGTCACGGAAAACTGTTTTACCTCATTTTGAGCTTTTTCTTCAATGGGAGCGGCCACTAAAGCAGCATCTTCTTCCTGACTTAACTCGCTGTTTTTGTTGTTGCTTCTGTCTATTTCAGCTTGTTTATCCTCTGCCTTATCAATCCAGACGCGCTGATTTTTAGTAGGCATAGACGACTCGGCGGAAACAGTATCATCGGCCAAATACTTTTCAACCGCCGTGTTGCCAAGCATGGCGCCGACGGCAACAGACATCCAAATTAATATAAAAGATGTGAATAACATTCTAGGCCAGAAGCCGTCATTTCCCTGTGTAGCCACCGCGGCCGCACCTCCTAAAAACCAACCCGACTCCCTTTCTGAGCAGAGCCTAAAACCACTACACTAAAAAAGAGGCCTGACGCACTCCCATTCTTGACGGTAAGGTCAGACCTCCTACTAAGTGCGTGAACGTACTCCCGCCGATAGAGGCGGGAGATTCCTGCTTCATTGAGGACAGCACCGTTGGCTTCGAAGAGCAACGACGACTTACATACTCTCCACAGGCGTAGATTTCCGTGCGCCCCACGGTATTTTATGAGTTGCGTCAGGCAGATATTCTGCTTGGCTTCTTCTCGAATATTCATTGCGGCATTCTTATTGCGGTTATGATGACTACCACAATTAGGACAATCCCATTCTCTTACAGACAAATCTTTGGTTGCATCATTCTGATAGCCGCAAACCAAACTACGGAACAATTGTTTTTCTGAGGGCATCAAGCCCTCAGAAAAACCTGCAATTCATCTCACCGCCTACAGAAGCGGGAGACTTCTTGCAGGATGGGTTAAAAATAGCGCCTTCTCTTCTAAGCTGGCGAACTTACAGCTCAAGGGCTCCTTCAACACGCGCTAACTTAGCGGGGATGCTCTTACGCCAGACAGACTCATTAGCTCCCTTATCGAGAATACAGACAATGAGGTGATCATCCTTGAGAGGGTAAGCGGCCAGCATCTGGCTATCGGTATCTACTACAAGAGCTGAACAAGTGTTTATATTGAGTTCATCAAGATAAAGCATAGCAGCATCGTACATTTTGGATACAGCCATGGCGATGTCGTCGCAATCTTGGGTAGTGGAATCGACTACGACGTCATCTGTTACAATAACTGCATCAAAGAAACTGTCAATAACGGTAAGCCCCATTAAACTCTTCTTCAGGGTATCATTTTTAGCTAACCGACCGCCATATTTAAGAGAGCCTGTCTCCATGTTATGAAGGGACAGAGTAAATCCGTCGGCAGTAGGATAAAAGTCCAGGCAACCAGAGGAACCGGCCGCAATAAAAGTACGCTGCACTTCTCCCAGAGAGGCCTCACTGGCAATATTTTTGATATTATTGATAAACTCAGGCTGGAAAGCTGCCGCAGATTCAGCATCGGAGAAAGTTTCCATGGAGCCTAAGAACGGCATGCCGTCATCGGCGACAATCATAGCCGATGAGGTACCTAAATCGGAAATAGAATTGATACCGGCCTCTAAGTTGTCAGTATCGTCGCTCTCTTCCAAAAGATGCTCTAAAAGCTTACTGACGGTGTTAGTAAGTGACTCACTGACCATGGACAGGAAAGCAGGTGTATCCGGGGAGACATCTTTGCCTGAGGTAGCGGCTGCGGCAGGCGCAGCGTCAACTTCGACCACAGGAGCAGAAACTTCGGCTTTAACGGCGGGCTCGGTGGGAATAACCTCACTAGGCTCATCTGCCACAGCCTCAACCGGAGCAGCCGAACTTTCTTCAACTTTAGTAACTGCCTCCTGATTGGCAGGAGCATGAAGTTCGAAAGCAGCCTTTACTGTAGTAGGATCGGCGTTGGGAGAATTCAGGAAATACTCACCCATAATCTTGCCGACGCTAACTTTGGTAAGTTCGTCGATATTGGCAAGGAAATCGCTAATTATAGAGCGGCAAGCCCGATCGGAAACGGAATTTATAGTTTTCTGCAGAGCATCAATGTCGCTGACTATGAGCATACGATCGCCCTCAGCTTCAATTACTTTGTAAGCCTCGGCACTGACAGTTCCGGAAGTTACCGCAAAAGTGCAGTCGGGATGGAAGAAGCGGCTGCGAGTCATAATGCGGAAGACCGAATTGGCATCAAGTCCTTGCTCAGAGATGGAGAACATGAGCAAAAGCCCTTTATAATCGGCAAAAACTTCATAACTGTGATAGTCATTTTCACTGCGGAAAAGAATATGCTCGCTCTTGACACCGCAGTCAAGCAAAGCTGCTCCTACAGTATAAGCCAGCCACATATTGCGGCGGGCCAAAATGGAGCCCTTGGGGCAAACGGACAGAGACTGAACTATCTGCTCATCGGAAATAGCTTTGCCACAGTGGAAGCAGCGGAAACCGCGCTTAGCAGCCTCATCGAGAGCAGCCAAACTAGACACTCGACTGACTTTTTGACCAGTTTCCTTACAGAAAACTTCAAACTCGCAGTTAATAATGCCCATTTCGGCCATAGTTTTGACATCTTCGCCAACTTCAAACACGGAGCGCCCTTGAGCAGCTTCGGGAAGAGAAACTACACCGCGTTCGGAAACAATCTTGAGAAGCTGACGCGCTCCGGGGCTGCGCAGACACTGGGCAGCGGAGCGCTCCCAATCGCCAACCGGCAGAGGCTCGGAATCTTCGCACAACAAACCAAAATAAGGAGAAACTACGGGGACTTCTTCATATTCAGCCTGCGGAACGGCTTCATCTACAATGGCGGCGTATTCTTTCCAAGCGGCATCGCCGTTCTTTTCATTCCAAACTCCGCCAACGAACAAAACATTGTCCTGGGGAACGAAATGGTAATAGAACATTTCCCCGGCGGGAGTAACAATGACATCACCATCCAGAGCCTCGTTCAAGCTCCCCTTGCCTAAAATTTCAACGAACCGATCATGGCCTCCGGATATGACCGGGCTGAATTTTTTACCGAGCAAGTCGGCTAAAACGGTTTTTCTATCGCTAATATTGCCAAGACATGTCAATTTTCTGCGTACGAATTGCATAAAAAAAATAAAACTCCTCAAACCACGTTGTTCGTCGCCGTCAGCGAAAAAAAATTGCCTCAGGGCTTCTGCGCCATGCCTGTAAATCCTTTGTTAAATAAAGTCACTTTATACTGACGAACTTAGTCTAAGAGCTTTTTTTTATTGTAAACAGGCCAGTTGTATACTAAATGGGACATACCGCCCGGACTTTCTCAGTTCGACTTTATGAAAGAAAAATTACCTCTGCCTAAGCCAGGATAAACCGCTTTCACCTAAATTGCAGGGCCGCCGGTTCTGCCGCTGAAGTGGAGCAGGCACAACCTGTGCCCCTGCTAAAGCAGCACAGACCTGTGGAAAAATTGTCTGCGGTCTTTGCTTACTCCAACAAGTATATTCTCAATCAGTCTAGAAAACATACTGGACAATAAACATACACCGAAAAATTTTAAGGAGGTTTTTATAATGCTGACGCCCTCTGTCGGGAAGAAGCAAGCGCGCTTGCCAAAATTATTATTTTTAGCCGTGCTGGCAGTTATTCTAGCGGTTCCGCATACAATTATGGCCGCTTCTCCAGCAAAGGTTTTTGTAAACGGTATGCGCGTGGACGCCGCTCCTGTGGTACGCGACGGCGTAACTTACCTGCCTATACAAGTTATGGCCCAAGCTCTTAAAGCTGAAATTATTTGGGACTCTAAATTAAACACTGTTAAAGTAAACGGTAAAATAGCTTCATCCCCCATTTACAACAACGGCGGACGAATTTATCTGCCCGTAGAAACTTTTGTAGATTCTATGGGAGGATCGGTCAATTTTGACGGACGTGACAACCGCATTTTGATATCTACCGGAACCGTTTCCGCTAATCAATCAGCAACTTCTTCCGTCGCTGCCGCCAACACCTACGTACAACCCAGTAAAACCGTCGCCAACAAAACCGTCGGTTCATCGGCTGGAACTGCTTACGTACAGCCGTCACGGCCTGTTGCTAAAACAACCTCACAGACTCCGGCCACATCAACCGCTCCGGCTACCAACGTACAAATTAACAATTCATCACTCAGCCGCTCCTCCGGTTTCAATCAGGTGGGAACTCCGGCTAGCTACGCTCCTAACCAAATAAACACCAACGTTTCGCTGCGTCCTGCCGATGCCTCCCCCTATCTGTCTTCTAATCTGCAGCCGGGCCCCATTCAGGGAGTTGATACGCTCAGAGGCGGCAGCGCCAGCATGTCCACCAACGCTCAGCGTCCTCAAAACGGACGTGTTTACGTGCCCAAGAGTGCCAAAAATGATGTATTCCAAGTAACCGTGACCAACTTGGAAACCATTTCTGTATTAAAAGATTTTTATCGTCCCAAAGAGGGATGCAAATATGTTATTGCTTATCTCTCTCAACAGAACATTTCTCAACAAGTTCAAATTTACACCGGCCGCTTCTCCCTAATGGACCAAAAGTCTAATTCCTACGAATATATAGAAGGATTAAGCAACTTTTGGCTAGTAATTTTACGGCCGTACGGGATAAACTTCGGTTACCTAGTTTTTGAAGTGCCCGCCGATTCCAAACCTGTAAGTTTGGTGCTTCATTCCCTGAACCAGGCTCCGCTGTCAATCGATATTTAGCCAAGTTGCTCAGCTTCGAAATTGTTTTGGAGTTCGCATATTAAACCTAAATGCGATTGATGAAATGACCGACTTCAGAAGAATACTTTTCCCTACAAACAAAGGAGTTGCGTAAATATGGTGCCTAGAACGCGCCTTGCGTATATTGCATCGATAGTCTTGGCTGTCTTTGCTTTTGTTATCATCTGCGGAGCCACAGTGAGCCGTGCTGATGCACCGGTAGAAATTACCTTCTGGCACGCCATGAGCAGATCCCGCGGTAAAGTGCTCGACCAGCTGGTAGAGAAGTTTAACAAAACTCATCCCGGCATTGTTGTAAAATCTGTATGCATCCAGTCTCAAAATAAAGAGTACGGCAACGATTATAATGCCCTCTACTCCAAAATTTTGGAAAACATTGCTAAAAATACTCCCCCCGATGTCGCCCAAGTTTATGAAAACTGGACAACCCAATATGTCGGTATCGACGCCTTAGTTCCGGTTGAAAGTTTAATGAGCGCCAGCGACAAAGCGGCTATGCAGGATCTTGTGCCTGTTTTCCTGAGTGCAAATACCTTCACTGCTCCTAGTGGCGAGAAGTTGCTCTACACTCTTCCTTTCAATAAATCTATATACGTTTTGTATTACAACAAGAGCATATTTCAGGAACTTGGCCTCCAACCTCCTACAACTTGGCAAGAGCTCAGCAAAGCCGCCAAGATTATTTCTGACCGCAAGGGTATTCCCGGCCTGGCCTTCCAGCCCAGTGTAGATATTTTCGGTCATTACCTTTATTCTTACGGCGGTACCTTTATCAGCAAAGACGACAAAGGAGCCGGTTTCGGAGGCAGACTGGGTGTAAAGGACCTCAATTACTGGGTAAATCTGGTACATAAAGATCATTCGGCTAAACCCACTTTCGACGCAGTCAAGCTCTTCCAAGACGGTAGAGCCGGCATGTATATTGAAACAACCTCTCGTATCGGCGGCTTCGAAAGAGCCAAAGATCAGGGCTTGACTTTCGGCGTTATGCCCATTCCTAGAGGCAGCACTCAGGCCAGCCAGTTTGCCGGCACTAATTTAGCCATTTTTAGAGGTTCCAACGACGTAGAAAAGCAAAATGCGGCCTACAAGTTCGTCTCTTATATGTGCAGCCAAGAAGTTACTACCGATTGGTCTATTCAAACCGGTTACCTGCCTGTGCGCAAATCGGCTATCAAATCTACCACCTATCAGAATCACATTAAACAGCATCCAGAATACGCTGTCGGCCTCAAGTCTTTAGAGAAGGCTACCGTTCAGCCTCGCGTTCCTGTTTGGGAATCAATACGCAGCATTTTGGACGACGCCATGTTCAAGGCTCTCGGCCGCAAGTGTGATACCGAAACGGCCATCCAGGAGGCTGTAGATACTTCCAACAAATTGCTCTATTCAGTAGGCAACTACGAACAGGATAATTAACTGCTTATAAGCGGTTGTCCAAAAAATGGGCGTGCTCCTCTGCAACGGGTAGTGCGCCTTTTTTGTACCTATGTTGTGGAGACTATGATTTATTCAAAAAAAACAAATAATGACTACACTGTCAGTCTAAATCGTATGATTATCCCTAGTAGCACCATGGGATGCCTTCCAGCTATAGGAATGCTGTTACTGTATGCCTTAGCAACTAACACTCAATCAGGTTGGCTTTTTATTATGTTTGCAGCCCTTTTGACACTTTTAATAGTGGACTACATCGTAATAGCCCAAAAAGCCCCTAAACACAGCGATACTCTAACTGCAACAGTCAAAATGCCTCAAATGGCCAAAACGAACCATCATATTCTGGCAAATAAAGAGATTATTCAGGATGAAAAGGGCAATACAATCCTCAGCGTATCTGATAGCAACAATATTATTACCCTCATCGTCAACAACCATTCTGAAGCAGATATAACAAACTTATGTGTATCATTTAAGGAAAGCAAAAAATTAGAGCACAATTTTTTAGGCCATTGCAACCGCTCTCAGAGGGAAATAGAACCTTCCCCTGCTTTTATAAAGTTAGCCAGCCTACTCTACAGTGAGGCCAAGGACGCCAGCGTTTCAGAATTATTAAATAAAGTAGCGGCACATAATATGCTCATGCACCATAACCTATGCTTTATCAAATCAATCCCGGCTCATGGATCAGTATGTATGCAACATACTCTGAAGGCAACATCTAGGGGGCGCTTTCCTATATTTCTATATACTTTTTACCTGCGAAGCCATCTGGGATTTTGGCTGATCAAACTACAGACAACGGATTGCCCGGCTTCCATGTACATAAAGCCAGAAATAACTAACTACAAAAAAATTTGGACAACTGGTCAGATAAAACATTCTAAAAATGTGCACTACAATGACAGAATGAACAGCAGTGACAACTTCCGAGGATTGCATACTTATCAGGAAGGTGAAGACTTACGCCTTATAAATTGGGCTGCCAGTGCCCGTTGTGACGAATTAATAGTTAAAGAGTTTCAAGAAGCCCTGCCCCAAGACAAAGCTAACATATATCTGGAATGGAATTGCCTAACAGATGATATTAAGAAAATATCTTCAGAGCTAATTGTTTATAAACCGGTCGGCTTCACCACCGCCTTAATACTAATTGCTAGCATACTATATCAGTGCAGACAGGATAAGAGGCGCCTAACAGTTCTTTACCGCGGCTTTGGATACAAAAATAGTGAAAATATGAAGATATCGTCACAAATTGTGGAACGAGTATTCGAAAACGCTGAAACTACTTACGCTTTAGACCGATTTCTAGCCGAAGTTCAATTTTGCAATAATGATCTGAACTTACTTGAAGAAGGCACCATTTATAAAAGCAATTCGGAGTCCGATCAGGCTAATGAAGATCCGTGCAAAGTAGTTATTTTTTTTCAATCGCATGATCAGAAACAGATAAAATACCATTCCGCTCAAAAAGTTTACAGAATCGCAATCGATCTTGATCAAGGCACAATCAACAATCTAGACCGTCTCAATGTGATTTAGCTTGATCAACGTGAACAGTTACAACAAAAAAACATGATGTTAACATATTATTCCTGAAGACAGAAATAGACATAAAATAGACAATTTGCGGTAAGAAAATAGGTTTAGGAGCGCCTTTATGAGCGACAATGAGGAACATAAAAATCAGAAAGATATATATTCCCAATCAATCGTAGAAAAAATTCTTTTATTTTTAACGTGCCGTCACGCCAACCCGGAAAGCTCTTCGAAACTGCGCCTCAGCGTCATGATGTGCGATCTTATCGCCATGATAACCACTTTATCAGCCCTGGAATTTCCCAGTTCAAGCTTGTTGTACCCTGTATTTTTGGTAATTGGCCACTTGTATTCCTATTATTTTAGAAAAGCTAATTCCTGTCTGATAAAAATCGTAATCAGTGTGTACATGATATGGCTGCTTAAAACTTTCTTTACAAACTTAATAGCCTCTCCTTATAGCACTAGCCAAGTGTTAGTTACTTTATTGATCGGCCTGCTGACGGCTCACTCTTTCGACTTGCCCAACCGGCGAAATTTGAGCTACTCGTTGGCAGTAAGTCTGCTGCTTATCAGCTTCTCCGCCACCATTTTTAACAGCACCACCTTTATAATTAACATGCTGGCCTATTTTGCTGCCTTTATAACGGCCATGTACTCACATAATCTGTCCTATAGTTATGACGGAACTTTAACGGTAACCAGCAACAACAAGAGCAAAGCTACCTCAACAATCAAATTAATCCCTTCCTCACTTTTGCTTGCTCTGCAAACTATCGGCATCTTCATACTTATATTTTTATTTACGCCGCGCTTCCCTGGTTTGGCCAATTTCAAATTGCAAACACAGTCTAATTTGCTCCAAAAATTTTATTCTAGCAATATCAAAAGCCAATATGAAAAACTTACAGAATCCATAAAATCGTTAAAAGACAATCTTTCACACCAGCTTCAAAACAACGCACTTAATGGATTAGAAAGATACAGCGACTTAAGAAGCAACATACCGCCCTCTGAGGGTTCCAATGATCCCATAATCATGCAAGTACGTACAAACAGTCAAGATAGTGTTTATTGCCGAGGTCTAGTTTTTAGCTCATACGACGGCTCCGGTTGGAAGATAAGTAAAAAGCCTCTGCCTATGGAAATAGAAAGTAGCGCTAAAATATTACCCATGCCCAACATGTTCAGCCGACGTTTCTATGAGACGAATAGGAAGGCTAAAGAAGCAAGTTACAAGTATAGATATCCCGATCCTTCCAATGTCTCCACTCACATTTTTTACATTGAGAGAGACTTTGATAGCGTAATATATACTCCTTACCTTACAACCAACATAAATTACCCCACAGAAAATATCTGCATAGATGGTGAAGGCAACCTAAGCTCGCTTGACGTTCAAGAAAAAGGAACAGTTTATACAACCCACTCCGTTTCTCCCAGCGATCTTCAAAACTTAGAAAACGATACGAAAATATCTCAACAATTCTTAAATGTACAACCTTCAGAATACGAAATTACCTCCTGGCAAAAGGCTAAAAGTTACAGCGGTGCCCCTGTAGACCGCAGTGCTACGGAAATTCTCAAACAAGATCCCAACTTAAATAAAAGAGCGGTGAAAAAATATTTGCAACTACCAGATAGTATCACCGAGCGTACCCGCTTTTTAGCGAATCAAATAACAGCTCCATACCGCACTCCCTACATGAAAGTGATGGCCCTCAGCCATTTTCTGCGCTCTAACTACAGCTACACTAGAGATTATGCAGGGTGCCCCGATAACATGGAGCCTAACGATTATTTTCTCTTTGTGTCTAAAGAGGGAAAATGCACTAATTTTGCCAGCGCTTTGGCAATAATGTGCCGCTGCTCAGGCATTATGTCCCGCTATGTTACCGGATACGCCACTAACCAGCGCAGTATGTTCACAGGAAATTACATAATACGGAACAGCAATGCTCACGCATGGACCGAGGTTTTCCTTTTCGATGATGCCTCTCTGTGGCTGCCCGTTGATGCCGTTTCTCCTAACATTGCAATATCTAATCGCAAACAGCAGAAAGCCCAATTTGAATATACTGAGCTACTCAATCTTATACAAGAGTTCTTGGACTACATGAACTCCAACAACAATGGCTCTACAAATCAAATAACAACTCCTAAAAGCAACAAAAACTGGTATATAACACTATATTACCTCTTAAAAAGTTCAATTCTAATAACGTTGGAGCTACTAGCATTTTTGTGGATTTTCAGAAACTATTCCCTGCTGTATCTTATTTATCAAGTTATGAAGCAAAATAGTCTGAATAAGAAAAAACGTTTGGCTATTGTAAAAAAATTGCTTCAGCTGAAAGAAAAATTCTGTCAAATTATCAAAACAGACAGTTTATCCGAAATCGAGCAGGTCTTCAGTGCTGTCGTAGCCATTTTGGTAACTTTAAATATTGAGAAAAAGCCCTCTCAAACTCAGCGTGAATTCCTGCAAAACGTAAAAGAAACACGCCTTAAAGCCGTCCTAAGCAAAATAGTAAACCGCTATGAAGAAATCATTTATAAAGTTTCTGATACTAACAACAAACACAAAAAGTATCAGAACTTGCGGCAGGCTTGGGAGGCTCTGCCTATTGAAAGCCAAAAAGTTTTATTGATACTTTTAAGTATGCAATCATTGTCTCCCAAGAAAAAAAATGAGTACTTACGCTGATAATTATAGAGGTACCGACCGTTGTATAAATTCAAGGAAAATTACCTAACCTACCCTATCTGTGTGGAGCAGCCCAATAGTCTAAGCCTGATAAGTATAGGAGGAAGTTAAGCAAAATCAAGGAAAACTCGGACAGATCTTTTTCTGTCATTTTATTCGTAAATTAGAAAATTCACGGAAGGACACGTAAATTCACTAATGGTCAAAGGAAACTTTTCTAAAAAATTAGGTACAGCAGCAACCTGTGCCGGTCTCTGCTTAACTTTTTCCGCCTTTGCTGCCGGATGCAGCGACGGAGGCGACACTTCTTATGCGCCCCTCGATTATGCAAAATACGGAACGGTTACTTTCTCTATGTCCGAAGCCGCTTCCCGTTTTTCTACCGTTAAGTACTCATTCCTCAACAAGAGCGGACTCCCTATTCTGGTTACTGACAGACTGGCTGTAGAAAATTCGCTTGCCGTAGATCAGGTACCTCAAGAAGCCGTAAAAGTTATCGGCTATTACTTTATAGGCGACACAGCCAAAAGTTTCAGCGTCGACCCCATTGATTGGAATACTACCGGCAGCCTAAAAACTACCGTAGCCGCTAATCCTTCCATCTCCGATGCCGATTTAGAGTACTACCGCTTCGATCCCACTTACACTCACATCGATAAGGGTGAATTTACCTACGTTAACCTTACAGCTTCTTATTTGCTGCCCGACTCAACCTATGCCGATCTGGATCTTACCCCTTTAGCTGAAATTAAGCCTTTAGGTCACTTGGTAATGCAGGCTCAAGACAGCTTGCTTAACAATTATTACCAGGGCAAGAGCTACGGCAAACAAGAATTTGAAATTACCTCGAGCAACCTGGCTAATTTCACTACTACCCGCACTGAAGATCACCACGATTACGTTTACGTTTCCGACGCTATCCTGACTGAAGTTATTCTGAAAGACAGTGTAAATGGCGAAGTAGATGAAATTACCATCTTCAACCCCGATACCGACCTTGGCCTTACTCCCGTTACTTTGAACGGCAAGCTTTACAACGTAACTTCAGGTGAAATTATCGCTATTGGAGTGTATACTTCTCCGACCACCAGGAGCAACGATTTCCAAGTGCAGCTGCGCGATCGCGAAGCCACCTGGGAAACTCCTAACATTACCGATATCAACTTCCAGTTAGGCAAAGACAGAGTTGTCTACACCGCCAGAAATGCTGCCAATAATGTTCCTTTAAAAGTGTACACCTACGATAAGAACAATCAAAAAGTAGGTGATGAAATCACCATTAACATCAAGGACGCTCAGAAGAGTATGTACTCGGAGTACGATCCTCTGATAATTGGTGCTGTAGATTACGCCAATTTGCACGAAGTACCTCAAAGCGACAGCTATAAAATTAACTTCCGAGTTAAAGCTTACTACACCGTAGATGGTTCGGAAACCGAGCATATGCCTGTTTTCGAAAAGACTAACAGCGGCAGCCTTGTAGTTCTCAATACCAACGAATCCACTGTCGTTACTCCCAACGAAACTACACAGAGTTATCAGCTCTCAGCCGGTACAGCCAGCGCAGAAGAAACGGGAGAACTCTCTTTCACCCTGCGGAACGATGAAGATAAAGATTTAGCTTCTACCGATACCTACGAGTATAAAGTTGTAGTCGCTCCTGCCGACTAATCTTGTTTCATTTGAGGGCGCCGGTCGCTTTGCAAAAAAATTAAACCGGCGCCCTCATATCGAAAATACGTATCAATTTCAAAAATTGCTAAAATAAAGCGCTCCCTCCTAAAAGGAGGGAGCGCTTTATTTTAGCGACAAAACCAGCGCACGGCTGCCTGTACAAAACCAGGCAGCTCAACAGCAGCTAGAATAAAGTATATATAAACGGAGCGATGTGAGTAGCCTGAGCTAAAGAAACCAGCACAGTCATGGCCAACAAGCCTAATAGCAACGGCACCAGCCAAAGTCTCCTACCAGCCATAAACTTTATAAAATCGACAGCTACAGCGTACCGCCTACAAAATTTACCTAACATAGCTCTTTACATCTCCTCACCATTATCACCATTTACATTGACAGCATTATCTGATTCTTCAGCCGGCATACTGTCCGGCAAGACATTGGAATCGACAATAGACGAATCGTACATGTTGATATCGAAAATGCCCGAGCGATCGAGGAACTGGCTGACAGTTTCGCCCGTTTGGAAGTGGCCCAACTTATTAAAATGCATATCCCTGCTGTAATACATGCGAGGCCTGTTAACTAAGTATGGCCAAAGATCGAGTACATAAACACCTTTGTCAGCAGCCCAATCTAGTACTATCTGCCGAGGCTTGGCCCTGTCAAACAGGTTATCCTCCAGCTTGGAATAGTCAATCCAGCTCTGCCACTCCTGATCGTAAACTTCGATAGAAGAAGGAATGAGTACAATAACGAAAACACTGCCCCGCTCGGAGCAAAGAGCGCGGATCTTTTCTAAAGACTCGGCAGTCTTTGCCACACCGTCGCGCATCTCTTTCGTATAATTGTTGAGGCACCAAGCTTGAGCGGCAGTAGGCCTGAGTTTGGAAGTACCTCCAAAGCTATAAGTAACAGCGCGCAAGAATTGATACAGATGACTGCGCCGCAACAAATTCTTATACAAAGAAATAGTGTTATCTTTAGGTAAATTGACAGCTTCTTGCTGCTTCTTAAAGCAATCGTAATTGCTCCACAGCGCCTCAGCCTTAGGAGTCAGTACCAACGCTTTATCAGAAACGGTAAAGCTCTGGTGACCTACCATATTGTCATAAAAATCGTTGCCTGTATAAAAACCGAGCATAACCACATCGGCTTTGCGCTCACCCGGCTTCATTTTGGCGTAAAGCTCAGCTTCAGCATCGGTACCAGCATTAGGAATACCGTAGTTTAGTACCTTGGCACCAGTAATTAGCTGAATCTGATTTAGCCAAGTATCTTCGGCATCGGACCAACAACCAAAAGTAAAAGAATCGCCCAAAGCTAAAATAGTCTGTCCCACACCCGGGCGGCGGGAAGCTACCGCTTCGGAAGCAACTTTGTCATCAGAGCCATCGGCCAACTGCTTAACCTGATCGTCACCGAACTGATCCACCGGACGCAAGGCGGGCATGGAGCGCCACCCTTCATCATTGATGCGCACTTCAGCGCTGAACTCGGGACCGTGAATGCGTTTAGTCCAGCCCGGCTGCATGCGCAAACCGTCTTCAGTATTCACATATAGGCCGCGCATTTGCATATTAGTATTATCTATGCTCAGCCAGACCAACAGTTCAGCACCTACCAATAGTAAGAAAACAATTGCTGCATATTTAAAAACATTGCCTACTACCCGCGTAACCCCAGAAGAACTGTCGCTATCGCTCTTATAAACTATTTTTCGGGAAGCAGCTGCCCGCCCCTGGGCGTTCTGATTTTCAGCCAGTGAGGGAGTATGCGACCATTTCTCCAACTCGGCTCCGGGGATAGACCTCTTATCAGAAATAGCCCGGCGACTTACCAACATGCGCCCCATAATTAAGGCGTCCATGTCGGAACGAGTAAAGGTAGATAGAGCCTCAGCCGGAGTATTGACAATCGGCTCACCCCTCAGATTAAAGGAAGTATTCAATACTAGGGGTACGCCGGTACGTTGATAAAAAGCTTTAATTAACTCGTAATAATAGGGACTCTCCTGCTGATAAACAGCCTGAATGCGAGAAGTTCCGTCGACATGGGTAACTGCAGGAATCACTTCACGCATCTCTGGGCGCACAGGTACAACCATAAGCATGAAGCGCAAAGGATCAATTAAAAGAGGATTGGGAATATCGAAATAATCTTCGATGCCTTCAGCTAAAACAGACGGAGCAAAGGGGCGGAAAGGCTCGCGGAACTTAATGCGCGCATTAACTAAATCTTTCATATAGGCAGAGCGCGGATCAGCCAAAATGGAGCGGGCACCCAGAGCCCGAGGTCCCCATTCGAAGCGGCCTTTCATCCAGCCTACAACCTGACCACTTTCCAAGCGAGCTGATATTTCCTGATATACAGAATTCATATCGGGCAATTCTCTGAACTTACAGTTCTGAGAGCGCAAATAGTCAGCTATAGCGTAGTCATCGTGCTCCTGACCTAAGTAAGGAGTAAGCAAACGATAACGCTGCGTGCCTCCTAAAACATTATAATACCCCCATAAAGCGGCTCCTAAAGCTCCGCCGTTGTCGCCAGCTGCCGGATGGATATAAATGTTGGAGAAACCCGATTCTCGGAAAATACGCGAGTTAGCAACAGAGTTTAAGGCCACTCCTCCGGCTAAACACAAATTTTCATGTCCGTACTTGCGGCGCAGAGCCTGTGCTTGGCGGACCAAAATTTCCTCGGTTGCAGCCTGAATGGAAGCAGCGATATTAGCATAATGAGGATCGAGCAGATTCGACTCTTCCGGAGTGCGCGGCCGTCCGAAAAGGTCACAGAACTTATCGCTGAAAGAATGATAAGCGGAGCGATGAAAGGCGAAGTAGTCCATGTCGAGAGTGAAGGACCCATCGTTATCTAAACGCACCAAATGTTTAAATATAGTATCGAAGAAGGTAGGCTTGCCGTAAGAAGCCATGCCCATCACTTTATACTCGCCCTCATTTACCTGGAACCCCAAGAAAGCTGTAAAAGCGCTGTAGAGCAAGCCCACAGAATGCGGAAAGCGCATTTCATCATCGAGATGGATTTGATTTCCCCAAGCGGAACCGCGAGTACCTGTGGCCCACTCGCCCACTCCGTCAACAGTTAAAAGCGCAGCATTAGTAAAACCTGAACAATAGTAAGCACTGGCTGCATGAGAAAGATGGTGCGAACAAAAAACTATCTTATCTTTGGCTATTCCCAGCTGCTCCTGCAAAAAGGCCTGCACCCACAACTTGTCCAGCAGCCACACTAAGGAAGACTCTCGGAAGGCGACAGCCGACTTAGGCCACGAGGCCATAGAAGACATAAGCAGACGATCAAATTTCTGGAACGGCTTCTCAAAGAATACTACCAAATCGAGTTCTTCCGCCTTGCAAAAAGCAGAATCGAGACAGAACTGAATAGCCCGTTTCGGAAAAGCGAAATCGTGCTTCACACGAGAAAAGCGCTCTTCTTCGGCAGCAGCTACTACCTGACCGTCGACAATTATAGCTGCGGCCGAATCGTGATAGAAACAAGAAATACCTAGAACATGCATTAGAATTGAGCCCTCGCCTTATCACTGGTATGTACAGGCTGCCAAGATCCGCCACGCCCGTCTTTCTTCATGCCTAAAGGATCGGCAAAAAGCTTCACACAAACGGCAAACGGTGTAACACATATCCAGTAAAATATGGTCAGCAAAATTCTGGCTTGGAAAGATGCGGCTCTGGCAGCCATCGCTTTCCAACGCTCCCAGAGAGAAGACTGCGCATTTTCGGCGTCTGATGAATCGATAGAACTTACATAATCGGGTTGAGTCTGCATATCTTGGGCCATTTCCACACAGCCATTTAAACCCTTTTTTTTTGGGGAAAACAAACGTATTTCTGCCTCTACAGGGGCAATATATACCCAAGCTTCCCTGCTTTTGCTCGATTAGACTTAGCATTTTATGTAAAAGCGCCCCCCTAACTGACTTATTGAACAGAAGGGGGGCGCTTTTACAGGCAGGGCGGACAGCCGCTGCACACCATTAAGCCTTACTCTATTTTGCCCATAGCTCTGAGAATGCGCTCAGCCGTGAAAGGCCACTGGCGCACCCATACACCCACAGCATCGTAAATAGCTTCGGCGATGCAAGGAGCGGCACCATTGCAGGTAATTTCCGAAATAGACTTGGCTCCGAAGGGACCTAACGGATCGTCGGTAGGCACTAATTCCGAAACGAACACTTCCGGCAGGTCGAGTATCATGGGCACTTTATAATCGGTAAAATCGGCAGTCAAGCAGCGGCCAGTCTCTTTGTCATAAATCATTTCTTCTGTAAGAGAATGACCAATAGTTTTAAGCACGCCACCGTACATTTGACCTAAGGCCAATTCAGGATTAATCGGGGTACCGCAATCTTCCAGACAGAAGTACTTCTGCAATTTTACTTCGCCGGTGCGCTTATTCACGGCTACCTGAGCAAAATGGGCTCCGTAAGGGAAAGAAGCTTTGTCAACAATGAAATGGCCGTAAGCCATCAGCTGACCGCAGCCGTCGCCCTGCTCGGCATAGTGGGCAATTTTAGCAAAAGTAATGGAATTTTTCTTGCCCTGTACCGTACCGTGATGGACAATTTCTAAATCGTCTACGGGTTCATCGAGCAGTTTAGAGGCCACTTCCAAAATGCGGGCTTTCATGTTGACAGCCGCATTGCGCACCGCACCGCCGCTGAAGAAAGTACCACTAGAAGCGTAGGCGCCGACATCGAAGGGAGTCACATCGGTATCGCCAGAGAGTATGGCGACATCGGACATATCGACACACAAAATTTCGGCAACAAACTTGCAGCTCACAGTATCAAGACCGGTACCTAAATCGGTGCCTCCAGAAAGTACGATAAAAGTGCCGTCGCTGAGCATGCGCACTTCAGCATTAGCTGAATCGAGACCAGGCAGACCGGAGCCCTGCTGAACAATGGCGAATCCTTTGCCGATGGCAATGTCGGGGTCGTCGCTGACTTCCTTTTTGCCCCACTCTATCAGTTCGCGTCCGCGCTTGAGAGCAGGCCCCAAACCGCAGGATTGGATAGTTTCAGCCTGGCCCTCACGTCCTTCACCCAAACTCTTCAAAATTTCCAATCTGGTACCAACATGAACGCGATTCTTTTCAATGACGTCCATATGGTCCAAACCGAGCTTATGGGAAATTTCAGCTACAGCCAACTGCAAAGCGAAGGAACCTTTAGGAGCTCCATATCCTTGATAGGCACCGGTAGGAGCGATATTGGAATACCAAGTGTCGACATTGAAAGCCATATTGGGACAATCGAACAGAGGCAGCGACTTGGAGCAGGCATTCATGGGCACCGTCAGACAATGCGAACCGTAAGGGCCTGTATTGGCCTGAACGTCCATGTAAATGGCTGTAATGGTACCGTCTTTTTTGGCACCGACTTTACAGCGCACCTTAGCCACATGGCGAGTACGGGAAGCGATAAACTCCTCTTCTCTGGTAAAACGCTGATAGATAGAACGACCGGTTATCCAAGTAAGGTAAGCACAAACTTCTTCTAATACAATATCTTGCTTGGCGCCAAAACCGCCACCGACGCGCTCTTTTATAACGCGGATATTGTTCTGCTTAGTTTTAATGATGCTGGCCACAATGCGGCGCAAATGCCAAGGCACCTGAGTGGAGGCGTGGATAATTAGACGATCGCCATCCATGCGCGTATAAACGATGTGAGGCTCTACGGGAGTGCACTGAATTTGGCAGCAGTCATACCAATCGTCGACAATAAGATCGGCTTCGGCAAAGCCTTCTTCAACATTGCCAATACCGGCATGTACACTGGAAGCTAAATTGCGGTGAGGATCGCCGTGGATAGGGAACTGGTAAATAACTTCGCCATCGCGGGGATCAACATTTTTGTTATACTCTTCCAGATTGTCGGGTGCGCCGCAAATATAGGTAACCTTAGCATTATGAACAATAGGAGCTCCGGGAGCCTTGGCCTCATCGACAGTTAAAACAAAAGGCAGAACCTCATACTCAACCTTAATTTTCTTTTCAGCCTCAAGAGCGGCGTCCATGTTTTCAGCCACAATAGCGGCCACACGATCTCCGACATGGCGCACTTTATCGCCAATCAGCTTGCGATCGTAAGGAGAAGGCTCGGGGAATCCCTGGCCTGCTTGGTTATAATGGACGTCGGGGCAGTTTTCGTGAGTTAAAATATAGACTACTCCGGGTACTTTAAGAGCTTCGGAAGTATCTATCGACTTAATGTAGGCATGAGCGTAAGGAGAACGCATCATATGCAGCACGCAGGCATTGGGGTCGATGACATCTTCGACATAGGCTTTTTGGCCGCGCACTAACTTGGGACTGTCGATCTTGCGAGCAGGCTTACCTACCACACGCTTTCCTTCAGCATAAGAAGGGGCCACTATACAAGTGAAATTAGGATCATTTTTCCTCTTCACAGCCAAGCGTATAGCATCGTAAAACTGCTGATAACCGTTGCAGCGACAGAAAATACCCGACATAGCGTCGCGGATTTCGGCATCGGTAGGATTGGGATGACGCTCTAAAAGTTCTTCAATGCAGCAAACTACGGCAGTACTGCAATAACCGCACTGCACCACGCCGACATCGACTAAAGCTGACTGAATCGCGCTCAAAGTGCGATGTTTTGAATAGTACTCAACAGTGCAAACCTCTTGACCGTCAAGCTGAGCAGCCAGAAGGATACACGAGTTTACCAACCGTCCGTTAAAGCGGATGGCGCAAGCTCCACAAGTTCCCTCACCGTTACAGCCGTTACGTATAGAAGTCACATTGAGACGGCGCAAAAAAGCATCAGCCCTCTCGCGCGGCTCAACTTCGGCCTGCTGTTCCCGACCATTTAAGCGAAAAGTAATTTTCATATTATTTAACACAGCTCCCTAAAGTTGACCAAAAGCTTTATAAACAGACCAAGCGGCAATCTGGGCACCGACTTCACGCTTAAAAGCAGCGCCGCCGCGGATATCGGCCACAGGATTGAGCAAAGGACGGATTTGGGCGACTAAAGCATCGCGATCGGGCAAAGCAGTCCCTTTGAGTTTATTCTCGATTTCCGTTAAGCGGAGGGGATGAGCAGCAACTCCTCCCATAACTAAGCGAATATCTTTAATATGCTCAGCTTCACCGTCGGCTACAACGTAAGCAGCCAAAATGGAAATATCGTTTTGCGTGCGCACGTAGCGGCGAGAAGCAAAGCGACGGCGGCCCATTTCTTCGGAAACACGGACATTTAAAATAAGATCTGTAGAGGCACCGCTCTCGTTATAATCTTCGATATTGACTAAATGAGTGCTGCCATCGGCTTTCATGAGCTCAAGCCTGGCTCCTAAAGTTAAAAGCATAGAGTACAGATTGCAGGCTGTGCCGCGCAGCGCGATATTGCCTCCAACTGTAGCCATGTTGCGTATGTTGCGATTTACCATGTAGGAAGCCGCTTCTTTGAGGGAGGGAAAAATGATCTCGCTTTCAAGCAGTTCTTGATGGGTGAGTCCGGAACCAATAACTAACTCGCCATCGGTTAGCTTAACCTGCTTCAAATTGAGACCGGATAAACTGATTAAAGCGGTTGCTTGCTCTTCTTCAGGAACTTCCTTGGCATAAGTGAGAGTATTAAGTATGGTGCCGCCGCCTAAATAGGCTGAGGAACTAAGACGACTGCGCAGAGCAGCCGCCTCCTGTACGCTGGACGGCTTATGAAATTCGCTGAACAAAATAAAACCTCCCGAGGAAGATAAATCGAAATCAAAAGTCTCTCTATTTATTCGTCTACTTTTATATTCAGGTTAAGCAATACCTGCCTAAACAAATGGCTATTTTAGCCACTATCCGTTGTACAATTTCGAGAATATCGCATTTTCACAATAGAACATCTGGCAAAAACAGATCCAGTTATACTTAAAAGCTAGGCCGATATGCTCTTTGCAAAGTGTGTAAAAAGTTAGACAAACATAACAAAAGTACACTTTAACGGCGGCAGAAATAGAGAGAAAATACAACTGCAGCCAATTCGGTATGGGGCAAACTTGCTGTAAAAGACAAAATATGGAAGAGCTCATGGGCAGCCGTTAAACGTAGCAACAGACTAAAATCGACAGTCCAAGGCAAACCGTTGCGGCAGCGCTCAACTAATACCTTTAAAGCTTCGCTATCGATATAAACTCGGCGCTGCCGAATTTCGGTACGTCCCCAAACCAGTACGCCAGGAACACTCAAAGAGAGGTATTCTATCTTAAACCCTTTTTCAGACAACACTTCCAGCGGATCTTGTCCCACCAAATGAAGCCAGCGCGCCGACTCTGCTTGGGCTTTGTCAAGTTCTTCATCACTATACGGCAAGCCGTAAAATAGCGCCAGATAACGGGATAAATCGGGGCGGGAAAGCAGGCAGTTCATCAAACGCTAGGCTCAATAACGGCAAAAACTTTTTCTTCCGGTGGCAGACTGCCTAATTCGCTTAAAGCCAACTCAATCATTTGTTCAGCTTTGATTAAAGTACTTAAATCACACAGTTTGTGTCCTGAAACCAAATGAACAGACGGAAGCAAGGCTCCGGCATCTCCGTAGGAAGTATATTCTTTGACTATACCGTCGAGAAAAGAACGCAACTGACCGACTTGACCTTCTTTAACAAGTGCTCCCGGACGTTGCAGACGGGCGCTGCCGAAAGCATCAGTCACCCAAATAATGTTCTCTTTTTTCTTAAATAAGCCGAAAAAGACACGTCGCTCCAGCTCGCTGCGGTAAATATAGCTAAAGCCAGTACTCCCGACTAATTGATAAACGCTGCCCGGCGCTCCGGAAGTTTGCAGCACAGCCAGACGCTCGGTTTCGCTAACTTGCTCCGCCCGCAGAGCACTCTTATTAGAGAAAGCTATGGCTCCTTGAGCTACGGCCCGCACTAAATTTTTCTGAGCATCTATCTCTACAGTAACCTCTACACTGTCGGCTTCGGCTCCCATTTTTATGACGGCCTGCTCTGCCTGGTGGCGCAGTTTTTGTAAGTCGTCAGGAGTGGGATCAACAATAGTGCGCTCAATACACTCGCGCACCATAGCCAAAGCAGCGCCTATAGCCGAAATAACTTCGGCTTGCTGAGCTAACTCGAAAGGCAGACCCAAACGCTGAGCCGTAAAAGGCACTATAGCAGCACAGCCCCCTCCTCCGCCGATCAGCTTTATACGCCGATCTTCCATTTTATAATCGCTAATAAGCTTCTTTAAGGTAGGTATAATTGTATCGGCCGCCTTGTTGAGTGCAACCTCGGCCCAAGCTCTGGCTTTATCGGCACCTTCTGCCGACGGGCGTTCTCCCTTAGCTTCCAAATAGGAGGCCAAAGCTCCAAAAGCAGCCGCTACAAACTTGACATTACCTGAAGAATAGCCACCTTCAGGAATTAAGCCGAGCAGATTAGCCGCACAAGTAGAAGTTAATGCATACTCTTTGCCGTTGGGAGTTTGAACAGTAAAGTAGTGCGGATCGCCGACTAAGGGAGATACTTCTTTAATTTTTAAATCGGCCGCCTGCCAAGATTCCGTCTCTTCGACAGGGGCAAAAGAACAGTAAGCATAACCGGCTAAATGAGCGCTGCGCGGGCCAATCTGCAACCCATGACGCCAACCGATCATGGAACCTCCAGCTACACCTAAAGTGCGGCTGTCCAAAGTACGCAAATAAGTGTCACGCCCGCCGATAGAAGCCGACTTAAGCGCCGCCCGGCCATCCTTAATCATGCAAATATCGGTACTAGTGCCGCCTACCTCTAAAAACAGAGCATCGGAAGCTTTGAGAAACATTAGACAGGCGGCTATACCTGCTGCCGGACCGGATAAAAGCGTCAAAACCGGGCGGCGCTGCACTTCGTCTATGCCCATAACACCGCCGTCAGACCGCATAACCATTAAGGGAGCTTTGACTTGCTGACTCTCCAGAGCTCCCTTAGTCATCAGAGCAGTGGAAATCATTTTAGGCAATATGCAGGCGTTAAATACGGCAGTCTGCGTGCGAGCGCTCAAACCGTACAACCCCGACATTTGATGGGTAGCACAGGCCGGAAGCTCTGACTCAGCACAAGCTTCCAGAACTTTAAGCTCTCCCTGCGGATCGTCAACTGAAAAGCCTTCAGCCGCAACTAAAGCTCCCACTCCGCTATTTTTGAATGAACTCAGCTGCCCAACCAATTGTCCGGCGAAATCGGGATCTTTAGGATTCAATACGGTCGTTCTGGTGCGCAGAAATTTGCCGGGGGCCAACTCAATGTTGCCTATATTGGTGTCGCTTTTTACTTTTACACCTTCCAAACCGCCGCCCAAAGCGACTATGCCCACTTCAGAGACGTCACCTTCCAATAAGGCATTGGTAGCCTGAGTCGTACTGTGAGCTAAAAAAACTATTTCCGCATCTTTAGGCAACCGAGCGCACAGCCCCCTGAAAGACTCAATAATACCAGCAGCCACCCCCTGCTCATGTTTGTGAGTAGTGGGAGCTACACAGTGGGCCTTAACCTGCAAAGTGTCATTATCTACGGCCACTGCATGGGTAAAAGTGCCGCCGACATCGATGCCTACGCGGAATTTGCTCAATTTTTATACCTCTTAAAATTTCCTAAAACCTTAAATACAGTTGTAAAGCTATTGCTGACAAGCTGCGCCGAAATATTGAAAAGTGCCAAACAAAAAAATTTAGGGAGTCCCATTCAGAGCTCCGGCTCCAAAAGCGGCCCAGCTTAAAGCTAAAACAACAAAAACCCAAACGTAAGGCAGCGCATTTTTTAACAATTTTTCGGCTCCTACTTTAGTAAACTGAGCCAACCAAACATTGTGAGTATTGGTGGGATCGCAAACTCCCTGTACCTGGCCGACACTGAAAAAAGCCGCTAAAACGGCTGTCGGAGACATCAGTTGACTGCCGAGCAAAATGCTAGCGATACCGGCTCCCAAACCGTACATATTCAGAGGGCCGCGATAGAGAGCTAAAGGAGCCAACAGAGAAAAAGTAAGCACAAAAGAGAGAGGATGGCGCGGAATAACGGCCTCTAAAATAGGAGCCATAACTAGTTTAGCCGGTTCGGACATCATGGCGTTAAGACACATGCCTAACCCTACGAATAGGCCTAAAACTGGAGCTATGTCTTTTAAGCCTTCCAGTACGGCGGCACTTAAATTATTAATGCAGCGGCGCCAATCGACAGTCAACACTCCCCAAAGTATGCCTGCAATAAACGCCGGAATAATGGGCACATGAAAGCAAAAAATAAGAGCAATAGGCAGTATAGGAGTAAGCAGTGCTGCCGCAGGCACTTTATTTTTCGGTAGTTCCACTCCTTCAGCCCAATTGAAACTGCCTCGTTCGCGATACAACCCTACTCCTAAAAACACAAAAGCAGTCAGAGCAAAAAGTCCTCCGTATACCAACGCGTACCGCTGAACTACTTCTTGGGAAAGCTGCAAGACATCGAGATAGAAACCAAGGTTGGCAGGATTAAAAATACCACCTAAAGCCACGGCAAAGAGCATAAGGCCGGCTGACAGCTCAGCTGACAGGCCCACACCTATCAAAATAGGCACTACCAGCGAACCGATCATAATAACAGCCCCCAAACCTGTTACAGAAGTAAAGCATACGGAAGTAGCCAAGGTAAGAGCGACAGCCAGCCAAGTTTTATGTTTGCCGGCATATTCAGCCGCTAAGCTGATCAGATGGGCTGCTATACCGTTGCGCATGACAACTTGCGAAAGGATGGAACCAAAAGCGGCAAACATAATGGCCTGAGCCAATTTAACCGAGCCTTGGGTAATGACGGTATCGCAGATAAAATTGCTTAAGCCTCCCTGCCCGTCCGGCCAGTTGTAAGCCGATCCGGCAATAAGGCCGACCACAACCGCCATAGCAGGTAAGGCCAACAAAGCCGGAACTTTGCGGCTCATCATTAAAGCAGCAAAAACGAAAAAAACTACAATTATTAAGATACCGAACAACATAGAAATATACTTTCCCAAAAATCGGCTGTTGCTTCTAGACTAAAACGCTTATCCCTATATTTTCGAAGGCCGCCTGCCTTTTGGGGAGCAAAGCTGCAAAAAAAGGGAGCTCGAAAGGTGCAATTTCCTTCCGCGCTCCTGATCTTTCCACTTCAATTGACCGCAGATTGAGGCTGATGCCGACCGCTGCAGCCGAATTTAAAGGCCAAGTTTTTAAGTGCCGTAGCGGCGGCCACGCTGTTGATACTCAATAATGGCTCTGTACAAAAACGCTTCGTCGACATCGGGCCAATATATATCACTAAAATAAAATTCCGTATAAGCTGACTGCCACAAAAGGAAGTTACTCAAGCGCAGTTCACCACTAGTGCGAATAAGCAGATCGGGATCACCGCAGCCGGCAGTGTAGAGCCAAGAAGCAAAATGCTCCCGATCGATCTCTTCAGGCTGCAAAGAGCCGGCCTTCACCTGTTCGGCCAAACGACGCGCAGCCTGAACTATTTCTTCCCTGCCTCCGTAGTTAACGGCCAAATTCAGTATAAGATCGGTGTTGTGCGCCGTAACCTCTTCAGAAATTTCCAGTTCGCGACACACCGAAGGATGAAGAGCGCTTTTATCACCTATAATCTGCAGGCGCACTCCGGTATCGAGCATTTTTTGGCGTTCAGCTTTAGCATAATACTCAAAAAGCTGCATAAGCACAGCCACTTCCGCGGGAGAACGCTGCCAGTTTTCCGCAGAAAAAGCGTAAGCACTCAGTACTTTTACACCCAAATTACGACAGGTCTCCATAACAGTACGAAAGGCTTCTACTCCGGCTTTATGGCCCACTGCAGCCGGCATAAAACGCTTTTTGGCCCAGCGTCTGTTGCCGTCCATGATAACCGCTATGTGATTGGGCAGACGGCTCAAATCGAGGAGGTTGTACAGTTCGGCAGCCGATTTTTCAGCCAAGCCGACCATATTGTCTGACTTATAAATGCTCAACGTTTTTTACGGCTCTCCACAGGCGTTCTCTCGAAGACAGGATAAGCTAAAATCCATTCCCAATCTCCGTTCCAACCGGCAGAACAGGCAGACTCAGTATCGCTATTTAAATTCTGCCAAAAACTTTCATTCTGGAAGGAACAGACAGTCGGCGGAGGATATGGACGCACCGCCAACAGGCGCAAACGGCCCTGCGCAATACCTGTACTGGGAGGACGAGTGACAACAACATGGCGGGGAGCTAGCCCCAACTTAGCAGCCTGAGCCAACGCCTCGCCATAATCCTGTCCCAGCCAGCAGCCGGGACAGTCAGGGTTAATAGACCCCATCGTAACTATACTTCCATAATTTCTTTTTCTTTGGCGGCGAAAACTTTACCGAGCTCTTCAATATATTTGTCGAGCATCTTTTGGATTTCGTCTTGAGCCTTCTTGACTTCGTCTTCGGGAGCTCCATCGAGCTTCTTCAATCCATCCATGGCTTCGCGGCGAATGTTGCGCATAGAGACCTTAGATTCTTCAGTCATTTTTTTCGCCTGCTTAACCAGCTCTTTGCGGCGCTCTTCAGTTAAGGGGGGGAATACTAAACGAATCATGACGCCGTCGTTAGCCGGGTTAATACCCAAATCGGATTTCTGGATGGCCTTTTCGATAGCGGTAATGTTTTTCTTGTCGAAAGGAGTAATAGTGAGCATACGAGCTTCAGGCATACCGACAGTAGCTAACTGGTTGATAGGCATCTCCGATCCGTAAGCTTCGACCAGAATTCGATCTAGGAGAACGGGAGTAGCCCTACCGGTTCTGATAGTAGCGAAACCGCGCACTAAACTCTCACGAGTCTTTTTCATTTTCTCTTCAGCGTTTTTGCGTATACTGGGATCTATCACTGGAGTTCCTCCTTAACTAAAGTGCCTATTTCAGCACCGTCAACAACAACTTTATACAAATTGCCGGGTACGGTAATATTAAACACGTAAACAGGCAAACCATTGTCACGACACAGCGAAAAAGCTGTACTATCCATAACTTTTAAACCGCGCTTAAGAGCCTCTGTAAAGGTAAGAGAGTCAAAACGCTTAGCTTCAGGGTTCTTATGCGGATCGCTGTCGTAAACACCGTCGGTAAGAGTCCCCTTAAGCACAATATCGGCTTGAATTTGCAAACCGCGTAGGGCAGCACCGGAATCGGTAGTAAAATAAGGATTTCCCGTACCGCCAGCAAAAATAACTATGCGCTTAGCGGACAAATGCTCGCGAGCGGCTCCGGCATCGAAGAGCTGAGCGAACTGAGGGGCATGCACAGCCGACATAACTACAGCTTCACGTCCCTGAGCTCTAAGCGCATCGGCAAAAGCCAAACCGTTCATTATAGTGGCCAGCATACCCATAGAATCGGCACTGCAGCGCTCCATGTAGGGAGCCATGCGCGCCCGCCAGAAGTTGCCTCCGCCTAGAACTATGCCTACTTCTACTCCGCTTTCAGCTACTTTGGCCACCTGCTCAGCATAACTGAAAACAGCTTCTTGCTCAATACCCAAACCACGCTGACCAGCTAAAACTTCGCCGGATAATTTCAATAAAATACGCTTAAAACGCAATTTAGCCAGGACCTCCCTCTTTAAGTGCGCTTGACCGGTTCTGCCCTTAGTTGAGACCAACCGATTCAGTCGGCACAAATGCGGAAAAAAAAAGCCCCGCCTTTTCAAACTCGAGGTTCAAAAAAACGAGGCTCTCATGACAAAACAGACTTAAAACAAGAACTATTATTCTTCTTCACCAACAGCCATGCGGCAGAAACGTTTTACAACAATGTTCTCACCGAGCTTGCCGATAACTTGCTTAATTTTGTCGCCAATGGTTACGCCGTTGTCTTTAACGAAAGGCTGCTCGAGGAGTACTCTCTCTTTGAGGAAGCTATCAACCTGACCCTGGGCAATCTTTTCAGCAATCTGTTCAGGCTTGCCGTTCTCGATGGCGTTCTTCTTGTAACCTTCGATCTCTTTCTGAATGAAATCGGCGGGAACTTGATCGCGAGAGACGTAGCTAGGATTCATAGAAGCGATCTGCAGGCAGATGTCTTTGAGTAGCTCTTGGAAGTCTTCGGTTTTGGCAACGAAGTCGGTTTCGCAATAGAGCTCTACCAAGACGCCGACTTTACCGGTGTGGTGCATGTAGCAGCCTACACGGCCTTCGGAAGCGTTGCGGGAAGACTTACTTTCAGCCTTGGACATACCCTTGCGGCGCAGCCACTCTTGGGCCTTCTTAATGTCGCCGTCGCACTCTTTAAGAGCATTGCGGCAGTCCATCATACCAGCGCTGGTAAGATCGCGGAGTTCTTTTACTTGAGCAGCAGTAACTGTAGCCATTAAAATATATACCTCTTGAAAATATTCACACAAAAAGAGCAGAAGAGACAGGCAGCAAGCTTAACTTGAAACAGCCTCTTCTGCCGGGTAAAAATACTGATTAGTCTTCAGCGCGCCATACGCCGCCGGGGATGTCGTTGTCGTTCTTCTCTTCGGTGAAGTTCTTGGCGACTTCCTTAGTAATAGCCTCGGCATTTTCGACAGTCTCGTCGGCAGCTTCGTCGACAGCTTCAGCGGACTCGACAGAGGCTTCATCGATGACTATTTCCATCTCAGACTTGCCTTCGATAACGGCGTCAGCAATTTTACCGGTCAGTAAACGGACGGCACGGATGGCGTCATCGTTGCCGGGGATGGGATAATCGATTACGTCGGGGTCGCAGTTAGTATCGACAATAGCTACAACAGGGATACCAAGCTTGCGAGCTTCGTTTACGGCGATGTACTCTTTGCGGGGGTCGACTACGAACAGGGCGCCGGGCAGGCTCTTCATGTTCTTGATACCGCCCAAGAACTTCTCAAGTTTCTTGCGCTCGTCTTCTAAACGAAGAACTTCCTTTTTGGTAAGGCTGTCGTAGGTGCCATCTTCACGCATATTTTCCAACTCGCGCAAACGAGCAATACGAGTCTGGATGGTCTTCCAGTTAGTGAGCATACCGCCCAACCAGCGCTGAGTGACGAAGAACTCGTTGCAGCGCACGGCGTCTTCGGCGATGGTGTCCTGAGCCTGTTTCTTGGTGCCCACAAACAGAACGGGGCGAGGGTCGAACATAGGGACTTCGGTGATACGGCGGTTCTCGTAATCGTACTGGCCCTTGACAACGGCTTTCAAGAAAGCATAAGCCTCTTTGAGTTTAGCTACGGTCTTCTGCAGGTCGATAATATAGATGCCATTGCGCTGGGTGAAGATGAACTTCGCCATCTTGGGGTTCCAGCGGCGGGTCTGGTGACCAAAGTGAACACCGGCTTCTAAGAGCTGCTTCATGCTGATTAATGCCATTTTATCCTCCTGGGTTGTACCGACGCGGCTTTATGTAGTTTTTTTATTGCGAAAGGAGCCGCGCCGCCTCGCAGTTTCCGAAAAGCGCTCTTACCCTCATTCAAGTCCGATCCAAATCGGCGAAACAACGCCCCCCTGAATAAGAGCACCCAGAGCACTAAAGAAAGAACTGCTGCGACTTATTTGCTCAGCTCTGCCCCAACTTCGGCAAAAAAGCGGCAGGCTGAAAATTGCAGCGATATTTTATCATTTACACCTATATGCAGTCAACAAATTACAAGATCTTTGCCTAAGAAAAGAACTTACAAAATAAAACGCGAGAGATCGCGGCTCTGACAAATATCTTTTAACTCGGCCAATACGTACTCACGATCGATGACCACAGGTCCTTTTTCCATTTCCGGAGCTTCAAAGGAAATTTTTTCTAAAACTCTCTCTAATAGCGTATGCAGGCGGCGAGCGCCAATATTTTCGTTCTGTTCGTTCACCTGACAGGCCATAGAAGCCAATTCGTCGATAGCTTCATCGGTAAACTCCACTTCTATGCCTTCGGTAGACAGCAACTCCTTGTACTGGCGGGTCAGCGAATTTTTAGGTTCGGTGAGAATGCGCTTAAAGTCTTCCTCTTTCAAATTGTCTAAGGTAACCCGAATGGGGAAGCGTCCTTGAAGTTCAGGTATTAAATCGGAGGGTTTAGTTTCATGAAAAGCTCCAGCCGCAATAAAAAGTATGTGATCGGTACGGATAGGCCCAATCTTGGTATTTACGGAACATCCTTCTACTACAGGCAGAATATCGCGCTGTACGCCCTCTCGGGAGACGTCGGGCCCGTGACTGCTGCCCTCGCGATCGGCCACTTTGTCGAGTTCGTCTAAAAATACTATAGCCTGGTTTTCAATCAATTCAACGGCAGCACGTTTGATGTCGTCACCATCAACTAGCTTTTTAGCTTCCTCGGATTCTAGCATTTGGAAAGCTCTCTGCACCGGCAGTTTATGGGTCGAGCGCTTCTTAGGTAAGATTGACCCGAAGAAATCTTGAAAGCTGACGCCTATTTCTTCACTGTCGCCAGTCACAACTTGAACTTCTTGGGATGATTCTTCTTCAAGTTCAACTTCTACCAAACGATCGTTTAATTCGCCTTTGTAAAGACGCTCGTAAAGTTCTGCCCTCCCCAGAGAGGCCAAATCGGAGTTGAGGTTGCTCTTTTTGGCTTTAGAGCTTTTGTTGCCGAACATGTCAAAAATATGGTGATGCGCATCGGAACTTTTAGCTTCCCGTCCCTGCAGACCGTCTAAAAGGCGCTCCAAGGCAGCCTTCCGGGCCTCGTACTTCACTTTGCCAAGGCGTTCGCGCTCTATCATGCGCACACCCACCATAGCCAAATCGCGGATCATAGATTCGACATCGCGGCCTACATAGCCAACTTCAGTATATTTGGTGGCCTCCACTTTAAGGAACGGAGCTCCCACCAATTTGGCCAAACGGCGAGCTATTTCAGTTTTGCCTACACCGGTAGGCCCAACCATTAAAATATTTTTGGGTATAATTTCTTCCCGCAGCTCACTATGCAGTTTTTCCCGGCGATAACGGTTTCGCAAGGCTACAGCCACAGCTTTTTTAGCCCGCTCTTGGCCGACGATATAACGATCGAGAGCTTCTACTACCTGTCGGGGGGTAAGCTGATCATCGAGGTTTATCTTGTCTGAGCGATCATTTTCCGTATCCTGACCGTCATTAAATAAATTTTCCAAAGGATAGGCGCTAAAATCGGGGCAGCTGCGATTCGTTTCAGGTACTTCAGACTCTTTTTGAGAAACTTCCGACGGAGAAGCGTCGGCGCAGTTTTTATGTTCAGCCTTAGCGGAATCGGCCTTATCTGAACGCTCATCTGCCATTTTTTTACTTTCGGCGTCTGTATTGCCTATATTTAAGGAAGCGGAAACGTTTTCAGCATTTAAATTCGCCATCTCAGCTTTGTCTTCAAACTTGTCGCCCTTTTTAGCCATTTCTTGACGAACTTTTTGCAGATCGGCGCCAAACAGAAACTGAGGTGTAAAATTGCTGTCAGTTGAAGCTCCGGCAGCCGATTCATTAACGGAGCCAGCCTCTTCACAAGCCTTAATATTCTCATCCAGCATACGGATTTGCTCCCCAAACTGCTTAATCGCATCTTGCATAGCTTCAGGAAGAACTTTAGGAAAATCGATAGGCTTATCTTTTTCCGAACCACTTTCTTTTTGGGCGTGCTCGGCCCACTCTAGCACGGCTTTCCGGAAAAGCTCATCGAAATTTTGCGGATAATCTGAACTCATAATTTATGCTCCTAAAAAAGCAGCGCCTTTGCAGTTTTAGACAATCTGCAGAAGCGCTCAAGGAATTCGCTAATAAAAGTTAACGTTTGATTTGATCGGCGGGAACGCGAAAACGGATATTTTTGATCGACTCTTTCTTAAAAGTGCGATCGCCATTTTCATTGGAAAAATAGAATTCGTTAGTCAACATATAACCAGATAAACGGCGCCCGTCTCCCATTTCGCATTTGTCAAGGCTCCAGCTGTCGGTACTAAAAAGGATGCTTTTAAATTCGGCAGGAGCAGATTTCACACTTTCAGCAGTTGTTTCTAACATAATTTCGCGGTTGTGGCAGCGTCCAATGAAAGTATCGCCATTGCGCAGAACTACAATGTCGAAATCGCGCCCTTCTGCGGCCTCAAGGTTAGGAACATTTTCCGAAGGAGCAGACTTAGGCTGAACTTCTTCAGGTAAAATTTTCGATTCTAACTTAGTATTAACTTCGTTTCCTAAACGGCTCTCGGTGGCGAACTTGTCGGACCAACGTCCTTCCTCGGACATTGTGGGCTGCTCTTGAAGACTTTGAGCACGCTGTTGGGCCTGCGCCGCTTCAATAGCTTCAGGAGAAACCTGATTGTTTTTAAAGGACTTGGCATATACGTAGCCTTCGGAAGACGGTTCGGCAGAATTGTTCTGCTGAGGAAGCATAGCCTCAGCCTTAAAATCAGTTTCAATATAGTCGGCTTCAGGACCGATTAGCTCGCCTATGCGTCCTTCTCCACCCACGCCGGGAACACCAAAGCCGGCAGAATATTCTAACAAGTTGTACTGAAAACGTTTGCCAGACAGAGACTCAGGCCACAGCAGAGGCTTAAACACGATTAAACCTTTACCATCGCGGCGCATGGCTGCCAAAGCGGGAGAATCGGATGCAAACTGGAGCAAAGGCAAAGTATCGCCGCCCAAGGCTACAGCGCTGTAAGTATCGTTACCTACTAAAGGCAGAAATACCGTACACTGACCGACACCGGACATGACGTCTTGTTTGCTCATAGTAAGCACACCGGCGGCGCGTCCAGCATATTTTTGTTCTCCCAGATCGCCGGATTCGTCGCGCCCTTTAAACTGCTTCCCGGAAAGAGCGTAAGCCTTCATACCGAAATAAGGAGCATAGCGCGAATCATAAAACCACAGAGAGTGTCCCTGACGCACCCACTTCACAATATCGGGGCAGCAAGTTAGATCGAATTGATCGAAAGGAACCTGCAGAATAAAGATACGGACGGAAGGATCGGCCAACAGCGCAGCTACGTTGTGAGCATTGCCACGGGTCATAACTTTTATACCCAATTCGCCGTAAGGATGATAATCTAAAGATGTTGTCGATTCGCTATCGGCACGCGATGACAAAGGCGCTGCCAAGCATATGGAAAGCAGCATTAAAATTCCGAATAACAGTCTGCGCATTCTCTTTGGTTTGCCTTACTCCACAATTTTTTTCGGTTTTTTCCACCAGAGCATTTTCTATCCTTCTCCGGAAAGACAGATACGATCCGGAAGTGCAAAGCAGCTTATACAACTGCAATAGTAAATGAATGCCAAGAGTGAACGTACTCACGCCTACAGAGGCGGGAGACTTCTTGCAAGATGGGTTAAACTGAAAGCCCCACTTCCGGCTGGTACTTTTTGAAAAAGTACAACGAGTTCCCAGGAGGCTAGCCGACCCAGCCCGACTGTGCCTCTACCGGCAGCTTACACCGAAAAAGCAAAAAAAAAACGCCCTGCTTTGTAAGCAGAACGTTCTTTTTTATTGAAAAACTTTTGAACAGCAACTTCTAAACCAGATAGCTTATTACGTGTAAGCGATCGACCTAGAGTTTCGCTTCAACCCACCTTAAGCAGGCTCAGCGAGCTCCGTAGAAAGGAGGTGATCCAGCCGCACCTTCCGATACG
>JBJEGC010000006.1:0-47742 GCA_051874695.1 Candidatus Bruticola sp.
CGCTGTAAGCTCCGCTGTAAGCTCCGCTGTAAGCTCCGTGAAATTGTCCAGAATACGGACAATTTCACGCTGTACCTCAATAGGCGGAACAGGGATTTCTAAAGATGCAACCGTGGATTTAGCAAGAGCAGGAATGCCAGCCCCATACTGACACTCTTGCAATTTATATTCTTTCGACTTCACAAAATGGAACAAATAGCGATTCAAGACCTTGCTTGTTGGTTTAAGTACATAACAATGTGCTCCTGCCCAAAACTTTGTATCAAGCCAATTAACATATCCGGCAGATGCACCACCTTGAGAAATCGTAATCGTGTTTTGCTCTTGATTGTACTGCTCAATATAGCCCGATGGGTTTATACCTCCGTTAATAACAGGGTATGCCCCTTCATTATGCATATCTTTCTTGTTGAACTGAACGCCTTTAGAAATCAAGCATACAGCTTCCAAGTCAACATATGCAACGCCATTCGGGCAGTATTCTTGAATTAACTCATCAAGTCTACTCATATGCCTCCCTCAATTTCCGCAATAATTTTGTTTATTTCTGCACGAAGCACATTTTCACGAGCAACTATTTTCTCAATCTCGGCGTTCAGAGCCACAATATCAATCACCTCTCTAGTGTCTTTGGCTTCAACATAGGTGGACACAGAAAGGTTGTAGTCATTACTCTCGACTTCCTCATAGCTTGCCAAATGGGAAAAATGGGCTTCCTCTGTACGGCTGGCAAAAGTCTCCACAATTCTATCTATGTTAGCCTGGGTCAACTTATTATTGTTCGTTACCTTAATGCACTCATTAGAAGCATCAATAAACAAGGTTTTATTGTCGGATTTGCCTTTTTTCAAAACCATAATGCAAGTTGCAATGGAAGTGCCAAAGAACAAATTACTCGGCAACTGGATAATGCAATCAATAAAGTTATTGTCAACTAAATACTTCCTTATTTTTTGATCTGCACCGCCACGATACATAATTCCGGGGAAGCAAACAATAGCCGCCGTTCCGTTTGTCGCCAGCCAAGAAAGAGAGTGCATAATAAAGGCTAGGTCAGCTTTAGATTTCGGTGCCAGAACCCCAGCCGGAGAAAAACGAGGGTCATTAATCAGCAGATGATTACTATCGCCAGCCCACTTAATAGAATACGGAGGATTGGAAACAATCAATTCAAATGGCTCATCATCCCAATGCTGCGGTGCAGTCAAAGTATCTTCGCAGACAATATCGAACTTATCAAAACTAATATCATGCAGGAACATGTTGATACGGCAAAGGTTATAAGTAGTAATATTAATTTCTTGTCCGTAAAAGCCGTTTCGGACGGCATCTCTGCCCAGAACCTTTTCCGCTTTCAGAAGCAAAGAACCAGAGCCACACGCAGGGTCGTAAACTTTATTAATTTCAGTCTTGCCAACTGTGCCAAGTCTGGTGAGCAGTTCGGAAACATCTGCCGGAGTAAAAAACTCGCCACCAGATTTGCCGGCATTAGATGCATACATAGTCATCAGATATTCGTAGGCATCACCAAAGGCATCAATGTCATGATCTTTCACATAGCCAAGGTTCATGTCTGCTACACCGTGCAGAAGCTTGGCAAGGCGTTCATTTCTTTTGGCAACCGTAGAGCCTAACTTGTTGCTGTTTACATCGAAATCATCAAACAGCCCGGCAAAGCTACTTTCAGAGGAAGAGCCTTTGGCAGAAGCTTCAATATGGTTGAATACACGCTCTAAAGTCTCATTCAGATTTTCGTCATTATCCGCTCTAAGATTAACATTGCAAAACAGCTCAGAGGGTAGAATAAAGAAACCTTTTTCTTCAACTAGTCCCTTACGTGCTTCCTCGGCATCGGCATCTGACATTTGAGCATAATCAAATTCAGTATTACCGGCCTCTTGCTCTCCGGCATTAATGTAATTGGTTAAATTTTCGGAGATATATCTATAAAACATTGTGCCAAGGACATAATTCTTGAAATCCCACCCGTCCACGGCACCACGCAGCTCGTCTGCAATGGCCCATATCGCACGGTGCAACTCGTCACGCTCTTGTTCTTTCTTTGTATCAATCATGGCGTTTTTGCTCCTTTTTATCGGGTGTACATTCCGGAATATAGTCAAAAATTCATGTTTTTGAGCAAATTTTATTCCGTAAAGTAACGTCACCTTACTCTTCTGCCGCAAAATCGGACTTTTTATATTTTCGACCGATATATTTTCATCCGAAAGCGGCCCGCCCGCTCGTTGCACTTTTACATTCGGGCAGAAAAAACATTTTCAGAGCACAAGCAAGTTGATAATATGCCTGCTAACTTAGGTCACAAAGTACAAATTTTTTCAGCAGACTCTGCCGCAGAATTGCTCAACAACCGAACAACTGTGGGCAAAAACTCCGAACCGGTGCGGTTCAATTCATTTAATTGATTTAAACTATCCGATGTGCTAAATTCAAAATAATCTCCGCCACAAAAATAGACGGCTGCCAGAGGTGAAAAAATGACCGAAAAAATTCGCGTCAAAGATTACCCCAACATTGTAGTTTTAACCGGCGCAGGCATTTCCGCAGCTTCGGGAATCGCTCCTTTCCGCGGCCCGGGCGGACTCTGGACCGATAGAGACATTCAAGAATGCGCTACTGCTCAGGCTCTCAAACGCCACCCCCAAAAAGTTTGGGATGCGTTCGCTTTTGTGCGCAAAAAATCGAATGAGGTTACCCCTAATCCAGCCCACTTTGCTCTGGCGGAGCTGGAAAAACGCACCAAGAACACCTGGATATTAACTCAAAACATAGACGAACTGCACCAAAAGGCCGACAGCAAAAACGTAATTGAGCTGCACGGCACTATTCACCGCTCCCAATGCAGCCGCTACTGCTCGCCATCTTTTGCGGATAAAGAAATAAAGTTCCGTTCATGCAGCCACTGCGGCGCTCCGTTGCGCTACAATATTGTGCTGTTCAACGAATCACTCGACCCGGAAGTTATCGCTTCCTCATACGATTTACTAGAGCACGCCGACCTGTTTCTGGTGGTGGGGACTTCCGGTATTGTTTACCCGGCCGCCGGTTTCGTGCCTATTGCCGAACGGGCCGGAGCCAGAGTAGTTATTGTAAATTTGGAAGAACTTTCGTATAGCGGCAGCTCTATAGAACAAATTAACGGCAAAGCGGAAGAAATTTTGCCCCACCTATTCGATTATGACTAGTTTATGAAGTAGCATTACACTGCAAAAAAAAGCCCTCGGCTGTCGTTCAAACTGAACGGCCGAGGGCTTTTTATAAGCTATTTTCAATTAAAACCAATAAAAAAATTGCCCCAAACTTTAACCGGGAAATCGGATTTTTAAAATAATACGGCCAGAAGCAACAAAATAAGCAGTGGCACGAACAGACGCCAAAATTCGTAACGTCTAATATAAACTTTATAAGGTACAATGCCGTCACGGCAAGAGATCCAACCGTACCACAGGCGCCAATGATTAGTGCCCGCCTTGCCTCTGCTGCTGCCTAAAACTGCCGGTTCATAAACGCGCACCAAACAGGGAAAAATAGAAAAAGGTTCATACCAAACGCTGGCTCCTCTTAAAAAAGAAGCCACTCGTTCTGCCCCCCACTCCTGCCAATTAATCAGCGGTTCGCCAGGTTTTACATAGCGAGCCCGGCGCAGCTCTCCTTCGGTAGGCTGCGGACGCGACGAGGCCCTGCCCAAAGCGATGTCATCAACTACCCTGAGCATTAAACAGGCAGCATTAGGGAGCACACAGTCTGCCAACTCACTTACCGTGACATTAGGAGGTATATTGTAGGAATTTTCCGCTAAAATCGGCCCGGTATCTTCACCTTCATCTATTTGATGAACTACATATTTGTTCTCGGTACAACCATCGTAAAACATCCAGAGCCACGGATTGGGACCGCGGTAAGTAGGCAAAGCCGACAGATGCAGATTTATAGCTCCGTATTTTGGTATTTCAAAAATATCGGGGGGCAATATTATGGAGAAATTGGAAACACAAATAAGATCAGGTTTCAAGTGCTTCACAAAGCGCAACAGCTCATAGTTGTATTCACGCTTGGCAGAAAAGAAAGGGCACCCGTAATAGTCGGCAAATTTTTTTAAGTTGCCCGCTCCTTTGCCAGCACGCATCCAAGTTTCCAAGAAACTGCCTCCGCTGCGGCGCGGCTGAGAATGGATAATGCCCACAATATGGTGTGCTCCAGCCAATACTTGCAGCGCTGTAGTGGAGAAGCGGCCATCCATACCGGCAAAAACTATGCGCAATTTGGGAATATCCCGTTCGCTCTCTTCCTCGGCAGCAGATTGAGATTCATTATTGAGCTCCTCGGCTTCACAATTTGTATGCTGCGCTGTCGGCTCTTGGCCAGTTAAATCGGCCTCGGACTTACAATCAGTTGCAGCAGAAGTTAAGGAAGTGGGAAGTTTATCGTTTTGTACAGCTTCAGCCGCATCTGTAAGCGCCTCAGCTTCTTTTATGTCTTCAGTTTCGCCGGAACTTTCCGGAGTATCTTGATAAAACGATATATCATGGCCCAAAGACTCCAAAAAACACTGAGAAAAGAGCTCAGCTTCACTGCCGACGGTCTGGACCGCTGCAGCCTTTGCCGATAAGTCATCCGATTTTATTTTGTCTGCAGCCATGAGACCAACTCCCTAACCACTTCTGTAAAAAACAGCCGAAGGCTGCACCCAGCCTGATAATCATTCTATACGACCGTGAACGGTGCAAATTAGTTCGTAAGAACTAAAGCTGCCGTGCTCGTTTTGCCTAACTTGATACTGGTACTTTCCTTCGGTACATTCGGGCAACTCATAAAAGTAGTGAGGCACCAATACATCGAGAGAATCAGGATACTGCCCGTTCTCGTCAATATGCTGATACAGCAGCAGAGCACCTCTCAGATTGCACTGGTTGGCCCGGCAGCAGCTGTATGAGTTAAATTTCGACGAGCAAATACAGACGAACAAAAAGGTCAGCCAGCTCACAGCACACACAATTAGTACTGTAAGCAGCCGGCCCCCGAATTTTTGGCAATAGGCGTTTTTTTTCAAAAGCTCAGTATGTCCTAATTTGTATGGATACCCTCTCCGACAGCCAGTCTGGAAGCAGCCGCTATCAGACCTTTGCCGTCCGAAGTGTTGGCTTTGCGCACCACAATACCTATAGCCAGTTTCACCGCTCCGATATTAGAAGCTGTGAGTCTTACTCTGTCAGCTAAATTTTTAGCTGCTGTTTGACTACCGCCGACCATAAAAACTGCTAAATCGTCTTCCCCAATGAGGCCCGGAATATCGTTATCACTGAGGAAAGCATTAATTAAAGCGGCAATTTCTTTGCGGATGCGCAGGTAAGCCTCTTTGCCCTTGCCTCTAAGTTCACTCAAGTTAGCAAACCGGAGATAGACGACGGCGCAGTTTTCGCCAGATTCGTCAGCCATATGCAATTCGTCGTCGAGTACACTCATGAAAGTTTCCTCGCCACAGAACTGAGTATCGACATCGACACCATCCTCATCGAGCTTAATTTCCAATTTGAAAGGCTCGGCCTGAGGAGTATTGCGTCCGATGCTTAAGCGCGAAGGTGAAGCCAAATTGGGACGGGCAGGATGGCCGGGCAAAGAAAGGCGCTCTACTTTGCCGCCGTCAGCGGCCACCGTAGGTGTGCGCATAGGACGGGAGGCAGCCGTAATACTAGCTCCGGCCAAATTGACCGAAACGGCAGAAGCCCCCGCTCTTCTCTGCTGAACTCCAATAGTAGGAGCAGAAGGAGCTGCAGAGGGGGCATTCTGCTGAGAAGCAGCCGTAATTTTGGGCACGGTAATACCCGGCAAAGTACCGGCGGCCGCACCGGCCGGAGCCGAACCGACCGGCGTATTGCGACGGATGATAAGTTTTTCTTCAGGAGCTTGCTCTACTACCGGAGCAGAAGCAGCCTTGGTAGCTTCGGTTACCTTTTCAGCGCGGACAATTTTATTGCCTCCAGATACGCGAGCATCACGGAAAGCACGACTTAACACGGCCCGCAACATTTTGGGATCGTTAGAATCTTCAGGGAACAGCGTCCAGGCTACTAAAGCTGTCGCAGACTCGTTTGTGTCGGGAAGTTCAGCCTGAGCCATAAAAGTCTGCAATGTTGTGGCCATGCGTATACCTTCGTCAGCATTGCGCTCCGGAGCAATAACACCAAAAACGCAGTTATCGAGATGGCACAGAGTCACGTTAGGCTCTTTAGCCAAAGCTGACTGCAGCAAAGCGCCGATCTTGTAAAGGAATTCGACACCGAATTCTTCACTTCGCGTCTCCAAAATACGGCTCGCTTGGTCGATAGTAACCATAAAAGCACACAGAGGCTGCTCAACCATAAAACATCCGCGGCTTATATCAATAATCTTGCGCTCAAAGTAGTCGCGGTTGCCCAAACCGGTGCGCGTATCAGTATCTTTCATTTTGCGCTGACGCAAACGGTCCAGAGCAGCAGCTCCCTGCTCTGAAATTTCCTGCATGCGCTCCATGCCTCTGTCAAAATTGCGCCTAGCCTCTTCCCGATCGGAATTGCGGCTTCGTCCGAGCAGAATTAAACCTAAAAACTCACTCTGCCAAACAATCGGCACACCGACATTGATCTCCACGCCGTGCAGTTCTTCCGCCAACCCCGGGAAAGTTTCCTTAAACAGCGCATCTTTACTGACAGTTTTATAAAGGAAAGGAGCTTTGCCGAAGCACTCCACAAAATCGTTTATGCTGTTGCGATTAAACGAACGCAAAGCGAAGGCACTGGGATCGTCAATTAATTCACTGCGCATCAGCTCTATGTGCCGTCCGTCCATGGAAAGACACCAGCACAGACCGCGAGGCAGCTGGGTAATACTGCGCATATGAGCCAGAACATAGTCGCAAATTGAATCTTCGGCCATGCTGTCCATTTCTTCAGGCGGGGCCTTAATATTAATTTTGGTCGTCAAACGCTTAGCATAGAGAGCCAATATAATAAAACCGACAACTACACCGACACATATGGCAATGGCCCAACGCTGGGAATTAATGCCTTTGGTAATAGCCTCTTCTTGAGACTCAGCCTCAACTAAAGCAGGGTTATCCGGAGATAAATCTTTTTTCAGCGCCTGCAAAACTCTATTGGCATCGTGATAGCTGTGCTGCTTAGTATAAATTTTCACCTGCAGCGCCATGGCCTTATAAAAATTAGGCTTAAGCATACAGGCATCTTTGGTTAATTTTAAAGAATCTTCGTAATACTCTTGATTGTAAGCAATAACGGCCATGTAGTAGACTGCTTCGGCGTCATTGCCATTGCGGTCGAGAATTTCTTGCCAAATTTTCTGCGCTTCATCGTATTTACTGTCTTCAACCAGACATTTAGCATACTCGCGCTTGAGCTCAAAATTGCCAGGATTCAACCTTACCAAGTGAGAGTAAGCCCTAGAAGCATTGGCATAATTTTTTAGCTGAAGGTAAACTTTGGCCAAAAACTTCCAGCCTTCCGCCCATTCCGGAGCCAGACTGGTCGCCTCTTCCAAATATGTAATAGCCTGGTCGTAAGCGGCAGAGGCGGCAATAGCCTGAGCGGCCTTTTGAGCCAAAACTTTAGCCCTTTTCAGCCGTTTAGCTTCTTTTTTAGCCTCAGCAGCAGCCTTGGCATTAGGCGCAGGACCGGCATACGACGGCTCCGCCATTGGCAGAGCTATGACCCATCCTACAAGCAATATAGCCAAGTATTTGTAAAACAGAGCTAAGCTAAATTTGCCCGATATTGCAGCGCCACTTTTCATAGCAAACCTTTCTCTGAAAACAACCAAGAAACACTAACTTTAAGAGTTGCAGCTTGCCGATGTAAATGCGGGACAGGAGTCCCGATTTCATCTGTCAAGCTGCTCACACAATGCAAACAGCTTCGGCTTGACCTCCGCTTCTTTTTCAAAGCGGCAAATTACTAGTCACTCCACATGACGGCTTCATGTACTTCATCGCGATCTAAGAGAGATTCTGCCTCTCGGCACAATCCGGCCAAACGCTCGGAGACATGAGGCGCATGCTCAAACTGACGCAGAATATCTAAGGTACGGCGCATAACTTTTATCAGATCGCCTTCGCTCTCTTCACCTAAGAACTCACGCACATCTTTCCAAGAAGTTCCGCGGCACCAAAATTCGGTAATACCTGAAAAAGTAGAGTTTATAAGAACGGGAACATGGACATCATAGCGCTCTTGCAAAGCTTCGACATCGGAAGCAATGGCGCAAATAGCTTTTATAGTCCATTCCGCATTTTTAGAGGGCTCCAGAGGCTTCATCATGGAAACTCGGGCATCTCCGAGCACCAACGAAGAGGCGACTCCGGCCAGTTCGGCAGGTTCCAAATCTTCTAAAATACCGGAAAGAACTATTTCTCCCAGCAGCAGAATATTGGTAGCTCTGAACGAAGCTGCCATGCCCCCTTCCCAAGTCGGTCTGTGATCGGCTATATAGCCCACATCGGAAAGAACGGCTTCCAAAGCCATAAACTGGCGCCAGTAAGAAGTACGCGAACGCTCAATAAGCTCTTCCAACTCTTCTTTGCGTTTAACGGCTTTCAAATAAGAGCGGTACATTTTGGCGCAGCGTATTCTGTGTTCACAAGTTTGACAGTGCATTCCGGCCAGCTTTTCGGCCAGCTGATCGCGCTCTTGGACATCTTGCTGGAACTGCTGGACAAATTCTTCACCGCACCCATCAAGTTTATTTTTCATAACTTTAATAGATCGGTTGAGATTGTCCATCCGTCCCCGCAGGTTCTTCCAGGTATTGACATCGCCCAACTGTTGATCGGTACAGTACAGAACACTGTTTTTCTTAACTTCAGCTAAAACACCGGCGTACATATCGGCGTACTCGCCTTTATTCTGTTCAATAACGAACTGACCGAAAGACCGTTCCACCAGTTCGCGGGCTTCATCACGAGTATGAACCTGCAGCAGATTGAGAACCATACCATAAACTGGGGTAAAGCGGCTGACCAAAGGATCGGCTCCGGCTCTGGCCAAAGCCCCCACTTCATCCAGATCTTCATAATCGCTATGCACGACCACCACATGGCCCACTTCGTCCATACCTCGTCTGCCGGCCCGTCCGGACATTTGCAGAAACTCGCTGGCCGTCATAGGACGCAAACCTTCGTCGGAATTTTTAACTATAGCCGAAATGACAGTAGTGCGGGCCGGCATATTGATGCCTGCAGCCAAGGTTTCAGTAGCAAACACCACTTTAATTAAGCCCTGTTGGAACAGATTCTCTACTAAACCTTTAAGAACCGGCAATAATCCGGCATGGTGGGCCGCTACACCGCGGCGTATGTATTTAAGCTGATTGCAATCGGCCAGAGCCGGATGCTCTCTAACAGCTTCATCGACAGCAGCATTTAAAGCTGCAGAATGCTCAGGCGAAAGTTTTACGGCCTTAGCACAGAGTTCGGCCGCTTCGTCGCAGCGACGGCGGGAGAACAGGAAATAAATAGCTGGCAGCATATCTTTCTGATCGAGCAAAGAAACCACGGAACTGTAGACAGCCCGCTTATCCTGCTCAGCTTTTTCCCGCTGCAAGCGGCGGTCATAACTGCTCTCTCTATTCAGACGAGCCGCTAACTTTTTAGCTCTGATCTCTTCAACTTTACGGCGCAATTTACTATTTATATGGTTGCGCTTATCCGTAAGCTTGAAAATTTGACCGTCGATAAAATAATTGATGAGCAAAGGAACCGGTCGGTACGAAGACTCAACCAAAGAAGTCGGGCCGTGAACTTTATTGATCCAGGCGCACAGATCGCGAGCGTTGGCTACCGTAGCTGAAAGAGCTATTAGCTGAACTTGAGCCGGAGAGTAAATGACCAGTTCTTCCCATACAGTACCGCGATCGGGATCGTTCATATAGTGGCACTCATCAACAATAACCGACTCTACGTAAGTTAAATTGGAGCGTACATCGCCCAATACGGTACCGTAGAGCATATTGCGGTACACTTCGGTAGTCATAACCACAATATAAGCATTGCGATTGATAGAAATATCACCAGTCAGCAGACCGACCTTGTCTTCTCCGTAGATAGCCCTTAAATCGGAAAACTTTTGATTGGAAAGCGCCTTCAGAGGTGTAGTGTAGAAGCAGCGTTTACCATGCTGTAAGGCCCGTCTGATGGCGTATTCGGCCACCACAGTTTTACCGGAACCGGTAGGAGCGCAGACAATAGTGCTCTCACCCCGATCGATAGCATTGATCGCTTGAATTTGGAACCTGTCGAGCGGGAACTTAAAAAGTTCTTTAACATTGAGAAGCGGTTCTGGTAAAGGAGCGGCCTCAGCCGTTTTTTCAACAGCTTTTATACTCTTTTTGCGCCGCCCTTTTTTGCCGGAAGTTCCGCTACCCTCGGTTGCGCCGCTACCCTGGCCCACTTCAGCTTTTACTTCGTTAATTTCTGCACTATTCTGCTGATCTGTTAAGGCTTCGACTGCCGCCAACGGCTCTGCATTGAGGGAAACGTTTTCGGCCTCAACCGCTTCTGCTAAAACCTCCGGAGTAAGAGATTCGGCATTGGAAGACAGCGAAGCACAAATAGGAATTTCGGCTAGCTCGGCCTCGTAAGGCGAAGGTGCCTCAGGCAAAGACTGAGTTTCAGGAAGATCGGCGCAAAACACCTCAGCAAGATCTTCCAGTTCGGGCTCCGGTTCACAGACATGAATAACAATAGGAGGAGCCTTAAGCACTCCTTTAGGCTCCGGAGGGGCAGTCAAAATCCCTTTAAGACCTTGGGGGGCCGGAAGAGCTTTAGGAGCAGTCTGAGCCGTCAGCTGTTCTTCTGCAATCGGACCATTTTCGTTTGAGGCTCCAGACTTACTGACGCACGGCACCGACTCGGCTGCCGCTGCGGCCGCACCATCGTGCTGACAAGATTCACTGTGCATATTTTCTTCCATAGAGCTATTCCTCATCATTTTCTTTCACTAAAACAGCTTATCTCGATAAAAATATATTACGTTATGGCTCGTAACCCAAATTGGAAACCAACCGGCGTTCAACTTCCTTCAAGTTTATACCGCAGCGCCGACCGTACTCTTCAGCCTGATCACGTCCGATTCTGCCCAAGGCGAAATAGCGCGCCCAAGGTGCAGAAAAATAGAAGCCGCAGATTGAACTGGCCGGATTAAGAGCAAAATTATCGGTAATTTTCAAACCTATTTTCTCTTCAGGTTGCAGCAAACGCCAAATAACTGCCTTATTGGCATGGTCGGGACAAGCAGGATAACCGGGAGCAGGCCTAATACCGCGCAAACGGTGCAGCAGAATATCTTGAATAGTTAAATTTTCAGGATCGGGATAACCGCACTCAGACCGCACTAATTTATGCAAATATTCGGCAGCCGCTTCACAAAGCCGATCGGCCAAAAAGCCGGCTATCAGAGAGTGATATTCATCACCTTGCTCCGCATATTTAGCCTGCAGCTCGGGAAGGCCGAGCCCTGCCGACACAGCAAACGCCCCTACCCAGTCTTTGCGTTCAAAGTTCTGAGGAGCTACAAAATCGGCCAAAGAGAGGCAAATTTCCAAACCGCCAGTTTGCTGACGCAAAGTCGGCATGGTCATTAGAGGCTGAGTACTGTTTTCATCGTCGTAGAAAATAATATCGCGGCCATTGCTGCAAGCCGACCAAAATCCGTATACGGCGCTTACCTGAAGCGCCCGGGTACGCATAATATATTCCAATACGCTACGGCCATCAAAATACAACTTAGAAGCCTTATCGCCAACTTCGCCATCGTTGAGTATTTGCGGATACGAGCCTTTGACTCCCCAGGCACTAAGAAACTCCTGCCAGTTAATATAATCCGCCAAAATACGCAAATCTAGGTCGAGTACTTTAACTGACGGATTGTGAGGAACGGCGATGTCAGTGGCCTTCCAGTGGAAATGGGGAGCCCGTCGTTCGGCTTCTTCCAAGCTGTAAAGTTCTAAACCACTCAAGCGCTGCTGCCATTGACAGCGCAATTCTTCCTGCTCGGCCCGCAGCGCAGCGGCAAAACGATCCGTATTATCGGAGTTGATAATATTGTTTACTACTTCCGTTACCAAAGAAGCATCGGGCACATGTACAACCATGCCGCTGTAATGCGGAGCTATTTTAACAGCCGTATGTATAGGAGAAGTGGCCGCCCCTCCTACCATGACGGGAATGCGCAAACCAGCATTTTCCAAACACTTAACTACATTGACAATTTCATCAAGCGACGGTGTTATCAGGGCGGAAAGTCCGATTAGTTGAGCCTTGGTCTCGATGGCCCGAGCCACAATATCTTGTTCGGGAACCATCACTCCTAAGTCGTCAACTTGGAAGCCGTTACAACCTAACACTACAGAAACGATATTTTTGCCTATATCGTGAACATCGCCTTTAACCGTAGCCATGAGAATACGACCGCGCAAATTTTTCGTTTCCCGATTTTCAGCGAAATAAGGCTCCAAACAAGTGACGGCTCTTTTCATAACGCGCGCGCTCTTCACTACCTGAGGCAAAAACATTTTACCGCTGCCAAACAGCTCGCCTACATGGCGCATTCCGCCCATCAGCGCCTGCTCGACTATCTCAAGAGGCGTCATACCCAGAGACACGGCTTCTTGTATGTCTGACTCCAAGAAATCGGTAATACCGCGCACCAGCGAATTCTTAAGCCGATCCGCCACACTGCCTTGGCGCCAGTCATCGCGATGACCGGTACCGGCTGCCGCAGAAGTATCGGACCTATGGCGCTCGGCGACGTCGATAAGACGCTCCGAAGCTTCAGGATCTCTGTTGAGAATGACATCCTCTACAGCTTGACGCAGATCGGAGGCAATTTCGTCGCAGTTTCGGAGCATACCGGCATTAACTATACCCATAGTTAATCCGGCTCGGCAGGCGTGATGTAAAAAAACGGCGTGCATAGCTTCCCGGGCCGGATTATTGCCGCGCAAAGCAAACGAAACGTTGCTTATACCTCCGTTAGTCATAACTCCGGGCCAGTTACGGCTGACATAATCGACAGCTTCGATAAAATCGAGACCATAGGAAGCATGGCTCTCAATGCCGGTAGCGACTGATAAAACAGCCAAATCTAAAACGATTTCGGTAGGCGCAAAGCCCAACTCATTAATTAAAATGCGGCAGGCTCTATCGGCGATTTCCTTTTTACGGGCCAAGCTGTCTCCTTGACCTTTTTCATCGAAGCACATAATTACAGGCAGACCGCCTAAACGCCTAATTTCCAAGGCTTTGCGCTTAAATTCGGCTTCGCCCTCTTTGAGAGAGATTGAATTAACCAAACTTCGTCCGGCCAGAGACTTTAAACCGGCTTCCAAAACTTCCCAATGGGAGCTGTCCAGCATAATGGGCAACGAGGCAATATCCGGTTCTGCCGTTAAAAGACGCAGGAAATGCTCCATTTCCTGCACGGAATTGTGCATGGGATCATCGAGATTTATGTCTATGACATTAGCTCCGTTTTCCGCCTGCAGCCTGGCAACAGCGATGGCCGCCTCATAATTTTTGGAGCGTATCAAACGGGCGAACTTAGCCGACCCCGACAAATTGCAGCGTTCGCCTATCATGGAAAACGAAGCGGCCGAAGTTTCCGATCCGCCTTCCTTTCGCACGGGCAGCCTGTACATTTCTAGGCCGGACAGCACAGGCGGTATAATTCTTTGCTCGGGTATATTTCTGGGCTTAAGTCCCTTCATAGCCTGAGCGATAGCCCTTATATAATCGGGGGAGGTACCACAGCAGCCGCCTACTAAATTGAGCTGTCCCTTCTTTACGTAATTGGCCAAGACTCCAGCCATATGCTCGGGAGTTTCGTCGTAGCCTCCTTCGGCATTGGGCAAACCGGCGTTGGGGTAGCAACTCACTCCGCAGTTTACCAAGCTGCTGAGGCGACTTAGATGAGGAGCCATATCCTCGGCTCCCAAAGCGCAATTGATACCGAATAGCAGCGGCTTGGCATGGCACAACGAGGCCCAAAAAGCTTCCAGAGTTTGGCCGCAGAGCGTGCGGCCTGACTTATCGGATATGGTAACCGAAATCATTAGCGGCAGGCTGCATCCGGTCTTTTCTCTGGCCAAGTCGAGAGCGTAGACAGCCGCTTTAGCGTTAAGCGCATCAAAAACCGTCTCTACCAGGAAGAGATCGACACCGCCTTCCTGCAGAGCCAAAATCTGCTCCAGATACGCTTCAGCCATTTCGTCGAAGGTAATGTTACGCACCGACGCATCTTCAACGCTGGGAGACATAGACAAAGTTTTACCAGTTGGGCCAATGGAACCAGCTACCCAAGCCTGACGGCCGCTATTTTCCGGACGGCTCAAAAAGTCGGACACAGCCAGACGGGCATTGCGAACAGCGGCCAAATTCATTTCGCGCACTAAATTTTCCGTGCCGTACTCGCTTTGGGAAATGCGCTGAGCCCCGAAAGTGCAAGTTTCGATTATATCCGCTCCGGCTTCTAAATATTGACGGTGAATTTCTTGAATTATTAACGGCTGCGTTATAGAAAGCAGATCGTTGTTGCCCTTGACATTTACCGGATGATTTTTGAAACGCTCAGTTCGGTAATCGCTCTCCCCCAGTTTGTAACGCTGCACCATGGTGCCCATAGCTCCGTCGAGCACCAACACACGCTCTTTGAGGGCATCCTGAAAACTTACTTCGGCCATGTAACTGAAACTTCTATTCCATTCTGTGATAACGTTTTGCATTGATGACTTTGTGTATCACTGCGCAAAAGCAGAAAGTGCGCCAGATCTGTTGCAGTCTGAATGCAGCTAGCGGCAATATCTTCAACAAAAACTGACAAGCTACACAATTTGCGGCGCAGACTCCCGAGCCTAAAGACGGCTGCTTCAGAGAATGCGCCCGCCCCGCTTTCGTTATCAGAACTTTTTATACCTTCATCACCTTATTTAGGCGCAAAGCGCGCCCGTTCAACTGCTGCCAATAAGCAGGAAAACCAAAACTCGGCTGAGATAATAAAAGCGTATGAGAGTATTAGTAGCCGGAGGCGCAGGCTTTATTGGCGCCAACTTGTGCAGGGCTCTCCTCAAAAGGGGTGAGGCCGTTACCGTTATCGACAATTTTTGTACGGGTCAAGCCGAAAATCTGGAAGGCCTCAACCTTGAAATAATTAAAGCTGACTTATGTACGGTCTCCGATCTGCCCGGCCATTTCGATGCAGTCATAAATTTAGCATGTCCGGCTTCGCCTCCGGCTTATCAAGCCATTCCTTTAGAAACGCTGTGGGTAGGAGCGGCCGGGGTGCGCAACGCTTTAGAAATAGCCCGACGCTGCGGGGCCCGCTTTTTGCAGGCTTCTACTTCGGAAGTATATGGAGAGCCTCTAGTCCATCCTCAGCCGGAAACGTATCGAGGCAATGTAAGCTGCACTGGGCCGCGCTCTATGTACGATGAGTCTAAACGTTTTTCTGAAGCTTTAATTACTGCCTATAGAAACAAATATGGCCTTTCTACGGCTATAGCCCGTATTTTTAATACGTACGGTCCTTATATGCGCTCCGACGACGGCCGAGTGGTAACCAATTTCCTGAGTCAAATTATCGGCGGCCAGCCTTTGACTATTTACGGAGACGGTACCCAAACTCGCTCTTTCTGTTTTGTCAGCGATACTGTAGAAGGGTTAATTCGTCTGCTTCTATCCGAGGAAAGCGGCCCGATGAATATAGGCAATCCTGAAGAGCACACTATGATAGAGCTGGCCGAAACTATAGGCCAAGTCTGCGGCTGTCAAGCCAAACTGGTATACAAGGAACTGCCGGGCGATGATCCAACCAGGCGCTGCCCCGACATATCGTTGGCTAAACAGCGGCTAGGCTGGTCTCCGTGTGTCTCGCTGACCGACGGATTAACCCAAACCTACCGGTGGATACAGCAAAAACTCAAAGAACAGCCCAGATAAAAGCGTAAAACGCTATCAATCTTGCAGACTGATCGGACGGCCGCTGTCATCTATAGCCACATAAATTACCGTAGCCTCTCCTATCAGTCCGCGGCCGACTTTAAAACGTTCACTTTCCACCCTTACCTTAATAGTTAACGAAGTGCGGCCGACCCGCTCTAACTGCGTGTAAATGCTCAATACGTCGCCTACGGCTACCGGTTTAGCGAAGACGGCCTCTTTTATGGCAACAGTTACCACTTTGTGACCTTTGGCATGGTGCAAGGCTTCCATGCCGGCGGCCAAATCGATCTGATTCAGAATGGCTCCTCCAGAAATTTGGCCCCATATATTTTGTTGTTCCGGCCCCATAAACACTTTCAAAGTAGGTTCTTTACTGGTCATAACGGCTATACATCTCTCTTTGAATTACTATTGAAGAACCTCTCCCGCTTCTATAAGCGGGAGATTCTTTAGAAGTTTGATACACGGACTAACGCCTGACAACATATCCCGAAGGAGTCAGCTGTCAGGATGCCCTTATTCTCAAGGGGCTGCCCAAAAGCCCTTTACACAGTTCCTCGAAATCGAAGTTCTGCTTACTTTTCCTGAGTATGTTGGCGGCACCGTTTACGTCAGCGTTAGCCATCCGGCCATCAGCAAACTGGTACAGTCCACAATGGACACGTTTCCCGCTAAAGGCTCCCGTATATGGCTGCCCCGGATACGAGCCCACTCAGCTACCCGCCATTCATCCCCCACCTAAGAGGAAGTAGTCTTCTGGCGGGTTAAGATAAAAAATGTACTTCCGCCGTTCTGGGGGCCAACGGCTCCAATTCATAAGACAAAAGCAAACTACAATCTGGGAGGCCGTTCATGAACATTCTTATCACCGGTATAGGCGGATTTGCCGGAGCTCATTTGGCAGAATACTGTCTGCATATGGGAGCCATAGTTTACGGTGTATGCAAAACTGCCAACCGTTTGGAACATATAGCCGACCACATAAAACGAGCCGTCACCGTTATTGAAGGCGATTTGCTCAGCGAATCTGCTGCCCAGTCGGCTGTCCAAATTAGTCAGCCGGACATAGTTTTTCATCTGGCGGCCCAAACTTCCGTGCCAGTATCATGGCAAAATCCGCGCGGCACACTGACCGACAATATTATTGCCGAACTAAATGTGCTGGAAGCCCTTAAAGACAGCCACGCCAAGGTACATATAGCCAGTTCTTCGGCCATTTACGGCAGCCAAGCTGGTTCCGTTCCCTTAACCGAAGATTATCCTCCCCGTCCTTCTTCTCCTTACGGAGTCAGCAAAGGAGCCCAAGAGCTCTTGGCTCTCCAGTATAGTCAGACTACCAATCTGCACATAGTATGCACTCGCGCCTTCCATCATACCGGCCCCGGACAGCAACCACAGTACGCTCTTTCCAGTTTTGCCCAACAAATTGCCAAAATCGAAAAAGGACTTCAAAATCCGACAATATCTACGGGAAATTTAAAATGCAGGCGCGATTACTGCGATATACGAGACGTAGTCAAAGCCTACTGGGAACTCATGGCTACTTCTAAAACTAAATCGGGAGAAATTTATAATATATGCCGTGGCAGCAGCTTTTCACTCCAAGATATATTGCAAAACCTTTTGGATATGTCGTCAGCGAAAATTAAAGTTACTACCCACCCCGCTTTGTGGCGTTCAAATGAAGCGGAAATTATCTGCGGCAACCCAGCCAAATTAAAAGCTCTAATCGGATGGCAACCCCAAATACCTTGGCCGCAGACTCTAAGCGATCTGCTGAATTATTGGCGGGAAAAAATTAAGTAGTCGGTTTTATCTTTTGATAGGAATATCGAGAAAAAAAAGAAAAAAACATTCCAGAGATCGAACCGAGCCGCCAGTTTTATATTCAAGAAGAGCTGTGCTTCTTGCGTTCATTACTATTGTTTTATCCCCTGGTAGGGCGGGCTTTACTAGAATCATAAGCGGCCGGAACGATCTCTTTTGCCAGTTTTAATATATTTTTATGAACAATATTTTTAGATAGTTTTAACAGTATGTTAATGGTAAGACAGCTAATTAACTGTTTGATCAATCAATTTTATGGTACAATTTGGCTGTCATGATAAAAGAAATGTTAGCCCCCAATTTTAAAGTATCTTCTGTGGCCGACGTCGATCTTGTACAACTCAGAGAGCTCGGAGTCAAAGGCATACTCCTCGACTTCGATAATACTTTGGTGAAATGGAACGGTACTTCTTTACCGAATTCTGTTTGCAGTTGGGTAAAAAGTGCCAAAGCTGCCGGTTTCAGGCTGTGCATTGTTTCAAATGCCGTAACTTCTCGCTTAGAGCGGGTAGCTAAACGACTGAGCATTCCTTTTATATCACAGGCTCTTAAGCCGTCTACAATGGGGCTGCGCCGTGCTTTAAAACGCCTTTGCCTGGAGCAAAACGAAGCTATTATGGTAGGCGATCAACTCTTTACCGACATACTAGCCGGGAAATGCTGCGGTATGCACACAGCTTTAATACGTCCGCAACATGTATACGAACAGTGGTGGATGAAAGGCGTGCGCTGTTTAGAAAACTTGATTATTGCTAAAGTGCTTACTAGGCAGCAGCCCAACTAAAAGTCGGCGGCGCCGAACTGACGCACCTAGGGAGGCGCCGCCCTTAAGGCGGTGCCGGTGCTCCCCAACGTTTGCGCTGTCCAGGCAGGGCATAAAAACAAAAAGCCGACACCCCTAAGCAGACTTCACTACCGCTCTCAACTTTTTTACCTTTGTGTACGGCTAAAGGAGCTCCCTTAACAAAAGTGCCGTTGCTGCTGTTTAAATCGCGCAGAGCTATCCGATCTTGCGCCGTCACCGACACTTGCAAATGCATGCGGGACATTTTTAAATCGCAACTTATGCATATGGGAGCATCGGCACCGCGACCTATAACGGTTCCTTCGGGGGGTATGCCCCAAATTTTGCCTTTCATCGGCCCTTCTACACACTCAGCCAACCCCACCAAAGGCTGTCCCAACTCGTTCGACCAAGCTACTTCTACGCGTTCAAAACCATCTTTTACAGCGGCAAATCGCACCATTAAAGGAGCCAACAGCGTGTAAAGGCGCGTATCCAAGCCTCTACCTATCGAAGAAACTAATTCGGCCGCATATCCCTTTTTCACCTTATCGGGAGCAGTAAAGGGCACCACAATCAGGTTAGGAATGATAGTGAGCTTTTTCAGCTTAAACTTATGGTTTAACAGTAAGCTTTGAGCTACCCTGGAAGCTTCCAAAGCGAACATGTCAGGCCTGTTTTCACCCTCCACGCGCCTTTCCAGAGCGTTCTCTATTTTGCGAAACAGTTCTGTCATCCCCATGGGCTTACTTTGCCTACCATTCCTTTGCCTATAAAAATACCGGAGGCCAAGCCGAAAGCAACTTTCGAGCGCCCTTTTCCGCTGTCTCACACAAAAAGGACTGTCCGATAAAAAAAGACTATCTGAGAAAACTAATCTTGATCGTTAAAATAAGCTTCCGACTCTTCCCTGAGCTCAGCAGCCTTGCGCAGCCGCAGCTGACCACAGGCGGCGTCTATATCGGAGCCTTTCTCGCGACGCAACGTACAGCGCAGCCCTAATTCTTGCACGCGCTCCTGGAAACGGCGCACTCTGTTAGCCGAGCTGCGCTTAAATTCAGGATGATCGACAGCATTCCAAGGAATCAGGTTGACCAAAGCACGCAATCCTTTCAACAGACTTACTAAGCGTGTAGCATCTTCCGGACTATCGTTAACACCTTCAAGCATAACATACTCAAAAGTAATGCGCCGCCCTACTGCTTCCTGATAATGACGACAGGCTTCAAGCAAGGCCTGCAAATTCCATCGTTTATTGACGGGCATAAGCCTAGAACGCAGTTCATCAGTAACTGCATGGAGAGAAATGGCCAATTTTAACGGATATTTTAGCTGCGCCAATTTTTCTATACCAGGCACCACACCGCAGGTAGAAACGGCAATATGACGCATACCGACGCCGAAACCGTCGCCACAATTGATAAGCTTTATAGCCCGCAGCACATTATCTATATTGTTAAAAGGCTCGCCTATCCCCATAAAAACTATGTTGGCTACCCTTTCGCCACATCCATCCAGACAGCGCTGAATTTGCAAAGCCTGATCAACTATCTCCCAGGCCCGCAAATTGCGCACCAGACCGGCTTTACCCGAAGCACAAAAACGGCATCCCATAGCGCAGCCCACCTGACTGGAAATGCAAACAGCCACCCGTCCAGGTCCTAAATGCTCCAAATAGCGCATCTTGACACTCTCAACCATATGGCCATCAGGCAACACAAACAAAAATTTAGAAGTGTCCTGCATAGACTGCTTGGGATCGGCAAATTTTAAACTGGGCACGGAAGCCAACTCGTTGAGGCGGGAGCGCAATTTGGCCGACAGATCGGTCATTTCATCGAAAGAAGCAACCCGGCGTACATAAATCCAGCGCAACAGCTGCCCAGCTCTATACCTGGATTCACCCAAAACGGCAAAGAATTTTTCCAGCTCGTCAGGCAGAAGCTCTTTCAAGTTAACCTTGCCGGTACTGTCTAAATAATCTTTAAAATTTGACTGTAGTTGGGAACGCAAATTTTCTATAAACTCTACACTGTCGGGACGCGCCATAAAATTAGAATAAATCCATTTCTACAATATGCCAACCGTTATCTTTGTGAGCATAAACGAAACGGCCCAAACGCAAAGAGACGGTCATATAATGAATTTGATCGGGAGTTTCTTCTTTAAAATCCATGGACTTAGAACTAATGACGGGAACGGCGGAAGAAACTTCGATATTGCCGTTTTCCAAAGTTTGATACGTACAGAATTCTAAAGTAAAAGGATCTAAAACATAATCTTTGTGGTTAAAAATATCTTCGTGGAAAGCTTTATAAGCATCGCGAATTTTATCGGCCGCTTCCGGATCTTCTTTATGACGGCCGGCATACTCTAGAGCGGAACTCTCAATGCATTCGTGAAGTACTTGCAAAACTTTATCTACATTTTTATCGCGGTAAGCGTTGTACAGCTCGCGAAGATCGGCTTTAACCTGAGTTTTTATTTCTGCCGGCACGGTTTTGGAAACGGCTTTAGCTCTATTAACTGAAGTAGGAGTTTCAGCCACGTTAATGTCGATATCTCCGTTTATGGGAAAACGCTCTTCTGGAGTCGACTCAGCTGAGACGGGACAGCAGACATATAAGGCGATTGCAGCTGCACAAATTGTACTTTTAAACCAAGAAAGACCGCTCATTTTCTTCACTATGCTCTACCCTCTTCTTACTCCAAATTAATAGAAACTCCGCCTGATTTATACCGGCTATTATAAGCAGGTCAGAAGCAGACGGCAACATCTGCCCTTTTTCAGCTTAAAGCGGAAAGATTAGCTACGGTTTCAGCCTTAAACTTATCAATTAAACTGGATAAATAATCGGCAGGCGTCAAACTTGGATTGTCAAGCAAAGGCTTCAAATCCATAAACAACTCCAGCAATTCGGCTTCATCGGGAGCATAAGCATCGGCATAAGTGGCATTGGCCTCTCTTCTGCCTTTAGTAGCCCGATGATAATTTTTACCGCCGCTTATCTGGGAATCGTACAAAGCCATTAAAGCTTCACTTATGTTGGGACGTGTACCGACATTAAAAGAGCGGCGCTCCGACCAAGGCAACCAATCCAAACTGCGCCACACTTCCCCGCCGTAAAATTCTTCAGGATAATAATCGGGGCCCAGCTCGCGCAAAGCTTCAATAGTCAGCAGAGCGGCTGCCAAATGTGTTTTGTGTCTGTCAGCCAAATTGTGGGTGAAAATAACCCGCGGACGAGCAGCCTTTACAATAGTTTTTATATCGTTTTTTACCGACGTCCTTTTTGTGAGCCGCACCTGAGCGCTAGTGTAACCCAAAGCGGCTAAAGCGGCATAGTTACCTAAATGAGCAGCTTTTTTCTGCTCCTGCAGACGTACTGCCCTCATTTGCTCATCACTGAACTGAGCATATGCACCTATGCGCGAGCTGCCGCCACCATCGGTCAGCGTTACACCAGCAAAAAACTTGTCCTCATAGCCGAAACCTTCTAAAATGCCATGCCAAGCCATAAACTCGATATCGTCAGGATGCGCTCCCAAGGCCAAATGAGTAACTCTGGCCCAAGCAGCCGCCTCCTCAGTACCGTCGGGAATGTAACAAACTCCGCATCCGCCCTGTAACTGCTTTTCCATATTATCTAATGACGCCTTACTTTCCGTATATAGTAAATGAAAGCGGGCCGGGTCTGTGCCAGACCCGGCCCGCTAACGATAATCAACAACCGAGCTTAACAGTCGGCCGGTGGTCGTATGTCTTCACTCCACAACTAAGCCAGAAGGGCCGAACGCTTGACTGCCACAGCTTCCAAAAGCTGCTCGTAGGCGGCAGCAAATTTCTTGACGCCATCAGCCATAAGCACATTATCCGTAACGTCGGCCAGATCTTGGCCGCTTTGAGCGAACTTTTCAAAGAGCTTATGAGACTCGGCGATAGCTTCGGGAGTTAAAGTTACCTTCACAGTACCGTGATCGGAAAAAGCGGCCACAGTATTGTCGGGCATAGTGTTAACACAGTCGGGACCGATAAGCTCATCGACATAGATGGTATCTTTGTAGGCCGGGTTTTTAGTGCTGGTGCTGGCCCACAGAGGACGCTGTACAGAAGCCCCTAAAGCTGCCAGTTTCTGCCAACGCTCGGAACCGATTCTGTTTAAGAAAAGCTCATAAGCCAGGCAAGCATTAGCTACAGCCATTTTGCCGCGCAGGTCACCGTATTTTTCAATTAAACTGGCATCGGCGGCATAAGCCTTTTCTAAGCGCTTGTCACATTCAGTGTCGACGCGGCTGATAAAGAAACTGGCTACAGAATTAACGCCTTTGAGAGGCAAGCCCTGCTCAGCTCTCTTTTCTAAACCGCGCATCCAAGCTTCGATAACCTCGGCATAACGCTCAACGGAGAAAAGCAGAGTAACGTTTACGCTTACACCTTCGGCAATCAAAGTTTCGACCACTGGAAGTCCTTCTTTGGTAGCCGGTACTTTGATCATGAGGTTGGGACGATTAACCTTAGCGACCAATTCCCGAGCCTGTTTAATACTGGCTTCGGTGTTAGCGGCCAACGTAGGATTAAGTTCCAAACTTACAAAGCCGTCGGTGCCGCCGGAAGTTTCAAACAGTTCTTTAAATACGTCGCAGGCGGAGCGGACATCTTCGCTCATAAGTTCCCAAACAATAGGTTCTGCTTCGTTGCCCAGTTTAGCCAAGCGAAGAATTTCTTCATCGTATATAGAACTTTTAGAAATAGAATTTTGGAATATAGAAGGATTAGAAGTTTGACCGCGCACTCCGCCTTCGGCAATAAGCTTAGCCAGCGATCCGTCAGCAAACATTTCACGCTTAAGGTTGTCCAACCAGGGACTCACGCCGACTTTATATAGCTCAACTAAAAGATTAGACATTATAAAATGTTCCTTTCCAGTGTGAAGAAAAAACGCCTCCCGGTGCAGACCGACTACTGCAAAAGAGCAAGTCTAGCACCGGGAGAATCAACAACTGCACACTAAACTATTTAAGCAGTGCTTTGGCGCAGGCAGCCGCGTTGTCTGCGGTAAGTCCGAACTTCTCGTATAAAACTTCGTAAGGTGCAGAAGCGCCAAAATGATCGATGCCCAGAGAAGCGCCCTCACTACCTACATATTTGCTCCAACCAAAAGTGGAAGCAGCTTCTATGGAGAGACGGGCTTTAATCTTTTGAGGCAGCACCGACTCGCGGTACTCGTCACTCTGAGCCTCAAACAGTTCCCAAGAGGGGAAGCTGACTACACGGACAGGAATACCTTCGGCCTGCAGCTTTTCGCGGGCTTCTAAAGCGATATGTACTTCAGAACCGGAAGCCATGAGAATAACTTTAGGTTCGGCCCCCTCGGCTTCGGCCAATACGTAGGCGCCGCGGTGCAAACCTTCGGCCGGAGCGTACTTGGTCCGATCTAAAGTGGGTAAATTTTGACGCGTCAGAGCTAAGCCCACCGGGCCATTCTTATGCTTCAAAGCCGCTTTCCAAGCTTCGGCTGTTTCGTTGGCATCGCAAGGACGCAACAGCGTAAAGTTAGGGATAATGCGCAGCGAAGCCAAATGCTCAATAGGTTGATGCGTCGGGCCATCTTCGCCTAAGCCTATGGAATCGTGCGTCCAGACATGAACAGCATTCAAGCCCATCAAGGCGCCCAAGCGGACGGAACCGCGCATATAGTCGGCAAACACCAGGAACGTGGCATCGTAGGCCTGAACGCCGCCGTGGAGCATCATACCGTTAACTACGGCGCCCATAGCATGTTCGCGAATTCCGAAGTGAATGTTGCGCCCCTCATGATGTTCAGGACTCTGAGCAGGAGAACCCTTGATAAAAGTTTTGGTAGAGGGCTCTAAATCGGCAGAGCCTCCGATTAAGTTAGGCACGCGAGCGGCAATAGCGTTAATTACTTTACCCGAGGCGGCCCGAGTAGCCAACCCTTTGGCATCGGGTTCGAAAGTAATCAGATCTTGATCCCAGCCCTCAGGCAGGCGCCCTTCCATCCAATTTTCGAATTCGGCAGCCAATTCGGGATATTCTTTGGCATAAGCAGCAAAAAGTTCATCCCAGGCAGTATGCTCTCTAGCTCCCTTAGCCTTAATCAGGCTGCTAACTTCGTAGACTTCGGCCGGCACGTAAAACTTTTCATGTTCGGGCAAGCCCATAACTTTTTTTGTGGCCGCTATCTCTTCATCGCCAAAAGGAGTGCCGTGAGAAGCAGAAGTATCCTGCATTTTGGGAGAAGGATAAGCGATGTGGGAACGCACGGAAATAAGCGAAGGACGCGGATCTTTTTGAGCTTCGGCTACAGCGGCAGCAAAAGCTTCAGTATCGTTGGCGTCAGCGACACTCTGAACGTGCCATCCGTAAGCGGCGTAGCGGGCAACTCTATCTTCGGTAAAGGTTATATCAGTGCTGCCCTCGATGGTAATGCGGTTGTCGTCATAAACGGCAATCAGTTTACCCAAACCTAGAGCGGCGGCCAAAGATCCTGCTTCAGAAGTAATGCCTTCCATTAAATCGCCATCGGAGCAAAATACGTAAGTATAATGATCCATTACTTCAAAGTTGGGGCGGTTGAAGTAAGAAGCTATATAACGCTCGGCTAAGGCAAAACCTACGGCACTGGAAAGCCCCTGCCCCAAGGGCCCCGTAGTCATTTCTACACCAACAGTGTGACCGTACTCGGGGTGACCAGGAGTAAGGGATCCCCACTGGCGGAAGTTTTTTAGATCGTCCAGAGAGAGGCTGTAACCGGAAAGATGAAGCAAGCTGTAAATCAGCATGGAAGCGTGGCCGCAAGATAGAATAAAGCGGTCGCGGTTGTACCAATGCGGATTTTGAGGATCATGCTTCATAATTTTGCTGAACATAGTCCAGCCCAAAGGAGCCAGAGCCATAGCAGCGCCAGGATGGCCGGAACGGGCCTGCTGAGGACCATCCATAGCCAAACCGCGAATAATGTTAATACAAAGTTTATCGCCTGCTAAGTTATTACTCAAAGGAATAATCTCCTTAAATAAAGTTTGCCCAATTGAGGAGGTTGGATTTTTTCACAAAAAAAGCGCCAAAGAAGCACAGCTTCCTAGGCTGACAACTGAACGATATACTCTCCAGCCTCAATTTTTATGTTTGAAATACGCCTGAACCTTTAACATTGCGGCAGGCCTCTCCTGCCTATTTCTCGCGCTAATATACCTAAAAGTAGCTAAGGAGAACTACTTAATGACGAATACAAAAAAACCATCGGCTACTTAACGGAACTGGACTGCTTAGCCACCAAGGCCTTCTGAGGATTCCAACTAACCCCTTTTTTTACTTCCATAACCAAAATGGCCATGTCGTCGTCAGCCACACCGCCGGCATGTTCGAGCGCCGCCAGCTCTAAAGCCTTAATAAGCTTTTCAGTATCCCAGGAGTGGTGCTCTTCCAAAAACTTCACAACCCTATCAAAACCAAAAAATTCTCCCTTTTGGCTGCGCTCTTCAGTTAATCCGTCAGTAAAAAGTATTACTCTGTCCCCTTCATCCAAACAGATCGACTTTTCGTCCCACACGCTTTCCTCAAAAGCTCCGATCGGCATGCCCTCGGTATGCAATTCTTCTACCTGACCGCTATTTTTGAGCAGTAAAGCCGTATCATGTCCTCCAGAAGCATAGGTCAGCATGCTGCTCTCTTCGTTGAAAACACCGTAGAAAAGCGTAGTAAACCAAGTATTGTCGTCGCGCCACAAACCGAGAAGACGGCTGTTTAGCATGCCCAAGATATGAGAGGGAGAGGGACTCTTTTTGCCCCATTCAAAGAAAAAGCTCATAACGATAGACATAACCATGGAAGCCGGAATGCCCTTGCCCATCACATCGCCCAAACAAAAAACGATATATTTTTCTTGGAAGGGACGGAAATAATAGAAATCGCCGCCCACGCTGCGGCAGGGATGCATAATGCCGCAGAGCTTAACTCGGCCTATTTCGCAATCCGGAGGCACCAAGGCCCGCTGCAAAGTTCTGGCTCGATCGACATCGTGTTCCAAATCGATGTCGCTGCGGCGCCGGCGCACTGCGCCTTCAACGGTAAGAATGGTAAAAGCGGCGACAATCGACCATTTAGCCATCTCAAAGGAGGACCAACTAATAATATCGCCTATGCTCATTTTTTGACGGCACCACAGCCCCACCATTAATAGCAAAAAGGCGGGAATAAGTACCTTTGAGCCTTTTCGGCGAAAAAAAATACAAGAAAGAAATACAGGTATGGAAAACCAGTTATAGGGCAAACCGCCTATATCGAAAGCAATAGCTGCAGTGGAGGCAATAAGCAAAAGAATAATTAAAAATACCAGCAAGCGATGGTGAGCAGGCGAAAGGCAGTGCAAAGTTGCACTTTCTACCATTTTGCTAAACCAGTTCAATAATTTGCCCACTTTGTTTTCCTCGCTGTGACACAAATGCAACTGTTTATTCCAGCTTTCGCAACAATAGTGCTGCCGTTCGGACTTTCCATAAAAACAGCCTCTGTCCTTGGAAAACAGCAGGCGGCTTTCTCGCCCAAGAGCACAACATTTTCGACCGCTAGGCTCTGGCTGCCTAGTTTCTAGGTTTTCAGCCCCTGCCCTCTAATAAAATAAAGCGTCGGCCCTACTCTAAGCCGTCAGATACACCCTGTATTTATGTTAAATTTGCCTTTTTGTTTCTGAGCGGAAAACTTTTCTTAAAGGAACAAATTTAAGGAATATGAATTTAACGAACCATGATTAAGAAAAGCAGTTTTTGTTTATCTATAAGCTTAATTTTGTTGTTCCTTTTAGCTAGTTGGGCCTACGCTGCCGCCAACGGCAATGCCATTATCGGTGGCCAAGGGGTGGGAGCCGTGCGTCTAGGACAAAATATAAACCAAGTCCGCTCCGTGTTGGGAGCGCCCGGCAAGGTTGTGGCTTCACCGAACGATCCTAATTCGCAGTTGCTTCACTTTACTCAACACGGGCTGGCCGTATTTATGGGCTCAAACGGTGCCGTTATAGGCGTAACAGTTACTGGCGGCCAGTGGAAAACTCCAGAAGGTATTGGCGTCGGTTCTCCGGGCAACTTAGTTACCAAAACTTACGGTCAGGGTCTCCAACGCGGCCAGGGCAACATTAACTACGCTTCCCGCGGCTTAGCTTTTAGCATACGATCTGGTAAAGTAGCCAATATTTACGTGTTTAAGCGCGAAGAAGATCGGCCGCTTTTAGGCGATCGCATTATTGTGCCGGGCACCCGTGTCGGCAGCATAAAGATAGGCACTCCCCTTTCCACCGTCAGCAATTCATGGGGCAATGCCGACAACGTAACCCCAATGGGTCAAGGACGCAGTTTGCACCGCTACAAAGAAGAATCTATCGGCTTAATCGTCAACCCTAAACAAACTATTGAAGGCGTAGTTATGGAAACTGGCGATTTCATTACAAAAGAAGGTGTAAAAGTGGGATCTTCCCAGGCGGAAGTAACTAAAGTATTCGGCAACATGAAAGTTTCCGGCGGCAGCTTAATTTATGAAAATAAAGGCATCGGCTTCCGCCTGACCCAAGGCAGAGTCAGCCAAATTACGGTACTGTCCCCCGCTCTGCGCAACAAATAAAATATTATGTCCGATTCTGTATATATAAGCGATGAAATTTTGGAAAAACGCGAAAGAGAGCTGTTGAGCAAAGTTTTAGCTACAGGCGAGCGCATCTGTACTCTGCAGAGTTTTTGGCAAAAACTAAAGCCGGGTAGAAGCAAAAGATTAGCTCTGCAAAAGCTGGAGCTTCTTAAGCTTGTATCTGCTCTAGATGAAGTGCGCGAAGTGCGCCGCCTACTGCTGGGGTTAGCTCCTCACGCCCACATCCGCAAGCGCGATGTGCCCAACTTTGTGGCCCAAAATCCGGCTTACGCCTCAGTTGTAGCCTGCGAACACGAAGCTGCCCCTCAAGAACAATAAAAGGAAAAGCCGCTTTACTAAACCTTTACCTTGCTCTAAGGGCGGCCGACTTTGCTAAAAAGTTGGCCGCCCTTTTTTATTAAAATGAAAAAAGATTCATTAGGGCAAAGGAAAAGCCGCCGCCACCGCTTTTTCCGCTTCTTCTTTGGAAGAGAGACGCTCTTCCAGCCGCTCCCGCAGCACCCATTTTAGTATTTGAGAAAACTGCGGGCTGGGCTTGTAACCCATCTTTATTAAATCGGATCCTTTAAGAGGCGGCTCAACAAAGCGCAGCACACGTATAAAATCGGCAATGCGGCTCTTCACCAAAGATTCATCGCTGTGAGCGGCCAAGCAAATAATTCCCTCTAAAGAGTATTGACTTAAAATTTGACAGAGTTCGGCTTTGCCCAAATTAGGATCGGCCAACCGAGAGAGCAGATCGGCCATAGGAGTGGCATCTAAAATAAGCAGCTTATGAGCGCTGCCGGGGAAAAGCGCGTAAGTTTTTATAAAACCGGCAATATCGGCCGCCGGTAAAGAGTCAATTAACAGAATATTTAAATAGAGCAGAGGCAGACTGGCCTCTTCTTTTAACAAAATATCTCGGTACTCACGCACCAAAATTTCGCCGTTTTCTAGGTGAGCGCAGGCGGCGGGACTGAGTTCTAAACGACTGTCCAAGGTTTGCAGCACCTGCAATTCGTCCATGCGGATAAGACTACTGCGCGGCGAAGGCTCCTGCAGAATTTGCCAAAGTTCACTGCCCAAACGCTCAGCGCTGACCATTTTGACCAAGCCCATGTTGACGGCTGAACGCAATAAATGTACCGTATTACGATCCATATGGAAACCGTAGCGCTGCTCAAACTTAATGGCTCGGAAAATGCGAGTAGGATCGTCAACAAAAGAAAGATTGTGCAAAATGCGTACCGTCCCCTTTTCCAAGTCGGAACGGGCTCCGAAAAAGTCGATCAACTGACCGAAATTGTCACCATCCAGCTGTAAAGCCATAGCATTGATACTGAAATCTCGCCGGAACAAATCTTGTTTGAGTGTACTGCCCTGAACATCGGGCAGAGCCGCCGGGCGAGTGTAAGTTTCGGTACGCGCTGTTACGACATCGAGCTTTAAACCGTCGGGCAGACAAACCTGAGCTGTGGCAAAAGTTTCATGAACTTTGCATACACCTCCTAAGCGCTCAGCCAGCCGTTTGGCAAAAGCTATGCCGTCGCCCTCAGCCACTAAATCGATGTCGTTATTAGCTATATGGAGCAGCATATCGCGCACGAAACCGCCCACAGCAAAAATTTTTAAACCTATTTCCGCGCCTATCTCGCCACAGCGTTTGAGCAAAGTGAGAGTTTCGGAACGAAGGCGCACAAATTCAACCGGCACTAAATTAGCCTGGCGGCTGACAAAATTATCATTCTCCAGAGTATTCAACGCTCTCAGAATGTCTATTTTGCTAACTATGCCTACCAACTCGCTTTTATCCAAAACGGGAGCGCAGCCCAAAGAGTTTTCAGCCAAAATGCGGCGCACTTCAGAGATAGAAGTATCGGGAGCTACCGCGGCGCAATCTTGATTAATATAAGTTTCTGCCGGTTCATCTTGCAAACCGTGCAGTAAAGCTTTGTCGATATCGGCTCTAGCCAGCATACCGACATAGCGATGGCCGCGACAGACGCAAACTGCCGAATGGCTCATTTTTTGCAGTTTTTCAGCGGCCTGGGCCACAGTTAAATGTTCTTCAATATCTAGACCTTCAACCGGAGCGCTCATAATATCTTGAGCCACAGGTAAGCGCGGAGCCCTCGATTCAGCAATATTTTTAATTCCTTCTACTAATTTATCTAAAGAATGGAGCTTGACACAAGCAAAAGCCGAAGTTGAATGGCCGGCCCCTCCAAGCTCATGCAGCACCGAAAAAACATCTATGGAAGCCGGCAAACTGCGGGCCACAATGTAGGAACGTTTAGCCATGTTGACCACGCAGAAGAGTACTTCCGGATTTTCCACTTCCATAATTTGATCGGCTACCGAGGACAGGTCGTCAAGATGATTATCTATTTGCGCCGAGACAAACAGACATTGACGGCCGGCAATTTTGCAGTAAGAGACTGAACAGAGCAGCTGCTCTACCAACAGCTTTTGTTCCGCACTGAGACGGCGCTGGCTTAACACAGAAACGGCCTCAAGCACACCACCACTTTGAACCATGTGGGCAGCTGTAAAAAAATCTTCGCAAGTAGTGCTACTGTAAGTAAGCGAGCCAGTATCTTCGTACAGGCCTAAAAGACACAGAGTAGCTTCAAAAGGCGAAACGGCAATTTTTTTCCGCTGCAAAGCCTGACGGAGTACAGTTACCGAAGAGCCGTTCTCTTCAATGCACTCAAAATCGCCCATAATAGACTGATGAGTGGCTTTGTGATTGTCGTATATATGAACCGGCAAGTAAGGCTGAGTAACCAAATCGGAGAATTTGCCCAAACGGTGGGGCTCACGTACTCCGACCAAAACGACTAATTCTACCGGCTCATTATTGTATTCGTCTTCAAAATGGATATCTAAACGCTTGCTGTTTTGAACAATAAATTCACGCGTTCTAGGCTCAGCCCGCCCAATAAGGTAAATTTTGCCCTGAGGGTAGAGATGACGAGCCAAAATTAGAGAGGCCAAAGCGCCAAAATCTGTTCTGGAGTGAGACAAAATGATCTGCATCCGTCAGAATGCTCCTTAAAAAGAAGTATGCACCATACTTGCAAAAATGAAGTGTCGCGGGCTCCAACAGATTTTTTATTTTAATTTTATGACTGTAAAACTCCGCTTTAGTTTTCGACTTCGCGGGAAGCAGAAGTACTTCCCCCTGCTTATTGTATGACCGACCAGACAGAGGCAACCGCGCCTACAAGCGCCACGCTGCCGTGCCATACGGAACTACCAACCGTCCGACGGCACAGCAACGCCTTTGATTATTCGAAAAAACCGTCGCTTTTAACTAAGCCTTAAGGCAACACTATTTTGCCCAAACAACAATTTTTAGCCGCGCCGGTTGCCTGGGGCAAATTGGCGCTCAATCCCCGAACTGTGCGATGGCCAAATAACGCAAAAGCCATGGCTTCTCGAGCTTGGGCAGGAACTCCGCACTCTTCCATACTGACAAAAGAAACTTCCCCATCAAGCAGGCGACCTAATTCTCCCATAATAGCTTTATTGTGAACGCCACCTCCGCCGGTTAATATTTGGCAGAACTTGCCATCGGCTAAAAGTTTTACATGCAAGGCTATAGCCTTAGCCGTGAAAGCGGCTGCCGTACACATAAGATCGGCCGCCGTCCATCCGTTTATTTTGGCTTCTGCGGCTAAACGATCAGCTAAAGGAGCGCCAAAATCTTCGCGGCCCGTCGATTTGGGAGCAGGCAGACTGAAATAAGGATGTTTCATAAGTTTATCAAGCAAATTAGGAATAATTTGACCGCTCAGAGCCAACTGTCCGCCCCAATCGCAAGGCTGCTGCAGATAAATTTCCGCCAACCGATCACACAGCGCATTGCCGGGGCCACAGTCGCAGGCTGTACAGTCACCCCAAGCGGGAATATAGGTAATATTGGACATGCCGCCAATATTCAAAGCTATGCGGTTAACTCCGTCAGCATGAAAAAACAAGCGATCGGCAAAAGGCACTAGCGGAGCCCCCTGCCCTCCGACAGCCAAATCTTGAGGACGAAAATCGCAAACAGTCAAAATACCGGTGCGCTCGGCAATAACTGCCCCTTCTCCAATTTGCAAAGTAGCCCGCACCCTATGAGATAAATAATCGGCTTCCGTAGGCAAATGGCAGATAGTCTGACCATGAGAGGCTACTAAATCGATTTGATCACTTTCACCACTGCGGCGACATTCTTCTTGCAGATGCAAAACAGCCTGAGCTAAAATTTCTCCCATCAGCCAGTGCATCCGGCTGACTTCAACCACATCAGCCTTATTTCGGCAAATATCGAGCAGGCGTTTTCTCACTTCAGCTGGCAAAGGAAGAGAACTTATTCTTACAAATTTAGGTAAGCCGTTATGTATTTCTGTTAAAACGGCATCTACACCATCGACAGACGTTCCTGACATGAGACCGACCACTCTGGGCGCGGCTAAAGAGCGATATTTTGCAATTAAATCCATATTCAGCTCCTTGAAAGAATTTCCGATCTCCTATTTAGTTACAGAAGACTGAAAAGCCGCTGCAGACAGATTTATCCGAGCGGCTTCAACAATTATTTTATGCGTACCCAAGCAAAGCTTATAACTTACGAAGCGAAACAAAACCAGGCCCAAAGGGCAATAACTAAACCGGCTGCCATGCGGTAGTAAGCAAAACCTCTGAAATTATTGGAAGAGACATAACGCAGCAGCCAACCGATGGCGGCGAAAGCAGTCACAAAAGAGACGACCGTCCCCACCGACAAAGCTCCTAGACCACCTATTTCGACTACTTTCTGATAATTGCGTACCAAAGTATAAACGGTAGCCGCCCCCAAAGTGGGAATTGACAGAAAGAACGAAAAATCGGTAGCTTGAGAACGGTTTAGTCCGACCAACAAACCACCCACAATAGTAGATCCTGAACGGGAAACACCGGGAATAAGAGAAAAGCACTGAGCTACACCAATCCAAAGAGCCTGTTTATAAGTAAGAGCACACTCCGATCGGGCTTCCGACTCATTATTAAGTTCAGTTTCGGTTGCAGAGGACTGCCGGTCGGCAGGGTCGCGATCGACTATCAACAGAATAATGCCCCCGATAAACAGAGTGGCAGCTATAACGTAGGCCTGCATTTTGCCGTCTCCCAGCAAAATATCGATCCAATCATGGACAAGCAGACCGACCACGGCAGCCGGCAGAAAAGCTAAAAACAGGCTAATCCAAAAATGAGCCGAGGAAGACTCGCTGCGCCAATCAAAAGCTTGTGAGCCTCCCTTTAATAGCTGTAACGCCTTTTCCCAGAGCCTCTTCCAGTAGTAAATAACTACGGCAATAATTGCTCCCAACTGGATAACTATTTCAAAAGTTCCCGAAGTGTTAGCTGCCCCTATCAGTTGGGAACAGACCAGCAAATGGCCAGTGGAAGAGATAGGCAAAAACTCGGTAACGCCTTCTACTATACCCAAAATTAAGGATTGTATAAAAGTAATTTGTTCCGGCATGTTCTATTAATTTCCGTTCTGATCTGTCACTGATCCCGTTAAGAGAGCTCCACTCTCTCTACAGGGGAAATAGTATGGCCGAGCAGGCGGCTGCCGACTTTGGCGAAGTCGGCAGCACTACCGCTGGATTGATATAAGCGGGCAGCTTTATTTCCCGCTACAGGGCTACCTGACGGAGAGCCAAAGCCCAATTCACGCAGTCGCTTGACCACATAAAAGGCAGGATCAATAATTTGCAAATCAGGTCCGCCCAACTCCTCGATAAGATGGCGCACAAAAGGATAATGGGTACATCCCAATATCAGCGTATCAATACCTAAATTAAGCAAAGGTTCAAGATACTCCCGAACGGCCTGGCGCGCCTCCTGTCCGTTGATTTCTCCCCGTTCAATGAGAGGCACGAGCTTAGGGCAGCCGACAGGGAAAACGCGCAGTTCAGCCGCCGAAACTGATTTCCGCTCCGACAACGAAGCCCAAGCCTGGGCGCAAGCCTTCTCGTAAGCGCCGCTGGCCGCCGTCAAGGCGTTAGCCATAACCCCGATAACCCCGCAACGCGTAGTCTGCACGGCCGCTTTGGCTGCTTCTTCAATAATGCCGATGACCGGGGCAGGAGACCAACCGGCGACATGGTCAAAAGCCAAAGCGGAAGAAGTATTGCAGGCCATAACTAAGGCCTGAGCGCCGCTGTCAATCAAATGATGGCAAACGGAATCTATAAGTTTCACAACTTCGGCGGCACTGCGGTTGCCGTAGGGAACATATTTAGTATCGCCAAAAAATATAAAAGGAACGTCGGGAAGCTCTTTGTCGATCTGCTCGGCTACAGTCAGTCCCCCTACTCCGGAATCGAATACGCCGATCAGGCGGTTGGAATCTTTCATGGTATCCCCTGTCTAGAGTTTGCCAATAAACTCAGTAAGTACGGAAAATTGTAAACGGCCGATTACAGAAGACCGCAGTTCTTCATTTCCTGCAGAGCCCGCAGAACTCCGATCTGCACGTGAGCGAAACTGACCCCGCCCTGCATGTAACATCCGTAAGGCGGACGCACGGGACAATCGGCAGACAGTTCTATAGAAGAGCCCTGAATAAAAGTGCCTCCGGCCATAATAACGGGATCATCGTATCCGGGTTGCTGCAGCGGAATAGGACAGGCGCTATGATCGACAGGGCCCGCCTTTTGAATTCCCAAACAGAAAGCTTTCTGTCCTTCTGCAGAGCCTACGCGCACGGCCTGAATAATATCACTGCGCGGATCGTTCCATTTCGGAAAAACTTCCAAACCGCTTTGCTCCATAACCCAAGCTCCCCAAACGGCTCCTTCCAAAGCAGCTCCCACTACTATCGGAGCCATAAAAAGGCCTTGAGCTAAAAGGCGATTATAGCCTAACGTGGGCCCTTCATCAGGTCCGATGCCGGGAGCCGTCAAACGCTCCATAGCTCCTTCCACACACTCTTTGCTGCCAGCAATATAGCCGCCGCAAGGAGCAATGGCTCCGCCTAAATTTTTAATGAGCGATCCGGCAACTAAATCGGCTCCTACTTCGGTAGGCTCAACGGTATCGACCAACTCTCCGTAGCAGTTATCAACCATAACTTTAACGTTAGGAGCCAAAGAATGGATTAAAGCGGCCGCCTGCTCTATTTCGGCCAAAGACAGAGAAGGACGCCAAGCGTAACCTCTGGAGCGCTGAATCAGTACCAAAGCAGTACGATCGTTCAGGTTTTGCTTAACACTCTCCAAATCGATGCCTCCCTCAGGCAACAATTCGACCTGACGGTAAGAAACGCCCCAAAAAGCCAAAGAACCGCGCTTGGCCTCGCCGATACCAATAACCGGCTGCATAGTATCGTAAGGCAGCCCCGTAATGCTGAGCAATTCATCGCCCGGCTTTAAAGAACCGAATAAGGCAGCCGCCAAAGCATGAGTTCCGGAAACAAACTGCAAACGCATGGCGCCGGATTCAGCGCGAAAAATTTTGGCTATGGCTTCATCGAGGGCATCGCGACCGCTGTCGCAGAATCCGTAGCCGGTGGTGGGGAAAAAATGTCCCTCCATCAGGCCTACATCCTGCAATACTTGCAAAACTTTCCACTGATTTACGGAAGCTTTCTGCCTAATTTGACCGCGCAAATGTTCAGTAGCCTCCATGCCTTGCCAAGCTAAATCGGCTAATTCGGGAGCTATACCTAAATTTAATAATGAATTTTTCCAAACAGACATAAAATTATCTTTTCTTTAAGCATTAAATTAAAAATGATACCGATACAATAAAATACTAGCCGGGATGCAAATTTACAATTTGCCTCAACCCAGCTAGTTAAACGCGCCCTCTAATTATTTGCTTTTAGGCAAAATTAATCGCGATCGGCTATAGCAAACATAAGCAGCCCGTCAGCTCTGAGCTCTCCATCGACTAAGCATTGAGCTCTCATTCGTCCCACACCGCGGCGCATACCGCGAGTTTCCACGCGAATTTCCAGGCGATCGCCCACCACCGGAGCTTTACCAAAAGCGCACTCTTCAACCGTAGCAAATAGAATGAGCTTGCCAAAATAGTTGGGATGATTGAGCACGCAGGCGGCTCCTAACTGAGCCATAATTTCGATTAGAATAGGTTTAGGCAGCTCAGGTTTAGGTTCGGAACAATTGTTGAAAAAGTACTCCTGTCCCGTCAATTTTTTGAAACCGCAGGCTGCATTGAGTCCATCGTAGTAAGAGACTTCATCGACCAATAAAAAAGGATCGCGGTGGGGCAGAACATTTTTTATCTGTTCCAAATTCATGCTCGCACCTTCATCTCTGACTTCTATATTTATAAGTTGACGTTCAGATAAATCAGTCACTGCAATTAAACTATACTCCTCTGATTTGAGGTTTGCTTTTTACTTAATGTACTCTGTTTTTCCTTCAAAAGCTTGGAGAAGGTTTTAAGCTGCAGGACTAAAAACACTTCGGCCATGTTTAAGTGGAGCAGCGCCGTTATTTATTTGCGCCTTTTGGCCGCCTATTTCGTAAGTTTTATCGTATTCGGTTTTATATTTGCTCTGGCTCCGGCCGATGACCTGAGAGCAACGGCGGCGGCCCTCATAGCCGGAACTTTAGGCGGCTTTATTGTGCGACAGAAAGCACCGGGCTGGGAGCTGTTTACAGCCGGATCAGCCTTTGCCGCCGTCGGGATTGTGCATATTGTCTCTCCGTCGCAGTGGCTGTCTCAAGCTTGGCTCCCGGCTCCAGTTATGCTCTGCTGGTATTTAGGAAACAAACTAGGTGCCGAATTGCCAACAGCTTATAAAGAAGAACCGTCAAGCGAATCGGCCAAACTGTTTACTTTAGCCAGATTGCGCCGGGAAGAGAGGCGCGGCTGTTTAGTGGTGTTGTGGAGCTCTTGCACTTCTTTCGTATTGCTGGCTCCACTAGCCCCCGGAGCAGATTGGCTGGCCTTTCCTGCAGCCTTTACCTTAACCTTTGCTGTAGCCAGAAAATGGCACATACGGCGCCAATTTTGGCCATCCCTGGGCTTTCTAATCGCTCTGCCACTTTCCGGCCTGGTCAATATTTTTATGAACAGCTATTTCAGGCTTAACCCTTTGCAGCTTCCGGATCCGTGGCTGAGCAGCGGACTTATGATTATAGGAGCCTGCTTCGGACTTTGGCTGGCTTCCTGGTACCATTACGCCATGAAAGCCATAAATTCGGGTACACCAAAAGCGGAGCCGAGTAAAATTAAGCCGCTCGTTTTTAGTCGTTAATAGGCTTCAATTCCATATTCAATTTGTGTTTCAAAGAATGGCGATCCGGTACATCGTGAATAACAATAGCCCCCGAAGCTAAACGACATTCGCGGCCGATATTGAGACCGAGCTGCACCAGAACTCCGTCGCCGAACAGAGTTTTATCGCCCACTGAAACCGTACCAGAAAGCAGGCACCCTGGCCCCATGAAAACGGTTTTGCCCAAACGACAGTGATGATCGATACTGCAGTGAGCACCAATAAAACAGTTGTCTTCCAAGTGGGCACACACGCCCAAATGTACGAAACTACACAAAACAATGCCGCAACCCAAAACAACTTGTCTATTAATACGCACTGTAGGATCGATAGCATTAACCAAAGGAATTTGTAAAGAACGCAAACGCTCATAACAAGCATGGCGAGCCCGCACGTTTAAACCTATGCCCACAATTGCAGCGTCAAAAAAACCGCCACTCCACAGCTGTTCCAATTGGGAGAAACTACCTAACACGGGAATGCCGAAAATATGCTGTCCCTGCATATAGGGGTTATCATCCAAAAAACCGACTAACTGGCAAGTCCTGTCGTGCAGAAGAATATCAGCTATCTGCATAGCCGCCTGACCGGCTCCCAAAATGAGCACTCTTTTTACACCGGGTGGAGTTTGACAATAGACCGCCGCCCCGCGAATGGTTGTTGACCGACAATTATTGTTCATGGATAAAATTTACGCTTTCGCTCCTCAAACTGGAAAAATTAGATTTAAATTTCGGCTGGCCTGAAGTTTAAATCTTTTGTTACCTTCTCTGGCAAATTCAGCCGATATTCACTCTGAACCTCCGATATATTGAATTACATACAACTTTTTTAGACAACAGGATAACCATTAACTGCGCTGAATATGGCGCGGCGTTCAAAAGCTACTGAATGTCCCAACCTACTTTATCTTTTTTATTTGGTTTACCGCTTCTATGTCTCAGTCTACTCTCAGGCGCGTTCCTATTCTGCTAATGATTGTTATGGTCATAACTATGGTTTTGGGCCTTATGGTAGCTGTGCTCATGTGGCCTAACAACAACGTAAATAAATTAAAAGAACCTCTGAAACCGGGACCTTACGACAACCGCATTGTGCCCGGATACAGAGCCGGATTTATTACTCTGGGCATGAAAGCCGCCCTTTTAGAACCCACTTTAGGCCAAGCCTCGCTGCGTCCGCAAAAAAACGCCATATTATATCTGTTTCCCAAATATAACTTAAATGTAGCCGTCAGCGACAACTTAGTTCACTCTGTTTTTGTTTTTAATCCGTGCTTTGTAGTAGGTTTAAGCAATAGCGACGAAGCTCCCGAGAAACAAGTAAGGATAGGAGCCGATATAGAAAATGCCCTGCGCCTGTTCGGCGAAAAGTACGAAGCGGAAACTAAAGGTGCCAGAGCTGAATCACTTAGCGATTTGGGACAGCGCTACACCCTGCATTATTGGGAAGACGGCATTCACTTTGGAGTGCAAGAGCATAAAATTACCTACATAATGATAACACAGCCCATTATTAACGCCGATCTGGATAAGCAGTACGAGCAGCCGTGAAAAAAGGTGCTCAAATAATTTTGATTAAATTGGGTTCAAGTAACTCCCATTCTATGTCGGAACGCTGAATGTGGGCGGAAGCCGCAACGGTAAATGCGGCCACTCCGGCAGCTCCGCTCTTTTTTAGAGCCAGGGCGGCCTCCTCTAAAGTAGCTCCGGTAGTAATTACGTCGTCAATAATTATCAGATATTTTCCCTGAACTTCGGCTGAGGCTTCGTAGCCGCCCTGGACATTTTGAAAACGTTCGCGCCGCCGCAACATTTTTTGGACTTGAAAAGCGCGCACCGGATAAAGCCAGCTTTGCCCGCTCCGCCAGCTGGGCAGCTGGCGGAGCAATTCGTTCTTTATAAGATCGGGCCCGTAAAACCAACGGCGGCGGCGCACACTGGCGGGCACGGACAGACAATAAAAAGGGAACTTCTGCCAGCTTAAAGGCAGAGCCCGCAACATAAAGCGAGCCAAAGCGAAGAGCAGATAAGTTTGCTCCAACTTTTTAAAAGACAAAACCGCTTTTTGTAAAGTTTGTTCGTACCAGCCGCCACTGTATACAACCAACCCGGTATTTAACCGCAATTTCAACGGCTGCACCTGTCTGAGACAATCGGCGCACAAACCGTAAACTGATAGCTGACCACAACCAGGACAATTAGGTACGTAAAGAAAATCGAGCGCCAATTCCCACCAAGGACGCTCTCTTACCTCTATGATTCTTCCTTCCACTCTGTAACAGCCCCCCGACCTTGTTTTATAACCTGTTGCATAAAGTTAGGAATAGCCAAAGCCCGGCGCCAGCGGCTGGGCTCGGACAAAATTCTGTACAGCCATTCTAAACGCAATTTAATGAAAAGTTTAGGGGCTCGCTTTTTCAGTCCGGAAATTACATCGAAACTGCCCCCTACTCCGACACCTATTTTCAAACCGGCTTTTTGCCCGTAATCGCGAATAAATTTTTCCTGTTTAGGAGAACCTAAAGCAGCATATACAACTTGAGCACCACTCTCTCTAATGGCAGAGGCCATGGCGCCGTCATCTTTAAAAAAGCCATCATGAATACCAGCTACAGGCAAACCGCTGTATTTAGCCTTCATTTTTTCCGCAGCTTTTTCGGCTACGCCCGGAGCAGCCCCCAAAAAGTATAAACCAGCTTTTTCCGGACGGGCGGCCAAAATTTCGGCAAATTTGTCAATAAGCTCTACTCCGGCTACCCGCTCAGGTACTTTTACACCACAGCGGGCGGCAGCCCAAAGCACTCCGCTGCCGTCGGCTACTACAAGATCGGCTCCGTTAACTATAGACTTAAACTCTTCGTCGTGCTGCGCCCGCATAATCATTTCGGGGCCGACCGTAACTACTAAACGAGGCTTATCTTCCAACAAATAAGCTTCCATAATTTTTAAAGCCTCATCCATACTGACAGCATGGAATTTAACGCCTAAAATTTGATAAGTACGCACGAATACTCCTAAATGCTCACTGAACCTATTGAGCTAAACGTTCTGCCGATTTTCGTTAACCACAGGAAGGGAAAGAGTGAAAGTGCTGCCGCTGCCCACTGCCGAACGCACAAAAATTTGGCCGCCGTGAGCTTCGGCAATACATTTGGCTATAGACAACCCCAAACCGCGTCCACGCACCTCTTTGCTGTTGACACCCCTGTAAAAGCGATCAAAAAGATAGGGAAGCTTACTGTCGGGAATGCCTGGCCCGTAGTCGCGCACGGCTAATTCGACCAACGAATTATTGCGGCAGCACACAGAAGCTTCTACTAGCTTGCTGCCAGCAGAATATTTAACTGCATTATCAAGCAAATTTATAATTACCTGACTAATCCGCCCTGGATCGAGCATCATGACCGGCAGATTATCGGGACAGCTGACCGCTATTTGTACATTATGTTTGGCAGCGCTGATCTGCATGACGTCGGCAGCATGACGCACCAAAGAAGCAAAATCGACAGCTTCCAAATGAAATTCAAACTGATGAGCTTCAATCATGGAAATATCGGCTAAATCGCTAATTAGCTTTTCCATGCGATCGGCTTCTTCGCTGATAATGCGCAGCCACTGATAAGCCAACTCCTTATTCTCAACTGCGCCGTCGAGCAAATTTTCAGTGTATCCTTTGATACAAGTGAGCGGAGTGCGCATTTCATGAGTAATATTGGAGAGAAAATTAGCTAAAATTTCGTTGAGATCGCTGCGCCTATCGGCATCGCGCTTAGCCTCAGCCATTAAACGCTCTACAGGTACGCCGCTATCAACCGGAATAAGACTGCAGCCGCTGCGAAATTCGAGACATCCGTTTAGGCCGAACTCGACTGCCACTTCTCCGGCTACGGCGTTAAAAAATTTTAAAATGCGCTGGGCAGCTTTTTTGACTGAAGAAATAGTCAGTTTGGGAAGCAGGCGCGGCGGAGAAAGCAGCAGCAAATAGAAACAGCCACAGCTTTCTTCCGAAATGGCCAGCAGATCGGCATCGCGACAAATAGCGCGGTAACGTTCGGCCAACACCCGCCCCAAAGAGGCCATAATGGAAACGGTCTTCTCTTCTCCCTGCTTTTTTATTAAAACGCTGAACTGTTTTATATCGAAGAACAAAAATCCGACAGCGCGCCCTTGTTCCACCGTTTCAGCGACGCGATCATACAGAGCTCGCAGAAAAGGCAAGCCGGTGGCAGGATCGTGATCTTCGGCCAGGACCATAACCTGTTACTCCCACAACTTAAAAATTTGGGCAGCTCTGCTGCAGACGCGTCAGAGTGTCAGTATCGGTAAAGCTCATTTGCACCGGGGTGACGGAAACATAGCCATCGTGAACGGCTTGAAAATCGGTGCCCTCAATAAGTTCGCCTTGGGGAACTTCCCCTTTGATCCAGTAATATTCTCCGCCCCAGGGATCGATGAATTTATCGACTCCCTGGTGATAAATGCTCCGCCCCTGACGGGTAAAACGAAGACCTTTTATTTCTTCTTCGGGAATATCGGGCACATTCATACTGAGAATTGAGTGGGAAGGCACATAAAAAGCAGAACGTCCCTCTTCAGTATCGGCATGGATGGCACTATTCCATTTATCAAAAAGACGATGAGCCCACTTGGCAGCCATGTCGTAGCGCTGAGGACGACGCCCCACCAAAGACACGGCTAAAGAAGGCACCCCCATAACAATACCTTCTAAAGCGGAAGATACAGTAGCCGAATAGGAAATATCGTATCCCATATTGGCTCCACGATTTATGCCGGTAAGTAAAAAGTCGGGCTTTTCACCGCACAATTTATACAAGCCGAGCATAACACAATCGGTAGGAGTACCGCTAGCAGCGAATTGGCGCACATTGCCTTCTTCCCACTGCCGGTAAATGCGCAGCGGATCGTGAAAGGTCAGCGAATGGCTGGAAGCACTGCGCTGCAAATGGGGAGCCACTACGGTAATTTTAGTATTTTCTATAGAGGCGAACTCGGCAATCAGGGCTTTAATGCCCGGAGCGTCGATGCCGTCATCGTTGGTTATGAGTATATGCAAATGTATAGGGCCTTATTTCTTAAATTTTACTTATTGTCTTGGTTCTGGGCGGCAGCTTTATTTTCGTCATCTTGGCGGGTGACATATTCATGAGTAACTACCACATTGACCGTGCGGCGCACTTCGTTGTCAGCCTGACCGACATATAACTTGCTGCTATGATCGGTAAAATCGTGTTTGAACAGCCAAACTATAGAGGACACGACTAAACCGACTACTCCCCAAAGTATGGCGATCTGGACAAAGCCCAAATCTTTGGGAAAAGCCATGTTAAGCACTGGTAAAGTGCCAAAAGTTGTTTTAGGCAGAACGAAACTGAGCAAGGCCAGTACCACAGTTTCACTCAAGCGACGGCCTACATGGAAGCCGAAGCGATGCTCTCCGTTGGTAGTGGCGTAAGAAATGTAAACCACAACCAAAATGATGGCAGCAGTTACATATGAGGGAATGTAGTATGGCATTGTAAGGAAACTAGGCATAATATAACTTACCCACCTTTCTTATAAATTGACTTCCTGTCATTCCCTACCCTAATGATATTCCCTTTTATAAGCTTTCGGCAGCCCGGCAGGTAGGCTTACCGACTTCAAGAAAGGCCGGACATGTACAATTACTTCCGAAATTTTCTTACCTGCGCCCTCAGTTTCTGTATATTGAGCTCGGCAGCCGCCGCTGAGCCCGACGGCGGAAAAGCACATGAAAACTGGTCTCCGTTAACTCCGGGCCCAGTTATCCATATGCTGTCAGACAGCAGCCCAAATACGGTTGCTCCTGATTCAGCTATCAAGGTTAACCATTTGCGCCCTCAGCAAAATATACAAATAGAAGAATGGACTTACCCTTCAGGCAAACTTAAAGTTAAAGGACGTCTATATCTGCCACCTAAGGAAGGGCCACTTCCTTTAGTAATTTTTAATCATGACGGCATTTCCGGCATTTCCAAATATCACGAACAGTCCAGCCTGCGCTTAGCCTCCCAAGGCTGGGCGGTATTTTCTCCAAGTTATCGCGGCGAAGACGGTTCGGAAGGTGAAATTGAAATAGCCAAGGGCGAAGTAGACGACGTACTCAGCATTTTCCGCCTGCTGCGTTCCCGGAATGATATAGACAACCGCAATATTTACTTTATGGGAGCTTCTCACGGAGCTTTGATCAGTCTTTTAGCCGCATCTCGCCTCCAACCGGACGACATTAAAGGCTTAATTTTCGCTTACGGAGTGGCCGATATCTATTTGTGGTGGGATTATTTGAAAAAAGCAGGTAAATTAGGGAGTGATCCTATTACCCGCCGAACTTACGGGAATGGTCCGCAGTCGCGTCCCCTTTCTTTCAGCATACGCCACGGTCTGACTGCGGCGGAGAAACTGAAAATTCCGGTGCTAATTCTACAAGGCGGCCAAGATGACATTACTCCGCCTGAGCAGGGTAAGGCTCTGGCTGAAGCCCTAGAAAAGAACTCTGTCCCCTGCAAATTTTTGCAATATCCCAACTGCCTGCACGGATTTTTAGTTTACGCTCCTTACTTGAAAAGCGGCGTAACTCAAGCCGAGCGTCAGGAAACAGAACAGGCCTGGCAAGAAGTCTTTAATTTCCTGCGCCAAGACAGCGGTAAATAAGCAGTCCGAACTTTTGACCAACTTTGCGCAAGTCAAAAATTCAATAAGGCCCGGCGCCTCAGGCACCGGGCCTTATTGAGCTTTTATGAAGCGATTCTGTTTAACTACAGCAATTTTTAGCCGCGGTGCATTCTTCGTTAAAATTTTCCAATTCTAAAGTAGCATGATCGATACCGAGACGGCCCAAAACTTGGCGCAGCTCTTTTTTAACCTGGCAGCCGTCGGCCTTTTCTTCCACCACAATATGAGCCGTCATGGCGTTAAGTCGGGTGCTCAGAGCCCAAATATGCATATGGTGCAGGCTTTTTACTCCGTTGACCTGCAGACACTTTTCACTTACCTCATTTATGTTGATATGGCCGGGCACACCGTCAAGAGCTAGCCTTAAACTGTCACACAGAAAATCCCACGACGCAGCAATAATAACGGCCGCTACAATTAAACTTACTATTGTGTCTATTATATAACAGTTGGTAAAACTGATAATTAAACCGGAAACAAGTACACCAGCAGATACCAAAGTATCGGCAGCCATGTGCCAAAAAGCACCGGCCACGTTTAAATCGTCGTGACGGTTACGACTGAGCATCCAAACTGTCAATCCGTTGACTAAAATACCTGCCCCAGCAACATAGCAGACCATCATTCCGGGTATAGGCTCAGGATGGCGAAAACGCTGGATACTTTCGTAAATTATGCCCAGTACAGCTAACACTAAAATAACGGCATTAACTAAAGAAATAAGAATGGTAGATTTCCTCAGACCGTAAGTTAAATTTGCTTTGGGTCGCACCGCAGCCAGAACAGCCGCTATTAAGGCTAAAGCCAAACTGAAGACGTCACTGAGATTATGACCGGCATCAGAAAGAAGACCTAGAGAATTAAACTTCAGACCGCAAAAAGCTTCTAAAGCTACATAAACTAAATTAATAAAAATACTTACATAAAGTACACGGCGGATAGAGCCGTCCAAATTGTCCGCATCAAAATGATGATGGTGATGATGATGGCCATGATGACAGTGGTGCTCATGGCTACTGCTCCCGCTTGCACTCAATTCTGCTTCCGCATGGCCGGAGCAGCAACCCTCATGATGCTCATGAGTTATTGTGCCTCTATGAGCTGCACTTTCACTCTCTTTTTGGCAAGTTTGCAGTTGATTAAGCTGATTATTTTCTACCTGAGGCAGATTATTTTGTTCGGTTAAATTCATAAATATCTATTTGCATATATACTTTTTTATCCTGCTTTATTCTCAATTAACACTCAGTAAAAAAGCGTTTTTATAGGAATATTGACATAGTATTATCATTTATAAATACAAATAAAAAGTTAAGTTCATAAACTTTAATAACAATATAAACAGGCTGAAAAACAAGCTGTAAGCAATTATTAATGCAGAAGGAAGACAGAGGTATAAAGAATAAATTGCCCCAGTTACCCGATGCGGGAGGATAATTTTTCAGCTTTGAGCAGAAAGCCATGCCAATGAAAAAAGCCAATTGGGCTACTTTTAGTATAGCCACAGCTTGTTTAATCATGACAGCGGGTACCGTTTACACTTTGCTGCACATGAACGACAATAAACCGATTAACGGCCATGTGGGTTCAGCTCCCAACGCCCTTACTGAGAGTATCAGCAACTTAAACCGGCGTTCTTTTGCGGAAGCATTGGTGGCCGTTCTCGATCAGGACCAATACAAGACCTTGTTAGCCAAACAAGACGACTACAAAAAGCACATGCTTTCAGCTAAATATGCGGCCAAATGTCCGAAAGGTTGGCTTTTAAATATTCTGGTCGACTCCGCCACTTCTCAGTTATATTCCGACTTTGTATCTCCGCCCGATATGAAGGCTCACATTATAGTGGTACCTTACGGTGGTTTCGATATACCCATTGAAAGGGTAAATTACGAGTTTATTTTACAAAATTTTGCCAGCATTCCCGATCTGCTGAGTTCGGAAGTTATTAATGAGCGCAACTATACTACTTCAACCATGCAAGTTTCTCAGCAAACGTTGCTGATACTTCGCGACAGCAAACCTGTATCTCGTTGCAACGTAAATGTGGCCTGCGTGCGCAGTCTAAAGAAAAAAGAAACTTACATTGTCATGTTATCGGCTCCGGAAGATAAATTTACTCAAGCTCTTTCGGTTTATACGCGCTTTTTAACTACGCTGCGCCCCTCAGACAATATAGCCAATGCTCCGACTCAGCCGCCGACAGGCGAATATGGCCGAAAAAAAGGGCATGTCATGATCGAACCCCAAGGCACTCCTGAATATCATCCTCACAAGGTGGCCCCTCCCGGTGCTCCCGGCGGCAAGCCTGTACCCAAGGGAGTAGCCGATCCAGCTAGCGGCGTAGTACATGAAACTAAAGGCGGCGCAGCGCTCGGACGTCCCAACGCGAGCAGTAAAGCACAGCTGACCGATCCGAACAAAAAGGCTAAACAGACTGTCAACATATACAATAATCCTAAAAAATAGTGCAGCTTATCCGCCCGCTCCCCCTTTGAGGCGGACAGTATGACACGTAAATTAAGAGCCGACGGCAGAAGCCGTCGGCTTTTAATTTTATATCGGCTGGTTTAAACCAAACTGCAGCTCCCCCACCCAGACAGGCATATGTGCTGCGCCCCCCTGCTCGGCTTTTTTTCTTACGACTGCTTGTTTCTCTGGGCAAAGAAACTCCAAGCGGCGGCGTAATCGCTCAGGCGGTCGCAGCAGTCGAAAGGCGCGTAATACTTTATGGTGCGCTCCTGCGGGCCCTCTGGCTGAGTGTCGTCAGTTACCGTTTGGGCGAATACGTAACCGGCAGGAGCGTTCTTCATAATGCCATCCCAAGCCGCCTCGCCGCGCTCGACAGGTTTTACCTTACCTTGACCTTCCCATTGGGGGCGCTTAAAGCCTATACCTAATGAACTATTTTTAGTAAAAACTATGCGGCCGCGGCGGTCGTACCAGGTGTCAGCTTCGTAACCTGACAGCACAGGAAACTGAATTTGGTAAATAGTCTGTAGCTGCTCCAAAGTTAAACCTAAAGCTTGAGCGGTGAGGACGTCGAGCTCAATTAAAGCTTGGCGCCGTTCGTAGTCGGTGCGCAGCGGCGTTTCCTTACTCCAAGCGGCGCTCAGGCGGCTAAAGCGGCCGTTATCTAGGCGCGGATCATTTTTAGACCAGCTTTCTAAAGCAAAGCTGCCATGCCAAACTTGGCGCCACAAATCGGCGTAGTACTTAGTTAAACAGTTGAGCAACAGGGCCCGCACCACAATAGGACTGTGCTTAGCGCCATCTAAGAAGGGGAACAGATTGCAAGTACTCTCATATATATTTCCTTTGCCCAAAGAGCGGATTAAAAAGTCGTAAACTAGGCTGGCTTCGCAGCCGGCCAAGCAAACTATGTCCACGCTGTTTTGGAGATGCAGCGCAAAAACAGCGTGGACATGCGCGAAGCCGCGAGCGGCGATCGCGCATGTCAACGAACGCTCATTGGAGCAATTTATCATT
>JBJEGC010000007.1:0-322052 GCA_051874695.1 Candidatus Bruticola sp.
ACCATGGGCAGCCTCCGATCAATTTTCCAGAGTGCCAGATTCGCTTTCCACAGTCCGATTTGTAGAAGCGCCGTTAATAGACTGAGACCTAATCTGTTCGCTCAGCTTCTTAAGCGAAGGTTCAGCGACAGGAATCTCTTTGAATGAGCCGGGGATATTATCATCTTTGATCGGATTTATCAGCTTGAAAGCTTGGCTGCTAAGTTCTTCAGCCGAAACATACCAGGCTTCTAAATCGGCCTTAAGATCGCTCTCATCCAAAGGTCCGTCTACTTCGAAAGGATAAGCTCCGGAAGTAGCTAACATCCAGTCAACATTTGCTCCCAAATAGCTGTACTTAGCAGTTGCTAAACTGCGCTTGGCAGCTACTAAAGACGATTGACTGTCTAAAAGTTCAGTCGGAGTAGATAAGCCGGCAGCATAGCGCACTTCAGCTACACGATAAGCTTCAGTAGCCTGCTCTAAGCCTATGCGAGCTTGAACAATGCGCTCCCAACGGCTGTTTAAATTATAGTAACACTGCTCCACGTCGAGACGAACGCCGCGACGCACAGTTTCCAAACTGGCCTCAAGCTGATCTACAGCTGCTTTTAGCTGCTTACTTTGTGCGTGCTCAACTCCGCCATCGTATACTGGTACAGACAGCACAACACCGGTTACCCACATAGTGTCGTGAGACATTGACGTAGAGCGGCTGTTGGAAAGGTTACTCTGCAAAGACAGAATAGGGTTGCGGCTGTTTAGAGAAAGCTCTAAACGAGCTTCAGCAGCTTCTTTAGCCCATTTAGTAGCTTTTACTTCCGGACGGCGTTCCAAAGCTCCCATTACCGACTCTTCCAAACTGTAGCCGGAGACAACGTTATCAGGAATTTTATCCCACTCGAACGGAACAACATTAAACTCAGTGCCAATAGGTAATCCCATGTCGCTGCAGAGAGAAGCTTTGGCTAAACGCAAAGCATTTTTAGCTTCAATCAAAGACAACTCTGCGGAAGTCGCAGCGGAGCGAACGCTTAAAACATCGAATTTAGCCGCTGTTCCGCCCTTATAAAGTTCTTCGGCCTGACGCAGCGAAGAAAGCTGAGCTTCTAACTGCTGAGCAGCAATAACTACACTTTCTTGAGCTAACAGCACTTGCAAGTAGTTATTGGCCGTAAGAGCCAGTTGAGCTTCCAAGGCTTGGCGGTACTTTTCCAGGTTGCTATACTCATTCATTTGTGCCGCTAGTACAGAATAGTGCAAACGACCGAAAGTTGAGATGACCTGGTTTATAGCTAAATTAGCCGTGTAGTTATGCTGATAGGTGGTAACCAACCTCTGACCGCCCATATCTGCTGCTAATTCAGGTACTGTTAGAGTGTATTTGAGACTAAAATCTACAGTAGGGTTACCTGCAGTATAGGCTTCTTCCGTACTGCCTTTAGCTTGCTCATAAGCAGCTCTAGCGGTATCGAGAGCCGGCGAATTCTTCATGGCCATGCGCATGGCATCGCGCATAGAATATTTTGGAGCCCCGGGAATATCGCCAACTTCATCAGGAAGTATGATATCGGCAGGGGTGCTATCAGTAGCAGCGGCGGCCTCGGACGGACGCGGCACAGGCTGGGGATTATATGCCCCAGAGGCCGGAGCGGCCGAAGAAGGTAGCTGAGGAAGCTTTTCAACAGGGACAGCCTGATTAACTCTGGCTTCGGCCTGTGCCTCAGCAGAGACTGCCGCAGGCACAGCCCTTACCTGAGATACGGTAGCAGTCTTTTTTTCTGCTGCTCCCCCTTCTCCGATCGGAGCAGACAAAGCGCTCTGACTGTTTCCGACCAAAGCTAAACCTAACGACAAAACGATAGCCGACATGCGCCACCGGCCGGGCCGGCCTATATTTCTGGTGACATTCATCTTAGCGTACCTCCTTATCGTCAGAGTCATCAATAACTTTGCCGCGGCGAATATCTTCACTGCTTCTGCCAGACTTAGGAAGCTCCGGTTTGCTCAAGCTAATTCCGGATTTATTTCCGCCCGCCGCAGCAGAGGAAGCAGCAGCTTCATTATTGCCGTCTTCAGCAAATTTAAATCCTAAACTGCGCATAATTGAGGTAATTCTGGCTAAAGTTCCGTCGAAAGTAATGTAGGCAGTCGGCACTACAAAGAGGGTCAGGAAAGTTGAAGTAATCAAACCTCCGATAACAGCTACACCCATAGCCGAACGCATTTCGCCGCCTTCAGAAAGCCCTAAAGCTACCGGCAATACACCAATCATAGATGAAACAGCAGTCATCAAAATGGGGCGCAGACGCAGAGGGCCGGCTTTAAGCATGGCATAATGGGGATCGAGTCCTTCCTCTTCACGCAGCTGGTTAGCGAATTCTACCAACAAGATACCGTTTCGGGTAACGATACCTACCAACATGATGATACCAATCAGAGCAAAAATACTCAGGTTTTCGTGACAGATAAAGAGAGCCAAGAAAACTCCGAACAAAGCCAACGGCAAGGTCATCATAATGGTGAAGGGGTGAATAAACGATTCAAATTGAGCGGCCAAAACCAGATACACAATAACAATGGAGCTCATCAGAGCGAACATCATGTATTGCATTGATTCTCTTTGGTTTTTAGTCATACCACCGGCGGTAATTTTGTAACCGGGGTAATCCTCCAAGAGTTTGCCGACTTCACTTTCAAACCAGTCAGCAGCCTGGCCACTGGTTAAAACACCGGACACGGCGTTGGCGGTAATGGTTACTGAACGCATACGGTCGTAACGGCTAATACAGTTAGGTCCGAGACCTTCTACCACATCGGCAACACTGCGCATATAAACATTTTTCCCGGACGGGGTGCGCAGTAAAATCTTGCGAACAGACTCAGCATCTTCACGGAAATTATCTTCTGCTTTGACGCGTATGTCGTAGCGTTTGCTGCCAATTTTGAATTTAGCAGCATCGAAACCGGCCATCATAGTCTGTAGAGCGGTAGTAATATCGTTAGTGGTCAAGCCTACGTCGGCAGCGCTGTCGCGTTTGGGATAAACAGACACCTGAGGCTGAATGAGCTCCAAGTCGTCATCGATGTCGCAGATGCCTTTGTTAGTCTGCAACAAGCGGGTAATTTTACCGGTAATTTCTTCCAGAGTATCAAGGTTGGCACCCTGCAAAGCATACTGCAAATCGTACTGAGTACTGCCACCGCCCATAGTAGGAATATGAGAGGGGATAGCAGTTACACCAGCCATTTTTTCGAACTCTACACGCATCTCGTCCATAATTTGCTGCTGTTTCTTTTTGCGCTCATTACGGGGTTTGAGTTCGACGATAACCTGAGCTTCATTGACCTGACCGGTACGAGTGTTACCGATCATTTCCATCGTTTTTATTACTTCTGGATACTTGTTGATAATTCGGGCTACGGCTTGGCAGCGTTCGTCTGTCAAAGCCAAAGAGGTGCCAATAGGCGTTTTAATGTTGACAATAAAAGCGCTGCGGTCGGCATTGGGAGCGAATTCTTCTCCAACAAAACGAGAGAGGAAAAGACCAAAAGCGAAACAGGCTAAAGCAACCAAAATAGTCATGACTCTGGTAAAGCGGTTGCTTAGCACTACAGTCAGACAAGAGCGGTAAGTCTTGTCCATCCAACTAAGGAAAGCACCGACAGCATTGGTAAATATGTTGTCGTGGTGTTCAGGTTTTAGCCAACGTCCGCACAACATTGGGGTAAGCGTAATGGAAACGCAATAAGAAAGGGTTATAGCGATACCTACACTTATACCGAACTGATAGAAAACTCGTCCGATAATACCGCCCATAAAGGCTACGGGAAGGAAGATAGCGGCAATAGTCATAGTGGCAGCCAAAACAGCGAAAGCAACCTCTCCGGTGCCCTTACTAGCTGCCGACGCTCCGTCAGCCGAACCTTCTTCCATCATACGGAAGATATTTTCCAAAACCACGATAGTGTCGTCGATTACCAGACCTACAGCCAATGACATGGCCAGCATGGTGATCTGGTTAATAGTGAAGTTCATAAAGTACATGAAGCCAAATGCACCCAACAGAGAGGTCGGGATGGAAATCAGACTGATAATAGTCATCTTCACATGGCGCAGGAACAGATAGATAACTATGGCGGTGAAGAAACCACCCAACAGCAAGTCATCGCCTACGCCTTGCACGGCATCTTTAATGAAGGTAGAGGTATCATAAGAAACTTCGAGAGTTACACTGGGAGGCAACAATTTGCGCAATTCAGGGAGCATATCGCGCACGGCCTTAGCAATGCCTACAGTATTTGAACCGGTTTGTTTTATAACGGCCAAAGTAACGCAGGGCCTGCCCTTATCGCGGGAGTAGTTGCGGATATCTTCTTCTCCGTCCTCTACTCTAGCAATATCTTTCAAACGTACAGGAGAGCCTTGACGCCATGATATGGTCATGGTCTCCAGCTCTTCAATATTGGTGTACTCACCCTGCATTTTAATAGTAGATTCACGTTCGGTTGTTTCCAAACGGCCGCCGGGCAATTCTACGTGCCACACTCCCAGAGCAGACAGAACTTCAGCCGGAGAGACGCTGTATTTTTCCATCTTGGCAGCGTCGAGCCAAATACGCACGTTGCGCTCGCGGAAACCGTACAGATCTACGCTTCCTACGCCGCTGATATTCTGAATCTGATCTTGAAGCACATCGTCAGCTAGCTGAGAAAGACGCTGGTAAGGTATGTTTCCGGCTAAACTAAGATAAAGAATAGGGGATGAATCCGGGTCAATCTTCTGTACCAAAGGAGGATCGATGGCGGTGGGCAGATCTTGCTCAGCCTTAGATACTTTGTCACGGACCTCTTGGGTAGCGACATCGATGTCGCGATCGAGCTCGAACTCAATGGTTATTGAAGAGTAGCCTTCATAGGAGACACTCTTAATACTTTTAATACCTTCAATGGTACCGACCTGCTCTTCAATAATATTGGTAACGTCTTGGTCAATAACTTCAGGATCGGCACCTACATAGGTAGTTGTAACGTTTACAACGGGAATATCGAAGTCAGGCATTAAGTCTACACCCATTCGGGTATAGCCCATAATACCAACCATAATCAGCGACAAAACCAGCACAGTCGTAAAGACTGGCCTCTTAATACAAAAATCCCAAATACTCACTGCTGCTCATCTCCCTTAGAAGCGGAGAGTTTAAGGGGCTGGCCGTCAAGAATATCCAAACCTCCGGAAGTAACGACTTTCTGGCCGACATCGACCCCATCGACCAAAGCCTCTTTACCGTTGCTATAAACCATAGTAATGGGAACTTTTTTAGCTGTTCCGGTGTCGCCATCTCCCTCGTATTGCACAACGAATACAGAGCCCACGGCCATATTTACAGCTGTACGAGGAACGATAACCCCCTTAAGTTCCCGAACGGGCATTAAAGCCTCGGCATAAGTGCCGTCCAAAAGCTTATTGTTATCATTATTTATATTGAGCCGCACTTTTATTGTATGACTTGTTGGATCGGAAGCGGGCACGACATCGACAATAACGGCAGGAACTTCATCAACAATCGAGGTCTTTAAGATCAAATTACTGCCGGCTTTGACAAAGGGAGCAAATTTTTCATCTAGTGAGCTAATCATCTCCAAATTGCTGTTATCAACTACACTACAAACAGCTCCGCTGCCATCGGAAGCAAAAGCGCCCACTTCCACATTACGGGCTGTAACTACACCGTCGATGGGCGACTTTATGGCCATATCATTTAAGTTGGTTACAGCTGAATCGTAGGCAGCTTGAGCAGCCTGAACGTTAGCTTTGGCTTGATCTACAGCCGCAGCAGCTTGAGCCACGGCGTCGCGGCTAGTCTTGACATCGGCATGGAGAATATTGACCTGACGCTGAGCGGTTTTGGCAATGCGCAAACTTTCATTAGCGGCGCTCAAAGCACTTTTAGCAGCTGTAAGGCTCTGGAAAGAGGTTCGCTCGCGCAGCTCAGCCTGCTCCCGAGCATAACTTGAAACGGCATCTTTTGCGTACAGATCTTGCTGACGGTGCATATTAAGCAGAGCGTCGTCATAGTCGGCTTGAGCACTGGCCAAAGCCGTTTGAGCCTGAACAACACCTTGGCGGGCCTTCTGCACTTCCAAAGCGGAAGATACATCGGTCATTCCCATACTTTCTTGAGCCTGACCTACTCTGGTTTTGGCGGCATTGTAATTAGCCAAAGCTTGAGTAAGTCCGGCCTTAGCCTGAGCCAGGCTGGCTTGAGCGGAACTTACAGTATTTTTCTGCACCGTATCATCAAGCTGAACCAGAATTTGTCCTTTGCTAACACGATCGCCTTCACGAACGTAAACGCCCACAACTCTGCCGTTAACACGGCTGACAATATCGGCCTTGTTAACGGCATTAAGATGGCCGGTAATAGTTGTCTCTTCTACTATACTGCCTAGTCTAGTTACATCCAGTTCGACATTGCTGGCCTTAACTTCATTGACAGCCACATCTTTTTTCTCTTCGCCGGAGTTATTTTGGCTACAGCCCACACCTCCGCTTAAAAGGGTGGCCGCCACTAAAATCATACCGACAGGAACACGCAGATTAGAGTACTTGTTATTCATCTGTTTTCTTATTTTTGCCACAGATAACGGCAAAAAATGTCTCTCCTAGCTGAAGATATAAATAGGAACTAATAATACAAGGGTAACACGCGGAGAGGTTCCGCAAACGAGAAAGTATCAACTGAATAATCAGTCAACAATCTAAAGATACAGGGTAACTATAATAGTAATTAAACAATCAGTCAACAACTACACCTTTCATTTTTTTTAAAATAGATTAAAAAAACTCCATAGAATGTGAACAAACACTTTGCTGCCATTATCAAGAAGCTTGTTGTCTATAATTCTGATTCTGACCTCAAATTTCTTTATAAAGAATTTCTTTATAAACGCTCTTGATTAGGCGAAAAAAAGCTTAATCGAGACCAAAAATTTTTTGAGAAGGGCTTAAGCTCCCGTTCGCAGAAGCAGGCAGAGCTGTAATTTGCTATTCTTTCAGTTAAGGAGTAATTCTATGATTTACTCAGCAGAAGTGTCTCACATGTGTCCGATTGCCAAAGGCGCATATCACGGTCCCGCTCCCATTCCCGAAGAGGGCAAATGGGTTCAGGTAAAAGAGATAAGCGAAGTAAGCGGTTTGACTCATGGTATAGGCCGCTGCGCTCCCCAACAGGGTGCCTGCAAACTCACCCTTAATGTCAAAAACGGCATTATTGAAGAAGCTTTAGTCGAAACCGTAGGCTGCAGTGGCATGACCCACTCCGCCGCCATGGCCGCCGAAATTCTGCCCGGCAAGACTATCCTGGAAGCCCTCAACACCGACTTAGTATGCGACGCCATTAACGTGGCTATGCGTGAACTTTTCCTCCAGATCGTCTACGGACGCACTCAAACCGCTTTCTCTGAAGGCGGCCTTCCTATTGGTGCCGGTCTGGAAGATTTGGGTAAAGCCCTGCGCAGTCAGCTTGGCACCATGTATGGCACTAAAGCTAAAGGTGCCCGCTACTTAGAGATGGCTGAAGGCTATGTTACCCGTATTGCTCTGGATAAAGACAACCTCATTATCGGTTATGAGTTCGTTAATATCGGCAAGATGATGGCCGCTATCAAGAAGGGCGTAGAGCCCGCCCAGGCCATGAAGGATGCCACAGGCACTTACGGCCGCTTTGCCGATGGTGTCAAATTCGTCGATCCTCGTCAGGAATAGGGAGATAGCGCAATGTCATTATTTGAAAGTTACGAACGCCGTATTGATAAAATCAACGCTGTGCTCGCCGAGTACGGCATCTCCGGCATTGAAGAAGCTAAGGCTATCTGCGATGAGCACGGTATCGCTCCTTACGATGTCGTCCGCAAAGTTCAGCCAATTGCCTTCGACAACGCCTGCTGGGCCTATACTGTAGGCGCCGCCATTGCTCTTAAAAAAGGTGTTGAAACTGCTGCCGAAGCTGCCCGCCTCATTGGTGTCGGCCTCCAAGCTTTCTGCATCCCCGGATCTGTAGCCGACGATCGCAAAGTAGGTTTAGGTCACGGAAACCTGGGTGCTATGCTTCTGAGCGATGATACTAAGTGCTTCGCCTTCTTGGCCGGCCACGAATCATTCGCTGCTGCAGAAGGTGCCATCGGCATTGTCAACAATGCTAACAAGGCTCGCAAAGTGCCTTTACGTGTTATTTTAAACGGATTAGGTAAGGACGCCGCTCAGATTATTTCCCGCATCAACGGTTTTACTTATGTCCAGACCAAGTTCGATTATTTCACCGGTAAATTAGAAATAGTAAAAGAGATCGCTTACTCTGACGGCGAGCGCGCTAAAGTTCGCTGCTTCGGCGCCGACGACGTCCGCGAAGGCGTAGCTATTATGCATCACGAAGAGGTCGATGTCTCTATTACCGGAAACTCAACCAATCCCACCCGTTTCCAACATCCCGTAGCTGGCACTTACAAAAAAGAGTGCATTGAGCAAGGCAAGAAATACTTCTCCGTCGCTTCCGGCGGCGGCACTGGCCGCACTCTGCATCCTGACAACATGGCTGCCGGACCTGCCTCTTACGGTATGACCGACACTATGGGCCGCATGCATTCTGACGCTCAGTTTGCCGGTTCCAGCTCTGTACCCGCCCACGTCGAAATGATGGGATTCCTGGGTATGGGCAACAACCCTATGGTTGGTGCTACTGTAGCCGTCGCCGTTTCGGTGGCAGAGGCTTTAAAAAAGTAAGCTGAATTCATAGAAAGTCCTAAAAACTTCGTCTTCGGTTTTGTAACTGGAGCGAAGTTTTTTTATATATCCGAGAAGACAAATAAAATACACCCCTTCCGCTGCAGCGGAAGGGGCGTATTCGGTTAAATCTGCCTTAAAAAGTGAAACTTCTTAAGGCAGATACACGCATCACCTAGGGCTTGTCAAGGAAGACAGTCATAGTCTTTGCGTAATTCACGGCATCATAGTAAGCATCGCTCTTAGGAGTAATGCTGACGGTAGACTTGAAGCCGTTAGCGAAAGTGTCATCGGTAAGCACTTCGTAAGGATCTGCAGAAGCAGCATTGTCATTGTGCCTCAAGATGAATACGGGCTCACCCTTATTACTGAAGCCGCTGACCTTGGCATCGGTTTCGATAATGAAGTCGGTTGACGAACCTTCGGAACCGTCGCTGAGCTTAGCCTCTCTCAAGCAGTAAGTGAACATGTCACCTTCCTGGAAGTGGTAGTAGTTGTCAGCTCCAATATCAACTTTGCTTGTTTCGCTGCCGTCGACATAGTTGTAAACAAGAGCTTTGGCTGTGATAATCTGAGGACGCTCCAAGCGCAGCGTAAACTCAGGCATCTCGCAGTTAAAGCTCTGCCACTCAGTAGCCTGAGGAGTAGCGTAAGCGCCGAAGTGACAATCTTCTTTATCCCAATCGTTAATGAGCAATACACCGGTCATGTCAAATCTGCGATCTTCCGTATTAAACAGATTGCGATCAGCATACTGTTCATCGGCTGTAACGCTGGAGTATACGTTAGTACTGACCTTGCCGGTTAAGAGCTTAGTATCGAAATCGGTAATGGTGCTCTCATCAACATTCATGAGAGAAGTAACGAAAATTTCTTCGTTACCCTTTTCTTTCTTGTTGGACATAACAGCAAGAACATTGTGACTGCCGTCGGTAAGGTTGAACTCACTGCCGCGAGGAACATCGAAGGTATAGTCATCACCCTGGCGAGAAGCAGCGTTGTAGCTTATGGCTATGTAAGAGTCGATAGCCGGCTTCACGAGACGGAAGCAGACGCGGAAGCCTTCTTCATCGTTGGTCTTGTCATTGGCAACAAGGGTGATAATACCGTCAATGGTATCTCCGCTTTCGGGATCGGCATAATTGTAAGTGCATTCGCCGCGGGTGGCTTCAGAAGTGAAGCGACCTTCATCATAGTTATCTTCAATAGTTACGATGGTCTTTCCATCTTCAGACCATCCGGTTTCGGCATCGATACCTTCGTAAACTACAGGATGAACCAGGTCGGCACTGCTTACAGTCTGCAAGTCATTGTAATTGCCGCTATTGGCTACGGTATTTCCAAGCTGATAAGCATATCTGTACAGGCTGGTAATTTCGCCCAAAGACTCATTAACACCGGTATTGGGGTTGGTCCAGTAGCCTCTGACTACGACGTCGTACTTTCTTCCCCAAGGAATACCGACAACAGTATTCTCATTGTAGGTATCTACGGAATATTCTTTACCCGTGGTTTGATCTTTGAAACTGACGGTAAAGTTGGTGACGTTCTTGTCTTCAACTCTGACTGTAATCAGTTCGGAAGAAACACCCTTGTAGGTAAATCTCATTTGAGTAGAGGTTAAATCTGAAGTAGTTCTGATACCGGAAACGTCGATGTAGTGAAGTCCAGTTTCCTCTTCTTCTTTATCGCTGAACTCAATATATTCAGTTGAAATTACGCTGCCGTTGGTCACGTGTTCACAGACCAGACCGTCAGAGATATTCACATAAGCGGTTTCGCCATTATCGTAAGTGGCTTTAATCTTTAAAGAATAAGTAACGGGAGTCTCACCCAAGAAGACAACAATACCGCTGTTGGCATCGGCAACGCCTTCAACCTTCAAATCGGTAACGCTAGGCTCAACTACTGTAATAGTGATAGGATTGGTGCAAACGATATCTTCGAGCTCGGCAGTAATGGTGGCAGCACCAGCTCCACGAGCCTGCAGCAAACCTAAAGTAGTATCGGAGAAGTCAGCGACGCTAGGAGTATTGCTCTTCCAGGTAACCTGACTGGTAATGTCTTGCTCAGTGCTGTCGCTCATATGAGCTTTGGCGGTGAACTGACTCTCACTAGGAGTACCGGTAGAGTAGATCTTGTTTTCGCCGGGAGCGAACTCATGCTCGATAACATTGGAAATTTCAATGCTGTCTATAACGGCATCGGTGATAGACACGGGCAAATCGGCGGTGAAGGTCTTGCCATTCAAAGAAGCAGTCATGGTAACAACTGCAGTCTCGCCTTTTGCAGCATCGGCGCAGCCGGTAACATATACCTGAGAAGGAGCAGTGGCGGAAGGCTCAATAGTAACAACACCTTCAGGAGCTACGCTGTAAACGACCTGGCTGGGATCCAAAGCTTTGTTGGAACCGTCGTTGAAGAGTACAAAAGCGGAAGCGGGTCTGGTTCTGTTAGGAGCCACACTGACTTCTTCAGGCTCGAAATACACTCCGCTCTCAACTACGCCAGCATTTACTGTTACACTGATGTCAGGCATAGAAACGCCTAAAACGCTACCGGAAATGACGGTATTCCCGCCCTCACTGGCTGTAACTTTGGCACCATCGTATCCGTTCTGCTCTACAGTAGCAACTGCAGGATTGGAGCTAGTGAAAGTCATGTAAGGAGTGAGATCGACAATTTGACCATCGGTCAAAGTAGCGATAGCACTGATACTCTCACTGTATCCAACTAACAGATCAGTAATTTTCTCGGGTTTTACGGTGATATTTCTAACTACGCTGTCCAGAGACTTATAGTCGTTTATATTGACAATTGTGTCGCCATAACTGTTCATTTGTACAGAAACAGGAATAACGGCAGTAAGCTGCTTGTTGGCATCGAGGCACTCTAAAACGAAGCCGGCAACTTTAACGGGAACTCTCTCTAAAGTAATAGTGGCAGAGTAGTCTTTGGTAACCGGGCCGTAAAGCACTTCACGGGAGCTGCTGGAGCCTGTAAAGCGAACAAAAGCAGTATTTTCAGGCACGGCACGAGCCAAAGCTTTTTCACTGACTAAATTGTTGAAATGGAAAATAACATCGGAATACTCTTTAGCAGGAGCACCACCGCCACTGCCAGAGCTACCCGAACCGCCGCAACCGGAAACGAGGGCAACAAACAGGAAGGCCAGGGCAAATAGGCACAAGCCCAGCCAACGTTTGCTCCCCTTGTTGCGGGCAAGGGAATTGTACGAATCCATTAAGTTCCTCCTGAACCCCTGGAGGGAAAATCTGATGGGAGAAACTGCACAAAAGCAGCCCATTCTATTCTTGATTATAACTCAAAATAGAAATATGATAAAGCGTTTTTTCTATAGCCTCAAAAAGCAAAAAAAAGCTAGGGGACAGTTGATACAGCCTTCCTAGCTTTTTTTAGGTAAAATGCAGATTAGCTAATACTTATCTAACATTATTTATTCGGCATGATGAAGCCCATAATGCAGGCATCGTTGACATTATAAGTGCGGCGGCGCACCGAATTACTACTGTTACCTTCGATGGTAGTTACCGTACCGCTGGAAGGATCGTAACTCTCTACAATACCAACGTGATCGGCACTACTGCGGGTGTTATCCCAGTCAAACATAATCATGTCGCCGGCTTGAGGGGCGTAACCATTGCCACCCTGCTGCCAAGTGTTCTGACCTTTAGACCACTCTACCAAAGTAGGAGTGTAGTTTACGTTGGAACAGGCACTGAAGTCCATCACTCCATGTTTGGCTAAGATACCAGTTGCAAAGGCAGCGCACCAAGGCTGCTCCTGACAATCGAGGGCCCAGCTCTGGTTCCAATCTTTAGTAATGGCATTTATTTGCGAAGCGTTGCCACTTTCGGTCATACCTACCATAGAACCGGCTTCGGTAAGGGCGCCATCAACACCCTTGCTGCCCTTAACTTCGGCACCTTTCAAATTTTCGAGCATATAAGCGCCAACCTGATCGTGATAGATGCTAGTGACACCATTATGCCAATTTTGGTCGGTAGCCCAACCGGCCTTATTAACGGCGGCAGTTTGATCCGCGATGGAGGCATCGGCTGAAGAGCCGCCCTTCTCACGAAGATTGGCAAAGGTCCTGGCACCGACATTGATCTGATTCTCTACACCGGAGAACTTGGAATTTCTGGTGGCATTGTTAGGATCGGAGTCGTAAGCACCTACCCCCATCCAACCGTCGATACCTATACCAGTCTTGCCCCACTGGGTTTCCTGACCGGCGATAGAAAGCAGAACCAACGGATCTACATTATTTTCTTTGCCGGCTTTAACGAACATAGCACCGGTTCCCTCGGGAGCTGCAGATCCCTTAGAAGCCAGGAAGCCGTCAATGGCCTTGGCAATGTCTTCATCGGAGCACTTAGAAAGATCGATATCGCCAGCAGCACTCGTTCTGGTTGCAGCTCCGGAAGAATTGGCTCCCTGAGCAGCACCGGTATTTCCAGTGCCGCCGGTACCGCCAGTTCCGTTCACGCCGCCATTATTGCCGGAGCCGCCGCTTCCGCCGGTTCCGCCGTTATTGGCTCCTTGAGCTCCATTATTGGCTCCCTGAGCTCCAGAGGCTTCATTGGAACTGGCAGCCTGAGAACCGTCCCCACCTTCGGCGGCAGCCTGCTGGGGAGCGTTTTTGGCGTCAATTTCACCCTGAACTTTATCAATATCGTTCTGAAGAAGCTGCTTCTTATTCTGAATGTCCTGAAGCTCGCCGTTAACGCGCTCCAAGTCTTCATTTACGCCCTGCAGCTTGCTAGTCAGCTCCTCGATCTTTTCCTGATCACCGGCAGCCTGAGCAGCAGCTAGTTCTTCTACCAGCTCTTCCTGCTGTTTCTCAAGCTCTTCCTTCTCTTTGAGCTTGGCTTCCTCTTCCTCGTTCAGCTTATCCATGTCCTTCTGGAGTTCTTCAAGCTCTTCTTCGGGAGTAGGCTCTAAGCTTTCGATCTCTTTGTTAATTTTGTCGAGTTTGTCATTTACGGCAGTAAGTTCATCGTTAATACCGTCGAGCTTGTTAGTAAGCTCTTTAACTTTAGCCTGATCGCCGGCAGCTTGAGCAGCTTCGAGCTCTTCAAGAGTTTGATCGCGCTCTTTTTCGAGCTCTTCTTGCTTCTTGGTCTGGATGTCTTTTTCTTGGTTGAGCTTCTCGAGCTTCTTCTCTCTAATTTTGTCTTTTATCTCGGACTTTTGATCGTCACTTATTTCTTCGCCGTTTTCGCCTCTGATTTTGTCGGCAATGCCTTCCAAGTCGTCGGAAAGACCATCTAAACCGATTTTGTCAGCTAAGCCAGAAGCGGCATCCACTCCATCAGCGACTTTGTCTTTTACACTGTCGGTTACCTTGTCGACTACATCTTCAGCTTTTTCTTTTAAGCCGCCTATGGCATCGAAAACTTTACCAAAGAAGCCTTTTTCTTCGGTTTTACCAAAAGTACCGCCTCCGCCGCCAAAGCCTCTGTCATTAACAGTAGAACCACCTTCTTCATCGAGGGAGGCAACTTTAACTCTCTTGCCGGCTTCAGCAGCTTCACTGCCACTCACAGCAACTTCATCTTGTTCTCTAGCCTTTTGAGCCTGTTCGTTCTCTTTAGCCTGACGGGCTTCCTCAGCTTTTCTAGCCTGTTCAGCTTCTCTGGCTTTGCGGGCTTCTTCTTGGCGCCGAGCAGCCTCAGCCTGCTGTTGTCTGACAGCTGCGGAATTGTCGTAAGTGTTGTTAATTTGCGTCATATAAAAATTCCTCCTACACCGCGAGCACAAGGCTCCGTCCCTACATGGACAGGTTTTTTATATTATCAAGAATTTTTTTATTTTTATCTATAATTTATCTATTGGTTTAACATTTTTTTTACTTTTATTTTTCTTTATGTTTTCCTAATAATAGCTTGTCTAACCACAACTAAAAGCTCATAAAATTTACATATGCAAAAAAAAACGCCCTCTGTCCCGAGACAAGGAGGGCGTCAAGATATTATGTTAAGGAACAACTACCTATTTGTTAGGAGAAATGTACCCCATCACGCAAGCCTGATTGCGGTCGTAAGTTCTAACTTTTACCGAATCGCTGCTGTTGCCTTCAACGGTTGTGACAACTCCGCTGGAGCTATCGTAGCTAACTACGATACCCACGTGATCGGCTCCCGATCTGGTGTTGTCCCAGTCAAACATAATCATATCGCCAGACTGAGGGATATAGTCGCCGCCGGCACCGTTCCAAGTGCCTTCATTCTTAGACCAATTCACCAGTGTAGGAGTGTAGTTGACGTTTTCACAGGCGCTGAAATCCATTACGTCGTGTTTAGCTAATATACCGGTAGCGAAAGCGGCACACCAAGGCTGAGACTGGCAGTCAAGAGCCCAGCTCTGGTTCCAATCTTTAGTAATGGCATTAATTTCGGCAGCATTGGCATGCTCGGTCAATCCTTCCATGGAAAGAGCCTCATTGAGTGCTCCCTCTATACCCTCGCCATTGCCTTTCACTTCGGCGCCCTTCAAGTTCTCAAGCATATAAGCACCGACTTGATCGTGATAGATACTGGTTACACCGTTGTGCCAATTCTGGTCAGTAGCCCAACCGGCTTTGTTTACGGCGGCAGCCTGATCGGCAATAGAATCGGAAGAAGAAGCTCCGCCCTTCTCGCGCAGGTTGTGGAAAGTTCTAGCGCCAACGTTAATCTGATTCTCTACGCCGGAGAATTTAGAATTTCTGGTGGCATTGTTAGGATCGGAATCGTAGGCGCCAACTCCCATCCAACCGTTGATACCGATACCAGTCTTACCCCACTGCGTTTCCTGACCGGCGATAGAGAGCAATACCAACGGATCGACATCGTTTTCTTTACCAGCTTTCACAAAGAGAGCGCCGGTACCCTCGGGAGCAGCAGAACCTTTTTCAGCTAAGAAACCGTCAATGGCTTTGGCAATATCTTCATCGGAGCAATTAGAGAGGTCGATATCACCGGCCGCACTGCTTCTCTTTACGGAAGAATCAGAACCTACACTGCTAGCTTTACCAGCACTGCCTGATCCTCCAGTTCCGGAGACACCGCCGGTTCCAGAACCTCCACCAGAACCGGAACCGCCGCCAGAGCCGGAACCGGAACTGCCGTTATTGCCAGCAGCCTGCTGAGCAGCGGCCAAATTGTTCAGTTGCTGCTGAATCTGGTTGATTTGATCGAGCAGCTCGTTATTGCCGGTTTCTTTGGCAGACTCATTTTTGGAGTCTTCTGTGGCCTTGCCAGATTCTTTGGCCTTATCAGCGGCAGAAATTTCCTCAGGAGTCATCACTTTGCCGTTGGCGTCTACTCTGGCGCCGTCTTCGTTAATCAGATTACCCTTATTGTCGATAAGGTGACCGTCACCATTAACTAACTCGCCGTCTTTATTGAGGGTGCTACCATCGGGAAGTTTCTTACCGTCTTCACTGTAAAGAGTGCCGTTCTTATCCATAAAAACGCCGTCGGGAAGATCTTCTGGCTTAATTTGGGAAGCTTCTTTACCGTTATCTTGGGTGCTGTTCTTGGCGTCGTCAGCGGCATTCTTGGCACTGTCAGCGGCAGCCTGATCGGCGGCGTTAGCAGCTTCCACTGTGCTGACACCCTCTTTAGCCTGGTCAGCTTTGTCGTTAATTTGGTCTACGCTACTTTCAGCCTTGGTGACCTTCTGTTCGGCACTGTTAGCCTGACCGGCGGCATCTTCGGCCTTAGTGTCGGCCTCAGCAGCAGCGTTCTCGGCAGTATCGGCAGTAGCGGCATCTTCGGAAGCTTTAGCTTCAGCCTGTTCGGAAGCATTATTAGCCTGAGCAGCTTCAGTATCGGCGGCTGCAGATTTGCCTTCAGCAGCGCCGAGCTGTCCTTCAAGTCTGGAAGCTTCAGCTTCAGCTTGATCGGCAGCGGCATGAGCGGCATCGGCTTTAGCCTGAGCGGCGTCTAAAGCAGCCTGAGCAGAAGCGATGGCTTCTTCATCGAGGACTTCCTGAGTATTGCCTTCAGAATCTTCGATAGTTTTAGTAGCTGACTGGGCGGCTTCTAAAGCAGATTGAGCAGCAGCCACTTCGGAATCGGCCTGGCTGGCTTCAGCCGCTTTAGAAGTGGCGTCGTTGCGGGCCTGAGTAGCTTCAGACTTAAGCTGTTCCATAGCAGCTTTGGCTTCGTCGGCCTTAGACTGAGACTGTTGAGCTTCAGCGGCAGCCTTGGAGGCATCAGCCTGAGAAGTTTGAGCATCGGAGCTAGCTTGAGAAGCGGTGTTACTAGCCTCGGAAGCAGCCTGCTGAGCGGCCTGAGAATCGGCATTAGCACTGCTGGCCTTAGCTCTGGCTTGCTCGGCATTGGAAGCAGCATTCTGCTGGGCACTCTGAGCGGCATTTACTTTGTCTTGCTGGTTCTGAGCTTTGGCAGCATTTTCTTGCTCAAGCTGTGTTCTGGTCGAATCTATAGTATCGCCTAAACTGGAAATACGATTTTGCAGAGAGCCCATTTCATCTTGGGCGGCGCTCAACTGCTGATTTACCTGGTTGAGTTCCTGACTGAGCTGAGCCACTTTTTCTTGGTCACCGTCAGCCTGAGCCTCAGCCAGATCTTCAACTAACTGGGCCTGTTTCAATTCTAAAGCTTCGCGCTCTTGGGCTTTCTTTTCTTGCTCAGCCTTAAGACGTTCCATTTCAGCCTCTAAACTGTTCAAAGTTTCAGCTGTATTGGCTTCTTTACCCTCTTGTTCGCCTTCGGCTATAACACTATCCAACTCGCGCTGAGCCGCTTCTAAATCGGCATCAGCTTCGTCGACTTCTGCATTAGCAGAAACAGCAGCCTGAGCTTGCTCGACTGCATCAGCCTGAGCTTTGTTCTGTACCGCGGTGGCATCGGTAGCGGCAGCATTTTTGGCAGCGGCATCGGCCTCGGCCAGAGCAACATTCTGCCCCTGTTCTTCACCTTCTGCGACGACAGCAGCTTGGTCGTCAGTCTGAGCGGCCTGCTCAGCGGCAGCCAACTCACCCTCAACAGCTTCGCCATCTTCTAAAGAAGCAACATAACTGGAACCGAAAGCATTGATGGCTTCAGAACCAGAAAGAGAAATAGAATCATCGGCAGCAAAACCGAAAGTAGCTCCGGAAGTGGCAGAAACCCCTGACATGTTGCCAGAGATATTGCTTATTCCGAAAAAGCCGGAAATTTTATCTAATGACATCCCTCAAATCTCCTATCTCTTCAGCAGAAAAAAAATGGGCACAACCATACACAGTTCTGCTTTATAGTTACTTTATTTATCATATGTAAATACTTTTTTATCAATACTTAACAATAAGTTTTAGGCTGTTTTAACATTTATTTTACATTATTCAAAATTTAATATTCTATTTATTAACATGAGCCTGCGCCCAACTCAACAATACAAAAATATGAGGCTAAACCTATGCTGCAATAAAGAGACAATTTAATAATAAAATATAAAAAGCCCCCTGACGCAAATCGGCAGAGGGCTGAGGTTAAATCAGCTCGGCAAAAGCACTCCGCAATATAAAGGTTCTATTTGTTCGGAGAGATATAGCCCATGACACAAGCCTGGTTGCGGTCATAAGTTCTTACCCTGACCGAATCGCTGCTGTTGCCTTCAACGGTTGTAACAACGCCGCTAGAGCTGTCGTAACTAACTACTATACCGACATGATCAGCTCCCGATCTGGTATTGTCCCAGTCGAACATAATCATATCACCGGCCTGAGGCTCATAATCACCACCGGCGCCGTTCCAGGTGCCTTCGCTCTTAGACCATTCAACTAACGTAGGTGTATAGTTCACGTTGGAACAGTTGCTAAAGTCCATAACACCATTTTTAGCTAAAATGCCCGTAGCGAAGGCAGCGCACCAAGGCTGTTCCTGACAATCGAGAGCCCAACTTTGGTTGCAATCTTTGGTAATGGCGTTAATTTCGGCAGCATTGGCATTCTCAGTCATCCCTTCCATAGAAAGAGCCTCGTTAATCGCCGCTTCAATACCTTCGCCGTTACCTTTAACTTCGGCACCTTCCAAGTGCTCGAGCATATAAGCGCTAACTTTGTTCTCGTAAATGCTGGTTACTCCGTTATGCCAGTTTTGATCTGTAGCCCATCCAGCAGCATTCACCGCGGCAGTCTGATCTGCTACCGAATCTTCAGAAGAAGAACCGCCTTTTTCGCGCAAATTGGCAAAAGTTTTAGCCCCTACTTCAATTTGATTCTGTATTCCGGCAAAAGTGGGATTGGTAGTGGCGTTGGTTGGATTTGAATCATAGGCGCCTACTCCCATCCAACCGTCAAGTCCTATACCCGTCTGCCCCCATTGAGTTTCCTGACCGGCAATTGACAGCAAAATTAACGGATCGACATCGTACTCTTTACCGGCCTCAACGAAAAGCTGTCCTGTACCTTCAGGAGCCTCGGAGCCTTGCTCTGCCAAGAAACCGTCTATAGCCTTAGCAATATCTTCATCGGAGCAGTTGGAAAGATCGAGATCTCCTGCGGCACTAGTTCTGTTAGTAGAGGAAGTAGAACCGGTACTGCCGGTACCGCTGGCACTGCCGGTGCTTCCTACACTGCCGGAGCCGCCGCTGCCTCCACTACCGCCGGTGCTGCCGGTACTGCCGGACTGGTTGGCGGACTGCATTGCCGCCAGCATTTGCGTTAAGTCGTTAAGCTGCTTCTGAATATCTTCGTTACTAACTCCGCTTTGAGACTGTTCTGCAGCACCATTCTCAGCTTCATCGGCGGCATCTTGAGCACTGTCGGCGGCAGCCTGATCGGCGGCGTTAGCCCCTTCTATCGCGCTGATATCTTCTTCAGCCTGACTGACTGCATTATCGGCTTGAGCAGAAAGGTTTTCGGCCTGGTTGACATTTTGCTCGGCACTACCAGCCTGACCGGCAGCTTCTTCAACTTTAGTATCAGCAGCAGCGGCCTCATTTTCGGCATTATCAGCGGCGGCAGCATCGCTGTCAGCTTGGGCCGCAGCCTGCTCAGAAGCATCATTAGCCTGGGCAGCTTCAGTATCGGCGGCAGTAGAGGCACTCTCAGCCTGACTGAGCATATTCTCTAACTGAGTGGCCGTATTTTCAGCCTCATCGGCAGCGGCGTGGGCAGCATCAGCCTTCGCCTGAGCTGCATCCAAATCAGCTTGAGCAGAAGCTATAGCCTCTTCATCTTGTACTTCCTGAGTGTTGCCTTCCTCATCTTCGACAGTTTTAGTAGCCGACTGAGCAGCTTCTAAAGCGGACTGAGCTGCCGATACCTCAGAATCGGCCTGGCTGGCTTCTTCCGCCTTGGAGGAAGCGTCGGCCCGAGCCTGCTCAGCAGCAGACCGAAGTTCTTCTAAGGAGCTTTTAGCCTCATCAGCTTTAGCCTGAGACTGCTGAGCTTCATTAGCTGCTTGAGTGGCTTCACTCTGAGAATTTTGAGCAGTAGAACTGGCTTCCGAAGCCGATTGACCAGCTTGAGAAGCTTGCTGTTGAGCACTTTGGGAGTTAGCATTGGCAGTATCAGCTTCGGATCTGGCTTGATCTGCACTGGAAGAAGCACTCTGCTGAGCGCTCTGAGCGGCGTTTACTTTGTCCTGCTGCTGTTGCTCTTTGGCCGCATTTTCTTGCTCAAGCTGATTCCTAGTCGAATCAATAGTGTTACCCAAATTGGATATTTGACTCTGCAGCGCACTTAAATCGTCTTGACATCTGGTTAAGTCTTGATTTACTTGGTTGAGCTCCTGACTGAGCTGTTCAATTTTATCTTGATCACCGTCAGCCTGGGCCTCAGCTAAATCTTCGACCAGCTGGGCCTGCTTCAGTTCTAAGGCCTCGCGCTCTTCGGCTTTCTTCTCTTGTTCGGCTTTAAGCTCTTCCATTTCAGCCTCTAAACTCTCGAGCGTCTCGGCAGTATTGGCTTCTTTGCCTTCCTGCTCACCTTCAGCTAAAACTTCCTCGAGCTCCTTCTGAGCAGCCTCTAAATCGGCGTTAGCTTCATCGACTTCTGCATTAGCGGCCGAAGCGATCTCCGCTTCCTGCTCAGCTTTGGCCTGAGCCAAAGTCTGCGTATTGGCAGCTTCAGTCGCAGCCGCATTTTCAGTTTGAGCCTCTTCGGCAGCCTGAGTTGCAGCATTTTGATCGGTGTCAGTCTCTTCAACTGCGCCGTCTTCGTTCTCAGAAGCGGCAGCTTCATTCGTCTGAGTTTCATCCGCCGAAGAGGCAGCAGCAGCTTCTCCTGCTTCCTCGGACTCTTCGTTTTCTTGGGCAACGGCTTCTTCCTCATCTAAAGAAGCAACATAACTATTTTCCATCGATCCTAAAATTTCTGAACCGGAAAAAGATATTGAATCGCTACAAGAAAAGCCTAAAGAACTGTCGGAAGCAGTATTGGAAAAAGATAAAAAATTGTTAGAAATACCGGAAATACCGAGAAAATTAGATATTTTATCTAAAGACATGGCAAATATTCTCCCACCATTCTCAAGTTAGAGAAAGCGAATTCCTCAAACCTGTACTTATTGATAATTATCAAATGGCAAAAATACATTATCTAGACACAAACAGCGGCATAAAATTCGAGTTTCCTAATGAATAGATGGAGATAATATAAATAAATAAATAATAATAATTAACTAAAAATATTCTAAAATAAGGACAAGTAAACTGCCATTTGAGAGAAACACTGTTGGCAGGATTGGCACCTGAAGCCGCAAAACATGGCGCTCATGTTAGAAATTTGGTTAGTACGCCACGGCAGCACCGATTGGAACACTGTCAAACGCTGGCAAGGACACAGTGATGTACCTCTGAATGAGTTAGGTAAGAATCAGGCCAGAGCTTTGGCTAACAATTTAAAAAATGTCGATTTTATGCAGGTTTGGAGTTCTGATCTCCACCGTTGTATAGAGACAGCTCAATTATCTATGCCGCATTTAAAACTAGAAGAAATACGCTTAGACAAGCGTCTGCGCGAAATTCCCATGGGAATAGTGGAAGGGCATACTTGGGATGAACTTTCCGCAGAAGATCAGGCTAAGGTAACAGCTTGGTGGAAAGATCCTTATAAAACTTGCTTTCCCGGTTCGGATGAAACTCTACAAGATGTCTCTAACAGAGCAGAGTCTTGGATACATGACCTTCCCGAAGACGGACGGGTAATCGCTTTCAGCCACGGCGGTATTATCAGAACTATCCTTTGGAACATTGTGGGACCTCCTCAAGGCAAATACCAATGGACTATGGAATTAGGCAATACCGGAGTGGTTCGTCTGCGCTATACGAACGGATTCCCCAGTTTAGTATCTTTTAACGATATGTCCCATATAAAAGATGCATGGAAGATGGCACCGGCCCAGAATGTACCGGGCTCTCCTTAAATGCTCTCCACCCGATTAAGAAAGGAACAGCCAGAACAAAATATTATGAATAGAACTTTTATAAAAAGTCTAGTAGTCTCCTTAACTGCAGTCGGTTGCCTCTGTTGCGGTCTTTCTGCTTCGGCCCAAGATAACACTCCGACAGCTCAAACCGAGTACAAAATTTTGGCCGGAAAAGATCGGCAAAAAGAAGTTAAAACCGAAGCCGTTCCTAAGTACAGGCATCTCACTCCCTTTAACTCTAATGCCCCGGCACTGACTGAAGTGGTCAAAGTGCGTTTCCAAACCAGCGCCGGAGATATTGACATGGAAATATATCCTCAGGCCGCTCCCAATGCCGCCCAACGCTTCATCGATTTGGTAAAAGCCGGCTACTACAACAATACGCCCATTTTCCGAGTTGTCAAAAATCCGCGTCCCTTTGTAGCTCAGTTTGGACTGAACTGGAGAGATGGACAACGTCAATGGAATGAAAAGAAATTCAACGACGATCCCAGCCTCTTCCACTTAGAAGCGGGAACCTTAGCTTTCGCCAAAGCCGGTCCCAACACAAACTCTACCCAAGTTTTTATTAACTACGCTAACAATGACTTCTTACGGGATCAAGTTTTCTCTGCTTTCGGCATTATTACCAAAGGTTTAGAAATAGCTAACAACTTTAAACAAGTGGGCGATCCTAATATGGGCTTAAATCAAAAGATGCTCTCCACTAACGGAGACGCCTATCTCAAACAATTGCCTGCCAGTCAGCAGCCTACCATGATTATAAAAGCCGAAATAATTAAAGACTAACTGCTATTTATCTAAGAGGCTCAGCAATGCTGGGCTTCTTTTTAGGAGAAATCAATGAACATATACCGCCTGTCTGCCCTGACTGCAGTGCTTGTTTTTGCCAGTATGCAGTTCGGCTGCACCAAAGCTCAAGAAACGGCTGCAGAGGGAGGAGCTTCCCAAGCGCAGAGCCAGCAAGTTCAAACTCAAGAAAATAAACCTGCCGAGCAGTCTGCTTCCCAGCCTGCCGCTCAGCAGAGTCAAGAAAAGGAGAGCCCAATGTCAGCTCAGTATCGTTCTCTCACTCCTTTCGGCCCCGATGCTCCAACCATCACCGAATATACCTTAGTTCGCTTTGAAACTACTGACGGCAACATCGATATGGAGATTTATCCTCAAGCAGCTCCTAATGCAGCTAAACGCTTCATTGAGTTGGTTGAGCTCGGTTACTACAATGACACTCCTATCTTCCGTGTAGTCAAGAATCCTCGTCCGTTCGTAGCTCAGTTTGGCATTAACTGGCGCAAAGGTATGATCGACTGGAAAGACAAGAACTTCAATGACGATCCCAGTCTTTTCCGCTTAGACCGCGGAACTTTAGCTTTTGCTAAAGCTGGTCCCAACACAAATTCCACTCAAATTTTCATCAATTACGGCGACAACGATTTCTTGCAGCAGCAGAATTTCAGTACTTTCGGCAAAGTAGTTAAGGGTATGGAAGTAGCAGATGCTTTCAAATCTGTTGGTAGTCCGGACATGGGCCTCGATCAGGGAATGCTTTGGTATAATGGTGAAGCTTATCTGAAGAGTCTGCCCGCCAACCATCAGCCTACTATGATCAAAAAAGCTTATGTAGTTAAATAAAAAAATATCTGTCAGTACAAAACCAGACAAAATGACAGCGGGCCACCTCACTCTTCCGAAGTAGAAATACAAAAATAGCGAGGCGGCCCGTCTGTTTTTTATAAATTACCTAATTCCTATTTTTTGTATATCCGGCCTTTTCTAAATTGTGCCGCAAAGTGTCGGAAAAGCGATCGGCGAATTCAGCACTTGAACAAATGCGGATACCGGAACCAGCAGCTCTATGACAGCCGAAATCGTGGCTTAAGAAAACCAAAAAACAGTTATCAGCTTCAAAACCGAAATGAGCTGAAAAAGTATCGTAAGCAGAAATGCTATCTACATAGTTATCGCCGGACTTACACTCCAGCCAATAGTACTCTCCGGAACAGCTAACCAGAATATCGCGTTCGCGCGGAACTCCCTGACACATTAACTTGGCATTGCGTACAATCTCAAAATCATCTTCTTCCAAGCCGTACTCACGGCGAATCTTTTTTATAACAGCTGCAGCCTGCTGAGCGATATAGCGTTCAAACCAAAAGCCGCTAAAAAAGTTGTGAGCTATACCTATAGTAGCGGCTCGAGTTTGCAATTTAAAATCAGGATAGCCTAAATAGCGATACTCATCAAGAAATGCTATCTCGTAAAGAGCTCTACACAATTTGTCTATAGCTTTAGCCGAGGCGGAAGAACAAGAAGCAAAATCCAGCGAAAAATTAAAGCCTGTACGCAAATTGGCTTTTATAGCCATAAGCAAAGAACTGATGTCCGCATAATGATTGCCCATATAGAGGGCAATTTCTTCTAAACGATCGTCAAGAGATTTAGGAAGTAGCGGCGAGAAGACATCACAAACATATATATTCTTTGATTCCAAGAATTTTACGAGGTTAGGAAAACGGCAAGCAAAGTCTTTGCGCTGCTCGCTGCCCGGCAAATCAAAAGTGAGCTCTTCATTGTTAGCTTCGGGAGAAATTTCAGGCTCGGCATCTTTTTCTGTAGTTAAATTTTGGGCCTCTTGACTGCTGACTCCTTTTTGCCCTTCCGCACATACCTCAGCAGTCTTTTCCTCCACCAGATTAATAGGCTCACTTTTTACCGCTTTTTCGCTTACATCAACTAATTCGGCCACATCAGCCAAATCTTTTTGAGACAAAGCAGCGCTGCGCTCCATAGAGTCAGCAATACGCTCTAAAGCATTAGCTATACGTTCTAAGGCATTCTCTATTTTTTTCATAAGCTTTCCATCTTTCTTGTTCGCACAAACTGCCTCTAACTTAAAGTCTAACGGCGCTTACCTTTAATGCGGGAAGCCAATCTCTTCAGATATTTAGCTTTCTTCTCTGCAGCTAAGATGTCCTCAGCAGTGTCGAACTTGACCTCTGCGGAAACAGAATTAGTTGCTGAATCTGAAGATACAGCGACCTCAGTTTGTTGCCGAGCCGCAGCCAGAGAATGCCAATTAGAAGAAGAAGCTTCGCAATAAGGAATATTGTGAATAGAAGCATAAGCAGCGGCTGCCGAATTAGCAGGAGCGTAAATAGTAAGTTTTTGGGAGACATCGAAAAGTTTGTCTTCCAAAGTTTCTAAACTTTCAGGGATAAAAATGCTCTTCAGGCTGCGACATCCAAAAAATGCTTTACTGCCCAGTTTCTTCAAGCCGGAAGGTAATTCTAAACTCTCCAAAGAGCGACAATCTGCAAAAGCAGCCTCACCAATACGGATCAGGCCGGAGGAAAGCTTCACAGAACGCAAACCGCTGCAAGCGCAGAAAACTCGGCTACCGATTTCTTCTACACTATCCGGTACAGAAATTTCAACGAGCCTTTCACAGCTGCGCATAGCACCATCTTTTATAATTTGCAGCCTCTCAGACATAGAAATTAATCGCAGGCGACTGCAACTGCGAAAAGCGTCTGAACCTATTACCCTAAGGTTGGACCCCAAAAATATCTCTTCTACGGTATTGCTGCCTTTGATAAAGTTATCCCCTAATGACTCTACAGGACGCCCCTCCAACTCGTTAGGTACTTCAGCTCTAACTAAAGTAAAATTGGGAATTCGAGCCAGAACAACTCCTTCAGAAGATACGATAGCAGTAGCCTCCTCGCAGGATGCGGGCAAATCGGCCGTTTTTTCTACAACGGAATCAGACTGAGCTACTGACTCAGCCCCGTGCTCCGTTTTATCTGCGCAATCTAACTCTTCCAGATCCTGCTCAGGTATATCATCTGCAACAGACGCATCTGTACTGTCTGCGGTGGGAGTTTTTACTTCATTACTTTCTACTGCTTCAACAGACTGAACAGCAGGTGCCTCTTCTTTTTCAACTGAAGGAACTTCCGCCGTAGAAGAAGCTGAAGAACTGCTGGAAGTTTTAACGCAATCGGCAGCTTCAGCCATTTGCAAATGAAAAGCATTGAAATAACGCCGATCCAATTCTCTTCTACTTTTAGGCATCACTATCGGTGAGTTGCTGAAAGATGACAACCCGGCTGCCAAACCAGAGAAGAAACCGGCTAGTTTTTCTCGATTTTGTGACAATCGCTGCATATTTCCCAACAAATGAGAGGGCGAAGCATCATTGAAATCCGATTCATAATCTTGCACCAAAGCTTTTATAGACTCTGCTTTGACTGACTCAGTAGACTGCCCAGGAGCGGAGCTGTCCTTCGGTTTATCTACTTTCTCCTCAGGCTGTTGATAACGCGGCTCCGGTTCCTGAGGCGAACTATCTTGAGTAGCAGAGGAAACAGGAGCCAAAAGAATCTCCGAAGTTTCGTGATCGTTTTGTTCTTCTACAGACTCGACACTCAGAGTAGGCTCCAAATCAGTTTCTTCCACTGTCAATACAGATGAAACATTCCCTTGCAAGCGATATTTAACTGCAGCTGAAGCAGGGAATTGGAAGTATCCCAGCCCTTCCATTAAGTCTAAAATATCGCAAGCAGCATTTAAAATGTCTTGACAATTAGGCTTAAGGGCTTCCTCCTCTTCAGCCTGCTTTTCTTTTGAGACAGGCTCTAATTCTTTGGGCAAAATATCTTTTATGGAAGAGAAAAGCCGAGAAGAGTTAAGCACTTTCTTGAAACTAGAACCGGAACGCCAAGTAGGTTTCTGCCAAATTCTCCCAAATTCGGACAGGTCTAGAATTTCATAAGCGCCCTGTAATATAGAGAAAACTTCAGCTGGAGACATACCGGCCAATTCCTGCTCGTTTAGCAAGCTGCGTTTGAGCTTTGTCCGATCTTTAATAGCCGGAGTTACTACTCGAACAGAGTGTCTAAAAGAAGCAAAAGAGAGTCGACCATTAAAAGCTTGAGCACATCTGAAAGTTCCGTCGGAAACTCCCAAACCGCCAAGCATATAACTGCCTCCCGGGTTTGCCCCGTTGGAACTCATTTCTTCCTTAAAATCGGCTAATTCAAATTTTATGCCAAACTGAAGAGCGTATTCGTGGGCAGCTGAATCCTTTTGACAGACAATGGTAATCTGTTCGGGAACTTCCCAGCCATATTCGTTATTGACATCAATGCCACACTCCAAGGAACAACCGCGTCCGAAAATAGGACTGAATTTACATAATTCTGGACCGAATTGTTTAACTGAAGGAGGAATAATTACCCGACGCAGAGAGTCGCATCCGAAGAAAACCCCAACTCCCAGAGAGCGAGTTCCCGAAGGGATAACGACGCTGACCAAACTCGTGCAGTAAGCGAATACATAATCTCCTAAAGACACCAAATAAGCTGGCAGGCGCAAATTCTCTATACCGGAGCAGCCCAAAAAAGCCCAATTGTCAATAAATTGCAATGAATCGGGAAATTCCAAACTCTTTAAAGAGTGGCATCCCCAAAAAGCACTTTTATCGATAAAACTCAGCCGCTTAGACCAACGTACTTTCTGCATTAAGCTGCAACCCCAGAAAGCAGACTTGCCTATAGAAACTAGGCTGTCAGAGCAATCTAAATACACTACATTGCGGTTGCAAAATGCTCTGTTACCTATATGATTGATATTTTCTAAATGTACAGCTATAGGCACATTGGAGCGAGCGTCAGCCTTCTTTTCAAAAGCCTTGTGGCGAATAACAATCCAGTCGCCCTTAGAAGTAATAGACTTATACGATGAAGGAGTAACTTTCAAACCAAACAGCTGGCGGCTGACAGGTTGATTTGAACTACTTTCAATTTCTTCAACCTCAGCTTCTTCAGGAGTCAACTCTTCAGAATTATCTTCAGAAGCAAGCCCGCTATCTTCAGGCTCCTCTTCATTGCCCTCATCTTTCATTTCATGAAGCAGAGGATCGTAAAACTTTATGCGACAGCGTCTGGCATACTCTTCGGCACTGCTGTTAAGAGTTCCATAAATGACTAACTCATCAGCGGTATTGCTGAAGATCTCGCCTTCTGCACCTAAAGAATTTAGGGAAGCCGGCAAATCGACCCGACGCAAATTACTGCACCCTTTAAAAGCTTCAGAGCCCAAACGGCGTAGCTGACTGCCACAGTTAACTTCAGTTAAACTTACGCAGTTTAAAAAAGCCCTTTCGCGTATAACCTGCACATTGTCGGGTAAAACTATGCAAGAAAGATCGCGACATTCAGCAAAAGCGCAAACGCCTATTTCTGCCGTATCTTTATTGAAACGCAGGCGAGTCAGCTGAAAACACCCGGCGAAGCATCCTTCAGGGATCGACACTGCCGAAGCAGAAAGATCAATTTCCACCAGTTTGCGACAACCTTCAAAGCACCGCTCACCTAAAGAAATAACTTTGCCAGGAATTTTAGCAAAGCCTAAGTTTGTACAATTTTTAAAACAAAAAGCTCCAATTTTTTGCAAGCACAAGGGGAGGCGCAGCTCACTGAGCCTCTGACATCCGCAGAAAGCCTCCGCACCCAGAGAAGAAATTTGGCAGCGACTTAAATCGATTTTTTTAAGTTTGATGCAACTGCTGAATGCACGAAGTCCAATATCTAAAAGTCCCATGGGAAAATGGACTTCTTCCAAAGACAAACACCCGCTGAAAGCACTTGCCCTAATTTTTTGCAACTTATTATTGAGCCGAATTCTTTTGATTTTAGTACAACCGCAAAAAGCCGAACTTTCTATTTCCATTAAATTTTCCGGCAGCTTAATGTCTTCCAGGCTCAAACATTCCGCGAAAGACAGTTCAGCCAATGAAGTTAAACCTTCGGGAAGGATAACGGAAGTAAGATGACTACAATTGCGGAAAGACGAGCAGCTCAGCTTCTGCACCGATTTAGGCAACCGTAAAACTTCTAAACTGATACAACCGCCGAATGCTTCCTCGTCGATAATATTAAGCTCGCTGGGCCACTCAATATCGCAAAGGCTCTCACATTCAAAGAAACATAGTTTAGGAATAGAGGTCAAACGAGTTACTGCAAGTGATACCTTTTTTAGAGCGGTACACTTACTGAAAGCAGACTCTCCTAAACTTTCCAAAGAGCTGCCTAAATATATATTTTTTAAGGAAACGCACCCTTTAAAAGCGCCTGCACCGATGCTTTTTAAAGTATTTGGAAAAGTAACGCTGCCTAAACTGCTACAGCCAGCAAAAGCTCCGGCTCCAATAGAGGTGACTCCTTCAGGGATGACTACTTTCGCTAGTTCCGTAAAACCCGCAAAAGCTCCGGGACCGATAGCTGATATCTGTGTTCCCAATATAGAATCAGGTAATTCTAAACTTCGAGTTTTATTTGAAGGCACAAAACGCGCAATAACTATACCGTCTTCCGATTTATGGAAATCGAAACTGCTGATAAAACTGACTAAATTGTCTTTTTCTACTACCGATTTTTCTTTTAAATTTTTATCGACACTTTTTTTATAATTGGAAGGCTCGGAAACAGACCCACTAATTTTACTTTCAGCAGGTACTTGAATATTCTCTTTTTCGCTTGCTCCTGCAACTTTACCGCCAAGAGACTTAATTGGTGACAAATAGGAATCTACAGCATTTATAGACTTGGCGTAACTGCGGCAGCGACGCATAAAAGTTCCCCCTTTGTTTTTTTTGTAAAAGCCCACCTCAACGACCCTTCCTAGCTGAATAATATTCAAAATATATTTATAAAAAAATTCTTGGCCTAATTACAAGTGCCTTTTATAAGCTTACTTTCTCGATAATATAGTGAAATTACTTTTTAGTTTAGAACTCCCAGAAACCTTGGAACCAAGGGCGAACTTCTCCATCCTGATCGAATCCCAAACGAAGCAACATGTTAGTTCTGAAACGCCATTCTACACCATAAACACTGTCATCCTGGCCAGTTTGGCTGTTAAAACTGCGGGTCAAGGTAAAGAGGAAACGATCTTTATCGTCTATCGATTTAGCTATTTTAAAAGAGTAGCCATGCGGAGAAGTAATATCCAATGAGAAGTCAGATAGGAAAAGCATACGGCTTATCTCTTGAGTAAGAGGTGAAGATAACAATTTAGACAGCATAGAAATACCTGAAGTACTCAGATCGAGATCGGTACTCACAGCCTGACTGCCTGTAGTATTTCCCGGGGCGTGAACTATTTGAGCACTTGAATTAGAAGGTCTGTACTTGGCGAAACCTCCTAAAGCTAATAGATTTTGGATTTCCTTTTCAGCCAAAGGAGGATTAGAAACCAACTCAACCTTAATGTTGGGGTAGGCTCCGCTTACAAAAGCAGTTACTTCATAATCGTCTACTGAAGCATCTGCCGTTACATCTTGCAGTTCAGGTATTTGGCTATGGTTAAAGACAGCTTTACCGCTGCGCACTTTAAACTTCAAATCGTAAAGAGGAACGGCCAAAAGACCTCTGGACAGGTCGACTTCACCATCAATTACCGGCTTACCTGTGCTCTGATCGGGTACTACGGCAAGTTCACCAGCAGCCCTAATGCGACACCCTAAAGCATGCATCCAAACGTCTTCGCCAATATTAACATTGATACGATAATCTACCGGCAGCATATTCCAATCGAAGCCACCTTCAGAACTGCTGGTAAGAGTGTTTACATCTATACTTAAATCGCCTCTAGGTATCGATATCTGACCAGACAAATAATAGAATTTAGGAGTCTGCAGCTTGTTCTCAGTATTAGTTTTGGCATAATGCAGGCTGCGAGCAGCTCCTGAGCGCAAACTTTCTTCCCAAGAAGCTAAATGTTGGCTGTCCACCTGGGCTTTACTTAAATGAAGATCCACATCGGCTCTACCTTCAAATAAGCTGCCCCACTGAAGAGGTAGCTGCTCGCCGCTGACGGAAAAATCTACATCCATAGGAGTGAAGCCGTCCATATCAGCTCGCCCTTTTACAACAAAAGGCTTATCACCGAGCATCCCCGTAAATTTACGTAAATCAAAACGGCTAAAATGAGCGTTCTCACTACTTGCAGAGGAAACTGCCCCGCCACTGCGATCAACTTCATCTGGAGTATCTTGCTGAGGCTGCTTATTTAACTTTTCGGACAAAACAGCACCAAGGCCGTGCTCAGCAATAAAAATGCGTTTTTTCTCCTCAGAATATTTGGCCGTAAGTTCAGGATCGTTTATCTCGCTAAAATCGGCATCGATGTTGAGGTTTGAAATTTTACCGGCTTTGCGATGCTCAATTTCTCCTCCATCTACTTTAAGCTCACCGATAATTTCAGGACGCAATAAAGTGCCGCCTATGTGGAGATGTCCCAGCATATTGCCCGCACTGCTGACAATGTCGTCAGTCATGCCGGAAATCAAACCTAAATCTTTATCTTTAAGCACAGCATTTATATTTATGGCTCCATCTAAAGAAGCATTAGTTCCTTCCCAGAAGGGGCTTAAAGAAACAGTGTCTTTGGGCTTAACACGATGTACTTCATAAGGCAGAGTACCGGAAACAGTAAAAACACGGTCAGCGCTTTTTTCTTTGCCAAAATAAACTTTTATTCCGTCTGCATAGTCGCTGCTGTCAGAAGCGGGAAGTCCCTGACTGACAATATCCTTAATGCGTTCATTAGACAGAGCATCACTTATTGTGCCTAATTTGACCTGATATATTTTGGTTTGAGGATCGCGCCTGCCGCTAACCGCACCAGTAATGGAAGCCAAATCGAGTCTGCCAACTCTACCCATACTGACATCGAAAAGCATATTAAAAGCAGGTGAATAGATCGGTCCGGAAGCGTTGAGAACAAAACTTTCCACAAAACCACTGTTTAAATTAGGCCATAAGAAAGAGCCTAATTCAGAAACTGGCAACTGGCTGACCTTGAGATGGAGCTCATTAACCTCCGTCGCCTCTGTTTTCTTGGCGCCGCTTCCTCTAGAGGGCATACGGGTAATGGCTAAGTTAGCACTGCCGCTGACGCTCCCTGACAGATAGCTGCCATCTTCTCTTCCTTTATCTCCTATGCTGCGGTGTTCAGGAACGAATTCAAAAGGTTCAATAATGAGGCGCCCGGCTTTAGCTTCACGACTGTAAGCTCCCTGAAGATTATGCTTCAAAGTGAGACCACGCCATAAAATGCGATGGGGAGCAGGCGGTTCATCTGCCGACGAACGATTGCTTTTAGCCTTTTCAATGTTTTCCGCTTCATCGATAGTGACGCTGCCGAAAGCCAATTGAGAAATATCGAAAGAATAACGCAAAGAGCCAGCCGGAGCCTCGGCTAAATGTCCTCTGTACCATTGCCCCTTTAAGCCCAATTCACCGCTGAAAGAGAAACGGCGCTGACTGACGGGCAGTCCTAAAGCAGCCCGCGCCATATTACCCTGGAAATTTTGTAAACTAAAAGTCAGAGGAACTTCCCCTATACCGAATTCCGGTCCCTCTGGTCCAGTAAACCAATCCCCTAAGGCGGAATTAACAGGAGGTACAAAATTGAAACCACCGGCAATGGACAAAGATACCGGCTCTTTATCGAGGCGAGCCCCAATTATCTCTCCGCTTTTATTTAGAGCAGGTTGGGGACGGAAGGCCGAGCGAGAAGAAAGTTCCGATTTATCAGCGGAGTCTTCTTCACCTAAACGATCTGCTACAACCTTAGGCAACAGAGACTTCTCAAAGAAGCGGTAAGCACTGAACTTTACCGATTCCGAAGGCAAATCGGCATAAAAACGGCCATCCTGCATGCGCAGAGCTACTCCCAGCCCCTCGGCAGTCTTTAAAGTTCCGTCTTCAGCCTTTTCCAAAAAGCCCACTCTAAAATCGGGGAAGTATAAACTTACAGGAACGGATCCCCAAGTGACATCTTTGCCTTCCATAGCAAAAACAGCCTGAATAGCCCGGAAAGACGGATCATCAGACTCAATGCACATAGCCATGTCGGCACGACCATGAAGATCGGCTAAAGAAGGATCAAAGTAGGAAAAGCTATCTAAAAGAACATCTTCAGCATAAATATTGGCCTCTAAGCGGCCGTCAGAACTGCGCCAGCCGGATCCTTGGAAGAGTAAATCGCCTGACTTAAGCTTCAAATTTGAGAAATTCAGCCTATCGCTGCTGCGGTGTATCTGTGCAGAGAGCCTATCAATGGGAACCAGAGCATCGGAGAGAATAAGATGGCCTCCGTGAAAATAGACCGACCCGTCCATAGACAGAGTATCCAAAAGCCCGCGTTTACTGTCAAAAGAAATATCTAAATTATCCGTTCCCAACCAACCGCTGAGTAAAGAACTATAATTGGACAGACTGGGCAGCAGAGCCATTGCCTGAGTACTATTCCAATCATTGACTTTTAAATTTAGTTCGGCTTTACCGCCATTTATACTACCTTTGGCCTGTACTAATCCGGAAGGAATGCCTGAATTACCATAATCGGCCAAATGCCCGTCTGAGCCAAGAAGGCGTCCATCGCGCGGAGTATTGGAAACTAACACGCGCTCAAAGTTGATAGCCCCCAAAGATGGCTTGCCGTTCTGTAAAACGTCGAAAGAAACTTCTGAAGATAAAGAGGCGGCGGCAGAAAAGAGACGACTGCGGCTATGTTCTCCGGCAGCGAACCAAGGAATATAGGCCCAAGTACCGGGCATAAGCCTTGGTACACCATGCTCTGAAGACACTAAAGCATACAAATTTGCCTGCCCGCTAGTAATATTAGCCCCGTCCAGAAGAGTAGCAGCCTGGCTGAGCCAAGTCTGTTCCTTCAGCCATCCTAGGTCTATGTCTACGGCCTCAGCAGCCAACTGATAGCTTAAAGGTTGGCCTAGCATAATATCGCCACTCACTTTAGCCAAACCTATTTTGGGCAACCAAGAATGAAGTACACCATTTTGCTGCAGAGGAGGGGACATTTCTGGTCCTAAAAAGGCGTAAACACCCCCTTCTAAATGAGGTATGGACATCCAACCTGCATGAGGTAAATAATTCCAAGCAAGAACATTGTCCTGCAAGCTCAGGTGCTTCCCCTGCAGAGAGCCGCTGCCAGCCATCCACAACGTATGTTCATCGAGAAGCCTGAGCGGCGAACCGCTTACAGCAATAAAATAGCTAAAACTCAGATCTTTAGGCTTACCCCAAACTCCCAAACGGCCAGTCACTCTTCCTTCTAAAGCCAAATCTGAGGTTAGCTTACGTCCATCCAGAGCCAAGTCGCGAGCCCAGCCTACAAAGCCAAGCCCTTGCTGGCCCACAAAACCTTGTACAGCAGCGGCGTAAGAATTAGGCTCTTCGAAGGGAATTACGGCAGGTGCAACTGCATAAGCCATACTTAAATCTTTCAAAGAAGCTTGGAGTTCATCTTTTTTGGCAGATCCTGTACCAACAGGTAAGTTACTTGTTTCAACAGAGTAAACTTCAGAAGTTTGAGAATAGGAAGAAGGAGATACCGACCCCCAAATTTTTTCTGCCGCAGCTGAAATAGCAGTCTGTTTAGAGCTACTTTCCGCTAAGGCAACGGGTGTAGGTGCCGGATCAGGATCAACATAAGCTAATTTGGTGCTGATCTGCTCTGCGGCCTTTTCTAGGGTAGAAGCAGAAGTATTAATTGAACCGGCTGCAGCTTCATTTGGCTCGGCAGGCTGCTCAGTCTCGCCTTCCAGGTAAAGGTTTATCCAATTCTTCTTTGAGACACCATCAGAGAACCAACTGGCTCCCATATCTCCGATGCCATTGAGTTTCAAAGGTATATCATAATTTACAGCCGCAGCAAAAGGAGCAATATCGACCCCGTAGGCCCGCATGCTCAAATTAGAACTGCCTCCGGCAAGACCTATCCAACCGCTGGCCGCCACATTTCCCCCGGCAGCGTATCCCATCATTTCAGGGATATACAAATTCATATTGCTCAGACCGACGGCACCGCGCAAACCTCTAATCTGCAGACTGCCCACACTCAAATCGGACGATCGGCTGTAAGCACAGACACTCAGTTCACTAAGCTTAGAAGGAACCCCCATTACTTGCGCCCCGCCACTAACTACACCACCGATTTTTCCCACAGCCGGCACGTTTAACGAAGGCAAAGTGAAGTTATCCGTCTGCATATAAGCGTATAAATAGGGATGTTTGTAATTGTAACTGGCATAAGGAACACTGGCCTGCCCCCAACTAGTTGAGGCCATAACGTTGTTAAGGCTGACAGTATCACCTAACAACATAAATTTAGCCGAAGCTGATTCCAGCATAGAAGCAGGTCCGGAGAAGCCCCCCACTTCGGAACCTTCGCCGTAAACAAACGGAGCCTCAGGAGTGCCAATTAAAGCCAACTTAAACTGCCCTACCCTACCGCCGATAGGACTTATGCCCTGCAAAGACAATCCTTGACCGCTCAAGTTAAGTACTAACTGAGGCTTTTTTCCCTCAAAAAGCGCATAGCCACTTCCTTCAATGCTACCCTGAGCAGCACGTGCTTTTAAGCTTTCAACTGTGAGTAACTTATCTTTCCAACTAAGATCGATATCTAAATGGCGAACAACTTGACCGGAGCAAACCAATTTATCTGAGGTTATTTTTCCTTTAGCTCCGGGATTAAGTAATGCTCCCTCAATGTTAACTTCAGTGCTGACTTGGCCATTAATAGGCAGACGCAATCCCAAAGCTTTATTCAGACGGCGCAATTGCAGCTCGGGAACTTCAGCATCAATTTTCACTCGTCCCTGCCAGTTCTTTACTTGACCGGAAGGGTTCCAAATATAGACTTTGCCGTTGGCCTGAGCCCAGGCCCCGGCAAATTGGGCACTAAAACTTTTTAAAGAAGCCAAGCCGGAAATAAGCTCAATTTCTGCAGCAATATCCGCAACCGGTTCTTGGCAGGATGGCAATATTACGGAACCGCCCCCTATTTTTATACTACCTCCGTAGTTTAATCTTTCTGCAACTTTTCCCCATTCACTAGCTCTACACTTCGCCCAAAGATTCCCGTTTAACTCGGCTCCCAACAAACGCACGTTTTTAGGAAGAGAATAATAATCGCTTAAACGGGCCAAATTTATATTTACTAAAGACAGAGAGATATCGAAGTTGGGGGAATTGTCCAAAAGGATTTGACCGCTCAGCTCTACTTTACCCTTTTCCGGATCGAAAGAATTGACTTTCTGTACGGGGATAAAACTTAACGAAAAATCGGCCCGGCGTTCCGGAGCAGCCGAAATTAAGAAATTAAGTTTGTCAAGCTGGGCACACAAATCGACTCGGCGCCAATCTCTAAAGAACAAAGAGCCGTTTTCTAAAGATACAGTGCCCTCATAGCGATTGAAATACTTTTCCCAAGGCCAGCGTACTTTTTGTTGTTTGGATTTGAGAGATTTGAGCTGAGCAAAATTGAACTGACCGTTACCGTCTATTTCCGGAGCAAGCTGCAGGCCATAGAGATGCAGATCGCCTAAAGCAGCCATATAATCTAGACGTTTCAAAGCTCTGAAAAAATGGAAATTGAACTCTAACTTATCTAGACTGGCCAGCTTTTCTCCGCTGTCCAAATTAAGAGCAATATTTTCAGCCAGTAAAGTTTGTCCGCTGAAACTGACGCGCTCAATTTTTATCTGACCGGTAAAATTTTTATTGGCTGATTCCAGTGCATATTGGGCTAAAGAATTAGCCTTAAAACAAAGAAGCAGATAAATAAAAAGAGACAAAAACAGCGGCAAGATGACAAGCACCGCTGCAGTCAAGCCTCCAATTTTTAAAGCTCGATTGGTCAGCACAAGCGTTTTTTTCAAAATATAAAACCAGACCTCAGCTCTAACTTATTTCTGAAAGAGAAGATAATAATGTACCGCATCCTGATATTGAGCAATACTGAGGCTTATCAGCAAGCTTTACCGGTATAGAAAAATGTTTTTCAAAAAAAGCAGACAATCCATTCATTTTGGAAGCGCCGCCTATTAAAACTATACCGCTGTCTATCAAATCGGCTGAAAGTTCACAGGGAGTCTCCAACATAACATCTTGAATAATTCTGGCAATGTCTTTTAAAGGAGCACTCAAGCAGCTGCCGATAACAGAAGAAGATATAGAGCGCTCACACGGCAGTCCGCTCACTAGGTCGAAACCGTTCACTTTCATTTCCTTAGGTACGTCTAGAGGAACAGCCGAAGCTAAACTGTTTTTTACAGACTCTACAGTGCTATTCGGTACAGCAATTGTATAATGGCGTCGCAGTACTCCGGATATTTCAACGGAGAAATCATTACCACCGACATTAGCACAGGCAGAAGTGATAATTTCCCCATCACATAGAACAGAGACTTCTGTCTTTCCGGCCCCAATGTCAACAATCATCTTTCCCTTAGGTTCTTTGACATCCAGACCTAAGCCGCGCATAGCGGATAAAGGAGCGGAAATAAACTCACTAGATACAGCACCGACACAATTAAGCAGCTGCTTCCAACAAACCTTATCGACACTGTCGGCAGAAGCAGGCAAGACAGCGCAGGCCTTTATGCGACGCATACCAGCTAATTGACGCACATAAAAACGAAGCAGAGCTTCTGCCAGAGAAAAGTCGCAAATACGTCCTCGCTTAATTGGATAGACCGCCGACAGAGCAGAAAGCGGTTTATCAGCAAGTTCCAAAGCTCTACGCCCAATAGCTTTCACACGCCCGGAATTACAATCCAGTACAACTAAAGAAGGCTCGTCGACTACAATTTTGCCGTCGATACTCAACCGGATATTAGCACTTCCAAGATCTATATTGACGGGCAAAAAAAACAAAGCCGACGAGCCTCTGCAGTATATTAATGGTGAAGGTTATTCGATATTCATTTCTTTCAGCGGCCCCTCAACCCTTTCTATTTTGGCCCCCAAAGATCTTAGCTTTTGCTCAAGGTGCTCATAGCCGCGATCTATGTATTTAACTCCACGGATCGTTGTTTTACCTTCAGCAGCCAAACCGGCTAAAACTAAAGCTCCACCGGCTCTTATATCAGGAGCATCTACAGGAGCTCCTACCAAATGGTCTACTCCGCGAATGCGTACATATTTACCGGAAGCCAAAAGATCGGCTCCCAAACGCACTAACTCCATCACGTACATGAAACGACTGTCAAAAATAGTTTCAGCTAAAGCACTCACTCCTTTAGCTAAAGTAAGAGTTGCTACTATTTGAGGGTGAAGATCAGTAGGGAAACCAGGATAAGGAGCGGTTGATATTTCCAAAGGTAAAATAGGACGTCTGCCCTTCACGCGCACGCAATGCTCGCCAACTATAACTTCCTGACCGGCTTTATCTAACTGAGCCAAAAGGGCGGCGCTGTACTCTGCATCAAATTTGTTGACAGTGACGTCGCCGCCGGTAATTACGGCTCCTAAAAGATAAGTACAGCCTTCAATACGATCGGCAACAATAGAGTGCTTAGCGCCGTGCAGTCTTTCTACACCTTCTATTTGCAAAGTCTGGGTGCCTATGCCGCTGATTCTGGCTCCCATTTTAATGAGGAAATTGGCCAAATCGGAAATTTCCGGCTCTCTGGCACAACCTTCCAAAATGGTGGTCCCCTCAGCCATAGTGGCTGCCATCATAGCATTTTTAGTAGCTCCCACACTGACGGACGGAAAAAGGATACGATCACCTTTAAGGCGAGAAGCTTTGGCTTTAACAAAGCCTTCCTCTACTTTTACTTCAGCTCCCAGCGTCTTAAAAGCTTCAATGTGAAAATTAACAGGTCGAGGACCTAAGCGACAGCCACCGGGCATGCTAACTTCACCTTCACCACATCGAGCTAACAAAGGCCCCATCACATCGAAGGAAGCATTCATTAAGCACACCAGATCTTCCGGGGCACGAGTGGTTGTTAACGTTGAAGAATCGAGAACCATGTGGCCTACTTTAGAATCAAAATCGACCTCCACGCCAATTTTGCGCAAAATTTTGGCCATAACCCTGACATCGGAAATATCGGGGACGCGATCCAGTTCAACAACCCCCTGAGCCAAAATAGAAGCTGCCATAATAGGCAGGCATGCATTCTTCGCCCCACTAGCCTCTAAAGCACCAACTAAGGGGACTCCACCATGAATAATCAGCCTGCTGCTCATGAATTAAATACCTGCTTTCAACTTAACTTTAGCTGCATAGAGCAGTTCAGCTTCGTACCTTTCATCCAGATCGGCGGGCTTCTCAACCATGCTCAGTTCTTCAGGCAAATCTTCTTTACTCCAAACCCGATCTACCAGAACACTGACATCGTTATCTTGAACCTGCACAAAGCCACCTTCAGCAGCCAGCATATGTTCACCGGCAGTATCGGAAAAGGAGATGAGTCCGGGCTGAAGGAGAGCCAAAAGCGGAGCATGATTGGCTAAGATGCACATCTGGCCCTTAACTCCAGCTAAAGAAACTCTACTGACCTCACCACTAAAAGCGCGGCTATCCGGGGTAACTATTTCTAAGTGGAACAATAAATCGCTCATATCGAGCCTCCCGCCTACAAAGAGTCTACTTCAGGCCGACTTCCGCACTCATCTTTTCAGCTTCAGCCAACACTGAGTCGATATCGCCATTCATATAGAAGGCCTGCTCAGGAATATGATCGAGATGACCTGCCACTAATTCCTTGAAAGAACGAACCGTATCAGCGATTTTAACATAAACACCTTTGCGTCCAGTAAAGGCTTCAGCCACAAAGTTGGGCTGAGAAAGAAAACGCTGAATACGGCGAGCTCTGAAGACTATCGTGCGATCCTCTTCCGAAAGTTCTTCTACACCAAGGATGGCAATAATATCCTGCAATCCTTTATAGCGCTGCAGAATTTCCTGAACTCGACGAGCCGTTTGGTAATGGTCATCGCCGACAAAGCGAGGATCAAGCAGTCGAGAAGTAGAGGCCAAAGGATCTACCGCAGGATAGATACCCTGGGCAACAATGTCTCGAGACAACACCGTAGTAGCATCCAGGTGAGTGAAAGAGGTAGCTACAGCAGGGTCAGTAATATCGTCAGCTGGCACGTAAATGGCCTGTACAGAAGTGATTGAACCTTTTTTTGTAGTAGTAATGCGCTCTTGAAGCTGGCCCATTTCAGTAGAAAGAGTCGGCTGGTAACCCACAGCACTGGGCATACGGCCCAACAGAGCAGACACCTCCGATCCGGCCAGTACAAAGCGGAAAATATTGTCAATAAAGAGCAGCACATCTTGGCCCTCTACATCGCGGAAATATTCCGCCATCGTGACGCCTGTAAAACCGACGCGGAAACGCACACCCGGCGGTTCATCCATCTGACCGAAAACCATGGTAGTATTTTTCAATACTCCGGAGGCTTCCATTTCACGATAAAGGTCGTTGCCCTCACGAGTTCTTTCACCTACACCGGCGAAGACAGAAAAGCCGCCGTGCCCTTTAGCTACATTGTGAATCAACTCTTGAATAAGTACAGTTTTACCTACACCTGCACCACCGAACAGACCAGTTTTACCGCCTCGGGCGTAAGGCTCCAAAAGGTCGATAACCTTGATACCCGTTTCCATAACTTCTGTGGTAGGCATTTGCTCAGCCAAAGGCGGAGCAGAACGATGAATCGAATAATGAGTATCCGTTTCGGCATCAGGTTTGGAGTCAATCGGCTGCCCCAGCACATTAAACATGCGTCCTAAAGTTGCGCGGCCTACAGGAACCGTGATAGGAGCCCCTGTGTCCTCACACTCCATACCGCGACGCAAACCGTCGGTTGTACCTAGAGCTAAAGCTCGCACGCGGTTGTTGCCGCTTTCTCCCATAACCTCTAAAACTAAAACACGCTGTGACTCGGGCAGCTTTTTGAGTTCTTCACCCCTCAGCCCACGAAATTCTTCACGCTCAATACGCACAGCGCTGTACAACTCAGGGAGCTCACCGGCCGGGAACTCGAGGTCTACTACGGACCCTACAACCTGAACAATCTTGCCACGTGCCATATTATCCTCCTGCAAAGGCGGCCTCAGCCACCGCGACGCTGCCGCTAATTATTAAGCGCTTCAGCCCCGCTAGAGATCTCAATAATCTCGGTAGTAATATTATTCTGACGTACACGGTAATACTTTAAGGTGAGCTCTGAAGCCAACTTATCGGCATTCTCAGTCGCGTTGGTCATGGCCCTCAAACGAGAGCCGAACTCGGAAGTTTTAGACTCAAAGAGCATTTGCGAGACGATAGCCCGCAAATACATGGGGACAACCTTTTCTAAAGCCGAACTACAATCAGGCTCAAAAGTATAATCCGCCCTACTACTAACAGAGTCTTTTGACCCGGCTTTGGAAGACGAAACTTTATCTTTTTCACCCTTCTTGTCTTTGCTCGCCTCTTGAATGCCTACAGAAGACATAGGCAAAAGAAGCTGCTTGACCGGCTCACATACCAAGGTTGTAACTGCCTTTGTGTAAACGCCCCAAACCTCGTCAACTTCACCGTCCAGAAACCATTTAGTAATCATTTCTGAAAGCTGCGCAGCCAAATCGTGGCCGGCTTCCCACTTCAAGTAGGTCTTGGTCGGCTCATACCCTCCCCTGACCAAGCCTCTGACAGCTTTGCTTCCCAGACATACTATTTTAGAAGGACGAAAAGGCATACTCTCAATAGTTTTGAGCGCCATTTTGTTTAAACCGGAATTGTAACCGCCGCACAAACCGTTATCCGCACCGACCACTATTAAACCTATGTTCTTGACCTCACGCCTTTCCAGAAGAGGATGTTTGGCATCCTGAATCTGCTGAGAAAGCTCACTGAGGACTTGGCGCAGTTTATCGGCATAAGGACGGCCCTCGACGGCTTGAGATTCGACTTTACGAATCTGCGAACTGGCCACCATCTTCATGGCATTAGTAATTTGACCAATGCTCTGGACGGAGCGGATACGCTGTTTTAATTCTCTGTCGCTAGCCATGATTCTCCTTGAAAAAATTAACTGCGACTATTCAGCCGATGAATTAAACCCCTGTTTGAACTCCTTTATGGCCTCGACAAGCTTATCGGAAACTGAATCATCCAATTTGCAGGTTTCTTTAATTGTATCGAGCACATCTTTGTGAGAAGCTTTCATAAACTTCAGGAATTCAGCCTCAAAGCGGGAGACATCGGCCAAAGCTATGTCGTCGAGATACCCCTTGGTCACAGCAAATATAATAGCAACCTGCAGTTCGGCACTCATGGGAACGTACTGCTTCTGGTTGAGCACAGCTGTAACTCTGTCTCCTCGAGCCAACTGGGCACGACTGACAGAGTCAAGCTCATCGGCACTCAATTTAGCGTAAGCAGCCAAAGCCTGATACTGAGCTAAGTCCATGCGCAGAGGACCAGCAACTTGCTTTACGGCCTTCATTTGAGCAGCACCGCCTACACGGGAAACTGAAAGACCTACATCGACAGCCGGACGCACACCCGAATAGAATAAATCGGAATTAAGGTAAATTTGACCGTCAGTAATGGAAATTACATTGGTAGGAATATAAGCGGAGACGTCGCCCAACTGAGTTTCAATAATGGGCAGAGCCGTCATAGAGCCGCCGCCTAATTCGTCGGACAGCTTTGCTGCTCTCTCTAAAAGACGTGAATGCAGGTAGAAGACGTCGCCTGGATAAGCCTCACGCCCGGGGGGACGGCGCAAAAGCAGAGAAATCTCACGATAAGCCTTAGCATGCTTAGAAAGATCGTCATAAATGATGAGCACATGTTTGCCTTTATACATCATGTGTTCACCGATAGCGCAGCCGGTATAAGGAGCCAAGTACAAAAGTGAAGGAGACTCGTTAGCATTGGCTACTACTACAGCACACTTATGCATGACGCCCTCACGCTTCAGAGTTTCTACCAAAGTGGCCACAGAGTTGGCTTTCTGGCCAATAGCTACGTAAATACAGTAAATATCCGAGTCTTTTTGGTTAATCATGGCATCGACAGCAATCGCAGTTTTGCCAAGCTGACGGTCGCCAATAATAAGTTCTCTCTGACCACGGCCTACAGGAACCAAAGCATCGATAGCTTTCAATCCAGTCTGCATGGGCTCACCCACAGAGCGACGCTCAATAACGGTAGGAGCTGTAAACTCAATAGTGCGCTTCTCTGTCGATTCAATAGGTCCCTGACCATCGATAGGTTGCCCCAAAGCGTTGACCACGCGTCCGAACATACAATCGCCAACGGGAACCTCAGCAATACGATCAGTGCGCTCCACGCGATCGCCTTCGCGAATTTCGTCATCAGGCCCCATAACTATGCAGCCGATGCAATCCTCTTCGAGGTTCATAATCATGCCGTACAGGCCATTAGGGAAGCGCAGCAGCTCACCGGCGCGGGCATCGTGAAGGCCGTATACCGTAGCGATGTTGTCGCCAACCCGGATAACAGTTCCATAGGAAGTTTCTTCAACTTCCGGATTATATCCATCTATCTGCTGGCGCAGAATTTCAGATATCTCGTCTGAACGAATTGCCATATTTTCCTCCAAAGAGTTGTGAAAAGCGGAGCCTTAAGAGCGCTTAGAAGCCATAAGGTTACGGATATTGACTAAATGGCGTTTTATACTGCCATCGTAAAGGCGCCCGCCGTACTTCACTACCAAACCGCCGATTAGCTCAGGGCAGACTGATGTCTGCATTTTGATCCTTTTGCCTGTAATTTTGTTCAGATGAGTTTCAATGAAGATACACAGCTGCATATCAAGTTCTGAAGCTGCTTCAACTGTAACCTCAACTATGCCGTTTTCTTCACAGAATTGCCTTTTAAAGCACTCAACAATATCGTCCAGGCAGGCCTCGCGCCCTTTGTCAATAAGTACAAACAAAAAATTGAAAGCGCGGGCAGAAATTTTGTCGGCAAAGACAGCTTTTATAATTTTCTTCTTCACGGAACGGGCCACAGCCGGAGAAACCAGACAACGGCTCAACTGAGCATGTTCAGAGAGCTCTCTTTGAATGGTGCGCAGCTCCTTGAGCTGCTCTCTCTGCTGCTTCTTGGCGCTGGCAGAAGCGTAAAGGGCAGCTGCGTAGCGTTTGGCCAATGATTCATCAAGCATGCTCAGCCCTCATCTTTGTCAAGAAATTTTCTATTATATTTTGAGAGACAGAATCATCGAGAGAAGCACGAATTATAGATTCAGCGCGCTCTGTAACCTTATCGGCCATACGAATCTGAAGCTCATCCTGCACTTTAGAACGAATAGATGAAGCTTCGTTCCGAGCACTGGTTAAGACAGCAGCCGCTTCCTTTTCAGAATGCTCTTTGCTCTCGTTGATAATACGCTCAGCATCAAGTTTAGCCTTAGTTTCAATTTCTTCCAATTCGGCAGGAAGATTCTTTAACTTATCGCTCCACTCTGCAGATTGCTTTTTCGCTTGGCTTAAAATGTCTTCAGCTTCAGAGATGCGTTCTTTTGCCGATGCGGCACGGTCTTTGGCAACTTGAACCAAAGTATCGTAAAGTACAAATTTAAGACCGTAAAGGAGAATACAAAAGCTCAAAAGACCGGCAAAAAAATCGAAGGAATTGGTCATTTTATGCTCTCCTTTACAAATTTTTCGACACGCTCGCGCTCGCGACCGCTGGTAAGACCGGAAAGTATGCGCAGGGCAGCTTCGGAAGCTAACACAGAAACAGATGAATCAAGCTCCGCCTCGACGCGCTGACGCTCCTCTTTAATGTCTGCTTTGGCCTTTTCGATTATAGCCTCGGACTCAGCTTTAGCTTTAGTTAAACGCTCTTGACGAATGGCGTCAGCTTCCTTCTGAGCTGCCTGAACCTGCTCAAGAGCTTTCTTTCTGGCCAGACGGACTTTTTCTTCATACTCGGTCTTAGCCTTGATTGTCTTCTCATTGAGCCCCCAAGCTTCGTTCACCTTATCAGCAGTCTGAGCTTTGCGCTCACGGCGAGCTGCCAACATAGGCTTATAAAGTATCTGGCTCATTAAAAGGTGGAAGACGTAGAAAAGGCACACTTGAACCCCTATCATGAGGGGTTCAGAGCCCATATTCTTCAACAAGGCGAGGATTATGTCCATCGACACCTCCTAAATAAAGCCTCGAACTGGTTAAAAACTGGAACTATTCTATCTCAGCAGTCGGCATCAGCCAATTAGAGAAACTGCGGAAGCAAAATTACCAGTTCGAGGGCTCGTGCCTTTAACAGGAACAAAAAAAACTTACTTGTTGATAAGCAACAGAGCAATAACTAAAGCGTAAATGCTCAGAGACTCGATGAAAGCCAAGCTCAGGAGGCACAAGCTCTGAATTTTACCGGAAGCTTCAGGATTGCGGGCAACTCCTTCAACAGCCTTAGCAGCGGCATTAGCCTGACCAAAACTTCCAGCGAAAGCAGCCAAGCCCAGAACCAGAGCAGCGGATAAAGCGTAAATAGCACTGGTGCTTAAGAAATAAACTTCGCTACCAGCAGCGGCAGGAGCTGCAGCAGCAGCCTCGGTGGCAACTTCCTGAGCTAAAGCGGGCATAGAGCAGAAAACTCCCATGGCAAGCATGGACAAAATGCCGAACAATTTACCAAACTTAGAGTACATTTTTTTACCTCCGAAACAACTTAGAGACAAATTAAAAAATTGATCCGCCCATTTTCACCGACCGACTACAGCTAACGAAAGCCGGACAGTCCAGACGTTCTTCTGCCTCTAAAAGCTTACCTTTCTTAGACTCTTAATGTTCGTCAGCAACCAAGTGGCTGATATAAGACAAAGTTAAAATACAAAATACAAAAGCCTGAATGAAACCGGCCAAAGCACCGATGCAAGTTACAAATAGGGAAACTCCCCACATAGTGAAACTGAGGATGGCTCCCTTAAACTTGACGATCATTCCGGAATCAGCGGCAAAGATTGAACGGAAGAACTCGCCGCCCACGCTGAAAAGATTGCTCTTAACTTCATGTTCTCCGTGAATATTTCCATACAGTCGGAAAGACAAAGAAAGCAAACGGGCAACTTCTTCGATAACGTTTAAACCACAGAAGAGTACAGCCAAAGCAGGAACCAGCACATAACGCATAACACCGGTAAACTGTTGCCACAGCTGAGGAACAGGGCCCAGGTAATGGCGCAACCAAACGATAAAGCCGGAAAAAAGTCCGTGTCCGTCTTCGAAATGACGAACTTCAACCTTATCGGACTTCGACTCACCTTCGTGAGCAGAAAGACCTCTTCTCTTGGCGTCTTCTTCGGCCTCGCGGCGTTCCTGCAGCGGATCTCCACAAATTTTTTGCTTCAAGCCGTAATAAGTAAAAGCTATACAGGATACTATAGCCAAAGCCAAAGTAGTATTATAAGAAGCCGTAGGGGCTTCAAAAATTAAGTGAGCGTGTCCCTCTTCACCACCAAAAAGCACGGCAGGAACCGGCATAAGTCCGGACCAGTTGCACAAAAGAACGAAAAGAAAGATTGACATGGCAAAAGGTGTATAGCGTTCACCACGCTCACCCATAAACGAGTAAGCCATATCATTTACAAATTCGTAAACATGCTCAAAAACAGCTCCCATGCCGGTGGAGACAACTCCAAGGTGCTTCCGGCCTATGAAAGCCAAAACTAGAGAAGCTGCAATTACTAAAACAGTAGAAGCAATTAGAACCTGGTTGCCGATATTGGCAAACCCGACAGCCTCAATGGGCGCTGAGGCCAGAAAAATGCCCGACGCAGCTCCCCCCAAATAACTCCAGCCCATAATTATTCTTCCTCCTTAACCCGATGCAGACTGTCTCGTTTCTGTCTGACAACTATGCACACAACAGCAACCAGCCCTACGAATACGGCAGCAACTATTCCCAGACAAACGGGCCGCACGGGGAATGAAAGGAACTTTAGAGCTCCGTACACACCTCCAATCACTATCAGCCATGGCAAAAAGAACTGCATTCTTAGGGGTGCGCTGTTCTTTTTACCCCATAAATTCTTTAACTCCTTGTCAATAAGGGATTGAAAAAAATTATTTGTCGACAAATACCAAACTATCCAGTGGATCCCGCCAATAGCTACTCCGCACAAAAAAGCCTTTAAATCCTGCACCTGGAAAGCATCCATAAACGAACCTCTCTAATCTTTGCCAGAATTTATTGTTTCTGCAGCAGCTTGATTCTCTGTTTTCTTGTCCAATTTATTGATACCTGATTCCAAATCGATATTTGGAGAAGTCTTAGAAGGTACAAGCGGAACGGTACCCTTGAGAAAAGGCTTAAGTACCAAAGCTCCGGAGTAAAGGCCTACCAGAACGCCCAAAATTGTGAGAGAATAGAAAGGCCAAGGTTGGCCGATGTATTCTGTAGCTCGGCGGCCCAACCACCAAAACGCCATAATTACAGCAGCTACAGTAAATCCAAAAGAGAAAACTATGCCCAACGACTGGGCTACAATATTCTTCTCTCGACTTTGTCCTTGGTAAGCTTTTATGCGCTCCCGCAGAGCTTCAGGAGAATCGGAAGGAAAAACTGCAGACTTTATTTCTTCCTTGTTTTGATCAGATTCGACTAAAGAAGCTATTTCTGCCTTTTTTTCAGGTGAAGCTGCAAAAGTATTAACTTCATATTCGCTTTTAGCCATGCGGCGGGCTGCTATATCGGACGCGCTGACGGCCATAGAACTAAGCTGAGCACTCAAAGAAGCACCAAGCTGTCCTTGTTGAGGTAGTGCGGATGGAGCAGAAACAACTTTTTCAGCCGTCGGTTCCAACTGCTGCTCAGCAGAAATAGAATCAGTTTTTTCACCGCTTGCTACTGAAATCTCAGAAGATAAATCGATATTTACATCAAAATTGTGAAGCAGTTTTTCAGCCAAGCTGTCTAGATCTGCTTCTCCGCTTTCAAAACTGATGGTGTCAGCCAAAGGGGGACCGGAAAAAATAGCCTCCAGCTCTTCGGCTGACAATTCTTGGCTGTATGATGTCTCCTTTTGTTTGTCCATAGCACAATTTCAGCCGTTCAATTATTCGGCAACAAATGGTTCAGGCGCAGCATACTCTTGAGGGAAAAACTTATGGAGTATAGCTGCTGCAATGCGTTTTGCAGCCAAACCATCACCGTAAGGATTGGACTTTTGGGCCATCTGTTTGTGTTTATCGGTTGAGCTTAAAATTTCTTCAGATATAGAGAAAACTTTGTCTTCATTGCATCCGGCCAAAATAGCATTACCTGATTCTATACCCTCAGGACGCTCTGTAGTTTCGCGCAAAACCACAACAGGAACACCTAAAGAAGGCGCTTCTTCCTGGATACCTCCCGAATCGGTCATAATTAGATAAGAAGCGCGCATTAAACGCAACAAAGAAGTATAGGGCATAGGCTCTAAAAGATGAACTCTGGGCACTCCCTGCATGGCTGGGCAAACTACTTCACGAACTTTAGGGTTGGGATGAACGCTGAAAATAATCTCTATATCATCAAATTTTTCGATCAGACGCTTGAGAGCCGAGCAAATTTGCTCCATAGGGCGCCCTAAATTTTCTCTTCTATGAGTTTCTACCAAAATTAAACGCTTGCTAATATCAACTGCAAAAGGAAGAGAAACTGCAGACTCTGTTGGTTCCGATCCCCAAGAAGGCAAAACTTTTAAATCGTTGGGCAGACCTTCTGGTAACCCAGCGGCAATAAGCTTCAAAGCATCGGCTACAGTATTGCCGGTGACATAGGTGTTTTCAAATACTAATCCTTCTTTACGCAAATTATCACAGGCCCACTTAGTAGGCGGAAACTGCATTTCAGCTAAACGTGAAAGCAGACGGCGATTCATTTCTTCTGGAAAAGGATCATAAATTTTGTCAGTGCGCAATCCTGCTTCAATGTGACCAACAGGTATTTTCTGATAGAAAGCAGCTAAACCGCCTACAAAAGCCGTTGAGGTATCTCCCTGAACCAACAAAATATCGGGACGCAGCTCGTTAAGTACAGACTCCAGCCCCTGTAAAACACGAACAGTAATACCTGTAAGTGTTTGATTAGCTTTCATAGTGTTTAAGTCGACATCTGGTTTTATATGGAAAAGCTCCAAAACCTGATCGAGTATTTCTCTATGCTGAGCAGTGACAACTGAAGTTACTTTGAACCTAGGATTAGACTGCAACTCCAAAATAACCGGAGCCATCTTTATGGCCTCAGGACGAGTTCCAAAAACGGCCATAACATGAATCGATTTTTGCACTTTAATTATTCTCCTCTGCAAGTCCAATAAAAAAGAGCCAAACCGCAAAGTCCAAAAACTGTATTGATGGCGTAAATAATCAGCACTACCTGACGCTGGCTTAAGCCTAAGCTCAGCAAACGGTGATGCAGATGGCCTTTATCTGCTTGGAATATAGGTTTATGGCTCAACAATCGACGCAATATAGCGAAGGCAGTATCAAAAATGGGCACAGCCATTAAAAATATGGGCAGTAAAAAGGCAAAAGTAGCTGTACTTTTTAGTAGACCGATAATAGACCAACCGGCAAACATGAGGCCAAAAAATAAACTTCCCGTATCACCCATAAAAATTTGGGCAGGGTTAAAATTGTAGCGCAGGAAGCCCAAAGAGCATCCAGCCAGACAAGCCATAACTAAAGCTATAACGAACTGCCCCTTGAGAAGACTGACAGCAAAAAATACCGAAGCTACCGTAAGGGAAACTCCGGCTAAGAGTCCGTCCAAACCATCAATTAAATTTAAAGCATTGGTAATGCCGGCAATCCAAAATAAAGTAATGAAAATACTCTGCCAAGTACTTAAAAAAATAACTCCAAACCCAGGCACGGTAATATAGTCAATTCTGATATCAAAACAGAACATAACTAAGCCAGTTACAAGTTGTAAAGCTAACTTGACTTTAGCAGGCATACCGTAACGATCGTCTATCATGCCTACAGCTAAAATTATCAAACCGCCCAAAGTCATGCCTATAAGCTGGGAAATCATAACCGGAGTTACAGCATGTCTGAACGATGAAGACACGCAAATAACGCTAATGGTAGCCAAAAAATAACCGCCAGCCACTCCCAAACCTCCCCAGAGGGGAATGGGCTCATGATGGACTTTGCGAGCGTTAGGTTTATCCAGAGCACCGCAGCGGACAGCCAAGCGCTTGACAAGAGGCACTAAGAGCAGAGTATAAAGAAACCCTAGCAGAAACACTGCCAGTTGGGCACGAACGGACATTTTTCAGGCTCCTAATTTGGACATAAAGTCTATAAGTCTAAAATAGCTCTTCTTCGCATATACGACGAAATTTTTTTTCTGCCTATCATACGCTAACAAAATAATCAGCGCGTGAAAAAGACTCCTTTCACGCGCCGTCATTAAAATTTGGGCCGTTATACTGCCACTAGTGAACGTACTCCCGCCGATAGAGGCGGGAGACTTCTTGCAGGATGGGTTAAATGAGACTTATGCCCCATCCTCCCCCCTTGCTGTCCTCGTAATCTTTGACGAAACGCTTTACCAAAGCATCAATTTTTTGCTCCCAACCTGGTCTAAGGGGATTAACACTATCCAGAAGACTTGGCGAAAGAATTCCCTGCTTCTCGTAAAACTGCACACAAAGTTCATCAATATTCTTAACTACTCTCAGAGTGAAGGGAGTGGAACAGGCCAGAGTAAATTCAAAGAAGTCGAGATTTTGAGGTAGATAAGAGGTATGACACTCGTTAGAGTACTTTTGAATAAGATCGTTTAAAAAGTAGTAAAGCCTATCGCGCAGCTTAACTACAGCATTTTCAAACTGTTCCGCTTGTCCGGCCTGAGGCAGACTGACAAAAAGACCGGGCAGATTCTTAAGATCTTGATACATATCTTCAGCGGTAGCGTAGCGATCTTCAGGCCAAGTGCCCAAAGAATTGCAGATAACCTGCTGCAAAGCCTCAGGCACTTCCACTCCACACTCTTCAAAAGACGGGAAATCCCAATCTTTGGGTTTGCAGCCGGTAAGTAATTCGTGCATAGTGGCTCCCAAAGCGTACAGATCGCTGCTAGGCTCAGGCTGCCCCTGTTGCTGTTCGGCCGGAGCGTACCCGGGAGTGCCGATCCAGTAACCGTCCGCCGGGTTAGTTACTCGAGAAATACCAAAATCGATCAGCATAAGACGCTGATCGCGACTGCGCACTAAAAGATTGGAAGGCTTTATATCGCGATGAGTAATGGCAGGATTGCGACTATGCAAATATTTTAAGGCATCGAGAGTTTGCAGAGCCCAACCCACAACCGACTGCACAGGCAAACCTGGATGGCCTTCCTCTTTTAAGACTGCGGCCAAATCTTTGCCTTCAATATATTCCATGGCAAAGAAGAAAGAATTATCACATATGAACGAACTGTATATTTTGGGAATGCCAGGATGATTAAGAGCCTGCATTACCTGCACTTCCGAAAGAAAGCGATCGATAGCTGCCTGACGCTCGGAAGATCGGGCGGATGAATCGAGCATTTGCTTCAAAGCACAAAGACGATCGTTTACCATACGATCCTTTACTTCATAAACTGCCCCCATACCACCAGCTTTTATTGGTCTTACCACGTAGAAGCGATTGTCCAGTAAGGAGCCTGGCTCTAAAGTAAAATCACCTGTATGCATTGTTCTAGATAATAACCGCCTTTTGCTATTTCGTCTGCGCGCCTATCTTTTCTATGCAAAAAATGATAAAACGAGCTGCCTTCAATATACAACAGAAATTTGTTAAATTACGAACAAGAAAGAGTTCGCCAAGCACAAACAAAAACTTTCCGTATCATTAAACCAAGTTAAAGAAAAACGGAAAGTTTTTGTGATATTTATTATATCTGACAGAAAATCAGAAGCGTTTGCCTGCTCCAATTACAGGGGCACTGTTGTGCTTGTCTGTTACGTCGCGGACACCGCCGTAAACAAACCAATCTGAAGGGAAGATAACTTTGCCTAAAACATCAATCTTGATGTCGCGAGGATCATAAACATCTAAGGATGTTTCCAAGCGCTTGTCAAAGAACCAAGCATCAGCACCGACACCTACTTTAGATCGAACAATACCACCGCGAAGACGCCAGTTATCCCAAGCTTTGCCAGCCTGTAAATTAAGCAAATTTTCATTGCCTATAGAATCGAGGCCAAAACGCAAAGTCAGCGGACCGCCGTACGGATAGAGCCATACGTCGGCATTAGTTGAGAGCTTTCCGCTACCCATATCAAGTTCTTCAGAAGCGTTAGCTTGCAGAAGAGGACGCTCGCCTTTAGCTAAACTTCCGGGGAAATTGCTGGTAATACCTTCAACCTTTTGAGTAACGCGTTTAACAGAACCGGTAGCTTCCCTGACATTGTGAACAGTTTCGCGCAGATCTTCCTGAACTTGAGGATCGCCAGTAACAGTGCGGATATCCCCAGCTATACCGGCAACTTCTTCACTAACCTTGCGTATATTAGCGGCAATAGCCATAATATCGCTGTGCATCTGAGGATCATCAGCCACGCTTTCCAGAGCTGCAGCTGTATTTTTCAGGCTAGAAGACATTTGGCGCAAGTTCATAACTATGGTATTCAAATTGTCGGTGTTGTCTTGAACCAAATTATTGACTGCTGCGGTTGTATGTTTAACATTGCTGCCTATTTCAGCGGCGTCAACACGCAACTGAGCTACAGCCGCAGAAGCATTGTCAACTACATTTTCCATAGTACCGGCGATATTAGCCATACGCACACGCAGTTCTCCCATAAGCTGACGGGCATCACCGCTGGCATCTTTGAGGTTAGACGAAATATCTCTAATATTGTTAACGGTTACTTTAACATCTTTTTTGAACGTTTCATCGCCGACTATTTCATTTAAAGCTGCAATTGAGCCGCGCAGTTCTTCCATAAGTTGGCTGCCTTCCTGAGCCAACTGATCGAGAGAAATAGGTGTAGTCCCCACAACGACCTCATCAGTTCCTATGGGCTCTATACCTTCCGGGACAGATCCGGGTTTTATGTCAAGCCATTTATCACCTAAGATATTGGAAGCAATAGTGTAAACAAAATAATCGGAACTGAAAAGCTTAACTTCATCGCGGGTGACAACTACAGTGACGTCAACACGATTTTGGGAGTTAAGTTCTATATCAGAAACGTAACCAATGCGCACACCGGAAAGACGAACAGAAGAACGAACCTGCAATCCCTGAACATCATCAAAAATAATATGGTACTTTTCACCGGCGTCAGGCCCTATTCTTCCAATCTGCAGGAAAACGAGGCCCAGCAGAATGAAGGCCACCATCGTTATCATGCCTACTTTTGCAGCAGGACTAAGCCCCATTTTTACCCTCCATTGCTCTGACTAGCCAAAACAGTCTCATCTTTTTTTATTGTACCCTGATGGGACCTTTCACTTGTCCCTCGCGGAATTGGACAACAAACGGATCTTCGGACGACTTAAACTCATCGGGAGTACCCATCCAAATAAATTCTCCTTTGTTGAGCATAGCTATCTGATGAGCTACCATAAGAGCCCCGCGGATGTCGTGGGTAACCACTACAGAAGTTGCTTTAAGGCGGCGCTGCAAATCGCAGATAAGCTCATTGATAACCATAGACAAAATCGGATCTAAGCCGGTAGTAGGCTCATCGTACAGGATGACATCGGGATCGGTAGCTATAGTGCGAGCCAAACTAGCTCTTTTCTGCATACCTCCGGAAAGCTGATTGGGATACAAATCTGCCATGCCTTGCAAATCTACTATAGCTAACTTCTCGGCAACTACACGCCGAATTTCGTGTTCGGGAAGCTTAGTGTGCTCTCTTAAACCAAAAGCTATATTCTCTCCGATAGTGAGTGAATCGAACAGAGCAGGCATTTGAAAAACCATGCCTATGCGCTTACGCAATTCATCAAACTCTTTAGGTGCCAACTTTAAAACGTTGAGACCGTCTATAAAAATTTCTCCCTTATCCGGTTTTTGCAAACCGACCAAACAGCGTAGAGTAGTACTTTTACCCACACCCGAAAGTCCCATAATAGCCAAGGTGTGCCCCTTAGGAACATCGAAACTGACGTTTTTAAGGATAACTCGGCCTTCGAAAGATACAGACACGTTGCGCACAGAAATGGCCGGATCCGACATAGGACGCCGGGGGCCCATAATGCAGTTGTCCATAACCTCCGAATCAGTGTTTTCTGCTCGTTGGCCTTCTTGTTTTGACAAATCGATCATACGCAAACTCTTTCTAAACCAACTGCTAACTTACCGGGAAAAGCCAGAGAGACATGAGATAGTTGCTTATAAAAACAAATATAGTGGCGTAAACAACACTTGATGTAGTCGAAGCCCCGACTCCTGCGGCTCCGCGTCCGGTATTAAGCCCCTGGTAGCAGGAGATAAGTGCAATTTCAAATCCGAAAACTATACTTTTAAGCAAGCCGTAACTGACGTCAGAAAGAACCATCAGACGCTGAATTGAATCCCAGAATATTTCGTAAGGAATGTCGGCCGACTGATAAGCTATTACTGCGCCGCCCAAGGTTCCAAAAGTAAGTGAAAAGAGCGCCAGAACCGGCATCATGGTTACCAAAGCTACTAACCTTGGCACAACTAGATACCGTATAGGACTAACAGCCATGCATTTCAAAGCAGAAATCTGCTCTGTAACCTTCATGGTACCTATTTCGGCGGCAATAGCAGAGCCGGCCCGCCCGGCCACAACCACTGCAGTAAGCATAGGAGCTAGTTCTCTGGCCATGGCGATGGCCACACCTCCGCCAACAACACTGACAACTCCGTATTGAACAGCAATATGAGCCAGCTGCAAAGCAATAACCATACCTGCAGAAGTAGTAGTCAAAACAACTATAACTAAAGAATCTACTCCCAAAAAGGCCATCTGCTGAACGGCCAATCCGAACCTGATAGTTCCTTTAGCTATGCTGAGCAAGCACTCTGTAAGCAGCATAAAGAGAGAGCCCAAATAATTGAGAACTCCTAAAACCACTCCGCCGATGTATTCAAAAAATGCTATCATAGCTGCTTTTTACTGCCTCTACCCCTTTCAGTATGAGCCGAAAAAGGCACAAATAAGCTCTAAATTTTTTGGTTGAACCGCATTAAACAAACTTTTTCTATTGCAAACAGCGCTTATTTTACCGCCATTAAGGCCGACCTGCACAAACCTTTTTGTACAGGAGGCAACGCTCCAGAACTTAGGCCCAACCTCGGCCACTTATTCGTTTCACAAATAAATACCTTCTCCCTGCTTGTTTTATCCGGCAGTCTTAATAATAGTCGAAAGAAGAGCTCAGCTAAAAAAAACAGGCCTCCTAGGCTTAAATAAGCTAAACAGAGACCTGCTTTAAACAGCGAGTATTTGTATTAATCGGCAGGACAGAGCATGTCCAATCCTTTGAGCTGCTCGGGACTGAGTTTTTCAGGCAGTCTAACTAAAAGCCGAGCCAGAATATTGCCTGTCTCTCCTTTTGGGTTGGGCAGTCCCAACCCGGAAAGGCGGAAAGTCTTGCCGTTTGGAGTTCCCGGCTTAATATTTATAGATACTTTCTTACCGTTGGGAAGCACTATCTCCGCACTTCCTCCCAAGAAAGCCTCTCTGAGCGTTACCCAAAGATCACAGCGCAGATCGCGTCCCTCAATTTTATAAACATTATCGGGAGCTATCTTAATTTTAAACATAATGTCGCCGCAAACCCCGCCACTATTTTCACCGCGCACTCTGACTTTGGAGCCTTCAATAACTCCGGCAGGTACTTTAACATCGAGAGTATGAGCGGAATTAACTTTGCCGGTACCTCCGCACATAGTACAAGAAGAACCTCCAAAGCTTCCAGTGCCTGAACAGGAAGCGCAAACATCCGGCTTAGATATAGTAATCGACTTGACAGTGCCATTGTAAGCTTCGGCTAAGCTGATCGTAAGTTCAGACTCCAACGGCTTGCTTGGCGCAGAACTGCCGCGCCTACCGCCGCCAAAACCACTAAAGCCGCGGCTGCCGCCTCCGGACATATTGCCAAAAAGCATATCAAAAAACGGCGAGTATCCCGATCCTCCAAATGAAGAGCTAAAATGAGCTCCTCCTCCCTGACTACCTTGAGAAAATTGGGAAAAAATGTCGTTAAAATCGAAGCCACCCTGCTGTCTATACCCGCCGGCACCATAAGGAGGCGTCTTTCCATCCTTGACATATTTCCATTGAGCACCAAACTGATCGTATTTGGAGCGCTTATCAGAATCACTCAGTACTTCATAAGCCTCGTTGACATCTCGATACTTAAGTTCGGCATCTTTATCTCCGTGGTTCAAATCTGGGTGATATTTTTTGGTAAGCTTGCGATAAGCCGATTTTATATCTTTTTGACTGGCAGAACGATCTACACCTAATATTTTGTAATAATCTTTATAATCCATAGCTTTTACCCCTTAATACACTAAGCAGGTCAGAAAGCAATCCAAACCACATGCGGATCTCTTCCTTTACTTGGTACTGCGGGCTACACAAACCATACTGGGACGCAGAACTCTATTTCCGATTTTGTATCCTTTTTTAAATTCGTTAGAAACAGTCTCATCAGGAAGTTCATCTGATTCTTCCATCATGACAGCTTCGTGACAGGCAGGATCAAAAGGCTGACCTTTAGCCTCAATAGGCACTACTTCATAGCTTTCCATAATTTTAACGGCATCTTTCAGCACCAGCTCTACACCTTGGCAAAGTGATTCCACAGTACCGCCCTTACGGGAAGCCTCAATAGCCATTTCTAAATGATCGATAATAGGAAGCAGCTTACGGAAGATATCTTCTTTGGCACTATCTATACGCCGTTCAAAGTTCGCGTCCATGCGCTTGCGGTAGTTCTCTGTATCGGCAGTAACGCGCTTAAGCTGCTCTTGCAGACGGGCAAGCTCTTTATCTTTAGCTTCTAAAAGCTCCTCACAACTCTGCTCTGAAGTACTGTTCTCCTTCTTTTCTTCAGAATCGACTTGAGTTTGTGCAGTGCTTTCAGGAGCTACCGTCTCCGCTTTTTCCCCCTGTTCGACAGCATGGTTATGATGTTTATGCTCTTTAGAAGACATGATGCAGTTCTCCCACAGTAGTAATAATCTTGATAAATTTTCAATCCCCCACTTACCAATTTACCTTTTTAAAATGTTTAGTTCAAGTAAAAAAACAGACACTAGCTGTATTCTAATACAACTCATACGCTATCATATTTATTAAATTCCAAACATAGGCTATCTTTTTTCGAAAAAATAAAACAGCTGCCGCCTATGGCAGCAGCTGCATACAGTTTAACTACAACTTATTGTATCAGAATTTCATAGTAGCTCTTTCACTGAGAATATCTTCCAGAACTAAAGTAACTTTACCATCGGCTATATTGTTACCAGAAGAATCAAACTTCGAGAAGTAGACATTACCTTCGGTCTCTTGACCGGGAGTAAGAGTTTTATCAAGAATTTGATCGTAGCGCTCCGGCTTCAAACGGTTTCCTTGACTGTCAAGAATAAAAGCATGCCAGTGGAAAGGTTCTATTTGAACATTGACTTTACCGGTATTCTTCATTTTGATATGGAAAACAACAAATTTGTCGGCCCCCTTCTGGGAGTAAAGTCCGTTGCGCATAGCCAAACGCTGTTCCATGCTGGTACGTCCTTCTCTGAAAGCAACCATATCTGAGTAAGAATCTAAAAGACTGTCGCCCCACCAAGTCACTTCAATATCGACACAACAGTTCTTATTAATTCTCTTCATACCAACGTTGTACCCGACTTCACCGGGTAAAACACTCAGAGCATTTTGCCAAAGGAGACCGCCTCCGTGCGACGTGGTATATCCGCTGAAAACGTTGTAAACTGCGGCAGGATTAACTGAGGCCTTTCTCATCTGACTGGCTCCGCCGGCAAAACTGGCTTTTTTTGTGGAAGCAGCCAAAGCTTTTCTGTAGCTCTGTTCAGTACTTTCCGCAGTTTCTTCTTTAACTCTGGGAGTAGTTTTAAAACGAGGATCGAGTTGATTTTTAGGAATACTGCTCTCGATATTTTTAGCTGTTGCCTGCTTCTTCTCTTTAGGAGCCGAGGCAAAAGGCTTCGTAGTAATTTTGTCTCCTACAACCACGCCGCTGCCGGAAACAACTCGGACTGTTGTAGTGTAATTATCCACTAGTACGGCTTCCACTTCGGCTTTAGGAGCCCCATTGCGATAGATGTACCAGCGGGTTCCGGGAGTCACATTATCGGCTATACCACGATTGACGGTAATTTCGCCGCTTTGAGCGACATTTACAACCATGCCTTCCAAATCGGCAAGCCCGGGAAGAGCTAAGGCGAAGAACAATAAAATTATCATACCGACTAAGCGGTTCATAAGCTTTTTCTCCCTTGCAGAAACAGCGAAAAATAATCGCCTCCTGCCGAATTGTATGCTGATTTTCTTCAGCACCGCATTGTATTCTGTATAGATGTAAAAACTTGCCTAAAATTCCTTAAATAACTGCATAAAAGTAAAATTAAGCTAAACAGATAAATGCAGACCTTGAATTTGTCCTGCATATTTTCAGAAACAAAGCAAGATCGAAACCGCAGACAGAATATTCTGCAAACAGCGCATCCCGCGTAAATTGTACAATAATTGAAGGAATGTTTCAAACTAACGACCAATTAGCCTACAATAAGCGGCGGAGTGTGAAAATTTTAAATTAACCTTCTGCTGCAGGCATATTCGGAGTTCCATAAATAAAAAATGAGTAACCAAGAACCGATAGGAACGGTGGCTAACGCTATGTCAAAGCAAAAAGCGGAAGTAAAGGAAAATACTTCTGAAAGCAAAACGGCTCCAGTCGCCAGAGTGCGCAAAAGCAGCCGTCACCTCCAAGACAGCAAAGCTGATGCCAAGCTGGTTATGGTCGTTTTGGCCTGCTTGTTCCTTGCTTTCATGGGCTTTATCCGCTATTCTATTTCCTCACGTTCGGCGTCTGTAGGAAGCGAAGCTAATCAGTCCTCTGACGGGCTTTACTACACTATGAAAATATCCGACCGCGACAAAGATGGAATTTATTTGACCATGTCCATCACTAACACTACCGGACTGCCCAAAACTTTAGACTTTTCTAAAAATTCAAAAGTGGACTTCATAGTTCAACAAAAGGTGAACGTGTTTTTCGAGAAAGTGCCTATCGAAATTTGGCGTTATTCCAAAGCCAATAAAAATTTCGGCAAACAAAAAACACTTACCATTCTTCCCAATGAGGAACGCGTTTTCTCCGTAAAATGGGATCAAACCGACAACAGCGGTGAAAAAGTCAACGGCGGTCGTTACACTGTTACCGGTGAAATTGTTACCTCCGGAGACAAAGCTTCCGAGGCTTAGTTTCTTTACCGGTCTCACTGAAAGGATGCGCTCTCGAGCAAATTTGAGAGCGCATCCTTTTTATTTGTTTCTTGACTTATCCGGTTTCAGTTTATTGGCAGGAAGTAATCTAAAAAGAAGGAAATTTACCGAAAAATTTGCAGAATTGGTGTTTAGCGTGAGACCGGCGGCCGCGGGAGTTTTTACAGAACTCCTGAGGAAAGTCCGGGCTCCATAGGGCAGGGTGCTGGATAACGTCCAGTAGGGGTAACCTTCAGGATAGTGCCACAGAAATGTCAGACCGCCTTGTTTTCTTTTAATGGGAGAATTTAGGTAAGGGTGCAACGGCGGGGTAAGAGCCCACCGGCAGTGCGGAGACGCACTGGCCAGGTAAACCCCACTCGGAGCAAGATCAGCAGAAGGAGCGCTGCTTAGTCGGCGCCCGGCGGCCCGTCGGTATCCCTTCTCAAAAGATCGCTAGAGGAGTGCGGCAACGTACTTCACAGATAGATGGTCGCCATCGGCTTTGTAAAAGAGCAGATACAGAACCCGGCTTATAGTCTCGCGCTTTCCCCCAATACATATTGTCAATATAGCGCTGCGCCGTCAGGCGGTTTTTTTTCCTCTGAACGGATGGTAGCAGGTCTCAATCCATTTTAAGGAGATAACTCTAATAATGAGAGTAACAGAAAAATTGCTTTTAGGAATCGCCTGTTCGGCGCTGTGTCTCAGTTTAACCGGTTGTTCGGATGATGATGATTGGTCTCCAACCAGCAATCTGAGCAAAGAGTACAACATTGGTGCCGTAGATAGCTCAGATAGCGCTATCGTGCTGATAAGTAATGGACAGAGTGAGACAGGTTTCTCCGATCAAGTTTATGTTACCAGTACGGCCCTTCCGACCAAAGAGACTAATGCCAAGATAACTGACGACGAAAATTCCGCAGATCCTCACGGCCTTACTCACCGCTTACTCGAAAACATGCGGGAGAACCTTAAAGATCATGCTGTAAGAGCCAAAGTATTGGGCAAAGAGTCTTTCACTCCCAACACTGTTTATACCAAAGCTGAAAAATATGACGACGTTCAGGCTTATGTAAGCGGTATGAACGATACGGGCACTTTAACAACATTCCGTAAAATGCTGGCCAACGACGAAACAGAGTCCGTATTAGTATTCGCCGAGGTTGATCCGGATACCGATCTTCCGTGCATAGAAGAGAGCAAAGCTTTAGAGATCGATAAATACTTTGGCAAAAACAATCCTTACGATGACGAAGGCATCGGCATTGGCGAAAGAGTCCGCAGCACTTTTGGCCATGAGTGGAACGCTGACGGCGGACGCGACGGTGAAAGCAAAGTTATTATCATGCTTTGCAGAACCGAAACTATATCCAGAAATCTTTACGGCTACTTCCATCCCCAGGACGCCTTCTCCAAGAAGTATTATCCTCAAAGCAACGAAGGCGAAATACTTTACTTGAACGCAGGATGCGCCGACGAAGATATTTACTCTACCGCTGCCCACGAGTTCCAGCATATGTGCGACTTTAACCAAAAGGTCTGCTTAGACGGTGAGTTCACTGGTGAGTCTGAAAATGTTACTATCAACGAAGGTAAGTCTACCTTGTCTGAAGACATTTGCGGCTTCAAAATGAGACGGGCTAATGATGAGACAGAGCTAACCAGCAATGCTTACCTTTTCCAAATTTCTCAGGCTTACTTAGGAGATCCGGGCAAATACTCGTTGAACTACTTTAACAACACCATGGGTGAATACGGTCATGCCTATCTCTTAACCAGATACATTGCTGACCGTTACGGCATAGAAAAAATTCACGATATGGCAACCTCTAATGATACAGGCTTCGACAATATCGAAAAAGTGACCAAAGTTCCTTTCGAAGAGCTCTACTACAATTTCGGTATGGCTAATTTGCTGAGTAATTTAAACAATACTCCCAGCAAGTATAACTATAAAAACATCGACTTAAGCGCTACTTATCTCAATGGTACTGAAGAAGCCGTTATCGGACGGGCAGTTCCCGTTGTCGCAACTAAAAAGTCTAACGAGTATGACATTAAATCCATGTCAAATAACTACTACTCATTCAAGTATCCTAGTCATGAAGAGAATGTCACTATCGGCTTAGTTGCTCCCAGTACTTCCGTATACAGTCTGTCATTCTTCAGAAATGGCGTTCTTGAGAATATATTCTAGTTAGAAGCTACTAACTTAAGGTAAACGAGCCGTCTGCTTTAGCAGGCGGCTCGTTTTTTGTCACTGTACAAAGCAGAACTACTGACACAGACAAAAAAAGTATGTCAGACATAAAATATATCTGACATACTTTTTGTCTGACATGTCAATTAATAGTCTGACATATTACCTGATTCTTCATTTGAATTTTCATTGTTTAAATCTTCGTAGTTTGTCTCTCCAGAAGCTAAAAACTTCCGGATATCCGAGGCCAAATAACTGGCTATCGCGTCATTGTCAACTTTAATATAGACAATCTTATCATCAAAAACCAATACTAAATTATTGTGTAAAACAGTACTGCGGGAAAACACCATTTCTAAACGATCTAAAGGAAGACTCTTATAGTAATAAGATATACCCCCGAGTCTATCGTTTATACTTATTTTCTGCTGATAAATTTCAATTATACTGCGATAGCTAGACCAAATTGCGAACATTAAAAACAGCAGAAAGGCAGCTCCAACAAAGAAGGACCAGTTTCCGCTTTTTAAAGCTTTTACAAAGAAAGACCTCGAATCAAATATAGGGAGAAAACCAAACACAAAGATTGCGAACATATAGCCAACCAGTGTGATACTCATTGAGCTTGTAGTAAATCCCCAAGTGTATCGGCGTCCGACACCATAACTGACGTCGTCGATCGTTACAGGACATTCGGTAGGGCGTACAGGCTCTTGAGGGGCAAACCAGCTGATTTTTTTAGCTAGCACGTTGTAAGGAGCACCCACATAAGTATAAGGAATGGAAACAACAGGAGAGCCGCCAAAATCCATCTCCATATTACAACCTATGTACTTAGCCAAAGACTGTGCTAAATTTTTACTTTCGTGCGCCCACATGTGTTCATAATGTGAGTCTAAAATATATTGACAATCATTATCTATAAGACTGACTTTCCAAACGTCTTTGCGATTGTGCCTGCTTACACGCTCTTCAACTATGGAAATTCTTATTTTAGCTCCACTTCCGTAGTTATAAGAAACCTCCGGACACAAGAAGCAGTCTTTAACAGTAATGATACCTCCGTCACCATTTTTTACTATACTGATTCTCTTTTTAGAAAACATGAGGACGTAAATTCCAAACGCCATCACAATGCAGGTAAGAACAAATCCAAGCGCAAAACTGACGTGTTTAATATTTAATATGCAAATGCAAAACACATAGTAAAACCCAGGAACACAAGTTAGGCTGCAAACTATGAGAAGTATTCCCAAAGTAATATTGTTAGTACTGTTAGTTAAAAAAACATCAGCTTGAGAATCGTTCGTTATATCCACAGTTCTGTGAACTCTTCCTTCCTGCAAAACACTGCTCCCGATAAATACTACGATCTGAGCGAAAAAGTGATAATTCAACTCCGGAATTTAAAGAAAAATAAAATTAAAACCTGCTTAACAAAAAACCATAAAAACTAAATTTTACCTATCATATTACACTAATTTGGTCGGTTGCTAGACGGCTTCAAGCAAAAGGCAGGACAGAAATTATTATTGGCAGAAAAGTAGGAGCATTATGGCGTTATCTATTGGCATTACCGGATTGTCTCAATCAGGCAAGTCTATTTTGTTCAAATCACTCACTTGTTTGTCCGAATCAGACGTTTCAGGACGCAAACAGCCTCTGGCCAGAGCAGCTGTACCTGACGAAAGACTACAAAAGTTATCAGACATTTTTAAGCCCAAGAAAACTACCCCTGCTACAGTAGATTTTTTGGATATGCCCGGCGGAGGCAGCTCCGGCTTAGGCTCTCAGGCTGTAGCCGAAATACGTACTTCTACCTTGCTTTTGGAAGTTGTGCGCTGCTTCGATCATCCCTATTTGGGAGAAGCAGATCCTGCAGCCGATATCGACTCTTTTGAAACGGAACTTCTTTTAGCCGATCTTAAAGTAGTAGAAGGCAAACTAGAAAGAGCTAAAAAGCTCGATCCTAAGGAGAGAACTCTTTTGGAATCTTTGGCTGAGCCTTTGAATAACGGCGATATATCTGCAGTGCCCCAATTTAACGAAGAAGAAAAGAAGATTCTTTCCGGCTTAGGATTGCTCTGCATAAAACCGCGTATAGTAGTGGCAAACATTTCTGAAAATGACATTGCCGATGGCGGCTCCCATTACAAAACTTTAAAAGAGATATGCGACAAACAGAATACTCCCTGTTTGGCCATTTCTGCCGAAATAGAAGCTCAATTAGCCGATCTTTCCGATGAAGATCGCACAGAATTTATGGCCGACTTAGGCATAAATGAAAGCGCCTTAGGCAGACTTATCAATATTTGCTACAAAAAACTGGGATTGCAGACCTTCTTCACCGCTGGAGAAGATGAATGTCGTGCCTGGACAACAAAAGTAGGTGCCAAAGCTCCGGAAGCTGCAGGTGAAATTCACAGTGACCTGCAGAGAGGCTTTATAAGAGCTGAAGTTATCGATTATCCTTCTTTTATAGAGTGCGGTTCTCTGAATGTTGCCAAAGAAAAGGGACTGCTGCGCGTAGAAGGCAAAGAATACGTGGTAAAAGATGGCGATATTTTAAACATTCGTTTCAACGTTTAATCTACACCCTTCAGTTGGCAAACGACAGGCTGTAAATAAAAAAGAAGGAAGGCTTTTTCCGGGAGGCCTTCTTTTTTTATAAGATCAAATCCAAGAAAGTTTCAAATTGTTCCAACTTAACACTGCCAGGAAATTTCAAATAAATTTCCAACCTACACAAACTTTGACTAAAAACACAAACGTTAGGATCTGTTTTTATGAGTATTCCCAACAATGACATTCGTCCGGGAAAGAAATATCCGCTGGGAGCATCCTGGACCGGCAAAGGAGTGAACTTTGCCGTTTATTCTGAAAATGCCACTATGGTCGTCCTTTGTCTTTTTGACAAAAATGGGCGCGAGCTGAAACCCGGCATTCATATGAACCATAGCGAAGGAGTTTGGCATTGCTTTTTACCGCAAGCTAAACCAGGACTGCGCTATGGGTTCAGAGCTCACGGCAGTTTTGATCCTAACCATGGACTGTATTTTAATCCTGATAAGCTGCTTTTAGACCCCTACGCTAAAGCTGTCAGCGGCGAGCTAATTAACTGCGATGCTCTTTATGGCTACGAAAAATACACACACTCATCAAATGATTCACTTCGTAAGACTAACTTACTGAGCCGTGACGTACGCAACAGTGCTCCCTACATGTTCAAAGGAGTTGTTGTAGATGACAAGGCCTTTGACTGGGAAGGAGATCGCCCACTGCAAAGGCCGCTTAATGAAACCATTCTTTATGAAATGCACGTTAAAGGCTTCAGCATGCTCAATACGGCTCTGCCTGAAAAAATACGAGGTACGTACGCCGGTTTAGCCCATCCTGAATCAATAAAATATTTAACAAATTTAGGAATTACTGCTGTAGAGCTTCTTCCTATTCACCTGTCCATAAGTGAAGGGCGTTTAGGGGCTATGGGATTGAGTAACTATTGGGGCTATAACAGTTTAGGCTTTTTCTGTCCTGATCCGCGTTTCAGTTCCGCTCCCGATGCCGTTCATGAATTTAAATACATGGTTAAAGCCTTGCACAAAGCCGGTATAGAAGTTATTCTCGACGTAGTTTATAACCATACTGCAGAACAGGGCAATGACGGACCTCAACTATCCCTGCGCGGCTTAGACAACCCAACCTACTACCGCCTAGAACCTTCTTGCCAACACCATTACTGCAACTTTACCGGATGTGGTAACAGTTTGGATACGCGCAATCCGCGCACGCTGCAGCTAATTGCCGACAGTTTGCGTTACTGGGTATCTGAAATGCACGTTGATGGCTTCCGTTTCGATTTAGCCACCACTTTAGCCAGGACGACTTCTGACAACAACTACCGCACCCATTCCAGCTTTTTAGGAGTTTTAGCTCAAGATCCTATTTTAAACTGCACTAAACTAATTGCAGAGCCTTGGGACTGCGGCCCGAACGGCTATCAAGTCGGAAAATTTCCTAAAGGATGGAGCGAATGGAACGGAGATTGGCGCGACACAGTGCGCCGCTTTTGGAGAGGAGACGGTGGCCTCTTAGGCAAAATGGCCTCTAAACTCAGCGGTTCCAGCGATCTATATTGGGATAGAAGTCCGTTAGCCAGCGTCAATTTTGCCACTGCTCACGACGGATTTACTTTATACGATTTAGTAACCTATCAGCAAAAACGCAACCACGCTAATGGAGAAGACAACCGAGACGGCACCAACGACAACAATAACTGGAACTGTGGACATGAGGGCCCTACTTCAAATGAAGCAGTAATGAACCTGCGCTGGCGCCAAATGCGTAACTTTATTCTGACCATTATTTTAAGTCAGGGTATTCCTATGCTCTTAGGGGGCGATGAGATTGCTAGAACTCAAAACGGCAACAATAACGCCTACTGTCAAGACAACGAAACTTCTTACTATAACTGGAATATAACTCCTCAGCAGCAGCAACTTTTCCAATTTACTAAATCAGTTATCGACTTGCGCCGTCGCCATCCGGCCTTCAGACGCTCTACTTTCTTTAGAGGGCAAACAGAAAGCGGAGCTAAAGACGTAATATGGCTCAACGTGAACGGGCAAGAAATGTACGGTTCAGATTGGGAACAGCAAAGCTGCGGTGCCTTCGGTATGTATATTGACGGCAGTTGGCTAGATGATACAGACGATAAGTGCAATAAACTTAAAGACAGTTCTTTCCTTCTGTTATTTAATAATGATGTTTGTCCCAGAGAATTTAACCTGCCAATACCCAAACCTTGGGCTGAATGGCAGGTAATCATCAATACGTGCACGGATCAATTTAGGCATAAGGTCAGTAAATACTATACATTACCCCCCCACTCCTCAGCAGTTTTAGAAGAATGTCCCCGTTCAGGAAACAGCTTAAAAAGCTGAAATAAAAAAGAGCTGGAAGATCAAAGCTTCCGGCTCTTTTTTTATTCAATTCAAAACTATCAGCTAATTTTTAATAAAACAAAATTGCCAGTATTTATTTGTAACAAAAACATATAAAAAAATGAGTAACCTAATAAATTAAAAGAGTAATAATTACTCCCCTACCCTGCTTAGCTAACTCTATATATTCAATTTTTAGCCTGTTGCGGTTGAAACCTTAGGTAAAAGTGCGTCGGAAATTATTAGGCTTTGAAAAAACTGTGGAACTAAAAGTATCTTTTATCCAATATATATAAATACAATAAATACAATACAATATATAGTATTTTTTTAATTAGACTCAAGAAAAGGTAGCAACAAACCAGTTATAGATTAACTATCTATGCAAATTATTTAAAACAATTAAGTAAAAGTCTAGGCCATTTAAATACTATGCAAAGATATGGTTTCACGTGGAACATTAGAATATATCCAATTAATCATCATAACCATAAAAAAAGCCCTGCTTTCAAAAATTAAAAGCAGAGCTCTGTGCACTTTGTAATTTATTTTAAGCTAATTAACCTTTATTAACTCATATTCCATTGAACCTATACCTATTTTTTGGGCATGTTCAACGCAACTGCGCCAATTAGTTACCGGAGCCGTTCTATAGAAATGATCTCCTCCCTCAACTTTGCTCTCTGCCAATACACTACCAGGTATAGGCTGCTGTTTGTTTATCAAATCAGCACAGGCAACATCAATAGCTACCGGATCACTCGAAGCAAACATACCTACATTAGGCACAATAGGAACAGCATTATCAGCGTGACAATCACAAGTTGGAGTAATATCTATAGCTAAAGATATATGGAAGTGTGGGCGATTATCTATAACTGCTTTACTGTATTCAGCAATTTTGCGATTCATAATGTCGCTGGAGTCGTAACCATTAGCTTCAATTGCATCACGGGGACATATAGCTAAACAGCGGCCACATCCCAGACATTTGTCATGATCGATAAACATCACTTTGCCCTTGAGTGTGGGAGCATTGTGAGCACAAATTTTTTGACAACGTCGACAGCCTATGCACAAGCTTTCATTAACCGTTGGCTTGCCGGCACAATGCATCTCCATTTTACCCGCTCTAGAGCCCGATCCCATACCGATATTTTTTAATGCTCCACCAAATCCAGCCATTTCATGTCCTTTAAAGTGGCTTAAAGATACAAAAACATCGGCATCCATAATAGCTCGGCCAATTTTAGCTGACTTTATATATTCACCACCCTCAACAGGAACTTCAACTTCATCGTTACCCTTCAATCCATCAGCAATAATGTTATGAACTCCGGTAGTAATCACGTTGTAGCCACTAAAATCTGCTGTTGCTAAATGATCGAGGGCGTTTTTGCGACCACCAACATACAAAGTATTACAATCGGTTAAGAAAGGCTTTCCACCCAACTCTTTTATGTAGTCACATAAAACTCTGGCATAATTGGGACGCAAAGCAGCCAAATTGCCAAATTCACCAAAGTGAGTCTTGACAGCTACAAACCTATCTTTTAAAGGCAGATCACCTAAACCTGATTTTTCTAAAAGACGGCGGAATTTTACTAAAAGAGGACGCTCCATACTGACAGACATATCAGTAAAATAAACTTTAGATTTAGACATTTGCACAAATCCTCACTAAAAAAGCGTAAATTTTTTCGTATAGTTCCAGCTTTTTTATTGGCACTTAATTTTATTCAGATACGTAGATACAAAAGAATTACAACTGGAAAATTAAACTGAACAAGTGCCTGTATGCTTAGTTAAACTAAGCACCTGTCTTTACCTTGAAAAGCAACCAAGAAATATAATGATAAATAAAAAGTAGTATTCTTTTCATTTATCATTATATAGTTACGTTTTTATTATTAACTACTTAATTAGACAATTTATTCACATTATTAACAAGTTTTACACATTAAGTGCAAATTTTTTTTATTTTTATCGAATTAGTCAACTTTTCCACAATTTTATCAACATTTTTGCCTATTTATCTGTAGAAAAGTTTATAAAATTACTGTTTACTTCCAATAAAAAAGCATAAGTTATAGTCTGAAAATCAACTTTCAATATAAAATAGAGCTATACACTAGAAAATAAATTAAGATTTTGCTTAAATTATCAATATTTAGAACTGATATGTATAATATCCAATTAATCGATCTATAGTTTTATTCACACTATCAACAAGTTATCAACAGATATATTCACATTTTATGCACAAAAAAAGCACAGCTTCTTTATGAAGCTGTGCATATTGTGGACTATATTGAAAATTCTACAGAGGACTATGCTGAGGCATACCAATACGCCTAGGATATGACTTTGGAGTAGGCTTTAATTTTTTAATAACACATATATAGCGCTCTCTACCATAAAGTTTGTAGGAAAAGACATCTTCTACTTTGGCATGCAACTTATTCAGGGCATTATCAGATTGGTCAATTTCTTCTTGAAATTTTACTCCCTTATAAGCGAGAAGACATCCGTTAACTTTCAGAAGCGGAACAGCCAGTTCTATAAGAGAAGGTAGAGATGAAAGAGCTTTAGCAGCTACAAAATCGAGTTTTCCGCGCCAATTATCACTATGAGCTACATCTTCTATGCGCATAGGCAGGGCATGGGCTTTAGCCTGAATTCCTAAATCTAAAATTTGTTCTTCAATCCAAGCTGACTTGCGATTTTGAGATTCGACCATTATAAAGAACGATTCAGGACGGACTATAGCCAAAGGAATTCCAGGAACTCCCGCGCCAGATCCTATATCAGCGATCCTTTGCCCCGAACCAATATAGGACATGGCTCCAAGAGAATCTACAATAAGCTCCCGAACAATATCTTCAGGACTAGTTAAGGCGGTAAGTCCTCGCTCGCTGCCATGCTCAAACAAATTTTGTGCAAACCTGGCCAAGCGATCAATATCTTCCTCAGTTGCTTTTATTAAGGGATTATCTATAGATCGTATGCCCTGTCGGATAAGTTCTTTCATTAAAATCTCCAATAAATCCAACTAACTACAATTGAGCGAAAAGCGCTCAATGCTGTCTAAGACTTCATCAGATAGATGAAACATTCGACAATTCTTTCCAGTTCTTCCTGATTTTTAAAGTGAAACTCCAATTTGCCTTTGCCGTCAGAACGAGAATTCAACCGAATATCTGCTCCAAAACTATAGCGAAGCTTCTCTAAAAGGTCTTTCCATTCTGGAGAAATCGCCGACTTTTCGTAGGCAGTCTTTTTTGTATTGCCAGACTCTTCTAAACTTTTAGATGAGTCAGTTAACCCTTTTAGAGCATTTATATACTCTTCAGTTTTGCGTACAGACAGCTGTTCTTCCTTAATATATTCCCAAGCTTTAAGCTGGTTGCTCTCACCTTCAAGAGACAAAACAGCCTTAGCATGACCGCCGGTAAGTATATTGTTTTGTAAATCTTCTTTTATAGCCTCAGGAAGATGCAAAAGACGCAAAGAGTTAGTTATATAAGAACGGCTTTTCCCTAAGCGCTCAGCCAACTTATAGTGAGAAAAGCGGAATTCAGACACTAAAAAAGAGAGAGCTAAGGCTTCTTCAATAGGATTTAAATCTTGGCGCTGCAAATTTTCAACCAAAGCCAATTCCAGCATATCCTGGCTGCTTAAACTGCGCACTATGGCAGGAATAGTACGACGACCTATCATTTTAGCAGCTTTGACGCGCCGTTCTCCTACCACTAAACGGTATCCCTCAGGCAGCTTGGTAACTACAATAGGCTGAATAACACCATTAGATCTTATAGAATCAGCCAATTCTTGCAAAGCAGATTCATTGAAACAGCGTCGGGGCTGGAATGGATTCTGCAGTATATCGCTTATAGAAATTTCTATAATTTCCAAGCCACCATAATTTTCTTGTTTAAGAAAAGAATCGTCTGCAGACAATGATTTATCTGCTATATTTGCGGAAGTTGAGTTATCCAAACCCAGTTAAGGACCTTTCCTATACAAAAATAGAACCCTTTTTTTCTTATATTATAAAAAAAGGAGCAAGACTGCTAGCTTGCATTCTTCTCTATATTTTTATTACCTCCCCAAAGCTTGCCGATGACGAAAGCTATACGAATATACTTCTAATGAGTAAGTATATTTACATAGCTTATAAATAGGTTTTTAAATCTTAACTATACATACGCATTTTTAACATAAATTTTATTACAAAAATATTTTTATAATTTTAAGACAAAACATATCAATTAAATTTTGACGTATAAAAACTAAAGTTACTGCCTCAAGTGAATCTGTGGCATTGAAAACTATTTGTATGTGTAAGTAATGTAATTAAAGCTAACGTATACAACTATACAGTAGTTTTTATGTTTTTCTGACACATATTTTTATTACTGACATACCTATAATACATATATATAAAAATAATATACACTTATATTCAATATATTGTATTTTACATTTATAATTACTGACATGTCTGACATATTGTCAGTAACCATAAATGACACATGTCTAGTAAAGTCAGACACGCACTAATCAATGTCAGTTATAGTAAAATAAATGTCAGACACCTCCCCTACCCTATTGTCTGACACAATCTAATCAAAGAAAACATCCATCAACTGTCGAGCAAAAGGCTTTCATTGGTCAAAGAAAGGGATTTTCTTTAAACTAATGAAGGTCTAGCAGGTAAAAAACTAACTTGAGGTCCATACCTTATGATGTTCAAAAAATTTCTCTTTCTGCCGGCAATGGCCGTAGTATGTTTGTCATTAAGTGCCTGCACTGTCAATGACACCGCTCAAAATGCTAATCAGACTCCAACTCCTGCCAAATCCTCAACTGCAGATAAAACTGAGAATAAGACTGCCAAGACAAAAGCTATTGACGACGAAAAAATTGATGAGATAATCGCCAATCAGCCTAAACTTGACAAGAAGGATTTATCTAAGGACGGATATTGCATACATGAAAAACAAAAGGTAACTGACGGTGTCAGTAATGGAGCTGAATGGCAATACATCGTCATGAACGATGAGGCCTATAAAACTTTTGTTAACAATAATCCCAGTTGGTTCTCTCAAGACTTTAATTCTAAAGTTTGGGGAATACGCAATGCTCCCATGGGAAATGTCATAAAGACCAACGGAGCGGAACTCGACCCTGCTTCCCAAATAAGCTGGAATGACAATAGTAACAACTTGCTGCTGCGCCGAGTTTTTAACGCCAAAGATCCCTCAATTTACAAAAATACCTCCATGAACATATTCTGCGGAAGTGAAATGGAAGTCTATGTCAACAATGTCCTAGTCTATTCTGACATGGGTAAGAATAAAAAGACTGCTGACAAATATAATGTCGTTAAATTTGACAAAGCTCCCAACATTGTTCAAGGAAACAATATTATTTCTATCCATCTCAAAAGTACTGACAAAAACAAAGAGTTTGACATGTCTTTAACTACAGTTGAACCTACTGTTGCTCCTCCAGGCCCGGCTAAAAACGAAAAGCCTGCAGACAAAGCTAAAAACAACCCTAAAGATAAAACTTCGCAAGCTCCTAAGGCTACCAAAAGCAAGTAAAGATTAAACTGCATAAAAAAGCCGCTTTTTCAAATAATTTTGAAATAGCGGCTTTTTTATATCTGCTGGCGTAGAGACAGCTTATATGTCAGATATTATTCTGACAATATATATGACATTCTACATGGTTACATGTCAAAAACATTCTATTGTCTGACATATAAAACTAACTGTAAATTAACTAAATTATGTCAGATCGTCGCAAATGAATCATGAGAGCATTGATGTCAGAAGGGGAAATACCCGGAATTCTTGAGGCCTGACCAATATTGTAAGGTCTGATACGACTAAGTTTCTCAACAGCTTCAGCCGACATACCTATGACTGAAGCGTAGTCAATACAGCCATCTAGCTTTGTGTTCTCAAGTTTAGACATACGGTTTACCTCACGTTGTTGTCTTTCAATATAGCCCTCATACTTAACTGCAGCTTCTATCTTTTCACTTAAACGCAACTCAAGCGACGGCAATCCTTCACACTGACGTATTAACGGCAACGAAATATAACTTCGATGTAGAAGTTCAGCAAGGGCAGGGCCAGGCTCAACTTTAGTGCCGCAAGCGTCGCTTATTTTGACTGATAAATCTGAATTTAAGTGTTTATGCCGCAAACGTTCTATCTCTTGTTGGGCCTGAATTTTAAAACTCAAATATTTATTCCAGCGTTCATCGCTTATTATTCCCATATCTTTAGCTTGAGGGGTTAAACGCTCATCGGCATTATCTTCACGCAGCAGCAACCTGTACTCAGCTCTACTGGTATGCATACGATAAGGCTCACTGGTGCCTCTGCATACTAAATCGTCAATTAGAACACCTATATATCCTTGATCTCTGCGAACAATAAAAGGCTCCTTACCATCTAAGAAACGAGCTGCATTAAGACCCGCAATTAAACCTTGAGCAGCGGCCTCTTCATATCCGGAAGTTCCGTTAATCTGACCTGCCAAATACAACCCTTTGACATGTCTGACACCTAAAGAGAAATCTAGCTGCGTAGGCAGCACGTAATCGTACTCTACGGCATATCCAGGTCTAATAATTTCAGCTTTTTCCAAACCGGGTAAGCTACGTACTACAGCATACTGTACATCCAGAGGCATACTAGTAGAAACCCCCTGAAGATAAATCTCATCAGCGTTTATACCTTCAGGCTCCAAAAATACCAAATGTACTTTTCGGTCAGGAAAACGTACAAATTTATCTTCAATAGACGGACAATAGCGTGGACCTGTGCCTACAATCGATCCGGAACCGTCGTAGAGGGGAGAACGATCTAAATTATTCATAATAACCCGGCGTGTTTCTTCTGTAGTGCGGGTTATATAACAATCGACGGTCGGTTTACTAAAATCAGGATCGGGGGACAAGTCAGAAAATTTTAACGGTTCTGATGAACACGGCAAAATGTCAAGACCATCAACACAGACAGTGTCACGATGAAGTCTTGGGCAAGTACCTGTTTTTAAACGTCCCAGCTTCAATCCTAAATTACGCAGAGCATCGCTCAACCCAAAAGCAGGAGCTTCTCCAGCACGTCCTCCAGGTAAGGTGAACTTGTCCGTATGTAATGTACCAGCCAAAAAAGTTCCTGTGCATACTACAATGGCATGACATTTCAGGATCAAACCGGAAGCAGTTGTCACTCCTTTTACCACATTGTTGTCTGACATAATGTCAACAACTGTGTCAGTAATCACTGTGACATTATCTGCTTCACAAACTGCCTTTACCATACGCCTATTATACAGAGGGCGATCAGCTTGAGCTCGAAGAGCTTGGACTGCCTGTCCTTTTCCTGTGTTAAGACGCCTTATATGAATAAATACGTCGTCTATAGCTCGCCCCATTTCACCCCCCATGGCATCTATCTCCCTAACCAAATGAGATTTAGCCGGTCCGCCTATGGATGGATTACAGGGCATAACCCCTATTTTTAGAGGATTGGAAGCAACTAAAGCAGTGCGACAACCTAAACGACTACAAACGAGAGCAGCTTCAACACCTGCATGGCCGCCGCCAACTATAACTACATCGAACTTTTGCATTTCCTCAATTTGACTCATACTTATAAAAGCAGAGATCATTTACCTAGACAAAATTTAGAAAAGACTCTGTGCAAAATGTCTTCACTGACATTATCACCTGTCAGTTCATTTAAAGCTGACAGACATGCGTGCAGATCAAGAAGAAGACAGTCACAAGGAACCCGAGCTATAACACCAGATTCTAAATTCAACAGAGCTTCTCTGACTTTAGTTAAAGCCTGACGCTGACGCTGGTTTATACTTAAAGCCGGTTGATTAGCTTTAAGTAGAGGACGGCATAACTGAGAAATTTCCTCTTTTACATTTTCCAAGCCATCTGAAAATTTCAAGCTAGCCTGACAAACGTGGATAAAACCATACTTATTTTTAATGTAATCGGGATATATTTTTATTCCGCGATCACACTTATTCAAAATAACTAAGACCTTAAAATCCTGATTTCTTTTACTTTTATCTGACATGTCTGACATTACTTTAATAAAGTCAGACTCAATGTCAATACTACAATCAATGACTATTACGGCAAGTTCGGCTTTAGATAAAGCCTTCTCCGTTTTTTCTATCCCCAGACGTTCTACAGGATCTTTAGCTTCATGAAGCCCAGCCGTATCGATAAGGTGAAGCATAGTTCCATTTACATACACGTGCTCATCAAGCTGATCTCTAGTAGTACCGGGATAGGGAGTGACCAAAGCTTTATCCTGACCTATGAGAGCATTCCAAAGTGTCGATTTACCTGCATTGGGAGGACCTATTAAAACTGTTTCTAAACCGTCGGCCAGAGCACGCCCTTCATTAGCTCTTTGCAAAAGAGACTCAACTGATTGAATGAAAGTTTTACATTTATCTTCAATAAGAGATGTATCTGAAGCAGCTATTTCATCGCCGTAATCTATTTCGGCTTCATATTGAGAAATTAAATCCAGAATATCATTTTTAAGCTTGTTTAAATCTTGAGATAGAGAACCGCTTAAATTTTTAGATGCTAAAATAACAGCATTCTTGGATTTAGCCTCAATTAAACTAAGTACTGCTTCTGCTTCGGCCAAATCGAGTTTGCCAGCCGTAAAAGCTCGGTAAGTGAATTCTCCCGGCTGGGCTAAACGAGCTCCACAATTTAAACATATATCAACAATCACACTAGCCAAAACGCTACCGCCATGGCAGTGGATCTCAGCAACATCTTCGCCAGTATAAGAGTGGGGAGAGGGCATATATACGGCTAAAGCCTTATCTATAGCACAGCCATGCTCATCAACTATTTCACAATAATACATGTGGCGGGGCTGCCAGGCCTTTTCTTGACCGTGTCTAACAGTTTTTTTCAATATAGAAAGAGCTTCCGAGCCGCTAATACGCACAATGGCCACCCCTCCCAAACCGGGAGGAGTGGCCGTCGCTACAATTGTATCTAAAGGTGAATAATTCACGAATTGGAACCTTTATACTAAAGGCTTAATTACCACACAGCGATCTGGCTCAACGCCTTCTGAATAAGTTTCTACAGTTGGGTCGCTGTGCAGGCAGACATGAATAATACGTCTGTCACAAGCGGGCATAGGCTCTAAAACAATCTCCTGTCCCTCACGGACAGCTATTAGAGCTTCTTCATGAGCTTGAGCACGCAAACTGCACTCACGCCGCTCACGGTAGCCTTCAATATCTATGATAATTTTGTGCTCTACTAAATCTTGGCGAGAATTTATTACTCCGATGAGATACTGCAGAGCTTCTAAGGTAGCTCCGTGACGACCAATCAGAACACCTAAACCTTCACCCTCTACAAAATACCTGGTGTGATCGCTGCGCTCTTCCCACTCAATATCTACATCTTCGAAACCCATTCGGGTAACGATTTCGTAAAGTATATCAGCTATAGGATCGTCGTCTTCATCGAAATCGTCGACTGCCTCTAAATTGTTTTCCTCATAATCTTTATCGTATGACACCAGCCAAACCTCCCGGAACCTAACTTTTTCTAATTTCAGCTCTCAGCCAGCTCTTTTTCCGCATTCTCAGCAGACGCTGCAGTCTTTTCAGACAAGGAAGAAGATCTCATTATCATAGCTTGCTGAATTATGCCTAAAAGTGAAAATACACTCCAATAAAGAATCAGAGCGCAAGGCCATCTGTAGGCCCACATCATCCACGAGAACATAACTGTCATAATGACAGCCATTTGCTTCTGCTGACCAGCCGCTTGGGCATTAGAGTTAGGAGTAAGTCGCATAGACAGATACATGGTCAAACCATAGAAGAGGATCATGGGAAGATCGCGACCGGCTAAACTAGAAGCTAAATAGTCGGGAAATAAATTTTGTAAAGAACCCGGATATATCCACATGAAGTAGGCATTTTCGAAAGTACGCTGGTCCATCATAATAGCTCTCCAAATAGCGAACAATATCGGCATTTGGATAAGCATGGGCAAACAGCCGGCTAACGGATTGACGTTGCGATCGCGCATGAGCTCCATTTGCTTCTGCTGCAGAGTTTGCTGGTCGTCCTTGTAGCGTTCCTGTAATCTCTGTAGTTCAGGTTGGATCTCCTGCATATCCTTCATAGACTGAAACTGCTGTTTAGTTGGAATGTAGAGAATAAGCTTTATAACCAAAGCAAAAATTACAATAGCTAAGCCATAAGAGCCTGTCACACTCTCAATGCCACGCAGCAAGACAATCATTAAATTAGCAACAGAATCAATCATCAGTTAAATACTCTTGCGTCGATATTTAGGGAACAGGGTCATCACCGCCGTGATTAAAAGGATTACACCTCAATATTCTCCATGATCCCATGAGACAGCCGCGCCAGAAACCGTATTTAACGATAGCCTGTCGCGTATATTCTGAACAAGTAGGCCTAAATCGGCATACGGCCGGGGTATAACGAGATATAAATTGGTATCCTCTTATGAGAAGATCGGCACCGCGGGCCGCAAGACTTATTTCTCGTCGTTCGTCTTCGGGATCCCTTGATGCTCTCTGAGGATCCCGATTTTGCGACACAGACTCAGGAACTTCTTCTCTAGCTGAGCAAATTGGATCACTGCAGCTCCCTGACGGGCTAAAAGAATCACATCCCATTGAGTATCCAGCTTTCCTTCGTTCAAACGGTAGACTTCCCTAAGGCGTCTTTTCACCCGATTGCGTGCAGCCGCTTTGCCAAACTTCTTACTCACACAAAAAGCTGCCCGCGGCTGAGAAAACTTGCCCTTAGAACGCTTAAGCGCGTAAACAACTACTTCTGAGGAACTTACAGAACTTCCATGCCGAAAAATACGATCAAAATCTTTCGACCTGGTTAAAGTTATCATTCCAAATTAGGCGCAGATACGCTTGCGGCCTTTAGCACGGCGACGAGCTAAAACATTACGGCCGGAAGAAGAAGACATTCTGGCAAAAAAGCCGTGCTTAACCTTTCTGTATTTGCGATGGGGCTGAAAAGTGCGCTTCATTTTTTTATTCCTCCAAAAACTCAGAGCCGCTTCAAGCGTCCCCGTTGCCGCGATAGACATACGGCAAACTGCGCCGGCGGCTATTTAAGAACTGCTCTCTCTTCAGCTTCTACGACAAGAGAGCACTTAAAAAAAGCCCTAATAATAGAGCTATAGCAGTATATAACCCATTTTCAAGTTTGTCAAATAGCTTATTTGCAGTTAAAATCAAGTTTTTTTCAACATATCAACAAGTTATCAACAGGATTGATAATGATATAATATATTAAAAAAGCTATTTTTTTCCAGTTAAACGTTAATATATATACTATTTTTGTAAATTAAGCTGTGAAAAAAGATAATCACAGCTTGTTAGACGCAACTTTTTATCTAAAAATGATTGTGATTATGTTTATAAAATTATCAATTTCTGTGTATAACTTAGTAAATCTAAGAAAAACTTTGTTAATAAACTGTTGATATTGTGGACTAATCAGCAGTAATAAACAGGTTATTAAATAAAAAAAAACCTATTTAACGCGATTTTATGAAGTTTTCCACAGTTTAGTAATTTTATTTGTGGAAAAGTTAATAAACTGTCTGTAATATAGTGAAAAAAATAATCAAAAATTGACAAAAGCTACAAGGAAGCAAGGCTAGAGCTAAGAAAGCCCTGCCTGAATTCTTTGTCTGTTAAATTAACTTTACTAAGTTTGCGAAAACCAGAGCTTCAGTCGAATAAATCACTTTCCAATCGATCGTAAGGATAAATTTCTTTGCTGAAGCATCTTTCATGGAGGATATGTATGGCCAATCAAGCTGTTTCGGCTGAGTGTCTGGATATTTTATGGCACGAATTTCTATCCGAAACGGAAAGCCCTTTAAACACTTTCTTAGAGCAGTGTTCTCCCAAGAATCTGAGTGGAGATGTCTTAACAATAATAACTCCCAATAAAGTTTTAAGAGACTTTCTTAAGAAACCAGACAGACTTGAACGGATACTCGCTTCATTAAAAACCTGTTTTAATAGTGATTCTATAAAAATAGAATTTGTTATTGGTTTATCAGAACGTAATAATAGCGATCAAATTAGAGATAACGTTAAAATTGATAATAAAAAGAGTACTAATACAGATAATAAACCGATAATTAAAGAAAAAATAAAAGAAACAGTTCAAGAAACAAAAACTCAACAAAAGGTTGAATATAAGTCTGATAATTCTGAAAACTTAAAACTGAACAGTAAAAATTCAGAATGGAACAGTAATCTTCAGGAAAATCTTCTTTTTGAGAACTTTGTTACTGGCTCGAACAACAGTATTGCCGCAGCTACAGCTAAGGCTGTGGCTCAGTCTCCAGGAGTGATCTACAATCCGCTTTTCTTTTATTCAGGCGTAGGTTTAGGTAAAACACACCTAATTAACGCTATTGGTAATAGTATTGTTAAAACTAACCCTAACTTAAAAGTACTTTATACCTCAGCTGAGCAATTTGCCAATGAATTTGTAGAGTCAATAACTTCTAATACCAACCAGCGTTTCCGCGATAAATTTCGCAATGTCGACGTTCTTCTCATTGATGATATACATTTCATCATAGGAAAACCTGGAACTCAAGAGGAGCTGTTCCAAACTATAGATGCTCTTAAACGTTCTAATAGACAAATTGTAATTTCCAGTGATTGTCCTCCTAAACAAATGAATACAGTTATGAGCAGACTGCGTAGCCGTTTTGAGTGGGGAATGATTGCGGATATTCAACCTCCCGACTTAGAAACCAGGGAAGCCATTCTGCGCCAAAAAGCTGCTAATAACAACATTAGCGATGATATCATCGAGTATATAGCTTCCGAGTTCTATTCAAACATCCGAGAACTGGAAGGAGCTCTTATACGTGTAATAAGTTATTGCAGCATTATGAGAAAAGAACTTACTCTAGAAAATGCTAAAGAAGCTTTAAAAGAACTTTTAGACCACAGCAAAGACAAGAAAGTAGACATAAACGAAATTAAAAAAGTAGTTTGCGATTACTTTCAAATTTCCGAAAAAGATTTAATTAGCTCCAGACGCGATCAAAGAATAGTTAAACCCAGACAGTTAGCTATGTACTTATGCAAAGAGATGGTTCCTGGAGCCAGCTATCCTGAAATTGGAGCTCAATTCGGAGGCCGAGATCACACCACTGTAATCCATGCTTACAGAAAAGTAGAAAATAACTTAGATGATGAGCTGTATAAAACGCCTCTAAACAATTTGAAGGAAAGACTTAAGTAAAAATTTATAAACAAGTTGTTGATTAATTCTTAATTACTTGTTTATAAGTAGTAAAAAATGGTTGTGAATTTCCTGTTTATATCTACTTCACAATTTATGAAAACTTTTTAAAGCTTTACGGTTGTAGGAAAAGTTGAAAAAGTTCAAGCTGATGTATACTTCTTTTCAACACAAAAAAAGTGAAAGAAAACACGGTTTTGCTGAGGTTTCAAGAGATATCAACAGAATTAACAATCCCTACTACTACTACTACTAATTTAAATATATTTAAAGGAGATTAAAGACATGCACATAAGTTGTGAAAAAAATTTACTAAAAAATGCTATCGATCAAGTATCGAAAGCTATATCTAGCAAGCAACCTCTTCCTATTTTAAGTCATATCCTATTCGAGACTATAGATAATAAACTTAAACTTACGGCTTCATCACTAGATAAAGGAATTAGTTGTATCATACCTGTTGAAGAAATCAGAGAAGAAGGTAGTACTACTTGTTCAGCTAAAGTTATAGCCGAAATAGTCAATGAGCTTCCTCAAGGATTTATAAATTTAGATACCGATTCGAACGTAAACTCTGAACTTACAGTTAGTAATGAAACTTCAACTTTTAAAGTTATGACTCTTCCCAGCGAAGAATTTCCCAAAAGTATCAAACCTCAAAACTGCGAAAGTATAAAAATATCAGCTGAGAATTTCTGTTCTATAATTAACAAAGTAGCTATAGCAGTAGCCGGAACGAATGAAAGTCGACCTTCAATGCAGGGAGTTTCCATTTCTTTCAAGCCTGAAGAAATAATCTTTGCTTCTACTGACGGCAAAAGACTCTCAAAGCTTTCCATTCCTTATAAAAATACCGGCAGTAAAGAAACTCAACAAATAATTGTTCCCGGTAAACCTTTAAACGAACTTTCCAAAATTTTAGACAAAGAACAAGATTTGGATATTCATTACAGCAAAAGTCATATTTTCGTTTCTTCAGAAAATATGAGCTTTTTCTGTAACCTTCTGGAAGGCAATTTCCCCGACTATGAAAAGGTTATTCCCAAAACTTTTAAATCTAAATGCCAAGTTGGTAGGGAAAGTTTTATTTCGACTATAAAGCGCGTTATGATTATGGCCAAGGATAAAGATATTCCTAACGTCATAAAGCTTTCTTTTGATAACGATTCTATTCTTCTTACTTCTGAAACTAACAGTATGGGTAGTGCCGAAGAAAGAATAAATGCTGTGTACGAAGGTGAACCTTTGGATATAGCTTTTAATGGAAATTACATTTCCGATGTGCTTAAAGTTTTAGAAAGCGAAGAAATATTAATTCAACTTCAAGATAACAAGAGCAGTATATCTATAAAAGAAAATGAAGAGGATACTAATTTCATTTACATATGTATGCCTGTAAGAACTAGATAAAAGTTTTTTTCTCAGCGCAAAATTTTATAGCCGTTTTAACTTGCAAACAGTGATCATTTTGTTCTTGATTTATACGGTTTTGAATGTTAGAATGTCTGAGAAATTTATGCGCTGGTAGCTCAATGGATAGAGCGTCGGTCTCCGGAGCCGAAGGCTGTAGGTTCGATCCCTATCCGGCGCACCATTGAAGATCGCTCGTACTTACCATGAGAGCGATCTTTTTTTATGTCGAAAGTATGTTGCATATGGAAAAAGTCACAAAAGCACCGGAATATTGGATGAAAGAAGCTCTTAAAGAAGCTCGTTTAGCGGAAATGGAAAATGAAATTCCTATTGGTGCTGTGGTAGTTAAAAATGAACGTATTATAGGCAGAGGTCATAATCAAAGGGAAAAAAATTCAGATTTGTTTTCTCATGCAGAAATAAATGCTGTGAAAGAAGCCATTAAATTTTTAAAAGATTGGCGATTAACTGGATGTGATATGTACGTAACTTTAGAACCCTGTCCCATGTGCTCTGGAGTTATGCTTCAAGCTAAATTGAGCAGAGTATTTTTTGGAGCTTTTAATGAAAGGGAGGGATGTGGAGGTTCGGTTATTCTTTTGCTCGATTATCCTGGTATGAATTGGCAAATAGATTGCCATGGGGGTATACTTCAAAATGAGTGCAGTTTTATTTTAAAAAATTTTGCTGAAAAAATGCGTAAATAAAGTGTTTTGTCTCTATATAGGAATAAATTATGCACTTTTACCTAATATTTTTTGAAATACGGCACTTTAAGCAATATTGACAAATCTTTTCTCTTGTTAGATAATTGCCAAGCACAGTGTATTTTGGAGAGATGGCAGAGTCCGGTTGAATGCACTCGACTCGAAATCGAGCAGGCGAGCGAAAACTCGTCTCGGGGGTTCGAATCCCTTTCTCTCCGCCATTGCTGGAAAAGAAGCTTCCCAGATATTTCTGAGGAAGCTTTTTTACTAAAATTTGTAATTATTTTGGTGTTGCCTATTGCAATATACCAAGAAGTGTGGTATAAAATTAGCGCACAACGGCACGGAGAGATGGCTGAGCTGGTTGAAAGCGCACGATTGGAAGTCGTGTAAGCGGGCTTAAACCCGCTTCAAGAGTTCGAATCTCTTTCTCTCCGCCATATCAATTTTTTATCCACGTTTCCTCGCCAGTTTTCATGACGGGGAAGTTGTGTTAATTTTTCGGAGCCTAGGCCCCATTCGACTGGAGAGCTGTGAACCAGGTCAGGTGCGGAAGCAAGCAGCCTTAAATAGATTCGCCAGTGTGAAGTGGTAAGCCTAGGCTTCGATCTTTTTAAAAACAAACATCTATCATTACAGAACCGTTTACTCGTTAAAGTTTTAACTTACACCTAAAGCTCACAGTTGTTGGCAGATTATTTTTATATACTTAGCACTTATTGACATTTATGTAAATACTGACATGTTTGACATAAATTTTTGTAGACATGTCAGTAATAAATGTTATATAATGTCAGACATAAGCCAATTAGTAACAAATATTCAGTGAAATACTGACTTAATGTCATAAATTGAAGTGTGGAGTAAACCAAATGGCTGTCAAAAATGGTGTCAAAAGGGGTTTTGTCATAAAGTTTATTTTTAGCGATTATTCTATAAATTTGCGGGTTAATGCTCTCACAGTATTGCTTTTTTTACTTTTATTGGGCGGTTTAGTTTTTAAAGCTCAAAATTGGTACGAAAATAAAATAGATAATTATGATCGCCATATAAGTGAATTAGAAAAGTCTAACATACAGTATCGCACTGCTCTTAATTTGAAAGAAAGAGAGAACCAGCAAATTATTACTTTGGCTGAAAATCGTTTTGAAGAACTTTGCAGTCAAATAGAAAATCAAGATAATGCCATAAACAGCATAAATAAAACTGTAGGAAAAAAAAACAGCCATAGAAAGACTTTGCGCGGCGCTCGAATGGGAGCAAGACACGCTAGTCTTGAACTTAAACTCAAGTACAAGAAATTGATTGACACAGTGTCAGACAGAAATACTGACATAACTAAGTTGCGTGTAGTTGTCAATAAATATCGTCAGTCCATTGAAGCTGAGAAAAAAGCTTTGATGATGAGTAAGATACCTTCCATGTGGCCTGTTCACGGAGAAATTTCTTCCGATTTTGGTAGTCGAGTTCATCCTGTTTACGGTTATTCTCGTTTTCATTCCGGATTGGATATAGCTGCTCCCAGCGGTTTACCTATTGTTTCTACAGCAGCAGGTAACGTATCTTATGTCGGCTGGATGCAAGGATATGGTTATGCTGTAGAGGTTGATCATGGCAATGGTTTAAAAACTCTTTACGCTCATTGCTCTCAAGTTCTGGTAAAAAGCGGCAGTTTTGTAAAAGCTGGACAAAAAATAGCTCTGGTAGGCAGCACCGGTATTTCTACTGGTCCTCATTGTCATTATGAAGTAATTAAGAATGGAAATCCTATAAATCCCGTTCCTTACCTTTAATACTTTTTGTGACATCTATAGATAATGTCATTAATTATGTCTGACATTACCTATAGATGTCTGACATTTTTACAGATTGTCCTGTATACATTTGCTTAAAGGTAAACGATAAAAAATTATTGAATATCACAGCATAAATCAAGGTATAAATTTGCTGAAAAAAAAGTGGCTGTAATTCTTCCTCCTTACCACGAAGATGATCGTATGCTCTCAGGTCTGGCTTATCCGCTTTGGCCTATTATATGTCCTATTGTCCTTATGGGAGAAAAGAAAAATGAGCCCTTCGTTCATTTTCATATTTTTCAAGCATTAGGCTTAGGCATTTTTACTTTAGCTGCGATGGCAGTTATATTTATTACTACTTTCCTTGCTTTATGGCTTCTGCCGTCTTCTTTTGTCACTTTTTCTGGGTTTGTAGGTTTAATTATTTTTTTTGTACTAGCCTTTATTTTCTTTTTTTGGTTTTCGGTCATACTTTACATAGCTTGGCAGGCCAGTTCAGGGAAATTTTTGCGTTTACCTTTCCTTGGCAAATGGGCTGAAGAAAAAATGCAAACAAACCTGGGCATAACTGAAGCTGATTATGCTACGACTATGATAGGCGAGAAAAAAGAGACGGTAATAGATCCGTTCGATTATGAAGCCGCTTTAGAGTATGCTGCTCAGTCAGGTGATGACTATGCTAAATCTGAGTTAGACTCACTTAACGGACCCGAATATATAGAGTCGGAAGTTGTCGGTGATCCTGAAAGTATTGAGTACTCGCGCCGAGGTTCAGGAGATATTTCTGAATATCTTCAACCTGAAGTTTCACCTGCCAAACAGAATTCATTTAAAGCTACTGCTACTGCTTCTGGTCCTTCTTCCGTAGTTAATGAATCAGTTCGAGGAGGTTTTAAGCCTCTTACGCCTCAATCAGGGAGAATGACTGCTCCTCAACCCTCTGTTAGGCCGAGGCAGCAGCCAGTTGTACCTCCGACAGCTTCGTCTCCGGTCGTTCAGAGTGAATTTAAGCCTTTGTCTACTGCCATCAGACGTGAGGTCCCTAAGGTTCCACCAATCGATACAGGTGCTTCCAGTGTGCGCTTTAATAGTGATTTTTCGGCTCCTTCAGCTGGTAAAACGCCTAGTATGCCTTATCGACCGGCACAGACGAACCGTTCACCTAGGAGTAACGGTACTTCTGATAATTCTTACCCTCCCGGTTCTCGTCCGATCACCGGTACTGGTGGTTTCACTCCCGGATTATCCTCAAGAGTTCAGCAACCTCCTTCCGGAGAGCCAGATTTCACGCCTGGTATTATCAGCAGGCCAACTGCTAGGCAATCTAACAGAGGTTTCCAATGGAATGAATTGGATAGCGGACAATAAAGTTGCTTTGGGCAGGTTGAACGCCTGTTGAGTTAATTTAAATTTTTTTGAGTAAGCAGCCCGGATTTTATAATCTGGGCTGCTTATTATTTTTGCTGAGCAATAAGTCTAGATATTTTTCTTTTCGTCTGCTGGGAAATGGATAATAGTATCAGTCATATATATTTTGGCCAATCGAGGATGAAGAATAACTTCTAGATTTTTATCGGTTAACTGATAAAAATTTTTATTGCTGATTAAGCTAATCAACTCAGCTATGCTGCCTTTTAAAGAATCGGATAAAGGGCTTCTGTTAGGTGAATTGTTAATTTCTTTCCAAATTTCTGACCTTCGCTGAGATATCAGCGCATTTTTCACATTTAAAAATTCGTAATCTTTTAACGGAGAAAAACCGTTTTTAATTAGAGTCTCATTTACGGTTTCTTTGGAAACTAAAAATTTAGAATTAAATTGAGAAACCAGAAATTCTTTAACAGCTGTTTCTTCTTCGTTTCTGCAATTAAAGCATAACGCTCCGCAAGAGTAGGTGGCTGTGCCGCATTTTGGACAAACTTTAGCTCCGTTTTGCAAAGCTTTGTTATTGGCACATAAGCTCGTTTTTAAGTAAATTTGAAAAAGTTTTCTTAAATGTTTGTCTTCAATGCACCTAGAGGCATTATCTATATTTTTTTGCTCATTGTAAGAGAGCTTCAACTCTTCTAAGTTATACTCGGACCTATTCGTTTTTTCTCTGCGAAAAGGCTGCACTTTGCCTACGCAGGTACGTATTTTTTGAAATTTGTATTTGCGTCCAAGTTTTTCGACAATAGTCATTTGTTGAAGTTGCAGTTCTTGACTCCAACTGCTGTTTGCACATACTACCAGAAGGTAAGACTGTCCCTCTCTTTCGTGATCAATTTTTATAGCGCAAGGGGAGCAATTCATGGCTACAGCCGGACCTGTAATTTTAAGCCAATCCAATTTTAAGTTCAGTAAGGAAATTTTTTCTTGCTGGCCATTATTTACAGAAAGCCATTTAAGAAACTCTCGACTGCTAATTTGTTGCATACATGCATGCTCCGCTTTTTTTAACTAAGTCTTTGAGTTAATAATCAGAATTTATTCGTTGTCTGTCAACTCTTATTTGTTTATGCTTACGCATTTTAATCACTAATTAAGTAACACAAAAATTAACTTAACTGGAAGGCCAGGAAACAATTAAAAGGGATTATTTTTTTGAGTCCAAAAAACGAAAGTTATGTATGTTGATCATATTAGGCTGAAAAACTTCCGTAACTACAAAACTTTGGAGTTTAAGCCCGGAGCCGGTTTAAATATTCTTATAGGAAAAAATGCTCAAGGAAAAACGAATTTTTTAGAGGCACTCAATATTCTAGCTTCTTCTAAAAGTTTCAGAATAAAAAGCGAGTCAGAACTTATCAATTGGCAGGCAGATTGGGCTGAAATTGATGCTAGTATTTCCACTAACGACGGAACTAAAAAACGCTTGACGGTTCGTTGGGCCTATAATCCTGCAACAAAAGCTTTAGATAGGCGCATACTAATTAACGATAATGTGATTAAGAGGCTGAGCGATTTTTTAGGAGAGCTGCCGCTGGCTTTATTTGTTCCTGCCGATTTAGCTTTAATTCAAGGTGGGCCGATGTTGCGCCGTCGACTTCTCGATGTACTGCTTTGTAAAATATCAGCTTCTTACTGTAGTAGTTTAATAAATTATCGGCAAATTTTACGTCAGCGTAATAAATTTTTGCACCATGTAAATTTAAAGGATTGCACTTTAAAAAGTAAAAGTAGTTCGGGCGATCGCAGTTATCTTAATGTATGCAATGAAAAACTGGTAAAATTTGGATCTGAAGTTATTTGTCAACGTTTAGCAATTTTAGCTTATCTGCAAATAGTCGTCAGGCAAATTTATGCCCAACTTGCCAATGATAGTGACTGTCAATTTAATTTAATTTATCAGAGTCGTTTAGGCAGGACTGCTTTAACTGAAACAAATGAAAGTTTAGCCTGCAGAGCAGCTGAGTGTTTGAATAATAATAGCGGTATAGACCTGCAGAGCAGCTTAGAATATTTGCCGCTTATCGAAGAACTTTTTAGGGAGTCCTTACAGAAAACTTCCGCTAGCGAGTATACGTTCAAATCGACTCAAACTGGTCCGCATCGCGACGATTTTGCCATTGAAGTTTTGCAATACAGTTTGAAAACTTTCGGTTCACAAGGACAGCATCGCAGCGCCGCTTTGGCTCTGAGATTAGCCGAAGCCAAAATCATGGGTTTAGCCGGAAAAGAAGAATCGGTTATTTTGTTGGATGACTGTTTTTCAGAGTTGGATAAAGGGCGTCAGGAAATTTTACTCTCTTATTTAGAATCTTTAGGACAGGTTTTTTTAACAGCGGCTATTTCTACCGAATTTTCTGCTCTTTTTAGCGGCAGCAGACGGGCTGACTGTTTTGAAGTTGAAGACGGCAATATAAAAACTTTGTCAGGAGGGGGCTAGACTGTGCGGATAATTCAATTTACTGACTGTTACTTTCCAACTATAAATGGGGTATGTTCTTCTATAAAAAGTTTAGTATACGGTTTATTTACCGCTGGTTTTGAGGTTTTGACAGTAGCTCCTAAGGTTCCTCAGAAAAGTTGCATATTTTTTGAAAACAAAATTCCCGAAACTGTAGAAAAAGAAAATGGCCCCGAATTTGTTTATTTTTCTTCGATAGTTTTGCCTCAGCTTAAAGATAATCGTTTGGGTTTTCCCTGGCCTTTGGCAGTTTGGTCAAAAATAAAAAGTTTTGCCCCAGAAGTAGTTCATGTTCACACGCCAGGCCCTATAGGTTTAATGGGACTTATTTATGCCCGTTTATACAAGCTTCCTTGTGTATTTACCCATCACACTCTGTTTGAGGAGTATCTTACTTACTTTCCTTTTCCGCAAAATATGTCTAAAAGGCTAATTTTAGCTTGGATGAAACTTTTTTTAAATGGTAGTTCTTTAGTTATTGCTCCAAGTAAAAAAGTTAGCCAACGTTTACTGGAGCAGGGATACCACAGCTCTATAAGAGTCATTCCTAGCGGTTTAAATGTATCTTCCTTTAGAAATGGAGATGGAAATCGATTAAAAGAAGAGCTCAAATTAAACGATAAGCCATTTTTATATGTTGGTAGAATAGCTTATGAAAAATCAATAAATTTGATAATTGAGTCTTTTAGTAAACTTATAGAAAAATTGAAAAATAGCGAATTTTTCCTAGAAAAGCAGACATATTTGCCCCATTTAGTGCTTATAGGAGACGGTCCGGCTCGAAAAAACTTAGAAGAAATAGTTAATAATTTAGGATTGTCTTCTCTTGTCCATTTTTTAGGTTGGAGGCGGCGAGAAGAATTGAAGGACTACTATGCTTCTTCCTTGGCTTTCGTTTTCGCTTCAATTACGGAGACTCAAGGACTGACGGTAGCCGAAGCTGAAGCAGCCGGCTTGCCCGTCATCGCTGTAAAAGCTGGTGGTGTAGATGAAGCTCTTCCTCCCGACAGTTTTTTGGGAATAGAAAAACAAGACAGCGATAAATTAGCTTACCTTATGGAAGAGCTTTGGAAAGACAGAAGAAAGGCTTCAGAATTAGGAAGTTTGGCTTCAGAATTTATTGAGAATAATTTTTCCGATAAGAAAATATTATCTGTTTATAAAGACTTGTATGATTCTTTGTGTGTGTCCAAAAAATAGGTGTTTTTATGTATCTTTATATTCATAAAACGCGTGAAAAAAGGGGTTAAGCAGGATTTAGTTAGTTAAAAAAGAATCAATGAAGGTTAATGATTTCAGCTTGTTTCAAGTATTTTCGAGAATAATGCGAGCCTCTTAATTTGAAAAAAACGGGGGCTTTTCTGGTATCTCGGTTCAGACGCTCTGTTTAGATTGGAGTAGGGCAAAGTGGCATTAAAAGAGACATTTTTAGAGCGTGCAGGTTTGCTCGGCTGTATAGCACCGACTCTTATCGGAGGGTTGTTGGCTTCCGCTTTGGGGTGGTGGCTGGTGGTTCCCAAAAATGAGGTTGAATACTTGGAGGGAGCGACCGGAAGTATAGCTTTTTTAGTGGTACTTATCGGTTTCTGCATAGGCGGAGCGCTCGGTTTTGTCATTGCTTTTACTTTAGATTACCTTAAGAGCCGTTCTGAAGAACAGAATGACTTCTAAGGAATTATTGTTTATATACCTTCTGAATAGAAGACATACAAGCTGCCGGTTTAGCTTTGCTTTCATTAAGCTAATAAAAAATTTCTTATTTGAGTATAAACGTTATTTGTTTTAACGTTTTTGGAGGTTTTTAAATGGATTCCACTGAACGCGCGGCCTTTCAGGCAAATAATCTCGGCGTCGGCGAGGAGTATAAGGTCGAATCTGTGGAGACCAGCGTACCTGAAGCAGAGATAGTTACTGAAGAGTACGATGAAAACGAAATTCAAGTTTTAAAAGGACTTGAAGGCGTACGCCTCCGCCCCGGTATGTACATCGGAGACACAGGCATCCGCGGATTGCATCATATCGTTTTTGAAGTAGTAGATAATGCTATAGATGAAACTTTGGCCGGAGCCTGCGATCATATTGAAGTTGTAATTAATCAGGATGGTTCTGTAAGTGTAGCTGATAACGGTCGCGGCATACCTACGGGTATTCATCCCCAAGCTAAAATTCCTACTTTGCAGCTTGTAATGACTCAACTGCACGCAGGAGGCAAATTCAACGGTAAAGGTTATAAAGTTTCCGGTGGTTTGCACGGAGTTGGCGTGTCGGTTACTAACGCTCTTTCATTGCGTATGGAAGTCGAAGTTTACAGAGAAGGCAAACGTTTTGTTCAGAATTTTTCCCGCGGTGATATTGTAAGAGACATGCAGATCTACAATGGAGAAGAGGGACGTACTGGGACAAAAGTTACTCTTTTACCCGATCCTCAAATTTTTACGGAAACCACCTCTTTTTCTTTTGAAAAACTCAGCGAACGTCTGCGCGAGCTTTCTTTCCTTAACCGAGGTTTAACTATCGACATAAAAGATGAGAATACCGGAAGAGCCCATCGCTTCCATTATCCAGACGGTATTCGCCAATATGTCAATTATTTGAGTGAAGGCAAAGAGCCTTTGCACACTCCTTTTTACATTGATAAAAGCGTAAAATTTGCTGAAGAAAGCTTAGGCCCGGTTGATATAGAGCTGGTTATTCAGTACAACAAATCCTATAAAGAAGATTTTTATTCTTTTGCCAATAATATAAATACCTACGAAGGCGGTAGCCATGTTACCGGTTTCCGCAATGCGTTGACCCGAATTACTAACAATGTAGTGCGCAGACGCGGTTGGCTTAAAGACAAAGACGAAAATTTCAGCGGCGAAGATGTGCGTGAGGGTCTTTGCGCCATCCTTTCGGTAAAATTACCTAATCCTCAGTTTGAGAGCCAGACAAAAATATCTCTACTCAATCCGGAAGTACGTCAGGCTGTAGATAATATTTTAGATGAGTTCTATACGGCTTACTTAGAAGAAAACCCCGACATAGCCAAAACTATTTTTGAGAAGTGCCAGTCGGCGAAAAATGCTCGTGATGCAGCTCGTCGCGCTCGTGAAAGCGTGCGCCGCAAGAGCGTTTTAGAAAGTTGTTCTCTGCCGGGTAAACTGGCCGATTGTTCGAGTAAAGATCCCTCTGAATGCGAGTTGTTTATTGTAGAAGGAGATTCAGCCGGAGGATCTGCTAAAGAAGGCAGAGAGCGCCGTTTTCAAGCTATTCTCCCCCTGCGCGGCAAAATTCTTAACGTTGAAAAAGCCAGATTAAATAAAATGCTGGATAATGATGTCATAAAATCTATGATAGCTGCTTTAGGCACAGGTATAGGCGAAGACTTTACTATTGACAAGCTGCGTTACCATAAATTGGTGATTATGACTGATGCCGATGTCGATGGCGCTCATATTCGTACTTTGCTGCTTACGTTCTTCTATCGTCAGATGCGTGAACTCATTGAAGAGGGGCATGTCTATGTAGCCCAACCGCCTCTTTACCTTCTTTCCAAAGGTAAAAGGCGCGAATATGTATACTCAGATAAAGAATGTGAAGACATGCTCGTTGAAATGGGTGAAAAAGTAGAAATTCAGCGTTATAAAGGTTTAGGTGAAATGAATGCTGAGCAGCTCTGGGATACCACTATGGATCCTGAACGCAGGGTTATGAAGCAGGTAAAACTCGAAGATGCCGTTGAGGCTGACAGAATATTTTCTGTGCTGATGGGTGATGAGGTCAAACCGCGTCGCGAATTTATCATTAAGTACGCCCGCGAAGTAAAGAACTTGGATATTTAGTGAGTTAAGCCTCAAAGTTTCAAGGAGAACCCATGGAAAATAGAATAGCTGTAGCTCCAGCTCCTATCGAGAACGAAATGAAGGAGGCTTATGTAGATTACGCTATGAGCGTAATTGTAGCCAGAGCCCTTCCTGATGCCCGTGATGGATTCAAACCTGTACACAGACGAATCCTTTATACTATGTTCGAGGAGCACATAACTCCCGATCGCAAATTTCGCAAATCTGCTGCCACTGTAGGCAACGTAATCGCTCGTTACCATCCTCATGGAGACTCGGCTGTTTACGATGCTATGGTTCGTTTAGCTCAGCCTTTTAACATGCGCTATCCTTTAGTGTGGCCCCAAGGGAACTTTGGTTCCGTTGACGGCGATCCCGCTGCTCATATGCGCTATACCGAAGCCAAGCTCTCCCGTTTGGCTATGGAAACTGTGCGTGATATAGGAAAAGATACTGTAGATTGGCGTCCTAACTTTGATAATTCCACTCAAGAGCCAGTCGTTTTACCTTTGGTTATTCCTAACTTGCTCATAAACGGTTCGGAAGGAATTGCTGTAGGTATGTCTTGTCGCATACCTCCTCACAATTTGGGCGAAGTTATCGACGGATGTATCGCTTTAATAAAAGATCCCAATATCAGCATAGAAGGATTAATGGAATTTATTAAAGGTCCCGATTTTCCCACCGGAGCTTTGATTGCAGGTGAAGCAGGTATAAAGAAAGCGTATTCTTCAGGTAGAGGTAAAATTTTACTTCGCTCAGTTTCGCATCGGGAAGAAATCGATGGCCGTCAGGCTATAGTTATCGATGAAATACCTTATATGGTTAATAAGGCTTCTTTGGTAGAAAAAGCAGCTCAGGCCATTAAAGATAAGAAAATAAGCGGCGTATACGACCTGCGCGATGAGTCCAGCCGCAAGGGCCTGCGCATAGTGTTTGAGTTAAAAAAGAAAGCCGATCCAGATCAGACAGAGAAAGAACTTTTTACCTATACTAGTTTAGAGAGCACTTATGGGGTTATTATCTTGGCTTTAGTAGATAATGCTCCCAGAGTTTTAAATTTAAAAGAGGCTTTAAACTGTTTTATAGCTCATCGTTTCAACGTAGTAACCAGACGCACCGAGTACGATTTGGCTAAGGCAAAAGCTAGGCTCCATATAGTTGAGGGATTAATTACAGCGCTCAATTATATTCATGAAATTATTGCCCTCATTAAGTCTTCTTCCAGTACTGATGAGGCCGGAGAGAATCTTAAGCAGAAATATTCATTTAGTGATATTCAGATTCGGGCTATTTTGGATATGCGTCTCCAAAAGTTAACTCATCTGGAGCATAGTAAGCTGGAAGAAGAAAAAGAACAGCTGATAAAAACCATAAATTTATTGGAGAAACTTCTTAACGATCACGGTGAAATGAGTCAGGTAATTATAAATGAATTACTTGAAGTAAAGGCTCGCTATCAAGATGAAAGGCGCACTAAAATAATAAAGTTTGACGGCGATCTTCTTGAAGAAGAAATTAAGTTAAAAGCTAAATTTGAGGGAGAGCCTCAGGATAATGGTACAAATTTCGGTGCTGACTTTGAAAATGATGATGGAGATCTCGCAGGCAGTAATGTCAGCAGTGATAATTAAGGGATAGTTAATTATGGAAAATAGACGTCAGATAGTTTCCCTGCCCATTGAAGACGGCATGAAGGAAGCTTATGTGGATTACGCTATGAGCGTAATCATAGCCAGAGCTCTCCCTGATGTGCGTGACGGTTTTAAACCTGTACACAGGCGCATCATCTATACCATGTTTGAGGAGCGCATTACTCCTGATAAAAAATTTCGCAAGTCGGCTTCAGCTGTAGGAAATGTGTTGGCTCGCTACCATCCTCATGGTGATTCTTCCGTTTACGATGCCATGGTTCGCTTAGCTCAGCCTTTTAATACGCGCTATCCTCTAATTTCTCCCCAAGGAAATTTTGGCTCTATAGACGGCGATTCAGCTGCTCATATGCGCTACACTGAGGCTAAACTGTCCAAAATTTCTATGGAAATGATCCGAGATTTGGGCAAAAATACGGTCGATTGGCGTCCAAATTTTGACAATTCTACTCAAGAGCCGATTGTTCTGCCTGCCTTGCTGCCAAACTTAATTGTTAACGGTTCAGAAGGCATTGCTGTGGGTATGGCTACTAAAATTCCGCCTCATAACCTGCGTGAAATTGTCAACGGTATTTTAGCTTATTTGGAAAATCCTAACATAAGTACAGATGAGCTGATGCTCTACATTCCGGGTCCCGATTTTCCCACTGGAGCGATTATTTGTGGCCAGAACGGTATAAAGAGCGCCTATTCTTCTGGCAGAGGCAGCATAAAAGTACGTTCCGTTACTTCATTCGAAGAGGTTCGTCCTGGCAAACAAGCCATTGTAGTTACCGAAATTCCCTATCAGGTAAATAAAGCCAAAATGGTGGAAGAGATAGCTGCTAAGGTTAATGATGGTACAATAACTGGTATCACAGATTTGCGCGATGAATCGAGTCGAGAAGGCATTCGCATAGTAATTGAACTGGCTGCCAATGCCAATGCTAAAGTTGTACTTAATCGACTGTTTACCCACACGCGTCTGCAATCTAACTACAGCGTTATTATGCTGGCCTTGGTTAATGATGTTCCTCGCCTGCTCACTTTGAAAGAGATAATTTCTTGCTACGTGGATCACAGGCGCAGTATTATTTCCAGGCGTACCCAATATGAGCTGGACAAAGCATTGGCTCGCGATCATATAGTTCAAGCTATTCTGAAATCGCTCAATTATATAGATGAAATTATAGAACTGATTGAAACTTCTGCCGATGTTGATTCCGCCAGAGTCAGCCTTATGAAGCGTTGGGAATTTAGCGAAATTCAAGCTCAGGCTGTTTTAGACATGCGCTTGCAAAAGTTGACGGGATTGGAGTACGATAAATTCGCAGTAGAACACGATAATCTGCTCAAGACTATTTTTTATTGTCAGAGCCTTTTAAATGATGTTCGTAAAATAGATGGCGTGCTTAAAGAAGAACTGTTGCAGTTGCAGGCTCGTTATTCCGATGGCAGACGCACTCGTATTCTCTCTTCTGAAGGAGAAGAGATAGACATAGAAGACTTAATCAGCAATGAGCAGATGGTAGTTACTCTCTCTAGCAGTGGTTATGCTAAGCGAGTCAGCCTCTCTCAATACCGCACCCAAGGACGCGGCGGTCGCGGACGCAGTTCTCTTAAGCTTAAAGCCGACGACTCTTTAGAGCAACTCTTCACCTGCCGGGCTCACGATGTCCTGCTTTTCTTTACTAATAAGGCCAGAGTTTACCGCTTAAAAGTATATGAGTTGCCAAGTAACAGGCGTGTATCTATGGGTACAGCTTTGGTTAATCTGCTAAATTTAGAGCCGGGTGAGAAGGTTGTAGTGGCCATTCCTTTTGAGTCCGAACTTACTGAGGGAAGTATTATCACTATCACCCGTCAAGGATATGTAAAAAGAACTTCGCTTAGTCAATTTTTGCGGGTTCCGTCCAGGGGCAAAAAAGCTTTGCTTATAAAAGATGGCGATGAATTGGAAACAGCTATCTATTCTGCTTATGGTCTGGACTATGAAGAGGGCACCGATTTTGAAGGAGAGTTAAGCGAGAAATCTCTTGAAGTTCAAGACGGTATAACAAGTAGTGAGAGTTTAGTAGATAGAGATAATTCTTCCAATGCTGGTTTGGAAGAAGATGAAGCCGAAGAAGATGAATATCAAGACAATTCAACTAAGTCGGTATTTGTTGTTACTAAGCAGGGACGTGTTTTGCGTTTCTCTGAAGATTCGGTGCGCCGCCAGGGACGTACGGCTAGAGGTGTGCTGAGTATGTCAGTTCGCGAGGGCGATTCAATTGTAGCTTTAGGATCGGACACTCACGGCACTGAGCTTATAATTATTACTGAAAATGGTTTTGGTAAACGTATGAAGCTCAGTGAATTCAGCATAAAGGGCAGACGAGGACAGGGAGTTATTGGTTTAGCTGTCAGTGACAAGATCGGTACAGCTGCAGCTGCTCTTATAGTTAATCCTCAAGATCAGATCATGATTTCTACAGCTAACGGTATTGTGGTGCGTACAGCCGTTAGCGGAATCAGCTTGCGCCGTCGCAATTCCGGAGGGGTTAAAGTTATCAGCTTGTCTCCGGGAGATAAGGTTATTGGAGCGGCTTACGTAGTTACTCAAGATGAGAAAGATAATCTGCCTTTCGAAGAAGAACTTGAGGGCGTTGTTGCTTTAGGTACAGAAGAATCTGATGTACTCGATGATGACTCTGAAGAAAAACTTCATGAATACGAAGATTACAACGATTTTTATGAGAATCTTCCTGAGGAAGATTTTATAGGAAATGAAGAAGATTCTTTCTCGACAGAGGAAGACGAGTCTTGACTTAAGTTGTAATATCTGTGGAAAAGCGGGAGCAGCGTTTCAAAAGAGGCTCCCGCTTTTTATATAAGAGAGGCTTAGGGACATATGAATAAAGACAGTTCTTTTTCGGCTGAGGTTCGCTTAGAAATTACTGGGTGCCACCCTAAACCATGTTGCCGACGTTTTCTGTTAGCTGCTTTTATGGAAGCAGCTCGCTCTTATCAAATATATAATGGCTTAGTAATGCGCTTCAATTCACTAAATACAGCCGGTTTTGCTGTAAAAGTCCTGCGCAGCTTCGATCTAGATTTTTTGTGGACCAGATCAGCTTCTTCTACATCAGACAAAAAGGGGAACTTTTGTGAAGACAATTGCCGCTATATTATTAAATTGATGGAAGAACCTAAGTTAGGTAAGACTAAACGTTGTTTAAATTTTTTGAATAAGAAGTTGCTCGATATTGAAGATACGCAACAGGATTTACGCTTTTGGATTCCTCCCAATGGCAGCCGTCGCGATGCTATTTGTTTAAACAATGAAGAAAAAGAAGAACACAATATGGCTGGAGGTAAGACTGTAACTTTTAATTTGTGCTGTCGGCGTCGTTGGTTAAGCGGCCTTTTTTTGGCTTTTGGGTCAGTGAGTGATCCTCAAAGGACTTATTGTTTGGAATGGGCTATGCCCAGTGATTCTCTGGCTGAGCAAGCAGCTGTCTGCCTTAAATTGGACGGTTTAAGTCCGTCTTTAAGCGAGCGCCGTCATGCCTGGGTAGTTAGCTTAAAAAGAGCGTCAGATATCGCTGAGGCTCTGAGCATAATGGGAGCTAATTTAGCCCGTTTGAATTTTGAGAAAGTGCTAGCTTTGAAAGAAACTCGCAACGATGTCAGAAGGCGTGTAAATGCTGAAAGTGCTAATATGGCTCGATCTAGTTTGGCTTCGGTACGTCAGATTGGCTGCCTGCGCCTATTGCAAAAAGAAGGTGTTTTAGAATCGCTTCCGGCTGATTTGCGCGCAATAGCAGCAGCCAGATTGGAAAATCCGGAAGCTTCTTTGCGAGAACTCGGATATATGTTCTCTCCGGCCATACCGCGTACTACTTTAAATCGAAAATTATCAAAACTTGAAGCTTTGAGTCGGGAATTTGGTGAGCCGGATTTTGAAGATTTAGATTTTGTATAATATTTGTTTCTATCTGCTTTTCTTTTGTGTTTGAAGCGAAGGAAGAGCGCGAAAAATGCTAGAAAGCTCGAAAAGACATGACTATTTCTCTAAATAAATGCTTATCAGAAATGATTAAAGCTAATGGCTCCGATCTTCTGTTAGCTTCCGGGTATCCGCCTGCAGTACGTCTTTACGGTCGTCTTATGCCTCTCAATATGCCTGCAGTAGAGTCTGAAGAACTAGACAATATATTGAGAAATTCCCTTACCCCCCTGGAATATGAGCGTTTTCAAAATGAATGCAATCTTGACTTCGCTCACGAGGAAAATGTGGCTGAATTTGGCGTTACTCGTTTTCGCTGCAATACCTATGTTCAAAGTCGCGGTTTGTCTATAGTTTTTCGTCTCATTCCGTGGACGCCTCCCACAATAGAAGAGTTGAATTTACCCACTCAGGTTGCCTCTTTAACAACTAACCGCAACGGTTTGGTACTTATTACGGGGCCGGCCGGCTCCGGAAAATCGAGCTCTCTGGCAGCTATGTGTCGCTATATAAACGACAACCGCTCTGTACACATGATCATGATCGAAGATCCGATCGAATATGTTCATAATGATAATCTGGCGATGATAGTTCAGCGTCAAGTAGGGGTTCATGTTTATGATTTCCAAAGAGCACTTACTGCCGCTTTGCGTGAAGATCCCGATGTCATTGTTATAGGCGAGTTGCGCGATTTGGAAACTATTCAGTTGGCCATTACGGCCGCAGAAACAGGCCATTTAGTATTAGCCACTATGCATACAACTTCTGCTGCTCATACCATCAGTCGTCTGATAGGATCTTTTCCAGCTACTCAGCAGTGGCAGGTTCGTACCATGCTGGCAGACAGTTTAAATGCCATCATTTCTCAGCAGCTTTTGCCCAGATCAGATACTCAAGGTTTAATTCCAGCTGTAGAGCTTATGATAAATACTGAGGCTGTCGCCAATCTTATACGTGAGAACAAGTGTCATCAGTTGGTTGGCGTCATCGAGTCTGCTTCCAATAAAGGCATGCGCTTAATGGATAATGAGCTGTTGCGTTTGGTTGAAGAAGGCAAGGTAGATTGGCAGGAAGCTTTAAATCGCGGTCATGATAAGAAAGAGCTGGGAGCACGCCTAGATTTAAGCCGCAATAGGGGACGGTGTTAGTATATGATTAGTCTAGAAAAGCTGTTGCGCCAGGCTGTAGAAACAGGTGCCTCCGATCTGCACATTCAGGAGAATAGTCGTCCGGCACTGCGCATCCAAGGCAAAATTCATTTTTTGGATACCGATCCTCTCGATGAAGAAGGCGTGGCTAACATGATACTTCCCATCATGAGTGAAGAGGAGTATCAGGTTTATGTAACCATGGGCGATGTAGACTTCGCTTATAATTTGCCGGGTCTATCCAGATTTCGTGTTAATGCCCTAAATCATTATAACGGTCGTGGAGCTGTTTTTCGGGTTATTCCTAACGAAGTACCTACTTTGAGCAATTTGGGGCTTCCTCCGGTACTTAAAACTATAGCCGAGTCTACTAAGGGGTTAGTACTGATTACCGGCCCAACCGGTTGTGGCAAATCTACCACTATGGCGGCTATGCTCAATCACATCAATGTTACCCGCACCGAACACATCATTACTGTTGAAGATCCTATAGAATTTATTCATCCCATAGGCAAATCGTATTTGGAACAGCGTGAACTGGGGCGCCATGCTGGTAATTTTGCTGATGCCCTAAAAGCCTCTTTGCGTGAATCTCCCGATGTTCTTATGGTTGGTGAGATGCGCGATTTGGATACCATAAGTCAGGCTTTAAGAGCTGCAGAAACTGGTCATTTAGTTTTGGCTACTTTGCATACCAGCTCTGTTTCTCAAACCTTGGCTCGTATAGTCGATGTATTCCCTCCTGAGGAACAAGCACAAATTCGATCTTTACTTTCTGGTTCGCTTAGAGCCGTTATTTGTCAGCAGCTTTTGCCTAGATGCGGAGGCGGACGGGTAGCTGCAATGGAAATTATGATTATGAACAGCAGTATGTCAGGTATTATTCGTGAAGGCAAAACTTCACAAATACGTAGCTTCCTGATGATGGGACGTTCAGAAGGCATGCAGACTCTCGATTTACATTTGGCTTACCTACTGCACAACCGAATGATTTCCATGAATATAGCCGAAGAATACTGCACGGATATGGAGATACTGAAGTATCACGATCAGCTTTTCGACAACTAAATGCTTTCGATAAATTGTACTGACGTAACGATATGGAGCAACAGGGAGTAATTAGCAAACTGCGCCGGATATGCCGTTTTTGGTTGTTGGTTTTAGCCGATGTGGTTCGTAACTTTATAAGGGATGACTGCAGTTTTTTAGCTGCCGGCATAGCTTTTTACGCCTTTCTTTCCCTATTCCCTATGTGCTTGGTTTTGGTGTCTTTCTTCAGTTGGATTTTTTCAATTGATTGGATTCATCAGCAAGTTATTACCGGATTTTCCCAAATTAGTCCCATATCTCTTAAAGAATCAAGCGGTCTTTCATATACGGTAGGTCTCATTCAGCAGCTTATGCCGGCCACCAGTGAATGGGTGGAAAAGGAACTGTCAGTTTTAGCTGATCATATCGGACGTAATGTTATTATTTCCGTAATTTTGGGACTATGGTCAGGCCGCCACATGTTTGTCTCTATGGAGTACAGCCTTCATAGAGTTTGGAACATGACTAACGGGCGCAATTGGTTTTCCAGTAATTTAGTCAGTATGTATTTAATTTTGGTTACCGGTTTGGCTTTCATTGCTTTGCTGACTTTTACCGGTTTAATGACTTTTGTTCAAAATGTTATTTCCAGTTTTGCTTTGCCGTCATTTATGGGGTTTTCTTTAGATCAGGCCCTTATTTGGAACTGGATGGTTTCTTGGATATTGGTTCCATTAGGGGCCAGTGTGTTGTTCTTAATGATGTACAGGCTGTTGCCTGCAGAGTCTTTGCCTGTGGGGTATCTTATCCCCGGTGCTGTTTTTTCCGGAGTAGCTTGGAAGCTTTCAAGTTTAGCTTACCTTGAATATGGTGTGCGCTTTGGAAAAGTTTCAGCCTTCTATGGTTCTATTTGGTATTTGGTAGGGCTAATGACTTGGCTATATATCGTTGCTATTGTGTTTTTAATTGGAGCAGAAGTTGTCTATGCTTATGCCTATCAGCAGGAACTGCGCAGCGGTAAGCGTGTTTTGCCTTACTGATTTAATTAGAAACATGTTTGCAGTTACACCTACTGTAAATTTACCAAGCAAGGAATTGCAGATCTACCGGTAAAGATTGCTAAGAATTTTAATTGACAGTTTTAAGTGAGGTTTTGGGCAGGTGTGCTGTTCTGCTAAAAGAGCAGACATTTTGTTAAATTTGTTATGGAAAATACAGTTACGGATTATTCAATTGTAGATAATTGGTTGGCCTATCCTAAGGAGCTTACCCATGAAGCTGACACCATTTATTTTTGTCCTACTTGTTATGCTCCCGAGGAAAAAGACGCTCCTTTAATTTGCGATATAAACAATCCTTCTATGCGGGCTAATGCTGAAAAGTATCGTCGTTTGCAAGCCTCAGTTTTTGCCGAATCTACCGATGTATTTATTCCTTTTTATCGCCAGTGCAACGCTTTTAGTGCCGGTAGGCTGAGCAAAGAGGAGGAACTCAAACTATACGAGGGAGCTCCTCGTCAAGATATATTTGCTGCTCTTGATCACTATTTCTCCAAGATAAATAAAGGGCGTCCTTTCTTTCTGGCTGGTCATTCTCAAGGATCACTTATGGCTTTGTATGTCCTTACTATGTACTTTGCTAAGCATCCTGATTATTACCGACACATGGTTGCCGCCTACGTAATTGGTTTTGGAGTTTTCGATAATATTCTAAAGAGTTGTCCGTTTTTGAAGATGGCTCAAAGAGCTGATGATACTGGTGTAATTATTTCTTATAATACTGAAGGACCGGAAAATATTCAGCATAAAAGTGTAGTTCTTCCCCCTGGTTCCATAGCTATAAATCCTCTCAATTGGCGTACTGATGATACTTATGCTTCCATAAGCCTTAACAAAGGATCGTTGTATATGGATAAAGGAGGAAATTGCAGCATTGGCGAGCCTATGGCCGATGCTCAAATTTGTTTGAGCAGAGGATCTGTTATTTGCCGCAGTCTAACTAATCCACATACGTATCATTCTCGCCATGTATCCAGCTTTGGGCCGGCTAGTTTTCATTCCATGGATTACAGTTTTTACTATGTAAATCTTCAAGAAAATATAGCTTTGCGTTTAAAAAAATATTTGGAAAAAGCGGCCAAATTGTAAATTTTAATTAAATTAAAGCTGACCACAAAATATAGGCGCAGCTGCTTTCAGGCAGCTGCGCCTAGTTACTCTTTGCGAGTGCGGGGAGCTATTCTGCAGAATTGTCTTCTTCCTCGGCAGCGCTTTGGTCGTCTGTTTTAGTAAATTCCCCTATCAGCACGCTAGCGTAGCTTCCTGAAGGAAGAGTAAATTTAAAGACAGGATCTCCGTCTAGAGAAGAAATTTCTAAGTTCTCTATTTTGAGACGGGCTCGGCGGCGGCTTCCCTCTGCTTTGAGTGGTCTGAACTCTTCGAGCTTCAGATCGTACTTGTCCAATATCTTCTGCTCTCTATCTAGGGCTTCTTCCTTGGCTTTAAACATTTTATAACCGAATATAGGACCCAGTGGGGATATTTCAAAATTGTCTAGTCTGGGTTGCTCTTTTTCCGGTTCTATCGAGTAGAAAATACCACCTTGAGGGAGTTTTCCGAAAACATCACCGCATATAGCTCGGTTAAAAAGCCCGTCTTTAATGCGTTCGTTGAGCCAGTCATTAAACAGCTCCGACTGTAAGGCAGAAATAAGCAGCCACTTGCGCCATTTTGGACCAAAAATTCGTCCGCTTTTCAAGCCTTTTAGACCTACTTCGGCATTGTTGCCTTCTCTGCCAAAACGTTGAGGACCGTAGAAATTGGCGAAGCCATTTTTTAAAAGGGCTTGACGAATAGATTCAGCCGGTTCCTGCCAATTAGGTAAACAATGGCGTAAACGTATGGTAAAGCGATTGCCTTTCAGATGACCCGTGCGGAGTTTATTGTTGTGTAAGCCTAAAACTTTTAGTTTAAAAGTTAAGTTTTCGGGAATAAGCAAGCTTTTTTCTAGTTGTTCAGGAGTTACCTTTTGATTGACGCTAAGAGCTGAAGCTCCAGCTCGGAGAGGCCATAGAGCGACAGGAACAGAAAATCTTTGACGGGTCACAGCCTGCCTGTCTTTCATGCCGGCATAGCCTATGTCTGAAGATTTTATATTTAACGAAGCTGCCAGTTCACTGATGGCAGCTTGAGTAGTTATTTGGCGTTTGGTTATTTCTACAAAAACATGTTCTCCCTGATAGTTTAAATCATAGGCGGGAATTTCTTCTACTATAAAATCTTCTGGGAAAGTGCGCATAACGCCGCCTATGCCTGGCAAATTTTCTGTAATATAGGTTGTCATAAGAATATTTTTTATCTCCCTATTTGCATAAAGGGCACTCTATTCTTTAGGGCTGCTGTAATTCCTAGATTCCGAATTGTACAGATGTTTTGTTAACTAGTTCTGTATAAAGCAGTCGTTCAAAGACCCGAGAAAGGGGAGGACTTTAAGTTTTTTTCGCGTAATTCGAAATCTGCGTTATGCGTAAAATGGGGTATTTAATAGGTAGCGTGTTGGAGGCGTTTGATGGCTGCAATCGGTACTCAATCTTTGAGTCAATTAGTCAAGGTAAATATAGCTCAGAAGACCGAATTTGATTTATATCATGCTATCAACGGCTCTGACGAAGCTTTTTTGGGTGGCAAGTTTAAGCCGCTGTCCCCTCAGCTGGAGGCACTCAAAGCTGCTGCCAGGAGTGCAGTCAAGGGCGGTATAGTACTTTTAACTGGAGCTTATGGTGTAGGCAAAACAAGCCTTTTGGCTCTTTTAGGAAAACTTCTCTCGCTAAATGCTTCTTCAGAAGAGTTTAGTTCCGCGCTCTCCATTCTAAATGATGTAGCGGCTGTAAAAACTTTTAGTGAATTGCGCTCCACTTACCGTCCTTGGTTGACGGTAGTACCTAAAGTGGCTAAAGACGGCGCCGATTTTTCTGCCTCAATGAAGTCGGCTTTACGTTCTTCTTTGCTGGATAAGAAGCTCAGTTTCGCCCTCGATCAGAACCTGAGTTTAGAAGAACTGTATGAAAAGGCAGTCAGTTTTGTTCGCCAGAGTGCCGGTTTAGAGGGCATTTTAATTCTGCTCGATGAAGCCGATGCTTTAGTTGAAAAAGTACTGAAAAATGATAAATCAGTTAACGATTTAGAAGAATTTTGTAGTTTCTGCCGCCGCGATGCTTCTTCAATTCTTTTCATCACTTGTGTAAATACAGAGATAAACCGTTTCTCTTTAGAAGAAGAAGAACGGGCCGTTTCGGTCTTTTCCAAGGTTCAGTCTGTTTCCATAATCGGTGGTATCGGCGAATGGGAAAGCTTCGTAGGTTCTTCCATTATTGATCACGCTAAAGGCGAATTATGGGAAGCCTTAGTAGACTACAAAGATCTTCGCAGTGTTACTGAGGGGCTTATCCAATCAGGCCTTTATAAGGGTAGTTCAGAAAAGTGGATTACCGAAACGGTAATGCATGGTACTTATCCTCTCCATCCGGCCGTAGCTTTCTCTCTGCCTAGGGTCGCCTTGGTTATGGCTGGCGCAGGGAAAACTGCTTTCAATTTCTTCTGCGATGCTGCTCCCGGTGGTTTCCTCTACTTCCTGCGCAATTTTGCTATCGTTCAGCCTAACGGTCGCCTCCATCTTTATACTCTCGATTCTCTCTTCACTTACTTTGAAAAAGCTTTTTCGGCCGATCCTGCCAACGCTGAGTATATAAAAGGACTGAATAAGTCGGTTATGATTGCGGGCGATATTCCTCAAGCTCGCCGCATTCTGCGTTTAACTCTTTTAATTCAGTTAATAGCTCACGATCGTTTTAAGAGTACCGAGGAAAATATTCTCTGGTCTATGCACCTGGGCGAAAAAGAAACGAAGGTTGCCAGCCATAGTCTGCAGTTGCTCAGAGAAAAGAAAGCCCTTGAGTTCAATGAAAAAACAGGCGAGTATTCTTTACCTATTGAGCGGCGTAAAGTAACTCTGGACGAAGCAGTCTCTCGTATGCGCAATCGTGTGCGCTCACAGCTCGATGTCTGCTCTGTCATTAAAAATGGTTTGTCCTTCAGTAAAATAGAAGCTGAAGATTTTAACAGAGAGTATTATACGGATCGTTTTGCCAGAGTTAATATAGCTTTGGCTTCCGAACTTGACGATCCGGCTAAATATATGAGTGAATTCGTCAGCGGTTTGGAACAAATACGTCCTTACCGAGGCGATCTATGCTTCTTCATAGCTGTTCCGGAAACTGAAGAAGAACTGCAGCATTTGAAGAAATTAGCTGAAGACGGTGCTTTTAAGCATGAGCGTCTTATTTTCGCTCTTCTTGGAGAAGCGGTATCTATTTCCAAAGAAGCCCTCGATGTATTGGCCGTAGAACGTGTCTGTGCTGTTGAAGTTCCTTTCTGCGATCCGGCGTCGTCTGAGCATGAAAAGGCGGCTGCTCTTATGGAAGAGAGCAGGCGTCTTTTGGAAGCTTCTGTTGCCCGCGTTTCTAATACAGAGAATCTGATCCTCTATCACAATGGTGAAGTTTACACAGATTTGGATGCGGACAGTGTCTTCCAATTGGTAAACAAAATTATTGCCTCTTTAGTTGGACAGCCTCCTATGCTCAGTAATGGAGATCTTCTCAGTCTTCACGATGGAGGCATGGCCAGGCGCTTCAGGCAAAATTTAATTTCTTATATTTTAGGGTGTCGCGGTCCGATAGCTCTGCGCTACAATAATCGTGGTCTGCTGAACATTATTCAATCAGCTTTTGTTGAGACCGGTCTTTTAGAAGCTGACGGTGTCGGAGGCAGTTGGCATTATTTTCACCTGTCGAAAGGTGAGCCAACTTCTCAAGTGGCTCAAGGTTACGCCTTCCTGTGTTCGGAAATTTTAGGCCTTCCCGGATCTGTACGTAGTACCGAAGTCAGTAAAGTAGTAAAAACTTTAACCGGCGCGCCTTATGGCTTTACTCCTGCTTTAATTGAGCTTCTTCTTGCCTTAGCTTTTTGGCAGTTCCACGACTATTTGGTTTTGCACAAAAATTTAATAAAAGCCCGTTTGGAGCACTCGAACGAGGCGTTAGAGGAAGTGTCTTTAAATGCTAAGGTGTTGTTCGATTTGGTTAGCAATCCCTCTGATTGGGAAATGACCTTTACCGATTGCACACCTGAGCAGCTTCCTTACCTGCAGGGGATAACAAAACTCTCTCCGGTAAATGCTGAGGGAGAAAAGTCCATGTGGGTAATCGCTGGAAAGTCCCTGCTTGCTTTCTATAACGGCTTGTCTGTTTCTTCCCGTTCGGCGGGTGCTTCCGGTCATGAGACTGCTGAAAAATTGCGTGCCCTTTTGGAAAAAACGGGTAACGAGACATATCCCAGGTACAGACCTTTCTTAGAAGTAGCTATTCCTGAAGTTCTCGGTTTCGGTTCCGATTTTAATTGGTCTGATGGAGCCGATAAGCTTTTGAACACGCTCAGAGAAGTGCTGCATATTCTGGAAGATATTCCTCATCATAGATCCTTATCTCTCTGCTCTGCCTTGCGCAGTATATTTGCTTCTCATGAAGGCGGTGATGAAAGCTCCACTTGGTCGTTATGCGCTTCAACGTGGTATAACAGCAACGCTTCTCTGTTCGAAGGCAATTCAAAGTGGGCTGAAGAGCTTAGGGCTTTGTCGGAAATTGCAGAGTGTACCGATGCCGACGAGGCTTTGAATATGCTGCTGTGTTCGTTGGGCTACTTGCCCATTGAAGAGTGGAAAACCTACAGCGGCAACGAGATTATTGAGCGCTTCCGAGCCATGCGTCAAGATATTGAGTGGGGCAGCTATCGCAGCTCTTGTGTTCTTCCTTCGGAGACCGCTGCTGCGTACGGTACAATTAAGTCAGTTTTGTGTAGCGCTCCGTTGCAAAATTTGGAATCCTTCTTGGGCGCCGAGTTGGAATGGGCCTCTTGGCCTGAAAAGGTTGTCAGCGAACTCAGAAAAACTGACGATATAGCCGACTATGGTGATTTGAGTGAGTGGAGCTATACCGGATCTGTTTCGCCGGTCATTCAAGCTGCTCGTCTGCAAGATCTTAAGCAGGACAAAGACGCTGAAGAAAAGATCGATGCTTTCAGTTTGGAAGATGACGAGGAAGATTTAACCGAAAACTACGAACTTGAGCCGACTGAAGATAAGGCTTCAGACGATCGAAGCAGTGTTTCTGAGCCGGTGGATCGTTTAGTGGTTGAATCTGTTATTCCTGAAGACCAGAAAGTTGAGGAAACATCTTCTTCTGCTGCTACAGAAGAGGCTGCTGCAGTAACAGATACAAAGGTCGAAAACCGGACAGAGGAAGAAACTAGTGTAGTTGCTGAGGTAGAAACTCGAGCCGAAGGTACCGCTAAAAATGATACTGAAGTGAGTGATAAAGTTCAGGGCGATGCGTCCAGTTCTGATTCATGGGCCGATAAGTTCGACTTAGATGAATCTACTCTTCAGTGGCTGTAATTTTTTAGGGGGGCAGTTACATTTTTGTGCTAATAGGGGTACTTTGTAGTGGCTAAACTAGAAACTATCGCAGCACTGGATATTGGTACAAGCAAAGTTGCTTGTGCTATAGCCGAGTTCTCTCGCGACGGTGATTTTGATATAGTGGCCAAAGGGGTTAGTTACTGTAATGGTCTCGTCAATGGTGTTATAGTCGACGTCGAAAAGACAGTAGAAGCTATTGAGAAGGCGATTGATGATGCTGAGAAGTCTGGTTATGCTTTCAAGAAAGTTTTGGTAGGTGTTTCCAGTGAAGCTATATCTTCGAGTTATGGAATGGGGCAGGTTGCTTTAAGCGGAGGGGTAACTAAGGAAGATATGCTGAGCGCTATTGCCTGTGCTAAACAGGTTAAGCTTCCTGCAGGTCGCGAAGTTGTTACTGTCATACCTCGTGGTTTTTCTGTGAATAATACGCCCGGCATAGTTAATCCTGAGGGGCTAATGGGGGATAAATTAGAAGTTGAGGCTTATGTTTGTTCTGCTTCTTCTGTATATTTGCAGAACATAAAAAACATTATGAATAAAGTCGGGCTCGATGTCTATGAAAATGGATTCGTGCCTTCGTCTTTAGCCTCTTCTTTGGCTGTTTTGTCGGAAGATGAGCGCGCTCAGGGAGTTATGATGGTCGATATGGGTTTAGGAACCCTCGATCTGGCTATCTATTCAAAGAATGAAATCGCTTATTCCAGTGTATTTGGCCGCGGCGGCGGTTTTTTAGTTTCGGATACTGCCTGCAGTTTTAATATTCTTTCGTCCGAAGCCGGCAGGCTTATCAGGTATGATGGAAGTGCTTCTGTGGCTTTCCTCAGCGAAGAAGAAAAAAAAGCTAAGTTAGTTGCTAAATCTGTTGCCCCCGATGTCGAAGTGAGTCTTAGTAGGGGCGAGCTGGTTGAGGTTTTAGAAGCTCAGCTCGACGAACAGATCGACTGGATAGAAAAGCAAATGAAACAAGTTTCAGACAGTATCGGGATTGGGGTTTCCGGTGTAGTGCTGACTGGTGGTGCTTCTCTGCTGGCCGGTATGGATAGAAAGGTTAGCGACCGGTTGGGGGGTATTCCTGTGCGCACAGCCAGCCCCTGTTATCCTGCTCGCTTACCTGAAAATTTGGCCGATCCCATATACTCTACGTTGGTAGGCTTATTGTTGTATGGAGCAACTCGTTTGCTTATCCAGGAACGCCAAGGTAAGTCGGATAAAGGCCCTAAAGATCTTCGTTATTTTGCCCAGAGAGTAATTGAATTTTTTAATAAACTGTTTAGTTAACGCTTAATTGGGGGCTGTGCGCGTAGCCAGTCTTTGTTGTCTTCTCCGCTTTTGTCTGAAAATTGGGACTGTTCTATAAATTCATATTAGCAGCTCATTTGCTGTGCGGGTTAATTCGTTTGCTTATTCAGGAATGGCTATATAAGTCCGATAAGCGTTCGAGAAGCCTCCAGCAAATTTTTCAGAACGTAGCCGATTTTTTTACATAGGATGTTTTAAAAATGCATTGTCCATTTTGTGAATGTCAAGATACTAAGGTTGTCGACTCCAGGCTGTCCGACGACGGAGCTGCTGTTAGGCGTCGTCGTGAGTGTGTTTCCTGCCAAAAGCGCTTTACTACTTACGAACGTTGCGAAGGGTTGCCTTTGGTTGTTGTTAAGCAGGATGGACGCAAAGTTAATTTTGATAGGCAGAAGCTGTTGCGCGGCGTCCTCATTGCTTGTAAAAAGCGGCCTATTCCTTATGAGCGTTTGGAGGCGCTCTCCTGTCATGTTGAACAGGAGTTGAGAAGTAAAGGATTCAAAGAAGTTTCATCCAGAGTTGTCGGTGAGTATGTAATGAATGCTCTGCGCGATCTGGATGATGTCGCTTACATGCGCTACGCTTCCATATGTAAAAATTTCAAAGATATTAACAGCTTTTCGGCCGAAATTATGGCATTGAAAAAGCGAGAAAACAGTTCTCTATAAGGAGATAAGGTAACATGAGCAAATCCTCTCTCAGTGAGATGATTGCGGATGCCGTAAAAGCTATTCGCAAGCATACCGATATTGTTCCTGAAGTCGCTATGATTTTGGGTTCCGGTCTGGGCAGTCTGGCCGATCAAGTAGAAAATCCTGTTGAAGTACCTTATAAAGATATTCCGGGATTTTCAGTTTCCACAGTTCATGGACATGTCGGATCCATGGTATTGGGCACTTTGGAAGGCCGTTTTGTAGCTATATTGAAAGGGCGTGTTCATTATTATGAGGGCCACAAGATGGAGAACATCATTTTCCCTGTTCGTGTTCTCCACGCTTTGGGTGCCGATACTTTGGTAGTGACTAATGCCGCCGGAGGCATTCGCGACGACCTCAAGGTTGGCGATCTTATGCTTATTACCGATCACATTAACTTTATGGGCGCTAACCCTTTGGTTGGTCCTAATGACGACAAGATCGGCCCTCGTTTTCCGCCTATGTCCAGAGCTTATACTCCTGCTCTCCAGGAATTGGCCCGCAAGGTTGCCGAGGAAGTTGGTTTTAAGCTTACTGAAGGTGTGTACGTTGCTATGTCCGGGCCTTCATACGAAACTCCCGCTGAAATACGCATGCTTAAAGGTTTTGGTGCCGATGTAGTTGGTATGTCCACTGTCCCTGAAACCATTGCGGCAGCTCACTGCGGAATGAAAGTTGTGGGCATCTCCTGCGTTACCAACGTGCTTCATCATGGTCCTTCCAATGATACTCACGAAGATGTGCTTAAGGCTGCTGCTGAAGCCAAGCCTCGCTTCATCAATTTGGTTCGCGGTATTGTAAGGGGGTTAAATAAATAATGAATCCTTATCAGTTCATTCTTAAAAAACGCAACGGTGGTGAGCACACTGCCGAAGAAATCCGTGAATTCATTTTGAATTATGCCGCCGGTTACGATGTAGAACCTTATCAGATGTCCGCTTGGCTCATGTCTGTTTGGTTTAACGGTATGACCGTACCGGAGCTTTCTGCTCTCACTCAGGCCATGATTGATTCCGGCGATGTGGTCGATCTTTCTAGCCTGCCCGGTGTAAAGGTGGATAAGCATTCCACTGGCGGAGTCGGCGATACCACTACTCTAATTTTAGCTCCTTTGGCTGCTGCTGCAGGAGCTACTGTGGCCAAGATGTCCGGTCGTGGACTGGGACATACCGGTGGTACTCTCGATAAACTTGAATCTGTTCCCGGTCTTCGTACTAACCTCACTTCTCAGGAATTTCTTGAGCAAGTCAAGCGCATAGGTGTGGCTGTTATCAGTCAGACTGGCAATTTAGTTCCGGCTGATGGTAAAATGTACGCTTTGCGCGATGTCACTGCTACAGTGGACTCTATTCCTTTAATTGCTTCTTCGGTAATGAGCAAAAAGATAGCCTGCGGTGCCGAGTGCATCCTTCTCGATGTGAAGTATGGCCGTGGTGCTTTTATGACTAATCTTAAAGATGCTCGTGAGTTAGCCCGCCGTATGGTCGACTTGGGAACTCACATTGGTCGCAGAGTTAGAGCTGTTATTTCCGATATGGATCAGCCTTTAGGTACTCTTATCGGCAACGCTCTTGAGGTTCGCGAAGCTATCGAAATTCTGCGTAACGAGCGTCCTGGATCTGCTTTAGAGACCGTCTCTGTGGAATTGGCTTCCCATCTGCTGCAGATGGCAGGCATTTGCCCCGACTTAGACAGCTCTCGCCGCAAGATCCGTGAACTGTTAGTCAATGGTGCTGGTCTGCGCAAATTGGGTGAAATGTTCTCTGCTCAGGGAGGCAACGGTGAAGTAGTTAACGACTTATCTCTGCTGCCTCAGGCTTCTATCATTGAACCTGTTGTTGCCCCGCGCTCTGGTTACGTTTCTTCTATTCATGCTCAAAAGATTGGTTTCGCCGCTACAGCTTTAGGTGCCGGCCGTCTGAGAAAAGAAGATTCGATTGATCCAGCCGTTGGTATCGAGATGACTCATCGAGTCGGCTCTAAAATTGAAGCTGGAGAGCCTTTGGCTATTCTCCATGCCAACAAGCCTGAAACTATTGAAGAAGCTAAGCGCTTTATTCTTGAGTCTATCGTTATTGGTGACGAAGAAGTTGCTCCTCGCGCTCTTATCGAAGAAGTTGTTGAGTAATCGACAAGCGATTTAGTCTGTGTTCTGAATGGGAGCAGTGTTTCGGCATCTTAAGCCGGAGTATCTGCTCCCCTAAGTAATTCTATAACCTGCACTTTTGGGTAGACGTCAGTCTGCTTGATATTTACTGGCAGGTTGTTTTTTCTGGGATAACAGTCAAAATAGGTGTCGATTCCGTATTTTAGAGCTGATGTTTTTTGCTTTCCTTATGTTGATATTCAGCTCTCTCCAACAAGATTGGAGCAGGCCGTTGTGCTTTTAGGAGTCGGGCCAGCGGACAGTTCTTTAATAGAGAGTTATCCCCAGGCTGATAGCAAGCATAATGTTGCTTCCTGTCAGCAGTTTTTTAGGTTATTTCTTGCTAAAAGTACAAAGCTTATCAGATATTCTGTTCTGAATCTATCAGATCGGGACCGGATATACTGATGCAGTGTACTGGTTATGTATTTAAAGGCGGAGCGGATACGCCTTATTAAGGTAAAGATCGCCTAGCACTAGGTCAGGTATAAAGATTTTTGTAGTGGGACGACCTGCGGCTTTTTAGAAACCGTCTGTTTTGGTGACGGCAATCCGATGCAGCTTGGTTGCGGCTGTTCTTTTGAAAGTGCAAGCTTTGTCTGGTTTTTATTTTAAGGGCCCATGCCGACATAGCCGGTTTCTTTTTATATTTTGGCGCAGCTTTTTTCACCGTAGAGCTTGCCCTGTTCAAGGGTTGTGTGCTCCGGTTTGAATTTCGTAGGCGGCACTTTTTTTTGAACAGTGAGCTGAAAGGCTGCGATTGGCGGAAGAGTATTCTTTGGAGGTTTTTTAAATAATTATATGATGCTTCGCAATATGCAGGGAGCTGAGGATATCTTGGCTTCAGAGGCTGCACCGTGGCACTTTGTAGAGAATGTTGCTATAGAATTGGCAGAGATTTACGGCTATAGAGAAGTTCGCACTCCTATTTTTGAAAACATAGAGCTATTTGCCAAAGGAATGGGGAGCACATCTGGCTTTATTGAGAACGATCTTTGGACCGTATCTGATAAACAAAATCATCGTTTTGCCATGCGCGCCGATATGCTTATGCCTATGATTAGGGCCATTAACGACGCTAACTTACCTATTTCTAGAAATGGTGAACCTGCTAAATTTTATTATTTAGCCCCCGTGTTTTCTGCTTCCAAAGGACGCGAACAGTCGGCGATCCAAAGTCATCGTTTCGGAGTCGGTGCAGTAGGGTCAACTTTGCCAAGTCTCGATGTCGAAGCGATGATGATAGCTTACGACTTTTTTAACGCTTTAGGTTTGACCGATCTTAAAGTTCAGCTTAACTCGCTTGGTTGTAAAAAGTGTCGCGCAGAGTATCAGCAGGGACTTTATGACTATTTCTCCCGACGCAGTGGCGAGCTTTGCCCCAAGTGTCACCACCGTTACCGTACCCATCCTCTCTGGACTATGGGATGTGAAGAAAAGTGCTGCCGTGAGCTCTCTCAAGTGGCTCCTTCTATTTTCGGTTATCTTTGCCCTGAATGCCGCGAGCACTTCGAAGCGGTTCGCACTTATTTGAATGAGTTGAAGGTTACCTATCGTCTTTCTCCCCTTTTGGTGCCCGATGTTGAATGTTACAACCGTACTGTTTTCCAAATTAGCTGCGGTGATAAAATGCTCAGCTTTGGAGGCAGATGTGATGAGCTCTCTCGTTTACTAGGTGGACGTGATATTCCCGCTGTCGATTGTTCCGTCGATTTGGATATGACCTTAAAGGCTGTGCGCGATGCTAATTTAGTACCCGACATTGAAAGGCATTCAGATGTTTGCTTAGCTGGAAGCAGCCAAGAAGCCGTGGCTTTGCTCTTACCGGTTTTATATGCTTTGCGTCGAGCGGGTATTTATGCGGAGTTGGCTTATCCCAATTCTGGTGAGGGCTGTGCTCTGGAAGCAGCTGAGAATTCTGATGCCAGCTTTGTAATTTATCTTGATGATGCTTCTTTGCGTCAGCGTATTGTGCGTTTCAGGGAACTCAATAATTCCTTCCGTGATTCTCATCTGGACGAAGCGGTGCGACGCATAGGACGTTATTTCGGTATTGAAGGTTTGGCCGATGAACTTCGTCCTGTAGAGGTGCGCAAGTTCTCTATCTCTCGTCGTCAGCCAGCAAGTATGCGCCAGACTTACGAGATTTTTGAGCCTACCCATCAAAATGAACCATTGACTGTCAAGAATGGCAGAGTTTCTGTTGAAGACGGCGGAGTTCAAAAAATAGAGCGTGATTCGAATCGTGGCAGCCGAGGTAGGGAAAAGTCTGTCGCTCAATTAGATACAGATGACGAGGAACAGGATGTAGTCAAAGAGAGAACTTCTGCTGCCGATCTTCAAACTCGTTGTCAGTCGATGACACCTCAGGAACGTGCCGAATTTGAGATGACCCCTTTGCACAGTGGTAACTCTCATCATAGTGTACGCTCCCGCCGTAGTCGCACAAAAACTGTCGCCGGAGAGGAATTAGCTTTGCCGGCTCAGGAAAAGGTTCGTGCTCAAATTATGGCCATCACTTCCGCCGTAGAAGATGTGCTTGGTGAGCCTGAGAATACGGAAGATGGCAAGGCCGTTGATAATACCGGCGAGTTTGAAACCGAGACCGTAGTGAAGCCCGAAAGTGCTGCTGCTCCTACCACGCGCCGTCGCAGACGCAGACGTACTGAGGCAACATCTGAGTTCGGAGAACCCGTTTCCGCAGCTAAGTCAGCTAGTAAGAAGTCTTGTCTGAGCAATCAGAAACGTACTTCTGCTTCAGAGTATCAGGAGAACTCCGAAGCAGAAGTAAATGAGGCGGATTCCGAGGTTCAGTCTGCTCCGGAATTAGACGCTATTGCCGAAATATCCGCTTCGGATAAGGCGATGAGCGATGAGCAAATTGAGCAAGCTTTGGCTCTTCCCAAAATTGAGGGAGAAAAAAGTTTCGCTGAGGTAGATGAACCGGTAATTGGTTCAGTCTATATTCGTCGTTTCTGTAACGGTAGCCATGCTTCTGAGCTTGAAGAGAATGATATCGAAACAGCTCGTCTCAATTACGATCGAGCTATAACTGCTTCTCCTCGTGGCCGCCGTGATGATTATGGGCAGCGCAGATCGAGTCATCGTGATTCCGGTAGAGATATTGCTTCTCCAAAGGAAAACAGCCTGGAAGATGAACCCGGAGAAGTGATGCATACCGAGCCAGATGAGGCGGAAGAGAGCGTCAAGCCGACAGTGCGTCGTCGTATGCGCACTCCTAGAACTTCCTCCCAGGCTGCCGCTGCTGCCAACTACGACTATCGTTTGAACAGCGCCTATAGTCAAAACTCTTACAGTGAACATGCTAGGAGTGACTATATGAGCCATTATGATGATACTGATACCTATAGTGACTATATGAAGTACTATGGCAGTGAGGCTGATAATTTCGAACATTTCGATTATTCTGCTTACAGCTCTTACGCGGGGAATAGTTTGGAGGCTGGATGCAGTGAGCTCGATGAAGCCAACAGGTACAGTGTCGATGACATTTACTTAGGCGATGACTATTCAAATACTCGATCTGAAGACGCGTCCGAGGTGTACGGACGCCGCTCTTCCGGCAGTCGCAGTAGGAGACATTCCTCTTCTTCGGCAGATCCTTATAAGGGGAGTGAATCCGGCGCTGCTTCCGGATATCGCCGACGTTCCGGACGCCGCTCTTCCGGTAGTAGCCGCTCTAGAAGACGCAGCAACCGTTAAATACGACTAAAATAAAAAAGAGCTCCGTTATAAGGGGCTCTTTTTTATTTTAGTTTTTTATGGTCATTCATACCTGCTAGCCAGCGGCAAGCGGCAGGTCGCCCATGTTCACGCTCATAAAGCAAAATTTTATTCAACATATTGCCCAGAAGAACCATGCCGATATTGTTGAGTTTTGCAGCTTCGGTTTCAAGATGGTTGTCCATCAGGAAATGGTATTCAACCCAGCGAGCCATACCTTCTTTATATCCTTTAAAATTGCGCAGCATTTCATGTTCAGCTTGAAAAGCGTGAGTCAGCTCATGACAAAGAACCGACTTGAATTTAGTACGTTCCAAGCCAGGAACAATAGTAATCATATGAGTGTAAGCCTGTCCCATTTGTTGGTAGCAGTAGTTGCCTATATGATTAAAATTGGCGGTCATGTGCCATTTCCAAGCCCAAGTTTTAGGTTGACCTATTTTAATGACCGTAGGATAGGTAAGGCTTATAGAAAATTCTTTTTTTAGATAATCTTTAACCTCTTGCAGAGCCATTTTGGCTTGTATTTCATTATTGATGATCTCTGCTTTTTCAAATTCAGAGGTCGTAATTTTGAAATCGCTCTGACCTGTAAGCAAAAATTCGATATATCTACCTATGTAATTCAAAATTTTTATAATCATTTTTTCTCATCAGATTTTAAGCTAGCTTTTTAAAGGGCTCAAGCCCTCAAAGTACGCAAAAAAGGAAGGAACGGCTGAAAGAGTAATAATTTGACAGACAGTATATTCATAAAGATAAGGGCTGGGAATTGTGATCATGAACTTAAAAAAAATAGCTGTAACTTTAGTTATTGGACTAAGCGGAGCGCTAAGTGCTTTGCCAAGTTGGGCTGAACCCGCGGCTTTGAGTTCGGGTGCTCAGACCTGTACATGCATTTCTCAGACCGACTCAGTTTGTGACACCGAAAAAAGAGTTAAGAAGGCTGCGGATTTTCTCAGAGAAAAAATTAGTTTTAAACCAGAAATTCTCATTATTTTGGGTTCTGGTCTGGGATCCTTAGCTGATATGACGGAAAATAAAATAGAAATTCCTTATAAAGATATTCCCGGATTTGCTGTTTCTACAGTTGAGGGCCATGTCGGCTCGCTAGTTTTCGGTCAAATTGAAGGTAAAAATGTTGTTGTAATGCGCGGTCGTGTTCATTGCTATGAAGGATATAGAGCGAATCAGGTGGTTTTTCCGATTCTAACTGCCAAAGCTTTAGGGGTAAAAACTTTAATTGTCAGCAATTCTTCCGGAGCAATTAGTCAGGGTCATTATTTGGGGGAGTTGATTCTTATAAAAGATCATATGAACTTTTTAGGTTCTAATCCTATGACAGGACCTAATAGCGAAAAGTTAGGACCGCGCTTTTTTGATATGAATTCAGCGTACACGGAAAAGTTACGCCGTTTAGCTTGTCAAAAAGCGGAAAAGATGGGTATAAAACTTAAAGAAGGCGTCTATGCCGCTATGCTCGGTCCTTCTTATGAAACCCCGGCAGAAAGAAAAATGCTGCGCATTATGGGAGCCGATGTGGTCGGTATGTCTACTGTTCCTGAGGTCATTGCAGCAGTTTACAGCGGTATGCAGGTTTTAGGCTTCTCCTGTGTGACAGATGTACCGGCTGACATCCCCAAATTGGAAGGTGAGGATAAATCGGAGGGAGCCGTTACCAATCATGAAGATGTTTTAAAGGCTGCTGAAAATGCCCAATCAGATTTAGGTAAATTAATAAGAGCCATACTTAAAGATATTGATTAGTAGCAAAAAGGTTAAGGTTTATTTTTTAAGATGATTATAGATATATGTAAAAGGCATGTAGCTGCGGGTCTCGCTTTTTTGCTCGGTTCAATTTGGGTTGCTGCATTTATTGGAGCTCCTGTTTCTGCTCAGAATGAAACGAATAATGATCCTCATCCTGCGCCAACTGCGGCTGTAGATTTGAATAAAAGTAAAATTAGTTATGTGTCTAAAGCTGGTATTCCCATTGGTTTGTCACGGGAAGAGGCTGAAAGACAGGCTTATGAAATAGCTGAATTGGAAGGGCTGTATCAGATAGCTAAAAATGCCGTCAATTCCAAAGATGATGTTAGTAATATTAACTGGGATTTACAAGCCGGCGGCTGTCAGCATTTAAATTGGCTGGCCAGAACTAAGTTCAACCGTCAGTCAGCAAAAGGAAACAGCGTTTCAGTTAAGTTGATAGATGAATCGTGGTTAAGCTACAAATCACAGGTTTACAAAACTCAGCGTTTGCTTTACAGAAAGGACTTAGATAAAGACGGAGTAGAGGAGCGCATTTATTTGGATGCGAACTCCGGATTAGAAGTAAAAAGGGGTAAGCGCGTGGTGGGAGCCTTGTACCCTTTAAGTTCCTTTCATGCTTCAAGTCTAGATTCGCAAACTAGTTCTTCCTTGGGATTGCCCTCTCCTAATTTAATATCTTATGTTTCCATAAGCTCCATTAAAGATGCAGTTTTAAAAGGCGATATGCTTTCGGTTGATGTCGTTCTCGATATAAGGGAATCTACTTACGGTATCGCTTCTTCACGGCGTCTGGTAAACAGAACTTTTCAAATACAAATGGCTAAAGATGAACGTTCGCCTTTTGTCAATATTATCGAGCCTATCGGTAACAGAATAAACTCCTTGAAGCAGGTACCTTTTAGAGGGATTGTTGATGCTCCGGCCGGTATATTAAACGCTGCACTTACGCTTAATGGTGAGAAACTTTGGACTACTCCCTTAGGTTTGAAAGTTTCCAATTTAGAAATTGATCTATGTATAGATTTAAAAGCTGGCGCCAATAAAATTGAGATAGACATAGCCGATTTAGAAGGACGCAAACTGCGTAAATCTGTTGAACTTTATGCAGTAACAGCTGGTCAGGGCACAAAAACTAGAACTTTAATTGTTGGTCCCAATTACGATCTTAATACAGTTAACAGTCAGAAGGCTATGCAGGTACGTCAAGCTTTTGTAGACCGTGGCTTTAGTGTTAAAACCTTGCCAGGAGTCGAAGCTAAGGCTGAAAATATCAGGAAATCTTTGGAGAACATGAAAGATGCCAGTACCTCTTCCGATTTGTTGGTGCTTTATCTGATAGGCAATATCTCTTTTGACAAAGGAGAAGCATCTTTTATTTCAGCTGATGAAGGTGATGAAGCCCTTTCTATTACTTACAATTATCTTCGTCAGTACCATAAGTCTCTGCCCGGTTCTCGCTTTCTGCTCATCTGGGATGCCGATTCTCAAGATAAAAAGCAAATGCAGAACAGCAATAAAAACAATACCGTTTTCTACCGTCAGTTAGAAAATAGCTTGTGTGCTGCTCTAATTTGCTATCCTGCAGGCAGCACAAAACCGGCTATAGGCGATATGACCAGTCTGTTTTTAGATAATCTGAATAAAGAGGGGGGCAGAGATATTTTTCAGGCTGTTGAGCTGACTTATCCGATACTTTGTGCTCAGGAATTAAAGCGGGCTAGGGAAGAGCAGCGGGCAGTGCGCTTGCCCTTGTTTTTGTCCTTCTAATTCTCTTGAGGCATAAATTCGCCGGTTGAAACCGGCCAGTTTCAAGAGTCTTTAACGTTTCTTAGGAATAAACACAAAGCTTTATTCCTAAGAAACGAAAGAATGGGTCCCCAGAGGAGCGGCTAAAATTAACTTGACTATCTGTTGGGCAGCCGCTAGTCCGAAGGCGCCGGTAACGAAGCTAGAAGTTCCGCAGGGAGGAGCGTGCCGTCCTTTACCCGAGATATAATTTTCTATATCTTCATAGACGTCGTCGTCTTCACGGTTAGCTAAAGAATATTCGACACTCTCTTTAACGTTGTCTGTTTCATAGCATGTCTGATCTAGAAGTTGAGCCCAATTATCTTCCAAAGGTTTTACAGGAGTTTCTTCTGAGTAGACTGCCGGTATATGAAAAGATTTATTAGCGGGAAAGGCGTAATCGCGGCGCAATTTTTTGCGGATGCGCAGCGCCATAGGGTCAACCTTAGTGTTGCTTAAATCGCATACTTTAATGAGTGTCGGATCTAACTTGCCTCCGGCTCCGGTAGAAGTAACTACGGCAATTTTATGCTCTCTAGCGTAGTTGAGCAGATGACATTTATAAGTAATGTTGTCTATACAATCTAAAACTAAATTGGGCTTTAGGCTCCAGAACTTTTCGGCTGTCGAGGGAGAATAAACCATATTCAAGGTTTCTATGTTAGCCCAAGGATTTATTTGCCTAAGTCTGGCAGCCATAACTTCAGTTTTGTACTGCCCTATGGTAGATTGTAAACACGGAAGCTGGCGGTTTATATTGCTGGGGTTAACTTTATCGAAATCTACTAAAGTTAAGCTGCCTATGGCGCTGCGGGCTAAGGCCTCAGAGGCCCAAGAGCCCACTCCGCCTATGCCTACTACAGCAACATGAACACTTTCCAGCTTGCGGAAACCATCTAAGCCGACCAGACGGATCAACCTTTCAAAAAAACATATTTTTGAGAAGTTAGGGCTATTGCTCATTTTTACTGTTATTTTCCGTCTTATCTTCCGCAGTTAGCGGACGCCGTCCCAAGTAAAAGCGGGGAATGTGCATGGGCAGATTGGTTAGAACTTCATAGCAAATAGTACCGCGTTTTCGAGCAATTTCTTCAGCAGATATACTGTCGCATCCCTGACATCCTATAATAACTGCTTCGTCATCAGGACGGACGCCGGGAATATCAGTGACGTCGATCATACATAGATTCATACAGACACGTCCTATTATCGGCGCACGATAGCCTCGAATAAGTACCTCCCCGCAATTACTTAAAGAACGACTCAGCCCGTCGGCATAGCCTATAGGTAAAATGGCAATATTGGTAGTGCGGTGGCAGGTGAAGTCGCAACCGTAGCCGACACAGTTTCCGGCTTCGACAGTTTTTACTTGAGAGACGACAGCTTTGTAGGTCAGAGCCGGTTTGAGAAAAGCGGCAGCACAGTTACTCTTGTACTGATCTGTGCCGAACTTGTCTAACGTTTTTTCTCCGTTTACCTGCTGCGACGACAAATCATAAAGTTCTTTGCCTTTACTGGCTACGATTAAAGATGTTTCTTTGGAAGGCCATAATCCATAGAGGGCTATGCCAGGACGAACTAATTCCAGGCCAGTTTTAGGAAGCAGCAGCGTACCTGCCGAAGCAGCTATATGATGGTAGGGTATCTTGATGCCAATCTCTTCCATCTTTTTTATGCAGTCAATAAATTTGGCGAACTGAGTTTGAGTGTAGGTTTGATCGAGCTGATCTGCCGCTGCAAAATGGGAATAAATACCTTCTATCTCTGTATTGGGCAGTTTAGCTACTTGAGCGCAAAAAGAGAGCAGTTCTTCCGGCTGAACGGAGAGACGCCCCATGCCGGTATCAACTTTGAGATGCATTTTGGCATTTTTGCCTAGCTTTACTGCTGTATTTGAGAAGGCTTCCGCAAATTCAAGATCCATAATGGGTGGACGTAAATCTAGTTTTATGGCCTCTTCAATTTGAGTAGATAAAATAGGAGCAACTAAAACTATTGGCTTGGTTATGCCGGCTTGGCGTAGCCGTTTTCCTTCATTGATATTTGCTATACCGAAGCCCCAGGCTCCCTCTTCGCTTAGGGTTAAGGCAACGGTTTCAAGGCCATGGCCGTAGGCCTCACTTTTTACTATAGCTAAAATTTCTGAGTTGGGGGCGCTTCGACGCAAATTGCGGAAGTTATGACGTATGGCATCTAAATTTACTTCAATCCAGAAGCTGTAGCGATGAGAACTGAGCACTGTATTAAGTGACCTTATCATTTTTAGTTTACCGCTCATTATAATCACTTTTTGCTGCTAGTGGCAAATTTATTGAATTATTTTGCATAATAATTTGCTTTTGGTTACATCCGGAGATCTTATTTTTATTCAAATGGGGTTATATTTAGCCGTGGTTTCAGCCGACCGTAGCAGGACTCAGATTTGAAGCAGGATAAAAGGGACAAGAGGGGAAAAATCGGGCTTCAAAGTTTGAAAATGCGGACGCCGCTTGGGAAAGCGTAAATGTCTAAATCTAGTCCGCAGTTTGCATAGGAGTCTCAATGTCAGATACCGCTGTAAATCTCAGTACTGCTCTCGACAATGTTGAAGAGCTTTTGAAGGCCCAGAAAAATACCCAAGCTTCCGAAGAGCTGTCTCGCCTTGCTAAAGAAACCTCTCAGCCTGAAGAATTAATCCGTCTCTATCATCTTAGCGGTGTTGTTTCTTCTCGTTTCGGTAAAATGGATGATGCCGTAATACATTTCCGCCGTAGCCGTACTGAGGCCGAAAAGGTAAATGATCAGAGAGCCATGGCCCAGGCCGATGAATATTTAGGCTCCGCCTATCATCAGCGTAATCGTTTAGATGAAGCTCGTTTCCATTATTCCAGAGCTTTGTCTATTTGGACTGAGTTACAAGACGTAGCCGGGCAAGGGCGCGGCCATCGCAACATGGGTAACCTCTATGTCGACGCCAACAATCCCAGGGCAGCTATGGCCGAATATGATGACAGCTGCAAGTTCTTCCGCGAGTTGGGCCTGAGCGAAGAAATGGCTCCGGCTATTTTGCATCGCGCTACTATGGCCTATCAGAGCAAAGGTTTAGTGAGAGCTCTGGAAGTTTACAAAGCCGGAATTGAAGAAGATAAGTGCCACCATTATTTGGTGCTTAACAACTACGGTTTTATGCTCATGCTCAATAATCAAATTGAAGATGGCATGAATTATTTGAAGCAATCTATGGAAGAGATCGAAGCTAAGAATATTAACGATGACGACTTAGCTCTGGTCTGTCTGAATATTGGCGTAGCCTATGCTTTAAACGATAATTTGGGTGAAGCTGAAAATTATCTGCGCCGTGCCGCCGCCTTACTTGAGGCTTATCCTCAGGCTAGAGCCGTAGAGTTTTTACTTCAGGCCAACGATAAGTATCGCGACAAAGGCTTTAGCAAGTATCTTCTCGTTGATAACGGTCAGAAGAAGTCTTTAGCCCATCTGAATTTGGCCGCCGTTTTAGCCTGGGGTGGTAAAATTGAAGAAGCTAAAGAAGAGGCCGCTAAGGGTGTTGAGGCCGATCGCAGTTTCGGATATCCTTACCTTTCTGCCGGTTGGGTCTATTTAGCTGCCGGAATGGATAAAGAAGCTTCCGCTTCGTTCTATCGTGCCTGTGGTTTCGAACCTAAAAACGAAGAGTTCCGCAAAGCTTTAAACTTGGTTAACCCTTATGCCCAGTCTAAGGTCGGGCGCAATGAGCCTTGTCCTTGCGGAAGCGGCAAAAAATTTAAAAAGTGCCACGGTATGGGCTTGTAGTTTCTCTTCTATAGATCTCTAAAAAAGCTGTCTTTCGCATTATTGCGAGAGACAGCTTTTTTTTGAACATAAAGCAGGAGGAAGGCATCTCTTTTTAGTCAACCATAAGCAAAAGTAAGATTTTATCAGTAAAAAACATAGTTAGGACTGGTTTATAACTTGGAGTTTGTACTTGTGGCTATCTTGACATTGGTCATACTGTTTTTGCCACTTATTTTGTCAGTGGTAGCGCTTATTTCATGCCATTCCGTAAAGGAACGCGTACAAAAGTTGGAAGCGGCGGTGAGCAGTCTGAAGGCTGCTGCTGGAAAGCAGCTGCCGCCTCCGTCTGCTTATTCCAGCATAAGATCTGAAGCTGTTTCAGGCCAACCTTTGTCATCGCCTAATGAGCCTACTCAAGCTAAAGTGGAAGCTCAGCCCGTTGCTGAAAACAGCTATGTGCATAAAATTGAAGAAACTGCTCCAACTACATCTGCTTGGAAGCCTTCTTTGAAAGCCGGTCTCAATTCGGACAATAAATTTAGCAGTCTTCAGCAACCTTCCAAATCGGTGCCCGTCAAACTTTCCAAAGATGCTGAGCAGAGTTTTAATTCCCATGAACAGGCTTCAGCCAACAGTTTGGAGCAGCTTTTTTTAGGCAGTCTCTTTGATAAACTCGGAGCTTTGGCCTTTCTCATTTTTGTAATTCTTTTTATAAAGTGGCTTTCACCTTATTTGGCTTTAACTGCCTCCATGAAGGTAGGAGCAATTTATACTCTCAGCCTGGCTTTTATGGCTATAGGTGCCTGCTCTTTGCCAAAGCAAAATATGCGTGGTGTTGCCGAAACTCTTTTGGGGTTGGGCTTGGCCTCGGCCATTATGATAACGTATGCTGGTAGCGTTTATTTTGAGCTGTGGGACAATTATGTCACTTTGGTGCTGGCTTCACTTATACTGTTGGGCACTTATATTTTGGCCTATTTTGTGCAAAAACGCTCAGTTATATGTTTAGGTGCCTTAGCCGGTTATGCCAATCTGGTTTTTATTCAAACCTCAATAGACAGCACTTTTGTTTTTGATTTTTATTTGGTAATTTTAACCTTATTCTGCCTTATAGGCACTGTGCGTGGCCGCAACTGGGGAGCTCTCTTCAGTGTTCATTTAATTGTAAGTTGGATTTTTATTTTAGTACGCTGCCTATTTAATAGCGAATCAGATTTTTCCACTGTTGCTTTAGGAGCAATGTGGTTTGTTGTTCTGATTTATGACTTATTTCGCACAGAAGAAGGATATACTCCCAGACAACTTCAGTTTAGTGTGTACCTAAATCATTTTGTAATGATTTTAGGATCTATAATTATTTACGAAAACGGCGAATTTTTGGCTACTTCTGTTTGTGCTGCCGTTCTTCTTTGGGCTTTGGCCAAACTGCATTGGGATAACAAGAAAATTTTGGCCGGAACTCTTGTTAACAGCAGTTTGTTAATATTGGCTTTATCCACCTACGGTTTTGAGGAGCCTATTTCCAGAGTTGTATTTTTATCAGCTCTCAGCTTGGTTTCTATTGCCGCTGCCGTCTACAAAACAGAAAATTCTTATCTCAGAGATAACCTCTGCTTTTGGAACGGTTGTTGCAATATAATGGCTTTTGTAGTACTCCTTTTTGCCGATTTAGGGGGGAGAATTGACTTCTTTCTCACTCCCGATCGAAACTTCTGGCACTTAGGGGCCTTGCTCTCCCTTATTTCAGCTTCATCTTGGTTGCTCAGCTATCTGCTGATTAAATATAGCCCTTGGTCTGTCGAAAAAGAAAAACTTAAAAATTTTAGCCTTTGGGCTGCCATAACTTTGGTTTATATTTATTGTGGACGGGAGATTGCCGATCTTCTAGAACGTGTATTTTCTAAAGGTTTCAGCGGTCATGCTCTTAGTTGGTTTAGTAGCGTAACAGTCTGCTCCATTTATGCTCTGCACACTGCGCTGCAAGCCAAAGTTTCAAAAAGTAAGTCTTTTGTGGTAGGGTATAACTTAGCTCTGATCATGTCCGTTTGGGCTTTGTTAGTTTATGCACCGGCGAGCATTTTTCTGAATAGGCTGAACGATTTTATGCCCATCGTCAACTTAGGCTTTTTGGCCCATGCGATGACTATTTTGGCTTTAGCAGCCGTATTTGTCATTTCTCAGACTTCTGTATATGCTGTAGGAGCTATCTTTGTAGGATGGTCCCTGGTTCATTTCGAGGGAGGCAATATCGTTAACATTTGCGGTATGGAATCTATTACTTCCGTATTGTGGATGCTCTATGCTGCCGCAGTTATTTTTGTTGGCATAGGTTTGAAGAAGAGCTATGTTACCAAATGCGGTATATTTATAGTCTGTATTACTCTGCTTCGCGTTGTTACTTACGATATTATCAGTTTGCCTATAGGCTATAAACTGTTGCTTTTCTTTGTCTTGGGTTGTGCTTTCTTAATTGTTTCTTACTACTACTCCAAGAGAGCTGCTGCCTCTAGGAACGAAGAGAATACTACCCCTCCCGTTCATACTGCTGATTCTCCGTCCGTTTTTTCCGTAGAAAATTCTGTAAATAGTCTTGAAGGGATAAAAGCTGCTGATACACAGCTTCTGGACAATACAGAGGGGCAGAAAGTTGTAACTACTTCTCCTTTCGGTGATAAGTTGCCACATGAAGATGGCTCGACAGTAGCTTCAACTGATGCAGTTGAAGAACAAGACAGTAAAACTTTAGCCGAAACTTTCAACCAGACGGCAGCAGCTAAAATTGATGTCGGTCATGGAGCCAGTTCGAGCACGCCTGTTCACAAGGCTAGTTGGCATACAGACTCATAAGCAAATATTGGATCATGAACCTGAATTGTATTTAACCCATCCTGCAAGAAGTCTCCCGCCTCTATAGGGGGAGTACGTTCACTTCAGCAGTATCCGGACTTGTGAGGCCTTATAAAGAAAAAAATCGGTTAAAGTTTTGCCGCTTTAGCCGATTTTTTTTCCTTTTTTATGGTGATAGAGCTTATTTTTTGTCAAAATTTTTCAATTTTTTTTATTTATTATTAACTTTTTTGGCAAAGTTGTAACAAATTTGTCCATAAATAACGGGTTATATTATGTACTATGGTGGCAGTTATTGTCTGAAGCGTGTCTATTCTGCAGCTTAAGCTTAAGGAATGACTCCGCCTCCGTCGACATTTTGTCTGCACGTTGCAGTACATAATTGTTGAAAGATAACGTTTCGCAGAGTTCTTACAACAAATTATTTCAAAATTTTCAGTTTGTTGCCAGAATGGTCTGCGTTTTTATGCAGCAACTTCTTTGTATTTTCATCGTAGAATTAGCAAAGAGTTACCTGCAGCAACCTAGGCAAAAAGATAAGGGATTGCAAAGTATGGGTATCGGAAGTATTTCTGGTAGTTCTTTATATACTAATACACAAATTTCAGAGCAGTCTATCAGCCGTCCTGAAGGTTTTCAAGGCACCGGTAAAGATGTCTATGTGCACGATGATGATGCTCAGCTTACCAAAGAACAGCAGTTCGCCAAAGCCGGACGTCTCTTCCAGAGCGTAAACGACGAAACTTTCCAAGCTGCCGGACGAAAGAAACGCGGTAAGCACGGCGGCCCCAAGGGGCCTAACGGTCCCAACACTTCTAAAGGGCCCTCAGAGGTGCAAACTGACGAGGTCAGTATGTTTGAAGGCCGCAACGGTTACGACACTAAGTTCTTGGGAGTCGAGCTTCCTCTTCCTGGCATTGGCAGCTCCATTCAGGACAAAGTAGCCATGCGCACTGACAAGCCCGGTGAGTGTGAACTCACTTATACTAACTACTCTGTAGTGATGAACAAAGAACGCAAACAGTGCTTCTACGCTGTCTGCAATATTGATGGCACCACTCATAAAAATGTGAAGCGTTCTGGCAGCTGGACCCTTGACGGACGTATTCCTCGTGAATACCAGTTGGGCAACGAAGCTTATGCCGACAACAACATTGACAGAGGCCATATGGTTCGCCGCTTAGATCCCTGCTGGGGTAAAAATGCTGAGTTGGCCAGCCGTGACACCTTCAGTTATTGTAACTCTTCGCTGCAGCATAGCGGCCTCAATCAGAAAGAGTGGCTCCAGCTCGAAGATCATGTACTTGCCTCAGCCAAGGGGCAGAAGATGACCGTGATTACCGGTCCCATTTTCTCTGAGAATGATCCTTATTTTGACAACCACGGTAAAATGAAAGAGCCTGCTCAAATTCCCATGCAGTTCTTTAAAACGGTTGTTTGGAATGAAGGTGGAGAGCTCAAGAGCGCTTCCTTTATCCTCTCTCAGGAAGACATAATTAATGGTGACGGTTCTCTGGGCGCTAAGGGCGGCTTCGACCCCGATCGCTTTGAGGTGTACCAGGTTCCTCAGAAAGAAGTTGAGCGTCTTACCGATCTGCACTTTGGCAATATCGGTGATATTACCGAACAGCCTATGCGCTTAACTGCTGAAAACGATTACGCTCCCAAGCTGGCGTAAACCCTAATCAGATAGGGCCGTTTAGGCACTTAAAGTAAGGGTATTCCGATAAAGTATGTACTCTTTCGGGATACCCTTACGACATTATTAGAAAAAATAATAAGAGTTTTTTCTGACAGCTGTACTCTATTATTTGTGTTGATGAAAACTAGGGAGGGGGAGAAGCAAGAGGTTTGTCTGCTGTGGGTATAAGTTCTGTTTCCAGCAACTCCCTGTATTTGAATAATCAAATTTCCGAGAATTCTGTCCGCCGTCCTGAAGGGTTCCAAGGAACTGGCAAAGATGTTTTTGTACACGACGACAATGTTCAATTTGCCAAAGAACAACAGTTAGCCAAGGTCGGCCGTCTTTTTCTGAGTTGTGCTCCTCAACAGACTGATTCCGCTTCCGGAACTGTTTCCGTTCAGGGAGACAAAGTTTCGATGTTCGAGGGGCGTAACGGTTATGATAAGAGCTTTTTAGGCTCAGAACTGCCTTTGCCTGAATTGGGTGCTTCCATAAAAGATAAAGTGGCTATGCGCACTGACAAACCGGGAGAATGTGAGCTTACTTACACCAATTATTCGGTAGTAATGAATAAAGATCGCAAACAATGCTTTTATGCAATTTGCAATATAGACGGCAACCATTTGCATAATATTAAACGCGCAGGCAATTGGACTCTAGATGGACGTATCCCCCGCGAGTACCAGCTTGGTGATGAGGCTTACAAGCGCAACAATATCGATAAAGGTCATATGGTCCGCCGTTTGGATCCTTGTTGGGGCAAAAATGCCGAATTAGCCAGCCGTGATACTTTTAGCTATTGTAATGCTTCTTTGCAACATGCCGGTCTCAATCAGGATGAATGGTTGGCTTTAGAAGATCATGTACTGGCTTCAGCCAAAGGTCAAAAAATGAGTGTCATTACTGGTCCCATTTTTTCTGAAAATGACCCTTGGTTCGACAATAACGGCAAAATGGAAGAGCCTGCTCAAATACCCATGAAGTTTTTTAAAACGGTAGTTTGGGCCGATGAAAAAACAGGCAGTCTTAAGAGCGCCTCTTTCATTCTCTCTCAAGAAGATATCATCAAAGAAGATGACACTATTACAACTAAGGGTGGCTTTAATCCCGATCGTTTCGAAGTATACCAGGTTCCTCAGAAGGAAGTTGAACGTCTTACCGATCTTCATTTTGGCAATATCGGCGACATCACCGAGCACCCTGCCCGATTAACTGCCGATAATAATTATGCTCCCACAGGTTTAGATCATTAAATAATTCTTTGTTTATTTAAGGCACTGGGATTTCTACCGATTCTGTCAGTAGAGCCGAGTGCTTTTTTTGAGGGGGACTATTCTCACTGCTCAGTTGTGCCACAGAAGGTTCTTAGTTGTGTATATTTAATATTTTACTAAGATAACTTCAGCTTTGGAGAACTGTGTTTAACGTTTGCTTTGTTTATATGGTGTAAGCCTATAAAAATTTAAGCCCTACATCGTTGGGCAGTGCTCATTTTTTTTACTAAAAGAATTTCTTTAAATATTTTTTTGGTGAAGTTGTTACATTTTTGTGCACAAACAATCTTTAAAGTTCTGTAGTATCTAATAGGTAAATGATGTCTGGGGTGGGGAGAAAACTAGGGGATGTCAATAATGAGTATCGGAAGTATTTCTGGTAGTTCTTTATATATCAACAATCAAGTTTCTGAAAGTTCTATTCGCCGTCCTGAAGGCTTCCAGGGTACCGGCAAAGATGTCTTTGTGCACGATGACAACGTCCAGTTTGCTAAAGAGCAAGACTTTGCCAAAGCCGGTCGTCTTTTCCAAAGCTGTCAACGTGGAAACCAAGCTCAGAATCTTGGAGAAAACCAGCAAGTTAATGTCATGTCCGCTTCCGGAGTCGACATCGAAAGCGTAAGCATGTTTGAAGGTCGCAACGGATACGATAAAGACTTTTTAGGCATAGAGTTGCCTTTGCCCGGTTTAGGCAGTTCTATTAAAGATAAGGTCGCTATGCGTACCGATAAGCCCGGCGAATGTGAGCTCACTTACACCAACTATTCGGTAGTCATGAACAAAGATCGCAAGCAGTGTTTCTATGCTGTTTGTAACATTGACGGTCAGAGCCATCAAGATGTAAAGCGCGATGGCAGCTGGACTATCGACGGGCGAATCCCTCGCGAATATCAGTTGGGCAACGAAGCTTACGGCGGCAACAATATTGATAAGGGCCACATGGTTCGCCGCTTGGATCCTTGTTGGGGCGACGACCCCTTGTTAGCTAGCCGCGACACTTTCAGCTATTGCAACGCGACTTTGCAGCATGGTGGTTTAAACCAGAAAGAATGGTTAAATCTGGAAAATCACGTTCTCGACAGTGCTACCGGTGCTAAGCAGAAGCTCACCGTAATTACTGGTCCCATTTTCTCTGAGAACGATCCTAAGTTTGACAACAAAGGCCGGATGAAGGAAGCTACCCAAATTCCTATGAAGTTCTTCAAGACTGTTGTTTGGAACGACGGTGGCGAGCTCAAGAGTGTCTCCTTTGTTCTCTCTCAGGAAGATATAATTAACGGCGATCGCTCTCTCTTCAAGAGCAAAGGTGTAGATCCTGATCGCTTTAGCGTTTACCAGGTGCCTCAGAAACAGCTGGAGGAAATGACCGATCTGCATTTCGGCAACATTGGCGATATTACTGAGAAACCTATGCGTCTCACTGCTGACAACGATTACGCTCCTAAGCTGAGCTAGTTTGTTTTGTACTTTTGCTGAGTAGGAAAAGCTGTCCAATTGTTCGGTTGGGCAGCTTTTTTTGCTGAATGATTTTGGGGGAGATAGTCGGGGACAATAATACCTGGCGTACACGGAGTACTTTCTATGGGAATAAGCAGCCTTTCCGGCAATTCTTTATATATAAATAATCATATTTTGGATAGTAGCTTTCGGTGTTCAGAAAAAAATCAGAGCAGTTGTTCGGACACCTTTAGCCGTGATGATGGCGCTCAATTTGTTAAAGAACAGCAATTTGCTAAAACTGGTCGTCTTTTTCAAAGTTGCGGTGCAGATCTTGCTTCTTCAATTTCTTCTGCGTCATCTGCAGTAGGTATTCAGGGAGAACCTGTAAGTATGTTTGCAGGACGCAATGGTTATGACAAGAGCTTCTTAGGGGTGGAACTTCCTTTGCCTAGTTTAGGCGATTCCATTAAAAATAAAGTTGCCATGCGCACCGATAAACCGGGCGAATGTGAGCTCACTTATACTAACTACTCAGTGGTTATGAATAAAGAGCGCAAGCAGTGCTTTTATGCTATCTGCAATATAGATGGCAGAGCCTCCAGAGCTGTCAAACGTGAAGGTAGCTGGACTTTAGACGGACGTATTCCCCGCAAATACCAGTTGGGGGATGAAGCTTACGGCGGCAATAATTTGGACCGTGGTCATATGGTGCGCCGTCTGGATCCTTGCTGGGGAAATAATGCCAAATTAGCTGGAGAAGATACTTTTAGTTATTGTAACTCCGCGCTGCAGCACGGCGGCTTAAATAAAAAAGAATGGTTGCGCTTAGAAGATCATGTGCTGAATTCCGCCCGCGGCAGCGGTCAAAAAATGACTGTAATTACAGGTCCTATTTTTTCCGCTGATGATCCTAAATTCGACAACAAGGGGGCCATGAAGGAGGAGGTGCAAATTCCTCTGCAGTTTTTTAAAACTGTGGTTTGGAATGAAAAAGGCGCTCTGAGAAGTGCTTCCTTTATACTTTCTCAGAAAGACATTATAGAAGGGGATAGCTCTTTATTTAAAGCTAAAAAGAATAAGGGTAAAGGGTTTGATCCCGGTGAATTTAAAATTTATCAGGTACCTCAAAGAGAAGTAGAGCGCCTTACCGACCTGCGTTTCGGCAATATAGGTGATATTACTGAAACATCGGTTCGCCTTACAGCCGATAATAATTTTGCTCCTCAAGGTCTTGATAAGTAAATTAAGGCCGTTTGTTTGTCTTGTTTAACCGGTAAATAAAACGGAACTGCAGCCAGATAATTTACTCGGCGGTAGTTCCGTTTTTGTCCTTTAACTTGAGTAAGGAGGGAAGCACTGCCTCTGATAGAAGCTACAGTTCGCGTAATTTTGTCAAGAGCTGAGCTTTATTTATATAGGGCCAGCCTCTGTCTAGGAGTGTTTTCATGACCGATCCTGAAGCTGTAAATCCTGAAGAAGAGTCTTCAGAGGCCCCGGAATATCTTAACAACTTGATGGATGAGCTCATTGTCTATGCTAAATATCATGATGAGCACATGGAAGCTGAGTGGATTCCTGAAGAGAACGTCTTTCGTGTCTACCAAGACGATCAACCTGAAGTTGATGTCTTTATGGTAGATGTAGATGACTCTATGTACCATGAAGCTGAAGCTGTAGTGGTGGAAGCCGAAATAGGCGAATACAGCGAAGATTTAGATCCGGCCGAGCTGTTGCGCTTCTGCGATCAGAACTTGATTTACAGTCGCCTGATGATCAGTAAGGGAGATGGCTGCGAATATGTTATTCTGCAGGCTGCTTGTCCGGTTAGTCAGTTGAGCGCCGCTCAGCTGGATTGCATGATTCGCGAAGTTTCAGTATATTCCGGAGAACTGAGCGAAGAAGACGACGGCGAATAAGTTTTGAAAATATTCAGAGATCCTGTACACGAAGATATTTTTATCCCCTCAGAGCTGGTAGATCTCATAGACACGACTCAAATGCAGCGGCTACGAGGTATAAAGCAGCTGGGTACAGCTTCTCTTGTTTATCCGGGAGCGGTTCACACTCGCTTTGAACACAGTTTGGGTACTTGTCATCTGGTCATCCGCCTCTTAAGCATATTAGAGGAGTTCGGCACCAAGGTAAGCAGAACTGACAAACTGGCGGTGAGTGCGGCCGCTCTTTTGCATGATATAGGTCATATACCTTTTGGCCATACGGTGGAAGATGAAAGGCGCGTTTTTAGCCGTCACGATTCTCCTGAGCGTTTTGAAGAGTTCTTTAATAAGCGTACTGAACTGGGTAAGGCACTCCGCAGACTTAATATAGCTGAGCAGGTACAGAGTATTCTCTACGGAACGGCGGAAAAGGTTTGGCTGAGTGAACTGATCAGTGGCATGTTTTGTGCCGATCTTTTGGATTATTTGGCTCGTGATGCTTTTTTTTGCGGACTTTCCCAAAAATACGATAAGCGGATTCTGCGCAGTTTGCGGGTGGCTGATGGCCATCTTTATTTAGAGTGTCAGAAAAATGGCGTGATCAGGGAAGATCTTGTATCTGAAGTAGTCAACCTTTTGCGGCTGCGCTATTTTTTAACTGAGCGAGTTTTTTTCCATCATACAAAGACAGCTTCAGGGGCTATGATTTCTAGAATTATAGAGCGTTCTCTAGAATTAGGACTTAAACTCAAAGATATTCTGCCCCTGGGAGACGAGCGTCTTTTGTCTTTTATTGAATGGCGTTTTGGCAACGATTCGCTCATTGCTGCCATTCTTAAAGCTCTCCAGGCGCGCAGAATTTACAAGCGCGCTTATGTGCTGACTAGGCGCATCGGAGCAGAAAACGAAGCCGTTTTAGTAGAGCGTTTTCATCATAACGCTGCTTTGCGCCGTCAAGCTGAAGACGAACTGGCTGCCGATTTAGGATTGCAGACAGGAGAACTGATAATTTATTGTCCTTCGGCCCAAATGCAGCTTAAAGAAGCTGAGGTTTTAGTAAAAATAGATGAAGAAGCTCCTCGATCTTTAGCTTCTCTCAATTTGCCTGAAGTCAGTGTGCTGCGCGACAAGCATCGCAATTTGTGGCGCTTTTACGTATTTGTTTCCCAAAAGCGTCAATATAAACTGCGGCAAATTTCTTCAGCTTGTGAGCGATACTTTGGTTTAGCTAATCATTTACCGGCTTTGCAGAGTGCTCAACTTTATATGAACTTTTAGGTTGAGCTCAGGTTATGGGGATATAAGCTTATTTTCAGAAAAAAAACTTAAAAAAATATGTTTTTAGGGCTTGAAAGGCCTTGCATAAATTTTTTTCAGATGTTATACTGGCGGAGCCAGAAGGGCCTGGGCCCATAGCTCAGCGGTTAGAGCAGTTGGCTCATAACTAATTGGTCCCTGGTTCGAATCCAGGTGGGCCCACCAAGAGCCTCTGGTTTCTTTTCGAAAGAAAAAGTGTACATGGCCCGGTGGTCTAGCGGTTTAGGACGCTGGCCTTTCAAGCCGGAGATCACGGGTTCGATTCCCGTCCGGGCTACCACTTAAAATATCGTCCTCCATAGGGGAGGCGGTTAAATAGGGTGAGAGGCTTAGTTTGCCGAACAGCGTTTTGCAATGGGCTTCTCTTTTTTTTGGACGAGTAGCTCAGTTGGTTAGAGCACCTGCCTTACAAGCAGGGGGTCGGCGGTTCGAGTCCGTTCTCGTCCACCATAGGTAGACAAGATCTTAATCTTTATCGGTTGAGGTCTTTTTTTTATGTTTCGCTTTAATTGATACTTAAGGCCGAGCTGAACAATGCTAAATTTTCTAATCTAATACAATGAAAAAGCAAATCTAATCGAACGCCAAAATTTATAAAACTTTGTGTTCTGTTTTGTAAAAAGGCAGATCGCTGAGATAACCAATGATGCGGTTGCAATTTGTGCTTGAAGAGGAGCCGGAAGAGATTGAGATAAATCATCTTTTATCCAGATTTAAGTAAGGAAGGTTATATTAAGAAGTGTTTACTTGTGAAGCTAAAGCAGATATTGGTATTTTCGGCGGTTCAGGATTTTATAGTTTAGATTCCAATGCCGAAACCGTAGCGATCAATACTCCTTACGGTCCGACTAGTGATAAAATTTCTTTAATTAATATCCATGGCAAACGCGTAGCCTTTTTGCCTCGTCATGGTGCCGACCATCACTTGTCTCCGGCTAAAATACCCTATCGAGCCAATATTTGGGCAATGAAGCAATTGGGAGTTAAAGCCATTATAGGCCCTTGTGCGGTGGGTAGCCTGCGCCTGGAAATCAAGCCCGGTAGTTTTGTTGTCTGCGATCAGTTTGTCGATAGAACTTGGGGACGCCAAGATACTTTTTTTGAAGGTCCGGAAGTTAAACATATTGCCGGAGCTGAACCTTACTGTCCCTGTTTGCGTCCTTTCGTAGTTAGATGCGCTGAAGAGCTTGGTATAGAAGTTCACAACAAGGGTACCATGGTTGTCATTCAAGGGCCCCGTTTTTCTACTAAAGCTGAAAGCGAGTGGTTTAAAAAAATGGGTTGGGATGTTGTCAATATGACTGGCTATCCAGAGTGCTATTTGGCCCGCGAGATGGAAATATGTTACGTGAATATCTCTTTAGTTACCGATTATGATGCTGGCATTGAAGGAGTAGCTGAAGCTGTAACCGGTAATGAGGTTTGTCGGGTCTTTGCTGAAAATAATCAGAAATTAAAAACGCTCATTTACAAAATTGTTGAAAAGGCCGATTTAACTCAGGATTGTTCTTGTCGCCATGCTTTAGCTGGAGATACCATGTAAAAATTTGGCCGACTGCAAATTTTAGCAGTTTTTTGTATCGGTTCATTAAATTAAAATCTAGAAAGCCGCTCCTTTCTCCAAAGAAAAGAGCGGCTTTTTAGGTTAAATGTTGGTAAGTTTATTTTTTACCCTGCATAATTTTTGCCCAAGTGTCTTTTAAAGTGACCACTCGGTTAAAAACTATGTGATCGTCGGTAGTATCTTTATCGGTGTAGAAATAGCCGGTGCGTTCAAATTGGAACCACTTGCCGGCTGGAGTGTGAAGCATGTTGCTTTCGACTCTGGCATTAGTGATAACTTCCAACGAGTTGGGGTTGAGCTCATCAATAAAGTTGACACCTTCGGTAGTGGCAGGATGATCGACCGCAAAGAGGCGATCGTACAGCCTTACTTCACAGGAAATTGACTCGGAAGCGGAAACCCAGTGCAGCGTTCCTTTTATTTTGCGTCCGTCGGCAGGATTGCCGCCTTTAGACTCCGGATCGTAAGTGCAATGTACTTCGGTTATATTACCGTTTTCATCTTTGACAACCGATTCGCATTTAATAATATAGGCCCGGCGCAGGCGCACTTCGCGTCCAGGGGCTAAGCGGAAGAATTTGGGTACGGGCTCTTCCATGAAGTCGTCGCGTTCAATAAAAATTTCTTTAGTGAACTTCAGATTGCGGTAGCCCATCTTCGGCGGGTCGTCGGGGAAGTACGGAGCTTCGAACTCTTCTACTTGTCCTTCAGGATAGTTGTCAATAACGAGCTTCAAAGGACGCAATACTCCCATAATGCGCGGCACTTTAGGGTTGAGGTCATCACGTACAGCTTGTTCGAAAACGGAGTAACTGGTCCAGGTTTCCGCTTTGCTTATACCTATGCGGTCACAGAATAAGCGGATGGCCTCGGGGGTGTAACCGCGGCGGCGCATACCGGCAATAGTAGGCATGCGAGGATCATCCCAGCCGTTTACTCTATGCTCTTTAACCAGTTGAAGCAGTTTGCGTTTGCTGACAATTACCGATTCTAAGTTGAGGCGGGAAAATTCAATCTGACGAGGGCGACACTCTACTCCGACATTTTCCAAAACCCAATCGTAAAGAGGACGATTATTCTCAAACTCTAAGGTACATAAAGAGTGGGTTATACCTTCGATAGAATCGGAAAGACAGTGGGTAAAATCGTACATGGGATAAATACACCACTTGTCTCCGGTGTGAGGATGAGTTTGATGGCGGATACGATACAGAGTAGGATCGCGCATAACGATATTGGGGTGAGCCATATCGATCTTGGCGCGCAGCACTTTTGAACCATCCGGGAATTCCCCGACCTTCATGCGACGGAAAAGGTCTAGGTTTTCCTCAATAGAGCGATCGCGGCAAGGGCTATTTTGGCCAGGTTCAGTGAGAGTACCGCGACTCAAGCGTATTTCTTCGGCACTGGAATCGTCGACATATGCTTTGCCTTTCATAATGAGGCGTTCAGCATATTCATACAGGCGGTCGAAGTAGTCGGAAGCGTTGTAGACTTTTTCACCCCAATCAAAGCCGAGCCATTTTACGTCTTCTTTAATGGCGTTGATATACTCAGGCTCTTCTTTGCCGGGATTAGTGTCGTCCATACGCAAATGGCAAGTACCTTGATAATCCTGGGCTAAACCGAAGTCTAAGCATATGGCTTTGGCGTGGCCTACGTGCAGATAACCGTTAGGTTCGGGGGGGAAGCGAGTTACTACAGTAGTGTGCTTGCCGTTGGCCAAATCTTCGTCGATAATGTTGCGGATAAAGTTGGTGGCATGAGGAGAAGCGGATTCCGCACGATCCATGTTAGCATCGTTGTTCATATGTTTCGGTAATTCCTTATAGGACGGATCTCAGAAATCGCGTCCATTAGAATATGGTCGGTGCATACCGGCCACTTTCGATTTTATCATTTTTTACTTTCTTAGGCTACGCCTAGCTAGCTGAAGTTCTGAGGAGGTAAAGAGAGGGCTTTTTTTTACAAGTTAATTTGTAGTCTCTTTGAAGGGGATTAAGCGGTGCGCTGTATTTCTGAACGATATATGATAATATATTTCCTGCTTCGGCACTAATTTTTTTCATAGGCTCTAAATTTTAGCAGTTTAAAACTATGGCCAGTTTCTCACTTTTTCAAAAGTACCGCTCACAAAACTTTGATGATTTAATAGGCCAGGAAGTAGTCGTCAAAACTTTAAAAAATGCTTTGGCTTCTAAATGTACGGCTAACGTTTATCTTTTCTGCGGTCCCCGCGGTACCGGTAAAACAAGTACAGCCAGAATTTTGGCCAAGGCTCTTAACTGTGCTGATGGCCCTACTGCCTCTCCCTGTGGTGTCTGTCCTGCTTGCCGTTCGATAGCGGAAGGCTCTTGTCTCGATGTTTTGGAAATAGACGCTGCTTCAAATACTCAAGTTGATAAAATTCGCGATCTTATCGTAGATAAAGTACAGTTCGCTCCTGCTCAGGTTCGTTATAAAGTTTATATCATCGATGAAGTACATAAGCTTTCCGACTCTTCGTTTAATGCTCTCTTAAAAACTCTGGAGGAGCCTCCTGCGCACGTTATTTTTATTTTAGCTACTACCGATCCGGAAAAAATTCCGGCAACTATTATATCTCGCTGTCAGCGTTACAATTTTCAACGTTTTACTCTAAGTCAGACTGTAGCCCATATAAAGAAAACGGCGCAGAGCGAGCAGTTCCTTATTGACGATTTAGGAGCTGAGCTCATTGCCCGCGCTTCTGAAGGCTCAATGCGCGATGCATTAGTTATGTTGGAGCAGGCTATGTTTTTCTGTGGCCGACAGGGTGTATCGACTCAAATTAGCAGCGAAGATATTAGAAGCCTTTTAGGGTTGGCTGGTGCGGAAGCTATACAAGATCTGATTGCTGGTTTTATTGAACAGAATGTCGGTCGTGTATTAACTGTATTAGACGATCTGATGAAAAAAGGGCGCGATTTAAATAAGTTGGCTGCTGAATTGCTGGAATATATGCGTCAAATGATGCTGATTAGCGTTAAAGCTGCCGATCAAGAATCTTTAGGAGTTACAGATAATTATTTTCAGGAGTTGAGCAGCCAAGCTAATTTGGTTAAGTTGGGTACTATTATGAATTGGATAGGTGCTGTCAGTGACTTGCAGCGCCGACTTTCCGACGGAGACAGCGCCCGTTTAATTTGGGAGACTACGCTTATTAAGCTTACGGTGCCGACAGCTAAAAGCAGCGAAGACGGATTACTGGCTAGAATTGAAGCTTTGGAGGCAGAGATAGCCAGTTTAAAGGTTTTGAGTACCGCCTCAAACGGATTGGCCAGTGTTGCGGGAAGCGATCGTAGAAGTAGTTCCGGGTGGGATACTCCCAAGTTTGAAGGTAGTAAAGGGGCACCAGCGGTTTCTACTAAGTTGCCTGCCGACTTATCAGCTGGGGGCAAAACTTTGGTAAGTAATAGGAAAGCGGCCGAAGTTGTTTCTTCTGCGTTTGAGGGAACAGAAAGTAGCAAAACTGCTGAAGAAGACTTGGGGTGGGATAGTGTAGCTGAGGCTTCCGCTAATTTAGCCCCCCGTAAGAAAGAAGTAGCGGCTTCCGTAAAATCTGTTTCAGAAACAAAATCTAAGGACTCAACCAAAGTAAAACCTAATTCTGCTGAAGCCGTTTGGCAGAAGCTCTTGGGATATATTGAGAAAAAACGTCCAGACATATTCTCTTTTGTGCGTGATACACGCTGCCTGTCTGCGGTGAAAGGCGTAATAGTTATACGCTATGAAAATAGCCGCAGCAGCGATTATGAGTCTATTTTAAGCAAAAAAGAAGAAGTTGAAGCCGTTTTAAGTGAAGCTATGCGTCGGCCCATAAAATTGGAAGCTCGTTTAAGGGCAGTTGTTTCGCCTGAAGATGAATACATGCACACTGTAAATTTAATTCTCAACAGTTTTGACGGACGTGTGGTTAGTACTTACAGAAACAACGATCTGGGCAAATAACTTTTAGTGAGTGGAGGTTGAACTTCTGTGGATGAAAATATCGATAGCCGCTTAATTGAAGTGCCTTATCAGCGTTTAAGTGAAGAAGCTTTGCAGGGAGTTTTGGAAGAGTACGCCACCCGAGGGGGATATGAATGCTCTATACCTTTGCAAAAGAAAATAGACATTCTCAAACACAGGTTAGCTAAAGGTGAATTAGTTATAGTATTTGACCCTGCAGAAGAAGGCATCAATATTATTGAAAAAGGCGCTCGCTCCCATGATTAGAATAGCTTTAATTTCTGATATACACGGTCGCATCGAACCTGCGGTGCTGGATCATCTTCAAGATTGTGATTATATTGTCTGCGCTGGCGATACTGAAAGCCCGGCTATTTTGGCCGAATTGGAAGCTATTGCCCCTCTCACAGTGGTTAGGGGCAACTGCGATTGGCGTCCTTGGGCTGATGACTTGCCTAAAGATGCTGTTCTCAAAGCCGGAGAACTGAATATATACGTAATTCATAATATAGATTGTCTTTCTTTCAATCCTAATCCTAACAAGATAGATGTTGTCGTTTATGGACACACTCATCGTTATAAACAGTATTACGAAAACGATGTGCTTTATATAAATCCGGGTAGCGTTTCCGAGCCGCGTGGTGGTCAATACCCGCATATGTATATTTTAGAAGCTGAGGGAAAGAAAATTTACGTTAAGAGCATTGACGTTTAGCGGTCCAGATGTTTTTTAGGGCTAATGTTAAAAAAGCGCATTGCAGGCTTGCAGGGCTTTAGCTTAGCTTTTTCCCCGGAGGGCTTAAAGGATCGCAGGGCGAACGAGAAGATCTTCTTTTAGCCTTTGAGGGCAGTTTTATCTTTATATGATGGAGATATAATTCTATGCAGAGACAAATTATGAGGCAAATGCAAAAGATGCAGAACGATTTAGCCTCCGCTCAAAAAGAACTGGAAAACGCTACTGTAGAGGGATCTTCGGGCGGCGGTGCCGTGAAGGTTGTTGTTACTGGCAGTCAGGTTGTTCGTTCTATAAGTATTGCCAAAGATGCCATAGATCCCGATGACGTCGGTGTTTTAGAAGATTTAGTTTTGGTCGCTATCAACGATGGATTAGAAAAATCCCGTGAGCTCTCTTCTAATCGTATGGGAAGAGTTGCTGCCGGTTTAAATTTACCTCCGGGTCTTTTCTAGTAGAAAATGTCCAAATTCCCTAAGTCTTTGGAGCGCCTTTTAGAACAGTTGCAACAGCTGCCGACGGTAGGTCCCAAGACTGCCTCCCGTTTAGCTTTCTACTTGTTAGGTGCTTCTCGAGAGCGCGTTGAGGCTTTGGCTCGGGCCATGGTTGAAGTTAAGGTTCGTTTGAATGCTTGCTCTAGGTGTGGCAATTTAGCAGAAGGAGAACTGTGTGAAATTTGCCGCAGTCCGGGGCGAAGTGCCGATACTATATGTGTAGTTGCTAATGCGCGCGATCTAATGGCCATGGAAAATTCTGGAGAATACGCCGGTCTGTATCACGTTTTGGGCGGGCTCATCTCTCCTCTTGATGGCATAGGGCCCGAGCAGCTCAATATAGATTCCCTGCAAGAGCGTTTGAGCAGAGAACCGATTAAAGAAGTGATTTTGGCCACCAACCCTACTGTTCCCGGTGAGGCTACGGCTCTCTATATCAAAAATATTCTTTCGGGCAGCGGTGTTAAGCTGACCAGATTGGCCTCAGGCTTGCCTATGGGTTCCGACCTTGAGTACGCCGATCCGCTTACCCTGTCCAGAGCCTTGGGCAACAGATGCCCTTTATAGGAGACCGTCAAAAGACAAAAATCCCCTCTCTTGTGTCTCAGAGTTTGAGGCTGCAGAGCAGGGGATTTTTTTTAGGCAAGAGTTTGTAAATTAGAACTCGGCGGTCGCACCAATTTGAATCCCGTCGTATTTCAGGTTCAAATTGCTGGCACTATGCTGTTCGTAATGATAGCCAATTTTTGCTTGGATAGGGCTGTCTTTAAAGTTAGTTCTTAGACCAACGTCCCATTCCCAAACATTGAGTTTGCCGTCGGGATTGCCGTCTAAGCCAACGCTCTTAGTGATCATGCAGGGATAATATACTGCCTGGCCATAGAGACCTACCGGATTCCAGTTGAACTCAGCGCCTAAACCAAAGCCGAAACCGGACGAGTTTTCTATGTTTGCTTTTCCGGTGTGGCCAGCGCCATCAGGCCATCTGGAGGTTAAACTGGTATTTTTGTAGCCGACATAGCCATAAAGAGGAGACATTGCCGGAGGCTTGTCCATAGTGCGACTGCTGTTTGCAATTGAAGCTAAGTTGAAGGGAATTTTTGCATAGACCTTGAGGTCATTAAACTCGGGGTCGGAGCAATTCATAGTGATGGGGTCGTCAAATTCGTTGACGCCGACTATGTCCAACTTGCTTCCGCCGCCTCTGGTAAAGCTTCCGCCAAACATAATTCCATCAAATATTCTGCCTTCACCGCTAAAAGTAACGGCAGTAAGATTAGAATGGATCACACCCGAAGGTTTAGACGTAGAAATACGCAAAGGGCTGTAAGTCAGCTCAAAGCGCATATCGTGGTCTGGACCGGTTTGGGCCGCCGCAGGAAGCGCTGAAAATAGCGCAGCGCCTAGGGCTAAAGCGGGTATAAGTTTTTTCACAGAGCCAGACTCCTTCACGAGGTAATAAAAAAAACTGCGAAGAGCCTTTCCTTCAACGAGGCCCTCCTATTTCCTTTGCAGGCCTAAGTTCTCCCCTGAGCACTTAGGCCCTCTGCAGTTTTCGAAAACAAATATAAAATAATTAATGATCGTTTACTTTGGTAGCCGGAGCTGTCTTTTTATCTCGGGCCAGCTGCATTTTGTAATCTACATAGGTGCTGTCCGGACGGACTTTTTTAGCTTCTTCGTAAATGGAAAGGGCTTCTTCGAAACGTCCTTCCTTCAAGTAAATATCGCCGCAGAGGGTTAAAGCATCGAAGCCTTGAGTATATCCTTTGGGGTCAAGTTCGGCGCTGCGCTTCAGATAGGGGATAGCCTCTTCATATTTGCCCATATCGTAAAGGGCCGAACCCATAAAATATTGTCCATCGGGATAGGCAGGCAGTTCTTCTACGATACGCTGATAAATGTCTTTGGCTTCAGACGGTTTCTTTTCGTCTACTAAAAGGATATTGCCTAAGCGATCCATAGCCATAATGTCGTGAGGATTAAGGCGCAAAGCTCTCACGAAGAAACCTTTGGCGCGTGGCATCATACGCTTCTGAAAGTAAACTAAACCCATACCAGAGTAGGCCATAGAATTTTCAGGGTCGCTTTCTACAGCCGATTTGAATTCGGTAAGAGCTTCGTCTAAAGAGTTGGGCAGGAGCTTACCTTTTAAAAAATAGGCCATGCCAAGCTTGCTTAAAGACTCTCCGTTTTCGCCGGCCGAAGCGGTTTCGGTTTCAATTTGACTGACTATACCGTCTACATCTTTTTTGCGGTAATAGGCGTCTAAAATATAGGCCAAAGCTAAAGTATTGTTAGGTTCTTTGGTGAGAATTTCTTCAAATTGTCTTATAGATTCGTCCCATTGACCGGCGTAGAAAGTTTGCAGGGCCTGAGTCATTTCCTCTTGACTACTCTCTTCTGCTTTAACCGGAGCTTGTAGAGAGCAGAAGACTCCGCAGGCAAGTATTAAAGTAAAAATAAATTTGTACAGATTCACGTGGCAACTCCCTTGCAATTTTATATCTGCAGTTATAAACAATTTCTCTAAAACATGTCGTTTTTCGGCCCTTAATTGCCTAGTTTCGGCCTTTGTCCTTCTTGAGAGTAAAAGTGTTTCTTTTTATCTGTAACGATACGGCAGCTTTCGGAAAACGTATTTCATTTAGAGATGAAGTATTTGAAATAGTTGCCGAATTTTAAACTTATGTCATTTTCGCTTATTATTCGTATCCACATAGGCGCTTATACTCTCTTAAGACATTGCGCACGTAATTTTGGGTCTCTCGGTAAGGAGGAATGCCGTTATATTTCGATACTGCTCCCGGGCCAGCGTTGTAAGCGGCTAGAGTGAGTGATAAGGCTTCGGGGAGGTAAGTTAAATCTGCCGTACTGCTGCATCCGTAGCGCAGTAAATGGCCTTTCAAAAGATAGCAGGCTCCGCGTATATTCAAATTTATGTTGTAAGGATCATCTGTTTTTATCGATTTGGCCGTTTCTGGCATAAGTTGTCCCAATCCGACAGCCCCTGCCGGAGAAACAGCTCTGGGATTAAAATTTGATTCGCAGGCCAAAACTGCTGTGACTAGACGCGGATCAAGAGAATATTCATAGGCATAGTGAAGTATAGCCAGCACTATTTTTTTCGTATCTTCGTCGCTTAAAGTGGAATTATAATAGCGGATTGTTTGATAGTAAGCATTTAAGTAGGCCTGTGACTTATAAGGCTCCTGCAAAATGACGTCTTGGGCTGATGACGAGAGGGGCTGCCAAATGGCAATTAACAGAAGCACACCAGTGAGGACTGCCCGGCAATGGTTGTGCCTAGTAATGTCAGGAGTCATAATTATCAGTTTCTCTTTCTTCTGATTTATCGACCAATAAAAATATCCAAGGCCCGGTGAACCTTGGATATTTTTATTTCTTATATTGGATTATTTAGCCCTTTACAGCTCCTTTGGTAAGACCTTCAACTAAGAAGCCCTGCAACAGGAAGAAGAGCACCATAATGGGGATAGCTCCCAGAATAGAACCGGCTGTAAAGAGAGACCAGTTTGTAGAGAAGTTGCCAGAAATAAAACTCTGCATGCCTACGGCTAAAGTATATTTGCTTTCATCGAATATTACTACAGAGGGGAAAATAAAGTCGCTGTAGGGACTAATGAAATTAAATATAGCTACTACTGCCAAAATGGGGCCCATCAAAGGCAGAATAATGCTGACAAAAGTTTTAGTAGTGCTGGCTCCATCGATTAGGGCCGATTCTTCCAACTCATTGGGGAGGGAATCGACGTAACCTTTAATCATCCAGGTATTAAAAGGAATACCTGCGCCGATATAGACTAAGGAAAGGCCCAGCAGGGAGTCTAAGCCGACCAGACCTCCGGTCAGATCTCCCAAGTGTTGAAGCATGCTGAATATGGCTACCATAGCCATAGCAGCAGGGAACATTTGCAGCAAAATCATGGTCATCAGGCCGTTTTTGCGTCCGAAGAACTTGAAGCGGGAGAAAGCGTATCCGGCTAAAGCAGTCACAATAATCGCGATAATGCTAGAGAGAGCTGAAACTACTACGGTATTCCAAACCCAGCGTAGGAAGGGAGTCTCGGTAAGCAGACGCTTGTAATTTATGAGAGACAGTTCGCTAAACCTGGGAATGAGGTTAGTAGAAATCAGCGTGGAGCTCTCTTTTAACGAAGAGAAGAGTACCAGAACGACCGGCATAACCGTCAGGCCTACGCAAATGATAAGCAGCAGATGGAGCAATATCTTTTGGAGGGTGGTCATTTTTCTAGACATAACAATTCCTCTTTATTAGTGCGAGATCTGTAATAGAGTCGGCTCTGATTACTTAATATCATCGAAAGCACCGGTCATCTTGAAGTTGACGCCGGAAAGGGTTGCTACCAAAATGAAGATGAAGATAGCATAAGCGCAGGCTAAACCGTATTGGAATGAGTTGAAAGCCAGCTTGTATGAGTACGTGATCAGAATGTCCGTAGCTCCGGCATCGCTGCCCGGAACTGGGGGACCACCGGCGGTCAGCAGGTAGATAGCGGTAAACTGGTTGAAGTTGAAGGCAAAGCTGGAGATCAATACCGGCAGCAGAGAAGAGCGCAGCAGGGGAAGGGTAATCGATTTAAATTGCAACCAGGGACTGGCTCCATCTACATCGGCAGCTTCATATACGTCGGTAGGCACCGACTGTAAGGCGCCTAAGCATACGGTGAGCTGGAAGGGGAAGGCCAACCAAATGTTCACCATAAGTACAGAGATATGGGCCCAGCCGACTCGATCTAGCCAAGCAATGGGCAGCTGCAGGTCGTACCCCATGAAACTGAGCAGATACTTTAGTAAATTATCCAAGCCTAAGTTTTTCAAAATAACGTTGAAAGCGCCGAATTCCGTGTTGAGCAATCCTTGCCACATTAAAACGGAAATGAAGGCCGGGATAGCCCAAGGCACAATAAAGAGAGTTCTATAAACGGAACTTCCTTTTAAGTCGGGTTTGTTCAACAGAACAGCCAAGAAAATTCCCACAGCCTGACTGAGCAGAACCGATCCAGCGGCCCAGATAAGGGTCCAGATAAAGACGCGCATAAAAGTAGCTGTCTCCGGACCACTGATAATTTTCATGAAGTTGCGCAAACCAACAAAACTGAACTCATTGTAATGGTAGAGAGAGTAGTTGGTAAAAGCCAAATATACGGAGTAGAGATTAGGCAGCAGACTCAGCACTCCCAGCAAGATCAGGGCCGGAGTGAGGTAAGCATATGGGATCAGTCCGTTTTTATTTTTCATTTATATTCCCCTACAGCTTATGGTTAGTGCTTATTCAAGCATTAAGTTGATCTTTTGAATTATGCGATCGTTGGCTGTTTTAAGCTCGGTAGGAATGTCTACTTGTCCTTTGCTTATAAGCTCGATACTTTGCCTCATAGGTTCCCAAATCTGCATAGCTGCAGGGTGAGTGGGCATAGGTACACTATTGGTACAAATGTTGGCAAAGGCGACAATGTCCTTATTGTCTTTGCAAAGCTCAAGAGCGGACATCTTTGTCGGCGGGCGACCGGAAGTTGTGCTCATAGCAGCCATATTTTCAGGAGAGCTCAGGAAAGCCATCAACTTGCCGGCATCTTGAGGTCTTTGAGAATATTTGTTCAGCATGAAGCCCTGAACTCCGAGGAACGGTTTTATGGGGTTACCTGATTCGGTAACAGGGAAAGGATCGATCACGTAATGTACACCGGAAATTCTTATCTGATCCAGGAACCAGGGGCCGTTGGGAACTACGGCAGCCTTGCCTTCTAAAAAGAGAGTTCTCGAAATGTTTTCAGTGCTACCCTGTTTGATGAGATCGTACTTCTGGCCGAGATCGCGCAGGAACTCCGCTCCTTTGACCGCTCCAGGAGTATTCATCCCTACGTCGGTGGGAACGTAGTTGCCTTGACTGTCTTTTCCTATCATGTAGGCTCCTTCGGCAAGAAGGAAAGGCAGAGAGAAGTAAGGCTCTTTTATTTCAAAATAGAAACCGTTGATTTTTCCATCCGATTCTTTCTGAATCCGTTGAGCTTGAGCTACCAATTCGGTAGTGGTCTGCGGACGCTCGGGCATAAGATCGGGATTGCGGAACATGGCCAAGCATTCCATGCACAGAGGAGCCATGTAAATTTGCTGATCGAATTTTACGGAATCGAGGGCAACGGGGACGTAATCCGATTGATTTATGACTTCATCGGGAATGGGAGAGAGCAGGCCGGCTACAGTCAGCATGCCGATCCAGTCTTGAGCGCCGACCACGATATCTGGGCCTAAACCTGCCGGAGCAGCTACAAGAAACTTATTTTTCAAATCCCGATAGGGTACTTTAAGCAATTCAACTTTAAGGCCAGTTTGCTTTTCGAAATCTTGGCACTGGCGCTTAAGGGTAGGGAACTCGGCATCCATGCCCGACCAAACTAAGAGAGGCTTGGGGCCTGTTCCTTTTTGCATGCAGCCGGCCAAAAGCAGGCTGGCCAGCAGAACGAAAATTGAAAAGAAGCAGAAACGACGCATGATCTTGACTTCGTTTCCTAAGTTAGAGTTCCCCCTTTTAAGGGAACTTTAGGCAGTGAAGTTAAGTACAATGCAGTTTTAAGCTGTAAGTTGTGGCATATGGAAGTGATCAAAGCGAAAAAACAAAAAAAGTATGGCTAGGTGTCAGAAAACAGTATGAATGTTTTAAAAAAATTTGCTTTTCCGGCTGATTGGCAGCTAAATTTCAATTGTGAATAAAATTCTAACACAGTCAGGAAGGGGAAAAATCCGAATCCTAGCGAAGGAGCAAAAACGTTAAAGGGTTTCTTAGAAGGAAAGGTCTGCAGGCTCTGTTGTGTTCTTGCAGACGCCTAAGGCTTTCGACAAGTTTTTTTAACCGACGTCCTCTTGTATAATATGTTTTGAGGCGTCTATTTTTGGAGGAAAAAATGTCAGTACGTGTTGCTATTAACGGTTTCGGTCGTATTGGTCGCCAAGTCGCCAAAATGATGATTGAAAATTACGGCGATGTTATGGAAGTTGTCGCTATCAACGACCTTACAGAACCCTCTGTATTGGCTCACCTTTTCAAATACGACTCTAACTACGGCATTTTCCCTGGTACCGTCGAAGTAAAAGAAGGCTCTATCGTAATTAATGGTCAGGCTATTAAAATTCTGGCCGAGAGAGATCCCAAGAATCTTCCTTGGAAAGAACTTGGTGTTGAGTATGTTGTAGAGTCTACCGGCATCTTCCGCGATCGCGAGAAGGCTTCCTGGCATCTCGAAGCCGGTGCTAAGAAAGTCATCATTACTTCTCCCGCCAAAGGTGAGGATATCACCATCGTCATGGGTGTAAACCATGAAAATTACGATCCCGCTAAGCACGACATTGTTTCCAACGCTTCCTGCACCACTAACTGCTTGGCTCCTTTCGCTAAAGTTTTGAACGATGAGTTCGGCATTAAGCGCGCCTTGATGACCACTATTCACTCTTATACTAACGACCAGCGCATTTTGGACCTCCCTCACAAGGATCTCCGCCGCGCTCGCGCTGCTGCCCTCTCTATGATTCCTACCACCACCGGTGCTGCTAAAGCTGTAGCTTTGGTCATTCCTGAACTGAAGGGTAAGTTCGACGGTTTCGCTATGCGCGTTCCTACCCCCACCGTCAGCGTTGTTGACCTCGTGGCTTTTGTTGAGAAAGAGAACGTTACTGTAGAGGAAATTAACGAAGCTTTCCGCAAGGCTGCTGCTGGCAAGATGAAGGGTGTACTCGGTGCTTCCGATGAGCCTTTGGTCTCTGTCGACTACAAGATGGATCCTCGTTCCAGTATCGTTGACCTTCCTTTGACTATGGTACAGGGCGATATGGTTAAGGTAGTGGCTTGGTACGACAACGAGTGGGGTTACTCCAACCGTGTAGCCGATCTGGTCAACTACATGATTACCGGTAAGGCTAACATCAGCGAGCGCTAGTTAATTCTGACTAGTCGGGCCCGGATTCTTTTCCGGGCTTTTCTTTTGTACTTGGCTATCGGTGCTTATAAGAGCAGAAGACTACCCCAGAAGGGTACTCTTCTGCTGCTGCCCCCGGAGATAATTCTGCAGGGGCTCCTATATTTATATGTAAGAAGGACGTTCACCCATGAGTAAATTCAACACTATTCGCGATCTCGATGTTAAAGGCAAAAAAGTTTTAGTACGCGTGGACTTCAATGTTCCTTTAGATGGTGAGACTGTAACCAACGACAATCGCATTCGCGCTGCATTGCCTACTATTAAAGCTCTTTTAGAAGGCGGCGCTGCTGTTATTCTGGCTTCTCACTTGGGCCGTCCTAAAGGGAAGAAAGATCCTAAGTATTCCTTAAAGCCCGTAGCCGTTCGTTTAGCCGAGCTCTTGGGACAAGAAGTTAAGATGGCTCCCGACTGCATTGGCGAAGAAACTGCCGCTATGGCTGGTAAACTTGAAGCCGGTCAGGTTATGCTGCTCGAAAATGTGCGTTTCTATGCTCAAGAGACTGACAATGATGAAGCCTTTGCCAAAGAGTTGGCTTCTTTAGCCGATATTTATGTGAATGACGCTTTCGGTTCTGCTCACCGCGCTCACGCTTCCACTACCGGTGTGGCTTCTTTCCTGCCTTCTGCCGCCGGTTTGCTCATGGAAAAAGAACTCAACGAGTTGGGCAAGCTTCTTACCGATGCCGAGTCTCCCTTTGTTGTAATTTTGGGTGGTGCTAAAGTTTCCGATAAGATTGGCGTTATGGAAAATCTGATTGGTAAAGCTGATGCTATTCTGGTTGGCGGCGGCATGGCTTATCCTTTCCTCAAAGTGCGCGGCTTAGAGATCGGTCGTTCCCTTTGCGATGGCGACTTAGCTGTGCCTCAGTCTATTTTGGACAAGGTCAAAGGAACCAAAACCGAGCTCGTTCTTCCTGAAGATGTGGTTGTGGCCGATGAAATTGCCGAAAATGCTCCCCACACTCAGGTTGATGTCACCGCTATCCCCGCTGATAAGATGGGATTAGACGTAGGTGCCAAGACTATTGCCAAATTCCAAGATATTATAAGCAAAGCCAAGACGATCTTCTGGAACGGCCCTGTGGGCGTATTTGAAAAGAAGCCCTTCGATAATGGTACTCGTCGAATTGCAGAAGCGGTGGCTGCTTCCGAAGCTCGCAGCGTAGTAGGCGGCGGTGACTCCGTTGCTGCTCTTACTCAGGCTGGTTTGGCTGACAAAATTACTCACGTTTCTACTGGCGGTGGTGCTTCCTTAGAGTTTGTCGAAGGACGTCAGCTTCCCGGCGTAGTAGCTCTTTGCAAGTAATTATCAACTTTTAGTAACTTTGATAGCTTGACCGTTTGCTGCGGTCTTGCTATCATTTTTCAGATTTCGGAGGTTTTATGCGCGTTCCGCTTTTAGCAGCTAATTGGAAAATGAACATGGCTCGTACCGAGGCCCACAATATGGTGACCGAATTATTGGCCCAAGTGGGCGATGTAAAGGATCGCGATATTGCAATTTGTCCTCCTTTTCACCTTTTAGCCGATGTCGAAAAATTAGTAGAAGGATATGATAACGTCTACTTAGGTGCTCAAGATCTTTATTGGAAAGATTTCGGTGCTTATACAGGAGAAGTTTCTGCTCCTATGCTTCTGGATGTCGGTTGCCGTATGGTTATTATCGGTCACTCTGAGCGCAGAGCTATGTTTGGCGAAACAGATGAGAGCTGTTCTGCTAAAGTAGCGGCTGCCGTTGCTCACAAGTTGATTCCCATTCTTTGTGTGGGTGAAAGTTTAGCCCAGCGTGAAGAGAATAAAACTGCTGAAGTTGTTACCAGCCAACTGCGTGGTGCTCTGCAAGGGTTGGAAATTGAAGATGGCAGTCAACTGGTAATTGCTTATGAACCTATTTGGGCTATAGGTACCGGTAAGACCGATACTCCCGAAAGCGCCAACGAAACTATGGTATTGCTGCGCAAGACTTTAGAAGAAATTTTTAATAAGGAAATTGCTGATAAGGTGCGTTTGCTTTACGGCGGCAGTGTTAAACCGGCCAATATCGTCGGCTTTATGGCCTGCAGTGATATTGATGGTGCTTTAGTAGGTGGAGCCAGCCTCAAAGCTGACAGCTTCACTCAAATTGTGCGCTATTAATTTTTTTTTGTTTGTGGATTAGGAATTTAGGATAATGTATTTAGACGTCTGTTTGAGCATTTGGTCTTTCTTAGGCCAAGCTGTGCCCGGAGGAGCTGCCGCTACAGCTCCTGCGGCAGCCCCCGCTGCTGAACCTGCAGTTATGAAATTGAGTGTAATTCAGTATATTTTGATGTTCCTCTATCTGCTAGTTTGTATCTGTCTTACTGGTGTAGTTATGCAGCGTGAGCAGAAACAGGGCGGTCTGCAGGGAATGCTTGGTGGCGGTACTGCCGTAGAGCATAATAAATATCAGGGTAAGAAAAGCTTTGAAGAACAGTTAAAAACTGTAAGTAACTATCTGGCAGTAGCCTTTATTGTTCTTTCCATACTCGTTTCTTACGCTTTGCAGCATAAATAGGCGTCTTACCTAAAAGCCTGCTGGAGCAGGCTTTTAGGCGGATATGTTTTTTGAGCTCCGGTTGAGGTTAGTTCATCCGGGGCTATTTGTGTTATATTTGCTGTGCTGAATATAATATTTGCCAGATCTAAAGTTCGGTGAATAGATCGCGTATATTTATTTGTAAAAGTTGGGCTTAAAATAAAAAAGACACTCTCCGTTATAATTTGGATGAGTGCCTTTTCTACTCCATCTGTGAGGAATACAAACTTTAATTTGCTTCCCTCATAGGGGGTATCTCTACTTGCCCATCAAGAACTCGATGTTTTCCTGAGGATCGATAACGCCTTTACCCTGCTCGAATTTGCTTACGCCTTCGAGAGCATCAGCATTCTTCATCATGATTTCTTTAACCTGATCGGGGCTGATGTTAGGCTTTACTTGGTGCATGAGTACGTCGACACCGGCTGCAAAAGGAGTAGCCATGGAAGTACCGGACATGCTTACATAACCTTTACCCTTGTGGGAGGTAGCAGTAATGTTTACACCAGGAGCTAAAATGTCGGGCTTCTCGAGTTTGTCGATACGGCTGGGACCACGACTGGAGAAGTAAGCCAGCTGGTCGTCGGAGCGATCAACGGTGCCTCTGTCATCGAGAGCGCCTACGGTAATGGCGTGGGGGGCGTTACCAGGGGAACCGATGGTGCCGGAGCTGGGACCCTCGTTGCCGGCGGCGACTACGCAGCTGATACCAGCAGCGTGAGCAGCTTCAACAGCTTGTACTACGGGGTCATCTTTGTAGCTCTGGGAGACGTAGCCGCCCAAAGACATGCTGATGACATCGATGTTCAACTCATCTTTGTTTTCAACGGCCCATTGTACGCCTTTGATAACGTTGGAAAGAGAGCCAGAACCGTTGCGATCCAGAACTTTTACGCCGACGATGTTGGCTTCGGGAGCCACGCCGGTGTACTTGCCTTCGGAAGTCTTACCGCTGCCGGCGCAAATACCGGTGCAGTGAGTGCCGTGGCCCTGATCATCGTAGGGTTCAGTGCGACCGTTGACCATATCTTTGAAGCCAACGATACGACCTTCGAAGTCGGGGTGCTGAGCAATACCGGTGTCAATAACACATACGGTTACGCCTTTACCGGTGATGCCTTGATCGTGGAGTTTGTCTACGCCCAAGGTTACATTAGCAGTGTCCATTAAGGGACGGAAAGTATTTTCGAGGTCTGCTAACTCGTTGCGAGGAATACCTATTTCGGCATCCATGAATACGCGGTTGCCTTCTTCATTGGCTTTAGCCAAGTTGGGGAGCAGGGTGCCGTCGGCAGAAGGGTTGACGGTTACGGCGAAGCCATTGACCAAAGGAAGGTCGGCAGTTACTTTATTCTCGGGATTCTGAGCGAGAATAGAAGCGCGCATTTCTTCTAGCTTAGCTTTATCACTGTTGGTGATAATTAAATTGACAGGGCCGTTGTTCGAAGAGGCAATAAAGGTCTCTTCGGGCTGCTTCTCAACGGGGGCCTGGGTGGGAGCGGACTTCGCACCGGTATAAATCTGCGAAGTGGGAGCGCTCATAGTTGGACGAATTTCCATTAGTGAAACTCCTTTCGATAGAGGGAGAACTAATGAGATTACTTCTCAATAGTATTTTTTACAAAACAACTTCACAATTATATTAACATTATATCAATAACAAATTTTTTTTAAAATGTGAACATTGGGACAATAAAGTTGTGATTGTGTATACAATTTGCATTGATCTGCATTATTTTATTAGATAAGTATGCTGATATGACCAAAAGTAAGTTTGATAGTTGCTAGTAAAATACAATTCGTTTTAGTGCTGTTTTTAATTCTATAATTGAGCATATATATAATGTTTTTACATTATATAAGTATGAATCCGCGTAAATGCGCTTTTCCTCAGTGTTTTAAGTCGCTTTTTTTGTAATATATGATAAAAAATGATTTCCTTCTTTAATTTCCAAAGTAAAATAGACATTTGTCAGCTGTTGATAATGGCTTCATTGTCAGTTAAAAAGCGGTGTAGGTAGCTGATTTTAAGGTCTTTCATTGTTATAAGCCAGGCTGAATGGGGAAGGAAAGCGGCCTTCTGTTGTGCAATGCTCAGCGAATTATGGACAACGTTTCGAGTGCAGGATCTAACAATGAGCGGCTTCTTTCTGTTACTGAGTTCGCCGCCGCAATAGGTAAGACTGAGCGTCAAGTTTATCGTTATGTCAGTCAGGGGAGGGTTGTACCTCAGGAAGGAGGAAGCAGAGGCGGCATACGTATCCCCGAGAGTGAAGTGGCCAAATTTTTAGCCAATAACAGCGGTAATAGCGCTTCTGGTTCCTGGGGACGTCTTCGCAGCAGGCGCAGCCGTGAAGATAATTTTGAAGCAGGTTTAGAAAATATCTCGTCGTCTGATAGTGAAGCTGGCGTAAGAAGTGAGCAGGTTGCCGATTTTAATTTGGGAAGAGAAGGCACAACAAAAAGCTCTGTTTTAAAAGACAGGGCAGTCAAAGCTTCTGTTTCTGAAGATGATGCTTCTTCCATATCTTTTGAATATGTAGATTCTCCGGAAGATTCAGAAGGACAATCGGCTTATGATGGAGATGACGACGAGGAGGCACTTCTCACTTCAGAGTCTAGCTATCCAACCAGTGTACCTTTGGAGCGTCATGAGGCGGCAGTAATGCGTCTTGGCTACATGCAAAGTCAACTGGAGCAGGTACAGCGTTTACTTACTGACGGTACTCAGAAAGAAAAGGAAAAGGACGAAAAGCTCCAGGCTATGGTTAAAGATCTCGATGAAGCTCAGAGGGAAATTTTGCGTTTGGGAGCTAAGATAGAGGCCGCTAACGAAAATCGAAAAGAAGCTGAAATGAGAGCCAATCAGTTGGCTGTAAAGTTAGAGGCGGCTGAGCGTCTGGCTAATTTGCCCTGGTGGAAGCGTATCTTCCTATAATTTTTTAAATATTTTTTAACTTGTAAGAGGGCATATCTGTTTTTAGTCTAAGTAATAACAGTAATGGGGGAGCTCGGACCTGCTTTTCGGGTCAAATTTTAAGGAGGTACTGTTTTTACTATGGGCAGAGATTTTTACATTTGCCGTCAGTGCGGAGCTATCGTGGCTTCTATGGAGTCTCTGGGTGCCGAACTAATTTGCAATGGTCATCCTATGGAATTGCTTAAGGCTGGTTCTCAAGATGCTTCTAAAGAGAAACATGTGCCTGATGTTAAAGTTAGTGGTAACAGAGTAGAAGTTCAGGTAGGCAGCGTGCTGCATCCCTCTTCCGCTGAACATTATATCCCTTGGATTTATTTAGAAACTGAAAAGGGCGGCCAGCGTAAGTCCATTAAGCCTGGTGAAGAGCCTAAGGCTGTATTTGAATTGGTCGATGATAAGCCCTTGCGGGTTTACGCTTACTGCAATCTGCATGGTTTATGGGTTTCTGAACTTTAACCCATCCTGTAAGAAGTCTCCCCCCTCTATGGGCGGGAGTACGTTCATGCGTCGCCTGTGATAAAAAGAGCGGCCCTCCGTTCTCGGAGGGCCGCTCTTTTTATTGTTAGTATTTTTAGTTAGAGCGAAGCTACCTTTTTAGAAGAAGCACGCTCTTTATATAAAGGCAGGTATTCAGCCAGTACTTCGCTGTTGGGGTATCTGGAAGCCAATTTATCGTAGATTTTTATAGCTTGATCTGCTTTGTTTTGAGCTTCACAGAGGCTGTATTCTATATGTGCTAAAGCCGTAGTAACTACAAAAGAGTTGGGATATTTAGAAATGAACTCTTGCATAACGGCAGGCACCCTCTTTACATCGAGGGCTTTTTCGCTCATGTAGCCCTCAATATCGTTGGGATTTTTCTTTTCATACGCAGCTTTGAGATCTATTTCTAAAATAACTAAATGCTGCCAAGCTTGACGGTCGGAAGGATCTACTTGCGCTACTACTGCACTGTTTCCGAATGTTTTCGCATTCTCAATGTAAAGAGGCTGTTCTAAAACTTCGCTCTTGTAACGGGCAAAAGTCATGGCCTTTACCAGATCGTAAGTAGCTAAATCTTCTTGAATGTATTTATCACTTTCATTCTTGTCGACGATTACCAAATGACCTTGCTGTACTTTTTTAGTTAAGTCTTTGGAAAAGAGGGCAGCTACATCCCTTTTGGCAACTATGGATTTGGAAGTGGTGTTGAAACCAAAAAACATGTTCACTACCCACAGCAGCACTGCAAAAACAACGATTATTTTGATAAACTTTACCATAGCTCTCTCTTAGACAGCATCACGCCGTATTTTTACACAAATTATACCAAAAAAACCGCACCCCGATAACGGGCTTTCTACCCCTCCCCAAAGGTAGCTCGATTTAAAAGGCGATCTTCTATAAGATTATACTTCTTGTTGAAATATCCCACCTATTAAGCAATTATCTAGAGAGAATCCCTATCTTTGCTCGGGGTAGAAAAGTCTTTTTTGCTTAATTAAAAGCAAAAAGAGGCACAAAAAAACACCGAACTAATATCGATTAACTAGTTCGGTGTTTTTCTTGGCTAAATGGCTCGCAACACTAGTTGTACACTATAAGGTTTCAATGCTGGTAGAATAGCCGTAAACATGGCTTCTGTCAGTATTAATGTCACTACCCCAGTTCCAGTGAGTGGTGAAGAAGAACTGAATCGGATAGACATTGCCATCTTCCTTGGAGGGATAGGCGATCAGGCCGAAAGGATCGACCAAACGGTCCAGCAGGTCTACATTAGATTTGTTGACAATCTTCTTCGACTTGGCATCGTAGCGTACAAAACTGAGCGTACCTCTGAGCAGATCACTATTGTAAAGGAGTGTCGTTCCAGTCGTGAGATAAGCGAAATCGAGGTAATGCTTCGAATCTTCAACTGAAGGATTCGTAAGGGATAAGTTTACAGGGTACTGCAGCTTATCGAGGATCATGTCGTACTCGGAATCATTGACGCGCAAGTTGTCCAACCCGTCATCGTACTTTGTATTGTACTTGTAGATCCAGAGAGCACCATCGGTATCGGATTTTGTGGCGCGACCGTAACTGTCGAGAGCAAATCCACTGGAAATAGCTAAGTACTTGCTGCCAGCGCCATCGTTGTCCTCTACGTTATCAATCCAAACGAGGTCGTAGGGGTTGAGGCGATCGCTGTATTTACTTTCAGGAGTAATGTAATTGATGTATTTAGGATTGGTTAAACCTGTTCCGTATTTGTGATCGGAACTTCTGAGGTCATCTTCTGTTTTGTTGTTTACAAAGAAGTAAATTTTACCGTCGCCTTGGCAGCCGACAGTAACGTAAGGACCGGCAGCAGCGTTGATCATAGCGGGATAATTTAAGCCGCTAACAGCAATGCCCAGGTGATTTTCGTCTTTGAGACTAGTTTTCTCTAAGAAATCTTCTTCGAAAGCTATGAACTTAACAGTACCGTTCTCTACATAATCTGTCCAGAAGAGAGTGTTAACGGCGTTCTCTTCGTGGCTGAAGCTGGTTCTGCCAAAAGAACAGGTGAGCGGACAAGTGCTAGTCAGTCCAGTACCGTAATCGAATACGTTTACGGCCTTGGCTTCATTCCAACCGTCGGCGCGGGCGCCTAAATTTAAGAGGTAAACCGCTTTCTTGGTGCCCAAATCGGTAACAGCTAAGTAGAGTACGTCGTCATCCGGATTGCCTGCGGTATTGGAGTCATTGACCATACCCGTTATATAGAAGGGATTCTCAAAAGTATTGTTTTTGTCAAAAGTAGTGCCGCCTGTACGGAAACGTACCGGAACTTCCTGGGGCTCGGATTCTTTAGCACCCACTCCATATTTTATAAGGCGGTACTTGCACTGCTGACTGCTGAAACCGCTGCCTCTGGCAAAAAAACCCTGAAGAACATAAATATTGTCTTCGTCGTCGATATACTGATAAGTGGGGTTATGGATCTCTCTGTTGGCTAGGACATCGTAAAGCTCTTCGACCACCGGCTCCGGGGGGCCCGGAGGTTCTGGCGTAGTAGTAGAAGTAGGAGCTATACTCGTGTTGGTGGGGAATGGATCCAACACGCCCATACCGCTACCTGAGCCCCCGCAACCAATTACTGAGAGAGATACTGCTGATAGAACTGAAAAAATGGCAATGCCTAATCCGTGCCTCACCATTTACCTCCTGGTAATAGATACTGTTAATTTTTATTAATTTTTCACGCTAAATGGCGGCAGGCGTTAAGTCTCCGCCAAAGGGGCTCCGCTTCAGAAGCCGGGTTGCGACCGATAAAAAAACAATTAACGAAGTTTCCCCCGGCTTATTTGACAAAGCGGAGGAAACTTCACTGTCAAACTAAACTAGGCTTGCTTTTCAGCCGCCGCTTTAGCTTCGGCAATCACTTGCTCCGCTACCATGGGCGGGGTTTCTTCGTAGTGGTCAAATTCCATAACGAAGGAGCCGCGGCCTTGAGTAATACTGCGCAAGTCAATAGCATAACGCTGCATTTCGGCCAAAGGTACCTGGGCGTTAATGCATTGCAGGCCACTGCCGATGGGATCCATACCGCTGATTCTGCCACGCTTGGAGTTGAGGTCACCGATTACGTCGCCCATATATGAATCGGGTACAGTAACTTCAACGTTGACAATAGGCTCTAAGATTACGGGCTTAGCCTTCGGAGCACCGTTCTTGAAGGCTTGCATACCGGCAATTTGGAAGGCCATATCGGAGGAGTCTACTTCGTGCATCTTTCCATCGAAGAGACGAACCTTTACGTCGACTACGGGGTTGCCAGCTAAGATGCCGCTTTCCATAGCTTTGCGCACGCCTTTTTCTACTGCGGGGATATAGTTCTTGGAAACTACGCCGCCGACGATATTATCTTCAAAGACGAAACCGCTGCCGGAAGGAAGACCGCTAATTTCAATGCTCACCTGAGCAAATTGACCGCGTCCGCCGGCCTGTTTCTTGTGGCGGTAATCCTCAGAAACCTTACCTTTAATAGTCTCGCGATAGGGAATCTTGCGGGCGTAAAGTTCTACATCGACACCCATTCTCTTGAGTCGCTCTACGCACAGATCGAGTTGTACGTCGCCAATACCGGTGAGAATACTCTGGTGGGTCTCCTCGACGCGCTCCAACTTAAGAGTAGGATCTTCCTGAAGCAGACGCTGCAAGTTGGCAGAAAGCTTATCTTCGTCGGCTTTAGATTTAGCTCTGATGGCTCTGGAGAAGAAAGGACGAGGTAAGTCTAAGCCGGGCAAAGTTACTTTGCGGGAAGCGTCAGACAGGGTTTCGCCGGTAGCGGAAGCACCTAAGCGGCCCACAGCCACGATGTCGCCAGCAGGAGCTTCGGCAACTTTTTCCTGGCTCTTACCGCGAATAGAAAGCAGGTTACCGATCTTCTCATCGGTGCCGCGGGATAAGTTGTGCAGCATACTGTCGGGACGCAAAGTGCCAGAGAAGACGCGCATATAGGAAATTTTTCCTACGTATGGATCCGAACTGGTTTTGAAGATAAGGGCTACAGCCGGGGCTTTGGGATCGGCAGCAATTTCAATATCGTTGTCTTCGCCATCTTTAGCCACAGTTTCGACAGTGGGAGCGGGGGCGTAATTTACTACGGCGTCAGCTAATAAGCTGATACCTTTAAGAGTTACGGAAGAACCGCACAGGGCCGGTACCACAGAACCGTTAGCTACTAAAATTTTGAGGCCAGTTTTAATCTCGTCAATGGAGAGTTCCATAGCTTCAAAGTACTTCTCGGTGAGCTCATCGGTGGCTTCGGCTGCAGCTTCTACAAGCTGTTCGCGGCTGGCTTCAACTTCGTCGGCCATATCTGCAGGAATGGCGATTTCAGTGGGCACACCCTTGGCATCGAAGGAGTAAGCCTTCTGATCGATGAGGTCTACCACACCGCTGAAACTGTCAGCAGCGCCTATAGGAAGCTGAATAGGAACCACACGGGCACCCTTGAGTTTCTCTTTAGCTTCATCAATTAAATGATGGAAGTTGGCATTCTCCTTGTCCATCTTGTTGACGAACATAAGGCGGGCTTTAGAACGGGACTCGCAGGAATCCCAAATCTTTTCCATACCTACTTCTGTACCGGAGTTGGCAGCGGCGACCAAAATGGCGCAGTCAACAACTCTGAGAGCTCCGAGGCTCTCGGATACAAAGTCGAAAAATCCTGGAGTGTCGATAACGTTAATTTTGTTTTCTTTCCACTCTACAGGAACTAAAGCGGAGAATACGCTCATAGCGCGTTTAATCTCATCGGGATCGAAGTCGGCTGTAGTGTTGCCGTTTTCAATTTTTCCGAGTCTGTCGATGGCGCCTGAGGTGTAAAGCAAGGCTTCAGCTAAAGAAGTTTTGCCGGCTCCTTGGTGGCCGAATAATCCAATATTGCGAATCTTTTCTGTGTGATAAATGTTCACTAGCGGTCCCTCCGTACCGGGCGGGTCAAATTATTCTGCTGTAGCAGGGGTTTCTTCGGCAGCAGTCTCTACAGCGGCTTCTGCGGGTTTGTTCTTGGGCTGATAACCTTCACGGTACTCGATGGGAATATACTTGCCTTCTTTTACGGCAACTTCTCTGAGCCATCTGGCGCCGCCAATGCGAACCCAATCCTGACCTTCAATAGGAGCACAGGACTTGCGGCATTTAGCTGGGGCGTTCTTTTTCGGCTTAGCAACAGACATTTTAAATTAATACCTCCGTATTGTAGCGCCAACACCGCAACTTCATGCCTAGAAAGTCGGCTGGCGCAGAAACTTATAATGAAACGATATTATTACACAAATTTAGTAATTTTACAAAATTCTGTGAGCTTTTCTTTTACCTTAACCTTTATCCTTCTTACAAGAGTACTAATTTTATCCTTCATTCCTGTAGGCTATGGCTTCGATCTCTATTTTTACGCCTTTAGGTAGGGCTGCAGCCTGAATAGCAGAGCGAGCTGGGGCATTGGTTGTGAAAAATTGAGCATATACGCGGTTAAATTCGGCGAAATCAGCCATATTATCCAAAAAACAAGTAGTTTTGACTACTTTAGATAGACTGCTGTCGGCAGCTTCCAATACGTTTTGTAGGTTTTTTATTGCCTGCTCTGTCTGCTCTGCAGTCGTTAAACCTACTACAACTCCGCTTTGAGGATCGAGAGGTATCTGACCTGAACAAAAAACTAAACTTCCTAAGCCGACAGCTTGAGAATACGGACCTATGGCCTGAGGCGCGAGGGTAGAGACAATTATTTCTTGTTTAGGTTCCATAATACAATCGATTCTCCTTAAATTTGTTCTTTATTACAATGCAAATGCTTTCCAGGAGTAGCGGCGCTTACCTGTCGGATATAGGCTGCCCCTAATTTATGCATCATTATGTGAATTCAGAGTGTAGCTCGGATGGGGGAGAATTGTAGCGACAAGTTATAATAGGAGAAAAAGGGGTGGATTGTAGAACTTGGGAGCCGTTTATATTTGTTTGATAACTTTCAGAGGGTTTCTGCAGTGAAAGAGAAAACAGCCGCTCCCCACGCAGCAGATTTTTATAAGGCTTTAGCAAGCGGTGCAGCCGCCTTTATATTGAGCTTAGCGCTGTACCTTTTTACTGTGTCTCCAGCACTGCCGCCCGGTTTTGACAGCGCTGAACTGATCAGCGCCTGCGCTTCTGGAGGTATAGCCCATCCTCCAGGCTATCCTTTGTACACTATGTTGGGGTGGGGGCTTTGCTCACTGGGATTAGCTGATCCGGCTGTAACTATGAATATTTTTTCTGCTTGCTGCAGTGCTTTAGCTTGCGGAGGTGTCGCTTTTACCGTAACTTTATTGCTGGATTCGGTTCCGGCCGCTTTAGCTGGTGCTTTGCTTTTTGGAGCGGCTTTAAGTCCTTGGCGTATGGCCGTAGGAGCCGAGGTCTTTTCACTTCATTTATTTTTTATTAGTTTGCTGATAGCTCTGGCGGTAGTTTACAAGCTGCAGCCCAAACGCCGTTACCAACTTTTATGTGTGATAAGTTTTGTGATGGGCCTCTCTTTAAGCCATCATCATACGTCTGTTCTGCTGTTACCGGGATTAGTTCTTTATCTTTATTTGTGTCAAAAAAGCGGTGTTGAGCCTAATTGTGCTGGTGCAAAATTTGATGTCTGCTCCGGGAAGGCTATTTTTGTTAAACTAAGTTTGATAATTGGCTGTTTTGTAGCAGGTTTGTTGCCCTATGCCTGGCTTATCCTGCGCTCCCGGTATTTAGCGGCCAATGCTGAATTGTCGGCTGCCTTTAACTGGGGAAATCCCTCGAGTTGGCAAAACTTTTGGTGGGTTGTTTCCCGCAGTGGCTACGGAAGCTTACAGCTTAGCACTAAGGGAAACGGTGCTTCATCTTCAGCTTCTTTGCTGTATTGGGGATATTCTTTAGCGGTTATGCAGTTTAAGCTGACCGGGCTGTTCTTGGGATTGGTTGGTTTGGTAAAAGCTTGGCGCAATTATCGAGCAGAGTTTTGGCTTTGGGGAATACTTTTGGTTCTTGCCGGCCCTTGTTGGGCTCTATATGCGGCCCAGCCCGATTCTTTGGGCTACAGGGAAATGATGGAGCGCTTTTACTGCACTTCCTACTTGGCTTTTAGTTTTTTTATCGCTATTGGGGTTGCAGTACTCTGCTCAAAGTTTACTTATAGCTCTTGGAAGAAAAGTTTAGGGGTAGCAGTTCTTATTTTTACCTTAATATGGCCTTTAGTATCTAACTGGGCCGGAGCTTCAGAACGTGGCCAATATCTAGTGGATGATACTATAAAATATATGGCTGATTCCATTCCTGATAATGCCGTAGTAGTGACGCAGAACGATATTGTCTGCGGTGGTATGCTGTATGCTAAAAACGTGTGGCAGCGCAAATTTATGGTAATACCTGTAGGGGTATGCCGCTCTCAGTGGTTTCTCGACTCTCTACCTGAACGATACAGTCAAATTTTGCAATATCAGGGATTGAGTGCTTATTTAGAAAAAATTTGGCGTGAGGGGCATCCTGTCTATTTTGATGATGAGCAAACGGCCGGACAGTGTGGTTTGGAATATGCGCCTCGTCATAATGTAGTGCGGTGTGGCCTGCTTTTCCGCTATGAAGAAAGTGGGGAACATATTTACGCTTCGGCAGAACAGTTGAACCTTTTTCGAGAGCGCGAATTTGGAAAATTGAGACAGGCCCAAACTTTGTGCCATCCGTTTGAATCTACAAATAAAGAAGCGCGTCCCTTCTGGCATCAGTTTATGCTCAGACGTTGGGAACGCGCCGACGAGGCTTTGAGCGGAGCTAAATTGAGCCGCATAGAAGAGTTCTGTCTGCAAACTACCGAATAGGCAAACTCATACAGAATCTGCCATTCGTTTTCTGGCTTGTGCCAAAGATTCTGCGTCATCAATATTATAGGCCGTCTCTGCATAGGAGCTGATAATCCCGCAGCAAGGCAGCTTAAGCAGGCGAGAAGCCGTTTCTTCGATCATTGGTATGGTCAGGCGTCCTATTAAAAAATAAAGTAAAAGTTTAAAACCTAATATTTTAGCTATTTTTAGAGGATTTTTACGAACATTAGTTACTTCTGACATAGCCGATTTGATGGCGTCAGCTATATCGGATCTGATGCAGGTTAAACCTCCACCGCAGAAAGTTCCCTCAGCTAATTTGACCCAAGTATGTTTTACTTCAGGATATTTAGTTAGCGAAACTTCTTTGTTTAAGAACGCGTACCAAAGTACATTTTTAGGCTTCTGAGCGCATTTGTCTAAAAAATCATCGACCGCTTCAGTGGTAAGAAACGGAAGATCTCCTGCAGCTAAAAGCACCGGATCGTTGCTCGTTGGTATTGCTTTTAACCCGGAAAAAAGGGAATTAATTAAGTTAGAACCTGCTGGGACCACCTCATCGACGCCTTCCCAGTCCGGGCCCAATTCATCTTTTTTCACAGAACTAACCAGTATAATTTTGCCTACTTTTTTTGAACTGCGCAGAGCTCGCAAAGTATGAGCACTCATAGGAAGGTCACCCACCATGATGTGTCCTTTTCCCTTAGGCTGAGGTTCATTTGTCGGCAGATCTTTAATGGTTCCTCCGGCTAAGAGTATAACATTAAGCGGGGTTTTGAAATCGGCTGGAAGAGAAGAATTATTCATAATGATCCCTCTGAGAAAAACAGGTTAAGTACAGGTGACCTAAATTATTTAAACTGTTGAGCAGTTCGGGATTGTCAGTTACTTGCCGATAAATTTTGGGATTCAGCATAGCGAAAACGGTTGAACCGCTGCCGCAGAGTTGAGCTGCTTGGCATCCCCAGCTCAGTAAAGCATTTCTGATAGATTCCAGCTCAGGGCGTAGATATTTTGCCGCCGGATACAGATCATTCTTTAACTCGTTGAGGAAGCGTACCTGCCATAGATCGGAGTCGGAAGAATAAAGTTCAGGCTGATTGTTAAGCAGCTCAGTCAAATTAACTGAACTATTTCGAGCGGGATTGCGGTTATCATTGGGCAGGCAGTCCCAAGCTTTGTAAACTTCGGGAGTACTCATGCCGAATGGAGGAACGAGTAAAAGCACTCCCCAGTCTTTAAACAATTTGGGAGTTGGCAGGGAGGTTAGCTGCTCGCCTTTATTTAAGCCCCTAGCTGTATTCCCTACCAAACCGAAAGCCACATCGGCCCCCAAACTATCGGCGGCTTTCAAGAGTTGGTCCTTACTTAAACCTAAGTTGTACAGTTCGTTTAAGCCCTTTAGAGTTGCCGCGCAGTCGGCACTGCCTCCTCCTAGTCCGCCACCGGCCGGTATGTATTTATGTAGAACAAAATGGCAAGGGAGCTCCTGACCGGTGAGCGTCTGGAGTGCTTGTTGAGCTTTGATAACTAAATTGTTCCGATCTGCGCTGACTGCAAATCCACAGCCTATTTTATCGACAATCTCCAGACTCGTTTCTTTTGCTTTTGTCAAAAACAGCTGATCCGCTAGTTCCAAGCTCTGAAAAATAGTGTCTAGCTGATGGTAGCCGCCAGGTAGTGTATCTAAAAGCTCCAAGGTGAGATTAATTTTTGCGGCAGCCAGATAAGTTAATGTTGTTTCTTCTTGCATTTAACATTACACCTTAAGTTTCATAGTGTTACTAATATATTTATATCTTCCCTTAAGAGATATTTTCTCTGCGACATTAAGAAAAAAAATCCCCCGTTTACACTCGACGCGTAGGGGGATTTTGAGGCTATTAACTGCGTTAGCAGAATTTCTAAGGTTGCTCAGAGGCTTCTTCCGAAGTCTTTACGCTACTTTCCGTAGAATTTGGGGCTTTCGAGCCGCTGAGTGTGTAAGCTAAAGGCGATCTGAAAGTTTCCAACTGAGCCCTAGCCAGCTCTTCTAATTGGGCGAACTTTTCTTTGTAAAGCCATGCTTCTTTTATCTCGGTGCGACTGTAAAACCAAACTTCTGAATTTTTGACAACCGTTTTGCAGCTGTAAGAGCCTACCTCGTTGCTCAGTGAGATGTCTTGCGGCTGATTTACTACCTGACTTCCTTCGGGAAGAATTAAGCGGTAAGTAATTTCATCTACAAAGGGAGCATCGAAGCGCACGGGATAGGTGCGGGAAGAAGTATTGAGACCAGCCTGCAGAGATTGACTGCTGATAATAGGCAGAGGAGTCTCGAAGTATTTTTTATCGCGATTGTATCGAGCATAGTTAGCAAACTGCACAGAGGTTCCGAGGGTGACAGGTTGATCGTTATCTATGTCGTTCGGGAAGAAGTGGGAATAAGGGATAGTCTGAAAACAGAAATTAGTATCGAATTTGTTGACAATCCAGTTCGTTACTTCTTTGCGTTGAGAATCTGAGAGAGTCTGCGCCTGAGCAGAAGCTGTGCGGAGTATGTTAGCTCTGGGGCCATTATAAGTTATATCTGCACTCAGCTGACCGATGCCTGTAGTTTCAATACGGCCCTCCATATTGTAAAGGCCAATATTATCTTCCGGCGCGCCAACGGGGGCAGCAATCAGTCTTCCCGGTTTTGAACTATGGCTTACAGGCAGCTCCAACATGGCTGACCCCTGCCATCCCAGGTTGGGGGCAGATAAAGCTGCTCCAGGCAGCGTAGGATCTATCCACCAGGTCTTACCTCCGGGATCGGATACTTTGAGGAAAAATTGATTTACATAAGTAGGTATAGGAGGCAGCTCGGCAATCGTGTTCAAATCTGAACTGGTAGACATATAAGGAGTGACCCTTAAACCGGCTCTTTTTAAAAGGGCTCCGGTGAGATAGGCGGCATCGGGATAGGTCAAGAAGCGGGAAGAAGAAGCTTCTTTGAGATTTATGCTGCGCCAAAATTCTCCGTCTTTATCTAATATAGAAAACTTGGACATATAGCCAAGTATATCTTTAATGCGCTTGTCTGCAGGTTTGCCGACAGAAGTAATGCGACTGGAGATCATACTGAGCGAGGCATTGCGATCGGCAGTTTCTTTCTCCCAGCAGTTGCCTATCCAAGCGGCCAGCTCTTTCCAGTCCGCAAAACTTGAGGCTGCTACATACTTGTAATAGTTTATAGAAGCAGGCATGCTTACATTGGAAGGGATTACATTGTAAGCTTCTTTGGTGGACCAATAGTAAGTGCGCTTTCCATTTTCTTCAGTTACTTTGGGAGAGCGCATGTAAGGAAGATTAGTAAAAGTATAGGCTTTTACCTTGGAAGGAACGCTCACCTTATAAGTTGAGTGAAGAATCGGCAAGTCATTTTGCAGGTACGAACAAGCCCACCATTGCTTATCCTCTCTGGGAGCGTATGTCGTTTTTATAGAGTACTCTACGATAGAGCCGACTCTTACACCGGGGAACTCAGCCGCTTTAATTTTGCGGCTTTCGTACATAGGAGCACCTACTATTGATTGGATAGTCTTAATATTCTCCTGAGGAACTTCAAGGACTTCTCCTTCGGGAGTTATGGTGCGGGCGTACTGAAATTCTATTTTTTCACAAGAGGCATCGAAGGGCCTAGGAGCTATTTTGAAGAGCCTGACTCCATTTTCATTGAGGATTTTTACGGCATTGTGCTCGGTGGCTACTGCAGAATAATCTTCGTTGAGCTGGTAGGTGAGGTCATCTTCTAAAATGATGGCGCAGGCCTCGGGATATTCTTGGGCTCCCGGAGAGTTTATGAAGCGGTCGGAGGCTCTTAAAGGCGGATCCGCCGCTCTGACACTGAGCGGAAACATCACAATGACAAAAGCGATTAAGCACAGGAAAACACTGAGCCTTTTAACATAAGTTTGCGGCTTAAAAGTTAATTCCATGAAAAATAATCCTCAACAAATTAAACAGACACACTGTTCCTTTTGACAACAACAGGTGCCTATTGTTTTGCGCATATTTTCTCTATTTTTAAAGAAAATATTTATTTATTTCCCTTTCTTTTTGTTTTCGCTGAATTTGGGAGGCTGGGGCGGAGCCTCCTCCTCCAAACCTGCGGCTCTGGCTACATCGGCGTCGGTTGCCCCCTGAAGGTTAGCCAATACCGTGAGCAAAATTGCCGTTTTCTCAAGATTCTCTTCTATAGCGTGTAGTCGAGCGATAATAACGATAGGGAAAATCAAACCGATTATTACTAGTGCCACGGCGCAAAGTAGCAGTGCTGTACATACAGTTGTCATCATGCTTCACTCCTTCTTGTTTTGCAGAATGTGGCTGCTGCTCTAAGTAAGTCAGACTGCGTATATGAAAACGAAGAAAAAAGACCAAGTGCATTCGCACTTTTTAATATGTAGGTATAAAAGCAATTGACCTACTTACATTAAGGTAACCAACCACTCCAACTATTAAGGGGTAGTTTCTTGTCTTAATTTAACTTACCTTCAGTAGGTAGACTCTCTAAATCTTTATAGTCCCTCGTATCATATATTTTTATACGGTACGTTTTTGGCACAATTTCGCCCATTTTCAGATCTTTTTCGTATGAGTACTCATCGAGAGTTTTTATAGACGGACCAAAAAATTTTTCTAAGTTTTGGCAAATCTCTTGGAAGATTTCTGTGCCTTGGTTAAGGATGGTGGTATAAGAGCCGCCAAGAGGACGGTGGCTGCAAAGTCGCTCGCTAACTGCAATAAAATTATAGCCTTCATGCTGGATCTGCTGTAAGTCTGCACGGCTGAAAGAACGCGGTTCATAATTGCTGCCTAAATCACATATGAAACCAATAAAAGGATGATCTACACTAGTTTGCTGGTTGAAAATCCAAGCATCTTTGCCGCAGTTGTATAGGTTGCGTGAGAATAAAGCTCGGTTATTGTCTATAACCATGCGCAGGTCTATGAGTGTAAGATCGGGATCATAATAAAAATTGTGGTTGTAGTCGTTTTCGGAAAGCCAAGGGCGCCTGCCTAAGGGGACAAAGATCATGCCATTTTTAGAAAAGTCTATATTTTCTTTTGCATTATCGGAAGTTTGAAAGGTTCGTTCAGAAATTTTTGAAGATGGCCAAGGGAGCTGGTCTTTTTGCAAAGCTTCGCCGAAAGGCAAACAAATGACAATTACGGAAATGGCCGCTGCCAAATATTTGGACAGTCTGCCTTTGCTCAGCAGTGCCTCAAAACTCATGGCTATAAATATCGACACCGATATAATGAACAAGAGCATGGACTGACTAGGCCAAAAAAGTTTGTTCAGTAGGGGTACATGATCGCAGAGAAATTTGTAGGGCATGGCCAGAGGAGAACCTCTCCACTGAATGAGCTCTGCATTAAGTTTCAAAAATGGCCCTAAAGGCAGCCAGAAGAAGACGAACGACGAGCAACACCAGAATTTTAACCAGGTTATATTTTTTCTGATAGCACCGGTTGCCAGCAAAAAGAAGGCCAGCAAAGCCATTAAACTTAGGTTGGCAGAGTAGACTGCTTCGGTAGGAACACTCTGCGGAGGGTTAATCGGACTCTTTAACCCCTTGGCTGGACTGAGAAAAGGATAGGACGCTTCGCAAGAGTAGGCTATCGCTTGGCGATAAAGAGTGGAGACATCGGGAACTCTGTTCGGGTCTGGGCGCACTAATCCGGGTATGTTGTCGTGACAAAATAGGCGGACTAGGTAGGGATGGGCGGTCGGCAAGATAATGACGCTGAAAGTTAGCAGAAACAATACGGAGTTAATAAGAAAAACTTTCAATTTTGCGGTCTGCAGTACCGGATATTTTCGTTCTTTGATATGTTTGATAGCGACACTGGCCAGCTGATAAATCACAAAGAAACAGGCAAAAATAACTGCAAAGTGTCCGTAAAACCAGTAATTGCAGGCTGTTAAAGCCAAGAAAGCTCCACATTTCGCCCACTTGAAAGGAGCGTTGTCTTCCCAAGCCGCAAATAAGCTGCCTATAAAGAGCACCGGCCAAAATGTTTGCAGTTCTATGATTCTGCCGGTGGACATGAGAAACGATTGCCAAGGATTAAAAGCAAAAAAGAGGCCACCTAAAAAGGCTACGAACGGACGGCAATCCATCTTTCTGCAAAGCCAGCGTCCAGCCAGAGCATTGGCTATAATTATCAATAGACATTTTATATTGTAATATAGAGGAAAACCAAAAATTTTAGCCAGGGGCCAGGTCCAAAGAAAATCCAATCCGTTGGAAACGCTGCTGTGTTCGCCAAAACCGGTCAGACGGCTGTATAATTCCGGCAAATGTAACCAAGAACCCCAAAAGCCGTAGTTGTCTTTAAAAAAACGTAGCGTTTCTATATAGTAACTTTCCCAGGAATGATAAATCCAGAGAGTTTGGGCTGTATTTTCGTAACCTAAATAACCTGCTACTTCTTGCCCGGCATTCAGGCAAAGCGCGCTACCGCACAGGAGAGCACAGATTAGATAGAGCAAAGCTGAAGGCCAGACTCCCCATATGTTCTCTGGATTGCAAATAGATGAAACTTTGCTACTGTTTATAGTGTTTGTGTCTTTATTTTTATCTTCAGCCATAGTGTGCATTTATATCTTTTGAAGTAGAACGATAAAATCAGTCTCTGTGGTTGGCGTTGGGCGGTGGGGGAGGTGGGTTCCCCGGTTGGGGATGATGGTTGAAGATTTTCATTGGTGGAATACGGGGATTAGTGCGTCTCTGATAAATTTCTGCCTCTGAGGAGCTCTTGATCAGTCCAATAGTACGATTGATTGTTTTAGTATAGGGAAGTTCCTTAACTATTCGTTTCTCCAAAACTTGTAATTCCGGATAACTCATCATTTTTTTCCAAGTTTCTTTGGGAACGCTGCTTTTAGCGTTTTGGTATAAGGCTTCCAAACGAGAAGTTGAAATTCTCAAGCGCTCTATCAGCACTAGCATATCTTTGGCTTGCTGAGGGCTAAGTTGATTTTTAGATACTAGACAAAGCTCTTTTAAGGCGATTACAACTCTCAGAGGATGAAACTCCAGCTCTTTGGCTCGGCGCAGCAGGGAACGCCTGGTTTCCGTGTCTTCAAAACCTGGGCCCTGTAGCGGGGAAAGGGGAGATGTATTTAAATAGGGCAAGACGATTTCAAGCTGCTGTCCGGGGGGGGAGCTTGCTGCTACATATTTTGAATGGTTATTGATCTCTTTTTCGTTGTCTGTGAACTTTTTCCAGACTTCTTCATTTTCCAGGCCTGCTATTCGGCGCAGAACTGACAAAGAACCTAAATATGTTCTTAAATCGGAGCCTTCGGAACCGGCTGAAGCATAAGGAGTTAGAACTTTATCTGAACTAAGAAAAAGTTCCAGCTGGGCGTTGTCAAGCCTATTGTAGAGCTGATCGTATAAAGATAATATACTTTCTGACTCTTTTACAACGAGAAGTTCAATATTGCGGAATACTTTGTCTTGTTCCGGGGTGAAAAGCCAATGGCCGTTTTTCTTCAGTAAAATTTTGCATCTTTCCAGTCCTAACCAGTCTTGATGATAACGACCGTTATTGCCTATTCCAACCGATTCATCGTAGCCACCGATTTTGACAAAAACATAGCCTTCGCCGCGCATTTGATACTGCATCATGCCTTCTTTGTAGCTGCAGAACAAGAAGAATAATTCTGCGGCCACAGCTATGCTCAGTAAGATAACAGCTGCAGACAAACGCCTACTTCTTTGAACTTTCTCCATAGTCTGCTGCCCTTCGCATAGCCGGAAATGAAAACCTGCTTTAACAGCGGTTGCAGGAGGACAAAGGGGCAACAGCACAAGAACTTTCTCGTTTTCATACACTGAAGGGGAACGGCTTGCTTCTCTGAAAAAGAAAGTATTTTCGTACATTTTAAGAGCAGGAAGACAATGAATATGCCGGCCGGTCATCTCGTGAACGAGACGGAAAATGATCAATTGCAATCTGAGAATAAAATTCAAACGTCAGCAGGGGCAAACAAAACTGGTCTTTCCCCAGTTATTGAATTCATAATAGTTGGTCTTTTTTTCGCTTTGCTGACGGCAGCCGCTTTGTGGCCCCTGGCCCTGCATATGAATGAACAGTTTGTGGGCGATTACCAAGGCGATTTCTGGAAACATCTTTGGGGCCATTGGTGGGTGCAAAGCAGCTTGTCAAAGGGACAAATACCCCTTTTTTGTGACATGCTTAATGCTCCTCGCGGTGGTTATTTATTTATAGCAGATCCTTGCAATGCAATTTTTGTCTACTTGTTTTCAATTTTCTTCAGTCTGGCCGCATCTTATAATTTAACAATTATGTTTAATTTATGGCTGGGGCTGATGGCAGTGTGGCTGCTCATTCGTCATTTTGTCAAAGATGGTGCCTTTGCTATGACAGGAGCGGTCATTTATGGACTTTCTGCTTACGTGCTTAGCTATCCGGTCTTATCGGGAGTAACTGAAACTTTAAATACTGCTTGGGCTCCGCTGTATGTTTTATTCTTGCATCGTTTGTTGGAAAAGGGACGGATGTGCGATATCTGCGGTTCAGCTGTGTTTTTCGCTCTGACTGCTTTCTCTTGTTGGTATTACGGAGAGTTTATGGCTGTGTATACCAGCGTAGCTTTGGGGGCGTCGTTGGTTGTACTGCTTAAAAAACATTGGCGAGGACAGCGCAGATTTAATCAATCTTTTTGGAAGTCCTCTACTGTCCGCAGAGCCGTTTGGCTGCATTTGAAAGCCAGTTGGGGGAGAATTAGAGCGTTATGGCTGACTCAGGTTATGAAAACTGCTGCCGCCATTGTTCTGGGGGCTATACTGATTTCTCCTTTTGCCTGGTTTTTTAAGATGACCGTTTCCAATTCGGCTAATATTGTCATGCCGCGCAAAGCCCCCAAACGCTCTGTGTTCAATTTTAAAGATTATTTGGGAGAAGCTCCGGAAAAGAGCGTCAACAAGCACGGAGTGCGCGGCTTCCACAATTATACTAATGTGCTAGGTCTAATTCTGCCTGGAAAAGGCGGAGCAACTGTGACGGAGACTGTTGACCGTCTTATTCGAGTACATTATTTGGGGTGGATAGCTTTATTTCTGTCCTTTTTTGCCTGGCGCCGAGGCCGTCAAAACAGTCAACTTTTGTACTGGACAGTAGTATTTTGCTTCTTTATTGCCCTGTCTTTAGGACCGCGCATAGTTTTTTCCGATTTTTCAGGGATGGGCGTTATCAATCCGCTCTACCTTTTCATGTTCATTTTCTTTCCATTTTTTTATAACTTGGCCATCCCTTTTCGCTTTTTAATGCTAGCTTTAATCGGTTTATCTCAGGTTGCAGCTTGCGGTATGAAGGAACTGTTAACCGAAGAACCCCCTGTGCGCAAATGGTTTTTTTGCGGTTTTATAGGCTGTATGATTTTAGCAGAGATCGTCTTTGTTTCTCCTCTCCCTTGGCCTCTGCCTATGAGCCCCGCAGAAGTTCCTTCCTATTATCGTATGCTGGCTTGTGACTCGCGATCTTATGCCATCATAGATTATCCCTTTGAGCGCAGTGGCAATATTTTGGTTCCCAGCGAGTATTTCTATTACCAGACCGTGCATAAAAAGCGCATACCTTACCGTACTAGCGGTGTTTTAAGTCCTGAGGTTGTTCACAATTCCTTTATGGAAGAGGTTCTTTGGGCTCATAGAGATATAGAACCTTCACATAAATCTCGCAAACGCATATTAGAAGGAGCTAAAGCGCTGTTTGCCATGGGATTTCACGTTTTCATTTTGCATGAGAATTTATTGCCCGATTTTGCCGCTCAGGAAATAGAAAGTCGCCTTACTCCAGTTTTAGGTGAACCGATGCGCTTAGGGGACGGTCTAATTGTTTACAGTCTGGACTTGGATTATGATAAATAAACTGGTCGGCATATATTTGAAAAATACAAATTTGCTGCTGCGCAGAGAAATAAAGCTTGTGCTGGGGCGGAATTATATCTGCAGTTGGGAAACCGCTCTGCCTTTAATTTGGCTGTTTTGCATTTTGGGAGGAATGCTGGCCAATCTGATAGGGTACAATTTCAGTTTTAATTGGAATCTATGTTTTTGCTGGTTAACGGCCGTTGTTACATCTGTCCATTTTTTTAAGTTGGCCCCTAGCTTGGCGGCGTCCGTCAAAAAAGATCGGGATATGGGCATTTTGCAGACGCTCAGTATCACTCCCGGCGGTTCTTTTAAGTCTCAATTATTTAAAATTATAGTCTATATTGCCCCATATTTACTGGGATGGCTAATTATAGCTATATCTACGGCTGTATTTTGTATTTTTTCTCCTTGTATTGACTTTGAAATTGCTGGACTGGGACTGAGTCTTAGCTTTTTTTCTATTTTTTCGGCAGCCTCTTGGGGTTTCTTTTGGGGGATTTTTTGCAAGTTAAGTTTTTCTCACTGCGCCTCTTCTCTGAGATGGCTGACTATTTTTTTGTTAGGTGCTTCTTACATATCAGTTTTGCTTATGAAGATAAGCCAGCTGGAAAGTTTTTTTATAATTATCTCCTTAGCTTTGGTCTTCTGGCATAAGTCTGTTCATTTTTTTCTGCGCGGTTTGCCATTGGTTGCTGCTCTGCTGTGCATAGCTATTTCTTACACACCTGCGGTGGGTTACGGAACATTGCCGATACTAGATATGTCAAATCCTGTGCGTTTGAGCTTAGGTCCTTTATATTCCTTGGACAGCCGAGCTATGACCGATAAAAATCAGGCCTCTCGTTGGGCTTATCCTATATTGCGGTCTCAGTTTCATGATCAAGCATCAACTTCGTTGAACGGCCTTTTAAGAACTTATGCTAGTTCTTCCGACTTGGTCAAAAGGCAGGTAAACAACCGAATTAGAGAAGAAGCCGAAGTTTGTCTGTTAGGCGGTTTTCTGAGCTGCGTTTTTAATGCACTTTTTTGTGGAGTGGCTGCGTTTTTCAGCTTGTTTTACTGCTCAGGTTATGAGTCCGGAAATTGATTTTGCAGCCTAGTATTCTTTTTATCTCTCTATTTTGCTATATTGTAGGGGGCCGCGGCGTCGGCCTCGCAGGAATGGCTGCAAAAAAGTTTGCCTAGTTGGCTTTTTTGCTCAGTTATCGCCTTGCAAAATGGTTCGCTTCAGAAGTTGAATCAGCGCCGAGCTAGGCAGGGCTTGTTGTTTAAGCTTTGCCGTAATATGGAGTTATTTATGGCCAGACAAGTTTATGCGGGTATGGATGCCCAGGCGAAAGAAAACGATCCTCTTTATAAGAGACGCCATTCGCTGTCCCATATTTTGGCAGAGGCGGTTCAGCGCCTCTATCCTGATACTAAGTTAGGTTTTGGTCCGCCCGTAGATAATGGCTTCTACTATGATTTCCAGTTCTCATCTCCTATCGATGCTGAAAAGCTTCCCGAGATAGAAGCTGAAATGCGCCGTATTATTGCTGAGAGGCAGGAGTTTGTTCACTACGATCTTACGCTTGAAGAAGCTGTCAAGCGTTTAGAAGATAAGGGAGAAATTCTTAAAGCTGAATATGTGCGCGACCTTGCCAGTGAAGGCAAAGATATTCACTTCTATGAAAACGGCGAGTTTACTGACTTATGCGCCGGACCCCACGTGGATAATACTTCCGAGATTCCCAGCGATTGTTTTACCTTAGACTCTGTAGCCGGAGCGTATTGGCGCGGCGATCAATCCAGAGAAATGCTGACTCGTATTTATGGTTTGGCGTTTAACAATAAAAAAGAGCTCAAGGAATTCTTGCGTTTGCGTGAAGAGGCCCGCAAGTACGATCATCGCAAGCTGAGCAAAGAATTAGAATTCTATACAATGAATGAAATGATTGGCTTGGGCCTGCCTCTTTGGCTTCCTAACGGTACAGTTCTTCGCGAAGAACTGGAAAAGTTTGCCAAAGAAACTGAGCAGCTCGGCGGTTATCAGCGTGTGGCGACTCCCTGCATTACTAATGAACAGTTGTTCTATACTTCCGGCCACCTGCCTTACTATAAAGATAGTATGTTCCCGCCTATGCAGATAGATGAAGGGCAGAACTACTATCTTAAGCCCATGAATTGCCCATTCCATCACATGATTTTTAGTAGCCGTCCCCGCTCTTACCGCGAGCTGCCTCTGCGTTTAGCTGAATACGGACAGTGCTACCGCTACGAAGCCTCTGGCACTTTGGCCGGTTTGCTGCGTGTGCGCGGCATGTGTATGAACGATGCACATATTTACTGCAGTCCGGAACAGTTAGCCGCTGAATTTAGGGCCGTACTCGATATGCATCGCTTCTACTACGATAAGTTCCGCATTGAAGGCTACTGGATGCGCTTATCTATGCACGATCCTAAAAACACCAAAAAGTACGTAGATAACCCTGAAGCTTGGGCCCAATCCGAAGATGCCATCCGTCAGGTGGTAAAAGATATGGGAGTCCAATATGAAGAGGTGCCAGGTGAGGCCGCTTTCTACGGACCTAAAGTAGACTTCCAGATCCGCAATGTCGTCGGACGAGAAGAGACCGCTTCTACGAACCAACTCGACTTCGCTGTACCTTCGCGCTTCAATTTGGTGTATACCGGTAAAGACGGAGAACTGCACACTCCTTACTGTATACACCGTGCTCCTTTAGGGACTCACGAGCGCTTCTTGGCCTTCTTGATGGAGCATTTTAAAGGTGCTTTCCCCACCTGGATGTCTCCTACTCAAGTTATGGTTGTGCCCGTTTCCGTTGAAAAGTTCGGTGATTATGCCGAGAAGATTGCTGCCTCGCTGCGCAGCGGTCTCTATAGAGCTCAGGCCAATTTGGACGGCGACAGCTTTAATAAAAAGATTCGTGCTGCCGTAACTTCCAAAATTCCCAACATTTTAGTTGTGGGTGCCTCTGAAATGGAAAATGAAACTGTGACTTGGCGCCGTTACTGCGTAAAAGAGCAGCGAACCCTGAAGTTTGAGCAATTCCGCAGCATTTTAGGCAAAATGTGCCGCGAGCGTATCATGGATAACTTTGCCGATATAGTGTTGCCTGAAGAATAAGCTTTAATGAAGCAGGAAGCTCCCGCCTCTATAGGCGGGAGTACGTTCACATAGTTATAATCCTCAGAGATGCTTGGTGCTTTTTAGTGCCTTGTGTCAGCCCGGCCGCAGTTGCTCTTTGGGAGCAGCGATGCCGAGCTGCTCTGGGGTTTTTTTTGTTTTACTAGAAAACACTTGACAGCCTCCATTAGATATGCTATAATGGGGGTGAGAGAGGGCCTTCTCGCGAAAAAATCATGGGCAGGATGAGTGCGCAAAAGTTGTTTGAAATTCTGCGCAAAAGAAAAACCACCATCAAAGAATTTTCTATTCTTTCTGGTATTTCTGATGATACTCTATATAATCTTCGCAGAAAGAATTGCTGTATTAAGACTTCTACTCTAGCTAGAATTTGTTACTGTTTGAAGGTACAGCCTGATCGTATTATAGAATACATTCCAGACGAAACATAAAACTCAAGTGGGTGAAAAAAAAGTGAAGCTGACAAATGTTGGCTTCACTTTTTTTTTCATCTTCTCGCCTTCTCTTTTGTTCTACTATATAAATTTTGTTTGTGGCTTATTAAAAAATTGAATTCCAGATAGTATAATAGCCCCATAGACATACGCTTGTAGCCTGCAGCAAAGGGAATTGCAAATTCTTGATTGCTGGAAACATTTTTCCGGCCATTTCATGTAGATAGATGAAAGAAGATTATTACGTTTTAATGTTTTCTGGCGGTAAAGACTCAACAGCCATGGTACTCGAATGGCTAGAGAGGCGCAAGCGAGAACCAGACAAATACCCTCTCGACGAAGTTGTTTTCTTTAATATGGAGCTTGAGTTTCCTAGCGTAATAGATACCGTTAGGAAAGTTGAAAAGATAGTCAAAAGTTTTTATATCAAGTTCACTGAATTGAAGCTTGAAAAAAACTGGTATTACAGCTAGACAAATCAACGTGGCTTCAGTTCAGAAGCGATTATAGCGTTGAGGATTTAGAGTGCCGTTTTGCTTTCGAAGAAAAGCGCAAAGCGGCTGGATTATCTATAGATTCGAATAATAAAGAATTTCAAACCGAACTAAAAAGGCTCTTAGGGAGGTTTGATTAAGGAGCCGTTTTTATTTTGGTTTGTAATAAAGATTATTATTTAGTGTCTTTTTCTGGAGTACGTCAAATAACACCATTGCCAGTTTTTGATATAGAACTTCTATATGTCAATTTAGCGAGCAAGGATAAGTACGTAGATAGCAACCTGGCAATTCCATGTCGAGTGGGCAATAATAGAGGGCCACAAACTACCGCTGTAATGGCGGAGAGCGCAAAAAACAGCTCCTAGGCCGCCTAATACTAATATTCCCTGCGGATCTCCGTGCATTATAGAGAACATAAGTGAACTTACTGTAGCTGCGCCTACAGTAGATACTGCACCGCGCAGGCCGGAAAAAAGCAGCCCTCGGTAGATAATTTCTTCATAGATCGGTCCTACTACCACTAAGATAGAGAACAGAATAAATACGGGAGTGGGAGCTTCAGCCAATAATCTAAGAATAGGATTGCTTGACTGAGTCGTAGTCTTAGTTACGACAGAAGTGAGTGTCGACATAAACCCGGATGTCAGAATAGCCATAGCAAAGCCGACCATGCCCAGGATCAAATATTCTTTCTTAAAAGTATGCAACCCCATAGTTTTAGCAAAGTAACTAAGTTGATATTGAAATCCTGTTTTGGGCTGCGAGCCAGATTCAATATCGGCTGAATATTGAGCAGAGTTTTCTGCGCCGAGTGGAACTTCATTTTGAGATGACAATGTTTTTTCTGTTTGTTCAGCTGTTTCTGTCGGCAACTTACTCGGGGAACTTACGTATTTCAGAAGGCATATAAGAGCTGCTATAGATACAGTGTAAACTACAATTTGGGTAAAAAAGAGGGCGAAAGGAAAAACTTCAGTCCGATTATCTGAATTTGTGTAAAGTAAAAGTCCTAGGATTGCTGCTCCTAAGAAAGCATTAAGCCAGCTTAAAGTTGTGAACAAATAAAATACGGGAATAGGTTTCCAGGTAACTTCATGTTCCGAAATGGTGAACTCAGATCCAGCTTTAGGAGAGATCAGTTTTGTATAAGCTTTACGAAGTCCCAGCAGAATAACTGTTGCTAAAGATACAAATATAAAACATGTCCAAGCAGCCATTATGTAGATAAAGCTGTCCGTTTGTTGGTACTTATTCTGAATATCGGCTTCCATCTCTTGGCTTAAGCTACTGTCTGGGCAGTTATTTTTAAGCATTTTAACTACATAGCCAGCTGCTAAGGGGTCGTTGTAAAAGGGCTCAGCCTCTTTTAATTCCAGATTAAGTCTAAAATAGGCAGTTTGAATATCTGGAATTGGCAGTTGGCCTGATTTGCATATAGATAGCATAGCCTCAGTTATGGAGTTGGTATCTTCGTAATTAAGATTTTGCAAAGTATTTATAGCTTTTTGTTTTTCAAGACACAGATAATACAGGGCAGCTGCTCCGTAAACAGTCGAATTTTGAGCTTGGTTAAAGTTGATGCTATCGAGAACTGCTACTGTTAGCCGCTGTATAATTGGCTGATGGTATTTCTCTCCCAGACGCATTAATCGGGCCGCTAATCTCATTTCTAAATTGGCGTGAAACGGCTTTTGCCAAGAAGCTTCTTCGGAAGGACAAAAAAAAGCCGGTAGCACCAGCGGAAGCCATAAAGCTAAGGCGATTGTTACTAATATGATTCTTTTACTGCTCATTTCAGTATTAGGTTTCCTGCGCAGCCTTTCAGATCCTTGAATAGGATCTTATCTTCGTTTTTCTTTTTGCCGGTTAAATTAAAAAATATTCAATTGTCTAATAGCCACTGCTGCCTTGAGGGGGAATCTGCTCCCTTTTGTGAAAGCTTTCGAACGTGTCTACTTCCAATAATAAAACAAAAAGTCAGCGCAGCATTTTAGTTGTCGGAGAACTTAACAGCGAACAGGAAGCTTTTACTGGCAGTCTTGTCAGATTAGGCTGCAGTGTGAAGCTAGCTTCTACTTTAGAAGAAGCTCGAGAGTACCTGCTCTCTGGTGAAGTTATCCAGTTTGCCGCTGTAAGTACCGATTTCCACCAGCAGAATGAAGTTAGCCGTTTGCTTCTGCAGCTTTCTTTCGACGTAGAACTTTTTTTCTTGTTTGATAGCTTAGCTTTAGAACACGGTTTTTCCGGTTCTGCTGCAAAAGATGCCGCACCTAGGGTGCGTGCCGCCTATCTTTGTTACACCTCTTTCGCCTCAGCCAAATATTCATGCCGTTTAATGCGGGCTTGCGGAACTTGGTGGGAAATAAAAGGTAGAGAAGCCCCCGTGCATGAGAGATACCGCAAGTTGCTCAATAGGGTACGTCAGGGTGTTGTTGATACCGACAGCAAAGATGTGGTGCGTTGGGCCAACAACGCTTTTAAGGGTATGGTTGGCTCAGGCAATATTGAGGGGCGCTATGTCAGTGAGCTGGTTGATGCGCGTGATATCCCCTGTCTCGATGCAGTACAGGTGCAGTTGCGTAATGGCATTATTTCTCCTTATGTAGTGCGTTTGCGCTCCAGCGGTCAGGTTGTAGAAGTCGATGCTACCCCGCGCTTCGACAAAGAGGGCAACTATATGGGCAGTGTGGCCTTAATACGTCAGGCTAACAATATGCCCGCCGAAGAGTTTGTTGCTAGCCGCAATTTAGTTAGTTTGTACAGCTTGGCCCTGCGTTTGAGCCGAGCTTTCGACGTTTCTAAAATTATTAACATAATTACTGAAACGGTGCGCGATATGTGCGGCTATTGCTGCTGCGGTATTAAGCTTAAAGGTTTTGGTGAGGTTATCGATCATGATATTGACGGAGCTTTATCGTCTTCCCTCAAGCATACCGTCGATTCTTTCTGCTCTCGTTTACTGCCTCATCAGTCTATTAGAGTCATCAAAGATTTAGAGCGCGATCCCGATCCGGCGGCGGCTTCTTTGCGTGAAGTCGGCTTTAGTGGCGTCGTTTGTGTGGCCTTGACTGTTGGTGTAGAGCATATCGGGTGTATTTGGGCTCTGGCCGATAAAGAAATGGCTCTTTCACGGGAAAATAACTCGTTTTTAATATCTGTGGGCATTCAGGCCGGTTTGGCCCTGCAAAACGCTATTAATGTTAAGCGCCGTTTGGAAGAAGAAGCTAACCGCCGCCGCTTCTATCGCGATGCTCTTAACTCACTTACTTCTGGTAAGCTTGTCTTTTGTGAACGTGATGAGCTTGATAGTCATTGGGCTAAATGTGGACGCGAAGCCGCTTATTTGGCTTTGAAAGAAAAAGCTGATGTCCCCCAGTCACGGCGTCTTTCAGAGAAAATTATGGAAGAGCAAGGATTCAGCCAAGACCGGCTCTTCGATATGGTAACTTGCGTTTCAGAAGCTGCTACTAATGTTGTCAAATATGGTCCTCCAGGTAGCATGAGTATAAAAGTTGAAGATGACGGAGTTCACGTTCGCCTCGACGACGTCGGCCATGGCATAGCTTTCGATAATTTGCCCAAGGCTGTGCTGCTGCCTGGATTCTCTTTAGGAGAAACTCCTTCGTTGGGGCTGGGATATTCTGTTATGCTTGAAATGTGCGACTGCGTATACTTGTGCACGGGAGAGCATGGCACTTCTCTTATTTTAGAAATGAAACGGACCAAGGCAGATCCTTTAGATGCCTTTGTCGGATTCAGTAGTTTGGGAGTTCAGCTGTAAAACGTGTACCCGATAATAGCTGGCATTTACCGCTTTTTCCTTAAGTTTCATGTGTAATTCAACACAGGTACGTAAGGAGAGGGCTGTCAAACTTACAGTTTTGCTTATAAAAGCTTAGTTTTGGAGCGTAAAGTTTTGCCTATAGTACCGCCTTTAAATACTGAAGCCTATTTGAATTACGAGGAACTAACCGCCTATTTAAACAGTATTGCCGAAGCGGTTCCTCAGCTGGTGCGTATTTTCTCGTTAGGGAATACTGTCAGCGGCCGAGCTTTATGGGCAGCAGAAGTTACGAACACTAATACCGGAGCTGCCTCCAGTAAGCCTGCTATTTGGATTGACGGCAACATTCATGGTGCTCAGCTATCTGGTTCAACGGCTTGTCTGGCTATTTTGCAGCGTCTCTCTTCTGAACACGGCCGCAGCCCCTCTATAACTGAGCTTTTAGATAATAATACTTTTTACATCGTGCCTCGTTTGGCCCCTGATGGGGCTGAGCTCTGCATAACTTCCGGTCTTTCTACTTCAGCAGGACGTCGCTTAGGATTTTTAGATGGCTTGCGTGAAGGTCTGGTTCCCGGAGATGTCAACGGAGACGGACGTATTTTGCAAATGCGCGTTCCCGATCCTTACGGACAATGGAAAGTTAGCAAGCGGGATGAACGATTGCTAATTCCTCGTCTACCCGGCGATAACGGTGAAACTTACTACCGTCTTTACCGTGAAGGGTTACTGGATAGAGAAGATCGCGGTCCTATTCATCTGCGCTTAATTAATTCCAAGCGTGAGCTTAGCCACGATTTTACCCAAGATAGCGGTATTGTAGACCATCATTATGGCGGTAACGGATTTGTTGGTCCTTTTTCTCAAATTGAGTCACGTTTAGTAAGCGCTTTTATGCACAGTTTAGGTAATCTGTGCCTGGCCATTTCTTTCCGCAGCGGTGCTGGTACTATTCAAATTACTTCGTCTCCTGAAGTTCACCGTCGCGATCAGGCTCTTATGAAAATATTGGCTGACAAGGCTTCTGAACTGACTAATTTGCCCGTTGAGGAAGTCGGTGAAGCCAGCGATTTTGCTGATTGGGTTTACCAAGAGCTGGGGGTTCCCTGTTTGCGTATAGACGGTTGGAACCTGTTGCGCGAAGCCGGTGTGGAAAATTCTGCTGATAAGTCACAGGAGCACGCCCTCTCAGCTGTGCTGCGCTGGCTCGATTACAATAATGGCGGCAAAGGTTTTGTCAAGTGGGAGGCCTGTGAGCATCCCCAGCTTGGTGCTATTGAGGTAGGCGGTTGGGATACATCTGTAAGTTGGAGTAATCCACCTGTAGGGGAAATACTTTCCACTATATGCGAAAGTGAAGTAAATGTAGCTCTGTGTTTAGCTTCTGTTGTTCCCAAGATCGGCTTGGGCGAGTGCCGAGATGAAATTGTAGGATGGGCTGAGTCTGAGAACGGTGAAGACGGCGAATTGCTTCCGTTGCGTATTATTTCTGTAGAAATTCGTAATGAGGGATACCTACCTACTTGGCTTACGGAAGAGCTGCGTTCAAAAGATGAGCCGATTATTTCCGAAATTTCTATTCCTGAAAAAGCTGAATTGTTGATTGGGCACAGTCTGAGTGAGCATAATCAGCTTTCCGGAGTGGTGTCTCTTCATCTGCGCCAGAATTTAAATGCTCCATTTTTTAGCGGATCTTCCGAAACCGAACGCTGTGTAAAAACTTGGTTGGTGCGCGGCAGCGGCGAAGTTGTTGTTTCTGCTGCTCATCCTCGCGGCGGTGTTGTTCAGTTTATAAGTGACGGCAGCAAGAACGCTTTGCGTCAGCGCTTTAAGGTAAGTAAGCCCAGCGCCATTATTCCTGCTACTTCACCCGTCCCCTATGTTGTTGCTGTTACTTCGGCGGCTTTAGCGGCGGCTATTCCTACACAGATAGCTAATATGGCCGGTCAGACAGCTTCTCCCGAGACAAATAGTTCTCCGAAGCCACCTTCGCTGCCGCGAGCGTCTTTTAAGGTTCCGAGTACTAAAAGTAATTTAGGACGCAGTTCTATAGAGCCCACTCCTGTAGGTCAAATTTCATCTGTAACGACTGAAGCGGCGGCTGTTCCTCAAGTGCGACCGGTTAAACTGACTGAAAGTGCTCCTGCTCCTGAAGTTAAAACTGAGACGCCCCCTTCTCAACCTTCAGTAAGGGGAGGATATAAGCCGATGGTCTTTGGCGGAGGAGCCGTTAAGCGTCCTTCTGCAGTGGAGAAAGCTGCTTCGTCCGATTCTGTTTCTCAGCCGGGTGCTTCAGAGTTTACTCGTATGGGAACGACCGGAGCTTTTTCTGCGGGCAGTTTGCGCAAAGTCGGAACTGAGCCGACCGTTTCCGGCCGGTATGTAAGTTCGGAAGAATCTCCTTTACGTAAAGATCCTTCACGCCACAGAGTGCAGCCTTCCGGACGTGTTTTTGGTCAACCTCCTGCTAAAGCTGGCGTAGCTGCGGCTGTTCGCCCGTCTGAATCTGTATCTCGACCGGCGCCGGCCCGTATGGGGCGCAGTTCTGAAGATTCGGCTCCTGCGGCTGAGAGGCGCACAGAGGTAAAACCTCATCCGTTGCTTCCAAGTAAAGGCCCGCGTCCTGTGGCTCCTAATCCGGAAATATCTCAGACACAGATCAAAAAGGAAGACTTTCAAGAAGATCCTTTGGCTCCGACTGCTCCCTTGCTCCTAAGGCGGAGCCGCGGTGACGACTAGACAGAAAAAAAGGAGCGGGCTCGAAACGATCGACCCGCTCTTTTTTTTGTCTGTATACTAAATTCAGTCAAATACTAGCTACGGAGAGCCGGATCTAAGTACTTAACAATATGATAGGTAATGGCCGAAATTGTAGCGGAAGCTGGCAGAGTAAAGACCCAGGCCACTACAATGTTATTTGCCACACTCCAGCGCACTGCATTAATGCGTTTAACGGCACCTACTCCCATAATACTGGCCGTAATAACGTGGGTTGTAGAGATGGGCATACCCAGAGCTGCCGTGCTCAAAAGAATGGTTGAAGAAGTTAGATCGGCGGCGAAACCGTGAACCGGTTGGAGACGTACAACTTTAGCGCCGAGGGTTTTAATGATGCGCCAACCGCCTCCGGAAGTACCTAAAGCAATCACGATAGCGCAGGCGACCTTCGTGAACCAGCGAACTTCGGTATCAGGCTGCCAGTGAGTTTCAATGAGTCCGGTGCTTGAGGCGGTAAACAAGGCCAAAGTGATAATACCCATTACTTTTTGAGCATCGTTAGAGCCGTGAGAAAAGGCCATAAGGCTGGAAGAAAACCATTGAGCGTATTTGAATTTATGACCAATGGAAGGATGCTGATGGCGCAATATCCAGTACAGTGAGAGCATAATGCAGTAGCCGAGCAGCAAACCAATCAAGGGAGAGACTATTCCGGGGATGACTACATGGTCGATAACTCCCCACCACTTAACGCCGTCTGCACCAACTCTGGCCAAAGCGACGCCTACTAAACCTCCTACTAAGGCGTGTGACGACGATGAGGGAAGTCCCCAAATCCAAGTCAATATATTCCAGATAATAGCCCCTACCAGTGCCGCCAATATTAGGGATTGTCGGTTCATGGCATCCCCCTCTACTATTCCGCTAGTAATAGTTTTGGCTACGCCGGTAAAGAGGAGAGCACCGCAAAAATTACAAACAGCGGCCATTAAAACTGCTGTCCTAGGCGATAAAGCCCTAGTAGACACTACCGTAGCGATAGCGTTGGCTGCGTCGTGGAAACCGTTTACGTAATCGAATGCTAGTGCAATTATTACGACTGCAGCTAAAATCCAAATGGTTTCTTGCATATTATTTCGTTTCTACTTCCTTATTCTACATTCTGTATATCTGTAAGGTTTTCTTATATGCTATTTCAGTAGTAGTTTCTGATCTTATATCTAGGGAGAATAAAAAAAGCCGTCTCGCTTTAAGCAAAGGAGCGGCTTAAAAAGAATTTTGTAAATAAAAACAGCATTCCATGGCGATGGCCGGGAATGACCCATGCTTTCGGTACTTAAGCGATCTAGTTGTTGTCGACATACATTAAACAACATAAAGCGCGGGGAAGTTCTGTAAGGCTATTTTTTTCCCTTCTTGCCTTAAATGAATATTTTAAGACAAATTTAAGCCCATTTTACCCCTCAGTTTTTAGTGCATTAGAAGCGGCCGCTTAGACATTAATGCATTGATTGTTAATGAGTTAGGAGCAGTTGTCCTCTGTCAGCAGCGGCGGCTGCTTATTTTTTTTTTTGAGTAAAAATAAAACGACCCCCTTGAGTGTGAGTCATAAGGGGGGCGCAAGGGATTAGGAGGAACTTTGCTTGATGCCAAAGACGGGATGACTTCGACATTTCCAGCGTTAAGATTTCTTCAACGCTCTTAACACTTGTGATTATAATAGTAATTATGTAATAAGTCAATGATATTTATATAAATAAAATTTTGTATTTATTGGAATTTTAATAAGTTTAATAAACAAAAAATGTGTAAAAATATATATAGTTTGTGTAAAAATAACAGGGTAACAAGATAAAATACAGAATTGTTTACGAACTATGGTAAATAGAATTTCTGATGGCAAGCAAATAAAGCTACTTTCGGCAGCTCCTATGTACTTGAGCCAGGGAGAGGCTGCTGCATTTATGCGTGTTTCCGTTAGAAATCTGCAGTATTGGGAAAGTTTGGGACTACTTCATCGAGAAATAAAACAGAATAAGCGCAGCTGTCGTTATACTCGTCTCGATTTAGTGGAAATTAACTTTATACGTAGTCTCATTTACGAGCATGGTTTTGCTGCCAGTTCATTAAAGGAAAAGTTAGTACAGCTAAAGAGCCCTTATTATTACGATCCTGATGAAATCTTTTGGGATAATAAAAACCGATGCTGGTGCAGCCGTTCCGACATAGCTTGTCAGGAACTTAATAAATCTAAACGCATTTTTGCATCTTACGTGCGTCAAATAGTAGAAAATAAATCCGATAGCTCCGATTTTGAGATCGCTTTTGAAACTATCAGTATTTTGCGAGCCATAATTAGAGGACAGCGTTTCAAAAATTCATGCAGTAGTAAAGATAAAACCTAAATAGTTTATGTCTATAAAGCATTTTTTTCGATTTTTATATCGGGCAAAAAGTGGATAAATCTGTTTTTTCTCTAAAAAATGTTAACAAGACACATGAGCTTAAAAGCCGATTAAATAGGGATTTTGCGATTTTTCGGAAGCTATTATTAACACGTTTTTTACTTGGTTGTTACATGGTATCAATAAGGTATAACTACAATCTAAGAGTGGAAGGATCTATGCAGACCGCTGTAAGTGCCACTGCACCGCTGCCTGAAGCTCTGAACTTTGAAAGTAAGGAGGGTAACTTCGCCAATGCTCAACGATATGTCGTCGGTTTTGTCCAGTGCCATAAAGAATACCGCAATGGCCTCTCCTTCTGCGGCGAGTTCTCCTTTAGGCCGAGGAGCAGAAGGAAACAGCACTAGTTTTACGGCTCGCGGCAGTTCTGCTTCCCAGTTTTCCCCCGGACAAAACCTCTTTGGCCAGGTGGTAGGGCGTTCTCAAAATGGCAGTTTTACTCTGCGCTTTGGTAACGTTACTCTGCAGGCCGGTTCCGGGTTGCCTTTTACGGTAGGTCAGCAGCTAAACGTTACAGTCTCTGGACAGCAGCACGGTCTGCTGACCCTCGATATGAACGGCAGTCCTTTTTCTTCGTTAAGTAGCGAAAGTATAACGCAAACTTTGGCTCAACTAAATTTGCCCATGTCCGAGGGTAATTTCATGTTGGCCAGTTCTTTAGTAGGCCATGGCGCTCCGCTGGACAGATCTACTTTTCTGTTGATGCAGAAAGTTTTGGCTCAGCTTCCCCCAACTTCTAATTCTGCAGTCTTTAACTCTAGGGTTGGAGCTGCTTTATTCCTTCAGAACAATCAGCTTCCCCTGAGCAGCAGTAACATATTGCTTTTAAGCAATTTTATTGCTCAGAATCCTCAAGCTGCTCAGCAACTATTCAGTATTCAAGGAGAAGTGAGACGCCTGCTGAGCGATCCCGGCAAAATTTCTTCTAAAGCCTTGGAAGTTCTCAATCAGGTTCCGGGGCTTCTGGGGGAAATGATTTTAGAGCCCGGCGGTATGAAGGGCACGGGGAAAAGCAGGAGCAAGGCTGCTTTGCTTTTTGATACAGCTAAGCAGACAGGGATCGAGACAAACTTAGAACTGATTGGCGGAGGAGAGTCCGATTGGGAACTGTTGGCTTTACTTCGTCAGCTTCGCCAGTTGACTCAAGGACAAAGTACATCCTTAGGTAGTTTGCTTCAGCAGTTGCAAGATTATGAAGATAATCTCCAGGCTCAGCGCCTGATTAACCAAGGAAAACCCGATTCTTCATTTGGTTTTTACTATATGCAGATTCCTCTGCGTTTCGAGTTTTGTGAATCTGCTGAGGTTTGGATCCGTTATCGTTGGAAAGAAGACGGAAGCCGAGTTGTCGATCCTGATGACTGCAGGTTAGAATTTGCTGTCAGCACCGATTCTTTAGGCGAACTTTTCTTCACAATAGAAACTCGGACCGGCTGCGTCGATTTAACTGTAAAATCTGACGACGAATCGGTTGTTGCTTGTCTGAACGATTATCTGCCTGTGCTGCAGGAACGTATTGCCGAGTTAGGCTGGACGACCGGAACTTTTCAAGCAGCTGCCAGTCAGAATAGCGAAAATCGGGAATTGGCAGAATACTGTGAACTTTCTTCTTTGGAGGGAGTAAATGTCCAAGCCTGAACCTGCTAAAGTCGCTGTAAGTGTGGCGCTGTCTTCGGAAGATGGACGCACCAAGGCTGTCAGTTCGGCCATAGGCCGCAAGGCTGAAGAAATGATCGAAAAGGCTGAACAAGACGGTGTTAGTGTCATACAAGATTCCGAATTGGTCGGTGAGCTATTGGAAGGTCAGGGCAGTAGAGCGGCTATAAGCCCTAAGCTTTACGAACTGATGGCTTCTGTTCTAGACTTTGTTCAGGAATTGAGTGATTTAAGAGCAGGACGTTTTTCCTAAAAAGTAATTGGCAAAACATTCGTTTTGGTAAAAAATTGGGATAGACCACAGAAGAGTTCTTCTGTAGTTTGGAGCTGAAGAGAATGATCTTCGGCGAAACTTCTCAATACAAGTTCAAACCGCTCCACAAAAGAGGGGCTGCAAGATTTCTCTAGAAACGAGAATTTGGGTTCGTATAAGGACGCGGACCACATAGTCGGAGGTGTTCTAATGCTTGAAGGGATGAGAATGGCTGCTCAGGGTATGATGACCCAGGCCGCCAGACAGGATGTCATCACTAATAACTTGGCCAATGTAGGTACCGCTGGTTTCCGTAAGGAAAGTGCCCAGATTACCTCTTTTAACGAGATTCTTAACCGCGAAGTTGGCGGTATGGACGGCATGACTCAGTCTTCCTATGAAATTTCCACCGCTCCCGGTATGGAAGTTTCCGGTAAGCTCTATACCAGCTCAGTTACTCACAGTGCTCAAGGATCTTTGAAAGAAACTGGTAACCCCTTTGATATGGCCTTAGATGATAACGGACGCGGTTTCTTCACTATTCAAACCAAAGATGGCGTGCGTTTTACCAGAGCCGGTAATTTCCACCTTTCCACCAATGGCGAGTTAGTCACTGCCGATGGTTCTCAAGTTATGGGCCATCGCGGTCCCATTAAACTGCAGGGCAGCAACTTTACTGTTTCCAACGATGGTGTAATTTCTAGTGACGGCCGTCCTATAGACAAAATTTTGGTTGCCGTTTTCGACAATACTGATCAGCTTAAGCGTACCGGTGACAATCAGTTCTCTGCCAACACTAAGGTCAGTGCTACTAACGATTTCCAACTTAAGCAAGGATATGTCGAGCAGGCCAATGTCAACGCACTTACTGAAATGGTCGATCTGATGATGGTTACCCGCAACTACGAAGCTAACCAGAAAGTTCTTCAGGCCAACGACAAAATGTTGGAAAAGACCGTCAATAACGTCGGAGCCGTCCGCTAGTTAATCTAGTACGCTTTTTTTTGAAAAAATACAGCTTGTCCGCCTAAACAAAAAAAGGCGGGCGGCTGGATTATAGCCAGGGCTTTCGCTAGGCTGCCCTATTAAGTTTAATTTGGAGGAACAAATAATATGATGCGTTCGCTTTACACTGCTGCATCCGGTATGATGGCTCAGCAGATGAACATGGATAACATTTCCAACAACTTAGCCAACGTTCAGTCTACCGGCTTTAAGAAAACCCGCGTCGACTTCCAGGATTTGCTTTATGCTACCATGCAGGATCCCGGCACTGAGGCTACTGCCGGTACCCAGATCGGTATGGGTGTTCGTGCTTCCTCTACCGAGCGCATGTTCTCCCAGGGCTCTCTCCAGAAGACCAGCAACCCCTACGATGTCGCTATCCAGGGTGACGGCTTCTTCAAAGTAACCATGCCCGACGGTACTTCCGCTTACACTCGCGACGGCGCTTTCAAATACGATGGCGACAAAGGCGAGATCGTCACCAGTGCCGGCCAGTCTCTTGGTATTGCTGTTCCCAAAGATGTAACCAACATCGAAGTTCGCCCCAACGGTGAAGTTTTCGGCGTACGCATCGATGGCGATGGTCAGCCTGAGAAGATCGCTCAAGTAAAACTCACTCGCTTCCTCAATCCTGCCGGTCTGCAGGCTATCGGTGGCAACCTCTATGTCGAGACTCCCGTTGCCGGTGCTAAGACCGAAAGTATTCCTGGCGAAAACGGTTTAGGCGTTTTAGCTCAGGGACATCTCGAGAAATCTAATATCAACGTTGTTGAAGAAATGATTTCCATCGTCCAGGCTCAGCGCGCTTTTGAAATGAACCAGAAGGGCGTCCAAGCTGCCGACGAAATGATGAGAATGACCAACCAGCTTCAGAGCTAATTATTGCTGAATTGTTTGGGCTTGGCGTTCTGCTTAAGTTGTTTTTTTGAAACTGAACAGGGCGCCGCAGGCTACGATTGGAGGATAATATGCAGATTGAAGGCTTTACCCCTGAACCCTTAGCCCAGGCTGCAACTTCTTCTGCCCCTTCCAAGGCACAAGATGAAGCCAAGCTCCGTGAGGCTTGTCAGCAGATGGAGAGCGTTTTTCTTAATCAAATGCTGGCCCAGATGCGCAAGTGCAGCGGCGCTGGTGAGGAAGGCGGTCTCTTCGGAGGCAAAGATCAGGAAATGTTCCAAGGGATGCTCGATCAAGAGAGAGCTAAAGCTTGGTCGCAGAATGGCGGCGTAGGTTTGGCCAGTATCCTTTTTGAGCAAATGAAAGGACAACAGATGTAATTCTGTTTGCCATCTTCGGCAGACCGTTGTGCGTCTGCTGTTTGTGCAGTACAGGCGGTTTCAAGTTTTGCATAAGAGGCTTGAAACCGCCTGTTTGTTTTAAACCGCCAATCTTTTACAAAATTTGTGTAAAGGAGGAAAAACCTATTTTTTTGGAAATAATCCCGCCAAGTCAGTTTCCCTGCTGGCTCTTCTTTGCTGGATTTTTTGAATTTTTAGCTAATCCATAATGAACGGACCTTCCTGCTTGAAAGACAAGAAAGTAGACATAGGGCTTCTGTGGCAGCAGTATAAAGACACTGCAGCCCCTGAATTGCAAGAGCGGTTGGTTGAGTACTATCTGCCGCTTGTCAGAGGGTTGGCTGCAAAAGTTTTCAATAAAATTCATTGCTCTGCTGAAATGGACGATCTGGTCAGTGATGGTCTGTTTGGTTTATTGCGTGCTATTGATGGGTTTGAGCTTAGCCGCGGTTTTAAATTTGAAACTTACGCTATACCGGTAGTTCGTGGGGCCATATATAATGGTTTGCGCCGTATGGATTGGTTGCCTGAGCGCACTAGGTGTAAGGCTAGGGCTTTGCAGAAAGCTATCGATAAATTCGCCTCAATGAGTGGTCGTCAGCCCACAGAAGAAGAGCTAGCCGAAGAACTGAAAATATCTGCTGGCGAAGTTTTCGATTTAATTTCTTGTTTGGGCTGCGTTTACTTACTTTCTTTGGATCAGCCCTTAGATGCTTCAGATAGCAGCGAAGGCACTATCATGGATCTAGTGCCTGCTGATTCGAATTTTTCAGATCCTTCCCGAGAATTAGAATTTTCGGAAGAGCGCGATTGTCTGCGTTCTGCTATAGGTAAACTAGACGAACGGGAACAGTTCCTTATAAAGATGCACTACTTTAACGGGGTAACTTTCGAAAAAATTTCCCGTCTTTTGGGAGTATCGAAGCAGCGTATTTCTCAAATGCATTCTAGGGCTGTTCGGCGTTTGCGTGAGTCATTAAAAGAAGAAGATATTTCTAACGAAGCCATGATAGGCTTTTTCGTTTAAATAGTCTGCTATTTGAGAACAGAGGGAAAAAGCTTGGCGTGTTGAACTTTTTACCCCGTTTTTTGTGTTCACTTGGTCTCTCAAGATGCAGGCTGAGCAGTCAGATATGAACTTTTTTTAGGAGCGTAGTTTATGGCCTCCAACAGACGTAAATCTACTGATAATATCCAGCGTAAAGCTGTGCGTCAGGAAGATGCTGAGGTGCGTGAAATTTCTCCACAGGAGAAACGCAGAAGTATTTTTATCCAAATTGGAGTTTGGTTTCTGGTTATTGCCTTTTGTATGACTTCTGGCATTATGTGCTTTGCCATTGGAGGTCCCAATGACCAGGAGGGGCAGGAAGTTGCTGCCGGAGCCGTCGACGAAATTCAGAGCGAGATAGATCGTTATACTAAAGAGATCGGCACCGATGCCAGCAATGTTGAGGCATTGGCCAACTTAGGTTATTACTGGATGCAGAAAGGCAATACTCTCTCCACTGCTGAGTCTCTCAAGCAAGAAGCTAAAACTAAAGCTGCTCTGGATAAAGATATGGCTGCCAAAGGGCAGACTCCCGAGGTCAAAGCGGATAGCAATAAGCCGGAAATGTCCAGAGAAGAAGCTTATGCCAATGCTCGGACTTATCTTACACAGGCCTTGTCTATCGATCAGAATTATTTACTGGCCAAAAAGAGTTTAGCCGATCTTGAAGTTCTCGAAGATCATGAAGATGCAGCTGCTAAGCTTTATAAGGAAATTATTGCTTTCTGCGAGCAGCCTCTTAAGCTTAATCCTGGCGACGACGAAACAACTATTAAGACCAGCCGTATTGTCCAGAAGGTTTCTGCCGAAGTTCATCTGGCTCGTCTCTATGGTTCTAAAGAGAAATATCAAGAAGCTATGTCCCTGCTCGACGATGCTATTAAGCTCGATCCGGGCAACATTGAAGCTTATCATATTAAGGCTATGATTTCTTTTAGCAGCGGTAAAGAAGCTGAAGGTGTGAAAGCTTTAAACAATGCTATTCTCATAGCTAAAAACATGAGCGAACTTGATCAGGCTATTCAGCTCTCTATGGAGTTAGCTCAAATTCAGAACGCCAGTGGTGATAAAGCCGGCGCCAAGAAAACTTATGAAGAAGCTAGAGACATGATCCCTCAAAATATGGGTGGTCAAGCTGCTAAGATGCGTGTGGCTATTCAGACGATTATTGATAATCTTGACGGTAAGAAACCTACTGCTCCTGCTGCCGGGGCTACTGCTCCTGCTGCCGGGGCTACTGCTGCCGAGCCTGCCGCTCCTGCTGCTGAGCCTGCCGCTCCCGCTGCTGAAGGCTAGTAGTTGTATTTTGTTTAGATCGTGAGCCTTCGCCTATGGCTTCAGTTGGTTGTAGGCGGGGGCTTTCTTGCCTCTTGGGCTATTTTTAATTTTAAGTAAGGAAGGAACCCTTTTAAACGTATGGCTAAAAATATTACTGCTCGCAGTAAAGATTATTCTCAATGGTACCTAGATGTTATTAAAGCTGCTGAGTTGGCTGATTATTCCCCAGTGCGCGGATGTATGGTTATCCGTCCCTATGGGTATGCTCTTTGGGAAGCAATTCAACGAGACTTGGATCGCCGTTTTAAAGCTTCCGGTCATGTAAACGCCTACTTCCCTCTTTTAATACCGGTTAGTTTTTTGGAAAAAGAGGCTCAGCACGTTGAAGGATTTGCTATGGAGAGTGCGGTTGTTACTCATTCTTCCTTAAAAAAAGGGGAAGATGGCCGCCTTATAGCTAGTTCTGTTTTGCCGGAACCTTTTGTTGTCCGTCCCACTTCAGAGACCATTATTGGTCATATGTATTCTCAGTGGATTCAAAGTTATCGTGATTTGCCCGTACTTATTAATCAATGGGCCAATGTAATGCGTTGGGAAATGCGCACTCGTCTTTTCTTGCGCACTTCTGAATTCTTGTGGCAGGAGGGACATACCGCCCATGAAAGTGCTGAAGAAGCCGAAGAAGAGACTAAGAAAATGCTTGATGTGTACGCTCAGTTCGCTCACGATTTCTTGGCTTTGCCAGTAGTAAAAGGGCGCAAGACTAACAGTGAGAAGTTCCCTGGTGCTGTCAATACTTATGCTATTGAAGCTCTAATGCAAGATGGCAAAGCTTTGCAAGCCGGAACCTCCCACTTCTTGGGACAGAACTTTGCTAAAGCTTTCGATATTAAGTATTTGGACAGAGAAAACCAGCTGCGCCATTGCTGGACTACTTCTTGGGGAGTATCGACACGCCTTATTGGCGGCCTGATTATGACCCATTCAGATGACGAGGGCTTAATTTTGCCTCCCAAGATCGCCTCAGTAGCTGCTGCTATTGTGCCTATTTATCGCTCGGATGAGGAAAAAGAGCAGGTAATCGCTTATTGTCATCGTTTAGCTGGCAAAATTTGCGGCCAAGAGCGTTTGGAAGCCGCTTTGCAGCGCGATAAGAATAGAGAAATAATTTCTGTATTCCTCGATAGTTCCGCTTCTCAGAAAATTGTGCTCGATTTACGCGAAGGACGTGCTGTAGAAAAGCATTTCTATTGGGAACAGCGAGGTGTGCCTTTGCGTTTTGAAGTTGGCCCTCGCGATGTCGCCGGTGAAGCTTTTGTTTTGAAGACGCGCTACAACAACAGTAAGACTTTTTGTAAGCTTGCTGAGGCCAGCCATATTTGGTTTACTGCCAAGATGGATGAAGTGCAGGAAGCAATGTATCAAAAAGCTCTTAAATATCGTGAAGAGCGGACCACAGATGTTAATACTTATGACGAGCTTAAAGAAGCTTTAACTAAGGGAGGCTTTGTGCGCTGCTGGTTCAAAGAGAATGAGGAAGCGGAAGCTAAAATTAAGGAAGAAACTAAAGCAACTGTACGTTGCGTACCTTTTGAGCAGTCGGGTGAGATTGGCAAATGCATTTATAGCGGTGAAGAGACCAATGAGAAAGTGTTGTTCGCTTTGGCTTACTAAGAGATTGCCGAAAATGGTACATCTGTAAGATGAGCCTTATCCTGTCCATTGGTTAATTGAGAAGAGGCGTTTCAGAGGGGCAATTTTTGACCTTACCCTCATGAGACGCCTTTTTATTAAGGCAGGAGGTTCATTATCTTCGCTAGAATCCACAGGGAATACTTAGGCTGTCAGAAGGTTGGTGGCGTGTTTTCTTTGTTTGGCTTCCAGCTTTTTGCAGAAGGTTGTTGTACGTGTTTAGTATATCAGCCGGGGAGAGGCTGGCTGTGTTTGTTAAAGGGCGTTCCGGGGGCGGCGGTTTCTGGTTCGTTCCGTGTGCATTGCAGCTTGGCACGATTGAGTCTCTTCTTTTCCCAAGGGTGAAGAGTCTTTTATCAAAGATTGTAAAAGAAAGCTGATTGCAGCTTTTTTTCTAAGATTTAGAGGAACGGATAGCGAGATTTCGTTTATGTTGAAAATTATCAAGAAGCAATTACCTGTAGAACTCAACGAGGAGATGGCCTCCAACTTGAGACAAAGCCTGCAGGCTCGTTACAACTCCTTACTCCATAGAGTGCGCTTGGAGTACTTGAACCGCTTAGGTTTAGAACCTAACTCCTGCGATTTTATGAGCACTTTGAAAGATTCTCCTCTTATTTTAGGAGAACTCTTCCTGCCCGAAGCCGGTACCATTTTTTATATAAAGGCTAAGCGCGGTGAAGGGCTCATTCAAGCTGGAGTCATTACCAATGACGAAACTCGCGACGTCGATGAATTCTTCAGCGAAGTTCGCGACGCCATGGCTGGAATTTGCGATAACTTGCCGTCTTGGCAGATTTGTGCTGACTTGTTGCCTTTAGAAATTGAGGATGCCGAAGTCGAGCCTAATCCCGCTACAGAAGAGCAGCTGGCTGCTGCCAAAATGCTTATGGATCGCGAATCTCGTCAGCTTTTGGAGCAGATTAAGAGTGCCGGTTCCATATTCTTAAATAAAATTGAGTGCCCTGACCGCGATCTCTTAGAAAGGCGCATTCACAACTTTAAAGACTTAGGTCTTTTGAATATGGACTATGCGGTGCTCTGTCATAGAACTGGTCAGCAGATTCTGCGCGTGGCTGATAAAGCTACTATCGATGAAAGCTCTCAGAAAGCCTTTAAATGCTTTATCTGCGGTAGTCAGATTTCCGATGAGCTTATTGAAGAAGTCCTCGCTTGTACCGAAAATGGTGTGACAATGCTTAGCGACCGCACATGGTTGCTCATCTTGGTGAGGGGTATTTTGGCTGAATTAGGCATTCCCAGCAGTGCCATGAAGATCTACCGCAGCAAGGAGCTGCCGGTTCAGCTCTTCCTCTCCATAAACGGGCTGCGTTACTTGTTAGTGCTTTGCACCGAGCCCATGACTTTAGATCAGTCTTATCTGATCGGTGCTCATTTAGCTGCCTATAAGCTGGATAGTGCCATTATTATTTCCACTGAGAAAATTACCACTCTCATGCGCTCTCACTTGGAGCAGGCTAGTCCTACGGCCAAATTTGAGTTCTTGGACAAAATGGAAGAGCTCAGTGCTCGTCTGCAGCGCATAATTATTGATCAACAGCGCGAGTTCTTAAGCAAACAGTTGGAAGATATGGTCTCCCTTACTAAAGTAGATATCTCTCCGTTAGTTTTGCAACGCATGATCCCTATTCCTGAAAATTTAAAGGATGTAATTGTCAAAGATGAACCTGCTGCTTCAGTACATGCTGAAGTGAGTGTCAGCGAAGCTATCAAGATCAGCAGATCTTCGTTGGGAAAAGCGGCTCTGTCTATTGACCCTAAACCGGCTTTAGGGGCCGAGACTGTTGTCGCAGCGGGAGCCGCCGAAGGGGATGGCGCTCTCGACATCCCTTCTAAAGGTACTAAGAAAGGCAAGAAACATTAGTTCAGCTGATTTTGTAACTTTGATATAGACTTAGCGGTGGGGGACTGCAGGGGCTCTTCGTTTGCATGGCATCGGTGAGTCCTTGTGCTTTTTTATGGTTCGGTTGAGTTCGTTCTTTAGCAAATTTACTATTTTTAGAGGTGAACTTTATGAAAGCAGTGATTATGGCCGGCGGTGAAGGCACTCGTCTGCGTCCCTTAACGGTGAGTAGACCTAAGCCGATGGTTCCTGTGTGCAACCGTCCAGTTATGGAATATACTCTCGATCTTTTGAAACGTTATGGCATTGACACTGTAGTTGTTACTCTTCACTATAAAGCTGAAGATATTATTTCTTATTTTGGAGACGGCACTGATTTTGGCTTAAAAATTGTTTATTCTATTGAAACTTCTCCCATGGGAACGGCTGGGAGTGTCAAGCAAATCCAAGACATAGTAGGAGACGATACTTTTTTAGTCATCAGTGGCGATGGACTTACCGATATAGATCTGGGGAGGGCTGTAGCTTTCCATAAAGAGAAAAGAGCTGTAGCTACATTGGTACTGATGCGTGTTAATAATCCCTTGGAGTATGGGGTAGTTATTACCGACAAAAATAGTGCCATTGAACGCTTCTTAGAAAAACCGTCTTGGGGGGAAGTCTTCTCCGATCAGGTCAATACCGGCATTTACATTCTGGAGCCGGAAATTTTCAATTTGATGGAGAAAGGTCAAAATTACGATTTCTCTCGCGACATATTTCCCAAACTTTTAGAACAGAAAAAAAGACTTTACGGTTATGTAGCCTCTGGCTATTGGTGTGATATCGGTGATATTGATCACTACGCGGCTGCTCACCGTGATATGTTAGACGGCAAAGTTCTTCAAGAAATGGTCGGCACCCAGAGAGCTAATGGGGTTTGGATTGGAGAAGGCACTAAAATAGATCCTACGGCAGTTCTGGAAGCCCCTCTGATGATTGGTCGTAACTGCCGCATTGGAGCCCATACTTACGTTTCTTCTTATACTTGTATTGGTGATAACTGTATAATTGAAGAAGATGTAAATCTGCAGAGAGATATTGTCTTTAATAATGTTTTTATTGGCCGTAAAAGTAATTGCGTTGGCTCCATAATTTGTCGTCAATGTACTATAAAACCTGGTGTCAACTTAAGTGACAGTTCCGTTATTGGTGAAAATGTTTTTATTGGACGCGGTGCAACTGTAAGAAGCCAGATTTCTATTTGGCCTGATAAGAACATTCCCGATGGTTCAACTATTTCTGAAAATTTAGTTTGGGGTAAAAAGAATTCTGAGACACTTTTTGGTCGCGATAGTATTACCGGGTTAGGTAATTTAGAAATTACTCCGGAATTTGCCATGAAGCTAGGAGCTGCTTTCGGAACTCTGCTTCCTAAAGGAGCTACAGTAGCTGTATCGCGTGACTCTCGCCCCGTGAGCCGTCTGATCAACAGGGCCATTATCAGCGGTTTAAGTTCGGTAGGCGTCAATACCTTAGATCTGCGTTTGCTCCCTGCTGCAGTTAGTCGCTATTTTGTCAGTCGTACCAAGGCGGTGGGAGGAATCCACACGCGTGTTTATCGCGACGAATCTCGCTTGGTAGAAATTGAATTCTTCGATGAATTAGGTATCAATATCGACAAGATCCGCCAGCGTAAAGTTGAAAACTCTTTCATTCGTCAAGATTTCCGCCGTACCGACGTCGATGAAGTCGGTATTATTAGCTACATGGATGCCAGTGTTGATAAGTACATCGAGGGCTTTATAAGCTGCCTAGACACCAAGAGTATTAAAAATGCCAATTTTAAGGTGGTAATTGACTACTCTTACGGAACAGCTTGCCAAGTGCTTCCTTTTATCCTCAACCGATTAGGGGTGGAAACTGTTTCGATTAATGCCTATGTCGATTACGACAAAGCCAGAGAAGCACAGGCTAAAAAAGACGAAGCTTTGCGCCAGTTGTCTAATATTGTCAAGCCCGTTGGTGCCGATTTGGGTATAATTATGGACGCGGATGCCGAGCGTATTTATCTGGTAGATGAAGAAGGTTCACCTATAAAGGGTACCAATTTGTTGGCTTTGATCGCTTTGATGGTCTTCCGGCGCAATAAAGATGCTTTGGTAGCCGTACCTATTAGTGTGCCTGGAATTATGGAAAAGCTGGCTCAACAGCAGCACGGCAAAATTATACGTACTAAAACTGACTATCGTTCAATTATGCACAGTGCTGTTGTCAGTGAAGGGCGTATAGCTTTGGCAGGAACTTCTTCTGGAGCTTTTGTTTTTCCGAAATTCTCCCCCGGTTTCGATGCCATGTTTCTCTTAGCCGCAATGTTAGAAATGATGGCTTTCGATAAGCGAAAACTGTCGGAAATTGCCAAAGCTATACCTCCGCATTATTCTCTTTCCGGTAGTGTTGAATGTAACTGGTCAGAGAAAGCTAAAGTTATGCGTCTCTTGGTAGAGCGTTACCGCGATGAAAAGTTGGAGCTCCTCGACGGAGTGCGCATCGATTTTGATGACGATTCCTCTGTGTTGATGGTGCCTCATCCCTCATTGGCCAGAATTAATGTTTGGACTGATGCGTCTTCTAAAGAAAGAGCTAAAGCACTTATGGAAAGGGCCCGCTTTGTTATTCCTCAGCTGGCAAATGCCGATGAAGACGCCTTTCTCAAAAAAAGCAGAGAGGATGATGACCGCAGTTTAATTAGCCCTACTACCAACATTCCAGAAGAACGTGCTTTCCATTTTTGGATTCCCGGCCGCTATTTGGGCGTTCAGGTGCGCAGTTTGCGCAGTTTTATAGATGTACTGCACTATATTGAAACAGCTTCTTTGGAATACCATATGGAGCGCAACGATTTCGCCAACTGGCTCAGAACTGAGTTAGGACGCTATTTAGTTGCCCTCGATTTAGAGCAGATTAGTAAGGCTCGCTACAAAGGAGAGGAACTGCGCTGTCATATTTTGGAGTGTTTCGGTGAGGCTGCTTCCTCTGAATCAGGTGACAAAACTGATCATGATGATTTTGAAGAGACTCACTTTAAAATTACAGAGAATCAAACTCCGAGAGAAGTTGGTGGCATTAGGTTTATGTCCGACAATATTGTGAGTAACAATAAGGAAGGGCGAGAGCAAAGTATCGCTGAAGGGGTGTCAGCCGATAATAGCGACTCCGGTTTAAGTTCATCTATAGTGGTAGAGGAAGCATCTAAAACAAATTTAGCCAGTAAACTAAATTACGAAGATCTTGAAGCCGGAAGTAAAGATCTGTCTTTGGGAGAGGCAGCTCACTTGTCCGGGGGCTGCTCCGGGGCTTTGGGAACAGTTAATGATATGAAGTTGGATGACTCTATGTCGGGAGCGAAGGCTGAACAGTAGAATAAGTGCTTTTCTGCCTCTGTATCACTAATTTAGGCTCTTCTTGTAAGTTCGAGAAAAAGTTCTTATAAAGGAGGGCTCTTTTTATGCCCTTAGGGGGGAATTTTTTTCTAATAAAGAAGCGCTGAGAGAGTACATTTTGAGGCAGGAGTGCAGTCTATGTCCTTTTGGGATGATTTAAGAAGTGAAGTCAGAGATCGCAATACTACGGGAGATGTAAGTGTAGGGCTCTTTAACACTATAACCAGTTTTGGAGTTATGCCCTTAACAGTAGTGCAGCCAACTTTTTATATGGGCAGATGCTACATTCTCTGCTTCGATTACATGGATTACGTAGAAAAGCTTTTAGCTTGCCACACTAAGCCGGAAAACGTCTTTCAACTTCTGCTTTATATAAAAGAGACAGCGGCTACTTTGGGGCGGTGTGTTCATCATGCTGTAGGTCCTATCGAAGAGATTCTCTCGGCCCTAGATGATATATTTGATGAGCGTGTGCGCAAATTAGAGGAAAATTTAGCTGATTCGCTCCTTGAAGAAGCCGAAGAAGAAGCTGCCGACGAGCTGGAAAATGAGAGCGATTCTGAAGATTATGATGAGTTTAAGAGAGAACGCACTCTCATGGCTGCCAGTCTTCAGGAGAAGCTGGAGGCGGTCGATATTTCTTATACTGTGGCTGTGGAATTAGCCGGCCGTTTAGCGGCCATGTATGATTGCTGTACTCGCTATATTAGAGATCTGAGGGAACTTAATTCATCTGAAGTTTTGGGAGAAGTTGTGCTCTTTATGCGCTCTTTTATTGATGTACAGCACATACTCGATACGCAAATGCGTCAGCTTCTTTTGGAAGATGTTTTTGTGGAAAGAAGCAGTTTATTCCCCACCGGTTTAATGCCCTGGATAAGTCACTCGGTGGGAGAGTTGGTTCATCAAATAAACGGACTGGACAACGAATAATAAAGGAATTCAGGTATACAAACGGTGGCTGCTCCTATTGTTGCCATGCTAACTGATTTTGGATCTCAAGATGCTTATGTAGCTATTATGAAGGGGGTCATTTGGAGAGTCAGTGACAGCATTAAACTGATAGATATTACTCACAGCATTCCCTTGGGGAAAATAAGAAAAGCCGCCTTTATATTGGAATCGTGCATAGGCTGGTTCCCTGAAGGTACGGTTTTTCTGGCTGTAGTTGATCCCGGGGTCGGTGGAGAGCGCAAGGCGGTAGCCATCCGGGGTGAAAAATACTTCTATGTTGGCCCTGATAACGGTATTTTTACCCTGGCTCTAAAACGTGATCCTCTTAAGCAGGCTGTAGAAATTTCGGCTGAAACGGATAAAGAACAGGAAATAAGCAGCACCTTCCATGGGCGCGATCTATTCGCTCCGGCAGCAGCTAAGCTTGCTCTAGGAGAAGCCTTACACACACTAGGATCTGAAGTAAAGGAACTAGTGGAACTTGACGGTTTAAATAACAGCTTCTCTGCTTCGTTGGGGAGAGGCAGTATTTTATGTGCAGACAGTTTTGGCAACTTAATTACTTCTTTGCACATTAGGGAAATGCAGAAAGAAGTGGTGGCGGCAGTTACCAAAGGGTACAGATTTCCCATGTGCAAAACTTATTCAGAGGTAGAAGAGGGTGGTTGTTTAGCCTACTGGGGATCTTCCGGCTATTGTGAGTTGGCAGTCAACAAAAGCTCAGCCGCGAACTTAACCCAGGCCCTAGAAGGAGACACGGTTCTATTTGAACTGAAGTAGTTAGCTACGCTTCTGATCGACTTTGAATAGTCCTAAGCTAAGGCCGACGGAACTAAAAAATTCGGTATTGATTGTGTACTTCTACGTTAGTAAAACGCTCTAAATAATTTATAGCACTTATTAAAGCTATGATGGCAAAAATAATCCAAAAAAAGGGGTTTTTGAAAATTTTGGCCATTATTCCGGGCTTTTTTTCTTCTTGGGAGTTTTCTTCAGTTTTTACTAGTTCTTGGGGCTGCTCAGTCATAAATAAGGCCTCTTTTTTAGGAATGGTACGCCCAACTTCTTCGTGCTTGGCTAACTTTTTGCCTTTTGGGAACAGTTCAACAGCTCTGCAAATTATAGACTTTTTTCAGTTTGCGGTTAGATAGGGAAAAATAATATGGATGCTGCTTATATTAAACGTCAGAGTCAGGCACCTCTGTATGAAGCTCTGGAGGAATATGTTCACGAGACAAACGTTCCTTTTCATATACCTGGTCACAGTCAGGGAAGAAGGGCTGATCCGGCTTTGCAAAATTTGATGGGGACGAAGGCTCTGGCTGCGGATATTACTCAAGTTCTCGACATGGACGACATACATCGTCCCTGCAATTATACAAAGAAAGCTCAGGAATTGGCCGCTGAATGTTTCGGCGCTGACAAAACTTGGTTCTTAGTTAATGGATCTACTTGTGGTAATCAAGCTATGTTTTTGTCGGCTTTGAAACCTGATCAGGAAGTAATATTACCCCGCTGTGCTCATCGTTCTCTGCAAGCCGGTTTAGTTTTCTCCGGTGCTGTGCCCCGCTATGTATCTTCTCCGTACGATAAGGAAACGGGGGTAAGTTTAGCTGTAGAGTGTGCGGACATTGAAGATCTGCAGCGCAAATATCCCAATGTAATAGCTTGGGCTGTCACCAGCGTAACTCCTTACGGGGCTTGTGCCGATATTAAAAAAATTAGTGATGCTGCACATAATTATGGTCTGCCTTTACTGGTTGATGAGGCTTGGGGCCCACACTTCGGTTTCCATCCGCACTTGCCGCAGTCTGCTGTATCTTTAGGTGCTGATTGTGTCGTTCAGAGTGCTCATAAACTTTTAGCTGCTCTTTCTCAGGCCTCAATGCTTCATCTAAAAGGAACAAGGCTCAGTTACGAATGCTTTAATTTAACGTTGCGTATGTTGCAGAGTACCAGTCCTAATTATTTACTCTTAGCCTCATTGGATATTGCGCGACGTCAGTTAGCCTTGCAGGGTCATCAAGATTGGCAGAGAGCTTTAGACTCTGCCAATAGAATTCGCCAATTTGTGCGTCGTACATCTGGGTTGCAGCTCATGGAGCAGGGAGCAGCTTTTAACTATGATAAGACTAGAGTGGTAATTTCGGCTCTCGATTTGGGTATTGACGGAGTAGAGCTGGAAAGAACATTGCGTTATCGTTTTCAAATTCAACCGGAAATGTCAGATATGCGGCAAATTGTTTTAGTCATTACTCCGGGGCATACTTCCGAAGATTTGGACAAACTAGAAGCTGCTCTAAAAGAAATTGCCGGAGCTCCGCATGGTTGGGTCTCTGCCGAAGGGGTAAAGGTGCCGCTGCAGCGGGCCGCTTCTTTGGACTTCCCCGGCTTCCCCGAACAATTGATGAGTCCACGCCAAGCTTATTTCAGTGCTTCCAAATATGTACCCTGGGAACAGGCCTTAGGAGAAGTTTGTGCTGAGCTAATTACGCCTTATCCTCCGGGTATTCCCTTAATATGTCCGGGAGAGAGAATTGAACGTTCTCATTGGGAATATTTGAAGGCCCTAAGCAGAGTGGGGGTGCCCATTGACGGCCTGAGCGATCTTTCTATGCGTCAAGTTAGGGTAATTGCTTAAAACCTTTAGTTCTTTCTCTTTGGAGGAAGAACTATACAGGTAAGTAAAATACTCTCTCATTTTTGGAACAGATAAGAGGTCCTGCTCTACAGTATGAATACAGACTCATCCGGACAGTTAGTTATCGCGTCCGATAATATTGAAGAGTTGATGTGCGTTTTCCCTTCAGCTTGGTGTGAGGGATATACCAGTTTAGGGCGTTCAGCCGACGATTTAATTGAATTTGTGGCCGATTTGGGACGCCTTCCTATGGCGCGTTTTCAAAATGAAATATGCACTATCAGCGATCATCCGGTGAGCTACAGCGATTTGGACTATATTGCTTCTTACGTTTCTTCTTTTGGTTCTGACAACAGAGCTGGTATCGATGCTACTTTGCACCGCATTTCTGCCATCCGCAATCGCCAGGGAAGAATTGTCGGTCTTACTGCTCGAGTTGGTCGAGCCGTTTACGGAGATGCCGACATTATAAAAGATGTTGTTAAGAGCGGTCGCAGTATTTTGCTGTTAGGTCAACCTGGTGTTGGCAAGACTACAGTTTTGCGCGAAATTTCGCGTGTTTTAGCTGATGAATTGCATAAAAGAGTAGTTATTGTCGATACTTCTAATGAAATTGCCGGCGATGGTGATATCCCCCATCCAGGGGTGGGAGCAGCACGACGCATGCAGGTGGCCGATCCTGTCGATCAGCATAAAATTATGATTGAGGCTGTGGAAAATCATACCCCTCAGGTTGTGGTCATCGATGAAATTGGCACAGAAGCTGAAACTTATGCGGCCAGAACTATTGCTGAGCGAGGTGTGATGTTGGTAGCAACAGCTCATGGCACTAAGCTGGAAAATTTAATTCAGAATCCTACTCTATGCGATTTAGTAGGAGGTATTGAGTCAGTCACTCTCTCAGATGAAATTGCCTTCAAGAGAGGAGGAGGACACAAGGCTATTTTAGAGCGTAAAGCTCCGCCTACTTTTGATGTGGTTATAGAGCTTCGAGATCGTCATACTTTTGCTGTTCATAAAAATGTAGCAGATTCTGTTGACGCTATTTTGCGTGGAGCGGAAATAGCTCCTTTGGTAAGAACAAGAGGCAATTCTGTTGCAGAAGGCCACAAGGGGATTGAAGCTGCCGGTTCCGGAGCCAAGAAGGCAAAAAAAAGTAAAACTTCGGAAAAGACGCGGCCCATTTCCTCTTTAGCGGAAACGGAGTCTCTAGTAGACAATGCTGTTACAGAATCAGATAAGTTAAAAAGTACTTCAGTTTTAGCTAAATACGGTTCTTTAATTCCTAAACAGAGTGGTTTATCAAGTCAGAAACGAGAAAATACTGCCGAAGTTAACCTTGTTGGCAATCTAAATGAAAGGTTCGCCTATTTGCGTCGCGATCGCTACAAAGATGACGAGGGCAACATTCTATTAGCTCAAAAGGAGGAGCGCAGGCCTTGTGTGGGGACAGAGTCTAAGGTCAGTATTTGTCCCATTGGAGTGAGCCGCAACCGTTTGGAAAAGCTGATTGGTTTGTTGGAGCTGCCTGCTCAAGTGGTGTCAAGCTGGAAGACAGCCAGTGTAGTTTTAGCTTTAGAATCTAGCCAAGAGAGCGATCCTCATCTTTTTCAGGCCATAAAACGAGCCGGACTTAAAGTTTGTCGTTTAGCGGAGAATACTTGGCCTAAAATTAAAGCTTTTCTCGACAGTTATTTTGAAGATACAATTTTAAGCTCTGCTGAGCTGGCGCAACTTGAAGTTATGGAAGCTATTGAGGAAGTTCAAAAAACAGGCCGTCCTTACAACTTATTGCCTCAAGAGCGTTCTTTGCGACGCATGCAGGGGCAGCTGGCTGCTGAAGCTGGTATACAATCAATTCTTTATGGTACAGAGCCGGAGTGTTATTTGCGTTTGCAGATGCAGAAGGTACAAGCTGTTTAATTTATGGGCGGAAAGATGAACATTAAGAGCAGAAAAGGACTGTTTATTACTTTAGAAGGGCCTGAAGGAGGAGGCAAAACCTCTCAGGCCCATGCCTTGGCAGAGAGCCTGCGCCGCCGTGGCCTGATGGTGTCTGTTACCCGTGAGCCTGGAGGAACTCCACTGGGGGATAAAATTCGTCAACTGCTCATTGACCCTGCCAACAATGAAATGTTTCCTCTAACTGAATTGTTGCTCTTTGAGGCTTCGCGGGCTCAGCATGTCCAAGAATTTATTCTGCCTAAGCTTAGTTCCGGAGAAGTAGTCATTTGTGATCGCTTTTACGATTCTACATTGGCTTACCAAGGGGCCAGAAATTTGCCTATTGATGCGGTTCACTATCTAAACGAACTGGCAGCAGCTCAATGCCGTCCCGATTTTACTCTTCTCCTCGATCTAGATTATGAAACGGGTCGCTCTCGCTTAAGTAAGCGTTATCAACGTAATAGCGGTTCGCCGGATCGCATTGAACAGGAAGATCAAGCTTTTTTTGCAAGGTTGCGCCAAAATTATTTAGATATGGCTCAAGGCTTTCTTCAGGGGAAAGAACTTCCCGGCAATTTTAAAGATCGTTGGCTTGTGATAGATGCTTCCGTAAGCTTTTCAGAAGTTTCTGCAAAAATTTGGCAGGCTATTTTGCCGTTGATTGAGGCGCATATAAACGTTTTATCTGCTGCGCAGAGGACTTAATATGAAAATAATCGGCAGTGAAACTATACTAGAGCGCTTGGGAAGTTTAGCTTTTGAGGGCAGACTCTCTCCGAGTTATCTTTTTGTGGGGCCTAAAGGAGTGGGTAAGTTCTTATGCGCTCAGTGGTTCGCTGCCTCTGTGCTCTGCCAAAAACATACTCCGTCTGGTCCTTGCGGACAGTGCTCAGCCTGTAAAAGAATAGAGTCGGGCAACCACCCCGACATTAGTGTTTTAACTAACAGCAGTCGTTCTACTATCGGTATTGATGATATACGCGAAGGTATAGACTCAGTGCAGACTTGTTCTTTTGAAGGTGGATACCGGTTTTGGATTATTGATGAAGCCCAGCGTCTGACTGAAGAAGCTCAAAATGCCTTGCTCAAAACTTTAGAAGAACCTCCGCCATCGTTAGTTATTATTTTGATAGCTCAGCCCGGCGGCTCTCTTCTAACTACAGTTGTATCTCGCTGCCGCCGTTTCGATTTTAAGCCTTTGCCCGTTATGCCCCTGCATCAGGAGTTGATTTCCCGAGGATTTTCTTCCGATAAAGCTTTAGCGGCGGCTAAAATAAGCGAAGGTTCGTTGGGTGGAGCTCTGGAGCTTTTGAGTGACAGTTTGCTTTGGGATTATAGAGTGGCTTTGTTAGAAATTTTAGCTTCATTGACTCGTGAAGAGCCAGATTTGTGGAAGGCTTTGAGTGCTGCAATTTCTTTAGAAAAGTTTTGTGGCGGTTCTTCAGCCAAAGATAAAGAGATGTTGAGCAAAACTTTCTCTATGGCTTCTTCCTTTTATAGAGATTTGCTTTTACTCAAAGTTGGAGCTCCTCAGTATATGCTAGTTAATGAAGATTACCTAGAGATTCTCGATAAAATAGCTGAAAGTGGCAATGAAGCCAGTTTTAGAAAGGCTTTGGAAAATATTAGTCAAGCTAAGTTTCAGGCAGATCATAATGTTAATGTAAAACTTTTGCTGCAGAATTTGTGCTTATCCTTACAATCGGTATAAATTTCTTTCAGTGTTGCAGCATTTGACGGTCAGATTCTGTTTTATGAAAAAAGCACGCTTCGATTCCGAAGCGGGCTTTAGTTTTGAAGTCGTTTTGTATCGCTCTCGGTTGAAGTTCCTTCGCTCCTAAGAGTCCCGCAACCTCAACCGATAACTATATGATGGGAATATTCAATTACTTTTTGAATTGAATATTCCCATAGTCCTTTTCAGGAACCAGAACACGTCCCTGCTTGTCGGCAGTGCCAATATTGAGGCAATTATCTTTTACAGTGAACTTGTCACCGGTGAGAACGTCGACCATGACGTCGCCGTCGTGAAGAGGGCTGCCTTCGCGCAGAGGAATGTTGCGGGTCTGATGGTTGTAGGAGTTATTCAAAACTGTTATGCATTCCTGGCCTTCGTGACGGCGGCAGAAAGCGTAAATTTGGTCGTCCTGCCACATCTCTTTCTGCTCACCAAACTGGAGGGCAGGCATAGCGGCGCGGGTGCTGGTCAGTTTCTGGAGGTGCTCGGTGATGTGAGGATTTGCACCGAATTCCATATCGCGGCGGTTGTCAGGATCGCCTCCACCAACCATAGCAGTTTCATCGCCGTAGTAAATGGAAGGAATACCGCGGCAAGTCATGATGAGATCCATACCCAGCTTAAGCTTATCATGGCCGCGGCTGTTATTGGTATTGTTCATGAAACGCTCGAAGTCGTGGTTGTCTAAGAGAGTGACCATCTTGCTGGCATCGGGATACTTGCTGTCTTCAGCGAAGCGCTTGCCGATCTCTCTGGCGCTGCCGTCTTTACCGATGGTGTCACGAATGGTGTAGTACAGAGGCATATCGAAGCAGCTGTCCATACCGTCGCGCTGGTAGCCGGAGACTACGTTAGGATCGCCGTGCAAAGCTTCACCTAAGATCATGAAGTCGTCGCCCATTTCTTTTTTGACATCGGCGCAGAACTTCTGCCAGAACTGATGATCGACGTGCTTAATGGCGTCTAAGCGAATGCCGTCGGCTCCGGTCTCTTTGGCCCACCACAAAGTATTGTCAAGCAGATATTTGTAAACTTCGGGATTGCTCTGGTCAAGGTCGGGCAAACCGCAGACGTCGCCATTTTCGAGCTGCCAAGGATCGTTCCAGTTACGGATGCCGCCGTTGTGGTGGAACCAATCCTTCTTGCTGGGATCGCTCAGCCAGGAGTGGTTGGGTGATACGTGATTGAGTACGGTGTCCAGAACAACTTTCATGCCCTTTTCGTGAGCTTTGGAAACCAACTCTTTGGCGTCATCCATGGTGCCCTGGTGCTCATCTACTTTGTAGTGATCGGTAATCCAGTAGCCATGGTAACCGGTACCTTCGTAATTGCCCATTCTGATAGTATCGGCGTTATCGTACATAGGAGCGACCCAAAGGCAAGTGGCACCTAAATCTTTGATGTAGTCTAACTTATTGATTACACCGCGGAGGTCGCCGCCGTGGTAAGCAGTAGCTTTATTTTTGTCAACATTAAAGTTGTTGCTGGGATCGCCATCGCAGAAGCGGTCGGTGAGAGGGAAGTAAATTACTTGGGGGCCCCATTTTTCGTGCCAGGAGCTCACAGAGTTTGTGGTAACAGCAGAAGCACTGGCGGTCTCTTCGGTCTTAGCTGCGGTTGAGCAGAAAAGAGACTTGGGAATAAGTCCGGAAGAAGAGTCGGACTTGGAAGATTTTGTAAGAGTATCGGTGGGGAGGGCAGACACGCTCTCGGCCTCGGCGGCCTTGGCGGCAGGAACTGAAACGTTGGATATAGGCTGATTGAAAACTTTAAAGTTATCAGACACGCCAGAAATCATGGTAAAGCCTCCAAAAATAATGGTAGATATAAGAACTCTCTTAAGCACTCCGCTTTAGGAACACCTAATCCCAAACATTTGCACAGAAGCAACAGTCTGAAATTGATACGCTGTTTTCTTGCAACTTCACTAATCTAGATTATACCCAAGCATTGAAAAAATATGTTACCAGGAATTTAATTAACACCTAGAAAAAAAACTAATTGGGCAGAATTGAGTTCGTTCACGCCTAAGTATGAGCTTTTTTTCAGGAGTAGAGAGTATGAATTTCCAGTCTCGTGTTTTGTTCAATATGGGAGCTATCGTTATGGGGCTAGCTTGTCTGGCTTTGCCGGCCGCTGCCGGTAATGGTACTCCGGAAAAGGTTTCTGACCAGTCCGCTGCCGTCCGCCAAGTTAGAGGAAATCTGACTATAGAAGGGGTACCGGAAATTCCTGATTCTCTGATTGAACGCTTAGCTCAGTACTCTAATGTACGATCGGCAGTGGTGGGAGATTGGGATCCTCAAGCTAAGGGACTTTTAGTTTTTACCCGCTTTGGCCAGACTTCTCAGGTACATCGAGTGGCCCGTCCAGGAGCTTTTCGCGAGCAGATTACTTTTTTTGATGAACCAGTTAACAGTATAGCCGTTAATCCCGACAGCAAACGCAATGAAATGGTAATGCTAAAAGACGTAGGCGGCAATGAAAATTACCAAATATTTTTATGGAATTTTAGTGATGGCCGTTCAAAAATGCTTACTAACGGTAAGGCCAGATACGGCTCTGTAATATGGAATGATGATGGAACAAAGATCGCTTACCAGTCTACTGAACGTGACGGGGCTAATTGGGATATTTGGATTATGGATCCTAAACATCCGGAACAAGCGAAAATGGTCTACAGCCCTGGAGGTTACTGGTGTGTAATGGACTGGTCCAGACAGGGCGATCGTCTGTTACTTTATAAGTATGTATCTATTACCGAGTCCTCCATGGTCGTTCTCGACTTAAATAGCGGCAAAACTATGCCCGTAGGTATAGATGATGCTTCTCAGCCTCCCTTTGCTCTGGGAGAGGTGGCCAAATTTTCTCCCGATGGTAAGGGGGTATTTTTCACCACAGATAGCGGTAGTGAATTCCAGCGTTTAGCTTATCAGGACTTCTCCACTAAAAAAATAAGTTATATGGCCAGAGAGATTAATGCCGACGTAGTTGATTTGCAAATTAGTAAAGACGGAAGCTTGTTGGCCTTTGTTACCAATGAAGACGGCTTTAACAGAGTCTATGTTATGGATTTGAACAAGGGGAATTGCAAGTATCGCCGTTTAAGCGCTATTCCCGATGGAGTGGTCTACGGACTGAAGTTCGCTCCCGATCATCGTTTGGCTGTAAGCATTGGATCTGGCAATATGCCTTGCGACACTTACAGCATTAATTTAGATAAACAAGATGAGTGTCTGCGCTGGACTTTTAGCGAGGCCGGCGGCTTGGATACTTCTTCTTTTGCCAAACCCGAATTATTCCACTATCCTACTTTTGACAAAGATGGAGAAAATAAGCGCCAAATTCCAGCTTTTGTGTATATGCCTAAAAAGGCTACCGCTGAGCCTTGTCCTGTACTGATTCAAATTCACGGCGGTCCTGAGAGCCAGTATCAGCCTTATTTCAGCTCTTTCATTCAATATCTTGTTAATGAGAAGGGAATTGCGGTTATCGCTCCCAATGTGCGTGGCTCTCATGGCTATGGTAAAACCTATGTGTCTTTAGATAACGGATACAAGAGAGAAGATTCTGTTAAAGATATTGGTGCCCTTATTGAGTGGATAAAAAAACAGCCCCAATTTAACGGAAAAATTGCCGTTATGGGCGGTTCGTACGGCGGATATATGACCTTAGCTTCAATGACCCATTACAGCCAGGAGCTCAGTTGCGGTATAGACAATGTCGGTATTAGCAATTTTGTGACTTTCTTGGAAAATACTAATCCTAACCGTCAAGATTTGCGCCGTGTAGAATACGGCGATGAACGTGACCCTGAAATGAGAGCTTTTATGGAAAAAATTGCTCCAGCCAACAACGCTTCTAAAATAACTAAACCACTTTATGTTGTGCAGGGATATAACGACCCTCGTGTTCCCGTTACTGAAGCAGAGCAGATGGTTAGAGAAATTCGTCAGGCCGGCGGCCAGGTTTGGTATTGCTGCGCTGCTGATGAGGGACATGGCTTCGCCAAAAAGAATAATCGTGATTATTATTGGCAGTCTGCGGTACTTTTCTTAGAAAAATACTTGTTAAATAAGTAAATTCTATTTCTGAGACGTTCGCCTTATATTGTTAATAACAAAAGCTTCGCTATTTGAATGTAGCGAAGCTTTTTTCATGGGGGATGTCAGCGGCGGTTGTAAGTATCTTTCCTCTGTATACTCAACCGTTTTTTTGACTGTAAAACAATTTGTTGTATTGCCAATGTACGGCTTGGATTGGATGACTAAGGAGTTCCGGGAAAACTGTTGACAAATTTAACTGTAAAATCAGGAAATGAATCTACAAATTGAATTTTATAATCGGGAAATGAATCTACAATTTGCCATTTACCCGGACCGTCCGGGAAACTTTTCACTACTTGCACTTTTAAGTCAGGGAAAGAATTGTCTACTTTTACTTTATAATCGGGGAAAGAATTTACAATTTGAATTCTGCCGTAAATAGCATTGACGGGAGCTTTAGTTTTTGCCTCTACTTGGGCAGCACAGGTAAATAGCAAAACTAGTGTCAGCAAAGCCGTTGATAAGGAGATAAGTTTCCTCATGTTACACCTCCTGCAGATATTCTTTTCAGTATTTTTCAGAGTTGGGCTAATAAATTCTACTTCATATCTATTTTCCTTTTCTAGATAGCGTAAAGTGCCGAAAATAAATAAAAACCGCAGCCTGACTGTACCATAAATGTACTATTCTCAGGCTGCGGTTACAGGTTTTATTTACTTAGTCGATACGATATTAGCCTCTAATGTTAAATTCGGAAGTAATCATGAGGTGGTCTGAGGCTGTAGAAGATACCCAGCGAGTATCGGTAGTATCAGACTGGGTGTAACGATGAACCTGCGAGTTCAGCAAGCGGTTGGACATAGACTTCGGGAAGATCATGTGATCGAACTGCTCAGGGGCAAATCCGTTGTTTCTTGTAGGATTGGCAGGCCAAGTATTGCGTTCTGCATCGGGTCTGCCGGCCAGGCTGTCAACCCATTCTTCACGGCCGCCGCCCGGGTTCAACACTGCCTGTACGGAAGCGTCGTCAGTGTTGTCGTTGAAGTCTCCAGTAAGAACGAAAAGACGACCGGGGAACTCTTTCATTTCCGCTTCAGCTATGTCGCGCATGGCGCGTCCTTCGCTTAAACGTTTTGTATCGGCACTTACATGACCGGGAGCAGAAGGCCTTCTGGATTTTGAATGGGTGGTGTATAAGCTAAGATCGGCGCTCTGGTTACCGTCGACATCAATGTCGACGCGCAGCAAGTCGCGGCTGAACTTTGTGTCCCCGCTGCCGTCAGCCAGAGGGAAGGTTACGTCTTTGTGAGAGACAACCTCAGTAAAGGGGTACTTGGAAATTACCGCTACGTTCACACCGCGGCCATCGTTACCGGGAACGTGGGCTACATATTTATAATTTTCGCTGAGTCCTCGTGTTTCAAGGAATTCATCTAGAGTTTCTCTCGATGTACACTCTTGCAAGGCTACTACGTCGGCGTCAGCTCTTCTAATATTTTCGGCCAAAGCGTCTAGAGAGCGCTCGCTCTTCACAGGAGTGCGGCCGCCGCCGACTCTTTGCACATCGCGATCAGCAAACATATTTTTTACATTGTAAGTACCGATAGTTACGGACGTTTTGCCTATCATATTATTTAAACCCCGTTTGATAAACTTTTTTTACACCGCCGTATTTCTTAGTTCTGACTAACAGGACCAAGAAATACAAGTTCCTCCCGCCGCACTATTTTCAAAAAATGACCACCAAAAACCTTGTTTGCGCTGCCGTACAGTGGCTAACACACAAGCAATGCTTGGGACTCACTATCAAATTTTTCCTTAGCGACGGAATAGAATAAACAAAAGAAACTGCGGCGGCCGAGCCTGGACTCGTAAGAGAGCTGCCGCAGCTCTCTACACACTATTACCAGGATTATACGTGTTATTCGCTATAAACAAAACTTTTGTTTAAGCAATTAAATGTATTTTTTGTTAATTTTCTAATATATTGTTTTGAATCAGTGCCTCCTCTATAAGTTTAGCCATAAAACGATGACCTTCCGGAGTGAAGTGTATGGAGTCGGCAAAAAGCCGGTCGTACTGCTGAGGGGGAAGGGCGTCAAAAGCTCGTGGAGCATCTATTATTGGTATATGATATTTATAGGCTAACTGGCGCAAAGCTTCGTAGTAAATAGGTAGTTGAGAACTGTTGGCTATATGACGGTTTGTTGGTTCCAGAAGAATAACTAACTGGAAACCATCTTTTTGGGAAAGTTGTCGAAAGCTTTCGATATTTTCAATAAATTCGCTTAAAGGCACACGTTCGGTAGCATGAATGTCACCGCTCTTCCGGCTATAAATGCTGCTACTGTGTAAACGCAATACAAAACTGCGCACTAATAGACAGAGTCGGCTGCGGTACATCCAGGAGCGCAAATAATGGAGCCATTTACTATCGGTAATTACCGAACGATCGGTAGAAAAGGCTTCGTTGGCATCGTGATAACCGAAAGCTTCTATAACCATATCCGGTTTATAAGGAGCAATGTCTGATTTGTAAAGCATAAGCCCCTGCCAAGAGGAGTAGCCGGAAATAGCCCCATCTATTATTTCTATCTGACGATTTCCGATGGCTTTGGCTTGGCGTAGGCGTAAATTATTTTGCAGCACTTTGGGATAGCAGTGTTTGGGGGCGTACTGATGGCGAAAGGCCGAAATAGCTTGAGAATCACCTAATACGGCAATACGGAATGTGTGATTATCTTTGTGGTGTGTGTACTCCTGATCAAAAATTCCGCTAATAGCAGGACGAGAGGCGCCAACCATATTGGTTCGGCGTCCGCGTTCATTTATTGTTGCTTCCGGATTGGCTTTCCAAAAAGTAAGAGGGTCAGGAATGAACAGCTTGGAGGGGCTGTAATACGGTAAGTGAAGCAGAGCTTCAAAAACAACAAAAAAAAGAATAGTGATAATTAGGTTGCGCTTCAGAGAAGAAAGGTGCTCCCAGACTGAATATTTTTGGGCCAGTATCAAGTTTAATTTGCAAAGCAGAGCTGCAATGGTCAAACCTAGCAGTATGCTGGCTATAATTTGATTGTCCAGCAGTCTGGGTATATTGCCTATAATATATTGAGAGTTAAGGGCCGTCTCTCCGCCGCTCACTATGTAAAACGCAGTATCTTCCATATACCTTAGGGTGACAGTTCGGCACCATTTTGAATTTTATTAGAAAATTTAGAGATCAGACAGGGGAGTATGCAGCAATCGGCTGTAATAACTGATAATCTTCTTCGTCTGTTCTTTATTTTCGTTGAGAAGTTCAACGCGGAAAGAAACTACTCCGGCTTTTCCCAGCATAGGCAGTAGTTTTTGTCTTTGTTTGGGAGTTTGATCGAAAACCGTATTGCGGCAGCAGCAGTCTGTTCGCACCAAATGGGAGTACTGCATGCGATCTATTATATAAAGATCTTGTTTACGACACGGCTGGCCGCAGCTTTTGGGGTCGCTTCCCGAACTGAGTAAATTGGCATATAAGCAATGGCGGGAGTGGAAGGTTGGTAGGTGGCGGTATAGAGTAAATACCAAGCGCTCTATTGGGGACAAAGAGGCAGGATAACCGGGGGCCAATTTTCTCAGCCCTTCTAGTAAAGCGGCCAGCTTCGATTCATCAAGGTCATCACCGGGGGTGAAGGTGTCTAACCCCAGTCTGAGCAGAGTGTCTGCAGTAAGAGAGTTAACTGCATTAAAAGAAAAATCGCCATGTAGAGCGGGGATTGTTCTACCTTGATGGTGCAGCTCTGTTAAATAGTGCAGGCTGCCTATACTTCGAAGGAGCAGAGCATCGGGAGTAAATTTTAAAAGGTGTTGGAGTACCGGAAGCTCTCCCTGCTTCTGAATGCGTGGAGCGGCCAAGCATAATGTTACGCTTGGAGAAGCAGAGCGTACAGCTTTAATCATCAGTTCAAGCTTTTCGGGGCGGAAAGCTTCTAGTTCCAGGGAGGAGCAGCCCATTTCCAAAGCAGTTTCTGTCTGCTCTAAAGTGCGGCACAGTATGCTCAAACAATTTTTAGTTTGAACTGACTTTTGACTTTGTGGGTTTGGCAGAACAAAGCGGGAATGATTGTCTGCTTTTGAAATTGCTAGTTTTTCCTGCTTTAGGGCCTCAACAATGGAAGCTGTCAGAGTGCGGCGCATTGGCTTAAGTTCAGAAAGAGGCAGAAAGAGCCCCGGGTCTAAATTGTCGGCTCTAACATTTTCAAGATGAAGTGGAGTGCCGCCTAGGTCGGCAAACTTTTCTGCTATAGAATTGGCTGTTAAGGCATTTTTTTGAGCTTTGCTCAGCAAAGCACTACTATATACCGTTAACTCTTGGTTCAGGCTGCTTACTGAAGCTTTTACGCATAAAGGTTTATTTAAGGAGCCACTGATAGTCAGATTTAAAGACAATCTACCTCGGCGAGGCTCGTGCATAGACTGATTGAGCCGTTTGATTGTTGCAGGTGAACTTGTAATGTAGACTAAATCGCCTATTTTTACTTTGGACAGATCGGGACCCGGTTTGCTAAAACCTAAAGTTGCTTCTCCTGCTTGAGATGAACAAGAAAAAATAGGGCCTCCCTGTACTTCTTCTGCAGAACTTTGTTCCGTTTGCTCAGAAAGGAAGAGTACTCCCATGCCGTTTTGAGGAACTATGGAGGCTGCCTCTGCTGAGCGGCGCTCGCGGCCGCACGATGACAATTTTACCCTTATTTTATAGCCGTTTTTGGCGGTTACTGTACCAAGTAGTTGCCCTCTGTGCTTCGGATATCCCTTTTGAGTAAAAGTTTGATGATTTACTGAGCTTAAGAAACCGGGAGTGAAGCCTCGGGAAAAGGTAACATTTAAATCGCTGATATTGCGGCGCAGTTCCAGTATTTGAGCAGCTTCTGGTTGATGGAAACGGCCTGTCATATCGAAGTGAGCATCTATCCATGAGCGCATGGTTTTTACGGCCATGTAGACATAGGCTGCTCCTTTTAGTCTTCCCTCTATTTTTAAGGAGCTTACTTGAGCTTTTATCAGATCTGCTACTTTGCTGAAACCCGCTAGGTCGCAGGGACTGAGTAAATGGGATGGTGAAGAAAGTTTTACGCGCCCGGAGCTGAAATCGAGCGTTTGACCGTGTGGCAGAGCCGTCCAGCGAAAAGGCAGGCGGCAAGGCTGAGCGCATTGTCCTCTGTTGGCGGAGCGTCCTCCCCAAGCCAAGCTGGCCAAACACTGGCCGCTAAAAGAAACACATAGAGCTCCCAGAGCAAATACTTCTAATTCACAGTCAGTATCTTTTTTTAGAGAAGCTATATCGTCCGTACTCAGTTCTCTGGCCAGAACAACCCTTTGGAAACCGAGATTTTGAGCTAAAGAGGCTCCGCAGCTGTCGCTTATGGTCATTTGAGTGCTGGCATGAAGGCGCACCGAGGGGGCCCAACGGCTGGCCATTCGGGCTACTCCCAAATCTTGGACAATTAGAGCATCTACTTTGCATTCTTCAATTTTTTGAAGAACAGTTTTCAACTTATCGAGCTCGTCTTCAAACACTAAAGTGTTTAAAGTAATGTAAGCTTTGGCCCCGGAACTGTGAATTTCATCAACAGTTTGTTGCAGTTTGGCCAGGGTAAAGTTTTGGGCTCTAGCTCTGGCATTAAATCCTTCTGAAAGGCCGAAATATACTGCATCGGCTCCGGCTTGGAGAGCTGCTTGCAAAACTTGATAATCGCCCACCGGGGCTAATACTTCTGGCTTGAACATAAAAGTTAGTCCTAAAGTTGATAGTTAAAATTGAATATTAAAACTGAAAAGAAGTAGGGGGGTCCTGCCAAGTTACTAAAAATGTTTGTAAAGAATTTGGCCGGAAGCTTAAAGCCAAAGATAAGCACATGTCCGGCACAAAAAAAGTGCTTTTTAAGTATAAACAACAGGGGGAAGGGAGAGGGGGTGTGCGCACGTTTGCGGGGAGAGAGTGAATAACCTCAAAGCTGTTTAGAGGAGTGTGTAAACCTGTTCCCCACAGTTTTAAGCAGGCTTCTTTGCGGGTCCATAGACGAGCGAACTCTTGTTTTTGCTGAGTTTCGCTGTGACAGGATGCTAATTTATGCCATTCGTTTAGACTGAAAAACCGCTTAGCCAGAGCAAGCATCGAGTGTGAAGGAACGCTTTCTAAATCGAGCCCTAATTCTGCTTCCGGAGGAGTGCAAGCAGAATCTGCAACTGCCAAAGCCGCCCAATCACCTGAATGGCTAAAATTAAAAGGTATATTTCGGGGGAATGACAGCCGCGGTTTTCCGAATTCTGCAGCAGTGAAATTTAGTTCGGCTGCCGTTCTATAAAGATCGGCTGAATGTTCAGCCAAGCGGTTGTCTACAGTTTGGGCCAAAAAGAGTCGCAGGCCCAGATGGGACAACACAAAACGGCGCCTGAGATGAGGAAACACTAGGCGATCGGCCCGCTCAAGCTCTCCCCAGCTGAGTATGCTGTTTTGGCGAGCTTCTAACTCAGTCGGGAAGTTGGGCAAATTAAAACAAATTATTTTAACCGTAGTCAAAGAACTTTTTACATTCCAACTATATTGTAGCCGCAGTCTACGTGCAGAACTTCACCGGTAATAGCTGAAGATGCTTGAGAGAGCAGGAATACCGCGCTTTGACCAACTTCAGAGGCACTGACGCATCGTTTTAAAGGAGAACGTTCGCTAGTAATGTGGAGCATGTCCGTAAAGCCGTGTATACCTCTGGCTGAAAGAGTTTTTATGGCTCCGGCGGAAATGGCGTTTACTCTGATATTTTGGGGACCTAAATCGGCGGCCAAATAGCGAACAGATGATTCTAAAGCCGATTTAGCTACTCCCATAACGTTATAGTTCTTAACTACTTTTTCTGCACCAAAATAACTTAAAGATACAATGCTGCCACCTTCTGTCATTAGAGGGGCCGCCCTGCGGGCTAAGGCCACCAAAGAGTATACGCTGGTTTCCATCGCTGTAATAAAGCCGGCGCGTGAAGTGTCAACGAAACGTCCCATCAAATCTTCGCCTTTAGCAAAGGCTACAGAGTGAACTACGAAATCGAGTTTGCCCCATTTTGTTTCAATTTCTTTGAAAAGCTCATCGAGGCTTTCTTCGTTGTTGACGTCGCAGGGCAAAATGTAATCAGCCTTTAAGCTTTCTGCCAGAGGGCGCATACGCTTTTCTATGGCAGCGTTAAGATAGGTAAAACCTAACTCTGCTCCCTGTTTGGCGGCTGCTTCAGCAATGCCCCAAGCAATGGAATTGGCATTAGCTAAGCCTACTATTAAACCGCGTTTCCCTTGCAGCATTTGTTTATTCTCCTTGAGTAAATTTTATCGTCTGATTGCAATACCGTTTTCCCTTCAATTTTAGAACTGTCTCTCCTTTAGAAAAGCGGTCTTTTTAATGAACTGCACAGATTTCTGTAGACAAAAAAAAGGGGGCTTCCCTAAGGAAGCTCCCTATTACTTACTCACCAGCTACGAATTAGCCGCGGATGTACTCGTCCCACTTACCAAACATCTTGTCCTGGGTCTTAGCGCGGTTGACGGTTACGTCCTGCTGAATTTCGAAGATTTTGGTCTGGGTGTCCTGGAGAATCTTCCAGCGCTGCATCTGCTGCTTCTGAGCATCGGCCTGGATCTGGGTGTAAATGGTCTGGGCCTGCTGAAGGTCACTGGCCTGCATCTGAACCATGCTGGCGACGTTACTGGCGTTGAACATACTTCCGAGAATATTCATGGTATTTACCTCCACGGGGTAAAAGTTTTTTTCTTGACCCTAGTATCACTTGTACAGATAAAAAAGTAAAGACTTCTTATAGAAAAAATAATTTTTTTTTATAGATTCGATAAAGAATATTAAAACGAACGATAAAGGTTTAATAAAAGCGCTTATAACATGAATTTAGGTAGTTGAATTGTGAGTTTCAGTACTCAAAATTCTTTCCGATGTATGTTTAAAATAAAAAATTGCCCCCGCCCTTCCCAGGGCGGGGGCAATTTAGCTATCCGCTACAGCTTCGCAGCTGCATATTTATCGTTGCAAATTAGCCGCGGATGTACTCGTCCCACTTACCGAACATCTTGTCCTGGGTCTTAGCGCGGTTGACGGTTACATCTTGCTGAATTTCGAAGATTTTGGTCTGGGTGTCCTGGAGGATCTGCCAGCGCTGCATCTGCTGTTTCTGAGCATCGGCCTGGATCTGGGTGTAAATAGTCTGAGCGTTCTGAAGGTCACTGGCCTGCATCTGAACCATGCTGGCGGTGTTGGTGGCGTTGAACATGCTGCCTAAGCTGCTGAGAATACTCATGGTGTCTACCTCCGTGGGGTAAGAAATTTTTATTGAATTGTTAATATTATCCGCATATTTTTATCAGTAGTAAATGTATATTTATTTGAAGATAATAAGATAAAAATAATGAAATAATTAATAGTACAGGGTAAAAATAAAAGCTGCCCTCAAACCTCTTTTGATAGAGAGAGTAGCAGCTTGTGTTTTCCTAATTATGTTGAGCTGTGATGCAATTTATAGCCTTACGTGACTCAACTTAGGCTGCTGTTTTGTTAGCCGCGGATGTATTCATCCCACTTGTCGAACATTTTGTCCTGAGTTTTGGCTCTATTTACAGTCACGTCCTGTTGGATTTCCATTATTTTTGTTTGAGTATCCTCAAGTATCTGCCAGCGCTGCATTTGCTGTTTCTGGGAGTCAGCTTCTATTTGGGTGTAGATGGTTTGAGCGTTTTGAAGATCGCTGGTTTGCATCTGAACCATGCTGGCGGTGTTAGTTGCACTGAACATACTGCTTAAACTGCTGCCTAAACTGCTGATAATACTCATGATATTTACCTCCGTTGGTAAGAGTTGTTTTTTTTCTTGTAGATATTATCCGAGCAGTAAACCGTCTGGTAAATATGTAAAAAATAGAGTCAAATAAGGTACAAGTAAGGAGTAAATAAATACGATCGCTTGAAATGTAAAAAAAACTTTTTTAGTACAAATGGTATAAAAATTGCATAAATATTGAATAAAATTAAAGGGGATTTTTTTTTGAATAATATTTATTAAAAAAACTAAATTTTGGTTTTTAATTAGTCAGTCAGATGTTTGTAAAGCGCGTTGGCAAACTATGTTGGAACATGGGGCCGCCTCTCGTATCACGGATGTTTAGCAATTACGGTCAAACTTTAAGCACGTTTGTCCAGTTCTGTGACGGCAAAATACATTTAGTATTGTCTTATTTCGCATTATTCAGCGGTATCTCTAATTTCGAAGCAGGCCAGGTTCCCTTCTTTACTGACTATGTAGAGGCGGTTATCATTTACAACTGGGGGACAGAAGGGAACGAAGGGCAGTTGGTATTCTTTTTTGATCTTTCCGGCTTCGGCATCTATAACCAGTAAAGTTTTTTGTTCGGTAGCTGCTAGAACACTACCGTTCCAATATACTACCGGAGAAGCTGGGGCACACGGGATTTCGCAGCTCCAGAGCAGATGGCCGCTTAGAGATGATACGGATATGATTTTGTTATCTCTTCTAGCAAAGAAACAGCGCGGTTTTTTCAAATCGAAGCTGGGATCACTTATAAAATAGCCCTCAGAATTAACCTGGTAAGCATTGCTTTTAGGAAGTGATAATTCCCAAATTAATTTGGACTGAAAGCCGTTTTTGCCGCCGTCAGTTGAGTTTATAGCATAACAAAAGATTGTTCCGTCCATGGATGTCAAGTACAGCAAATCTTTGACAAGACGAATTGGACTGCGAAATTCTAAATTACCTTTGCCTACTGTCTGCTGGTAGGCTTTTTCTGTGTTTTGCAGATCTATGGTCCACAATGTTCCGTCCAGAGTGACAGCGCATAACAAGTCGTTTTTTTGATTGTATATAGCCGCTGGCGTACTGATAAAAAGTTTGTTTTGCAAACTTCCGCATTTTAATAAATTCCAGTCTGGATTGGCCCCTTTTGTATCAAGCTGAACTAATACGCCGTCTCCGGATAAGCAGATAATACCGTTTTTACCAAAGCAAGGAGAACTGTAGCTCAATCTTGGCAAAGAACCGAAATTTAAACGCAGTAGCTGATTTCTAAAACGCCTGTCTTCCGCCTTTTGTCTCGCTTTGGCCAAAGCTCTGGCAGCTCCTGTTTCGCCTGTCTCTGACGAAGTTTCTTCTCTGTTTTTGTTAAAGTTAATCAGGCGATCGTAAGGGAAGGGTAATATCCAGTAGTTTATTTCTCCGTTAATGGAATTTAGGCCCAAAATAGAGCAATCTTTAGTTGCTACAGTTAAGTTGCTGTCGTAAAAAAGTGGAGGAGCAGTGGCTGGTGCCGATAGTTGGGAACTCCATAACTGCAGACCACTAACTGTATCGTAAGAAGATATACGCTTAGTGAGCATAGAACCTACGTAAAGCAGGCGGTTGTGTACTTGCATCCAAGCAGGAGTTGCCTGGAAATCCGCTTCCCAAAGCGGCGCAGAGCTCAGGTGAAATTTGCCATAGGCAGAGTCTGTGTGCTGTCTGTCTGCAGTTGAAATTTCTTCACTTACTGCTGTGCTGGAAGGCAACGGCGCATTACTGCTCTCAGGTAGTGAAGCTTGCAGAGGGATTGGGTATACGCACAGAGAGAGCAATATTGAAAACAGATACAAGGGAGTAAGTTTAGGCAACATCATCTGTGGAGTGGGTTCTGTCTGCATCGGCCTGATCCTTGCAGGAGGTTAACTGTGTCTACATTGACAGCAGTAAGCGAGTTCTAAAGGTACATTTTTCTTGCATGTGTTTTTGAAATTGCTTTAATTTTTTACATGAAGGATAGGCCCAGAGGGTAGCGAAAAAGGGCGGGATTTTCTGCGGGGCGGTATTTTTGCTGCTCTGTTGTCGGCGGCTGTTTTAGCTGGTTTCAAGCAGCGAAGGCAGTGTGTAGGGAAGCAGATTTTTCTGTTTATCTTCTTGCTGAGGAGTATGACTGTTCACAGAAATAATATGCCTTATGCGGATAGTGTTGGGCTTGTAGGTGTTTTTCGTCCGCTGATGGCGCTGGATAAATGCGAACAGTATGCACACGGAAGATGTGCTGTGAAATAGAAAATAACACAGGCTGTAGTATGGTAAAAATATGTCAAGTTGCCCGCTCACTTTTTTATGGTGCAGCTGCATTTGTGAGAACAGCCGAAGAATAAAAAAGATTAAAGAGAGAAGATGTGGGCAGGCTTATGCCTTTAGAGCCGTTAAGCTCCAGCTTCGTACGGCGGCCGCACTTTGTGTTTATTGGAGGAATTAAATGAGGAACGCACTCGGACATGTCTTGTCAGCAGCAGTGCTTGTAGGCAGCTTTGGGGCTTCAGTTCCTGCCTTTGCAGAAGGGTTACCTGGAGGTGCTGCCGCTAATACGGCTGAGCCTTTGCCAGCGGCAGTGAATATGGGAATCAGTTTGGAAGCCGATTCAGACATCCCCTATAAACACAGTTCTCAAGCCTCCTCTTCAGTCAATCAGACTGACAATTGCGAGTACGTTCAACCGCATATAATTCAGCTGGTAGCTGCCGACAACGACAGTACCGAGCAGGTTGGCTCTGCCGGAGCTATCCGTAGTCAAGCAAGCGATACTTCCACAACTGAGTCTGGAGCCGCGGAGGCAGAGGCTGTCTCCTCCGCCTCTTCGGCAGCTTCGCAGACAGATAGCGGAACTGGCTCGATTAAAGCTAAGTCCGCTACCTCTGAGCTGGAAAAAACTAAAGCTAAGCTGGCCAGAAGCAGGGCTGCCAGGCGGAAGAATAAACTCAACCAACCTTCGGCAGAGAAGAATACTGCTTCCGAAACTGCAGTTGTCTCTTCTGCCGTTACCGATAGCAATGTCGCTGTAGTAGATGCGCTGGAAAGTAAAGCTCGGACTAACGCTGAGCCGTCCTCTAAGCTCGATGATACTCAAGTTCAGCCCGATAGCGAAGCTACTGCTGAAACGGAGGGGGCTTCTACTCCGTCCGAACGAGACTCTGCCGTTGCTTCTGCGCATTCCGATGGCGATGTAAGTGGCGATGGAGTGTCTTCCACATCTGGAGAAAATAGTGCTGAAGTTGAGCAGAACAGTACTTCTGCCGCAAGTAAAAATCTGACTTCGAATGAGGGCAAGGAAAAAGGAGACCTTCCGATTTCTCCCCTTTTCAGCGGTACGGTTGAGGCGGTAAACGATTCGTCTTTGCGTATCGCCGGCGTGGGCGCCAATGGTGAGCCCCTCAGTCTCGATTTTATTGTCGACGCCAACAGCCAAATGGCTGAAGGAATTAAGATAGGCGACAGCTTATCGGTTTATTATGAGGTCGCCGAGAGCGGCGGATTCAGGGTTACTTCAGCTCGTTATCTGTCTGGCGAGGCTCCCAAGAACGTATTTCCAGGGGATATACCCTCGGAGTTAATCGACAACAACAGAACAGCTCAAAGTGATGAAAGTACCGTTAATGAAGCTGATGTCCCCAAAGTGGTCAGCATTGAAGTAGAAGGAAACAAGACCGTTTCTTCGGAGGAAGTGCTGCAGATTATTTCTACTCGCATCGGCGACCCGCTTCTGGAACCGCGCATTCGCCGAGATATGCAGGCTGTTTACGATAGTGGATATTATACAGATGTCCGTTTAGATACCCGTTATACTTCAGACGGTGTGCGGGTAATTTTCCGAGTTCTGGAAAATCCTGTGGTCGACGAAATCGTTCTGGAGGGCAACAGTGTCGCCTCCAGTGAGAAGCTTCGTTCTCTCATGCAGCTTGAGACCGGCAAAGTGCTCAATACCCGCACTTTACAGAACGATCTACAATCTATCAACAAATATTACAATGAAGATTTAGGCTATACTATTAGTCCGTCTCACGTAACTAAACTAGATTTTAACAACGGCAAGCTAACTTTAACTCTGACTGACGGCATTGTAGTCAAAGAGGTTAAAGTTGAGGGTGTGACTGTTTTCCCTCAGGAGCAAATAGCTTCTATGATTACACTGAAGCCAGGAGACTTATTCAACCGCAACACTTTGCGTGATGATACAGAAAAAATTTCTGCTCTCTACGACGAGAAACAGTACATCCTGGACACCATTAAGCCTTCGGTTGACGTCGAGACTGGTGTGGTTACGGTTAGTGTTGTGGAGGCTGTGCTTCAAGAAATTAAATTAGCTTGGACTGGAACTAGTGCCAGTAAGCATCGCACCAAAGATGAGACGGTTCTTCGCAATATCCGCACCAAACCGGGTGAGGTTATGCGCCGCGATCGAATCCAGAAAGATTTGGAGCGCCTGAACAACTTAGGACTTTTCAAAAAGGTGGAGCCAGAAGTTGAACCAGGTTCTTCCCCCGGTCAGGCTGTTTTGGTGCTCAATATTGAAGAGCAAAAGACCGGCTTGGCCACGGTCGGTGTCGGTTATGCCGGAGGAGGATCCGGTGCCGTTCGTCCCGGTATAACTGGTGCCATTTCTTATTCCGAACGCAATCTGTTCGGAGAGGGCAAGCAGTTCTCCATAAACTTGCAGCGTGGTGCTCAAATCGGAGCTTACAGTATTTCCTACTACGATCCGGCCATTAATGCTGCCCAAGATTCTATCGGCGTATCTGCTTATTACAATAGCGTAGACGACCTGGAACAGCAGGTTACAGGAGCTGACTACGGCACGTACGCTTACTACGATCAGGAAGTGTATGGCGCTACTGTTACTTACGGTCATCCTTTCTCCGACGATCTTCGCGGCTTCATTACTTTGCGCCACGAAACTATCAACCTCACTATGTCGGGTAAATCTTTGTATGTGCCTGTCGGTTTGGGCAAAGGTGATTTGAATGCCATTGGTTTATCTACCTTATACGATACTCGTGACGATGTCTTCAGTCCCCACAAAGGCAGCTATGCGAATGTTGCTCTAACTTTTGCTGGTTTCGGAGGCGATTATAATTACAATAAACTCGTTGTAGAGGGACGCCATTATGTACCCTTAACTAAGCGGTCTACTCTGGCTTTGCGTGGCATGTACGGTACGGTGGGCAACGGAGCCCCTGCTTCCGAGTATTTCTATGCTGGCGGTACCGATACACTGCGTGGCTACCAAGACAACTCAATGTTTGGAAACAAGATCGTCTTACTTAATGCTGAGTACCGTTTCCCCATCGGAAATATCAAAATGCTCAGTGGTGCTGTGTTTGTGGATGCCGGTAATGCTTGGATTTCCGGATACAAGTCGAGTGAGCTTTACACCGATGCCGGTGTCGGTCTGCGCATAGTATTCCCTAACCTCGGGTTGGGGGTTATCCGCATCGACTATGCTTTTGGCAAAGATGGCTCTCGTTCAAGTATTGGCATAGGCCAATCTTTCTAGTTGTTTGAAGTTTCTGCTTAGTTGCCGTTCAGAAATGTTTGGGGGAGACACTTCCGATGCCTTCAGATCTCTTTGTTGTCTGTGCAGTGGGAGCCGTTTGTAGAGTGCGCTTCCAAAGGCTGGAAGCGCCGTCTCATTTTTAGAGACAGGAAAAAACTGTTTTCGACCGACATTTATTGATAATGTTGAGCGGCACGATTGCTATTTATGGTTTATAGGAACCCTTAAAGGAGGTTCAGGTTTAAATGTCTGAAGTCGATTTGAGTAAAAACTCTGCTGACAACACCGCAGCTGAAACTGTGAGTGAGTCGGCTGCTCCTTCCGGCGGAAGTAAGAAAATTATTGGCGCAGCCGTTGCGGTGGCCATTTTGATAATTATCGGGACCTGGATGTTTTTTAGTCCCGACGGTATGATGTCTTCACCTGCGAAAAAGGTAGGCTGCATTGATGCTTCAGCTATTTACGCTCTCGATGAGTTTAAAAATGCCGAGAAGCAGATTGCCGATTTTGCAGAGGCAAAAAACAAAGAGTTTGAAAAAGCTGTTAGCGAAAAAAACGGCAAAGAGGGGTCGGAGACAGAGCTTCAGCTCCTTTACAACAAACTTCAGGGTGAAGTTGAAGTTAATCGCAACAAAGTTATACTTCCTTTGAACAACCGTGTTTCTGCTGCCATCGCCTCTGTTTCTGCTGGTAAGGGACTTAATGTGGTTTTGGATAAACGCGTAGTTGTATGTGGAGTCCCCGATATTACCGAAGATGTCAAAAAACTTTTTCAACAGAAAGGTGAGTTGAAGCTCCCCTCTGAGGAAGATACCAGCAATTCTCCGGTGGCCTACTTCGATCAAGGTATTGTCCGCAAGCTCAAAGTTTTCGGTGAGGTTGATATTCGTTTAAGCCAGGCTCGCGCCGATATGATGCGTGAGTATGAGAAGAAAGCTCCTACTCTTTCTGCTTCAGAGCGCGAAGCTCTGCAGCGTGAAATGTCTGCTCGTTTTGAAGCTATCAGCCAGCAGCAGTACGCTCCTCTCTATCAGAAAGTTAATAACTCCGTAAACAAAGTGGCCAAAGATCTGGGTATTTCTTTGGTTCTGAATAAGCAGACCGTAATGTACGGTGGACGTAACATTACCGATGAAGTTATTGATACTTTCAACGCCAGTTTGAACACTGATTCGTCTTCTACTGAAGCTGTCGGCAGCAAGGCCGCAGCCTCCAAGGATACTGAAGCTGCCAAGTAGTTGAGGTGTTTTATGCAGTTTTTTTCTGTCCCTAAATTAAAACGTGCAGGTATATGGCTGGGAGTCGGTAGCTTTCTGGTCGGCACCGCTTTGGCTGTTCAGGTAGGCTTGGCGGAGGTTGCTTGCGCTGAGGGGACTGAACCCAAAAAATCTGCTGCTTCCGATGGGACTAGTGATAAGTTTACCGAGCTAGCGGTAGTAGATTTTGATAAACTGCTGAAAGATCGTCCCGATTATGAGCGCATAAGTCAGCTTGATGAGCAGATCCGTCTGCTGCAGCAGGAACTGGATTTCCTTCCTCTGGCCGATCGCAGGCGCAAGGTAGATTCCGGGCGCAAGCGTATGGAACGCGAAGTTGAGAAAGCCCGTAATGAGCTTCAAGCCGAGTCCGATCGGATCGGTCAGGAATTGAAAAATTTCCGCAGCACGTTGGCTGCGCAGTTAGAGCGGGAGAATAAAGCTCTTAATGAACATTATCAGAGTGTTCTGCGCCAGCGTATCGAGGCTCTTACTCCTAAAGCTCAGCCGCAGGTCCCCGAAGATGTTCGTAAACGCATGGACAGTTTCCTCAGCGATTTAGCCGGAGTTCGCCAGCAGCGCATTTCTGCTAAACGTCTGGAACTTGAACGTATTATGCAAAACAATTTGGAAAGTGCCAGAGCGTCAATGGATGAGCGTTTAGCTGCTTACGACAGTTCCCTTATGGAAGAGAACCAGACGCAGCGCGTTAACCTGCAGCTCCAGTTGCAGACTGCAGCTAATGCTGAAGAAGAATCGGCTATTCAGGATAAGTTGAGCGCTTTGAGTGATGAGGAAACAGCTAAAAAGTCAGCGAAGCGCGATGAACTAAGCGCTGAGTATAAAGAATTGGAAGCTTCTGAAAGAGCTAATGTTAACTCTAAAATGAAAGCTTTTGAAGATTCTTTGGATAAAGAAACTTCTGCTAAGGCTGCTGCAGAGCGGAATCGTCTTTTAAAGACAGTATCAGTTCCTTCTCCTCAGGCAAACAAAGCTGAGGTTGAAGCCCAGATAGAAAAGATCAAAGCAGTCATTAATGCTGAAATGGAGGCGAAGAGAGCCTCAATGACGGCAGCTATGCAGCAAAAGGCAGAAGAAGCTCAGCGCAATATGGAAAAGAAGCAGGCTGAGTTGGAAAAGCGTCTCATGGCTACGCAAAAGCAGCTTGAAGCTATGGTCAACAGTTCCCAAAATGACGTCAGCGATGAAACCCGCAAGAAGATGGATGACATTAAGGCTAAAATCGAAGATCTTAATAAGCAGCGCACCGAGCTGTATGATTCCATGGCGGATGATCTTCGCAAAGTAGTCGGTAAGATTGCCTCAGAGCAGGAGGGAGAGCCTTCTGTAATCGGATCTTACGTAATGAATATTGACTGTCTGGATCTTACCGACAAAACTATGATTGCTTTAGAGAAAGAGGACCAGCACTAGGAGGTCGCGGTGAAGAGATTTTTTGGGTACGGAGCAGCTTGTACGCTACTCGCTGTCAGCGTTTTGTTAGCGTCCGGATGTGATACTCGGGAGAAAGCTATTATTCGTACCGGAACTATAAACAGTACAGTGGTGCTGCAGCAGGATGATAAGTACCAGGAGCTGTCGCGCCAATACTTTGCCGAGCGCGTTAAAGCCAGTCAAGAAGTGCAGCGAATTGTTAAAGAAAATTCTGACGCTAACGGAGTTATAAGCGATAAGTCTATCTACGAAAAGCTTATGAAAATTCAGAACGATGTGGAGTCGAAGTGGCAGAAACGCACCGCCGATTATGTAGACGCCAAAATGAAGAGCATGGAAGAAGCAGCTTTGAAGGTTGCTTCGGATAATAAGCTCGATATTATTTTAATCGATTCTGATGACGTCCCCACTGTGGAGTACGGCGGTCATGACGTCACGGCTAATATTTTGGCTGCTATGCCCGGATTCGCCGGTAAGTCTGAAACTGAAAGCAGCGGTAACGGAGCCGCGGTTAAGGCTGAGCAACCCTCAAACAACAGCAAATAGAAACGCGGAGGATAAACAGATTGAGGCATTCTAAGTTAACGAACTGCTTGGTTTTGACGGCTGTAAGTGCCGCTCTGCTGCTGGCAGGCGGGGGATGTGCCGAGCGTTCGCTTAAGGTCGGCGTAGTCAACACTGAAAGAATTATTAGAGAAAATCCTAAGTATATGGAACTCAATGTAATTTTGTCAGATGAGCGGAGTAAGTTTTTTTCGCAGATCCCCAACAACGTAAGCAGTATGTCTGGAGCTCAGAAGAAGGCTTTACAGGAAAAACTCGCCAAGGAAGCCGCTGAGCGTTCTAGTAAGTTCGATAAGCTTTACAATGAAAGTATGAAGAGCTTGCGTGAAGATATCAAAAATCAAGCTTCGGAAGTTGCTAAAGATAAGAATATCGATTTGGTAGTGGTGAACACTATAAACTATCCTGTAGTTCTTTATACCAGCGGTGATAATATTACTTTAGACATTCTTCTCAAAATGGACGGAGCTAAATAAATGGAACAGAAAATGATACATGCCAGTGCTTGCATTGATGCTTCCGTTTCTATGGGAGAGGGATGCCAAGTTGGGGCAATGGCCGTTATTGAGAGCGGAGCTGTTATTGGCAACGGAGCTGAAATCGGCCCTAAAGTTTATATCGGGCGCGGTGCTTCTATTGGTGAAAGGGCCGTTATAAAGTGTGGCGCTGTTATTATGGACGGCGTAATTGTGGGCAACGAGGCTGTTGTTGAGTCGGGAGCTGTCTTAGGTATGGACGGCTTTGGATATGTTTTTGATGGACAAAGTCATCGTAAAATTCAGCAGATAGGCAATGTCGTTATCGGCCGTGGAGCTAAAATCGGGGCTTGCTCGTGCATAGACAGAGCTGCTTCCGCTTCAACTGTTGTCGGCGATAATACCGAAATAGGACAAATGGTTATGGTTGGCCATAACAGTAAGATTGGTAACGGATGTCGCATTGGCAATCAGAGCGGTCTGACTGGCTCTTCTGTGGTAGGTAACGACTGTGTGATAGGTGCTCAATGCGGTATCGGTGTGCGTGTGGAACTTGGTGATGGCTGCGTTCTTATGGATCGTGCAACGGCTATGCGCAAATATGAGCCGGGACAGGTCTTGGCCGGACACCCCGGACGGCCTATAGCAGAGGTTCGCCGCGCTGAAGCGGCCTTTAACTTGTTGCCTAAACTTTTAAAAGATTATTTAAAGTAGTTTAGTCTGGTAGTTCGGGCTTCCTATGGTTAGGAAGGATGGCGAACATTTTCTGAGGGAAACCGATTTAGGGCAGCTCACTTTATTTTGTCGATATATATACTAGGCGCCTTAACCGATCTGTAGTGTCGTCACTGACAACTGTATGGTTTAGGGCGCTATTTTTTCTGTATAACGCTGAGTTCGCTAAATTCTTCGGAGTTGAATTCTCATGAGAAGATATAATTTATGGGCCTTAATTTTGGCTTTCACAGTTTTTTATTTTGCTTATCTTCCGTCTGCTTGGGCCGCCGATGTCGTACTCGGCGGGCAGGTTGTCTTTCGGATAACCGATGAAGAACAAGCCGGTAAAATATCTAAGAAAATTGAAGCGATGCTGCAGAGGGGCGCTTCTTCCGCCTCAATTAAAGTTGTACGCAAAGAGACTACAGTTACTGCAGAGGGGCAAGACCAAGATGACGACAGCAAGGGAGGGGCTAAAGCAAAGAAGTCTGTTTATAAAATATTTTGGGGAAGTGAATTAGTTATTGAAGTCAATGATGAAATTGCCAAACAGAATGCCTCTTCTCCTGAAGCTTTAGCCAATTTATGGGCCTCCAATATGCGCAATGTTGTTGACATAGGCCTTCTCAATGTTGACACGGCTAGAGCTGTTTTACCCATAGATGCAGATAAGGTTATTTATGCTTCCGGTCTAGCTACGGGGCCTTTGATCGTCGAGGAAGCTTCTGGTGTTGTTGATATTGATATAGATCAAGAAAACGGCCTTATCAAGATAAAAGGACGCAAGGTAGGTAAGTCGTCTCTAATTATCAGCAAAGGAGCTGCTTCTGTTTCGGTATTCGTGCAAGTGAAAGATTGGGCCGGCAAGCTGCCTCAAACTGTAAATGTTGAAGTAACTGGCAATCCGGCTCAAGTAGATGCCGTTTCTCAGGCTGTTATGCTTTCGATAGCGGCCAATACTTTCGTTCAGCCCGGCTGCAGTGTCTATGTAGATGATTCTAATTTTCGCCCTATTCCGGTAAGTAAAGGTGACAGTATGCGCCTGAGTGTACCTGTAGGCATAAATGCTTCAGAAGATTATTTTGCCCTTCGAGGCAATGTAAATGTTATAATTAATAATATAGAAGCGCCGGCCGTGGAACAGAATTTGCTTTTGGTAAGTAACCGCCCGGAGCGGGTCAATACAGACGGAGTACTGATGAAGTACAACTTCAAGAGGCGTGAACCCAGCCGCTTGATGTTTTCCCATCTTAATGCGTCCGAAAAAAATCGTTATTTGTGGATTAACTTGTCTAATTTGAATGATGAACCGGTAAAAGTTGTTATCAGTCGCACTTCTGCCGGACCTGAACGCAGCGAAATTTATGTGGGTCAAACTGCAGCGAGGCGCTTTTTAGAAAATTTAGCTTGTCGTTCGGGTTATGTTATTACTCTTCCGCCCAATTCTGCTTTGGAGTTGTGCTCTTATACAATGCGCCCCGAGGCATTGGTGAGCGGATTTATCAACTTCCAAATTTTGGAAGGCTCTAGTGCAACTGTTGAAGTGCGCAGTTCGTTAGATCCTAACGCTAATGACGGTCGTCCCCTGCCGGAGATAGGTGCTCCTTTCAATCCTTTTAAAATACATCCGCATGGTGTTTTTGCTCAGCCCTACTTCGAAAATGAAGGTGAATTTGTTGTAGGCGGTAGTCCTCTAACTTTTCGTTACGGTGAAAGTCCTTGGCTGATAGATTTTGAAACCGGTCTGCCCAACACCGGAAATTTTGGAGTGTTATACAAGTCTTTGGTTGAGTTGAAGAACCCTACTAAACGTACTAAAACAGTTGGTCTCTACTTTACGCCTTTGTCTGGCCCTGGCGGAGCCAATTTTTTAATAGGTGATTCTGTCTATCAGGCCGTTTTCCGCAAGAAAGGCGATGAAGTGTTGGTAGCTAAAATAGAGCTTTTGCCAGAGTCGAGCAGTATGATTGAAATAGTCACTTTGCCTGAGGCTACTTCCTGCTACCCCGCTCAGTATGAATTGCGTGAATTGTAGGGATACTGACTGTTAAAGCTGTATTTTAGTATATAAAAGGCCCGTTCCGCTATTAAACAGCCGACGGGCTTTTTTTGTACACAGCATAAAAATTAGCTTGTGCCTGAGTTAGTCAAAAAGTCTGATATGGAGGAATAGCGAAGAAAATATAAAAATTCGCCGTAACTTTTTGGGCTTTATTTTTTGTAAATTTGGAGAATTTCTATGTGCAGAGCGCAGCGTACTTTAGCTAAAGAAATTTCCTTTGAGGGAGTCGGCATTCATACCGGAAAGTTGGGGCATTTAACTATTAAGCCAGCTCCAGCTGATCATGGTCTTGTTTTTCTTAGTTCGGGAGAGTATATCCCTGCCACTTACGAGTACGTTGTGTCTACCAAACGTTCCACCACTATCGGTAAAGGTGAAGTATCGGTAAATACTATCGAGCATTTGATGGCCGCTTTTGGTGGTCTTTCTGTAGATAATGCTCTTATAGAAATCGATGGGCCGGAAGTTCCTATTTTGGACGGTTCTGCTTTGCCTTTCTGTCAGGCGATGGAAGAAGTCGGCATTGTTAATATAAAGGGTAGTGAAGTAGAGGATTATCATCTCAGTGAGCCCATATTTGCCGCTGATGGTGACAGTCTAGTTCTGGCTATGCCGGACTCCCAATATAATCTTGAGGGAGCTGTCAGCTATAACAGCCCTCAGGTAGGTATTCAGCGATATCGGTATTGTGGATATGACAATTTTGTTACTCATATAGCTCCTGCCCGCACCTTTGGTTTCTGGTCAGAAGTAAAAGCGCTCTTGGAAAATGGATTAGGGCAAGGAGGAGATCTGTCTAACGCCTTAATTTATGATCGCCCAGGTTTTAATGCTGCAGAAAATCAGCGTTTTGTTAATGAACCGGTGCGCCATAAAATTTTAGATTTAGCTGGTGATATTTGTCTGTTAGGACGCCCGTTGTGCGCTTTTGTTTTGGCAGTTAGAGCTGGTCACAAACTGCATGTGGAATTTATTCGCAAAGTAGCTGAGGAGATGAAGAAAAATGCTGACAACTAAAGATATATTGCACAGGATTCCCTACACAAGCCCTCTTTTTTTTGTTGATATTGTCGATAAGTTGGAGTTTCCTAAAATTTCTGGTTACAAAAATGTAACTATGAGTGAGCCCCATTTCGCCGGCCATTTTCCTGGTAAGCCTATCATGCCAGGAGTTTTGCAAATGGAAGCTTTGGCGCAAATTTGTCGGCTTCTTTATATTGGGAATGAAGAAGCTCCTATCAAGGTCAAATCGTTGGAATTGATCGGAATTAAAAAATTTAAGTTCAGAACTCCCGTAGTGCCGGGAGATCGTCTCGATCTTTATGCTGAAGAAATAGAACGAAGTGATGATACTGTAGCGCTGTCCGTTAAAGCTTGTGTGGGAGACAATGTAGCTTGTGAGGGCGTACTGTCTTTTAATTGGCAATAAAGGCTAAACTAGGGGCTGTTTGCGGTTTTCTGTAGGAAATTAGCCGCAGACAGACGAACTTATAGGCCTTTTTGTGTTCGCTTTTTTCATAGAGACAAAACTTGGAGGATAAGTAGTATGAAGCCAATTAAAGTTGGCGTGGTCGGCATTGGCAGTATGGGAAAAAACCATGCTCGAGTGTGCGCCGAACTACCCCAGATTGAACTTACAGGCATGGTGGATCTCGATGAAGCCAGAGTTGCCCCTTTAGCTCAGCAGTACGGCACACAGTATTATAAAGATTATCATAGTCTCTATGGCAAAATTGACGCTGTGGTTATCGTTGCGCCTACTAATCTTCACTATCAAATCGCTCAAGACTTTTTAGAGCAGGGCGTTCATGTTTTAGTAGAAAAGCCCATTACTGTCGAGGTTGGTGAGGCCAAACGTTTAGTAACCTCTGCTAAAGAAAAGAATCTTATTTTGCAAGTAGGTCATTTGGAACGCTTTAATCCTGCCGTAATAAAGTTAAAACAAATGGTGGGCAGGCCGGTACTCATAGAGTGCCATCGTCTTTCCGGTCCTACTACTCGCAGCCTCGATGTCGGTATTATTTGGGATCTGATGATTCACGATTTCGATATACTTTTGAGTCTGTATAAGTCTCCGGTGGCGGAAATTCATGCTATGGGAACTTCTATATACTCTAAATTCGAAGATGTCGCGCATGTACAAATGCGGTTTGAGTGCGGGGCCGTAGCTAGTCTGGTTGCCAGCCGCAATTCCGGAGAACGGAAGCGCAGTCTCAAGATTACTGAAGATACTGGCAGAGTTCTTTCCCTCGATTTTATTAATCAGACTTTAGTTATTTCTCGCCCCGGCCCCGATGGTCGTCCCCTGGATTTAGAACCTGTTCATATTGACAAAGAGGAACCTCTTCGTTTGGAACTTAGCAATTTTGCAGATTGTGTAATTAATCACAAAGAGCCTGTTGTCTCTGGCGAAGATGGCAAGCGTGCTCTGGAACTGGCTGTTCATGTTCTGGAGAATATGCAGAAAATTACGCTTTCTAAATAGAGCGGCGGTAAAGAAAAAATTTCGCTTGAAGTACAGAGAGGAGACAAAGAGGTGATTCATCCTAGCGCTATAGTTCATCCCGGAGCACGTATCGGCGAGGGAGTAGAGATCGGACCTTTCTCTATTATCGGAGAAAATGTCGAGATAGGAGACGGTACTAAAATTATGTCTTCCGTTGTGATAGACGGATGGACAACTATAGGTAAAAATAACCGCATTTATCCGGGTGCATCCATAGGCTTAGCTCCTCAGGACTTCAGTTATAAAGGACAGCGTTCATTTGTTGTTATTGGCGACAATAATGAACTTCGTGAATACGTAACTATTCATCGAGCTGCTGATGAAGATGGAATTACCTCCATAGGCAGCGGCAACCTGCTCATGGCCAATGTTCACATTGCTCATAATTGCTGTATAGGTAGCCAAATTACTATGGCCAACTATGCCGGCTTGGCCGGGCACACTGTTGTAGAAGATCAGGCAGTTTTAGGAGGTTTAGTTGGTATCCATCAGCACACCCGCATTGGTCGTTTATGCATGGTGGGCGGATGTTCCAAAATAAACAAAGATCTGCCTCCTTTCAGCATTGTTGATGGTAACCCTTGCCGCCTCTTCGGCATGAACTTCCGGGGTATGCGCCGCCGCGATATTTCCAAAGAGAGCCGTCTGGCCGTTCATAAAGCTATCAATATTTTAGGCAGCTGCGGTCTAACCCTTGATGCTGCCATAGAGCGTATAGACAATGAGTTAGAGCATACTCCTGAAATTGAGCATTTTCTGACTTTCTTGCGCGGTGCTTCCCATATGGGAGTTCTTAACAAGGCCAGCAACGTGGGAGCGAGAGCTCACAGCAACGCTTAGTTGGTGCAGTTTTGACAGAGAGTAACCGGCAACAATCATCTGCTTATCCCCAGCTGACAGTTGCGATAATTGCCATAGAGCCTTCTGCCGATCTTCATGGAAGTAATTTGGCCAAGGCTCTTTTGGCGATTAATCCTAATTTAAAACTTGTTGGTGTAGGCGGTTCACACATGGCCGCGTCGGGAGTCAATCTTTGGTTAAAAACCACAGATATGGCGGTTATAGGTCCCGGCGGGGCTATTTCTCGTTTGCATAAGTATATATACCACTACCTATATGTACGTTCGCATCTGCTGAAGGAGCATCCTCATCTTAGTATTTTAATAGACTGCCCTGCCGTTAATATGCGCTATGCCGGTCTTTTAACCCGTTATGGATATCATTCGGTATATTATTTCCCTCCTTCTGCCTGGACGACAAGTGAAGCGCGTTTGCGGCAAATTTTTAGTCGTACTGACAAGGTAATTTGTACTTTTTTAAGCAATGCCGAAAATTATCGACGCTTCGGTATGGACGTCGATTTTTTCGGTCATCCTCTTATTGATATACCTGAGTTGGCGATATCTGCGGAAGAGGCTAAAAGTAAACTCGGTTTGGTCGGAGACAATATTCTAGCTGTATTGCCAGGCAGTCGTGCGCCGGAAATAAAGTACTTGTTACCGGTCTTTTTGCAAATTGCTGCCGAGCTCCGTAAGGAAATTGAAGACTTGCAGGTTCTGATACCATGTGCCACCCAAGCTCTTCGCAGGCAAATTGTTGCTTTTATGGGGGATCGCTTTCCCTATGTACGTGTTCTAGATGGAGAGTCCCGTTTGGCTCTCTTATCTTGCCGGGCGGCTTTAATGAGCTCCGGTACTGCCAGTTTGGAGGCTGCCATTTTAGGTACTCCGATGGTCTTGTCTTACAAACTTTGCCCCTTCGATGCCGTTATAGGTCGTTTTTTGCTTTGGAGCGGTCTGCTTAAAATTGAACATATCGGACTGCCCAGTTTAGTTGTTGGCCGCCGTATAGTTCCCGAATTTCTTCAGGATGAAGTCTCTCCCGAAAATATTCTCCCTCATCTGCGCAATTTTATGCGCGATACTCCTGAACGGCGCCAAGTTAAACAAGAACTTTTAGATATGAGAAATTCTATGGGAGCTCCGGGAGTTGTTGCTAAAATAGCCTCTTCTTTATACAGACGTATTGAGAGTAATGCGGCTGAGCGTCAGGCTGAACCTTTTGATATTGTAATTACTTCTAATTCGCCGGGAGAGGTAGCTGCTTGGGTGCGGCGCACTACCACTCAACTTGAGGCCAGAAATAACGGACAGTTTCGGGTTATTGTAGCTTTAGTTCCCTGCCCCTATGCTTCGGGAGCGGAAGCGGAGGTGGCTGCTGCTCTTCCTGGTGTTTCCGTTGTGTTGACTCCCAGCCAAACTTTGCGGTTAATGGGGGGCTTTTTTAAAGATTTTCAGTTTCGCCGTCGGGGCGTAGTAGTATTTTTAGGCGGTGATTTGATTCATGCCAAAATTTTATCTTGGCGTCTAAAGTATCGATCTATAGCCTACGCGGCTAGGTACAATCAACTTATTTCATATTTTGATAAAGTGGCCGCTTCGGATGTTTCATTGGCCGAAGAATTGTCTGAGGCTGGAGTTCGTGAAGTTGTTACCATAGGCAATTTAAGCGTTGACGGAGTTCTTTCCGAGGTAGATCGGGAAGCCGCCGGTAGCCTTCAAAAGCGAAAGGGAGTAAAAATTGGCATTTTCCCCGGGTCGCGCTTTTTGCACACAAAAATAGCTTTGGGAGTCTTTTTGCGCGTGGCGGCTTTAATTAAAACGTGCCATCCTGAAGTCGAATTCGTTCTTTCAGTGTCGCCTTTTGTTTCTAAAGCCAGACTGGAGTCGGCGCTGTACAGTCCCTTCAGCTTAGGATTGCCAGTGGCTAAGGGGAAATTTGTGAGCTCTGATCGCATTGAAGTTGAGTGTTTGCATGAAGCTGAAAACGCAGCCGGGCGTAACTTTGAGGTGGAAGTGCTGTGGGGTCATCCTTACCAAGCTATTGCAGAAATAGATATGGCCCTGACTATTCCCGGTACCAATACGGGAGAATTGGGCTGCTGTGGTAAACCCATGGTAATTGGCCTTTCGGCTGATGCTTCTTTACCTAGAGGAGGGCTTGGCGGTCTATTGGAGCAGATTCCTATATTATCGAAGCTAAAGCGCCGTCTGCGTCTGCGCTCTTACGAACGTCACGGTTTTGCTGCTATTCCCAATCGTATTGCCTCTAGAGTTGTAGTCCCCGAAATTTTAGTTAAAAAAGATACTTCTGTGCTGGCGCAGCCTATTTTAGATTGGATTGAAAATCCGGAGAAGTGTGCCCGTGTTTCCCAAGATTTAAAAGACACCATGAAAACAACGGAAGGAGCTGGTGAGCGCATGGCTGATTTGATTTTGAGTTTGGTCGATTCTAAATGATATGAAAATTCCGAATGAAAATTGCCCCAAAATTGCTCCTCCTTTTATTTTCAAGTGGCGCGGCCTGATCATGGCGGCGGTGACTGCCGTTATATTGGTCGCTGCTAAACCTACTTTAGTCGCTTGCTGTTGGGGAGCATGCCTAGCAACTTTAGGAGAGCTGCTGCGCTCATGGGCTCTAGGTTGGACTGGAGAACATACGCGCAGCCAAGAACTTAAGGCTTCCTTTTTGGTTACCGGCGGGCCTTATAAATATGTGCGCAATCCGCTGTATCTGGGAAATATTTTGAACGGATTGGGGGTTTTAGTGGCTGCTGTCGGAGATATGCCTTGTGTAGGGGCAGTAGCCCTCTGGATTTTTGGTATTTTATCCCTTTACATAGTTTATGCTTCGTGCATAATTTCTGAAGAAGCCTTCTTGGCTATGCGTTTTGGAGATATATTTTTTCGCTATAGAGCTGTTACGCCAACAATTTTACCTCGTTGGGGACAGTATTTAAATTTTATAAGCAGCTTTTTTAACTCTTCTTCTCATACCGATGTTAAGGCAGATGGAGAAGGATTCTTTTCTTGGCAGTCTTTAAAGTTTGAGTACAGTACCTGGGGATGGCTTATCGCTGTTTGGTCCCTTTTGTTGGCAAAGATATATATGTAAAGAATGTCGCGTGCTTATTTTTGAGTCAGCAGTAAAATAAGCACGCGAAGTATTTTTATCTATTGTTTCCTAATTAAGGATGTTTGGCGGATATTTCGGTAAGAATTTGAGCCATGCGTGCCGCTCCTCCGGGAGGGCCCAGCCGCTCTCTACCGATAGCCCCGCGCCGCTCTCGGTCGGCTTTATTTTGGATAAGCTGACAGAGAGTTTCTATGATCTCTGGATCGTAATCTTCACAAACGATAAGAGCTTCACCCAGCAGTCCTTTCTGTCTGGCTCTGTACCATTTTAAACGAGTTTCTCCGCCTGGTTCATAGGCCACAATGGGAATACCATGACCGGCAGCCTGTTCATGGGCTGTGCCGGCTAAACCTAAAGCAACTTGACTGTATTTGAGTACATCGGCTAGATGACCCTTTACTAGGAAAAAGCGGGTTAGCGGGGTTGCACCGCTACTGACAGAGGTAAGCTTGCTCCAACCGGGATAAGGTGTTTCTTCTGTGATAAATCCGGGACATGACTTGGCTAGTTTTTCAGTGTCGATAGAGGGAGCTACTGCAATAAAGGCGCATATCTTTTTGCCTAAGCGTTGAGACAGCATTTGGCTTATGTTCAACAGGCGGGGAAGTACTCGGTAAGTTGCCTGTCTGCTGCCGGGAAATAGAGCTAAGCCCACTTCTTGACTATCATCTAGGCTAAAGTTTAGCTCTTGAGGGACTAAGCCGTCCATCATGGCATTGCCTACCCAGATAGCTTTGACTCCTTTTTTACGTAGGCTTTCAGCTGTAGGTTCATCCCGTACAATAGAACGAACCTTAAAAGTTCTCAGAACCCAAGCTTCTAAGGCAGAGTAGGGATGGTGGTAATCTGATTTAGCCGTGCCGATAAACGTGATGGGACGTATGCCGGAAAGCGCAGCTAAAATAACCGGCCATAGATCGCCTACTGCCACAATCTGGTTAAAATAGCTGCGGTTAGAACGCAGCCAAAATAATTGTTTTAAAGTTAAACAGGCTAAACCGTTGCCAAGATCTTTCCAAAAATTGCGCCAATCTTCTTGAATAAGGCCGCCGCTGGGCATGTTGCGTATAGGGCCGCTTATGGGAGCTATTCCTTTGTAAGCAGATCCCTCTCCGACTAAAGGTAAAGCTTCTATGGGGAGCGATTTAGGCAGTTCTGTAATAATCTGAGCCGCTATAGAATCTTCACCGGCTCCGTTGGATACAAATAAAAGGCGTCGAGGGACAGACACAATCTCTCCTTTTCAGCTTCAGTAAAGAATTTAAGCCAAACTGAGTAATTCGCAGGTACTTAGCTGTGGATTCTCTATATTGTAATCAATTTTGTTTATATTTTGGGCAAAAGCTCCAGTTTGCACAATAAAAGAACCGTTTATTTCACAGGGCGCATCCAGCCTGGTGTGAGTATGGCCTCCTAAAATCCAGGTGCCGGGTGGCAAATTCTCGGCTAATTTTTGATCTCGGTCGAAGCCAATGTGGCTAAGAATTATTAAGTTAGTTTTTAATCCTATATTTTTTGAATAGCGGCGGGCCACCTGAGGAAGAGTGGTCTCCGCTTCAAAAAAACGGAAGCCAAATAGCTTTTCCCATACCGCATTGTGGGGGTACTGTACGGGAACGGCAGACAAAATCAGGAGAGCATAATTGGAGCTCCAAGATCGATTGAAGAGTGCTAAGGCTGGGATCCAGCGCTTTGAAGACAGCTCCTGCCAAATCTGTGACTGTCTCCAATTAACGGAACTACAGTCTATGAGCGGTATGTTTTGAATATTTTCGACAAATTCATGCTGATCGAGAGGGCCACTTAGGCGCATATCTGACAAGTTGGTACATATAAGAGGAAAAGAACGCTGTTTGGCTCTTTTATCTAAAATGCGCCTTTGATAGTTGAATTCACGATTGCCCATGGCCATGGCTGCGCAGCCGATAGCACTCATTTTCTCTAAGTTAGGTTCAAAATTTTTCCATACTGTGTTGGAGCCGATTAGGGCGTCGCCGCTGTCAAAATAGAGAGCCTTGTCAGCTGCTACAGCGGCGGATGCTCTGCTGCTTAACCAGGCTAAAGCTTCGCCGTGGCCGTGCATGTCGTTGGTATGATAAATAAGCATGGAACTCAGATAGTTTACCGAAACTAACTTTTGCTTTTCTTAGAGGACTTGGAATCTCTTTCTTGAGCCACTTCGGCATAGACTTGACGGTAGCGGTCCAATCCTATCGCTTTGCCAATTACAATTCCGTACCCTAATATCCATCCTACTCCGGCTAAAGAGGCGCCGCCGATATATACGCCAATCAATAGACCGATACATCCGAAGATTAAGCTGTTCAGCATGGGTTTGGAATCTAGAGATATGGAGTAACCCAAAGAAAGGCCGATAATTGCTCCCACAAGTCCGTAGTAGCTGCCTTTGCCTATGTCAGCAGCTGTAGTTGCAATTGCTAAACTGGCTTTGGCTGCCTGCACAAGTGGGGAAGCCGATTGACCGGCATCTATAATGGAGTTGGCTCCCCACAAAAAGCCCATCATCAATCCCATACCGGCAAAACAAAGGCAGTATAGGGCCCTTTGCTGTTTTGTAAGAAAAGTCGTCTGCTGCTTATCCGAATTGCCGTTCTGGGCGGCAGCAGAAGCAGTAGCTTTCTTGTCTTGTTTTGTGTTTTTCTTTTCTTTCTTCTTGTTGTCTTTCGGAGAAGATGAATCACTCATGGTTTGTTTCTCTGTCCTTTGGGGATAATTTTGCCAATTTCTTTATTTGCTCCCAGTTTTTCACAGGAAGCTGATGCATAGCGATACGGCGCATTGACATTTTGTGAGCTTCGGCTGGATCGCCAGACCATACTGATTGACCGGCCGGGATGTCTTTATCTACTCCCGATCTGGCTGCTACCGTAGCACAATTACCGACACGGCATCCTTCTTTTATTAGGCATTGTCCGGCAGCTATGGATAATTTTCCAATATGGACCCTCTCCTGCAGGCAGTTTTGAGAAATAATTATAGCCAGAGGTTCTACAACTACTTCTCTGTTTATGCAGGCTAAATTGTCTATACGCACTCCTTGGCCAATATTTGTTTTTGAGCCAATAAAACAGCGGGCGCCAATTTCAATGTCGCTTGCTAAGGAGGCTTCGTCATCGATAACAGTAAGCGGTCCCACTAGACTTGAGCCGCTTAATTTTACGTTCTTGCCTAAAGAAACTCCGGGCATCAGACGGGTATCCGCCCCAATAAAACTTCCGCTGCCTATACTTACGTGAGCTTGAATTTGGCAGCGATCGCCAACGGTTACTCCGTCTTCGATAACAGCAAAGGGACCGATGTAAGCTGTTGGAGCTATATTGGCTGAACTGCTCACATAGGAAGTTTTATGTATGCCTGGCTGGAAGTGAACGGGAGGGTAATATAAATCGAGAAGCTGGGCATAGGCTACTCGCGCATTTTTTACCAATATCGCCGGCGTGTCAGTTTGTATTTTTTCTGGTATGATTACCGCAGCAAAACCGAGGCGCACCGCTTCCTGCAATACATTCTCATTTTCAGCGAAAGTAATTGCTGAATCCAAATTGTGACAGGAAGCCGCATCTAGACCGGTCACTTCTTTTATAGTCAGAGAAGCACTTTCCGGTATGTTTAGGCGTCCTCCGAGAAAATCGGCCAATTCTTCTAAGTTCTTTACCACCATAATTCAGGATAATCACTCCAAGTTTCTGCCGGATCTATGTCCGCTTCTTCTAATGTAAGGCTACGTACAGCCATAGGAACGCACATGGTGCGTCCGTTTAAAACGGATTCGTAGCCCAATCCTATTAAATCAGATCCGAAAAGATCTGCGTAATTTGCTCTTACAATAAACTGGGGAACTCGGCAAATGGGACGACCGTGATGCAGTAAAAAAGCGGTCTCGCATCGCCTGGCAAACTGCCCTTCTTTTTTCATATGTTCAGGTAGAGGAGTCAGTCTGTCCAGTAAAATGCCGAAGTCTGTTTTGGCACAAAGTTCTCCCAAAGAACAGTCGCCGCCTTGGAGAAGTAAGTTCGAATGGCCAGGCTTGGGAGGCTGCCCCCAGGGACGAACCGCTGAACCGTTGGGAACTACACCGTAAGATCTGGCTGTACTTAAATCGTAAATACCGCCTACAAGTTCGCCCTGGCGCACTAGAGGCAGAGGAGTCTTGGTAATTCCTTCTCCGTCAAAGGGCACGCTGCCAAAGCCTCCATGCAGGGAAGCATTGTCGGTTATATTGACACAGGGAGCCAGCCATGGAGAATTTTTAGGCAGAGACTTAAAGAGCGGCGCATCAGCATAGAGCATCTCCTTAGCAAAATCTTCGAGCAGCTTGCCGCAAGCACTGGCTGTAAATACGCCCGGAAGGGTATTGCTGTCAGGCCAAGCCATTTCTGCAGAATGTACGGAGCGCCAGGCCAATCGGCATAGCATCTCCGCGGGAGAATGCTGGGCAGAAGTACTGTAGATGGCATCTCCGATGGGGATGCCGTCGTTGGAATTTAGAGTAAGTAGATGCAGAATACGGCCGGCACAGCGCTCTCCGCTTCTGGTTGTGATTTTTAAAGTATGCTGCAGTAGCCTGGCACTGAGGGAAAAATGCCTATCCGGCAACAGGGAAGGAAGCATAAAGTCAAGTCCTTGAATAAGGGCTTTAAACTTCATAATTGAGTCTTCAAGCTGCTGTGAGGTCTCAGCTGTGCTGGGAGCCGGAGTCGGAGAAATCAGTCCTTTTTGTGAGAAGGAGCCGCGCTTGCCGCCGACAGCATTTTGGGCTGCTTTTTGCAGCAAATCACTAATCGAAAATTCTCCTTCGGACCAAACATAGCCTAGCCGCCCGTCTACATTGATTCTAAGTCCGAGCCCGGGTTTAAATATGCGCTGCTCAGGCTGAGCTAAATTCACTTCCGTATAAACTTCTTCAGAAACTTCGGCGTCTCTGGCCATACCGAGTGCTTTGACCAGCAACTGATTTGCATAACTGGCCATAATTATTCGGCACTCCTTAGAAGAAGTATATTGTAGGGGAGCACTTCCATATTAGAGAGCAGTTCTGACAGTTTATATTCATCATTCGCTGCTCCATTTTCGGTTGGCAGAATAAGTTGCCAAAGCTGTTCGGTTGATGACGTTTGCTTGAGCTTGGCACCGTTAATGGCTGCCCATTGTTTGGCAACTCGCCGACTGTGCTTGTCGTCTAAATACAGGAAGCAACAGGTTAAGTTTTGTCGCTCAACTATTCTGATGAAGTTTTCCAGGCCTGAGGCTGCGTCTCGAGCAGAAGCTCCTCGTAAGTCAAGGCAGGGAGTTCCTTTAAATACAGAAGCTTCGGAGTGGGACGAGGCTTTAAAAAGGTCCGATTTCAGCAGTTCGGAGCTTTGAGACTGATTTTGAGCCGTTTCGGAGAGAACACGATAACTGCTTAGGACAACTTCTGCTTGAGGATTGAGATAGCGCCTCAAAGTGCCCTGCAGTCCTTTTACTAGAAAAGCTGTAGGCAGTCCGGGGGCAAAGCGCTCTAAACTAACATTTAGCCTGTTTAATTCTTTGTCGAAATTGAAATCTGTGAAACGTACCCCCTCATTATTAAAAGTTTTAGTCAGTTTGTTTAAAATTTCCTCAGGGGTGTACTTCTCCATTTAATATTTCCTTTATCATGTTTGGTTTCAGCAACTGGGCAAGTTAAGTGAGCAGAAATTCGCCTGTATTAGCGTCATAAAGAAGGCGCCGTCCAGTCTTGAATCTCTTCTTGGGTGAGGAGATTAGGCTGCACGGCGCTCCTGATTAGTTTTGGGCGTCAGCACGGAAACAGCCGACGGCAAGAAATTAATTTGTATCGGAGCAGGGCAAATTAGAAAACGGCTGTACCCGGATCTATTTTAGCCTGCTGGTAAAAATCTTGCCAGAGTTTCTTCTCATTGTTCATGCGTTCAACGCTGACGTTCTTACTCTTTATTTTTGATAATACATCTCGCCGACTGCTCTCCACTTCTTTGAAGCGACCGGGCTTCCAGGAATATTCATCGAGATTGTATATATCGCGGTTGCGGTACTCTCCTACTTTATAAAGGACAGCGTAATTCTTCTCAAGATAGTATAGGGCTTCGAATGAAAAAGGATTGAGCTTATGCGCTTTTTCGAAGCACTGAGCTGCGTCGTAGAAATAGCTCTCTACGGGACGGTTTTTGTCTTGTGCTTTATCGCCTTTGCGCAAGCGCTCATATCGATATATACCTGCTCTTAAGTAGTTTTGTCCTTGATTAAATTTAAACGATGAATAGGTCCAGAAGCCGAGTATTGTAGCTATCAATAGAGGTAATACCACTAAAGTGAAGACGCTGGCTACCTTATACTTAGCAGTGGAGTCGCCTTTATCTTTGGGAGCATTTCCCGAGACAATGCGCTCTCTGGCAGCATAGAAATCTTGTTCGATAGTTTCTTTAGTTTTGGAAGCTAAAGCTCTTATTTTGGCTTCGTAGCGATTGGAAGACAGTATTTTTGTGCATATGTCGGAGGCTGCCTCCAGAAAGCCGGAGTGGCCAATTTCTTCAGCCATAAGCAGCCAGTCTTCGGGATCGCTGTTAGTTATTTCATGAATAACTTCGCCGGGACGAATTGAGTCGTCTAGTTCCAAAGCTTTAGCAAGATGAACTGCAGCACGTTCCGGCTCTCCTATAGCCATAGAGCACAGACCTAAACCATAATGCGCATCGATATTGTTAGGAAAGCGTTTTAAGCTATTCTGAATATCGAAATGGAGCTCCGAAAATTTTCCTTTGTCGAAAAGTTCAAGTTGCTCTTCTGTGAAAATATCGGCTATTTTACGGGGCGCTGCCTGAACATTAGGGGGAGTAGCCTGTGGCTCAGCGTTAATTTTTACCGGAATTTGCGATACGGGAGGAGCAGCGGTTGGCACTGCCGATTGCTGAGGCTGCGGTGGCCTTCCTCCCGGTACGCCCACGGGCGGCTGGTTCTGCTGAGGGTATCCGGACGGCATAGCTCTGGGCTGCGGCGGCCTTCCTCCCGGTACGCCCACGGGCGGCTGGTTCTGCTGAGGGTATCCGGATGGCATAGCTCTGGGCTGCGGCGGCCTTCCTCCCGGCACGCCTACGGGCGGCTGGCTTTGCTGAGGGTATCCGGGCGCTATGGGTCTGGGCTGCGGTGGCCTTCCTCCTGGCACGCCTATGGGCGGCTGAGCCGACTGGGGGTATCCGGACGGAGTAGGTCTGGGCTGCGGCGCGTGAGCGGGATAGCCTTGTCTGGGAGTGTGTTGTTGGAACGAAAGCGACTGCTGAGACGTACCTGGAGCCATTCTTTGAGCATGAAAACTGTCGGCAGGGGTATCTTGACTGCCCTGTTGATTTTGGAGAGTTAGATTGCTGCGCGGCGGCATTTGCATGCTCACTTGAGTACATCCTTTTCGAAACTATTAGGAGACAAAGTCCTTAGTATAGTCTTCACGCAACAGACCAAAAGGTCTAGAGTGTCTACCTTTGAACAACAGCTGTTTTATGTATCGCTCTGTACACAAAAGAGGTTAACCTGTGTTTGTTTCTGTGCGTCGGGGTGCTGCAGACTGCTAGAATACTAGGCCCGCCGACTGTTTACTGCTGCGCCCGACAAGGCTCCTCGTATTTGACAAAAAAGACTTATAACCTTTTGTCTATTAGCTTTAGGGTGGTAAATTGGCATAATTACTCAGTCTATTTTCGATTGTAAATGATAATAGATTAATAGTAATTCAATGTTTTAAACGGCAAGGAAAAGGACAGTCAGCCTGATATTATATAAGACTGTTTAGTTTATTAAGGTTGCAGCGGAGGCATATATGATTTCACCTAGTGGCAGGCTGGTGTGTCTGCTGGCCCTTTTATCTGTTCTGTACGGATGTGGAGAGAATGTCGCTAAAAAAGGCGGAGCAGAACTTCCTGCTGATGGGCAGGCTCCCGCGCCTACCGCTAGTCAAAAATCAGAGATAAAAGACGGTGATACTGATGATGCTGCTACAAGTTCCCCCAATACTGTCAGCAAAGATAAAATACTGAAAGACGGTGCTGCGGAAGCTCCAGAAGAAGCTAAGGTAAGAGAGGATAGGCAAGGGGTTAATACTATGTCTATCTCTGCTAAAGGTGAGTCTCCCTGGAGTTTAGAGGCTAGCCGCATTGTTTACGATGACTCAACCAAAAAAGCCAGAGCTTCCAGCATTACTTGGAATTTGCTTGATAAAGACGGCAAATCTTCGCTTGAATTAAAGGGTGATGCCGCCGTGGTAAATTTAGAAACTCAGGGGTTGGCTTTTGAAGGGCCCGTTCATGCTGTCGGCCCTAAAGGAGAGAATATTATCTGCACTAAGCTTATTTGGGACAGCCAAACAAGGAAATTGCGTGGTTCTCACGGAGTAAAAGTTATTAGGGAAGGTTCTGTTATGACCGGGGACAATATGGTAGCTTCTCCCGATTTGAAACAGATCGAAGTTGAGGGCAATGTGCGTATCCATTTTAACTCTAACTCCGAATTGAATTAGGCTGTTAAGGCGAGAGGGCGAAGAATGGCTATCAAAGCTGAAGGTCTGGTTAAGATATATAAAGAGCGTCGTGTTGTTGATGGAGTAAACTTCGAGGTGGGTCCCGGAGAAGTTGTGGGACTTTTAGGAGCTAATGGAGCTGGTAAAACCACTACTTTTTATATGGTGGTGGGGTTAATCCGTCCTGATGGGGGAAAGATATTCCTTAACGGTAACGACGTCACATCTCTGCCTATGCATGTAAGGGCCAGGCTGGGTATAGGCTATTTACCTCAAGAAGCTTCAGCCTTTCGTAAACTTACAGTAGAAGATAATTTGCGCCTTTTATGGCAAATTAATGGAGTCTCACAAAAAGAACAGGCTGAACGCTTGGAAAAACTTCTCGATGAGTACCAGTTACATAAAGTGCGTCACAGTCGGGCCGTAGAGCTTTCTGGTGGCGAACGTAGGCGTCTGGAAATAGCCCGTTCTTTGGCTATTAAACCCCAGTATCTTTTGTTGGACGAACCTTTCTCCGGCGTCGATCCTATAGCGGTAGCCTCTATTCAGAAAATTATTCGCAGTGTCAAAGCTCAGGGGTTGGGAGTTTTAATTACAGATCACAACGTAAGAGAAACGTTGGCTATTACCGACAGGGCTTACATTATACGTGAAGGCAGAATTTTGGTTTCCGGCAGCGCCGTTGAGTTGGCCAACAACTCAGATGCGCGTAAGTATTATTTGGGAGAATCCTACCGGACCGGTTTTGAAAATGAGCAAACTGCCGCAGAGGTAGATAAAGCTATAGTGGAAGAAGAGGCGGGGAGGCAAAGAAAAACTAGCTAATTACGTTGTAGTTTAGCGTACTGAATAGTATTTTTCTGCTTCGAAATTTGCCAGAAAAGTCGGATTAGAGGGCAAGTACACATATATTTATGAAAATTCTCGATCGTTACATAATGGCGGAAATGGCCGGCCCGTTTTTGTTCGGAGTTTGTGCCTTTACCCTGTTGTTTTTCTCTGCTGAAACGTTGATGGGCGTGGCCAAAATGATTTTGGAATCCCAAGCTGGTGTAGGCATGGTCATTAAGTATCTTTTCAACCGCTTGCCCTATGTGCTGATCATGACTTTCCCTATGTCCGCACTGCTTTCGGCTCTTATGGCTTACGGTCGCCTTTCCGGAGACAGTGAGATTATCGCTCTTAAGGCCGGAGGAGTAGGCTTCTTTCGCATATTTTTGCCCGGCTTTTTCTTCTGTTTCTTTATTTCCATGGTGTCTTTGGCTATTAACCAGTACTGGGTTCCGCCGGCCACGAAACAGGCTTACAATATGGTTATGAAGCTGGAGGCTCCAGATCAAATTGAACGGGCCTTAATTACTTCTCCCCGCTTGTTGTCTAATGGAGACGAGCAGCTGGTCTATGCTCATGTGCTCAACGTAAGCGAGCAGACCATGAAAGGTGTTTATGTCCATTTTTTCCGCAACAACAATCGTTTGCGTGAAATGTATGCTAAAGAGGCGCGCTGGAATGATAAACTTAAGGTTTGGGAAGTTTTAGATATTGAAGCCCGAGACTTCAACCCGGTTACTGGTGAAGAGCGGTATGCTGCCAAAGGAAGAGTCGGTTGGACAGCTTTGGATAAAGGCGACTCTCCGGCTAGTCCGGATCTGCTGGCTCAGCGCAAATTGCGTCCGGAGGAGATGACTGCTCAGGAACTCTCCACGTATCTTAGTTCTTTGCCTCCTATAGAGAAAACAAACCCGGAGGAGTACCGCAAGCGCAACAAGTACAAGGTTATGTATCATCAGAAAATTTCTCTGCCTATGAGCTGTTTAGTATTTGGAGCTTTTGCCATTCCTTTGGGATTGCGTCCGCAGAGAACCAGTACTTCCATCGGTTTCGGTCTCTCGCTGTTTTTTATTTTGCTGTACTACGTGTTTATGACTATTGGCATGATGCTGGGAGAAAACGGCACTGCCGCTCCGTGGGTGGCCGCCTGGCTTCCTAACATTATTTTTGCAGTGGTGGGTATCGTTTTTGTAGCGGATGCTTCAAGAAAATAGGCGAGTTTGTTTGACATTGTAACAGTAAAGAAAATTAGCTTAATTCGGATGATATAACTAATGTAAAAGCATTATGTGTTATGGTATGGTAACCCATAGGTACTCTATGCCCTGATAAGGGCAGGCTTTCCGGTCTTTGTATACAGGTCGGGATAGGCTTTACAAAGTAGGAGCAGCGCAGACATTGGACTCTTTTTCTTGGCAAACCGTCATGAGAATAGCCTTCGTATATGCTTTGGTTTCAGCTGTAGCTGCAGGTATTGCCTATTTGGCTAATCAGTTGGGACGGCAAATCGGCAAGCGCAAAATGAGTGTTCTTCATTTGCGTCCGCGCCATACTTCTATTTTGATAACTACTGTTACCGGTGTGGCTATAGCGCTTATCACTCTTACTGTTTTCGCTTGTCTCTCGGAGCCGGTGCGCACTTTGCTTATAGGTTTGGAAAAATTGCGTACTGAGGAGACTCAGCTTAGACAAAACATTATGTCTTTGCAAAAAACTTTGGCCGAAGGCAGTTTTATTTGGCGCATTGATGAGCCCATTGTGCATATGACTATTCCTGGCGGACTTTCCTATGAACGTACTCGCGCCGCAGTTACTAGCCTTTTAGCTGAAGCTAATGTGCGCACTATAATGCGTACCAATTCTATTGCTGCCGAGAAAGGTGATAAGCCTATTCCGGTAAGCGACGTACTTATCGATTACGATCCTGAACAAGTCGAAGATATGATCAGTTCCATATCTGCTGAACAAGGATTTATAGGCTTACGAGTTTTAGCTTCTCAGAACAGTCTGTATGCCCATAAAGCTCCACTGCGTTTGGAGTCTTGGAAAGTACGCAAAGTTTTTTCCGAGGGTGAAATAGTCTCTAAAAGAGAAATGGACAATCAACAGGCCGGTTTGGAATTTCTCAAATTTATTGAAGACACCAGACAAGAAGCAATATCTAAGGGAATGCGTCCAATTGACGGTGAACTGGGAGGCGAACTTAATAGTGAGGACTTTGAACGACTGCAAAAGGATATAAGCCGGGAAAAAGGTAAATTCGAGGTGGTGGCTGTGGCTAATCGCGATCTTTATGAAACCAGCAGCCTGGATATAAGGGTTGAAGTACACAGTTTGGAACCGCAATCAAATTCTGAGTCGTATAGTGGGGTTGGCAATAGCGGAGAGGAAGTGTATTATTGATAGTCTTATCTATAGATCCGGGCAGCAAAAAGTGCGGAGTGGCTGTAGTATCCTCTCAAAACGGAGTGCTTGAACACAAGGTATTGGCTGTAGAATTGCTTGGTAAAGTATGCGCCGAGTTAGGCGGTTTTTACCGGTTCGATCATGTAATTGTGGGTGGAAGTACCGGTTCGTCTCAGGCGGTGGCTATATTGAAACAGACATTAAAGTGTAATGTTTCTATTGTTAATGAAGCTCACTCGACTGAAAGAGCGAAGTTGCGTTACTTTGAGGATCATCCTCCTAAGGGACTGTGGCGTTTAATCCCTCTGGGCATGCAGGTCCCTTCCGGTCTTTACGACGACTACGCAGCTATAGTTTTAGCCGAAGATTTTATCGCTTTTCATAATCTCGAATGACAGCTTGTCTTAACGAACAGCAAAAAAGAATTACAACTTTTCGCTTGTGGATAGGGCGGAGTTTTTTTAGTGTACAGAGGTGCGAAGGTGCATTTTAAAGAGAAAAATACTATGTACGATTTCTCCTTTGGGTCAAATCTCAGCAGAAGAGTGGCGGCTTTTTGTTTTATTATGGCTTTGGGGGGAACTGCACAGGCTCAGTCGGTGAATCCTTCTGCCGACACTGTTTTCAGGCAAGACACTTCCTATCGTCAGGCTGCGGTTTGTAAAGAGGCTGACGAGTTTCTGGCTGCTGCCGATCAACCGGAAATTCAGTTGCGCGTTAACAAGAAAAATGTGACTGCTGCTGCCGGAACTCCAGAGTATGACTATCAGCTGGCCCAAAAATATTACAACGAAAAGGTTTATTCTAAGGCTATTAAGTTTTTCACTCAGGCTGCCGAAAGCGGTCATGTTGGAGCTCAGAGCTTCTTGGGAAAGTGCTATTACGAAGGTGATGGGGTTGAGCGCGATTACGATAAAGCTGCAGAGTGGCTTTCAAAAGCTGCCGATCAAGACGACCACACCGCTCAATATTACATGGGACTTTGTTATGAAAATGGCTTGGGAGTAGAGCAAAATTACAGTTCTGCGGCTAGTTATTATGAAAGCGCTGCTTTTGGCGGTGTTCCCGAAGCTCAAAATAATTTAGGACGCTACTATTATTTCGGTCGTGGCGTAGAGCGTGATTATCAGCAAGCTGCTGCTTGGTTTTTAAGGGCTGCCAATCAAAAGCTCCCCAACGCCATGTATAACTTAGGAGTTTGTTACGACTTGGGCCAGGGAGTAGAAAAAGATCAGCAGAAGGCTATCGACCTTTATTTCAGAGCTGCCAACGCCGGTGAAGCTAGTGCTCAGTGTAACTTAGGCATGTGCTACAGCTCCGGATCCGGTGTAGAGAAAAATTTAAATAAGGCCTTTTCCTGGTACCAGCGGGCGGCCTTCAATGGAAATACTAAAGCTCAAAACAACTTAGGCGTGTGTTATAAGAACGGTGAGGGCGTGCAGCGCAATTCTCGTGAAGCCGCTCGCCTTTTCATTGCCGCAGCAGATAAAGGCCTAGCTGGAGCTCAATATAATGCTGGGTGGTCATATTTGAACGGCTTTGGTGTCGGACGCGATTATAAGAAAGCTTTTGAGTATTTTTCCAGGGCCGCGGCTCAGAATTATCCCAAAGCCCAGCTTCAGCTGGCCAACTTATATTATAAAGGGTGCGGTACCGAGCAAAACTATACTGAGGCCGCCCGTTGGTATGCTATGGCTTCCGAATATGGTATTCCTTCTGCAAAATACTATTTGGGGCGATGCTACGCTTTGGGCCAGGGTGAGAACAAAGACATGGGCAAAGCAGTTGAGCTTTATGCTGAAGCCGCCGAAGGTGGCGATGGAGAAGCGCAGACCCAGCTCGGGCTTTGTTACAGAAACGGTACTATCGTATCTCAAGATTATGCCGAAGCGGCTAAATTGTTTGAAAAGGCCGCCGCTCAAAATATCACCGAGGCCCAAGCCTATTTAGGAGTAGCTTACCTTCTGGGTGAGGGGGTTAAGGCCGACTATCAGGCCGCCCATAAGCTTTTTTCTAAAGCGGCCGATAAAGGCAATATTTTAGCTGATTATGCTCTGGGCTGCATGTTTTACGAGGGGCTGGGGGTGCAGAAAAATTTCAGTCGCAGTATAACACATTGGAACAATGTAGCCCGCAGCGGTTATGCAGAGGCTCAAAATAATTTGGGATACTGTTACTATTACGGACGTGCTAACGAGCAAAATGAGCAGAAGGCCTTAAAGTGGTGGCGACGGGCGGCTGATCAAGGCTGGGCCAATGCCGAAAACGCTGTGGGAGCTGCCTACTTTACGGGCATGGTAGTTAGTGTAAATTATCCCGTTGCTCAAGAGTGGTTCCAGAAAGCTGCAGAACATGGTGATCCGGAGGGACAAGAAAATCTTGCCCTGCTTCAGGGAGTAGACTTGGAGCAAATGGCCTCTTTAACCGAGCGCATAGCTTTTAAGTTTAACTATATCCCCGCTTCGGACATAGAAAAGTTTATTAAGGCATATGAAAACAGAGTAAAATCGGCAGAAGCGGCTGAGGAAGAAGTCTAGGTCTTTATGGAAAAGGACATTAATTTATCAGAATTTGACAAGATGCGCTCGGGACTAGCTTATGATCCTCTCGATGCCGATCTTTTATGCCGCCGTAAACGTGCCTTCAATTTGACTGAACGCTTCAATGTTTTATCTCCTTTTGGCAGTAAAGAACGAGAGCAGGTCGCTTCTGAGCTGTTCGCCTCTATAGGAGTTGAAACGTGCATTATGCCCCGCTTTTCTTGCGATTATGGAGAAAATATATACTTGGGCAGCCGGTGTTATATCAATTACAATTGTGTTATGCTGGACTGTGCGTCTATTTCTCTTGGAGACGGTGTCCTGATCGGGCCAAATTGCGGTTTGTATACGGCTATTCACCCTTTAAACAGCGGGTTGCGTCTACAGGGAATTGAAATGGCCAAACCTATTAAGGTCGGTGATGGCGTGTGGCTGGGTGGAAATGTTACAATTCTGCCGGGTGTATCTATCGGAGAATATTCCGTAATTGGTGCTGGAAGTGTGGTTACCAAAGATATACCTTCCCGAGTATTGGCCTACGGGAACCCATGCCGGGTCATAAAAGAACTAGGTTAGTCAATATTTATATTCTATATATGTTTTCGGAAAAGCCGCAGCTTGTTAGCTGCGGCTCAATTTTGTTTAAGGGAATATTTTCTTTGTTATGTTAGTCGGTTCTATTACAAATGCTGTTTCTGTTGTTGTCGGATCTGCTTTGGGATTGCTTTTCAAAAAAGGCATATCCAAGCATTTTAACAAGACCATTATGGGGGGATTAGGGCTGTGCCTTCTCTATATAGGCATAAGTGGCTTAAGCTCAGGTAAGCAGCCTTTGCTTATCATTATGTCTATAGTTTTTGGCGCCTTGATAGGAGAAGCTTTGCGATTAAATACGCGGTTGGAAAGGGTAGGAACGCTAATTGGACGCAGATTCGCTGGAGGTAGCCTGTCCGGTCATACTTTTTCGCAGGGATTTGTCTCGGCATCACTTTTTTACTGCATAGGCTCCATGGCGTTTATGGGAGCCCTTCAAGACGGATTGTGCGGCGACCATAAAATATTGTTTGCTAAGTCGGCTATCGATGTTACTTCCTCAGTGTTTTTTGCCTCCAGTATGGGAGCTGGCGTCGCTTTATCAGCTTTGCCCATTTTCTTGGTTGAAGGAGGAATTGCCGCTTGTGCAGGTCTGGCCGCTCCATTTTTAACTCCTGCAGCTATTGGAGAATTGAATTGTGTTGGTTCTGTGATAGTGATAGGCATCGGATTAAATATGCTGGATATTACTAAACTAAAGCTGGCTAATTATATTCCGGCCGTATTTTTTCCGTTTATACTTAGCCCTATTTTCGCTTATTTCGCTAATTTGTTTCAGTAAAAAAAAGAGGGAAGGAATAAAAGTCCTTTTTTTTTGATTAGTTTTCCTTCTTTAGGTTGACTTCTGAGTCAACTGTGGTGATAATTGAGGCAAGGAATTAGAGAGGTTGGCAAAGCTCACACAAAAGTGTCTAGGTCAACTCAGAGGTAGCCGCGTTGCTTAGTGAGTCGCTGTAAGGGCGGCGCAGGCTTTAAGTCTTCAGATTGTTGAGGGTCAGATGATTTCACAGCAAGTTAATAATGGTGTTAGTATTCAGTCTCTGCAGAGTGGGCTGGTTTCTTTCCATGGAAGGACTGGAGTATATCGAGCTTTGTCCGGTATCAGCAAAGGATTGGTAGGCGCTGAGTCTGCGTCCGCTTCAGCCGGTTCTAATTCCAGCGCCAGTTTGGAAGCCACAGGTAGTGTTTCCAACTTGCTTGGAACCAATTCAAGTAACGCCTCTTCTTCTGCTGATAACTTAACTAGAGCCAACGAGAATAGGCTGAATAACAGTTTTAATCCGTTAGATCCCGAAGGCAATGCCAATCGCGAGATAGACTGCAGCTTCAGTGCCATTTCCGATTATTCAAGAGATTGGACCGAGAGTCTGCTTAGTGTTTACCGCGACGAAAACAGCAGTAACTCCGCCACTCTTCAGAATTATTTAAATAGCTGCAGTAGCGTTTACGGCGATTTCGTACCTACGCAGGCCGGACAGTTCTCTCAGTATTATCAAAATTTAACTGGTGCTAAGCCCGGTTGCGGTTTCGATCCCGGCGCCTATTCCCAGAGTTGCCCCACTTGCGGAAGCTCCTTGTCCGGCTCCAAACCCGGTTCTGTGTCCTACTTCCAGTCTACCTTACCGTCTCTCAATAATACAGAAATGTCCCTTCCTCCGGCAGGAAGTATCGGTTCTAAAAATGGTCTCGGCGACGACTTCGATATCTTTGGAACCAATTCTATCGCTTATGAGGGGCTGGCTTCACTCTACCAGAACGATTTTGTGAACTTCGATAATCAGAGTTTCGGCCTCACCGATAGCGTACCTAGTTTTGATACTTCTGCTTACATGCAGCAAATTCAAGAAATGTACAGCGAAGGTTACGCTTCCATGGCCTCTGATTATATGGCTGCTTGCGGTTTAGACAGCAATTCTACTTATGACATTAACTCTTATCTGCAAGACGCCCAGACCACGGCTATGTCCACCAGTCAGCTGATTGAGAAGTATAATTCTCAAATGACTGACGGCATACTTTCCTCTTCTGAGTTGCAGGCCATGTATGAGAAAGCTGTATCTGCTAATGGCGTTTTCGCCGGATCTTTCTTGGCTTAGCACCAAGTTTTGTTAACTCTGGCTCGAGTGCTCGGAGTGTAAAACGGCCCGCCTGTGTGTTAAGGGGCATTGGCAACACGCAGGCGGGCCGTTTTTAGGTTCTGAGTAAAGTTACTGGTTGTTGGCCTGCGATTCAAATTTCAAGCAGCACATTAGACGTCCGCAGGCTCCTGACACTTTGCCAGGAGTAAGAGGCATCTTCTGAGTTTTAGCCATTTTTATTGAGACAGAGGAAAAATCACGCAGCCAGGCGGAGCAACATAAACGACGACAACATACTCCGCGTCCTCCTATCAGAATAGCTCTGTCTCTTGGACCGATTTGGCGTAGTTCAACTCGTTTTTTTAACCGAGCTGCCAGATCGTGAACTAAAACTCGGAAATCTACTCGTTGCTCAGCGTAAAATTCTATAATTATGCGGGTGCCGTCTAGAGTAATAGAGGCCGATAAAATATGCATGGGCAGTTTATGATGTACAATTCTGGCCTTAATAATTTTCAGAGCTTGAGCGGCTTGTAATTCATGTTCTTTGGCTAGAATTATGTTTTCTTTCGAAGCTGGTCCCACAATAATGTTAGGGGAGTTTTGCTTATTGGGGCTACTGAGAGTTTCGAGCTTATTTGGCAAACTGTCGCTGTAAATAGGAGGAGCTGCAGAAATTATGCCCAGTTCTCGGCCGCGGGCACTTTCAGTTATAACTCTTTGGTTGGGTTTGTAATCAGCTCCATCAGTAGCTTCGAAAAAGGCCGGAGCTTTTATGGCAGGCAAAATAACTTCATAATATTTTTTCATTGGTTGAAACTTTCGTTAGATTGGCCATTAAGTTTTGCTGTCTGCCGACAGTATAACTTGCTGGTAACGTTTGATTTTGTTTTTCAACAGGCATCGCCCATCATATTATACTGTTCTTGAGGGCTAATTGTTTTAATAACTGTTTGCTGTAGAAGTTTTAGTATTGCCGGGGAAGGGCTACAGGGAGAGTTAGCTAGAAGTACAAGCGGTGCCGAAAATTTATTAATTATATGTTTGACGGAGGTTATGTTTTATGAGCAAGTACGCTGCCTACGCTGCCATTGCTTTAGTTTTAGCTTTGGGGACTCCCTGCTTTTCTGCTCCTGATGGCGCCGGCCGCACGGCAAAAGCCGCAGGAACCAGCACTAATGCTTCTTTTGTGCCCGATTCCAATATGTCCAGGAGTCAAATTCCGGATCGCTACAAGTGGAATTTGTCCGCTCTTTTTGAGAGTGAAGCCGATTTTGAAGATGCTTTAGTAAAAACTAAAGAAGGTATAGAGTCTATAATTTCTTACCGCGGCAAGTTGGATGACAGCGATGCTCTATACAGCTGTATGCAGGCCTATTTTGATACACGCCGATTGGCTAACAGCGTTACTTTATACAGCAATTTGCGTTTAACTACTGATTTACGCAACGCTAAGCTTCAGGATATGGATGCCAGAGCTCAGGCCGCTATGCGTAGTTTTATGGCTAACACTGCTTTTATTCGCGATGAACTTTTGAAAATAGATAGCAGTGTAATAGACAAGGCTGCTACCGATCATGCGTCTATGCAAGAATTCCTCCCTTGGATCACAGGAGTGCGCCGTCGTCAAGCTCATATTCTTTCTCCTGAAGAAGAGCGTATTCTCTCTTTAGCCGGAGATAATCAATTAGCTGAAATAGATCTAAACGAACTGCCTTCCGATTTTGAAAAAGCTTTCCAATCGCTTTACTCTGATATTAAGCTTCCGGTTATTCAGGATGAGAACGGCCGCGATGTACAGCTCACTTTCTCCAACTATGGCAAGTACAGAGCCAGCAAAGATCGCCGAGTGCGTAAAGATACAGTTGAAAAATTCTTTGGAGCTCTCAATGATTATCGCAATACTTTCGCTTCTCTTATGGCCGGTCAGGTTCGTTTCTCTTCATTCCTGGCTCAGTCTCGCGGTTACGATTCCGCTTTGCAGGCCTATTTGGACAAAGATAATATTCCGGAGCAGGTCTACCGCAATGTAGTTGATACCGTCAAGGATAATACTAAGCCGCTGCACCGTTATATATCATTGCGCAAGAAAGTTATGGGGCTGCAGGATATTCATCTTTACGATCTTTATACTCCTTTGGTACCTGCAGTAAGCCGCGATATTCCTTATGAAGAAGCCTGCCGAATTATTCCTAAAGCCTTGGCTCCTCTGGGCGAGGATTATGTAAAATCTCTGACTTACGGCCTCGATTTAAATAACGGCTGGGTCGATGTCTATCCTCATGCTGATAAAGATAGCGGAGCCAGTTGCGCCAGTATTTACGGTTGCCATCCTTTCGTTAAGCTCAATTATATGAACTCGTTTAACGATATGTCGACCGTAGCTCACGAGTTCGGTCACGCCATGCACAGCAACTTGAATTATGCTAAGCAGAGCTACAGCAACGCTGGCTACGTACCTTTTGTGGCCGAAGTAGCTTCAACTTGTAATGAAAAATTTTTATCCGACTATCTGATTGCTAATGCCAAAGACGATGCCGAGCGTCTCTATCTTATAAACGAAATGCTCGATGCCATCAGATCTACTATTTATCGCCAGGCTCTGTTTGCCGATTTCGAGATGCGCATTCATGAAGCCAGTGAAAAAGGGCAGACCTTAACGGCTGACTTCCTCAATAAAACTTATGCCGATTTGATTCGCGAGTATTACGGAGCTGAGTTTACAATCGATGCCAACGACGGTATTGAATGGGCTTACATCCCCCATCTTTACTATAAGTTCTACGTTTTCTCTTATGCTGCAGGTATGTCCAGTGGCATAGCCATTGCCGATAAAGTACACAATGAAGGAGAGCCTGCCCGCAAGGCTTATTTAGATATGCTCTCTAGCAGTTCTGCTACTCCTCCGGTCGATATCTTGAAAATAGCCGGTGTAGACCTGACTAAGCCCGATGCCGTAAAATCTGCAGCTGACTTAATGGATAAACTTTTAGACGAAATGGAAGCTATTTTGGTTAAACAGCATAAAATTAAAAAATAAGTTTTCGGTTTTAACTGTTTAGGAAAAGGCGGCTCCGCTTTTGTAGCGAGCCGCCTTTTTTTGATGGAAGTATACTGGTGCATGAACAGCCACAGGATTGCGGAATAGGCAACTATCTGAGTGCTTTTTCGGCTGTATTCAAAACAACTGCTTATAGGTTAGAAGAATTGCTAACTTTGAACTGATATAGGCGATCGTTTATTTCGAAATTTTTGCTATTAATATTATAAATTTCGCGCCCGATCTCTCCTAAATTTGGAGCATAGTAAACTCTATAAGAATTTTCGCCCAATTGACCTTTTTCTTTACCAAAATAGGTCACACGTAGGCAGTCGTCATATGAACCTACTGGCGTATGTACATCGTAAAGGTTGGAATCTAGCTGATACCACCTGTTTTCAAACATATATGGAGTATCACAAGTAGACAGAGGAGGAATTTGGAGATTCAATTTTATGCCGTCTTTTGTTTTGTACAGCCGCATGAACGCCTGACTTTCGGCATCGACGAAATCGGTGCCTTTTACCCCCTCTTTATCGGGAGTTATAAGCTGTTCTGGATTGTTGGGATCGGCAGCCGCACTGCGGCGTCTCCAGTCATATTTTACATGGGCAAAGGGACGAATGTGATGATAATCATACAAGAAGAAGCATTGAGATATATTTTCTTTTTTTAATTCTTCAGGAACCGCAACTATCATAGTTTTTGAGGCTATGTTAGGAGCCGTCAAGTATAGACCTATTTCTGGCTGCAAAGGGGTGTTGTCTAGAGAGGGGCGGCTGGTTCTTTCATAAGCGGCCAATATGGTACGAGGATAAAAATCTTTCGTTTGTGGATTGTAAGCGAAAGATAAGACTTCTCCCAATTTCGGAGCGTAAAAAGTTATACCGGATCCTTGGCCTAGTTCCTTAGTGGGGCCATAAACACAGACCATTTGGCAATTCTGGAAAACGCCGGCTGGAGTTGAAACTGTGTAAAGATTATCGGCTGTGCGGTAGAAAATATCGCGATATTTAAAAAATTGTCCGGCTTGGGCCGAAGGGGGCACTTCGCAGCAAACTATATTCGCTCCGTTAATAAATTTATCTTGAGTGGCTGTACACTGATGCTCCTGATCGAACTTCGTAAAACCTCGCCCTGTAGCTATAGGTACTTCGTAAGGATATAATACGCGTCCGCTTTGAGAATTGCGCATAAACTCATAGTGACGGAAGTTGCGCACAGGCTGCTTGTTTTCATCTTGTCTGTTTGTATAAATGTAGCGCCGAAAAGATAAAACGGTATTTTTAGGATCGAAGTTGCTCTGATTAGGGAAAAGAAAAGTTTTTTGCACTATATCTTCATTTTCCATGTAGGCTGAGGTATTGCATATGGAAGCGGGGGAATCGTGCTGCTCTTGAAACACGGCGCTGTTTTCGTTCAATTGAGCAGACGTATTTAAATTGGCAACTGCAGGAGACGCATCTGCTTGGGAAGTCGCAGGTAAGGGAACTGGAGGAGTAATTGCTACCGACTGGGCCGGAGCGGTTAGCAAAATACCGGCATAAACGAATGAAGTCAGCATAATTGTCGTCATAGTCGAAGTTTTGCTGCAGACTGCCCGATTCTTCATTGGTATTCTCTTTTCTTACTTCTTTTTTTTACTTTAATTTTTTAACTACCGGCAGAATAAATCCCCCTGTTCGGTGGTATTCCTGCTTCCGTCAATGGAATCAAAGACATGCTACAAACTTAATTTTGTCTATATAAAGGAAACTTCTGCAGAAAACGTGAACGACTTAACGGTTTGGGACTGCGGTCGGCTGTTGTTCCGAGGGGATTTTGTTGCCTGTCCTGTCGGAATCGTTTCTGCCGGTTATCTAATAGCGGTTCTCAATGTTTTTCCGTTTTCGAAAGGAGCCTTCATTACGCAATGGGTAATGTAAATGTCGCTAAAGCGATTATGGACGCCAATGAAGCTACCGCCGATGTAGCTTTTCGAGTAAGTGAAGTTTGCGCAATTTATCCTATTACTCCCTCTTCTCCCATGGGCGAGTTTGCCGATCAGTGGAGCGCTGAGGGACGCAAAAATTTATGGGGAGCCGTTCCTCATATTCAGGAAATGGAGTCTGAGGGCGGTGCCGCCGGTGCCGTGCATGGTGCTCTGCAGAGCGGCGCTCTGACCACCACCTTCACAGCCAGCCAAGGCTTGTTGCTCATGATCCCCAACATGTACAAGATCGCCGGCGAGCTGACCAGCACCGTTTTCCATATCGCTGCTCGTTCTTTGGCCGCTCAGGGCTTGTCCATCTTCGGTGACCATGCCGACGTCATGGCCTGCCGCGCTACCGGCTTTGCAATGCTCTTCTCCAACTCGGTTCAAGAAGCTACCGACATGGCCGCTATTGCTCACGCCGCTACCTTAGAGAGCCGTGTACCTTTCATTCACGCTTTTGACGGTTTCCGCACTTCTCATGAAGTAAATACTATTGAGCGCATCTCTGATGATGTCCTTCGCGAGCTCATTTCTGATTCGATGGTTCACGCCCATCGTGCCCGCGCTCTCAACCCTAACAAGCCTTTCATTCGCGGTACTGCTCAGAATGCGGATATTTATTTCCAGGGTCGTGAAGCTGCTAACCCCTACTACATTAAGACCCCCGGCATTGTTGCCAAGTTAATGAAACGCTTCGGCGAACTTACCGGACGCCATTACAATCTCTTCGAGTATCATGGTCATCCCGAAGCTGAAGAAGTTGTGGTGCTTATGGGCTCCGGCGTTTCTGTAGTTCGTGGTACTTTAGAGAAGCTCTTAGCCGAAGGTAAGAAAGTCGGTGTCGTTACTGCCCGCCTGTATCGTCCTTTCGATGCTAAGTCCTTTATCGAAGCCGTTCCCGCTACGGTTAAAACTATTGGCGTTCTCGATCGTACTAAAGAGCCTGGTTGCGCTGGCGAGCCTCTTTATCAAGATGTCGTTACTGCTGTTATGGAAAACATGGAAGGTGGAAAGGGTAAGTTTGCCGTTCTGCCTCGCGTGGTTGGCGGACGTTATGGTCTCTCTTCCAAAGACTTTACTCCGGCTATGGTCTGCGGCGTTTACAACGAGTTGGCTAAAGATGAGCCTAAGCGCAGTTTTACTGTCGGTATCAACGACGACGTAACTAACCTGAGCATCGATTACGATGCCAGCTGGATTAGCGAGCCTGAGAGCACGGTTAGAGCTATGTTCTACGGTTTGGGTTCCGACGGTACCGTAGGTGCTAACAAGAACTCCATTAAGATTATCGGTCATGATACCGATAACTATGCTCAGGGCTACTTCGTGTACGACTCCAAGAAGTCCGGCGGTTTGACCGTTTCTCACTTGCGCTTCGGTCCTAAGCCCATTGATGCTCCGTTCCTTATTCAGAGTGCCAACTTTATCGGTGTTCACCTCTTCGAGTTCTTAGAGAGCTATGACGTTTTGAAACAGGCTGAAGAGGGCGGTGTGTTCCTCCTCAACAGTCCCTTCTCCAAAGACGAAGTTTGGGAACAGCTTCCCGCTGAAGTTCAGGAAATTATTTTGGCCAAGCACCTTCGCTTCTATGTAATTGACGCTTTAAGCGTGGCTCAAAAAGCTGGTATGGGTAACCGCATCAATACCGTTATGCAGACTGCCTTCTTCGCCATCAGCGGTGTACTGCCCCGTGAAGAAGCCATTGAGCACATTAAAGCCAGTATCAAGAAGGCCTACAGCAAGAAGGGCCAAGAAGTTGTAGCTAAGAACTGGGCTGCCGTAGATAACAGTTTGGCTGCTTTGTATCAGGTTGATATCGAAGGCCGCCAGGTTACCGGTCACCATCGCAAGCCCTTGGTTTCCGATGAAGCTCCTGAGTTCGTCAAAAAAGTTACTGCTGTAATGATGGCCCAGCGCGGTGATGATCTCCCCGTTAGCGCCATTCCCGATGACGGCACTTGGCCCAGCGGCACCACTCGCTGGGAGAAACGCAACATCGCTTCTTCCGTTCCCAGTTGGGATCCTGAAAAGTGCATTCAGTGCGGTAAGTGCGTCATGGTATGCCCTCACGGTGTTATCCGCTCTCGTATTGTTAGCAACGAAGATGCCGCTAAGGCTCCTGAAGGCTTCAAGCTTGCTCCTGCCAAAGGCTTCGTTGGCTACAAGAAGGAAGATTATCAGTTCAGCATGCAGATTTCCGTTGAGGACTGCACCGGCTGCACTCTCTGCGTAGGCGTCTGCCCTGCCAAAGAAAAAGCTCTCTCTATGGTTCCTCAGCGTCCTCTGCGCGAAGAAGGCCGCAGAAATTGGAAGTTCTTCCTCGATCTGCCCGATTTAGGTGGCGATTTGAAGCGCAATATGGTCAAGAACGTCCAGCTGCTTCCTCCTATGTTTGAGTTCTCCGGTGCCTGCGCCGGCTGCGGTGAGACTCCCTATGTTAAGATGGTCAGCCAGCTCTTTGGCGACAGAGCTATGATTGCCAACGCTACCGGCTGCTCTTCCATCTATGGCGGCAACCTGCCCACCACTCCTTGGTGTACTAACAAAGACGGCCGCGGTCCCGCTTGGTCCAACTCTCTCTTCGAAGATAACGCTGAATTCGGTTTAGGCATGCGCATTGCTGTCGATCAGAAGGCCGAGTACGCTCGTCAGCTCCTCACTGCTGCCAAAGATAAGCTTGAGCCCGAAGTTTACGAAGGCTTGATGGCTGTTGAACCAGCTACTCCCGAGAATATTGCTAAGAAGCGCGCTTTGCTCGATAAGTTAGCCGAAAAGGTCAAAGGCTGCGATTGCTCTTGCGCCAGAGAGCTCGAGTCTGTTATGGACGCTCTCATTCCTCGTTCAGTCTGGATTATCGGTGGTGACGGTTGGGCTTACGACATCGGTTACGGCGGGTTAGATCACGTATTGGCTCAGGGCAAGAACGTTAACGTTCTGGTTCTCGATACCGAGGTTTACTCCAATACCGGCGGACAGGCTTCTAAGGCTACTCCTTTGGGTGCTGTAGCCCGCTTCGCTGCTGCTGGTAAGACTTTGCCTAAGAAAGACCTGGGCATGATCGCTATGTCTTACGGCAACATCTATGTCGCTCAAATTTCTGTAGGTGCCAACGACGCTCAAGCTTTGAAAGCTATTGAAGAAGCCGAGTCTTACGATGGTCCTTCCTTGATCATTGCTTACGCTCACTGCATTAACCACGGTATTAACATGGCTGACGGTTTGAAGCACCAGAAGCACGCCGTAGAGTGCGGTCAGTGGCCTCTCTATCGCTTCGACCCGCGCTTAAAGGCCCAAGGTAAGCCTTGCCTGCAGGTCGACTACAAGGGCCCGAAGAGCCCTGTTGCCGATTACTTGGCTAGCGAAAACCGCTTCCGTCAGCTCCAGAAACTTAATCCTGAAGCTGCTGCCAAATACGCCGAAGAGTCCGAGGCTATTGCCAAGGAGCGTTATGAGCGCTACCTTCACTTAGCTTCCGTTCCCGAAGCTAAGTAGACGGCTGTGAATAATGCACCTCCCTTCAGCTTAGCGTTTGGCAGAGCGGGAGGGAGTGTGTGCCGTTCATTTTAAGTATGAGAAGGGCGCTTTGTTGTCAGAGAGAATCTGCGCAGGGCGCCCGTTTTTGTGCTTTTATTTCAGATCGCTGCTTCGCTGCTAGTTGTTTTACTAAACTGGAAAACTTTAGAAATTGAGCGAAACAAATTGAACGTAACTGGATTAAAAACACCAGATAAGCCTGAGGGTGAGTCAGCCGATGCTATCTTATTGGAACGTTTTCAGGCTGGTGACGACTCAGCATTCGATGAACTGATGACCATCTATTACCGTCCGGTGCTTAATTTAATTTATAAGTTTAAGGGAGGGACGGCTAAAGAAGCTGAAGATACCGCTCAAGAGGTATTTCTTCAACTTTATAAGGCTTTGCCCAGATTCGAGCTCAGAGCCCGCCTCTTTACGTATATTTATAAAGTTACTATGAATCAGTGCCTTAAAGAACGCAAAAGGCGTGCTAAAGACATTCCCGTCCAAATCAGTCTCGATGAACCGGTTGACAGAGGAGGGGATCGCCCGATGCAGCGAGATTTTTCCGATCCAGATGATTCTCCGTTGGAATCGATAGAATATGCTGAGGTGAGTCGGGAGTTATCTAAAGCGTTGGCCCAGATCGACGATGAAATGAAGGCTCCTTTGCTCATGAACCGTTTCAACGATTTAACTTATGAAGAAATTGCAGAAATTTTGGGCATTACTGTGGCGGCTGTCAGATCGAGAATTCATAGAGCGCGTCAGACACTTCAGAAGCATTTGGATAAAATATTTGGCTAGAAAGGAGAGATTTCTTTATGGGATTTGTAGAGCTTTCAGAAACTGCTCCAATGAACAGATTGGACTGTCAAGAATGTACAGATAAATTATTAGATTATGAAGACGGTTTGCTGAGTAGTGCTGATGCAGCAAAAGTTAGAACCCATTTGGAAGAATGCGCGGAATGTAGCCGTTATCAGCATGCTCTCCGGGAAGGGTGGAAAAATCTAGGGTTGGTTTTCCCTCAAGACATTGAGCCGGATCCCAATTTTAAAATTCGCTTTTGGAAAACTGTAGGACAAGAAGCAAATTCCGTTAAGCTGATAGATTTGCAGCAAGAGTTAAAGAAGAAAAATAAGCGTTTGCGCTATTGGAGCAGTTTAGCCGCAGTGGCTTCTTTTGTTCTAATTGGCGGAGCTGTGTTGTGGAATGTTGCTTTTAACAGCAGCAACTTGTCGCCTGCGGAACAGAGCCAAGCTAATTGGCGTTATTCTGCTTCAGTTTCGTCTGAAGTAAACGGCCCGGCAAAGTTAGTTCCGGCACTGTACCGTGTCGGCAGTCGTTCTGTTAGCAATGAAGCTGAGCCCTATTATACAGAATATGTTGTGGCTGATGAATTCTCTGCCGATATGCAAGATTCGAGTGACAGTTTTACCTACGCCGATTACGATCAAGATTACGGTATGTCTCAGGAACTCCTAGATATGGCTTTTAATGAAGCTGCAGGTGTCCAAAATTAAACGAGTAGAAGGTTAGGGTTGTGTTCAGAAAAGTTACTACATTTGCAGCTGTTGTAGGAATTTGGGGGAGTGTATTGGCGCCAGCCTGGGCCGAAGGGAGTTCGTGTGTGCCTCCTTTATGTCCTAAATCATCATTTCGAACGGCTCTCTGCAACTATCATGTTGTTTCCGATGCGGAATTTTTAGAGGCTGATTTTATCCCTTCTTGTGCTGCTTCCACCCATTGGCTCGTGTCAGAAAAATATAAGGCAGAACCAGCTGAATACTTCAATGGCAGTCACTCTGGAATTTTTTTAAGCCGTCAAGACAGAGAAAAAGACGACAGCAAATTTCCTGAAGCTAAGCAGGTTAAAGAAAAGTATCGTCCTCAAATGCTGCAGCTGGAAACTTCAATTAAAGAACTAAGAGTTCGTATTGCTAAAGAACTCAGCTCCGCTAACCCTAATAAGGCTTCGGTTAAAAGTTATATGAATCAAATCAGTGAGCTGCAGCGCCGTCGACAGCAGCTTTTTGCCGATCAAATGTTCGAAACCTTGGAAATGTTGCCCAAAGAGAAAAGAAGCGACTACCTTGAGCCCATTATAGAGCGCTATCTTAGGTAGAACATGTTGTTAAAGAGCGAGAAGTCAAAACGGCGCGCCCGTCCATTATAAGCGGGCGCGCCGTTTTTCATTACGGATGAAATAAAAATGATAACTGCGTAAATTATAGGCCGATAATAAAGGCGTTGTCAGCAGCACTGGGAGTTGTGTCTATCAGAGGGGAATTCAGCGATTCTAGGACGGTATCAATGGTATGTACCGTAGTAAGCACTAAATCGGGAGCACTAACAACTGTTTTTGATTCCAGATGAGAACTGATCATTTGCCCCAATTCATAAGCAAAGGCTACTCGCGCCGATACTTCTATCGATTGACTGATACCATCTTTTATATCAGCTTTGGCAGGACCGGCGTGGCTTTCAATAATGGCGACATCGTAATCTTGCTCTGTTTCCAAACTAACCAAGGTATGAATATATTCCAAATCGATGGTAACCGATTGGCCTTTATCACCCAAGGGAATTTCCAGAGGTTTATGCTCTGTCCAAGTTGAGCCTTTTTTTTGTAAACCAGAGGGAAATACCGGTTGATTTATATTGGCATTCACTGTAGATCGGGTAATATGTCCGTTTTTTTCTACGGTCATGCCGATAGTCTGGCCAATGGTGGGCAGAGGAAGGCGCTGCTGATTGCGCTCAATGAAACCATCCGTGACGTGTACGTCGAGATCGAAAGTATTTCCGGAAACTTTGACTATCTTTTGATCGGTAGTCATTTCCATAGTTACATTTGCACTACTTATTTCTTCGTTGTTTTCTTCAGTCTTCTGCTTAGAGTGCATGACCGTCTTGTACGATAAAATTTCTCCTGTGGCGGCTTTATACTCTAAGAATACGCCTTCGTTATTGAGCATTGAATTATTTCCTCTCGCCTGGCATGTGCAGCTCGCGTCCTAATTTTTAGTCAGATCAGATTAAAATCCTTTGCTGCGGTTTAAAATATTCCAGCTTAGTTTGCCGTAGCTGCGGTTAAGTTCATCTATAGATTTTTTATTCTTCAGGTACTGCAAAGCACTGTGGCGCAGAGCTATCGCGTAATTCTTATCCCCCCTCTCTTGAGCGTAGATCGCTCCCTTCTGCAACGGTTCTATCTCTTGGCAAATTTTATCTATCTCTCCTATTCTTTGATCAAAATTGGGATGAGTACTGAACCAAGCAATAGATATTTTACTTTGTCCCGATTGCTTTTGATAAATCGACAGCTTTTCTAAGGTGGCGCAGAACTCCTTCGGATCGAATCCGGCTGCGAAAGTAAGCATTACGGCATCGCGATCGGCTTCATATTCTTGCTCACGAGAAAAACCTTTATTAATAAGGTTAGCTGCTTGCTTAGAACCAAAGTAGCTCCAATAGCTGGTAGCGGTATAGCGCATGACTGTACCAAAAATATTGGATATGTTGCGCCGTTTTTTTGAGGCGCTGCTGTGATTACGGATAATATGAGAGAATTCGTGCGCTAAAACGGAAACCAGTTCGTCGTCGCTTTCTAAAAGCTTAAGTAAGCCTGAAGTTATAAATATAGGGCCACCGTGGACGGATAGGGCTTGAGCTTCAGGAGAATTAAGCAGGATAAATTCACATTTTTCAGGCGGAAAACCGTTGCCTTCTAGAAGCTTGCGTCCAGCTTTTTGTACGCGGGATATGGATTCCTGATCTTGACTCAAAGAGTAGCGGTTCTGCACTTGAGCTGTTCCTTCTCGGGAAAGTTCCCTATCCTGTTTATTCATACTGAGGTAGGCGTCTGTTTTAGGAAAGCAGACGGGGCAGGGGTCATATCCTTTTCTTTGGGCTATTTTTTCATCTCTGAAGGCGTAGGGACGGCTGTTAAGAGAGAGATGGCCTGCTCCGGGCTGGTGGTATTGTTTGCTCTCCATATTCACAACAACACCTTGATGATTTCCCCATTCTTGGAGAAGAGCTTGGCTGCACAGATAATTCCAACTTTGGCTGTCAGATGAAGGAACACGAATTTTGTGTTCGTCAAGTAATTCTAAATCGAAGAGATGGCCTATTAAATTTTTTTTGTCACGAGAGACAATCATTACTTTGCGGGGCAAAATAACTTTAGAGGTGTAGTCTGACTGCATAAAAAGGGAGAGATTTTTGATAATGGCTGCTTTGTCGTGCGCCCCGAGATTGGAAACAGCCTTTTCATTAAAAAGCTTATCTGGATTGCAGACAATCTGATCTTTTTGTTCAACAGAATCCGGTAAAAGTACGCTGCTAAGCAATCCCTGATCGTCGAAAGAGACCAGGGCCAGCTCAGGTCGTATTTCAGTATCTTCTTCTATATCGATTTCCAGTGTGTTGTCGTTTTCTGATTCTGCCTGTGTATTTGTTTGAGATGCAGGGACGGCAGTCCAAAAAGGAGTGCTGGAATCGGCCGGAACGCTTGGCGGAGATTGAGGACGAGGAGGCGGAGCACTTCTGTCAGGCACAGGATACGGTTGGGATGGTTGATTTCTCCGCGGCGGAACACTGTTCTGGTCGATGTCGAGATCGCCGGGGAGCTCAAAATTGGATATTGTGTTGCTTTCGGAAGATTGAGCAGCTTGATCGGGCTGCTGAGCCGAAGCCGACAGAGAAAAATTTAAGTACAATAAAGCGGCTGCCAGGCTGCCAAGCCAGAATTTACAATATCTATTCAAGGCCAATCCGTTTCCTTTTCAGGCTTTTCAAAACAAGAAACAGCTTCTTCAGTTTTGTTGCTGTCTGCAAATTTTACAATATTTCTATCAGCCCTTCTTACAGAACCGGGGTAGTTGCTTCGATTTGTAGACGTTTTTATGGGGTAATATTGAATCGTCAGTTTATTGACAGATGAAGCAATTTGCGTAGTTTTTTGCTTTATGTCGAGGAATAGAAAAGTAAGGAACGAGAAGAAGCAATGTCGAAGTTAAAAAGGAATGTTTTTTATTCAGGGATGATAGCATGAGCGATATCGATTTTTTTACACAGTTGCCCAGAAATGGCAGTGTCGCTGCTAACCAAAATGATTGGTCTCTGTCGGAAAATGACTCTAAAATACTCGACGAAGAAGCTAAAATTAAAACTATTGAACTGTTAAAGCGCGAAGATGTAATAACTACTTCCGATATTATTCGGCGTTTTCAAAACAACGATAAAGAAGCTGCAGAAATTTTGGTGCGCACTTTTTATCCTTATCTTGAGAGTCTATTAATCGCTTTGGAAAAAAAAGACTCTCAGAAACGCAGTTCAGAGCGACTTGGAGTGGCTCCAGCTCTTACTAGTAGCGAAAGTGAGCGCGGTAAGTTTTTAAATGAGTTTTTTATAGATTTTGTTAATGGAGCCGACAAGATCGACTTTAGCAATGGTGTGCGCTTGTATCTTTATAAAACTTGTACAGAGGCCTTTATAAAGATGCAACAGAAGAAAACTTCCTCCGCACCTGCTTTGAATAGTACGCAGCGTGTTCAAGACGGTAAGGCTCTCTTCTTTGACGATTATGATAATTTAACCTCCAGTGAAGAAAATCGCTGGCCGATTGTTAAAGAGGCAGACAGCTCTCCGGCGGAACTTTTTTTTGATGATAATGCTCCCAAAGCAAATGTCAGGAAAAAGATTTCCGGTACGCCTGTAGCGCGTTCTTCCGGTGCAGATTTGCCCAAGATAAAACAGCAGAGTCGCGTACAAACTTCCGGAGGTAGTGCTGATAAACGTACTGCCGCCAACAAAGATAAAAATATTTATGAGCGGAGACGCAAAGCGCAGCCGGTGAGCTCTTTAAATGCCGCAGCTGAGGACAAGAATACTTTGCCTGGAGTCGCAGCCGGCAAAGCCCATCTTTTGCGCTCCAATAACAACAGATTAAGCTTGGCAAGTAAAATTAACTTAAGAAACAGCACCCATTTAGCCCCGCCGTTAGGTCAAGTTGATGAAATTACGGAAGAGAAGCATTCATCTTCCGTTACTCCAATTGACGCTTTTACTCAAGATTCGGCTGCTTCGCACGCGGTGTTGTCTAGTCGGGCTAATAATATCCCTATTAGGTTAAAAAAATTGGCTGCTTCTGATATTGAAGCTTATCGAGCGGTTACAATGCGTTATTTTGCCAACTGCTCCTTTGCTGATCTTTGCCACAAGTTAGAAGTTACTTCTGCCAGTGAAATAGGATTGCGCCTGCTGCGCGGTCTGCTGGGCATAAGTGCGGATTAGCCCTAGTTAAAAGATTAAAGCTGGATGGTAAAATATTGTGAAACCTAGGACTCTTGGTGCAGGACCCTGCAACAATAAATATATTAAGTCCATGCTGGTGCCTTATGCCGAGCGAACTTTGGCTAAGTCGAATCGTGCAGAGGTTGAGGCCCATTTGAATGAATGCCCGTCATGTCGCGATAAAGTTAGGCGCCTGCGCGAGTTGATGCGTCCTTTGAGTGAACTGGCTAAAAGTGGTTTCAAGCCGGTTTACGATGCGCATCCCGATCATGAGCAGCTGTTCAAGTATGCTTACCGAGATTCTCGTTTGGATAGTAGTGAGAGAAAATATATCGATTTGCATGTTTTCATGTGCGAGGATTGCCGCCGGGAAATTTCGTTGATTGAGCAGGTAAACGCTGATTTTGATAGTTCGGCTCCGGGAGACAGTTTTCGTTGGATTATGCCTCCTGTATTGCGGGATTTATTCGCCCCTCCCAATCGGACTTCTGCTATTGTCGAGAATGCCTTGGAAAGTCGCATCCCCGATAATGAACGGCTAAAAGCCATAATGCAAAAGATCAATTTGCGTTTAGTTGGTATTTTAGCTGCTATTGTGCTGTTAATTTTTATTTGCTTGTCTTTTATAACTTGCGGTGATAGCGAAAGTGAGGTTAGTGCAGAGGCAATCCCTTCGCCGAACAAAGTGTCTACTGTAGCCTCACCTGAAGTTAAGACTGAAAATTGGACCGCTTTGCCTTTGGATAATTTTAGTCCCGTAGAGGCTTGCGAGCTTTTGAACGCTCAAAATATTAAGTATCGCAGTGTACGTGGGCGTCTCGAAGTTTTGGCGGCCGATGTTGATAAGGCACAGGCGGTTTTGCGGCAGCCTGTTGAGCCTGAGCCTAGCGAGGCTTTGGCTTCGGCAGATTACGTACCTGAGGTGGCAGAGACGGCCGACAATGGTAATGACAGTCAGGCATACGAAGCGAGTTCCGACCAGTCTTCCGAAGCTTACACAGGAACAAACGATTCGGATAATACTTCTACCGATGATTACGCCGGAGGAGAAACTGTTGAGCCGCAGTCTGCCACTACTGGGGTTTCCGATTCCGCCGTGGAAAAGTCTCCCGAGCCGTCTGCCCCTAAGCGTAAGGCTGTTCCCGTTAAGAAGTTTTCGCAGCCTCGAGTTGCAGCACCACAGCAACGTACAGCTGTTCGCCCTGTCTACAGTGCTCAGCCTAGAGTGAAAGCTAAGGTCGCTTCCAGACCGGTACGCACTTACGATGCGGCTTCTTATCAGCCTGCGCCTGCACCGGCTGCTGCAATTGCGAAAGCATCCCCGAAAGCTAATCCGGGAACGGACCCCACTCCTATTTCTGCTTCTTACCGTTATGGAAATAACAGCTCCGATTCTTCCCCCCGTTCTTTGGCTGCACCCACGCCTCAAACTATCCATCCTGGCGTTGATGTCACCGTTTCTTCGTTGCCGCGCCGTAGTGCTCAAACGGAAGATCATAATGTAGAAACAGCGGCCTCGGTTGGTTCTTCTCAGGGCGGCGATGTGATAATTAGCGGTAATACTTACGATGAGACCGACAGTGTAACTAGCCGTGAAGAAATAGAAGAATAGTGCCGTATGGGTGTTCCTATTCTGGAAGTAAACAATTTGGCCCGATGGGGTAGAAATAGAGCTTTAGTAGTACCTGTTTCTTTTGTTTTGGAAGCTGGCGATATCGGTGTGGTGATCAGCCAAAATTTAAGTAGCTCTTCCCATTTGTTGCGTACTGCTGTGGGTTTGTATCCTTCAACAAAAGGCAGTATCAGCTTATGCTCTTATCCAATTTCTTCTCAGTCTGCTAAATATCTTTTGGGTTTTGTCTCTGCCGATCCGGAATTATATGAAGATCTTACTGTTTGGGAACAGCTTTATCTATTCGCTGATATTTACAATGTGGACATACATTATCGACCTTACGCTATTTATGAGGCGTTGGAAACAGTTAGAATTACCGATTACAAAGATGTCCAAATTTCCACTATAAGTGACAGAAGTTTGCTGAAGCGCATAAGTTTAGCTCGTGCTTTAGTACACAGCCCTCGTCTTTTGGTAGTAGAGAATCTCTTTCAAGGAAGTGATTTCCGTAATTGGCAGTTGGCCGCTGATATTCTTAACGAAATTCGCAATACAGGCAAAGCTATTCTGCTTTCTGCCGACAGTCTTCAATATTTACATAATCTGTACAGTCAGCTTTTTTTAGTAGGGGAAGATAAACTGTTTCTTCAAGGAAGTTACCCTCAAATATTGCAGGAAATTTGTCTTTACAGTTTAGTTCAGCTCCAGGTATGGGATACAGGTATAGATTCTGCCCTGATTTGCTTATCGGAAAATGAACTGGTTCTGGACCTTTTGCAGAAGGAAGGCGATCCCGGAGTGATGCGCTTTTTCTTTAAAGGAAATGAAATCGAACTAGAAGCGCTGGTGTGTAGTTTAGAAAATCGAGGAGCCCCCATAGTCTCTTGTTCTGTGCTTAACAATTTTTTTGGGCGCTGAAAGCTGGCGCCGTTGGAAGGAGAACAGTTGAAGCTGTAGAAACGGCTTAGAAGGTTCGTTATAAAACTGAACTAATTATTGCGGGCTGTCATGCACGAAACATATCGGGGTTGTGTTCGGCAGTTTCGTTTTTTGGGATTGTAAAAATTAGTCCCATCAATATTGAGATGGCCCGTGAGGGCCGAGAAAGCGAGTGGAGTAGGCTAAATGCGTAAATTTACAGCCACACTCTTCCTGCTGGCCACTTTGTCGCTGGGCTGCCTAGCGGTAGGTGCTGCGCCGGCTATGGCGGATGAGAGCATGAAGACCGTAAACGTAGTAACTGAATTCGGTCCTTACACTTACAGTCTTTATGAGTATCCTTCTTATAACACTAGTTTCTTCTTCTATCAGGACAGCTATGTCGAGTTCGATGTAGTGAACGGTACTTCTTGGAGAATTGAATCTCCTAAAGACAAGATCCACAAAGAAGCTGCTCCTCCCAGTGAGTCCTTGTTAGGCACCGGTCGTACATACAATTCCCTTGAGAATTTCGATGTATACTTCTATGCCCCCGACGGCACCCTTTTAGCCTGCCGCAAGAATGCCAGACTCAGCGACAACTACAGCTTCCCCAGCGATCGCTCTCATGACAAAGTGCGTGTTCGCATTGAGTCCAGAGCTACCCAGAACTTAGATGCTAAGTTTATTGTCTGGGAACCGGTTAATCCCGTTGTGGCTAAGCCCCTCAGCACCAAGAAGTAGTATCGTTTAGTTTGTAAGTTGCGTTCCTAGTTTTCTGCTTTTTCAAAGAAGAGAATTTTTGAGGAGCGCATATTTTTTTGCGAGCCGTTTCAGTTAATCTGAAGGCTCGTTTTTGTTTTTAGCTTAAAAATATCCGCAATTCTAACGTTAATAAAATATAGACTGTTTATAATGAGAGAGAGTTGGGGAAGCCTTAGCTGCTGGTAAAAACGGGAGCTTGGTTTCTCTCTGTGGGGGAGTTTCAGTCGTTTTTTATTTTTATACTATATACACGGAGTCTGTATCATGGCTGCACAAACTTATGAATTCCAAGCTCAAGCTCGTCAGCTTTTAAATTTAGTTATAAACTCGATTTACTCTAATAAAGAGATATTCTTGCGCGAACTTCTTTCTAATGCATCCGATGCAATGGATAAACTGCGCCTCGAGTCTTTACAAAATTCTGCCTTAGAGGCTGACGTATCTGATCTGCATATCACCATTGAGCGCGACAGCGAGAACCGTACTTTAAAAGTTATCGACAACGGCATTGGTATGAATGCTGAAGAACTGCAGAATTTGATTGGTACTATCGCCCGCTCGGGGACTGCTGAGTTCTTGAAGCAAGCTTCGGAAAATAAAGCTGCTGCTGCTGAATTGATTGGCCAATTCGGTGTTGGTTTTTACTCTGTTTTCATGGTAGCTGACAAAGCTGTTATTGAAACTCGCAAAGTTGGCGAAAAAGAAGGCTATCGCTGGGAATCTGCTGGCGATGGTTCCTATACTATTGACGAAGCTGGAGAGCTTCCTCAGGGAACAACTATCACTTTGTACTTAAAAGAGACTGACGAAGAAAACGGTCTCGATGACTACACTCAGGAATGGGTTATTCGCGATTTAGTAAAACGCTATTCAGACTTTATTTCTTATCCCATCAGAATGATGGTTACTAAGCGTGATAGCGTTCCTGCCGAAAAAGAAGGCGAAGAGCCTAAAATGGTTGAGAAGCAGGAAATAGAAACTCTCAATTCCATGAAGGCGCTGTGGGCAAGGGCTGAAAGTGAAGTTGAGCCCAAAGAATACAATGATTTCTATCGTCGTATAGCTCACGACTGGCAGGATCCGTTAAAAGTTATTACCATGAAGGGTGAAGGAACTTTTGAATTCCAATCTTTACTCTTCATACCCGCTAAAGCTCCATTCGATATGTATATGCCGGACAGTAAGAGAGGCATACAACTTTATGTTAAGCGCGTTTTTATTATGGATGACTGCGAAGAGCTCATTCCTCCGTATTTGCGTTTCCTCCGCGGTGTAGTCGATTCAACCGATCTCTCGCTCAATATTTCCCGAGAAATTCTCCAAAAAGATCGTCAAATTAGGGCTATTAACAAGAGCATAGTCCGCAAAGTGCTGAGCACTCTCAAGAGCACCATGGAAGAGGATCCTGAACTGTATCGTAAGTTCTGGCGCGAGTTTGGCAAAGTGCTTAAAGAGGGGCTGTACAATGATAGTGCCAACCGCGAGAAAATTTTAGAAGTTATGCTGGCTGATTCTACAAATTCAGCTGAGTTGACTTCTTTGAATGATTACATCTCCCGCATGAAAGATGGGCAAGAAAATATTTACTACATTGCCGGAGAGAATCGCGAGCGTTTAGCCAAGGCTCCTCAAATGGAAGTCTTCAAAGCTAAAGGTATAGAGGTACTCATACTTAGCGATCCCATCGATTCTGTTTGGGTAGAAATGGTCGGCGATTACAAGGAGAAAAAGTTTAAATCGGTGCTGCGCGGTGCTGTGGAACTTGGCGATGAGGCAGAAAAAAAGGCTGCTGAAGAAAAGCTGGAGGCTCAGCGCAAAGACTTAGCTTCTATGATTGCCTGGATGGGCAGTGGCTTAGATAGTAAAGTCAAAGAAGTCAGAGTATCTAATCGTTTAACAGATTCTCCTGCCTGCCTTGTTTCCGATGAAAACGATCCTACTCCGTCGATGGGAAAGATTATGAAGGCGATGGGGCAGAATTTCCCGGCCATTAAGCGTATTTTGGAAATAAACCCGGAGCATCCGATTATTAAACGCCTGCACGAACTTTATAATCAAAATGGCGACAGTGAAGATCTCAAGTCGGTAACCAATTTAATTTATGACCAGGCTGTTTTGGCTGAAGGTGGTGAACTCGCCGATCCGGCAAGTTTCTCTGCTTCTTTGAGCAAAGTTATAAGTAAAGCTTTGCAATAAAATCAATTAAATATAAATTAAGGCTGGTTGAAACCCGTTTTTGTCTTTCTGGTTTGGCCAGCTTTTTTATTATTTATTTAAGACAACTCGGCAGGTTTTTAAGCAGGGAAAACAAGTTAAGAGGGATAAACCGGCTCAGGTTAACAGTTTCTTTATAAAATTTTCAGCTGTGTAGCAAAATTACGAGCGTAAGGCCAAGCTGGTTGCAACTCGTGGTTTTGCTTTTTTTGTAATAAGAGGTTAAGTTTTATGGAACGCAGTAATTCCAGAGCTTTTTTATTTCTATTGATGGGGTTGTTGACAGCATTCGGACCCTTTGTTACCGATATGTACCTGCCAACTCTACCCGCCATGACCAAATATTTTTCAGCTACAATGTCACAGGTTCAGCTGGGCTTAACTTTCTCCATGTTAGGTTTAGCTTTGGGACAGCTAGGTTTCGGACCGCTCAGTGATAAGATCGGCCGCCGTCCTCCTTTGTTGCTTTCGATGCTGATTTTTGTTATTTCTACTTTAGCTTGCATCTTTTCGCCTAACATTGAATTTTTTCTGGCTATGCGCTTTCTGCAGGGAATTGCCGGCTCCGGCGGCATTGTCATTTCTCGCTCTATAGCTGTTGATGAATTTTCTGGTCACAGTTTGGCTAAAGCTTTAGCTATAGTTGGCGCTATTAACGGTATAGCTCCTGTAGCGGCTCCTATTATTGGTGGATCTTGCTGCGATCTTATCGGTTGGCGCGGCATTTTTGTTATTTTGTTAGCTTTAGGGTTAATTATCGGAGTTATGTGTGTGGTCTATAAAGAAACCCTGCCGGACAATAGGCGCTCTTCGGAAAAATGGTCTGATACTTTGCGTCTTTTCGGCAAGGTTATGAAAAGAAAACGTTTTATTTGTTACGTTTTACAGATGGCGGCAGCTCAAGGAATTCTTTTTGCTAATATTGCTTCTTCTCCGTTTTTAATTCAGAATCTGCACCATAAGAGCGCCTTTATTTTCAGTCTGTATTTTGCCGTAAATTCAATAGCCATCGGTTTGGGAGCTGCTATGTCGGTTAAGTTTGAAAAACAGGAAAAATGTATTTTCTACAGCTGCATTGGCATGCTGGCTGGAACGTTGGCTGCCGCTTTGGCATTAAATTTAGGCGCCTCTTTAATAGTTTACGAGCTTATAGTTACGGCTCTTTGTTTTGCCATGGGCATGACCTTTACGGCTGCTACCGCTTTAGCTATGGATGAAGTACGCGATTATGCCGGAGCCGGGTCAGCTGTACTGGGAGCTTCCTGCTTTATTACAGGAGGACTAGTTTCTCCTTTGGTGGGATTGGGCAATATTCTTTATGCCACTTCGGCCGTTTTTATAACTGCGGCTTTAATTTCCGCTTTATGTGCCCGCTTAGCTTCCGGTTATTCTTCCGCAAAAACTGAGTCTATGCATGCTGTAGCTTAAGGATGCTTGAACAAAAAAAAAGTGGGGCGGATGAAACGCCCTATCGGTAAAACTGTAATTTTAAAATAAGGTAAAAAAACAAGCGGCATTCAGCTAAAGCTGAATGCCGCCTGTTTTCATTGTCCAATCTTGCCTGGCAGATGCCGATTTTGTAATCTATTTAAATTACTGTCTTATCGGCATACGTCAGAGAGCAAGTTTTTTTTGATTTGGTTTAGGCCTTGCCGTGCATCCACTTCTTCAGCATCGGAGTTAAGAGCAAAACTAAAATGCCCGATCCGATCGATGAACAGATGAGGAAGAACCACATATTGATGTTGTAGGAATGGAGTACACTCTCAAGGATACCAGCGAAGTAGTTGGCCATAGCCGAAGAGAGGAACCAGAAGCCCATCATAATTGACATTAAACGGTTGGGAGAGAGTTTGGAGACCATGGAAAGGCCCACAGGAGAGAGACAGAGCTCGCCCATAGTGTGCAGGAAGTAAACACTTACCAGCCACATAGGACTTACTTTAGTACCGTCAGCTGCCAAGCTGCTGCCCATGAACATAACAATGAAACCTAAACCCAAGATGATCATGCCCAAGCCCATTTTGGCTGGTACGGAAATGGCGTATTTTGAATTATCCCACTTGTACCACATGATTGAGAAAAGCGGAGCAAAGGTGCAGATAATGAAGGGATTGATAGACTGGAACCAAGAGGCGGGAATAGTGAAAGCGTTACCCAAAAAGCTTATGGCACGTTGGGTCTGCTCTTCGGCAAACAGAGTCATGGTGCCACCGGCCTGTTCAAAGCCCATCCAAAAGAAGGTAACAAAGACGGTGATAATGACAATCACGCAGAGGCGGTGTATTTCTTCAAGAGTGAGTTTAGAGCTGCCTTTTTCGGCTTCTTCCGTCTGTTTCTCGCCGTGTTGGTGAGTAAACAGGTAACTTATAATAAAGGTGAATAATACACTCAGGCCGACTGCTACAGGCAGCGGAGAAGAAGTCAGGCTGAAAGAGGCGCTCTTGGTAATATTCCAGAGCCAGCAAGAAACAGCTGTAATGCCGATGATACCAACGATCCAGTAGCAGACGTCGAGGTAGTCTTTGGTGTGGAGGTGGGCCTCCTCAACTGAACCTTTAAATGTTGGAGGCATACCGGCGCCATTGAATCGGCTCTGTCCTAGATTGAAAATAATCTGGCCAATAATCATACCGATACCGGCGGCCACAAACCCCCAAGACCAGCCAAAATTTTGGCCTAAACTTCCGCAGATGAGCGGAGAGAAGAAGGCCCCCAGGTTGATACCCATGTAGAATATAGTGAAACCGCCGTCGCGGCGCGGATCGTTATCTTTGTAAAGTCCGCCCACAATGTTGGAAATGTTGGGCTTAAAGAAGCCGTTGCCCAGAATTAGAAGGGCTAAAGCCGGATAAAGCATAGCCGGTTGGGACAGCAGTAATTCGCCTAAGGCCATGGTGCAGCCGCCGATAATAACAGCCTTGCGGGCACCTAAAAAGCGATCGGAAAGATAACCGCCTATAAGGGGAGTCAAATAAACTAAGCCGGTATAAATACCGTAAAGGGCGAGGGCGTCTTTGCGTTCGTACTGTAGTTGACTTACTAAGTACAAAACCAAAATAGCACGCATGCCGTAGTAACTGAAGCGTTCCCAAGCTTCCGCTCCGAAGAGCCAATACAGCCCCTTGGGCTGCTTTGAATCAGCCGCTTCCGATTTAGCTGCTTCGCCCTCTGCTCCTACTGATTGCTTTAGAGAATCGTCGGAGGAGGCAGTTGTGGTGATTGATTTTTCTTCAGACAATAGATCCACCTCTCTGCGTACATGGTTATAAAATTGGTAGAGCTTTATGCAATTGGTTTATTCATGTTTAACCTATTTGTGACACTCTGCTTAAAATAAAAAGCCTTCGCAATTGTTTAACTGCAGCCCTGCTCTTTTGCGGGGTTGCAGAGTGGTAGCCGGTTAGCTGAGGGGCTATTAAAAGTAATACAGCACAATTAAGCCTTTAAGGCGGGCACTAATTTTAATAAATTTATTTCGTCTTCGAGTTTAACTTGTAGAGTTCGGGGCGCCTGTGCTTTAAGAGGGGGAGCTGTTCGCGCACCTCCCGGACTAAATCAAGATCAATATCAACTATCTGTAGCCCTTCTTCTGCGTCCATCTGTTTTATAACATCTCCCCAAGGATCGACGGCAATGGTGTGGCCCCAAGATTTATAGGAGGCCGTTGAACAACGGGCTGGGGCCGTTCCTAAAGCGAAAAATTGGTTAAACATGGCTTGACTTCTAAACATTAGTTCCCAATGGCGCGGGCCGGTGGTCATATTAAAGGCTGCGGGCACAAAAATTAGTACGGCTCCTTGTAGGGCCATTAGACGCCCCAGTTCCGGAAAGCGGAAGTCGTAGCATATACAGAGGCCGAAGCGTCCGAACTCCGTATCAAAAGATGTAACCTGACGGCCGGCACTTAAAACCGCCGATTCTTGGAAGTGTTGCCCACCTTTAATATCTATGTCAAACAGATGCATTTTGCGGTGTTTGGCAATTATTTCTCCGCTAGGATTGAAGATATAAGCCGTATTAAATATGTTGCCTGATTTGTCTTTTTCCGGTATGGAACCGGCTGCCAGGTACAGGCGATGAGTTCTGGCCAATTTAGAGCAGCAGCTGAAAACAGCTCCTCCTTCTTCTTCTGCATAAACTTTAAAAAGTGAAGTATCGTAGGAGCAGCAGAACATTTCCGGCAGAGAAACGATTTGAGCGTTGGCCGAGACGGCACTGAGGCTGATTCCTTCTAGTACGGCACCGATTTCTTTTATATCGGAAATTGTTTGTATTTGGGCTTGTAAAATGCGTATTTTGTTCATGTTGCTATTGAAGCAGACACACCTATAAAAATAAAGGCCGCTGCTTAAAATAAGCAGCGGCCTTTATTAGTTGTTTTTTTAGTAGTTGGCGAACATTTTGACCATCACTTTGCGATGGGCAGAAGTAGCCAAAAGTTTGTTAATGTAGGAAGGATCGAAGGTCATTTCCACACTTTTGGCTTTATATGAAATGTTGCCCTTGTCGTCCGTCTTGGTGGCTTCACCGTCAGCTTGCGGATCTTTTCCGTAAGCGACCATGGAGCCGGTCAGATTTAGGCGGCTGTCTTTGCCTATGTCGACATTGATATTGCCGCAAGCGTAGATAACACCAGCAATTTCCTGATCGGAGTAGTTAATACTCTGATAGCGGCTGAGCAGTCCGGCCAACTGCTGAGTTTTGTACGTTTCATAGTTTTCGGTCTGCTCGGCAGGAGGAACGAACTTGTCGCTCATGTTGACATTGGTAATGGAAGCCATTTCTTGATTGCTGCTGCTACCTTCCTCAATTTTAGTTTGAGCTGCAGCCTTACCGGCATTGTACAATTTTTTAATAGCCTGGTAGAATTCGCAGGTAGACGTATTATGATTTTCCGCCGGTATACATACCGTATAGATGCCTATTCTCCAGTCAAATCTGTATTCATATGTGTCACAAGAACACATTACTACTTTTGGATCGTTTGCTATGTAGTTACTTAACGTATCTTGGCCCAACATACCTTCAGAGTAAACTTGAGCCATTAGAGCTCTGCCTTTTTCGGTATTTATAAAACCTGTTATACCGGAGGTACTTTTCTCTGAGCTGCAGTAGGCACGTCCGCCGTTTATGCAACTGCTGCATCCGTGTATAATAGGTACACCTGAATTTTTGAGATCGGCAATATCAAGATCGTCCGAACTTACAGCTTCAACAAGTACCGGCTTTTCGTGGGCCACACCGGTGTCTGGATCGATAGTAACGTTATCATACGGCTTGTTTGTGTCTTTATTGGGAGTGGGAGACACTTCTTCCATATGGGCGGTGGTATTGTAAATCGTCTCTAAGTTTACGTCGCCTTTAGCGTAAATGGAGACGCCGACGCCAGGATCCGATTCCAGAATGCTGGGACCTTGTATGCTGATATTGCCTTCGGCGGTAATAGCCCCGTTGCCGATAGTGGCTCCGGAAATGGTAATATTGCCGGTGCCGGTCAGAATAGTTGTGTTGTTGTCACCCTGATTCTTGCTGGAAAATCCCACAATAGGACGGGTGCCGTATTCGTTTATATCGGAACGAATTAACAGATCGCCTTCAACGTACATGTTTCGGTCGAACATGATGGCTAAATTGTCGTTGTCGACGGTCATGTTGGTGGTAGTATTGCCAATTATCTCGTAGCCACTGTCAGGAAGAGTCTTTCCGTAAGGGTATATCTCTCCGGGATAATGGTGTAGTTCGTTTTTACCGGAGGAGTTTCTTACCCATACGTAAGTGCCGGCTGACAGTTTCGTGTCTTTTTCAGTGGCTCGGGGAATATCTTCCCAGGATAGAGCCGTAAAGTTCTTACCCGAGCTGCTCTGTTCACTCTTTACAGTTTGGGGTTTTTTACTGTTTACTTTGAACGAATCTCCGTAATAGACGGTGGCTCCATTTTCGATTTTGAAGTTGTCGTCATTTTTGCCAACTTTTAAATTTATTTTGCCCAAAGAGCGCATGTTGGGCGCTGCAGAACCGTCTGAGGAAATTAAAGAAAATGATTCTACTTTGGCTGTAATGTCGCCAGCAGCACTGACTACTGAATCGGAATTTAAGAAGTCGGGATCGAGGGACACATAAAGTTCCAGCACCTGTTGGGTGTAGCCCGAGTCTTCGTTGATAGGGTTATCTAAAGTAGCGTCGCGTACGGCTTCGCCGCTGAAACCTTCTACAATAAGGTTGCAGGTGGCTTTAGGAATTGTAACCGCCTGTACGTTTTCGTTAGGAGTAAAGACCGTCTTACCGTTGCTGGTGACATGTTTGCCCATGACTACGCCGTTTTTGTCGGCGGGGTAGGCAAAGCGGGGAACGGTATTGAAAAGGTTGTTGGTTGAAATGTAGGGAGACTCGATTTTGTTGGCGCTATTTTTCATGCCATCTAAACCGTCGTCTCCGTCTTCGCAGTTGAACTTAATGCGAAATACGGACTTCTTGCCACTGACACTGGTTACAATGCCCCAGACATTGCCTTCCTTTTCTTTCACCTCAAAATTGTTGACTTTTAACTCGTAAGGTGAAGAAGGGTTACCTTTCCAAAGAATATTGCTCTGCAGACGAGTAATGGCGTACTGGGCACCGGAATGCGCAGCCATAAGAGCGTTTTCTTTGTCGTAGAAATTGTTGGTCATCCTTAAACTGCCGAGGTTCGAATAAACAACCGAGCTCAGGAGCATCATAACTAAGACAACTGCCAGCATTGTAGTTATCAGTACAATACCTTTTTTCCGTTCCTTCAGCATTGCTGCCTCCTATAAATAATTGCAGAAAACTATTATTAAAAAGTATTCCGTTTGTCCTTCTAATTATATGGTTTTACGGCTATAATTATCAATTAGAAAAAATACAATCTGCTTTCAAAAAGATAAAAAGGACTTTATCTTTTAATTTTTACCTAAATAAAACTTTAATTTATGTAAAAAAAGAGCTTCTGCTGTAAAGCAGAGAGCTCTTTTTTTGTTTAGGCAGAAAATAGCCCGTTACTTGTTATTAATTTAAAGATTTACTTGTAGCTCAGAAGTTGTTGTACATTGAACACATAAGCTTACGCCTGGCATTGGAAGCCATAAAAGCGTTCATATAATCGGCATCTAAAGTTAATCCTATAGTGTTGGCTTTAATCTTTATATTGCCGCGATCGCTGTTCCCTTCAGGGCCTCCCTTACTCGGATCTTGACCGTAGGCCACCATGGCCCCGTTTACATTCAGAGTGCTATTTTCGCCTATATCGACGTTTATATTGCGCCAAGCGTAGATCATGCCGGATATATCCTGATCCGAATAGCGCAGCTGGCCGTAACGCTTGAGGAGGCTGTTCAGCTGCTGCTGTTTGTAATCGCGGAAGTTTTCACTGACCACCTTATCGTCGACAAATTTTTTGGCTTTTTTGGCTTCCAAGTTATTGTCGATAGTAATTTGGTTAGCGGGATTTTCATCACCGTATCCTGCTTGGTAGCAGGTTATCCAGTTGCTTGAATTACAGTAATGAGTGACAGCTAAGTTAACTTCGTTATCTGCTATGGCAGCTTCAATAGCGCTGTTTATTTTGGCTTTCTTGCCCTCAGTATCGCCTAAAATGTCTTCCGAATCGGGATCAGGAATATCTAATAAAGTGGTTCCTTCTGGGGGATCGATGCGCGCAGCATAGTTCTGGTATAAGTAGTGCTCCAAGCAGGCCTCGACTTCGCTGTCGGCTATGTCGTCACAGTTTGACCCTGAGTGCAACTTATTCCTTAAATAGGAAACTGCTCCGTTAAAAGTGTCGTTGTCGGAATCGTAAGTGAAATAAGAATTGGCTGCATTGGCCGTGAAGTCTATGTTTTTATTTTGTTCCTGTACGGCCTGAGTGGCACTGTCAATGGGAAGAAAATTGACATCTTCTTTAGCATAGACGGAAACGCCCAGTCCGGGATCCGATTCTAAAATGCTGGGACCTTGCAAAGAGACGCTGCGCTCTGAAGTAATGGATCCGCTGCCTAAAGTAGCCCCTTGAATGGAAACGTTGCCGTTGGCACTGAGAATGGGATCGTTGTCGGTGGGGGAGTTTTTAATGAAGGCCACTACCGGACGGGTAATTTCGCTGCAGCTGTCATCGTATCTAATTTCGATGGGGCCGTTTACCTTTATGTTGTTGCTGATAATGATGGTCGCATTAGAGGTATCAATGGTGAAACCGTCGCTGCTGCTGACCGGATGGGCAACATTGTTTTGCTTTTTGAATCTCGAGCGTTTTCCTCTTTTCTTTTTTACTTCGGCGTTAGGGTCGCTGTCATAACGAGAGAGGGTGTAGCCGCTGTTTTCGCCGCTGTTCTTTTTCCAAACGTAAATACCGCCTTCACGAGTTTCGTAATTTTTGCTGGTATCCGCTTTAGTTACGTCGTCCCATTTAATTCGAGCAATGTCGTCTTTGTATTCATCTGAAGATTTTATAATGCTGAAATTGGAGCCAGTAACTTGTCCAAATTTGGCTTCTTTGTCATTTAGTTTTACTTTGCCGCCGGAAACGGCCTCGCCGTTGTCAAAAACTATGTTGCTATAGTTAAGATCCATGTCGCGCAGACTGTGGATGCGGGGAGCAGAAGTACTTTGAGCGCTTTTTATGTTGATATTTTCGGCGCTGGCTTTAAGATAACCGCCTGCTCCGAGTACGGAGTTGGTGTAAGAATAGTTTGGATCGAAAGTAAAATAAACTTCCATGACATTGCGGCAGACACCACTGCTGAAACCTGCCGAGCAGTCTAAAGCGTTCTGTATACCGATCATGTTTTTCAGGGAAAGATCGCGCACTCCGTTGCCGGAAAAGCCTTCTCCACAATAAGGCGGCAGGTTGACTTGGGAAGTTCAAAGCCGACGGTGCCGTCAGTTACCTTATGGCTAGTTTTACCGTATTCATCTTGATAAGTTTTGGTTTTAAGTATGCCGTCGGAGTCGGCCTCGTATACGTTGCGCACGGCGCTGCTGTATAGATTGTTTACTGATACGTAGGGAGATTTTATCAGGTAATTTTTATCGGAAGTATTGTTCATATTATCGAAGCCATTTTCGCCGTCTTCATAATTGAATTTAATGCGGAAAAATGACCGACGTCCGTTTTGAGTAGTGAGCATGCCCCAAACATTGCCGTCTTTTTCGGTAACTTCCAATCCCACATTGGAATTATACAATTTGCTGTTAGGATCGCATCCTTGCCAAGTGATATTATCCTGCAGTTTGGTAAGAGCGTAATCGACTCCGGACTGTGCTGCCATGAGAGCTTCTTCTCTGGCGTAGAAATTAGAAGTGAGACACATACCGCCGAAGTTGGAATAAACGACTGAGCTGAGCAACATAAGTATTAAAACTATGGTCAGCATAGTTGTTATCAGTACGATTCCCTGCTTGCGCTTGGTGAGCATGCAGTCTTTACCTCCGTTTGTTTTGTGGTTTTGCTGAATTGTATTTATTTTTTTGCCGTGAACTATCTGCGATAAGCAAAAATGGATGGGCTTCAGTTTACATTAATAAAACTCATTCTTTGATTAAACGATTTTATTGTTGAATATTCAAGTATTAAAATATTAAATGTTTGTGCTAATTTGGCTAGGCCTATTTAATTTTGCTGTAAATACGGCCATAATTTTTTTTGTTGGGATTATTTTTTCTTGGAATAAAAAAAGCCCCAGCTTCACAAAAAAGTCCGGGGCTGATCGTTAGGAAGCTTTATTTTTAGAAGCTGGAGAACATAATTTGTTTCAGTTTTCTCCTGGCGTTTGTCGATATAAAAGCTCCCATGTAGTCGGGATCGAGAGTCATACCTACAGCTTTAGCATCTATTTTAATTTGGCCGCCTTCGCCGTTTCCGGGAGTGCTGTTGTTCGGATTACCTCCGTAAGCAACCATGGCGCCCGTCAAGTTGAGATTGCTGTTGGCACCAATATTTATGTTAATATTGCGCCAGGCGTAAATGACTCCGGAAATATCCTGGTCGGAATACTTCACTTCTCCGTAGCGGATCATCAGCTCGTTAAGCTGGCTTTGCTTATTTTCGCGGAAGTTTTGACTGACCAGGCTCTGATCGACATAGGTCATCACATTGCTCATGTTGCTGGGACTGAAATCGACGGCAGAATTACTGCTGGAAATTGAAGGTCTATTAGTCCAATTTCCTCGGCCATTGTTGTTGCTGCTCCAGTTGTTCCTGTCTTTTAGATAATTTATTAGGTCTTGGGCTTTTTCCTTAAACTCTTGGCGCTTCTGATTTATATCCCTCATTTTAGACTCAGATATAGCCCCAAAGTCGTTTATCTGCGTTAGACCGGACAACATTGTTCCACCTTTTGTGGTATCCAAATCGTCGAAATCGAATGCGGACTCAAACGCCTTGTTAAAAACATCGGAAAACTTTTCTTTTTCCCAGCCTTTGGGTCCTTTGCCTGAGGAGAAGTTCATAGTGGCACCCTGATCGTACCAAAATTCGTAAAATTCATTGAAGTAAGTGTCAATTAATCTATCGTCATAAAAAGGTGTATAATTACTAAAACCATTCTCGCGGAAAGCCGAGGCGTAGCTTGACATGAGTGTCTTATAAGCATTTTTGGCGTCATTGAATTTGTTTTGGGCAGCTCCGGCGTCTTCCAGTTTGACATCGTAATTTTTGTTGTTGCCGGGTTGGGCACTCATAGTGGGGTCGCTTTCAGCCAGTTGGGACGTCTCAAGCTCGGCTTTCTTTACGGTTTCGGTTACATCTTCGATGGGCAGTAGGTTGACGTCGCCCTTGGCGTATACCGAAACGCCGACTCCGGGATCCGACTCTAAAATACTCGGCCCCTGTAGGGAAATGTTGCCGGCCGAAATTATGGAGCCGCCTCCTAAAGTGGCGCCTTCAATGAAAATGTTGTTATCAGAAGTTATAAGCGGGTAGTTGCCAGAGTCGTCTTCCAGGAAAGCCACGATGGGGCGAGAAGCTCCGCTTTCTTTGTCGTAGCGGACAATAAAAGACGAGGTTTCACCGTTGGAAGCAACAGACAGATTTCCAGAAATTTTCATGGTTTGGGAATCAAAGTCAATCTCTACGCCGGGTAGTTCCTTAGCTGTTACTTTAGTTTTGGCCGTATCTGCTGGAATAGTGGTACCCGGGGGGAAGTTTCCGTCGTAGCGGAACAAGATATTCGCTTTACCGCTTTGGTCACTGGGATCTTTCTCCCAGCAGTAAGTGCCGGCCGCAACCTTGTTGAAGGTTTTTCCCTTGCATTTATCTTGTATCGATTCCCAGGTAATTTGAGCGAAGTTGCTGCTGTCTCTGCTGGTAGAAACAGTGTAATTCGATTTAGCGGGATTGGATACTTTAATAGTGCTGCTTTTAGCTGAGACAATCTCTCCGTCGGACATATCGAGCAGACCGGTATCAATGGTAGCACTGTTCAGAGTGCGCATTTTAGGAGAAGTACTGCCTTTGGCGTTGCTGGCTCTGATTAGGTCGGCAGTTATAGTCAGATCACCGGCAGCACTGGCTACTGAGTCGGTGAATTGTTCTTCTGAGTCCAGAGTTAAGTAAGCTTCAGAGCGAATGGACGTCTGTCCGGAAAACTCGGAGTAGCGTAAGCTGGCTACATCTTTTAAATCTAAATCGCGTAGGGAATTGCCTGCAAAACCTTCCGCTATTAAGTAGCAGCTGCCTTTGCCTATACGGAAACCGAGTGATCCGACGGCTTCTGTATGCTTGATGCCGCAAGAATCGCTGACTTCTTGAAGCGTGGTGGTGCCGTCAGCAGAAGCTGTATAAACTTTGGTAGGAGTACTGTTGAATAAGTTGTTTACCGAAACATAGGGAGAAGCGATTAGCTCGGAAGATCCGCTGTTATTGAGACCGTCCAGACCATTGGCGCCGTCTTCATAATTGAATTTTAGGCGGAAGAAGGACCGGTTGCCGTTGGCTGTAGTTATACAGCCGAGCACGTTGCCGTTTTTTTCAATAACTTCTAAGCCTTTGCTTGTTTCTGAAACAGTTTTGTAATCGGCAGCTCGCCAGGTAATATCGTCTTGTAGCCTGGTAATGGCGTACTGTATGCCTGATTGAGCCGCCATAAGAGCCTCTTCTCGTCCATAGAAGTTAGAGGCCAGGCGCATACCGCCCAAGTTAGAATATACAACTGAACTGAGCAGCATAATTATCAATACAACTGTTAGCATTGTAGTTATTAAAACAATGCCGCGCTTGTCTTTCAGCATGTATACCAACCTCCTTTGCCTAAATTAAATGTCAATTGAGAAAATATGCGGTAACTTTTCTCAGAACTGTCTCATTTTTTATCATGTCTGATGCTTTTCTTTGAGATAAGCGCCACTTTCTGCGTGCTATTGTACAAACAAAGCCCGCTTCCTTTAGCAAATCTTTACTAAAAGAGTGCGGGCTCTGCGTATTTTTCGTTTTTTTTGACTACTGCCAAGAGGCGTAGCTCAAAAGAGCGGTTAGAAGCTGGAGAACATAATCTGCTTAAGTTTTCTCCTGGCATTTGTTGATATAAAGGCTCCCATGTAATCGGGGTCTAGAGTCATGCCCACAGCTTTGGCATCTATCTTAATTTGGCCGCCTTCGCCGTTGCCGGGAGTACTGCTGTTAGGATTGCCTCCGTAGGCGACCATAGAACCCGTTAAATTGAGAGTGCTGTTGGAGCCAATATTAACGTTAATGTTGCGCCAAGCGTAAATAACTCCGGAAATATCTTGGTCAGAGTATTTCACTTCTCCATAGCGGGCCATCAATTCGTTAAGTTGGTTCCCTTTGTTTTCGCGGAAGTTCTGACTGGCTAGATTATGGTCGACATAATTTTGCACATTGTTCATGTCGCTGGGAGTGAATTCAGCGCTGGGAGTAGTTTCAGTAGGAGAAGAAGGAGTAGCATTGCCATTATCTACAACTTCCCAGTGATCGAATGCGAGTAGATATCGCATAGCTTCCCTGGCTTCTTCGTAAAACTCTTCGCGGGCTTCTTTAAGATCCTCTATTTGATCTTTACTGCAATTATTGTAGCGTCCGAAATTACTCACATCGAGATAAGGGGAGTCTTCGGAGTTGTTTCTTACGTTTACTTGTATCATTTGTAAATCGAAGGCCATAGGACCGCTATATTGCTGAGGAGTCCATGCGGGAAGCATTTGCTTGCGCTCAAAGTAATTAGTAGCAGCTTGGGAGTGCCAATAGGAATAGAAACTAGCAAAACTGGCAAGATTTCTCTCTTCATCGCTATAGATGTTACTTATCTTTTTATAGGCCTTCATGAGGTCTTTATAGGCATCTAGTGCCTCTTCGTACTTTTTCTGGTATTTTTTTTCATTTTCAAGTACAGCAACTTTACCTGTGTTTGCTTGGCCTTCTTCTTTAGTTGGCTTTGAGTTTATGGTGGAATCAACTTCTGACTGTTGAAATTTCTCCGGCTCAGCCTTTTTTACTGTTTCGGTTGCGTCTTCAATGGGCAACAGGTTGACGTCGCCTTTAGCGTATACCGAAACGCCAACTCCAGGATCAGATTCTAAAATGCTCGGCCCCTGCAGGGATATATCGCCGGCTGAAATTATGGAGCCGCCTCCCAAGGTGGCGCCTTCAATGAAAATGTTGTTGTCGGAAGTTATAATTGGGTAGTCGCCGGAGCTATTTTGCAAAAAGGCCACTATAGGGCGAGAAGCTCCACCTTCCTTGTCGTAGCGGATAATAAAAGATGAGGTCTCCCCATTGGAAGCAATGGAACAATTTCCGGAAATTTTCATGGTCTGGGAAGTAAAATCGATTTCGATGCCAGGCAATCCGTTGGCCGTTACTTTAGTTTTGGCCGTATCTGTTGGAATAGGGGTGCCCGGAGGGAAGTTGCCTTCATAACGGACTAATATGTTAGTTTTGCCACTTTTGTCATCGGGATCTTTTTCCCAGCAGTAAGTGCCAGCTGTAACCTTATTGAAGCTTTTGCCCTTGCATTTGTCTTGTACCGATTCCCAGGTAATTTGAGCAAAGTTGCTGCTGTCTTTGCTGGTAGAAACGGTATAGTTCGACTGTTGGGGATTGGAAACTTTAATGTCGCTGCTATTAGCTGAGACGATCTCTCCATCGGACATATCGAGCAGAGCCGTATTGATGGTAGCACTGTCCAAAGTGCGCATTTTAGGGGAAGTGCTGCCTTTGGCATTGCTGGCTTTAATTATGTTGGCATTTATAATTAGATTGCCAGCGGCACTGGCTACAGAGTCGGTAAATTGTTCTTCTGAGTCCAGAGTTAAGTAAGCTTCAGAGCGAATGGAAGTCTGGCCGGACAATTCGGAGCTACGTAAGCCGGCTAAGTCTTCTAAAGCTAAATCGCGCAGAGAATTGCCAGCAAAACCTTCTGCTATTAAGTAGCAGCTGGCTTTACCTACGCTAAAACTGGAAACGCTGTCGGCCTCCGTGTGCTTGGTTCCGTAAGAATCGGTAACTTCTTTAAGTTTTGTAGTACCATCAGCAGAAGCCATGTAAACTTTGGCTGGAGTACTGTTGAACAAGTTGTTTACTGAAACGTAGGGAGAAGCGATTAGTTCGGAGGAGCTGCTGTCATTAAGACCGTCCAAACCACCGGCTCCATCTTCATAGTTGAACTTCAGGCGGAAGAAGGACTTGTTGCCGTTGGTGGTAGTTATACAGCCTAGCACGTTGCCGTTTTTTTCAATAACTTGCAAACCTTTGTTTGTTTCTGAAATAGTTTTACTGTCGGCAGCCCGCCAGGTAATATCATCTTGTAGTCTGGTAATGGCGTAATGTAGGCCCGATTGAGCCGCCATAAGGGCCTCTTCTCTTCCGTAAAAGTTAGAGGCCAGGCGCATGCCGCCTAAGTTAGAGTATACAACCGAACTGAGCAGCATAGTTACCAATACAACTGTTAGCATTGTAGTTATTAAAACAATACCACGCTTGTTTTTCAGCATGTATACTAACCTCCTTTGCAAAAAATTTAATATCAATTGAGAGAACTTTTGGCAGATTTTTTGTATTATTTGCCTCTGTTTATCTCTCAGCCGTTATCTAACACAGAGTTTCTTTCTCTAGTTATTTCGCAAACAAAGCCCGCGTCCTTTATTTAAGTTTAATAAAGAAACGCGGGCTTTGCAGTATTTTTATACTGTTAATTTAAGCTCAGGCGGAGTCGCTAAGAAGCACGCCGACTAAGAAGTAGTTTAGAAGCTGGAGAACATGGTCACCTTCAGTTTGCGTCTAGCATTGGCTGACAGGAAAGCTCCCATGTAATCGGGATCGAGAGTCATACCTATACTGCCTGCATTGATAGTAATGGTTCCTTTGTTATCTTTTCCGGGAGTTTTTGTTTTGGGATTTGCTCCGTAGGCAACCATAGCTCCGGTAAGATTGAGGGTGCTGTTCTGGCCTATATCGGCATTGATGTTGCCCCAAGCGTAAATAACGCCAGAAATATCCTGATCAGAATATTTAAGATTGCCGTAACGGGTCAGGAGGTCAGCCAATTGAGCTTCTTTATTGTCGCGGAAGTTGTCGGTGGCCAGATCTTTATCGATGCAGTCCTGCACATTGTTGATGTCGCTGGGAGAAAGTGACGTATCTGCTTCGGTGGAACCAGTAGGTTGGGTTATAAGCTCCCAGTTATCAATGTTCCATAAATATAAATCCAGCCTTCCGGATTTAGAATACAGTAAAGTGGAAAGCTTGTCAGCTTCTGTTTTGTTCATGGTGTTGCAGCCGTTATAAGCCGGATTTTCTGTCCAGTCTGAATCCCATGGTTCAACTTCACCTATATCATTGTAGAAAGCACTGACCATGGTCTTTCTGTAATCGCAAAATTTATCAAATATCTCTTTTGCAGCTTCGATATGTGACTGCTCTTGGAATAAACCTGTGCTAACAGAGGGAGGGTTGCCTTCTGGACCAAAAGGGCCCTGACCGGGTCTGGGAGGCCTTTCTTGATATTGTAAGGAGGCTATGATATCATTAAAAATTTCACTCCTCAGGTCTTCGTAATCGGTGGAACTTTTGAAGACGTAAACTTGTTTTGTGCCACTTTCTCCAGTTGTTCCTGATCCGGAAGTTGTGCCGTTGTTGTCGGCTGCTGGCGGATTAGTGGGTTTTATTGTGTCTTTAACTGTAGTGGTCAGATCTTCGATAGGCAGTAGATTGACATCTTTTTTAGAGTAGATTGAGACACCTACGCCGGGATCCGATTCCAAAATGCTCGGTCCTTGCAGAGAAATGTTGCCCTCAGAAGTAATAGAGCCTCCTCCCAAAGTAGCGGCCTGTAGGAATATATCACCTGAAGAACTGATAATAGGAGAAGTTTTTGTGTTCGAATTCTCCAATAGGGCCACAATCGGTCTGGAAGCGCCGCTGTCTTTGTCGTAGCGCACTATGAAAGATGAGTCTTTGCCGTCAGCTACCACCAGAAGATTCTTCGATATTTTCATAGTTTGGGTGTCGTTATCTATGGTCATGCCGGGCAGGCTGGTTATAGTAACTGACTTAGCGTCGGCAGGGATAGGCTCGCCGGGAGGATAGTTGCCCTGGTAACGCTTTAGAACGTTCTTTTTTGTTTCGGGATTGACACTCCATACATAAGTGCCTGCCTCCAGCTTTTCGTATTCCTGGCCGGGAGAATTGGCTTTAGTTATGTCATCCCACAAAATTTGCGCGAAGTTGTCAGAATCGCTGCTGCTTTGAGCCTTGTAAGTGGCATCTTTGTCGATAGCTTGGCCGTTTATGGTGTAGTTGCAGTCTTTACCGTAGTAGAATTGTCCGTTGGCAAAATCAATTTTTTCGCTTTGTACGGTCAGATTCTTTAAGGTGCGGATTTTGGGAGCAGATCCGCCTTTAGCGTTATCTACGCGCAGAATAGAAGAAGTTGTTTTTAAATCGTTGGCGGCGCAGGCTACCGAATCGGTAAACTGTTCGTCGGCTGCCAAGCCCAGGTAGCTTTCTACCGTTATGCAAGCAGCATTGCAGCGATCTTTGGGCATATTTAGCATATTTTCTAAACTCAGATCGCGCACTCCGTCGCCGGCAAAACCTTCTACTACCAGATAGCAGCTCGATTTTTCTAAAACGAAGCTGCTGGAGTTTTCCGCCTCTTGACGGTTTTTGCCGTATTCGTCTTTGTAGCTTTTCAGCGTGAGGCTGCCTTCTTTGGAAGCGGTGTAAACTTTTGTGGAAGTACTGCTGAAAAGGTTGTTGACGGAAACGTAAGGAGAAGGAATTTTGTCTGAGCTAGAGCTGTCGTTCAAACCATCGAAGCCGTTATCGCCGTCTTCGTAATTGAACTTAATGCGGAAGAAGGAGCGGCGTCCGTTTTTGCTGTCGAGCATGCCGACTACGTTGCCGTTCTTTTCCATAACGCTCAGCCCTTTAGAGCTATCGGAAATAGTTTCGCTTTCGTCGCAGCCCTTCCAGGTAATGTTGTTCTGCAGTTTGGTAATGGCGTACTGGACGCCCGATTGGGCGGCCATAAGAGCCTGCTCGCGTCCGTAGAAGTTAGAAGCCAGACGCATGCTGCCTAGGTTAGAGTATACAACTGAACTTAGCAGCATAATTACCAATACTACTGTTAGCATTGTGGTTATTAAAACAATGCCGCGCTTGTTTTTCAGCATATACACTTACCTCCTTTGTGTAAATTTTGACGGCGCAATTTAATGGCACTTCAGATAATTTTTTTGTAGTTTTTTTGTGATTCTTCGTTTTTTGTCAGTTCTGCCTCTATTTTTTCGAAAAAGAGGCCTCTTTTAGAATTATTGCACAAACAGAGCCCGCGTCCTTTATCAAATCATAATAAAAGAACGCGGGCCCTGCGTTTTTTTTGATACTATTGCGACTTAGTTTGGGCGGATCTGCCAAGAAGCATATCGCCCAAGCTGCGGTTTAGAAGCTGGAGAACATGGTCAGCTTCAGTCTGCGTCGAGAGTTGGCCGACAAGAAGGCTCCCATGTAATCGGGATCGAGGGTCATGCCTATGCTACCTGCATTGATAGTAATGGTTCCTTTGTTATCTTTTCCGGGAGTTTTTGTCTTGGGATCGGCTCCGTAGGCGACCATGGCTCCAGTGAGGTTGAGGGTGCTGCTTTGGCCTATATCGGCGTTGATATTGCCCCAAGCGTAAATAACGCCAGAAATGTCTTGATCGGAATATTTGAGTTTGCCGTAGCGGGTCATAAGATCGGCTAATTGGGCTTCTTTGTTGTCGCGGAAATTGTCGGTGGCCAGATCTTTGTCGATGCAGTTCTGTACATTGTTGATGTCGCTGATAGAAAGCTCCGTATCTGCTTCGGTTGAACCTGTGGACGTAGATTTGGTTGCCGATTCCCAATTGTTTATGTTACGGAGGTAGTTGCGTATATCGTTTACCGGATGGTGAGAATCTTCATCACAAAGCTCTATCATCAAAGCATGCCACTCGGTCATGTTCAGGCCGTCACGCTCTTCAGAGCTGATTGAATCTGAAAAAGATTGATTGAGCTCGTTAGGATTAGTATCTCCGCCATTTTTTACCGTGGTTTCATATTTTTCCAATTGCGTGCAGTATTTTTCATATATAGATTTAGAAATATTGTAGCTATTGTCATCATTGAAGTTATCGAGACCGAACTTATTTCTTATATGATTGATTACTAGTTGAAAAGTGTCCAGCTTCAATTGATCGTATGCTTCGTCTTGTTTAAGAATGTAAACTTCTTCTGTGCCGCTTCCTCCCGTTGTTACCGACCCGGAAGTGGTGCCGTTGTTGTCGGCCGTTGACGAATTAGCAGGGCTTATCTTGTCTTTGACTGTAGTGGTCAGATCTTCGATAGGCAGCAGATTGACGTCTTTTTTAGAGTAGATTGAGGCACCCACACCGGGATCCGACTCTAAAATGCTTGGCCCTTGTAGAGAAATGTTGCCCTCGGAAGTAATGGAGCCACCTCCCAAAGTGGCGGCCTGTAAGAATACGTCACCTGAAGAACTGATAATAGGAGAAGTTTTGGTGTCCGAATTTTCTAATAGGGCTACGATCGGTCTGGAAGCACCGCTGTCTTTGTCGTAGCGGACTATGAAAGACGAGTTGTCGCCGTCGGCTACCACCAGAAGATTCTTCGATATTTTCATGGTTTGGGTGTCGTTGTCTATGGTCATGCCGGGCAGGCTGGTTATGGTAATCGACTTAGCGTCGGCAGGAATAGACTCGCCAGGAGGATAGCTGCCCTGGTAACGCTTTAGAACGTTCTTTTTAGTTTCGGGATCGACGCTCCATACGTAAGTGCCTGCTTCCAGTTTTTCGTATACCTGGCCGGGAGAATTGGCTTTAGTTATGTCATCCCACAAAATTTGTGCGAAGTTGTCAGAATCGTTGCTACTTTGAGCCTTGTAAGTAGCATTTTTGTCGATAGCTTGGCCGTTTATGGTGTAGCTGCAGTCTTTGCCGTAGTAAAACTGTCCGTTGGCAAAATCAATTTTATCGCTTTGCACGGTCAGATTCTTCAAGGTGCGTATTTTAGGAGCAGATCCGCCCTTAGCGTTATCTACGCGCAGAATAGAAGAGGTTGTTTTTAAATCGTTGGCGGCGCAGGCTACCGAATCGGTAAACTGTTCGTCGGCTGCCAAGCCCAGGTAGCCTTCTACCGTTACGCAAGTAGCATTGCAGCGATCTTTGGGCATGTTCAGCATATCTGATAAATTTAAATCGCGCACTCCGTCGCCGGCAAAGCCTTCCACCACCAAATAACAACTCGATTTGTCTAAAACGAAGCTGCTGGAGTTTTCCGCCTCTTGGCGGTCTTTGCCGTATTCGTCTTTGTAGCTTTTCAGTGTGAGGCTGCCCTCTTTGGAAGCAGTGTAAACTTTAGTGGGAGTACTGCTGAAAAGATTGTTGACAGAAACGTAAGGAGAAGGAATTTTGTCTGAGCTGGAGTTGTTGTTCAGACCATCGAAGCCGTTTTCGCCGTCCTCGTAGTTGAACTTAATGCGGAAGAATGAACGGCGTCCGTTTTTGCTGTCGATCATACCGACCACGTTGCCGTTCTTTTCCATAACACTCAGCCCCGTGGAGCTGTCGGAAATAGTTTCACTTTCGTCGCAGCCTTTCCAGGTAATGTTATTCTGCAGCTTTGTAATGGCATACTGAACGCCCGATTGGGCGGCCATAAGAGCCTGCTCGCGTCCGTAAAAGTTGGAAGCCAGCCTCATACTGCCCATGTTTGAGTAGACTACCGAACTAAGCAGCATAATTACTAACACTACCGTTAGCATGGTAGTGATTAGCACTATGCCCCGTTTGTTTTTTAACATACTGACCTCCTTTGCTAATTAGTTTCGGAGTATGTTGTACACACGAAAATTGTGTCAGTTGTTTTTCGCTTGGGCAACGTAGAAAAAACGCATATTTGCCCTCCTTTGATTCTACAATAGCGCAGTTTTTATTTCCAACTTTGCGGAAGTAAATTTACAGCGTCTTTATGAAACTTTTATAATTGCGGTTGTATAGAAAAAAATAGAAATGAATGGCTTTCAACTGTTGTTAACTGATCGCAATATGTTACAAAGGAGTGAGATTTTTGCAAAAATGACAAAATAGATAAAAAATCAGCTTGTCTAAGCAGAAAAAAATTTGTAAATTTAAGATGATGAATGGTAGGACTTTTTTTGTCAGCTTAGCGATTTTCTCGATCCCGCTGGCTGGATCGGGCCTCTCTTGGGCTGTTGGCGCAGATTCCGCCTGCCAAGAAGGCACCGGTGCTAAACAAAGGCATGAGGCCTCTGAAGTCCTAGGGTTTAATGGTTTAGAAAATACTTCTGTCGTCACCTATACAGAAAAGAGTGAGGAATCGATGAACATAAACGTAGAACGTTCTTCCGACTTGTTCCGCGCCAATTCAGTGGTGCAGAATAATGGCGCTGCCGAGTCTAAGCAGACGGCTTCCAAGGCTTCTGCTCCGGCCGTTCCCGTAGATAGTTTCTCTTTAAATAGTTCCGAGAGCAAAGAGGCCGCCACTGGTCTTCCTAAGCTCAGCGCTGCTCAGGTTAAAGCTGAGTGTTCAGCCGTGCAGCCTGAAAGCACCGATAAAAAACAGATTCTCTTCCAGTTTGACAGCCGCGGCTGCCCTCAGGCCGAGCTCAGCAATATCGGTCTCAAGGGCTCTTTCAACAATGAGACCGGCCTTTACGATCAGCATTGGAACGGCGATAAGATCGTTCCCATGCACGATGACGGCCGCAACGGAGATGCCGTGGCCGGAGACGGCGTTTATACCGCTGCCGTCGATTTGAAAACCGGACAAAACCAGCAATTCAGTTGGGGCGTGGTGGGCGACATCACCGGCAAAGACGGTAAAGTTCAGAACGCTCAGTGGTTGGTTATGAGCGAAACCAACCCCAATTTCAACTTATCAGATTCCTCAGTACAAACTTATGCTCCCATTCAGACCCATCTTTTCGGCGTACACAAAGAGGGAGAGGACGGTGTCCGCTTCCAGACTTGGTCTCCCGAAGTAGGTAAAGGCGACTTAGGTAGCTATAAGCTTTATGTTGAGATAAGTAACCCTCAAACCGGTGAAATCGAAGAGCGTCTGCCCATGGAGAAAAATGAGCAGAACGGTGTCTGGACTCTTACCCAGAACGACGGCTGGAGCAAGCTTAAGGGCAAAACTTATCAGTATGCCGCCCTTAACGACAAAGGTGAGGTTCTTAAGAATAACTGGGGCGGAGAAGTCCGCTACTCCGATCCGCATGCTCGCTACCTTCAGGGTGAGCAGCGCGGTTTAGAGAGAATTTTCGTCGATCCGGTTATGGGCTTCGAAGTAGGCTGGTACGATGACAGCGGCAAGGGCGGCCCCAACTATGCTGACAACCCTCAGTGGGGACGCTTCACCGTCGACTCTCATCCCAACGCCGACAGTGTGCGTTTGGTGTTGCGCGACGAAAACGGCAAGCAGCTTAACAAACAGGAACTTTTAGATCGTCTTGGCAAGCCCGAGCGTATTCCTTACGATCAAGCTTCTCCCGCCGATAAACACGATGTCGATGTCCTGCGCAGTTGGAAGCTAGATCAGACTGAGCCCATCGACAAATACTCCTGGATAAATAGTGTCAACGAAGACGGTTCTATCGATATGAACCGCGTTGACAGCCCCGGAGCTGGTACCGCTTGGGTGACGGCCGTGAATAACTTCCCCAAACTGATCGGTATGCAGTACGAGTACCAAGTTGTTGAAGACGGCAAGTTGGTCGGTGACGTCAACGGTGACGGCAAGCTCAGCAGCCAAGAGCGCATCGCTACCCCTTTCAACGATCCTTACACCAACGTAATTCAGCCTAAACCCGGATCCGCCCGTAAGTCTCTCATACGTGAGTCCAGTTTTGAGTTCCGTTACGACAACGTGCCCAGACGCCAAACCAATCAGAACAATTTCGTAATTTACGAAGCTCACGTCGGTTCGTTTATGAGCTCCAAAGACAATGCGGTGCCCGCTACCTTTGAAGACATGATTAACAATCTCGATTACTTCGCTTCTTTAGGAATCGACACGATCGAGCTGATGCCTACAAATGAGTTCGGTGCCAAGCGCGACTGGGGTTACACTCCCGACTTCTATTACGCTGGAGCGGCTAGTTACGGCTTCGAAATGGATCGCCAGGAAGCTATCGACCGCAAGCTCATTACCGACGACGAACAGCCTGGCGCTAAGAGTGTCTGGATTTCCGGTACCGACGCCATGAAGCTTTTTGTCGATGAGAGCCACAAGCGCGGCTTTAACGTTATGGCCGACGTCGTTTACAACCATACTTCCGGTAAGCCCGATGCCGACGACCCTCTGGGCCGTATCGATGGCGATAAGCGCTCTTTCTTCAACTGGTGGCAGAAAGGCGAGTCTTGCACCCCTTGGGGCGCCAAGCCTAATTTCGCTAATCAGAATGTCAAAGATTTCTACTCTGACAACGCCGTTCAGCAGGTGGCTGAGTTCGGTTTCGACGGCATTCGCTTCGACTTCACTCAGGTGCTTCACTCTACCGGTAACTCTGCCGAGCAGATTGAAGGTATGAATACGCTGCGCCAGATTAACCGCTCTCTGCGCTTAATTAAGCCCGACGTTTACACTGTAGCCGAAGACTTCAGCGGCAGCTGGTTAGTTGCTGCCGATATGGACAAGTCGGAAACTCAAGGCTGCGGCCCCGGCAGTTGGGAGAAGAAGGGCATGGGCTTCAGCGGTGTATGGAACGACCGCTTCCATGACGACTTATTAGAAATGGCTCAAGGTCACGGCAGTGCCGACCGCCTGATGGAGGCTATCACCTGCCACGTTGGCGTGACTGACTGGAGTAGGGCTGTAACCTATTCTCACAGTCACGACGAAGTCGGCAACACCGGCAACTGGATCCACCGCGGTGCCGCCGCTTCCAAAGATGATGAAGCTGTCAAGCAGCCCTTCCCGCGTTCTATCGCTCGCACTGCTTCTGCTATCACTCTGACCGGCCCCGGTGTGCCTATGCTTTTCCAAGGTGAAGAGTTCTTGGCTAATAATGACTTCAAGCACGGTTTAACTTCTACTTGGGGCGTTGATATGAGCTGGACTAAGTTCCCTGTCACTCCCGATAAGTTAGACAACTTCGCTAGAGTTGCTTCCATGGATATGTCTTCCCGCGAAGTAGAGCGCTCCCGTATGAGTGCCGACGAGCAAAAGCTCTTCGATCGTTACTGTGAAATGAATGCCGAAGAGAGAAAACAGGCTGAAGATCTGTCTAATCAGGTTGGTCAGTTTATTCTCACTCGCGACTTAGTGGCTTTGCGCCGCACTTCTCCGGCTCTGAATGCCACCGGCAATATCAGCCGCGTTTACACTCACAATGACGACAGAGTTTTGGCTTGGAAACGCGATGACGGCGGCTCCGACGAATTTGTGATTATTTCTAACTTCGCCAATACCGATCGTCAGGGCTATCGCATGGAGCTTCCTCCCGGCCAGTGGAAGGAAGTCTTCAATACTAACGCTCGTTGCTACGGCGGCAGCGGTACCGGTAACGGTGGTAACTCTGTAACTTCTTACGGTGGTGTGTTCCTGCCCGCTGGCGGCACCATTATCTTGAAGAAGCAGTAATTTATTAATATCAAACTGCCCCGCTTGAGTGAAGCTCTTGAGCTCATCTACCAAGTGGGGCAGTTATCTTTAGGATAATAAAAAAGTTTCAGTAGCAAAGCCCAACGGCTTAACAGTGCTGAAACTTTTTTACTTTTTATTGCTGTTTTTGAGGGTATCGATAAAAAATTACAGCATGACCACACTAACTCAATAAACGTTAGACTCTGACAAAGGGATTATTCCTTTTTTCATAGCCGACGCTGCTTTGGGAGCCATGGCCCGGATAAAGTATGGTGTCTTCGGGCAGAGTATAAATTTTGTTTTTAATAGAATTTATTAACTGACTGTGACTGCCTCCAAAGAAGTCGGTGCGCCCTATAGAAGTGTGGAAAATAGTATCCCCGCAAAAAGCATGGCGTCCGCAGAGCAGTACTATACCGCCCGGAGTGTGTCCCGGAGTGTGAATAATTTTAAATTCTAGACTGCCAACCTTAAATATTTGGCCGTCTTCTAAAGTTCCGGAAATTTGGGGAACTTCTTTGCATTCCAGACCAAGCATTACGGCGTCGCTTTGGCATCTGTTTAATGAATCGGTATCTTTACTGTGAATATACAGCGGCAACTGCATATCCCTTTCAAGCTGAGCCGCCCCAATAAGATGATCGCAGTGGCCGTGAGTTAGCAGTATAGCTTCAATGTTCAGATGATGATTCTTTATAATCTGCTCTAGCTCGGTCGCGTTATCTCCCGGATCGATAATAACTCCGGTATTATTGTCGTCATATACTAGATAACAGTTGGTGGCAAAGCCCCCTACTTCTTTGGTTATAATGTTTACCGACATATTTGGGACTCCTTAGTCTCAATTAAAGTTTAATTTAGGGAATGGAGCAAGCTCCTCAAAGCGTTGAGCTACTTCAAGTAAGAAGCGGTCACTGCCGCGCGGGCCGATTATCTGCATTCCTACAGGCAATCCTTCGGCACTTAAACCTGCGGGAACGGTTATGGCAGGCTGTCCCGTTAAATTAAAAGGATAAGTGAAGGGAGTCCATCCGAAGAGAGTAGAAATTTTCTGACCATTAATGCTATCAGGACGTTCCAAATTTGCGGAGAAGGCAGTTATTGGCATAGTGGGGGTGATCAGCAGATCGAAGCGCTCAAAGAATTTGTCCATAATGTAATAGAGTTTAGTGCGCTTAATAGAATCTTTGCTGTACATATAGGCCGGAAGTTTTGTACCCTCTTCAATAATGTCGACCATTTCCGGAGTGAGCAGCTCTCTCATTTCTTTCGTTAAAGGAGCGTAGCGAGAAGCGTATACCGTATTCCAAATGTTGAGTTCCAATGGCTCCGGATCTTCTTCAATAGGCGGATTCTCCTCACTTATCGTATAACCTAAATCGGTAAATTTGCTGACGGCTCGTTTGACAATTTCGGCTACTTCATTTTCTACTGGCGCATAGTTCAAGTTGGGGCTGTAAGCAATATGCAGCTTGTCGTTGGCCGATTTTGACCAGTTTATCGGATTCATGCTCAAATTGTCGTGAGAGCTGGCTCCAGCTAAGACTTCAAAAAGAAGAGACGCTTCGTCAACATGGCGAGCTATAGGTCCGGTATGGCTCAAAGTGTAGTAAAGATCGGGAATAGGGTAGCGGGGAACCATGGCAAAGCTGGGTTTAAAACCGACCACTCCGCAGAACGAGGCCGGAATGCGAATAGAACCGGCGCCGTCAGTACCTTCGGCCAGAGGAACTAAACCGGCTGCCACAGCGCTGGCTGAACCTCCGCTGGAACCTCCGGCATGGCGTTCGGTATTCCAGGGGTTGAATGTGGTCCCAAAAACTAGATTGTTAGTGATGCCTTTATAGCCAAATTCCGGCGTATTAGTTTTGCCTAAAATAATTGCTCCGGCTTGGCGGATGCGAGTTACTGAAATAGAATCGAAATCGGGAATATTATCTTTTAAAGTTAACGAACCGCAAGTAGTGCGCAGGCCTTTTGTGTAGGACAAATCTTTTATGGCTGTAGGGATACCGTGCAGCGGCCCGCTAATTTCGGACTTTTCCGCTTGACGCGCTTGTGCTAAAGCACCCTCCGGATCGAGAGTAATGAAAGCGTTTAATTTGGGATTAAGTTTCTCTATGCGCTCAAGGTAAGCTTGAGTGACTTCAACGGGGGAAAGTTTCTTTTCTTTAATTAGTTTAGCCAGTTCAGTGGCTCTTAAATCGCAAATATCCATGGGCGCATATTTGCCCTGTTTAATTACCTCTTCCTGCCTATATGTTAATTATATAAACTTACTTGCCCATCCCAAGTTCCGTTTCCATTTTTTGCAAGTGGGAACAAACAGGACATAGTTGCAAATTATGGCTGACGGCTTTGCAGTAGCGTCGGCCGCACTCTATAAACTGCAGATGGCGTCGTCCCCACTCTTCAGGTGGAAATAGCTGTTTAAGATCGTTCTCTACTTGCTGCGGAGTGGTACCTTGGGACAGTCCCCAACGTTTTGATAAGCGTAAAATGTGCGTGTCGACAGGAAAAGCCGGACGCCCGAAAGCTTGTATCATGACTACCGAAGCCGTTTTATGTCCTACTCCCGATAAACTTTCCAAATCGGAAAAATTAGCGGGTACTTCTCCGTTGAACTTATCTAACAGTTGGCGGCACATATTCTTTAAATATTTACTCTTATTTTTAGCTAAACCGAGCCCGCAGATATGTGCAAAAATTTGTTCTTGACTCAGTTTATCCATTTTCTCCGGGGTATCTGCACAGGCAAAAAGGCCTGCGGTGGCTTTGTTAACACGCTCATCTGTACATTGAGCTGAAAGCAAGACAGCGGTTAAAAGTGTAAAAGGACTATAAAAGTTTAGGCTTAGTTTAGGATCGGGGAAAAGCTGATCGAGCTGCTGACCTACAGCAACCGTTCTTTGAAGTACAGTGAGCATAAAACTAAAAATCTTCTTTACTTAATATCAATAATTTTTATATCTTGATCGGAGTGGGCTGTAGATTCCGCTTCTTCCGGATGATCGTCAGAGATAAACTCTGCATCAATAATTTTACCCTGATGGGCAAAAGCAGAGGGTTTGCGGGAATAAGGGGCGGCATTAATAATATACTCCGGAGAGACGTGGGGAGAATTTTGGGAGGAAGGCTGTGCATAGGCGGAGGAATCAAATTCAGCATATTTTCCTGTATTGATTTTTCCCATGTTGAAAATATGGCTCATAATATTGCCCATATTTCCTAAGCCTAAACTAAACAGATCTTCCAAGCTGGCTGTACCTTCACGAACACGGCGCATACGCTCCATCATAACAGCCTGATTGAGCTCTTTGGTACCGCTCCACCAAATGAATAAGGCTATGACAGCTAACATATGATTGTAAGCTAAGCCGTAAATACCCATAACGATAGCGCAGAGGCGTCCGATACTAACGGCTTTATAGGTGGCAGTTAAAAAATCGTATTTTCGTCCGAGGAAACCGCGCAGTACTCGTCCTCCGTCCATAGGGAAGGCCGGAATTAAATTAAATAACATGAGCGTTAAATTGCTCCAGATAAACCAAGAGAGAGCGTCTACAATATAAATTTGAGCAATTGGTATAAAGCGGGCTGCTAAGTAAGGAACAAATATGTAAACTGAAAAGGCATAAGTTACGGCTGCCAGTACCAAATTTACGGCAGGACCGGCCAAGGCCATTAAAATTTCCTGACGAGGACTTTTCATGTGCCCCTGAATGGTGGCTACACCTCCGAAGGGCCAAAGTGTAATGTCTCGAGTAGGAATGCCAAAGCGCCTGGCAGTTAAAGCATGTCCATATTCATGCAAAGTAACAGCTGCAAAAATTATCAGCGTAAAGGCCAGGCTAATTAAAGCAGATATCCAGTTGTTTTGGGCACCTCGTACGAAAAATACCCAAAGAAGCAGTACTATGAAGGTAGAGTGAACATAAATATCTATGCCCCACAATTTTGCCAGTTTAAATGACCAACGCATAAGTAAGTGTTATCCTATCTTCGGCTCGTTTGCACAATGTATTAGCCTGAAACAACCTCAGCCATATTAATTGTAACATACAAATATTAGCGATAAATTTGTTTTGTATTGGAATTGAGACTGTAAAAAACGCCCGGTTCCGCGCAACAATGCTTCACAGAGCACTGGAGCGGGCAGCGGACGTTTACTTGCTTATACAGTATTGGATCTGTTTTTTTTTATCTCATTAAAAACTGTCCAATTCCATTTGCAACTCGCTGAGTTCCAGAGCTGCGGCTGAGGCTTGCTCTAAGCCATTATATAAATAGGCTACTTCCGGCTCTTGAGCGAAGTTGCGGCAAGTTTCCAATCCTTCTATGTAAGAGCTCATGCTAATTTCAAAACGCTCGGCTACAGAAGGGTCTAGCTGGGAATTTTCTAAGGCAGGACGTACTCGACTTATATATAGGTTACGGTAGGAATAAGCACTGCTAAGTAGTTGATCTACTTGTTCTTCCACCTCTTGAGTATAAGCTTCGCCGCTTTCTACCGATCGTATTAATTGTTCTAGTTTTAGAATATTTCCCGGCATGGGAGAAGTAAAGCTACCGTCGCTCAATCCTGTTTCCATGTCGGTGTATTCAACAGGAGGTGCCTGTACGAGTTGCATCAATACCGCCGAACATTTTGAACAGTAGCGGGCCGAAGCAGGATTTTGTTGGCCGCAACGCATGCAGGTCAGCTTTTTGGCCGATTCTTCGCCTATGCCTAAGTTCTTTCTCATTTTGCCGTAGATACGCTTAGCTGAAGGTAGAGCCGAAACAATGCGCCGCCAGCCTGTTTTCAGAGCTTCTTTGTCACCGCTGTCGCACCAAGAGGCTAACTCGTTGCAGCCTTTTATTTGGCAATCGAGACAGTGGGAAAGCAAGTCGAGATCTTCGGCACTGAGTTTGCCTATAGCACCGCTCAGGTTTTCTTGCGCCTCCGTAATTTTTTCAGCAGTTTCTTGTAAAATAATACGGAATGCTTCAGGTTCAATTTTGCCGTCAATCGCTAAACCAACGGTAACGAGAAGTTCCTCAAAATTAGGAGCCCCGGCAGTTAAGCGGCATTCTATATTTAAGTGAGCCAGGTCATTTCTGATCAGGCGATCTAAATTGAAGATAAGTTTATCAAACTCTTCCAAATTAAGCTCGTTTAGCCCCTTCTTTTGGCCTTCCTGAATCAGATGCATAATGCGGGCCATACTTGCTTTAAGAGACTCTCTATGGACTCCACATAAGGTACCCAAAGGATGGTTGAGCAGAGTCTGAACTTGGGTTAACTCCAACTTAAGAGCGTGCTTTACTGCTTGCCAAAGGAAATCGAGCTCCTCAGCGGGCAGGTTAGCCTCTTTAGCTCTATACAATTCTTCAGCTAAAGGATGGTGAGCGTACTTCCTTTCTGCAGCGGCCCATTGTCCCATATCAGCCATTATTGTATACATGGCAACAGAAGTGGAGGTCAACAAACGAATAGCATCGTTAAGTACATTATTTGACCTGCCATGCAAGTAGCGGTCGGCTGCTCCCATACCTGCTTCCAAATTGCTAATTACCTTTTGAGCGCATTCTGAGAGGGAAGATTGACCATAAAAGATGATGAAGCGTTTGACTGCGTGATGCAGGCGGAGAGTAAAATCGGCGGCGGGAGTAAAGAAAGCGGCTAAAATAGAAGGGTCGATGTGCCCCTGTAGCACATTATGAGCAGCTTTGAGGAAGCGATCGTAAACCGGATAAGGGGAGAGTACAGACTGATTGCCGGTTTCTTCATTCATTGCATCCCATAAGGAAGCTACCGCTTCGGCACTGTATTTCAAGTCTCGTCCTGCTTTATCTAGAGCGAACCCGTCCGCATCGCCTAGAGAATTTTCCAGATCTTGTAGAGCTGCTTCATGGGCATCAAATTCTGAACGCAATTTTTCGGCAAGCTGTTTTATGTCGTCAGTCCAAATGACATCCCACATAAAACGCTCCAGACTTGTGCGTTCGAAGGCCACAACTTGTCTGGCCTTCAGAAAAAGATCATTCAAGGCACTAGGTTCAGCTTCACCATCGGATATCTTTTCACAAACTCTGATTATTTGCTGTAAGGAAGCGGGAATTTCAGGCAATTTTTCTCTCCGTATTTCAATCTGCAGCACAAAAAAGCTCAGACAAACCTTTAAGGCCTAAACGTTAGCTTCCCGGAAACTTCGTTAATAGCTGAGTTCTACCTTTGAGGCCAGTGTGGCATTTTAGCAAACAAAAAAGGCTTCCGGAGGAAGCCTTTAGATTTCTATTTAGAAAAAGCAATTATTGCCAATCGGGAGTGATGTTTACCCAGGATGAAGACTTGATAAGATCGGCCGAAACAGTAGCAGTTCCTCCTGTAATGGATTTAGGAACTAAGCTGGTGGCGCTTTCAGTAGTAGACCCTTGAATTTGGAAGAGCATGGTTCCGGCTTCGCCAAGCTCTAATCCGGAGATGGTGTCAATATCGCTGCTGAGCTGCTGTATAGCCTCTTCTTTATCTGCCCGCTTGCCTTTTTCTAAGCGGCGTATTTCTGCATGAAGCTGCTGGCGGGCTCCGTTCTTGTAAGTATCAAACTTATCGCTTAAACCTTGACACTGGCTGGATACGGAAGCTGTGCGCCTCCAAGTTTGGAAAATACACTCCATAGATTTGGCATACTGTTTGCGGGCCGCTTCAATTTCAGCCAAAGCGTAAAAAGCACTGCGGTGGACAAAGAGAGAGTCTGGACCGGAATAAAGCAGAGCATCGCGGCAGGCCTTTTCTCTCATAGCAGGCTGACTGTCAGCGTAGGCATTGTAAAGGAGAGCCATAGGACTGCTGGAGGAGTTCAGTACTTGCAGATCCTCCGGATTAACACAGGCGGTAGCCTTCTTTTCCTCACCGCGTTCAAAGTGAATTAGAGCCATGCACACTTTAGCTGAGGCCGTCTGCACCGGGGTGAAGGAGGGAGACATAGCTATTTCGTTGTAGGCCTCAAGAGCTTCGGCCTGGCGGCCAGCTTCTTTGAGCAAACAAGCCATCTGATAACGGGCGTTAAAATCGTCGGGATTCTGGTTGATTTGGTCGTTGTAAGCGGCAAGGCCTTCGTTAACTTGATTATCGCAAAGATAAAGCAAGCGCAAAGCAACGGTGATGCGATGATCGGAAGGACGCAGATCTTGAGCGGCCATATATTCTTGACGAGAAGCCGCGAAGTCACCGGTAACCTTGTAAATGTCGCCTTTATACAGATGGAGCACCGGGTTGCGACCAAAGAGTGAAGACAGCTCCGTGAGTTGGTTCATAGCCTGACTAGCTTCACCTACAGAAGCGTTGGCAAAGGCGTCCCAAAGCTGCAAATATTTGTTCTCCTTGCGGACGGCCAGACCGTCGTCGAAGTATTTCTTGGCCAACGCATAATTGCCGCTAATAAAAGAGTTGATGCCGTTTACTAACTGCTGAGTAGCCGAAGTAGGATCGAGCTCTCTGGTTTTCTCCCAACTTTCCATAGCAATACGGGAATCTTCGGGATCGTTGCTGAGGCACCAACGTTCGAAGTAGGCGGTACCTTTCGCAAAATAGCAGCCGGCTTGAGCGACGCGGAACTCCATAATGTTCCACTTGGGCATAATTTCTACACTGTGATTAGCTAAAGCAATAGCATTGTCGTTTTTGCCCTGATTTAAGTGGTACACAGCCTGTTGGTTTATTCTGGCGTAGGCCGTAGCTGCATTATGATTTTTGGGCGCCAGCTTTAACACAATTTCCAGACGCTGTAGAGCCTTAATGTAGTGCCCCATACGATACAAAATCATGGCTTTGGCATATTGGGCATTGGCGTCCTTGGGATTTTTGGCCAGGTGCTGATCGATAAGCGTATTGGCTTTTGTGTAGTTTTTTGTGTTAAAGTACTTCAAAGCTTCACCGACTAGTTTGTCATCAGCTTTAGCAGGTGAAAAACTGGCAACAGACATACCGGCAGCAAGAGTGCAAACAAGCAAGAACTTAGATAAATTCACAGAAGCCAACCCTCTCTATAGTTACGAAAAATGTCTTAAATTGGTTTTACCTTCGCGTTTTTTCCCCTTCTTACCTGCGTAATAAGATTGGGGCTACCATTTGATGGCAGCAGGTGCTGTCTTTTTGTGAAGTTTTGCGGGCTAAAAAACATGATATACAATTAGTCAATATTATGTTCGGTTTTATTTCGATTCCGAGGAAATATTTTGTTGGTCGGCCTCTTTATTTTGCAGCTTCTGCAACATTGTTGTTTCTAAGGCCGGATTACAGTAGTGAATGACCAATATTCTGACAGCTGCAATGATGGGAGAGGAGAGAACTACTCCCCAGAAACCAAAAACGTTGCCAAATACCATCATGCCGATCATGAGGCTCAAAGGATGTAAGCCCAGGTTGTCTCCCATAATTTTGGGCACTAACAAGTTGTTTTCAGCTTGCTGGATCAGTATGTATATACCTGCTACTACAATAGCTAAGGTGACGCCTCCCGTATCCGGCATGGCCAAAGCCAGGAAAATAGCCGGGAAAGCGCCTAAAATAGGACCTATAATGGGGATGGCTTCAGTGACTCCGGCTATTATGCCCAGAGCTATACAATACTTGGGCATAACTACAGCCATAAGCAGTGTTGTCAGGCTGCCCACAGCACAGCAGAGTAACACTTGACCTTTTACAAAGCTTTTCATGGTTGCGTGCAGCTGAATTAAAATATTTCTGGTTGCACAGCGGTTTTTCTTAGGTAGCAGGCTGAGCCAGAAATCTGTCAGTTCTTGCCCTTCGCTCATTACATAGAAAGAAATGAACGGTACCATAACAGCTGCAGTAGCGACCCAAATTACGGCCGATGAAAAGGCTCCTGCATATTGAATACCGCTGTTGATTAAATCGCCGGCCATACCGCCGATTTGCCTGATCAAGCCCATGATATGGTTTTGCAGATTGACAGGCAAGACTTCTAAGTGATGCTGCCTAAATTCTATTAGGATAGCAATCGATCTTTTTGTTATAGCAGGGAAACTTTCCGCTAAGCTTTTTATTTCGTTAAAAAGTGAGGGAGCCAGAAGGGCAAAAAAGCTCAGTATGGTCAGAAGCAGTATTATGTAAGTGATAACCAGCGATTTTGTATAAGAAAACAGTTTGGCTCCGGGCAGTTTTCTGATCTGCACCATCAAAAACTCTACCAGAGGATTTACCACATAGATAAAAATCAGCACCAGCAAAAGCATGGGAGTAATGCTGAGAGCTTCCTCTATAGTTTGTTTTGTCCAAGGATGAAAACAGGCTATGACCAAACTGAGAATCAGAAGCATACTGCCCAGCGATCTGACGCCTTTTACCAAGTGACGTGCCGTCTGTTCGCTGATAGGTAAAAGAACTGTCTCATTGATTCGGGCCGACTGAGTGCAGCTAACTTCGGATGAAGAAGGAACAGAAGCTGTTTTTGTTTCGGAAGAGTTTTCCGAAGTTTGGGTTGGTAATTTGTCTGAGGAAGGATCTTGAGGAATCAAAAATCAGAAGGCTCCCTTTACTAAAAAATTACGACATGTAGGTGTAACGGGCCAGGCTGCTTTCAAAATTGTTGAGCAGCTTTTGAGACATTTCTAAAGTTAAAGCATTACTGCTTAAGGCTTCTTCGCACTGCTGGCGCATGCGCTCCAAAAGATCGTCCGGATTGTACTGGAAGTAAGAAAGTACTTTGCTCATAGTGTCGCCCCTCACAATATGCTCTATTTTGTAGCCTGAGGGAGTAAGTTTTACCTGAACGGCATTGGTATCGCCGAAGAGATTATGTAAATTGCCCATAGTTTCCTGATAAGCGCCAATCAGGAACATACCTAAATAGTAAGGCTCATGGCTGAGACGCTCGGCAGCCAGCCCGTCTTCTTCTGTGCCGTACATATTTACTTCTTGGTTGAAACGCAGAGAGTGAACGTCTAGCAGAGGGCTGACATCTTCTTTTATATCGATGAATTTGTCTATTTTTCCGTCCGAATCGCAGGTCAGATCTGCTAAGGTTACTTTTTCATCTGGGGCAGTATCAAGGCGGTGAATAGGCAGAATAGGGAAGAGCTGATCGAGTGCCCAGGAATCTGGGGCAGACTGGAAGACAGATAAGTTTACATAGTATGTGGTTGAAAGCAGCTTTTCCAAAGTAAAGAAGTCGTCGCTGTTATGACTAGATGAAGTGCGCAGAACTTCGTAAATGCGGCGGCAGGATTGCCAGTAGAGCTTTTCAGCCAGAGTGCGCTGACGCAAAGAGAGCATACCGAGTTGAAAGGCGCTCATGGCTTCATCTTTGAACTGCACAGCATCATGGAACGACTCTTGGGCATTTTCTAAAGTTATGCCTTCATAAATTTCCCGCAAAGTTTTTATAATGTAATCTTCTTCTCCGACAGGATCGGGAATCTTGAAACTAGCTATTTTGCTTTGACCTACAACATCGAAGACTAAAACTGATTGATGGGAGGCCAAAGCGCGTCCGCTTTCGCTGATAATAGTAGGAGGCATAATGGAAGCCAGACGACAGGCGTCATTTATTTCCGCAACTACATCGTTGGCATAACTTTGCATATTGTAATTTTTTGAGGCGTAGAAGTCGCTTTTAGAGCCATCGTAATCGACGGCTAGACCGCCGCCTACATCGAGATAGCCCATGGGAGCACCTAATTTTACAAGTTCGGCATATATGCGCCCCGCTTCGCGCAGAGCTCCTTTGATAACGCTGATAGCGGAAATTTGCGAGCCGATGTGAAAATGGAGCAGTTTTAAATTATCCAGCATATTGTTGCCGACTAGAATTTGAACCGCCTGGTAAATTTCGTAGGCCGACATGCCAAACTTGGCTCTTTCTCCTACGCTGCTGCCCCAATGGCCCTGACTTTTGCGATTTAGTTTTACCCGGAAACCGAAAGAGGCCGGCAGATTGAGAGCCTTGGCGGTACGCACTGCCAAGCAGACCTCATCGAGCTGTTCCAAAATGATAATAACTTTTTTACCCAATTTTGAAGCTAAAATTGCCGTTTCCAAATATTCGCGGTCTTTGTAGCCGTTGCAAGTAATTAGGCACTCTTTGGAGTCTATAGCTGAGAGAGCTATAAGCAGTTCCGGTTTAGAACCAGCCTCTAAACCGAATTTGTGCGGCTGTCCAAATTTGACCAGTTCTTCAATAATGTGGCGCTGCTGATTGACTTTGACCGGGAATACTCCGCGATAGACACCTGCGTAATTATATTTGGCTATAGCTCGGGCAAAAGCCGAGTTGAGGCGTTCAATTCTATCTTGTAGAATATCCGGAAAACGCAGTAAAATAGGCAGACTTAGTCCCCGCCCTTTTAAAGCCTCAATTAAACTATACAGGTCTATGGAGCCGCCGCGCTCACCTTGGGGAGAAACGACCAGATGGCCGGCAGAATTTATTGAAAAATACGGAGCGCCCCAGCGCTTTATAGAATAGAGTTCGTCGCTTTTGTCTATGTTCCAATCGGCAGAATACATATGTAAATTCCTTGGCAGATCGTTAGAATATTAAACGGAAAGGAGCAGGACTGGCCCTAAACTGCTCCATAGAACAGAGCGCAGCCCTGCTTTTTTTACTACTTCAAGTCGGTACTTTAGCGTTTGTAAGTAGAATGATCGATACGTTCCCCTTCTTTTATCCAATAAGGGGAATGCTTCAGTGCTTCTGAATATTTTAGGGCTGCTTCTAGAAGATCATTATGAATCTTGCCATTGGAAGCCATTAGATCGCGGAATAGCATATTGTGGGGCTTGCCTAGGAAATCACTCATAGTTCCGCCTGCTTCTCGAACAATTAAAGAACCGGCGGCAATGTCCCAGGGAGACAGACCTAACTCCCAATAGCCATCGAAGCGTCCGCAGGCTATATAACATAAATCGAGAGCTGCTGAACCGTCGCGGCGTACACCTCTGGCTTTAATGATTAAGTCATGGAACATACCTAAATGAATGTCGGGGGAACTGCTTACATCGTAGGGAAAACCTGTTACTAACAGAGCGTCTTCCAAAGAATTGTTGTCACTAACGTGAATGGGCTGTCCATTTAAAAACGCTCCCGAGCCCAAAGAGGCATAAAAAGCCTCATCATGGCAAGGATCGTAAACTACCCCGACTACTACTTGGCCCTCAAGTTCAAAAGCAATAGAAATAGCAAAAAAAGGATAACCTGAGGCAAAATTGGTAGTGCCGTCCAGAGGATCGATAATCCAACGGCAGGCCGTGTTGCTACCTGCTATCTGTCCCTGCTCTTCGCCCAAAATGCTATGGTTGGGAAATGTTTCCTTGATGATGGAAAAAATCAGCTGTTCGCTAGCCTTATCAACTTCGGTAACTAAATTTATGCGCCCTTTTTTATCAATTTGGTGAGATTCACCGATAGATTTGCGGATAAGCTCTCCCGCTTGACGGGCAGCTTTTAGAGCTAAATCGAGGTAAGGCTGATAAGTATTGTTCATAATTCCCTGCTGTAATTTTTATTGACACAATGAAGGGCGCCCTTTAAAGATTTTACTCTTTTAAGAGCGCCCTATGGAAGTTATGCAGATCAGGTCAGAAGTATGTGAACCGATCTTAGCCGGTCTGACAAAAATGATGGTCTATTTTACTTCTTGTCCCTGATAGTCGTATTTCATGGCGCCTTCTATATTGAGACGCGCTCCGCTTCCGACCTTGCCCTGCAGGCTCTCCAGTTGGTCTCCGCCTTTAGTGAGACGAGTCATCAGTTCGTCGTTACTCATGTTGGGATCCATGGCTAAAAGCAGACCGGCAGCACCGGTGACATGAGGAGTGGCCATAGAGGTACCGCTATATACGGCGTAACCTCCGCCGGGAACGGTGGACAGAATGTCCTTGCCTGGAGCGGCAATGTCAACATTCTTTTCGCCATAGCAGGAGAAACCTGCCAATTGATCGTTGCGGTCGGTCGCGGCCACGGCTAAATTGTTGGGAAGATTGTAGTCGGAAGGATAGTGGGGATGAATGTCGTTGTTTGTGCCGCTGTTGCCGGCAGACATCATGTGCAGGGCGTCGGGAGAATTGCGGAAAGCTTCCTCAATGGCGGGGTTCGCCGGACCACCGCCCCAAGAGTTAGAGGTCAGGCGGGCTCCTACAGAGTTAGCGTAGTTGATGCCGCGGATAATCGAAGCTGCATCGGCGCCGCCGTTGTCGCTGAATATTTTGACCGGCAGAATGGAGGCCGACCAGTTAATGCCGCTAATACCTTCACCATTGTTGCCTACGGCGCCAATGGTGCCAGCAACGTGGGAACCGTGACCCTGACGATCCATTACGTCGCCATTTTGTAAGCAAGCATTCCAGCCGTGGTAGTCGTCGATAAAGCCGTTGCCATCGTCGTCAATGCCGTTGCCGGGAATTTCTCCGGTGTTGGTATAGATGTTGGCCGCTAGGTCGGGGTGAGTAATATCGACACCTGTATCGATAACTGCAATCAACGGTCCCTGTCCGTTGGGCATACCGGTAGTGATTTGCCAGGCTTCGGGAGCGTGAATGTCGGCGCGGGCGGTGCCATTATTGCTGCCGTCATTGTACATATCCCACTGCTGTCCGAACTTGGCATCGTTGGGCACTTTCCCTTCGGCCAGCTGCTCTCTAGTGAATTCCTGGCCCTTAACTATATCTTCAGCGTGATAAATAGTGTTGGGAACAGCAAATTCAATGTTGGGATCTTGTTGCATTTGCGCCAAAGCTTCTTCGGTGGTCATGCCTTCCGGAAGTTGAAGCTGCATCATTTCACCGGTACCGGCTGCTTTCACACGTCCGGGGATCTGGAAATTATCTAAAACCTTAGCGCCATATTTTTCAGCTACGCCTTCGGTATTGGCACTGGCTAATAAAGAGCCTTTAGTTTTTACGATAACTTGACCGGGAACGAATTCTCCTAAAGAACTCTTCTCTGAACCTAAGCTGACGGAATCCGATCCTACTTGGGGATTGCTGTTCTCAGATTTAGCTTCAGGCTGACCGGCAACCTGAGGAGTATAATTGCTCTGCATCTGGTGGATGCTATTGGAGCCGATATTAGAGATCATTGCGCCTCCTCAATAAATTTTTTTACATAGGGTCTTGACTTAGCGGTACTTATTCTCTTGAGGCTGTGCTGTGCCTTCTTGTGCAAGAACAGCCTCAAGTAAAAATGGTACGCGCATTTTCTTTTTTATGGCTATTGTAGACAAACAAGAATGTTGTTTATATACAAACCTATTGCTGCGCTATATTGTATTCGTACTCCATGGCTTTGTTGACATTGAGACGGCCGCCGGAAGAAACGACGTCCTGCAGTACGTCAAGTTTGTCGGAACCTTCGAGGAGACGAGTCTTTAATTCGTCGTTGCTCATAGTAGGATCCATGGCCAGAAGTAATCCGGCCGCACCGCTCACGTGAGGGGTGGCCATAGAAGTTCCGCTCTTGGAAGCGTAACCTCCGCCGGGTACAGTAGAATAGATGTCTTTACCCGGAGCTGCTATATGGACAGATTCTTTGCCGTAGCAAGAGAACTTCGCCAACTGATCGTTGCGATCGGTAGCCGCTACCGTAATTGAGTTGCTCAAAGGATAGCTGCCTGGGTAGTGAGGCACTTGATCGTTGTTGTCAGCAGAGTTGCCGGCTGCCATAATGTGCAGAGCCTCGGAATGGGCGAAGGCGTCGCGAATGGCTAAATTAGCCTCGCCTCCTCCCCAGGAATTGGAAGTGACTCGAGCGCCATTATTGGAAGCGTAATTGATACCCCTGATAATCGCGGCGGCATTGGTGTGTCCGTTGTCGTCAAAAATTTTAACCGGCATAATGGTAGCCTGCCAGTTTACGCCGACAACTCCTTGGCCGTTATTTCCTTCAGCTGCAATGGTGCCTGCACAGTGGGTGCCATGAGAGTGGACGTCCATGGGATCGCCGTTGTCGCTGAAAGCGTTGTAACCGTGTACATCGTCGATAACGCCGTTGCCGTCGTCGTCAATACCGTTACCGGGAATTTCTCCGGGGTTAGTCCAGATATTGTTGACCAAATCGGGGTGGTTGTAATCGACGCCGGTATCGATTACGGCAATAATTGGGCCCTGACTGTTGGGGAGACCGGTAGTTTTCTGCCAAGCTTTAGTGGCTCCAATATCAACGCCGGGAGTACCTCCGTCTTGGCCGTCATTCTTTAAGCCCCAAAGTTTAGAACTTAAGTCGTTAGGCACTTTGCCTTCAGAAGTGGGGGCTTTTCCGCTGGCTGTACTGGCTTCGGATGGTACTTCTTTTTCCAAAGTGTATACAGAGTTGGGAACGGCATACTCAATTTCTGGGTCATCTTGCATAACGGCCAAAGCTTGAGCTGTAGTCATGCCTTCAGGCAGCTGCATATGAAGCATCTCGCCCTGCATACCCTTGAAGATGCTGGTTTTGGTATTAAACTTCTCTAAAACAACAGCACCGTATTTTTGGGCTACGCTGCCGGTACTCTGCATAAGGGTACCTTTTGTTTTGACAATAACCTGACCGGGTACGTGGGGCTCGAGATCTTGTTGCAATTTGGCTGCTTTGGCACTGGAAGCCGCTAAGGCTTTTTCCAGTTTGGTTTGAGGTCTAATATCGACTTGATCGGAAGTTGAAGCCTGACAGTAAATACTTTCCTCTTGAGGAGTTTGCACTCGTGCAGAGGCAGAAGTACTGCCGGGCTGCAGATTAGATATGTAAGCAGAACCAATACTATTGATCATGGAACCTCCGTTGAAAACCGCAAATGTTTTTTTGCGGTAAACAAACAATTCTACATTGTTTAGTGTAGGCTAAAATTGAGTTTTGCGTGTAATCAGGAAGTTAACGTTTCGCCGTCAATTTACGGAACTGCAGAAAAACGGCTTTTACGGATTTTTTTAAGATGAGAAAAATCGCTATGAAAGAAAGGCCCCGCTTTCTTTTACAATAGAGGAAGCGGGGCCGTCAAAGGGAGCTGACTGTCAGTTAGATAAAAAACTACTCAGCTTTTTGCTCTTGATTGTATTTGTCCATAATAGAATCGTAGTAATTGAGTACTTGGCGCACATATTTGCGTCTTTCGGTGTAAGGGCCTGAGAAGAAGCTGCGTTTGAAGCCGTAGACAATGGTATCGCGCAGTTGTCTAGCTGTGAGATCGAAGTTGTTGAGTGCTTGTTCAACTTCGTCGGTAACAGTGGTGTGACTTACCAAGCGATTATCTGTACACAAAGTAGCAGACAAGTTGTTAGCTAGCATTTTACCGAAGGCATGGTTCTTAACCGATCCGATGGAGGGATTAGTTTGCATATTACTGGTAATGCACACCTCAATGGTGGTGCGACTGTCAGCAATATGACGAATGAGGCGTTTAATGTACTGCTGCGGATCGGCTACGCTGGGCCCGCAAAGATCGGCGGAGAAGAGATGGTAACCGTGACCTATGCGGTCGGCGTGCAGGTCAGTAATGGCTTGGAAGATGCTTTCTGGTCCGTAGGCTTCGCCTGCATGCACGGTTTTGTGCATAAAGTTTTTATGAATGTAATGGTAGGCTGCTTCGTGGTCGCTGGCAGGATGACCGGCTTCTGCACCAGCTAAGTCGAAGCCAACAACCGGAATCCCTTCTTCGTCGCGCATGCGGACGACTGCTCTGGCCAGTTCTAAAGAAGCCATTGAGTAAATTTCTTTGGCCGGAGCTTCTCTGAAAACGTCCATCAGCTTAGCATAGTAGGGAGAACTGGCGGCTACAAAGAAGCGCATGGCGCAAGCAATGAGGCCGTAATGGAAGGGAGGCTCGCCGTTTTCCGCCACAGCAGGAGAAGAATTATACTCGGATTCGGCTTTGGCAAAACCCTTATTGACGGCGCGGATTATGCGCTCCAAAGTAAGATCTTTATTGATATGGAGTTGGGGAGCAAAACGCGTTTCAATGTAGCGCACGCCTTCGTTGATGTTGTCCCAGGCCAGTTCGTAAGCACTGCGTTCCAGCGCTTCTTCATCGATTAGAACTGCGCAGGTGTAATCGAAACCTTGCAGATATTCTACCAAGTTATTGTAGTGCGAGCGAAATACTAATTCGTTCATGCCTTCTTCGGTGTATGAAGGAAGCTTAACGTTGCGCTCTTTGGCTAATTCAATTAGGGTGCTCAGACGCAGAGAACCGTCGAGATGCAGGTGCAGGTCGGACTTGGGAAGAGCGCGGATAATCTCGCGGGGTAATATCATATATCTATCTTTCATCCTCCGTTTTAACTCTCGGCCTTCGATCGAAGAACTGTTTTTCCTGCCTAAATAATCTTGTATTTTGTGGGGGATTGCTGGAGTGGCGACTAGCAATGGTAACAAGATGACACACGGCTTAAATAGCGCTTTTTTGCCATATTACTTGTTGCCTTGCCGCGTGTTGGAGCAAAGGAAAATTAGGTTTTGATAGAAATTAATAGTGAGTTAACTGCATTGCGGCTTCAGTAGGGATACCTATGGGTCTAAACGTGCGCAGTTTCTCGTTTGGTTTGCCAAAATAAAGTCTGTCCTCGGCAATTTGCTTTGCTGAAGATAGCTTAATAAATATGTTGTATGCTTGTGATTGGAAAGCGAGGTTTTAAACCTGAAAGACATCTTTTATGTGTTACTGCAGGGAATAACTTAATGAAAAAAACTGGTGACGTAGATAGTTCTCTTTGTGCTGATCTTCGATCGCTGTCCAGGGCCATGACGCGCCTTTATAATACACAGATGCCAAAAATTTCTGTTAATCGCAAACGTAGCGGCGGTTCCGGAGGAACTTTCCGTGTACAGCTGCCGATAAGAGTCACTCAAGTGTCTGTTTTAGCGGCTCTCGATGATCTCAGTTGGTGCTGTTCCGGCTGCCTCCTTGAGAATAGAGAAGGAGTTTCCCAAGTCGATTTAGCCCAGCATTTGGGTGTGGATACTGCCACTATGTGCCGTAACATGAGAGTTTTGGTGCGTGAAAACGAATGGGCTGAGGAAAAGCAGAACAGTAAATCCGGGCGCGGTAAGCTGCTGAATATCAGTGAGACCGGACGCATGGCATTGCAGGAAGCACGCCCCAAAATAGAGTGCTTGGACAACGAAATTAAGCGTAGGATCTGTGCTAGAGGAGTCAATATAGAAAGGCTGTCGCAAGACCTTAGTATTATTGGCGAAGTGCTTAAAGAAGTGGAAGCTATAAGCAAAAACGGCAGTCCTTTAGAAATTAGCCTCTCTCAAACACCCGAATCATCGCAACATCGGGAATCAGACAGCTCGATTTAAATAATGGCCGCAATATGGCGGGGAGCTCCGGCCATAAACTGGCATCAAGTAAAAACGGGCCTGCTTTCTGCATAGTAGCAATGCAGAGGCAGGCTCAGTTTCTACTTGTGTTTTATTTAGTAGGCAGATTCTTTATTTTGATCTTAGATGCGGACAAGCTTTCCTGACTGGCGTTATTGTTGGAGTTTTTTACCTTTTTATTTAATTGATTTTGGGAAGCTGATTTCACGGTCGCTGCGCTACTGGGACGAACCGGGTTGGGATTACTGGGAATTACAGCTTGGGGTTCTTGAGGTTTTACCGGAGCAGGAGCTGAAGGTATGACAGCTGCCGGATCGCTCGGTTTTACTGGAGACGGAGTGGCCTTAACCGGAGACGGAATAGTAGGAACTCCGGGTTTGGGAGGAGTTGGAATGCCTACTTTGGGAGCCTCAGGTTTTCCGGAAGCATTCTGCCCAGGGAGGGGCTTAGCTCCTTTGGCTGTCTGATTCGATGAACTGCCTTTTTCATCGTAGGGGTTTTTGATCAGGGAAGCTTTCACTTCAGGCGCAGGCTGTCCCGGCACAAGTTCCGGATCGGTATTGGGTTGGCCTTGTTCGGCGACTGCTTCAGGGGCAGGAACAGAATTCGGCACGGGAGTCGCTTCGATATATGAAGGTTGCTTGTCCGCTGCTTTAGTTGAGGTTTTTTGAGAGGGAACAGTCAGCGGTGTGTTCCCCTGTGTTGAAGTTTGATTGGGCTCAGCACAGGAGATGGCTCCGATACCGAGCACTAGCGAACCGATTAGAAGTTTTACGGCAGAACGATATCTCATGATGTATATTTGTTCCCTAATTTTGTATAATACAGAACTACAGCTGCCGAAAGGCTGCCGCAGTTCTGCCAATTTGAACGTGGTCCGATTACTTCAGGAAAAGTTTGGCAAAAGCCCTTGGACTCAAAGGTTCTCCAGTAGCTTCTTTACACATTTCTTGCCAATTGGTGCGGTTGCCTACAGCAAAAACTTTTTCGCGCAGATAATTTCCTGCTTTAGGTTCTCCGTAAAGGGAAGTTCCTAAAGGATTATCTTGGCCTATAACGTTTTTAGCCATGTAGTTATACAGCTGCGAAGCAAAAAGATCACCCATCATGTAGTTGTGATAGTAGACCGGAGCTCCGACAATATGCATTTTAGCACCGTAATCTTGACCAGACATGCTTACCGGGGGAGCTTGAAGTTGATATTTAGCCTTCAAATCCCACCACAGTTTATTCAGATCTTGATCCGGGTTGGCATACATTTCTTTTTCGAAATGGAGCATTGTCTGAGTCCAGCGGCTGAAAATGAGACGCTCAGAACGAAGCAAGCGCCACGAAGCTCTCGAGTACTTTTCCAGCTCTTTATCTTGGAGTCCGACCACCTTATTCAGGAAATCGGGGGTGCGGGTCATTTCGCCCATAAACATGGCAAAGCCTTCGGTTGTTAAAATATGAGCCGGAGTGCGCAAAAGATAAGGTTGATTAGGATCGATATATTGATCGTACAGCCCGTGGCCTAACTCGTGATTTATCGTATCCATCCAGGCACCGTTTGGCTTTATGTTGCACAGTACGCGAATATCTTGTTCCCTATCGATACAAGTTTCAAAAGCGTGGGGACTTTTGCCGCTACGTTCGTAAAGATCGCTGCGAGCAATAATTTTACTGGGATCCATACCTAAGCTGGTATAGTATTTTGTTGAAAGTGCGACCGGATCTTTATCTTTGTAAATGTCGTCCAGATTTACTCCGTCTTCTTTGAGCTCCGGAGCTTCTTGGAAGAATAGATCGCCCAAATGCCAGGGGCGCACGGCTTCGTTGTCTTTGAGGCTGAAGCGCTTGCGCTGGTAAGTGTCAATTTCCTGTTTAAGTTCGGCAAACGGGGCTCGAGTCAGTTCATCCAACTCGTCGAAGGTTGCAAACAACTCTTTTTCGTCAAATTCTTGTAAATCGAGTTGCATGGCAAAGAAATCTCGGTAGCCGAGTTGACGGGCCATTTTGTTGCGCAGTTTAACTAAGTCTTTTAAAGGTACGGAAACTTTTTTACCTACTTCCATGTAGCCTAGCCAGGCTTGGCGAACTTTATCGCTGCTGTTGCTTTCGGCGATAATTTTGCGCACATCGTTCTCGGTCAATTTTTGCCCGTCTACATCGCTGCGGTGAGTATTAAAAATTTTATCTACCTCAGCTTCTCGGGAAATTATTTTAGCGGTAATGTTGGCATCGGCCTGATAGGGCAGGTAGGCGTAGTACATCAGATCCAGTTCTCTGGCTTCAACTGGATCGGTTACTGCCTTGGATTGGCGAAGTTCTTTCAGTTTAGAGAAAGTTTTTTTGTCCTGGTGAAGAGCAGCCATGGCGTTGTCTGCTTTTTCGCGTCTGGCATAGGCTTCATCTGAGCCGGTAGTGGAAGATTCCCACCAGGCTTCATTAGCCTCTTTTTCTAACGGTCTAATTTGACTAACGTACCGATCGCGTATGGCGGCAAATTGCTGTTGGGGAGTTTGAGGCACGGCTTGTACTATGGTGCTTCCTAGAAGAGCGGCTCCCAAGACGGCAGCTGCGGCAGTAAAGCGAAATTTGTTGGACATATGTTTTCCTCTGTTATAATAATTTAGGCCAGTAGTGTGTCCTGTATTGTCCGGATCATTTTTCTTTTTAAGGCAATTCCTTTTTTTTTCAATTTGTAGCAGCTTTGGCTGTATAGTCTGTTGTTTATTGTAGTATCTGCATAAATATCTGATTTATTATGGAGATAGTTTGCTGCTGACAAAAAAAATGGTTAATAGACTGTAGTAAATATCTACGAAATGATTTTTGGTTAAAATTTTTTAATAAAAGTTGAATCCTGATTACTTATCATTGGAGCCATGGTGAAGTTTGTCTGCCAGCTTCAGCAATGTACGCAGGCCGAACATTATGCCATGTTGCGGAGTTCGTTTTTGAATTGCAAATTGTTGAAACTAAAAAGGGGCAATTTTGGGTATAAATTTGTCTCTTGCTCGTGGATGAACTTGCTTGGAATTTTGGCGCGACTTACTCAGCTTAACTTAAAATGCTTAAGTGCACGAGATAGGGGTGAGTCCGGTACAGATTTAGTATTCTTCCAATACTTTATATTAACAGTTCTTTTTCATTTGATGATCAAAATAATGTATATGCATCTAATTCGTTGTCGTGAAAAAATAATTGTTGAATTGGGAGGTTTCGCACAATTATGGACGGGTTGTCTTTTGAAGCAGAAGTGGCCAACTATGAGCCTATTCCCAGGAAGTACTTGCAAACTGAGCGGGAATCTGAGCATGATGAGCGAGTAAAGCGATTGTCCGCCTATTTGTCACCATGTCAGCAGCGTTTCTTTCTAGACAAGGTCTATCCGTTTACCTACTACTTCCACTGCGGCCAGAAGCGGCACAGCGGCGAACCCTACATTGTTCATCCTATTTCCGTAGCAGAAATTCTTTCGAAGTATCGTGTCGATCTACCTACTCTTTCTGCTGCTCTGATGCATGACGTTTATGAAGATCACAGTGATGAAATATCTCTGGACGAAATTTGCCGCTATTTTGGCCCCAGCATTCGCAATCTTGACGACGGACTGACAAAAATAGGCATTGCTGCTTCCAAAAACCGTAGTGAAACGGCTGCCTTAAGAAAACAGCTACCTGAAGACCGTATCGATTCTATTGCTAACCAGAAAATCTATAGTTCCCTAACTGTGCCGTCGATACTAGGTCAAGATTATTTTTCTAGCTCCAATTCTGATGCCGACGATATGGCCAGAAAAAAACGAATCAAGATCGCTAACAAAAATGCTTCTTTGGCCAAATTACTTTTAGGAATAGCCTCTGATCCTCGGATTATTTTGATTAAATTGGCCGACAGGCTAGACAATATGCGCACTTTAGGCAGTCTAAGGCCTGATAAGCAGCAAAGAATTGCCAGAGAAACTTTGGAATTTTTCTGCCCTATTGCCGATCGTTTCGGGGTTTGGGAGATAAAAAAAGAACTGGAAGATCTATGTTTTCGTTATCTTTACAAGAATATATACAATAATTTCAAAAAGCAGGTAGCGTTGGCTAGGGCCAAGAGGCGACCGTGTATCGAGAAGGCTGCCGAGAAAATTAGGAACTTGCTGAGGAAAAAATCTGTTTCAGCACAAGTCAGTATCACAGACAGTAGTTTATATACAGTCTTTAGGTACATGGCCAATGACGGTAAAACTTCTGTTGACGACATAATCGGTTTGAGTTTTATTTCAGTTGTTACTGCTGATGAAGCTTCTCGCTATACAGCAGAAGTGAACATTAAGCAGAACTTTTCTTTCTGCGGCAGTCATTTCTACAAAGACTACGTTTCTTCCCCTAAGTCGAATAAGTATACTGCCATCCATTTAGCCGTTCGATCCGAAAAGCAGATCATCAGAATAAAGATCTGCTCAGTTCACGATTATGAGATAAACAACATCGGCGCTTTTTCAGAATTTAAAGAACTGCCTTCCAGTTTGGAAGACAGTGATGTCAGCCAAATTTTTAGCGCTAAGTGGGCCCCCTGGATTAGATCCTTGCGTGATTTACACGATGTAGCTGCCGAAAACACCGATTTTCTCGACTGGGCCATGAGCGGAACGCTAGCTCACTCAATTACTTGTTTTACGCCGCAAGGTGACGCCATAAATTTGCCCGTAGGAGCTACTCCACTCGATTTCGCCTTTACTATAAATGCCAATTTGGGATTGAAGTACGAAGGCGCTCTCGTAAACGATCGATCGGTGTGTTTAGACTATGAACTTAAAGACAACGATTTTGTAAAAATTATCAGCTCCGACTCCGTAATTACGCAGCGCAGTTGGTTCGATTGCTGCTGTACGCCCGAGGCTCGTTCAGTTCTCAGCACCTGGTACAAGGAAAACTACAGCGCCGACTCCAACCGAGCTTACGGAAAAAAATTGTTGACCGCAGTTCTCATTAAGGCTGACTTGCCAGGTATGCAAAAAAACGAAGAGTTTTTAACGCAATTGGCAGGGAAATGTACTTGTGCTTCCATTCAGGAACTGCTGGAAATGATCGGCACGCGCCGTATCAGTCTGAAGTTTGTTCGGGAACAGCTGAAAGATTGTTTAAGCGTTTGCCGCAGTTGTCAAAATGATCGCGACTTACTGGCTGATAATGACATATCTGCCTTTGTCCATATTCGCCGTTTCGACCGTTTCAAGGTTTTTGCCTGCAGCGAGTGCCATCCTTTGATGGGAGACAATATTTTTGTTATGGGAGCAAGGCCCGGACAACTTATACTGCACCGGCAAGGCTGTGTCGCTGCCGAAAGAAAACTGTGTCAGGATGCACAAAGGAGCGCTCGGCAGGATGCCTCTTATCCTGTAGAGAGCACCGAGTTAAAGCGCGATCTTGAACCGGTTGTGGTTAACGAAAAGGCTGCCTGGTTGGAAAGTAGCCTAGAAGTTTCCGATTTGGGGTTGTGTGCCGAAATCGCTGTTAAGGCTACTTACAACTGCTTCTTGGCTGCTGACATAATTATGTGCTGTCGCGATCATAACAAAAAAATTTACAATCTGAGGTTGGATAATAATTTTTCTGGAGACGCCTCCAACCTCAGTCTTATTGTCGGAGTTTCCAGTGTCAGTGAATTGGATAGTCTGATTTCCAATATTCGCAAAATGGATGGTGTTGTTGAGGTGAGGCGTGTTTAACCCATCCTGCAGGAAGTCTCCCGCCTCTGTAGGAGGCGAGGTGAATTGCAGGCTTTTCTGAGGGCTTGATGCCCTCAGAAAAACAATTGTTCCGTAGTTTGGTTTGCGGCTATCAGAATGAT
>JBJEGC010000008.1:0-45659 GCA_051874695.1 Candidatus Bruticola sp.
CAATAGCTTCGGCGAACTTACCTTCGGCTGCTGCTCCCAGAAAACCGGGAATGTTGATACCTACTGGACAACCTTTAACACAATTAGGATTTTTGCACTGCAGACAACGGCGACTTTCAACCACAGCCTGAGCCGGAGAAAAGGTCTTCTCTACCTCATCCTGCCACTGAGAACGCTGCAGAGGATCTAGGACAGCCGGCTTTTGCACGGGAATGGCCATGCGATCTTTGGGGGTAAGGGAGCCCTTCTCTTCCAATTTGTTCAGAATATCTAAGGCTTCTGCTTCGAGAATTTGAGGATCTTTATGAAAACGAGGCATTTGTAAAAATCTCCTTGAGTGAACTTATAACTCTGCGAACCGCTGAAAAAACACAAAATTGGCAGCAGCGGCCCGGCTGCAAGACAAAATGAAACTAGATTTCTCCGGCCTCTTGCATCTCTTTTACTACAGCCCTAAAGCGGCAGGTATGTTCACGAGCTTCAGTCTCCTGCTCTCTAAAAGCGTTGAGGCGCTTAAGCATGTTATCGAAGTCGACCAAGTGGGCGTCAAACTCAGGACCATCTACACAGACAAACTTAATCTGACCGCCTACCGTAATACGACAGCAGCCGCACATACCAGTACCATCGATCATAATGGTATTAAGACTGACTAACGTATTTACATTGTAAGGCTTAGTTGTTAAAGCGCAGAACTTCATCATAATCGGCGGTCCGATAGCAACCACTAAATCGGGCTTTTCGGTTTCCGAGGCGCAAAGTTCCTTCAAAGGCTCGGTAACCAAAGCCTTGCGCCCATAAGAACCGTCGTCAGTAACGCAGATGTACTCATCGGCCACAGCCTTCATCTCGTCTTCAAGAATCAGCAGCCCTTTATTGCGGGCGCCGGCAATTACGGTTACATGATTTCCCAGAGCTTTCAAGCCACAAACAATGGGATAAAGCGGAGCTAAGCCTATACCGCCTCCCACTGCAACTACGCGGCCATAATTTTCCAAATCGGTAGGTTTTCCTAAAGGACCGGCTATAACCGGTATGTAATCGCCCACTTCGAAATGGCTCAGTTCTTCAGTTGATTTTCCCACCGTTTGGAAGATCAGGGTAATTGTTCCCTCTTCCTTGTTGGTGTCGGCTACAGTCAGAGGAATGCGCTCACCATAGTCGGTATCAGTCTGCAAAATAATGAACTGACCCGGCTTATGCTCTTCTGCAATAAGTTGGGCTTCAACGCGCATGCGTACAACATTGTCCGATAAAAACTCTTTGAAAACTATCTTGTGTCCTTGGCGAGGAGCCGCAGAACCAATAACATTAGTCAAATCACTCATATTTAAAATCTCTCAAATAACTACCCAGAAGTAGCGGTATAATCCGGATACAGACTCAGAAAGTAAACTGAGCCGAAGTTCGCAGCGAGTTCCTTTGCTAAAAAAACTTAATAGCCTCCCCCTAAATGAATAAAAAGCGCTCCTTCTGCTCAATTTTTTACAAAATTAAAGCAGAAAAAGCGCTTTTCACTTTTATTTATAAAAGGCTTGAACCGCTGCTCAAGGCCATCTCAGCAGAAGAAACGTTAGAATCTGATCTGAGAAGAACTTGAAGAACCGCTGTTATTGTTAGCCTTAGGTACCAAGAAACCTCTTCCCGGTCTATTCAATTGTTCTACAGCCATCATAGAGCGAGCTATATCGTTATTGAGACCAGCCGGAATAATGGAGACGCTGGCATTCCCTTCCAATATTTTTTCAGTTTCCAAAATATCGAAAAGGGCACTAGCCACTTCGTTGTCTTGAGAAATTTCTCCCAAAACCTGACCGACAATCTGAGGACGAATGGCCGCAGCTTTAGCGAACTCGACGGCCGACTTGCGATCGGCTTCGGAACGAATAACACTGACTCTGTTATCACCGTCCTGCTTAATAGCAGCCGTAACCTGACGCAAACGGTTGACAACCTTTTCCTCAATTTGGGAAATCATTCTTCTATCGCGGAAGTGTACGTTGCGGATGTAAACAGATCCCAAACGGTATCCCCAGTCGTTGGAGAGAGGCGACACTTCTTTGCGCACCGAGCGACTCATCATGTGCCGATCTTCCATCATTTCGGACAAAGTAAGGTTGGAGAGACAGCGAACGGTAGCGTTGCTTACATTAGCCCGCAGAGAGCCTTCAGGGTCGGCATTTTCAAAACTGTACTTAGCCGGATCGGATACTCTCATTTCATACCATACACCAATACCCATAGGAGCACCCTCTTCAGAGTTTACAGGTAAACTGCGCAGATAGCACTGATCTAATCTGGTATCGACGACCATATCTTGTCCGAATAAAGCAAAAGCATAACACTCAAACAGAGACATGCGGCTTTCGGTCATAAGAATATGGAAGCCGGGTTCATCGAAACGAGCCTTTATGTTGCCCCAAAGCACCAATATGTGACACTCGCGTTCATTGACTATTACATAGGGAACAATGAACTTAGCTATATAAGGCAAAAGGGCAAAAAATATAGCCGTGAATGCGAACGAGAGGATAAAAGACACAAAAAACATATATCGACTACCTCCTGTCCTCTAACACTATGCTGCTGGCTCTACTCAAGAGACCGAGCTTCATATTGCGCAGATAAGCGTATAAGCCACCCTGATCGCGAAGCTTTTTCAAACGCTCGGAAAGTTGACGCAAAGGTTCAACTTCGGCCTGAGCTTTAAGAGTTTGAATTTCTACAGCTCTCTTAGACTGAACAATAGTTTGGTCGGCGTCGGCTTGAGCGACACTGATATCGGAAGAAACTTCGTTGTGAGCAGTGTTAATAGCGGCCAGAGCCTGTTCAACACAATCAGGAGGATCGATACCGGTAATAAGGGCAGCTTCGAGAACTACACCATATCGAGCAGCAGAATCGGAGCATTCACGTTCCATGTGCTCGTTGATATCTTGAAGGTTTTTACGGAGGTCGTTAATAGAGATGCCCTCAACGTTGCGGCGCAGAGGATCGTCATCTTCTTCTGGATGCATCATATTCTTAGGAGCTTCGTAGTTGGCAATTTTCTCGCGAAGAATTGAATGGAAGAACCCCATAATATGGGCAATCGGATTTCTAATGCCGAACAAATAAGCATAGAGATTATTTTCAGACACTCTGAAGCGTATCTGACCAGAAATTTTAGTATTAAGCTGATCTTTAGTGACAGCACTTAAGGACGCAGACGCACGACCAATATTGGAAGGATCTAAACCAATATCTGCAGTCTGGGTAGCTATAGAAACCCGCCTGATTTCCTCCCAGGGCTTTTTAAAATGCATGCCCGGGCCAATAATAGCCAATTTGGGATAACGATAGAGGTCTTCACTTTCTTCGTCGTCGTTCTTTTTATCGGATCTGGCAAAGTCATCGCTAGCGAAGCCGCCCAAGTTGTCATTTACGCGCTCAGCTCTGCCGAAAACAACCTTCACACCTCGTTCGTTGGGGTTAAGTGTGTAAATTCCAGACAACGCTAACACCAGAACGTAGGCGAACATGCCTAAGAAAACACCCCCAAGAGCTCCAAGTTCACTCATTTCTTCCTCCAATCATAACATTCGCCGTTATATACCGACAAAATGTTTTCCGCAAACTTTGGGACCATCGTTGAATATTTTTTTGTAAGCAAAAAAATTCTTAAACTTTTATAAAAAAACACGATCCGACTGTTGCACGCGAACCGATAGAAGTTTAAGCAATTTTCCTGCAGCCGACGGCGATCCGCCGACTTATCCTATTTTTATACTTCGAAAGATATTACCTTCCTTCTTCAAACTGCTTCAAAACGTAAAGGCAGGAGCTAGCACTACCGGAGGGAGAATGTAGGCAGTTACCAGCCAAGAGAATCCATACAGGATTGGAGTGCATAAAAAGAACATGACTTCAAGCAACCAGGCCGCTCTATCAGACAACGAGCCGTTACATATTCAGGAATTAGTTCCGGGTTCGATATGCAAACTTATCATTGCTGCTTACGATCACCACGCATCTGCTGATTCAACCAAAGAGCAAATCGCTCCCCAAGCTCATGAGGAGCTTATAAACAAAATAACCAAAATGCTGGAAGAAAACGCCATAGAAGTATCTGGTATCGAGCGTTCTCTACATACCGGTGAAGGCTTTGAGGCCCTAATTTATGGCAACTACCTTATCACGGACAATCCTGATTTAGCCTTACTGCGCAGCAAAATTAAAGAGGAAGGGCATAAATTGGGCCTAAGTATAAGAATGCAGCGTTCGGAATTGTTTTCTTATATGCACAGAATTTAGTGAAGCGGGAAGCTCCCGCCTCTATAGGTGGGAGTACGTTCACTTACCGCTATACCATTCTTGGCTATATCCCGGCCAAACATGGTTACTTTACATCAATTATAACTCGGGGCGCGCCGCAACTGTCGACATGTGTTGTGTACGCGCACTTGCTCATAAACGGACTTCTCCTCGGGGAAAAGTCCGTTTAAATTTTACATTTTACGCAAGAAACGCAACATTTTTGCTTGAGCCTCCGAAGGAAGCCAGTGAGGATCGATCTTTTCTTCAGGAAAAAAGCGGCGTATCACTTTAACTACGGCCATACGATCGTGAACGGCCAATAAATCGAAAAGAGGTTTAGGAAGGCCACATACTGCTCCGGCAAAATCGATAATGTAAATGCGCCCATCCTTCCAAAGGATATTAGTTTCTCTGCCGTAATCTCCGTTGCTGTCGTGGCCTATATCAAAATGGATGACACCGCGAGCGTGAATTTGATCGATAAGCAGACCAAGTTGCTCCAAAGCACTGTGCGGCAACTCCCCAGGCGCAACAGCTTTCAAATCGCGCCCCCCCTGTAAATAATCCATGCACAGCAAATGAGGATGAGGCATGGAGACATGCTGTACAACACCTTCCAACCCCGCCAGGCGCTGGTAAATTTTATACTCCCTACGCAGCAGCCAACGCCCGATAGTGCAGCGATAAAGAGGATCGCAATCTAAAAAATCTTTTGAGGCCAAACCTCCCGTCAGCTGACGCAAAGTAGCTCGAGGCGGTTCTACTCCGCGCAACAGCCTAACTGTGTGTTCATCGAGATATTGTTTCAGTTTAGTACTGCCAAAACTACTTAACTCTTGATCCCATAAATTGTTGTCTGCATATGTTCCAGCCATATTATTCTCGATCTGCTGTCGTATTTTTACTAAATACCGTTCTTATTAAACAAACAGCTCCCGGCCCTGCTTCAATGTATATAAAAATACCCTTGCCTAATTTTAGCTTTATCTAAAATCGGACAAGGATATTCGTACTTTTTAGGCTATAAACCTAGCCAGCCGGAGCCTGCAAAGCAGCGGCCGACTTAAACTTATTGGCGCGTACCGCGCTCTCTGCCGTGTCCCTGGGGACCGTCATGAGGGCGACGCTCTTTAATCTCTGCCAACTTAGCTTTCTGTTGATCGTTGAGAACTGAGGATACTTCTTGCATCATCTGTTCAAAATCATTTTTGTCGGTTTGGCGCATTTTTTCAAAGCGCTGACGGCGAGCTTCATCGTATTTACGGCAGATATTCTGCACCTTGGCTTCCTGCTCTTTAGAAAGATCTAACTCATCAATTATGAATTGAGGAAGTCCGCCGCCCATGTGAGGACCTCCGGGTCCCATTTCTCGGCAGTCACCGCCGCGGCGCTCTTTGCCGTGATGCTTCTGCCCTTTGCGTTTTTTTTCTTGGGGCCCGCGGAAGCAATCTTTAGCCTTCATGCTGTCAAGCTGGCTCTTCTGTTCGTCATTCAAAATAGGTCTGAGTTCAGTCTTCAAAGTTTGAAAAGCCTGTTTCACAGCTTCTTCATCAGCTTTACGGCATTCTTTAAGAGCAGCTTTTTGCTGATCGCTCAATTTAATGTTGCGGGGATGGCAATTGCCTTTTTCTTTTTCAAACTGCTCGCGTTGCTCGGCTGTAAGCACCTTTTCAAAGTTGCCACGCTTGCCATCGTGAATTTTTTGCATGGCATCATCAAATTTTTGCAGACAAGGAGTAGCCTTTTCACGCTGTTCGGGAGTAAGACGCAATTGCTTAGCCACAGATTTGGACGCCTTGAAGCGCTTCTGACGATCGCATTGGGCCGGGCCACGTCGATTCATTTCACCATCTCTGGGGCCATTGGGACAGACGGCACAATTTTTCGATTGGCAATCTTCCGGGGATCCGCCCGCCCAGACAATATTGCTTGCGCTAAGCAAGAGAGCAACGCTGCATACGGACATGGTCATTGTTACAAAAAACTTCTTCATAAACTTTTCCTCCGTGTGAACAAACTATATTTTTGAACCTAACTTAACTTTCTTGATTCTATAAAGCTTAAATATTTTAATAAAGCAATAATTGCTGTATTTTTTGCGTTTTTATAATATTTTAAAGTTAAATTCAGGCTGTAATCATAAAATGTCCCAATTCAAGGGCGCTTCGGAGCAAGGGAAAACTTCCGAAAACGTCGGACAACAAAAGCACATTATATGAAATACTACACATCCAGATTCAAGTTTACTCTAGGAGTAAGCGCCATTTCAGCTTCAATTATTGAATTTAGAGCATTTACGGCCTCATCTATATCGTCGTTGATAACAGTATACTTGTATTGATCCATGTGCTTCATCTCGGTACGAGCTCTCAATAGACGCTCGGCCACTTGCTCAGAAGATTCAGTCCCGCGTCCGCAGAGCCGCTCTTCCAAAACTTTCCAAGAAGGTGGAGCCAGGAAAATACTTACGCAATCGTCAGATTTGCGCATAACTTCCAGACCGCCCTTGACGTCTATTTCCAGGATAATATGTTTACCTTCGCGCCGTTTCTGCTCAACGAATTCTTTGGGAGTCCCGTAACAGGCGCTGAAATGGCTATCCCATTCAAGGAACTTATCTTGGTTCACCCATTCATTGAAAGTCTCGGAGGAAATAAAGTAATAATTTATGCCATCCTGCTCCCCAACTCTGGGTTTGCGGGTTGTACAGGAAACCGACAAAGCACAATCCTGCCGTTTAGCCAAAATACGACTGACAACAGTTCCTTTGCCGGCCCCGGAGGGGCCGGAAATAACAAGCAAAAGACCGGGACGTTTCTTTTCTTCCATAAAATTTTACCGACTGTTCCTTTCAGCAGCATTTTTCAATAGGCATAACATGCGGGCACAGATACCATCATGCCACCAAGCTTTTCCCGCTTCTATGTTCCATAAATATTTGCCTTTTATTGTCAGTTTTTTTCATTTTTAACCTCCTCTTTTACTATCAACCATAAAAAAAACAAGGCTGAAGACGACATAGCAGAGAAATTAAACTGAAATTAAGGAAGAACAAAAATTATGAATTTGGATGCGGTCTCATTAAAAGCCATAGTTAAAGAATTAACTCCCTTAGCAGTGGGAGGAGTCATTCAAAAAATTTCTCAACTGACCCGCCTAGACATAATAATGCAAGTAAGGAAGCCCGGTATTACTCACAAGCTCCTTTTGCGTCTGGAACAAGACAACGCCGGTCTAGGACTCACAGAAGAAAAACTGCCTCCAGCCGAAGCGCCAACGGCCTTTGTCATGCTACTGCGCAAATATCTGCAAGGTAAAAAAATCGAATCTATCGAGCAGAACGGACTGGAAAAAATTGTTAAATTTTCGGTCGGAGAAAAAATTCTGCTGTTGGAAATGTACGGACGCAGTAACAACCTCTATCTACTCAATGAAACCGGACGCATTATGGGTATGCTGGTAAGAGATACAAAATTGGAAGCTCAGCAGGCCGGTAAACTCTACAAAGCTCCCGCTCCTCCCAATAAGCCCGACGCTTCTTTGGTATCTTTTAAAGAAATACCGAATCTGTTACTGCCGTTTAGTGGACAAAAAGCAGCTAAAGCTATGCAACTGGCCCTTTTCGGACTGTCTTCTCAACAGACCGCTTTTATTTGCCGTTTAGCTGGTTTAAGTGCCGACGAAGCCGTCAGCCCAACTAATGTAAACAATTTGGCCATAGCTCTCGATCAGTGGCAAATGTTGCTAGAGGAAGACACCTTCGAGCCAATACTGAGCGCCCAGGGCAAGCTTTCTCCTTGGCCGCTGGGAGAAGCGGGAGAATCATCATTTCCCTCTATGCTCAAAGCTATGGAAACTCATAGTTCATCGCCGGGAATAGATGATAAACGCCTCATTGTACAACGCTTGCTGAATAAAGCTAAGGAAAAAACCCAATCAGCCTTACAAAAGCGCTTGGAAGCCCTAGAAAATACTAAATTAAGTCCACTCAAACGCCTAGCCGGAGAATTAATTTTAGCTAATTTAGATAAAATTGCTCCTCACGACAGCTGTCTAATTTTGGAAGACGATCCCAATAATCTACCTGCAGATATAGAGACCGTGCTAGCCGAGGCAAGCTCGATAATGACAGAACCGGAAACCGTCGTTAAAAGCGGCAGAGCGGCTAAGCAAGCCAAGCGGCGAAAATTAAGTCTTGAGCGTTCGGAAGGCAAAATTATAATCGCTTTAAATCCGCTACTCTCAGCCAGCGATAATGCTCAAGCCTATTTTAAAGAGTACCATCGCTTAAAAAGAGCAGTCGATTCGGTTCAGGAACCCATTCGGCGTGCCCAAGAAGAAATTGAGTTTTTAGACGAGCTGCTGTACTTTGCAGAAACCGCCTCAGAAGCTCAGGAGCTGGAAGACATACGCCGCCAATGGAGCGAATCTAAAAAAGGTGGAATCGCAGCCGAACCCAAAAAGACGCGCTCTATTCAAACTGGTCCCTTAGGCCCCAAGAAATTCACCTATCAAAACTTTGTAATTCTAGCCGGGCGTAATCCGCGTCAAAATGATCAATTAACTTTCAAAATAGCGGCAGCTGGAGATATTTGGCTGCACTCTCACGGTGTTCCCGGAGCTCATGTAGTTATAAAAACGGCCGGACGCAAGCCGGGGCCTGAAGTTTTGGAAGCGGCTGCTGTCGTAGCTGCTCGCCGCTGTAAAGCACGTCAGGACACGAAAGTTGAAGTAAGTTTCTGTGATGTCAAGCAGGTTAAAAAGCCTAAGGGCAGTCCTCCTGGACGTGTGCTGATTAAAAGTTTCAAAACACTTTTAGTCGATCCTCATGTCGAAATTGCAGGATTAAAATCCATGTAGTTATTCAGCCTGCTTAAAACGGAGATACAAATGAATTACCGAAATACAGACAGACAACCTAATCAATCGGCAACCGAATACGGAAAAATATTCAGACAATTTATTGTAACAGCAAGTTTTATCGGGCTGTTGTTGACCTCGGCCTGCAGCGGAAACGGGAGTGTGGGTGAACAAACAGGACCTGTTGGCAAAGATACTATTCCTCTGCTGCGCTCTACAGGGCGGCCGCTTGCTTCCTTAAAAGTACAAGCACTAAATTCAAAAAAAGAGCTGAGCTTTACTCCCAAAACGAATCAGCATTTGACCGTAGTTACCCTATGGTCTCCTACTTGGTTCGATGATCATAAGGCTCAAATTGAAGCTCTAAAGAAATTCAGTACGCAGTGCGGATCGAATCTGCGCGTCATTATGTTAGTTTACGATACACCTTTGCCCACAGCTCAAAAGTTTATAAAAAGCGAAAAAATAAATTTTGAAATGGCTTTGGGCAGTCAGCAACTGTACGACAAGCTGCAGGTTAAATCTATACCATCTTATTGGTTTCTAGACTCCGACGGCAATTTGCTGTCAGCTCAGGAAGGCCTGATGAACTATGAAGATCTGCAGAAACAGCTGCACGTTTTCTACGTTGAAAATGGACCCAAATCCGAAAAATAACTCCCCGTGCCATAAATCAAATATGTGCTCTAAACGAGCGCATAGATTATTCTAGTTGTGCATAAAGGCGCTTTCACCCGCCTTTGTTAGTTTTTTTAGTCCCTAAATAACAACAAAAAAAACGCCTCATTAGCTCCTATTTGGGCTAAAAAAGGCGTTTAATTGTACAAAAAGCGCAACTGACGTCTCTAAAAGCCGCCTGACGCCTCTTCTACCGACAAAAGATAAAGCCAAAAATAACAGGGCTGTTGCGTTCTTTTCTTTGCTTTCAGTCTGAACGATCGGTTTCGTTTACCTTAGCGGACGACGCAGCAGCAGCCCGGCGGCCTTTCTCGGTAAGCGTCCAAAAGTTAATATTACTCTTGGTCTCGCATACTTTTTTGTATATGCAAGCTTTACAAGCAGCCGAACTGCACAAACCGCGCCCACTTTCTGAGCCGCGCACGATATAGCCTCCCCGTTCAAGTTGTTCAAACATGGAAGCAAGAACTTCAACCGAACAGTGAAAATGCTCCGCCGCTTCAGGCCAAGATTTATCTGCAGCTAAAAAACGTAGCAAGTCTTTAATCATATAGTTAAAGATTCTCCAACCCCGTTATTTTACCCGGCTCCCGCTATTTTAAAGAGAGGCCAAAAGTTCGCCTAAAGGCAAATGATAGACAATAACGGCTAAAATCCAGGCGGCAACTAACGAATAAACAATAGAGAACCAAGTCCATTTCCAGCCAAATTCAGTTTTTAAAGCACTGAGCGTACCTACGCAAGGCATATAAAGCAGCACGTAAATCATATAGGCCAAAATAGCTCTGGGCGAAGCGCTGTTAAGCAACTTGGCGGCCAATCCAGCCGGCCCTTCCTCAGCCTCTCCACCGAAATTAATAAAACCGAAGAGTTGGAAAACAGCCTTGAAAGTATTGATTATGGCTTCGGTAAAACTGACTACAATATGCTCTAAACCGCTGCCCAAAGTTATGGCAGCCACCTCAGAACCGGCTCCAAAATAACTTACAGCCATAGATCCAACCACAACTTCTTTAGCCACAAAACCGGGCACCAAAGCTCCGGCTAAATGCCAATCAGTTATGCCAAAAGTAGCGGTAAAGTAAGTAAACAGACGGGAAAGACGAGCAAAGTAGCTGTCAGCGCTGCCTAGAGGGAAACTGTCAACTATCCAAACAAAAATTACTGCAGTAAATATAGCTCCTCCGGCTCCCTCCAAAAAGCTCAAAGTGCGAGCCCAAGCCTGTTTCCAAATAACTTTTAGAGTTGGCAGCCGATAAGGAGGAAGTTCCATAATGGATCCGGTCTCATCGGAATGGAGAATTTTACTCATCAGCCAAATAGTGAAAAGACCCATCAATATACTGACCGTATAAATAAAAAACAGAGCATAAGACGGATTCTTAGGAAAGAAAATGGCTGCAAAAAAAGCGAACACGGCCATTCTGGCACTGCACGGGGCAAAAGGCACTGCCATGGAAACCCGAAGCCTTTCGTTGAAAGACTCTAAAGTGCGCGTAGCAACAATACCAGGCACATTGCAGCCCACTCCCACCAGCATAGGAATAAAGGCCTTACCGGGCAGGTGCATAGCTTTCATAACGCGATCCACCAAAAAGGCGGAACGAGCCAAAAAACCGCTCGACTCCAAAACGCTCATACCTACGTACAGAACAAAAAGCACCGGAGTAAAAGCTAAAACTGTACCTAAGCCCTCTAAAACGCCGTTCATAATGAAAGAGCGCAGCAGATCTGGCATATTGACAGATGCGGTCCACCCCATAAACACTTCTTTAATGACATTGAGCCATTCCACCCACGGATCGGAAAAAGCAAACGTAAAGCGGAAAAGAAGCAGCATGCAAAACAGAAAAATGGGTATACCGAAGACGGGATGAAGTACAGCCTTATCTATAGTGGCGGTAAGCTTGTGGACTCCGGCTGGCGCCGACTGTCCCAACTCTGCAAATTTTCTAGCCAAGCGATAACGGGTGTCGGCTACTTCCAAAAAACAATCGGTTCCGCTCTCGGCAAATTTTTTGCGATAATATTCGGCTTTTTTTCTAAAATCGGAAGGTATTTTTATAGCCTGATGAGCGCGCTCCCCCGCCTGTAATCCCTCATCGGAAACTGGCTCATCCAGATCTTCCAATTTATCACCGATTAGAGCCGATACAGAGAGCCAGCGGGCAGCCGGAGTATCCAAAAAGGAGGACAGATCGGCGATGGCTTCCTCTATTTCTTGGGGATACTCAATTTTAAGTTTGCTGCGCTCCGCCTTCACAGCATGCTGCATAAGCTCGCGCACGCCTTCTTCGCGAACAGCCACCGTAGGTACTACGGGCAGATCGAGAGCTTGAGACAAAGCCTCGATATTAGGCTTCATGCCCTTTTCCTTGGCTTCATCGAGCAGATTTAAAGCCACTATTACGGGCACTCCCAATTCGATTAGCTCGATAGTCATAGCCAAATTGCGCTCTAGGTTGCCGGCATCAATTACATCAATTACAGCATCGGGCATACGGGTCAGTAGCTCATCGCGCGTAACTTTTTCTTCGGCGCTGGAAGCGGCCAAACCATAGGCACCGGGCAAATCGACTAAATGAACATTTATCGGCGTGCCGACTCCTTCTTTTTTATCCGATTGAGAAGAAGGAGAATCTTGGGCAGAAATATTCTGTTCACTTACATCGCTGCCGGATTCACTGCCGACAACCTGCTCAGTCCGAGCTTGAGCAACAGATGGTTCAGACTCATTTGTACGGCAATCGTATTGATAAACAAAATGAGTCTCCATGCGCTCTACTGTGGTGCCCGGCCAGTTGCCTATGCGCAGAGAAGCTCCGGAAACGGCATTAATTAAGGTTGTTTTACCTACATTGGGATTGCCTACCATGACAAACAGGCGACTGTCGGCGCCATTTTCCGGCGCAGTGCCGCCCTTGGCTGCCACTTTTGGGCCGCTGCTGCAGCAACTTTTAGTCATGTTTTACTCCCCCTACCACTACAGAAGCAGCATCTTCACTGCGCAGGGTAAGTAGACAACCGTTAACTTCAAATTCCAAGGGATCGCCTAAAGGAGCCCGGCGCACCATCTTAACTACAGCTCCAGCATTTATGCCTAAAGTCATGATACGGCGCACATTATGGCTGACTTCCTTAAACGTTTCGATAGTGGCGACATCGCCAGGTATAAGTTCAGCCAGGGTGACAGTTTTGTCTATATTGTTACTTTCAGTTTTCAAATATTTGAATTTCCTCTCCGGCGCAAAGCCTTATAACCACACAAACGGAGAGAGCCGCACCCCGCAACAGCTCCCGCCTGATAATATTACACCAGGATCCGTTTTCCTACTATTTTTGTATATAGGGGCCGAAAAAAAGTTAAGAAAGTTTACTTTTTTTCGATAAATTTGTCTGCTCAAATTTACTGTTTTTGTGCCTATTTAAGCAGGTTTTTTAATCAAAAAGAAAGGGAGCGGCAATTTTCAGACAGAACTTAGGGGGAACATATCCGGATGATTTTTGAATTTATGTCAGCAGTTACAGAAATTTAAGGAGAGAATATGACCGTGTTATCTAACCGTGTAATGAATGTAAAACCTTCTTCTACTCTGGCCGTTAATGCCAAAGCCAAAGCTCTCAAGGCGGCAGGGGCTGATGTCATCAGTTTTGGAGCCGGCGAACCGGATTTTTCTACTCCGGAAAATATTGTGGAGGCCGCTTGCCAGGCTCTGCACCACGGCGCAACTCGCTACGAAGCAACTCCAGGCACCGTCCAAGCCAGACAGGCGGTAGCCGACTACTTTAAAAATCGCTTTGGACGTGAAATTACTACCAAAAATGTCATTATTTCTACCGGAGCTAAGTTAGCTCTGTTTCTGAGCTTTCTGACTTTGGTTAATCCCGGCGACGAAGTTCTTTTGCCCTCTCCTTATTGGGTCAGCTATCCGGAGCACATTAAACTTGCCGGAGGAACGGTCAAAATAATTGAAACCGATCCTGACAACAATTTTAAAGTCACTCCCGAACAGCTAGAGGCAAATATTACTGAAAAGAGCCGCGTTTTCTTGCTTTGCTCTCCCTCGAATCCAGCTGGCATAAGTTATACTCCCGATGAAATAAAAGCTCTGGCCGCCGTTATAGCCAAACATCCTCAGCTACACGTCATTTCCGATGAAATTTATGAACGACTGACTTATGCCGACTATCCTTTCCTAAGTTTTGCCTGCGCCGATCCAGAGCTTGCCGACAGAATCATTACTATTAACGGCGTTAGCAAAGCCTATGCCATGACAGGTTGGCGCATCGGGTATGCTGTAGCTTCGGAACAGATTATTGCCGGTATGACTAAGCTGCAAAGCCAAATGACCTCCAACATTACTGCCAGCAATTTTGCAGCTTTAATTGAAGCCTTGAACGGACCTCAAGAACCGGTTGCCCAAATGGTGAGTGAATTTGCCAAACGCGCTGCCCGAATTTACGAACGCCTCTGCGCCATTCCCAACCTGAAGTGCCCGCGTCCCACCGGAGCTTTCTATGCTTTCCCCGACGTCAGCGCCTATTTCGGCAAACAAGATCCTCAAGGCAAGGTTATCAACAGCGCCCACGATTTAGCCGAATCGCTACTTGACAATGTACAAGTAGCTGTTGTTTCGGGAGAAGACTTCGGAGCTCCCAACCATATAAGGCTCAGCTTTGCTACCAGCATGGAGCTCATTGATAAAGGCTTAGACAGAATTGCTTCTTATATGGCTTTACTGAAATAAATCGATTAACCACAAATTTATATTGATCGGCTGAGAGACTTAAGCGCTCACCAAAAGCAGCCTCTTCTCTCGCCGATCGGCATGGAGTATCTGATAAAACATATGGAAAATATTCGTATTTTTGTAACCGGCGGCACATTCGACAAAGAGTACGACGAATTACACGGCAAACTGTATTTCCGAGATAGTCATTTACATGAAATGCTGCGTTTGGGTCGCAACCTCACAAACGTAGAAATACGCACCATAATGATGATAGACAGCCTAGAAATGAATGACAGCGACCGGGAAATTATCTATTCTTCATGCGTCAAAAGTTCTAATGAACGCATTGTCATTACCCACGGCACGGACACTATGGAATTAACCGCTAAATATCTGGGTGAAAGAATTAAAGATAAAACCATAGTACTAACCGGAGCCATGATTCCCTACGCCTTCGGAAGTTCCGACGGTTTATTCAATTTAGGCAGCGCTTTAGCTTTTGTGCAAACTCTGCCTCACGGTGTTTACATTGCCATGAACGGCCGTTGCTTCTCGTGGAACAATGTGCGCAAGAACCGTTCGGCCGGACGCTTTGAAGAGCTCCACGTATAAAGCTAAAAGCAGCTGTCAAAGTTAAATTGAGTTATATTCCCGTCTATTTGCTAAGTTTTTTCTTTATCTTCCGCCAATTCAAAGGAGCGCTAAGCCTATAATATGACTTCACATTTAACTGCCGCCCAAATTTTAGCCCACGATCCTTCGTTAGCCGGAGCTGAAAAAGCTTTAAAAGCTCTGGGATTGCGTTTTCCCCGCCGACAACTATACTATCCGTCCTGCCAGGAGCAATCCAATTTTGATAACTCAGCCTGTGTCCTAAAAGTTAGCCGTCCCTTTACAGCTCACAAAACTGAGGCACAGGCGGTTATGCTTACCGATAAGTTAGATCAGGCGATTATGGACCGTTTTGTAAGTCGGGCCACAGTCGGCATAGGTGCCCCCGTAGAAGAGGTAACTATTGAAGAAAAAATTACAGTCAGCGAAGGCGGTGAAGTTTTATTATCGTTAATTAACGACGGCAGCTTCGGAGCCGTTGTGGCTTTCGGCGAAGGCGGACGTCTGACCGAGCTGCGCCATAACCTCCAGTACTGGCTGCCTACTTTGAATACTACCGAAATTGCCGCCCTCTTACAGCAGGCTCCTCTGGCTAAGCTATGGTTTAGCGGTTACCGCAATCTTGAACCATTAGCCAACTTGGAGCAGTTTAGCCACTTTCTGTACGAGTTCGGACAAACGGCAGAAGAATTCCACCGGCTCAGACCCGATTTGCAAATTGAAGATTGGGAGATAAATCCGCTAGCCTTTACTAAAGACGGCCCTCAAGCTCTAGATCTGCTCTTCCAAGTTAAAGAACGTCAGCATCCTTTAATAAAAACGACTCGCCCTAACTTGCACAAGCTGGCGAATTCTATGCACAACGCTAAAGCTACGGCTGTAGCGGGATGTTCTGCTTCCGACTCTACGAGTCTGGGGCGCGTGGTTTACGACAGGCTGAAAAAGAATTTTAAAGGTCAGACTTGGGCCATAAATCCTAAAGGCGGCAGCATTAATGGCGACCAAGTCTACCGCTCAATAAGCGATTTACCTTTTGCCCCCGATGTACTCGTTTTAGCCTTGTCGTCGCGTTTTACAGCCTCGTCGTTGCGTGAAGCTTACGCTAAGTTCGGATCTTCTTTAGGCACGGTACTTATGCTGGCTTCAGGTTTCGACGAAACTAGCGGAGGCCGCCAAGCCGGTCAGGAACTAAAAGAAGCAGTGGCTTCTTTGGGGGATATTCCCGTTTTAGGTCCCAATACTATGGCTCTTTACTCCCAAACGGGCAGCCCCGGCGACATCCCCATCGACTTTTTACCGGAAGGCAGAGTAAGCATAGGCAGTTTTCCTGAAGCGAGCACAAACAATACGGCCCTAATTTTACAGAGCGGCGCCCGCTTTGCTTCTTTTTTGGACTGCCAGCCTCACTTGGGGTTCCGCTGGTCAATTATGGTTGGCAACGCTTATCAAACCGATGTAGCCGATGGCTTGTCCATGGCAGCTGACGATCCGGGCGTGCGAATAGCTGCGGCCTATTTAGAAGGGTTGCAGCCTCAAGCCGGGCGCCGCCTGGCCGAAGCGGTGCGCCGCTGCCGCCTCCAAGGCAAAATAGTAATCATCCAAAAAGGTGGCCGTACCGCCCAGGGAGCCGTAACTGTCAGATCGCATACTGCTTCCATGAGCGGAACTGACGCCATATTTGAAGCGATTGTCATGCAAGCCGGAGCCCTTATCGTCAATTCGGAGACAGAGTTTCGTGACATTGTAAAGCTGGCTTCCATGTGCGAAAAAAAGCGACCGCAAGGACCAAATGTTTTTGTTATAAACGGAGCCGGTTACGAGGGCGTACTTGCTTCCGATGAGCTGAGCCGATTCGATATGAAACTTCCTAAACCTGATACCGGCGTTACGGAAGTATTGCAACCTTATTTGGGCAAAATTTTAGATAGCACAAATAACCCTGCCGACGTAGGGCCGGCCACTCACGATTCGGCTTATGAACCAGCAGTCTCGGCAGCTTTACGCTCCGGAATTTACCAATCAGCCTTAATAGCAGTTATGCCTCACGGAAACGGCATGGAAGGCGTGCTGCCTCCTTTTGAAGCTGATCCGCATCTTTTAGGTCCGAGCCTGGTGAGAATGTCGCGCACTTTCAGTCAGCCTATAGTGGTGTCGGTAAACGGGGGCGACAAATATACAGCTTTTAGAGAGTATCTAGAAAGCCATCTAGTACCGGTATTTCCCGAGGCTGAACGGGCTGCCAGAGCCTTAGGACTTTTTTATAAGCTTAGTAAAATAACGGCTTCAGATTCTTAACCGTCTTTGCTTCTTCAGCTCCAAAGCCTCTGCGGACGGAGTCTCTTCCTCTGTCTTAGGCATATTTAAGCCTTAGGTAGGAGGGAAAGGCTCCGAACGAGAAACACCACGGTTGGGAAAAAGGTATTTTTTGATCTATTTCGTTAAAAGAGGCTGTTAATAGAAAAACAGTCCATAATGCGAGGAACACTATGAGTAAACATTTTATAACCGGCTTGGCAGCCGCCGCTTTATTGGGAGTTTCTCTCAGTTTTGGCGCTCCGGTTCAAGCTGCCGACGAAGCTTCTCAAGTTTTAATGCTGCGCCGAGTGTTTTCCGCCCCTGTGGAAGCCTGGTCCTCAGTTCTAAAAGAAAATACCAGACTTATCGATAAAAGTTTTTTTGAGCGCGTCGAGGCTCGCATAAAATGGAGCATCGATAACGGCCAAGTGGAAGACGCCGTGCGCTTTGCTTACGTCGGCGATCTGGCCGGACAAGTAGTCGGACGCAAGACCGACTACCGCATGCAGATGTCTCAACTTTTCCGCAAGTTGGGCAATTTTTCGATGTCCCTCGATCTCATCAATAATGTCTGCATTTTAGAACCTGACAACAAAGAAGCTCTCTTCTACAAAGCTTCTGTTCTCCAAGATGCCGGTAACAATATCGATTGCTATCCAATTTACCAAGATCTAGCCAATAAAAATTACCGACGTGCCGAGTGCTATTACAGGATGTCGCTTCTGGAATTGGAACGTTCCGAAATTGAGATGGCCCGCGACCACCTGAAGGAATGTATAAAACTCGATTCTAAACACGACATGGCTAAGCAGGAGCTGGCCAAGATTGAATCAGCTCTGGCCAAGGCTACTTTTGTGCCCAAAGATAGCGCCGATTACTCTGGCATTCCTATCGGCAACTTGTCTGATGTGCCTATAGAAACTTCAGATAATAGCAAAGCTGTCGCTTTAGCTGCTCAAGGCAACGAAGCTCTTAAAGCAGGAAGCGTAAGCCGCGCTCAAGATTTTTACGCTCAGGCTTTGAAACTCAATCCCACAGCTCCACAGGCTTTGGCTGGAGCCGGACTTATATCGTACCGCAACGGCGACATTGAGAGTGCTATTATGAGCTTCACGGCAGCTGCCAAAGGATTTGGCGGCAAAAACGCCGACATAGAGCATTACTTAGGCTGTTGCTACGAAAGACGCTACGATCTGAACAATAACCCTGCCGACTTAAAAACGGCTCAGTCTCACTTCATGAAGTGCAAGTCATTAGACAGCAACCATGCTATGGCGGAAATGGATTTAGCCCGCATAGCCGATAAACTGAATAAGTAGCTGTACTTTACTTTTTGTAGGCAGATTTTTCCATGTGGGAAAATCTGCCGAATTATTTGTTCGTTGTATCAGGTTTGTTCCAAATGAAAACAGTAAAAATTTTTTGCTTTGCAGTTATAGCCTGGGCCGGCCTAGCTGCTGCTCCTTCTTTTCCTCAGCAGCCTGAACTTCGCAGCAATTTAAAAGTAAATGATAAAATGACGTCTTTAAGCGCCCCCGAATTTGTTAGTCAAAACAGCGGGCAGCTTTATAAGACCTTGGACGCCCTGGCAGCTATGCAAGCCACAGATAATAAACTTGCAGCTGACAAAGCGGCTCAGCTTCTTCCCTATTTGCATAAAATAAAAAAAGCTCAAAGCTCCAGTAATACTTTTACAGAAGCCGTCGATAAAATTTTAAGCACCGAACAGATACGCTATATCGCTTATTTGGGATCGACTCAACAACTAGATTATATAGCAGTGTACGAAGATAACCCCAAAAAAACTAGCACCTATTTAGTCAGCAAAGTTAAAGCGATATTAAAGGCCAAAGCTAAGCAAAATTGACATAGCTGCCCACGTCTTTTCGGAAGCGTAAAGCTGCCCGGCATAAAAACAGTGCCCGGCTCAATTTTTGGGAAAGAAGCCGGGCGCTGTTGCGGCTGAGACCGCGCACTTACTTGACAGTATTTACAAAAATACAGTTGGTAGGTTCACCGGGCGGGAAGCCGGCCACTACTACAGCTTTATCCCCTTTATTGATAAATTTGCGGCGCAAGGCCTCGTTAATGGAGTTAAAAAACATGCCGCTTATAGAATCGGATTTTTTAACTAAAGCAGGAACAAGACCGAACAGCAAATTCATCTGCCTAGCGATTGCTGCATCGTAAGCAATTCCCAAAACCGGAGTGCGCGGGCGGAAGTGAGAAATAAAGCGGGCGGTGCGCCCTTCAGATGTACAGGCCACAATGGCTTTAGCTTCGGAGGCTTCAGCAATTTCACAAGCGCTCAAGGCAATATCGCAACCTAAGCGAGAACGATCATTTTTATCTATATCAAGAGTAAAAATTTTATCGTAAGGCAGACATTCTTCCGCCTTCATGGCCACACCGGCCATAACGGAAACAGCTTCTTCAGGATAAGCTCCGGAAGCAGTTTCACCAGAAAGCATAACTGCATCGACTCCGTCAAAAATAGCGTTAGCAATATCGGTAACTTCTGCTCGAGTAGGACGCGGATTGCGAATCATGGAATCGAGCATTTGAGTAGCGCAAATAACAGGCTTGTATTTCTTTCTGGCCAGATGAATTAAACGCTTCTGCACTACAGGAATGTCATCAATTGGCATTTCCACACCCAGATCGCCCCTAGCTACCATGATACCGTCGAAGGCATCGATAATCTCCTCAATACGTTCCAGAGCTTCGGGCTTTTCAATTTTAGCGATAATGGGACGATGTATGCCTACCTCATCCATAATGCGCCGGGCCGGTTCGACGTCGTGAGGGCTGCGCACAAAGGACATAGCAACATAATCGACCCCCATTTTCAAACCAAAGCGCAGGTCGTCGGCATCTTTCTCGGTCAAAGAAGGAATAGAGAGCTTTGTACCGGGTAAATTAACGCCCTTGTGAGAGCTGACGGGACCGCCAACTAAAACTTTTGCGTACACTTTACCGTCTTTGACTTCTTCGACACGGCACTGCAAAGAACCGTCATCGAGCAGAATTAAGCTGCCCGGTTTCACTTCTTCCGCCAAGCGAGGGTAAGAAACGTGCATAATGCTGGCATCGCCCTCAATTTCCTCGGCAGTAAAAATGCAGGTTTGGCCAACTTCCATAACACTGCCGCTTTTAATGGTGCCAAGACGAATTTTAGGGCCGCACAAGTCTTGCAGGATAGTAATGAAAACATCGTTTTGGCGGCCTACTTCACGCAGACTGTCATACAATTCTTGATGGCTTTGATGCGTTCCGTGAGAAAAATTTAAGCGGGCTACATTGACTCCAGCTTTTATGAGCCTGTCAAGCATATCTTTACCCTGAGAAGCTGGCCCTATAGTAGCCACAATTTTGGTGCGCCTAAAGTTCATTCATCCTCCTAATTTTTACAGGCATTATTTTACCTATATCGGATAGTTGACCGGGAAATTCAACAGTTAAAAAATTATCGGCAGTACCTAACAAAAATCCGGGGCGTGAAGACGGCCTTTCCGCTAAAACAGGCCTGACAGTATCGGCAAACGACTCATAAACAGCCTGAGCACTCTTCTCGCCCAGCTCTATTATTTTCCTAACTCTTTCTTTCTTTACCTGTTCTTCAACCTGGTTTTTCCAACCGGCAGCTGCCGTCCCCTGACGTTGAGAATAAGGAAAAACGTGTAAATGGCAGAAATGACGGCGCTGCAGATACTCGGTTAAAATATTTATGTCTTCTTCTGTTTCTCCCGGAAAACCGACCAAAATATCGGTAGTTAAACAAGCGCCCGGCACCTGATCAATAAATTTTTCTGCTAGAGCGTCGTACTGGGCTAAAGTATAGTCGCGATGCATGGAGGCTAAAATTTTGTCACTGGCGTGCTGAATTACTAAGTGCAAATGAGGACAGAGACGATCCGGATACAGCTTCATCAGATCGATAATGCGCTCCGGAAAAGACATAGGCTCAATTGAACTGATACGGAAGCGCACTCCTTCGCTGTTATTTATCAGCGTTTCCAAAAGATCGGCAAAATTTTGCTCGGGCAAACCAGCTTCTCGAGCCTTCCGTTTGGAAAGACTGTCGCGCCCCCACAGAGCCAAATGCGTACCGGTTAAAACAATCTCTTTGTAACCTTCAGTACAAAGCTTATGCACTTGAGGAATAAGCTGTTCAGGTTGATGACTTACTAGAGGGCCACGTACCATAGGCACAATACAAAAAGTGCACATATGATTACATCCTTCCTGCACTTTAAGTAAAGCCCTAGCACGATGCATTACACTATTCTTCCTAGTTTCAATAAAATTTTCGCCACCTTTGCAGCAATTATTTTTTTTATCAGAATTATCTATACATATTTCTTTTGTTTTTATATGCATTTCCGGTATATACTCAAGGATTCTCTCTCGTTGAGAGGGAGGCAACACAATAACGTTATCTGTGAGCATACCTTTGGTGATCAAGCCGCCTTTGGCTGCAGCCCCGCATCCGGTCACCATTACAAAATGACAAATCCTGCTAAGTCGACGCACCATTTGACCGGCCTTGCGATCCGCTTCAGCTGTAACTGTACAAGAATTGACAATACCTAAATCGGCTGGTTCATTGGCACCGACCTGGACGAAACCGTTGTTTCTGAGAATTTCTCCAATAAGTTCTGAGTCGGATTGATTAGCTCTGCAGCCCAACGTTAAAATAGAAAATGTAGCCATAAATATTCCGTTCTGTTATATACAAACTTACAAACAGACAGCCTAAGCCGACTGACTTTTTCTCGGCTTAAACTGTCTGAAATTACTTTTATCAAATATCTTCTGCTTTTAAAGGATCCTTCAGCTTGTCCTTGAGCTCGCGCCAGTTAGGACAGAATTTATCCATATACTTATAAAAAGTGCTGTTGTGGCCTCTTTCCAGTAAATGGGTCATTTCGTGCAGTACCACATAGTGCAGACATTCTGGAATACGATGAACTAAAAGTGTACTAATCCAGATGCGCCTCTTAGAAGGATTGCATGTTCCCCACTTGGTGACCATTTTTTTATATGGTATTCATCGACAGTTAAACCAGTAATTTGCTGCCCTTTTTTAACAGCTTCATCCAGTTTGATCTGCAATTCCCGACGCAAGAATTTGTCTACCATAGCCTGTAGCCACGCAGAAGAGTAATTCTTTTTAGTCGTTTCTATCAGTAAAAAGCTGTTGTCCCGAAAACTAACGCGATTCACCAAAGGTTGACCGACTGCCACCCTTACGCCGTAACGACGTCCCCACACAAAGCAAAAACTCTCGGCGGAGCTGTCGGCATCGGCAATAAATACGGGAGCCATATTCCGGCAGCGGAGACACTGAGTGCGAATCCAGTTCAGTCGACTTTCCACAAAACGGCGCAGCTGACTATCGGAAAGCTCCGGAGAAGCGCTGACACAGACCTCTCCGCTGCCAGGTTTTATGCGCAGCACACTGCGTTTAATCTGACGGCGGAAAATTTTAATGACAATATCGCTGACAACTATAGTTGAAACAGTTGAACGCTTCATATTTTTACAATGCTCATTTTAGGCAGGAAAAATATGGAACCAATTGAGCTGCAGCCTTCGCTGCTCTTGGTCAGAAACAAAAATTGTACTGTTCTGCCAATTGGCGACAGAAATAAGCTTTTTGACAAGGCGTGGAAAAAATCTGACCATCAGGATAGCTGTAGGCACTCAGAGAGCCTCCAAAAACGCAGCCAGTATCAATATTGACAGTGCGACCGCAGACCGCAGGCAGCTCTACAGGCGTATGTCCATAAACCACCTGTGTCTGTCCCTGGTACTCGTTTTCCCAGTGGCGCCTTATAGGCATGCCTTCCTCGTTCAGTTTTCCGTTAGTATCGCCAAACAAACAAAAATGGGCCGCTTGCTTGTTGTTTTTTCCCTGCAAATTTTCACACAAACCGGCGTGCGAAACGAGCAAGTTCCCCCCTTCTAAAGTTATATAGCAGGGCAGATCAGCTAAAAAAGTTCTCAATTCGGCCAAAGAGAAAGGAAACAGACCGCGGAATTGTCCCTTGGCGAATTGGTAGTATCCCTGCCAAGCTGCTCTTAAGCCGAGCACCGTAGCAGCCCGATCAGCAAAAGACTGCACATTGCGCCCGTCTATTACTTTTTCAAGCTTTAAATCGTGATTGCCTTTTACGGCTAGCACCGGAATGCGCCGCAAAGAAGACAATTTATTAACTTTCAACCATCTTTTTAAGTATACTCCCTCACAAGCGGCAGCTTGCAGCATAGTTAGGCCATTTTCCCCGCATAAACCTTGACGCAAGGCCTCTTCAACTTCCTGCCAATTTACCGATTCAGACAAACACTTCTCTTTGTCACTACCTAAAGCGAAACGATAGGCCCCCTTAAGTTCCTCTGTTTCCGAGAAATTAAGCGACTGGCCTTTCAGTGACGTTAATTGAGGAAAAAATGCAGGACCATCCTGCCAAGCCTTCATAAGTATATGCAGAACTTGGGCGCTTTTAGGACCGCGATCGCAGTAATCGCCAACAAAGACTAATTTATATTCCGATAAACGGCTGTCTTTAGGTGCAAAAATTTCTCCCCCACTGCCCACAACATAGCCTATGTTCTCCAACAACTCGACAAGTTCATCGGCACAGCCGTGGCAATCTCCTATAATATGAAATGGCCCACTTATTTCATTGCAGTTACAATATATATTATCCATAGTTATTTTTGCCTATAAAAAAGGAGCGCTATAGGTGTCTGCCATCACGCCCCTCTTACCTATTTAATATATAGCTTTATTTAAGCCATACTAAAGGCACTAAATACACTCGCTGAACCGTATTCGATACCGCGATCGATAAGATCTTGGCGTTCGAATCCGTAGTTAGCAGCGGCCATACCGAGCTGGCTTCCGTCGACAAACACATTTGGGGGAACTCCGTTGGGGTTGCCAATAATAACCAAACGCTTCGCCCGGTATGCCCAAGGAAGAGCCCAAGCCAAGTTAATTTGGTTAGCGTTATCTAAAATAAGCGTATCGAACATGCAAGACTGCAGCTCGAAAAATTGATTGGCATCGTAGTAGTTAGAAGCCCAAGCTTTAAGGTGAGGAACGAGTTCAGTCACGATTGACTTGGTATCTTCGTCGCGCTCGGTACACTCTGCCAATCTTTCCAAAATGTTGGCGCAGCCGGTCAGAGCTCCGGAAACGCGGGCCGAAACAGCTCCGATACAGCTGGCGGCCCAGCGGTAGTTGGCGGAACCGACATTATATTTATCGGGATCGTTAACCTTAGAAATTTCCGCTTCGGCATTCTTAATATGCAGAGATATGTTAGCCCATTCTACGACATCTTGGATATTGGCTCCAGCCTTGGCGCCGATCTGCTTCAAGAACATACTGCTGCGCACACCTTTGAGCATCCAGGCCTTTTCCAACTCTTTGGCCTGTACGCCTATAACCTTAGGATCGGTTCCCTGAGGATAAAGACCATGCTGCCAGATGCGCTTAGCAATTTCTAAACGCTTACTTTCCCAGCGAATTTTCTTGTCGCTCCAAGTTTTACGGTGAGCAGCTCCTTTTAACGCCTCTTTGCGTATTTCTTCAACCTTTTCTAAGTCTTTATAAGCTTTGCCGATAATTTGACGAATAGAAGAGCTGGCCGCCTGTACCTCATTTATAAGAGTTTCAGCCAAATCGGAAAGACTACTGCACTTACGCTTAGGATTAGAAATCAGATCTTGAGCCACACAAGTACGCACCAGCATACCGGAGTGGACATCGCCGGCCAAATTGACAATTTCATCGAGGCGCTTGTCGTCATCGGAAAGAACCAGAATAGATTCATTATCAATCCAGGCATTGGCACAAGCAGAAGCAATTAGCTGATCGATAATGTCACGCTGAGACATTGTGAAAACGGTAAGCGACTTGGTGCGAATAAGCTGCAAGGAATCTTCAAAAACCGACTCGGCAGACCAGGGCATAACTGGCATAGTCTGATGTTCTCCGACATCTTTGAGCTTATACCCGAACAAGCAAGCGATAGAACTGTCTTCCCAGTCGCTGACCTTGGCAATTTCCCTAAGTTCTTCAATACTTCTCTGCGCTACGCTGTTCGGATTAGTAATCATAAGCACAGCCATATTGTAGACGCCTGGATCTGTCGGCAACTGACGCACCAACTTCAGGGGATCGAGATTGTAAGTGGTTAATCCCATGGTTTCGCAAATTTGCTGCACATGACGGCTGATAGCTACCGCGCCTTGAGGAACACCGTCACCGAAACTGGAACGCAGGAAGTTTACGTCGCTGCTGTGCGACCAAATAGCCCGCAATACTGCCGGGTTAATAATGGGCTCGCTGAGCACTAAAGCGCTGTTGTTCTCGTAAGGAGGCTGGGAAATGGTAACTACCAACAAAGGAGCTACACTCATACCTTCGTTGGTTTCCACAGCAACTAAAGGCCAACCATATTCCAAAGATTGCCCGGGAGCCAAGCGGGCCAAAATTTGCTCGGCTTCAGGTCCCAACTTTAATGAAGGATTGCCTTGAGAAATGACCGTTTCCATATCGCTGCTGATACAAGTCCAGTTGCGACTGCCGATGTCGGCTAATCCTTCCACCATATCGGCACTGAGATTGTCAGCCATGTAGTTGTGATAACGATTCCAGAGCCTCTGGATTTCACTCATGCTACCGGGAACAGACTCCATAGCAGAAACGGCAGCAGTTTCCGTATAGCTTTTGCGCTTCCCATAAGAAGGTGTTGAAGGCGCAAAAACGTTGTCACTGAAAGGATCGACCTCGTTCTGATCCTCGGTTTCTGGCTCGGGCTCGCTATTTAAAGAAACAGGCTCTACGCCCAAGGGAGGATAACTTGCCAAAGTTTCTTCACTCACCCGATGGCGACCAATCCGATAGGTATGATCGTTATCTTCGTTCGGCTCTTCCGCAGAAAGGATAGGTTCAGCGGGAGCAGGATAATCAGAACTTAGGCTATCGACGCCAGAAGGCGCAAAAGTTGAATTTGAAGGTGCAGCGGGCTCGGGCTCGACCGATTTATGCAAAGACACGGCGGCGGAAGTAGGACCAGCCGGCTGATGCGAAGGCGCAACAGGAGCAGGACCAGCAGACGGGCGCGGAGGCACGGCGGGAGCAGGACCAGCAGACGGGCGCGGAGGCACGGCAGGAGTAGGACCAGCAGACGGGCGCGGAGGCACGGCAGGAGCAGGACCAGCAGACGGGCGCGGAGGCACGGCAGGAGCAGGACCAGCAGACGGGCGCGGAGGCATGGCGGGAGCGGGACCGGCCAACGGGCGCGGAGGCATGGCAGGAGCGGGACCGGCCAACGGGCGCGGAGGCGCAGCGGGAGCAAAACCGGCAGACGAATGTAAAGATGCTTCGGGAGCAGAAGAAACCGAAGCGTGCGAAGACGCTGCAGAAGCAAAACCGGCTGACGAACGCAAGGGCACTGCAGGGGCGGGACCGACCGACGGAGGCGCAGGCGCAGCGGAAGCAGCTTCAATGGGAGGAGGTAGAGATGCAGCAGGAGCGGCCGACGAGATGTCGGAAACCGCCGAGCGCAAGGACACGGCAGCAACTGGAGCCGCTACAGGCTCGGGAGGTTCTGCCGCGACAACGGCAGGCTCCTCGTCGTAGTCTTCATCGAAGAGAAAGTCGCCGCCCTCCCCCTCAGCCATAATTTCCGCCACGGTTTCATCGTAGCAGCGCTTACACCAGAAACTTCCCTCCATTTCGTCATCTCTGTAAGCCAAAGTACCTACAGGAATGCGCTTGCCGCATCCAACACAGGCGATTTGATTTTCTGGTACAAACTCAACTAATGCCATAGTTCACCAAGCTTACTTAAAAAAATATTATGTCCGCCGCTTAGAAAAACTCGGCAGCGAATAATAAAAAACGATATATTGCAGTTAAAAAAAATAGCAACACAAAATATCAGCTGTAGCCAAACCACCCCCAGTTATTTTTTTACAAATATACATGCTTACCTGCCTGCAGTCGCCTTATTTTTATCGGGTAGTAAATTATAGAGGGAAAGAAAATTCAAAGGAGAAGGCCCAGAACTGTTTTTGCCGTGGGAATCTGTCTCATATGACAGGTCAAAAAATGCCGACGCGCTTCTTTTATTTCGAAGCGTTCACAAACGGCAAAGTATTTCATACCCACTCGGAGGTTAATATGTCAGCTAATATCCTGGTAAGCGTTGCTTGGCCTTATGCCAACGGCGGGCTCCATTTAGGACATGTGGCCGGTTGTTATTTGCCGGCCGATATTTTTGCCCGCTATCATCGCATGAACGGCGACAAGGTCCTCATGGTTTCGGGTACAGACGAACACGGCACTCCCATAACTATCAGCGCCAACAAAGAGGGAGTAACCCCTGCCGAAATAGCCGAGCGCTATCACAATGTTATTGCCGACAGCCTGGACAAGTTAAACGTACAATGGGAACTTTTTACTAGCACCAGAACGGACAATCACCGCGAAATTGTACAGAAAATATTTTTAGACCTTTATAAAAAAGGTTACATTTATCTGCAAGGTCAAGAGCAGCTTTACTGTCCGGAAGACAAAACTTTCTTGCCCGATCGTTATGTAGAAGGACAGTGTCCTTACTGCGGAGCCGAAAAAGCCCGCGGAGATCAATGTGATGCGTGTGGGCGCACCTTTGATGCCAAAGAGCTTATCGAGCCTAAGTGCAAATTGTGCGGAGCCAAACCTGTTATTAAAGAAACCGAGCATTTCTTCTTTAAATGGTCGGCTTTCAATGAACAAATTTTAGAATGGCTGAAGAGCAAAAAGAACTTCCGTCCCAACGTGCTCAACTTTACCAACAATTATCTGCACGAAGGCTTAAAAGATTCAGCCATCACCCGTGATATGGAATGGGGCATTCCCGTACCCGTTCCCGGTTACGAGCAGAAGCGCATTTATGTATGGTGGGAAGCGGTAATAGGTTATCTCTCTGCCAGCATTCAGTGGTCAAAAGCTCAGGGCGATCCAGACTTATGGAAACAGTGGTGGCAGAATCCTGAGGCTAAATCTTATTACTTTATAGGCAAAGACAATATCCCGTTCCACTCGATCCGTTGGCCAGCCGTTTTGATGGGCATAGGCGGACTTAATTTGCCTTCCGACATCCCGGCTAACGAGTTCTTGAATTTGGAAGGACGTAAACTGTCTACTTCCAACAACTGGGCGGTCTGGCTCGACGAATATTTAAAAGAGTATGACCCGGATCCGCTGCGTTACGTACTTACGGCCACTGCTCCCGAAACTTCGGATAGCGACTTCTCCTGGGCTGAGTTCCTGCGCCGCAATAACGATGAATTGGTAGGCTGGTGGGGTAATTTGGTTAACCGCAGCATATCGTTTACCTATAAACATTTCCAGGGTGAAATACCTGAAGCTGAGTTTACAACCGAAGATAAAGAGCTTATTGCCCGTTCCGAAAATTCGTTTGCTAAAGTAGGTAAGTTAATCAGCGAATGCCAATTCAAACAAGCTTTGGCAGAGGCTATGGAATTGGCCAGAGAGGGTAACCGCTACTTCGACTCTCAAGCTCCTTGGAAAATGGTCAAGGTTGATAAAAAGCGCACCGGTGCCATTATGGCCACTATGGTGCAGTTTATTGCCAATCTGAGAGTTATGCTCCACCCCTTCTTGCCCGATACCTGCACCAAGCTGCACTCTATATTAGGACTTCCCGGTGAAGGCAGTGAAGTGAAGTGGCAACTCTTCAGTATCGAAGCTGGCCACAAGCTGAATCCGGCGACCCCACTTTTCAAAAAACTCGATCCTTCTATTGTAGAAATAGAAAGAGCTAAATTGGGCTAGAGTTTAACCGATCGCCCACAAAAAAAGTAAGGTCCCGCCTCAGGTTTAGGTTACCAAAGGCGGGACCTTTTATTTTTTACGGGTTAAAAACCGCGCTCGCTCGGATCGATTAAGTCGTCTTCCCCTTGACCGTCCCAACCATCTTCGTCTCCATCACCCCAACCGCGGCTTTCATCCCAGCTGCTCTCTTCACAGCAGCAGTCGTGGCCGTTCTCGTCAGAATCAGGCTCTGACGTTGCAGTCTGCCCTTTCAGCTCCTGCACCAAGGCTTTAGCTTTTTCTACATTGGCGGCAATCAAATTGCAGCCATCTTGCCAAAACTGTCGGCTATCGATATCAATATCTAATTTAGCCAGAAGTTCGCTTGGCGTTTGGCAACCGCCGGAAGCCAAGAACTGCAGGTACTTTTCTTTAAACGCTTCTCCCTCGCGGTGATAACGCGCAAAAAGACTGTAAACGAGCAATTCTCCAAAGGCATAAGCATACACATAAAATGGTGTATATACAAAGTGAGGAACATACAGCCAAGTGATAGCGTGATCGGCTCCCAAACAGAGGGAATCGCCGAACATTTCGCCTATTGACTGTTGCCAAATTTCGTTGATACGCTCCAGCGAAAGCTCGCCCTCCTGAGCCCTGGCGGCAAAGACACGCTGTTCAAAAGTGTACATTGATACCTGGCGGAACACTGTAGCAAAGGTGTCTTCAATTTTTGACGCCAGTAATATCAGTTTATCTTCCGCTTTCTCTAAATTGCTGAATAGCTTTTCAAATACTATCATTTCGGCAAAAGTGCTGGCCGTTTCCGCCAAAGGCAACACCGGATGGAAGTTAAAGCAGTTCTGCTTAGAAGCCAGCAAATCGTGCAGACCGTGTCCGAGTTCGTGAGCCATAGTCTGGACATCGCGCAGACGACCAGTAAAATTCAGCATTATATACGGATGAAGTTGGGGTACAATGCCGGCGCAGAAAGCCCCTCCGCGCTTGCCGCTGCAAACTTTAGCGTCAATCCAATTACCGTCGAAGAATTTTTGGGCCATCTCCTTAAATTTGGGATCGAATTCTCCAAAGGCGTCCAGAACGATCTGTTTCGCCTTTTCGTAGGAGACTTGCTCATCGGTACGACCTAAAGGAGCGTAGCGATCGTAATGATAAAGGCGAGGCAGATTTAAATAATCGGCCTTTAAACGATAGTATTCTGCCACTATATGGTAGTTAGCCTTAACTATCTCAACCACCATGCTAACCGTTGCATCACTGAGTTCATTGTCTAAGTTACGACTGCTCTCGGGATGCTCAAAGCCGCGCAGCTTGTCTTTAATAAGTTTATCAAGCAGCAAAGTATTGTAGGTAAAATGAATTGGATGAGCATTGGCCTGCAAAACTTCGGACAGCACTTTGGCTGCGCGGCGGCGCACATTGCGGTCAGGATCATGGAAAAGAGCCAAAAGTTCGCTTTGAGTAAGGGAGCGTGTCTGCCCCTCAACTTCCATAGGGAAAGTTAAACGAGAAATTAATTCCCCGAAAAGGCGACGGAAGGCACGACAACCGCCAGCGGCAGTCTGTTCCAAAATTTTCTCTTCCGCTTCACTCAAAGTGTGCTGGCGGCTGCGCCGCAACTCTTCAATGAAATGTTTGTATTGGGCCAGACCTTCCGCTTCTTTTAGCTCATGCCAATGCTGATCGTCTATCTTGCCAAGTTCTAATTCGAAGAAGATCAAATCGGCAAAAATGGCACTGACTTTTTCCGTACAACGCTGCTTTAAAGCTCCCACAACTTCGTTTTGGCTTTCTACGGAAAAGCGCAAATCGGCATAAGCCGAAGGCAGCGACAGCAGCACATTTATCTGCTCGTAATCGTCGAGCGCCTGAGCCAACTGTTCCGCTGTATACTGACCTGAAATTAAAAGGCTGCGCCACTTTTCAATAAATTTTCGAGCCAACTCCTCACCGGAGCACAGATCGTCCTCTATTTTGGGATCGCTTTCACTGCTATATAGATCGGACAAATCCCAACTAGGCAGCACTTCAAATTTATGCTCATTTACTTCCATATTTGCACCTACACCTAACAGAATAAATTAAACTTGTTTGCCCCAGCCGCCGAAACAGCCTAGACTAAAAACTGCAACAATCGAACTGACGACTCAGTCTAAAACATGCTTATCTAAAACAAAACAAGTAAAGTTGCCCTTGAAAACTTCAGTTCCGTCACAGCGGCAAATTACTTCGACTGTTCGCTTGCGACCCGCTTCAGCTGTCAGCTCAGCTTCGGCTCTAACAGTCTGGCCCACCTGACACGGTTTTAAAAAGCGCGTCTCAGCAGCCCCTAAAACCACGTTAGGATGGTTTACAGCCAACATGGCGGCGTAATCAGCCAAACCGAAAATAAAACCGCCATGTATTAAACCGCGATCATCGGCACTCATTTGCGAAGTCAGCACCAAATCGACCTTAGAATGTCCCTCTGACAACTCGACTACCTGGCCGCACAACATGCGATCAATGCCTAAGTGCGTTTTGCTTTCCATAACTAAACCTCCGAAACTATCTTTATTTTATATGCGTTTTAAGAATATTTACCGTCAAAATTTCCGGAAGGATAACTGGTTCATCCTGCTTATCCGGATTGTAGTAAACGTATAGGGGAACACCTGTGCGGCCGTAACGGCGCAAAGCCTTAGTAATTTCATCGTTGCGGTTGGTCCAATCGGCTTTTAAAAACAGCACTCCCTTTTCATCGAAGAGACTGCGCACCTCACGGCTGTGCAAGACGGTTTTTTCGTTAAATTGACAAGTTAAACACCAATCGGCCCCAAAATCGATAAAAACGGGCTGCTTCCTGGCCAGAGCAGCAGATACAGCCTGTTCAGACCAAACGGCGGCCGCTTCTCCCCTACTCCCGGAAGCATCTGTAGCGGCAGCAGCATCTGTCTGTAAGCAGGCTCCATAAGCGGTCAGCAGAGCCAGCAAAGCGGCAACAGCAGTAAAGGACCAAGCTGTGCGCGGACTACTAACCGAAAAACGTCCGTAAATCCAAGCCGACAGAGCCGCCCACACCAAAGAAGCAGCCAACAGAGCAGCCCCACTGCGTCCAGTTTGTTCGGCGAAAATCCATAAAAAATAGATGCAGGTAAAAGCTAACGGAAAAGCCAGCAGCTGCTTAAGACTTTCCATCCAACGGCCGGGACCGGGCAAATAATCTAACAGCGAAGGCCAAGAGGCCAAAATAGCATAAGGCAAAGACATACCGAGAGCTAAAGCGGTAAAAATAACTGCCGATACGTAAATTGGAGCCGAAAAAGAGAATCCCAAAGCCGACCCCATAAAAGGAGCCGTACAGGGAGCGGCAGCAATAACGGTAAGAGCTCCACTTAGAATCGAATTTACAGCTTTTGGCTCGCTTTTTTCTAAGTTGCCTAAACGGGTGAAGCCGAGTCCAAATTCAAAGACCCCCCACAAATTCAGAGCTATAAGAAAGAACAATAATGTCAAAAAGGCCACAAAAGCAGGGTACTGCATTTGGAACCCCCATCCCATCTCCTGGCCACCCATTTTCAGAGTTATAATAATGGCTGCCACCAGCCAAAAACTGAGAAGAATACCCAAAGAGAACCACAAGGCAGCCTTAATACTATGCGCCCGCCTGTTCTCACTGTTACCAGCCTGCTCTATAAAATTAAAAACTTTTAAAGACAGTACGGGAAAAACACAAGGCATAAAATTGAGAATTATCCCGCCCGCAAAAGCAAACAATGTATATACAATAAAATTATACCAGTTAAAAGGAACGGGCGCCTCAGCAGAGGCTGCGCCTTGGGTGGTAGCAGACGACTGATCGCGAAACGCCGATCCGACTTGGTGATCAACATTTAAATTTAGATAAACATATCGGCCGCTACCGTTTTCGACTAGAAGCCCTTCAGCCTTAGTAAGCTGCGCTTGCGCTTTTTTTTCTTCTTCGGGCGATTCGTAAGTGCGCAGAGGAATATCCAGACACAAAGTTTCAGAGTCTGTCCATCTGCTCTCCGAATCTTTATCAAGGTTAAGTTCCGGACCGCTGAAAGGACAAAATGTCCAGTTAGAGCCTTTCTGAACACTACTCTCGGGCTTCCATTTTAGTTGCAAATGGAACCATCCCGGTTCTGTCCAGGCCGAACTAATGAGCGAAGCGGACGGTATAAGCCTAGCCAATTCTTCGGCAAATATTTGAGCTTTATCAGAAGAAACTACTTGTTCCGAAGAAGGCACCACTTCCAACTTTACGGCAGAAGTTTTTGAACCGGGCAAGCATCCTTGACCGCTGCAGTCCAACCAATTTACCTTAGCTCCAATTTTAATTTGACGGCCAGAAGTCAACTTAGGCGGCGCTTGAAAACGACCAATTATCAGAACTTTGCCTTCATAAGCCCAAACCTTTTCACCCATAAAATTCAAAAGACGAGGAGGTGGCCATAAGGTTTGCAACACTTGGAAACCGTCGGGAAGCTGCCAATCTACCGAAGTGGGTATGCCGTTTTCTCCCGCGTTAACCCAGCCGATATGGCTTCCCGCTGGAATATCGAAACGCACTCCGACATAGAATTCCTGATTTTCCCTTATTTTGTAAGTAGGACAGACTAACTCAATTTGGCTCTGACGTTCATTTTCCAAAGCTGACGGAGTTCCAGGTAGAGCCCATGCCTTGGAACCTGCGACTCCCACCAACAGCAATAAAACAGGCAGTATCCACCATAGTCGCTTTACCTTGCTAACTATTACCAAAGCGTTCATTCTTTTTTACCTCAATTTCTTAAACAATACTAAGCAGGGGCCCCTGATTTTTTAGCCGAAAGCGGCGGGAACTTTTTTGTAGCGGAGTTTTTTCATCATGTCCAAAGCCATGCGGTTAGCCGACCAGGCCTTTAATGCCGTGCGTGTCACTCCTCCGTGTCCGGAAGAGAATATAAATAAGGCGCTGTCCCTACTCGATGAAGCTCTAAAAGAGGCGCATTCCTGCCGAGACTATATTCAAATAGGCTTAGCTTACCTGGAGGCAGGCAACAGTTCAGAAGCCTCCCAAACCTTCGAAAAAGCTTCCAAAGCTGATCCTGGCAACCCTTCGGTGCCTCTATTTTCTGCCCTAGCCTGTATAGATGCCGACGAATTCGACAAGGCTCAAGCTTTTCTAAATAAACTGCAGGAACTCTGTCCCGCAAATCAGGCCGCCCCTACCGCTCAGGCCTTGCTATACCTTCGTCAGGGCAATTTGGAAGCAGCGTTAAAAATTATTTTTCCCCCAAAAGGCCGTTTCGATCTGAGCGTCTCTCCTTCGGTATTAACCAGGCTGGCTGTATCCGTAGAAGAGTATATACTGCCCAGAGAATTACCGGAAATAGCCGACGACTGGGAAACTCCGTTTACCTGCGATGTCCGGCGAAACAGCCAGCCAGATACGAACCAGTCTATGGAAGACAACCAAGCGGAAGCTCTTCAAGCTACGGAAGCATCTGACAAAGAAAGCACTTCGGAAGAATTACCGGCAGATAAACCTGCTGAGAAGCACCGCTCTCGTTTTAAATCTTTTTTAGCCAGCACCATTCCTAACGAAGCTTCTTCTTTAGCCTCAAAAGGGAGTCAGCGCCTGCAAAAGTGCTGGAACCTCAAGCCTGAAAAAAGGTTGGCCGAGCTGCAGCTGGCTAAGCAAGAGCTCCAAGAAGCTTATGAAAAGAATCCACATATTATCCAACTGGCTTACGACTTAGGAGAAGCCTGTCTGGGTTGTCTGGAATTCAGCCATACAGCCGGCAACCGAATAAGCCACGAAGAAGTCGAAAATTTGCGCCAAGCCAACACTTATTTTCAACATGCTCTCCAAGAGAACAAAGAAAACGCCTATACTCTTCACTACCTAGCCAGAGTAGCGCTGCTGCTTAGGGAATACCGCCAAGCCAAAGAAGCCTGGACTTTAGCCCTCAAATTTTTTGAGAAACTGCCCGAAGCCCACTATGGCCTGGCCCAAGCCTATGTTATGGGTAAAGATTTCCTCAGAGCCAGGCAGCATATGACCCTTTCTTTAATGTCCGATATGGAACTGCTGCGCGAACGCTTTCAAGATCTGCAACAATTTTTTGAAAAAAGTTAACTTTTAGCTGATCTTGCTTTTTAATCGCCCCGCAGCCGGGCTTTCAAAGCCTACTTGTGCTATCATGTAAGATAAGAGATTAGGGGATTATTTTTCTTCAGCCTTTAGGAGTTTAGTGTGAACAGTATAAATCCGACCGCTATGAGCGGTCTATCTTATGTAGGAACTTCTGCTCCCAGTGCTTCAGCTGCTCAGCCAGGCAATTCCGAACTGCACTCTTCTCAGGCCACAGATTCTTTTACTCAAGCTTCTGCAGATCCTACTGCCGATCTGAGTGCCGGTTTGGCCCAAATGCGCAGCCTGGCCAACGGCGGTGTGAGCCAGGCGGAAGGTTCGGTGTCTGCTCAATGCGGAGATTGCGATTCCCCGTCTGCCGCTCAAGAGGCCGGTCGTTTAGAAGAGTCCGCCGACAAACGAGAAGCGGCTTCGATGCGCGGTCAGCAGGCGGCCGAGCAGCTCAGAGCCAAAGCCGAAATGCTGGAATACAAAGCTAACCGCTTCAATTACGCCAAGCAGGTAGTGGCGAATTGCCGCCAGCGCGCCCAAGAGCTGGGCAACTTAGGCGACACCCGAGTGGCCAGAGGGGCAGCCATACTGTGGAATCCTTATTCGTACGTAATGGGCTTAGCCTTCGACAGCTTGGGCAACTTTGAAATGGACATGTCCGATGCCTACTTGAACGAGGCTGCTATCTGGAACAAAGAGATTGAAAGCTATCAGGGCGATCCGGCTCAAGATCTGGCTGAAGCTAAGCGGCTGCGCCAAATGGCCGATCACAACGAAAAATTGGCCGCCGAGCAAATGAATATTGCCCGTCAGGAGCGCGCCGAAGCGGCCCGTTTGCGCTGGACGGAAGGCGAATACAACAATATGTCCGAATTTTTGCAGCAAAGTGCCCAAAGACACGAAGCCGAAGGTGCTTCTCTGCTCAATATGGCTGCCGCCCAAGGCAACTTTGCTCCTTAGCTACAATTTCTGAGGTGCTCGATGCGCTGCCCCCGGCGTTCGATGTGCCTCTACCGCTTTATCTAAAAAATCCCCGCTGCTTGGAACAAGCGCGGGGTATTTTTTAGATAAAGCGGGGCTCGTTTTTTAATTGGCGGAAGCTTGATTGCTGCGACCGCGCCGCTTGGTAATTTTGGCAAAAAGCTTAAGCAAATCGTCACTGGGGCCATCCGCCCTCATAATATTTTTAGATATATTTTCTTCAGCCCCACTGCCAACTTCCGTCACCTTACAACTAACCTTCTCTTCGGAGCCGGAGGGCAGTTTCTCTGAGGCGGTCTGAACCTCAGATTCGACTTCTCCCAAATTGAGAGGATGATCAGCCAAACGCTTAAACAGTTCGGCCTCCATAGAGATTTCCGGCAGAGCTGCCAACGAACTTAAACCAAAATAACGTAGAAAATCGGCAGTAGTTCCGTACTGAATCGGATGGCCCGGCACGGAAGAGCGACCGGTACATTTTATTAAATTTAAATCTTCCAGCTGACTGAGAGGACGATCGCTGCGAGCACCTCTGTAACTCTCAATTTCAGCTCTGGTCACAGGCTGTCTGTAAGCTACTATAGCTAAAGTTTCTAGCTGAGCTTTAGATAGACGGCGCTTATTTTCGCAACGCAGAAAGCGTTCCGCCCAGGGAGCGGTAAAAGCAGCCGTAGTCAGACGCCAGGTACCTCCGGCCCGACACAATTCCAAGCCCCTGCCCGCATAACTGTCAGCCAGAGAAAGCAGATCTTGTTCTATTAAAATAGCAGGCCAGCCAGTTACTTCTTTTATATCGTCAATTTTCAAAGGGCCGGAAGCTAAAAAAAGGATAGTCTCCAAAACGGCCAACCGCTGATCAGGCTGCAGATGAGCCAGTTCAAAACGAGGCGAAGACATATGCGACTGTTCGGTCAGCTTTTGATAATTACTTAAATTAACAACTGATTCGTTCATATTGTTTTACAAATAAATTTGCAGATCGGGAGCGGAGGCAGCCTGATCGATGTGAACTTTGCCTTCTTTAACCATTTGCAAAAGGGCCAAAAAGGTAACCACAATATCGGCGCGATGAAAATCGGGACCCACCAATTTCCAAAAACTGTAAATACAGTTTTTTTTCAATTTCTGCTCTAACTGAGCGATACGTTCAGGTACCGATACGGAAACTCGGCTGAGTGTAATAGGATGCCCCGAACTGCGTCCAGCTTTGCTCAAACGCTGAAAGGCAGAAGTTAAAGCTTCCAGTGAGACCTGCAGTTCACAGGAAAAGCTGTCGGCTTCTCTATGCGGCGCTGGACGTACATAGCGGGAGGCGCAAATAAGTTCGCGCTGGCTGAGCCAATCGGCCCCCTGGCGCACCATGGCGTATAGCCTGAGCCTTTTTACTAAAGAAGCGCTATCCGTTTCTCTGTCAATTCCGGCACTCTGATCGAGGATGTCGGAAATTTCCCCAAAGTCGTCAGATTCTTCTGGGCCTTCATAGGGCAGCAGCAGGCGAGACTTAAGTTCCAGCAGTTGAGCAAACACCAATAAATAAGAGCTTTCAATTTCAATATTGAAGCTCTTCATGTGATCCAAATATTGGAAATATTGATTGGCTACTGCCGCTAAAGATATTTCGGTAATATCGAGTTTGGCTTCACGCACCAAATGGAGCAATAAATCGAGAGGCCCTTCAAACTGCTCAATTTGGACGCGATAGGCAGAATTTACATTGCTGAGAAGCGGCATATTTTAGGAAGGCAACTGTCCAACCAGCAAACCGAGCAGAGCCATATAGACGGGGCCTAAGAATCGGGGACCGAAAATAACAACTACAGCCATGAAAACGTACATGGGAGCGGAGCCTATGCTAGTTTCCCAGTCGCGCATTTTATAAGCCAAGTTTCTTGGCACAAAAACCTGCAGAAACTTCCAGCCGTCCAAAGGCGGAAAAGGAATCATGTTAAAAATGAACAGAGCTATATTGACGCTGGCCAACACGGTTAAAAAGTAAGCCACCATAGGCAGAGAGGCAAAAAGGCCAAACTTTACTGGCAAACCGGCACACAAGGCCAAAAGGAAGTTAGCAAAAGGACCGGCAAAGGAGCAGACACCGCCGTCGACTATAGGATCATTCAAAGATTCGGCATTGATGGCTACAGGTTTGCCCCAGCCTACGATACACCGTCCGCCAGTCAAGGTCAAACTTAGCAGAAGGGCTGCCGCTCCTACCCAGTCGACATGAACTAAAGGATTCAGAGTGAGACGCCCTTCGTATTTCTGCGTGGGATCTCCCATACGATAGGCCATGGCCGCGTGGGCAAATTCATGCACAGAAAAGCCTATTAAAACAGCAACAAAACCAAAAACTAACTTAATAAGAAAAAGCAAGCGACCAGCCCTCCGGGCTAGAGATAAAGATAGACTGAACGCAACTCTTTCCACCCTAACCTTATCTTTCCTTGCCGAAGTCTGCTTAATTTAAGGATAAGACAGCGAAGCAGACGCCGCCTGAAATATGAGACAAGCTGCCGCGGTCCTCATTTTCAGGCGGAAAGCAGATTATAATTTTTCTAAAATAACCGAGCCGTCGCGACCGCTCATACCGATAAAATATTTTTGAAATGTGCCGTTGCCGTCTGTATACGAAACGGCGTAGTTAGGCACAGTCTCTGGCATGTTCATTTCCACAATAAAAGGATGCTGCGGAGTTAAATCTGCCTGACTGTAAATTTCTTTAGAAGAAAAAGAAGGCTTGCCGTCGGAACTGACATTAACAAGCTCCAACTTGAGCAGCTTAAAGTTTTTAACAGGGCGATCTACGGAGATAACTACTCCAACAGCATATTCCCCTTTGTCAGCCGCAAATTTCGTAAAAGAAGTAAACTTAGAACCGACATTTTTCACGTAGTCGGCTCTGAGTTTGGCGGCAGGAAGCTGATGGGCAGAAGCAGACGGCGCGGCGGCTGTAGTCGGTTTGCTCGATACAGAACCCGACGTTTTTACAGCAACGGCTCCCGCTTTAGAAAGGGGCTGAAAGTTCAGAGAAGCGTACATAGATGCATAGTAGTTTATGAGTTCATTGGCAAATTCGTCGCTGATAGCTTCAGATTCTGAGCCGGCCGATTCCAACATACTGCCATCAGTACCGGACTGGTACCACTGGTCATTTAAACAAAAAACGCTGTCTATACAAGCAAGTTTTTTGTCAGGCGTCAAAGTGTAGCAGCTATAACCGCTGTGAGCGGCTCCGTTAGACCATTCGGCAACAATAAGCGGCTCGTTGTTTTGATTATCAAAGGCGTAGTAGTGGCGGTTGCGGGCTTTACTGGAAAAAATACGGACAGCCTGTCCCCTCTTCAGAGTATAGGCATCGACAATAACGCGCAGAGCTTTTTCCGGAGTCTGCATTTCACCTATAAGCAGTTCAGGAGAACCGTCATTATTCAAATCGCATAAGGCATAGCCCAGTTTAGAAGCTTTTACGGCTTCGGGAAAGTCAATGATCACTTCAGAAATAGCATCTTCTTCAGCGATACTGTCAGCGGTTCGGCCCATCAAACTGCCGTACCGTTCAACGATAGGTTTATAAGCATTAGACATGCCGGAAACGGCAGCTACCGGGGTATCTTTGCCGCCCACTTCGGCTAAAACCGCCGCTTTGTCTCCTACACAGCAAGCAGCGCAACAAATAGCGGCCGCAAAAGCCAAACTGATTCCAAACATAGATTTTTTCATTTTTGCATATTCCTCAGTTAACACAGCCTAACGATGCTCGGACTGCTGCATTTTTTTGCCGACGCAGTTTTTTTACCTTGAAAGCGCCTGCATTATTTATATTATTCGTTATTCTTCCTGGCATCCAATTTCTCCGTGTAATTTTGAACAGTTCATGGGCAAATTTTACCGTTTTTTCCACTAAAGCAATTACTAAGTTTAGTCCTTTTCTGCCCATTTAGACAAAACGGCAGGTCAAAATAAAGATTTTTCTAGATATTTTTTTGCCTTTTCTGGGTATTTAGTCAGCAAATAATGTATAATGGGGGCCTGCCGTTGTTTGGCAGAATGTCTGTTGATACTTAAAAGAAGGAAGAAAATGACTAATAAGTACGTAGAAGAAGTCGAGCAAGCTTACACTATGATGACAGTCATGGAGGAAGCTCAGCGCTGCCTGCTTTGCCATGACGCCCCTTGTTCTAAGTCTTGTCCAGCCGGAACCGATCCTGCCCGCTTCATACGCAGTGTCCGTTTCAGAAACTTCAAAGGCGCTGCCGAGACAGTACGTGAGAACAATGCCCTGGGTTCAATCTGCGCCCGTGTCTGCCCCACTGAAAAATACTGCCAAAAAGGCTGCTCCAGATGCGGCATCGATCGTCCCATCGACATTGGAGGTATCCAGAGATTCGTCACCGATTTCGAAGCCCAAGCAGGTATGGAGATCTTGGAAAAAGGCGAGCCCAACGGTAAGAAGATTGCCATTATCGGCAGCGGACCGGCCGGTCTGCAGGCGGCGGCTTCCCTGCTGCGCCTGGGCTACGGCGTAGATATTTATGAAAAGAACGAAAAAGCCGGCGGCTACCTCCGTTATGGCATCCCCGAGTATCGTCTTCCCAATGCTGTAGTCGATCATGAAATTGCCCTCATTGAAAAATTAGGCGCCAATTTCAAGCTCAACACCAAAGTAGGCGCCGATATTGCCCTTGAACAGCTCAAAGCTGATTACGACGCCGTTTTAATTGCCATAGGTGCCAGCGAAGCTAAAATGCTCCCTATGTTTGAAGGACTCGACTGTGTGGAAACTGCCGTATCCTTCTTGGCCCGCACTAAAGAAAGTAAAGGTGCTATCGAAGTACCCCAAAACGTACTGGTCATCGGCGGCGGCGACGTAGCCATGGACGTAGTCACCACCCTGAAAATGCTGGGCGTTAAAAATGTTACCGATGTAGTTTATGAAGAGTTTTCCGAATTCTTAGCTTCCCAGAAAGAACTGCGCGGAGCCCAGGCCTTGGGCGTAACTATCATTGACGGTTATGTTCCCGAAAAAGCTGAAGGGCACACTGTAACCTTCAAACATCGCCACATTAACAGCCAAATCTGCATTGAAGTAGATAAAGTTATCTTGGCTGTCGGTCAGAAAGTGAATGCCGAGAACTTAGGTCTCAACATTGTAAAGAATGAAGTCGATTTCGAAGGCTTCAAATCTGCTGATGAAAAAGTTTTTGTTACCGGCGATATAGCTCACGGCGACAAGACTGTTGTATGGGCCGTTAAGAAGGGCAAAGAAGCGGCTCAGGCCATTCACGAAAGCTTGGGAGGCAAATAAGCAAATGATTAATAAAGATTTATCCGTTGAATTCCTGGGAGTTCGTTTCGAAAATCCTTTCTGCTTGTCTTCTTCTCCCGTAGGCAACTGCTACGATATGTGCAAAAAGGCCTACGACTGCGGTTGGGGCGGTGTTGTATTTAAAACTATTGGCCCCAAGCACTTCCTGATTGACGAAGTGTCTCCTCGTTTCGATGCCCTCACCAAAGAGGCCACTCCTTTTGTGGGCTTCAAAAATATGGAGCAGATCGCCGAGCACAGCTTAGAAGAAAACTTAGCCGACCTGCGCCGCCTTAAAGCCGAGTATCCTGGCAAAGTTCTCATTGCCTCCATTATGGGCACCAACGAAGAGGACTGGACCGAACTGGCCCGCTTGGTTACCGAAGCTGGCGCCGACATGATTGAAATGAACCTCTCCTGCCCGCAGATGACTTCTCACGCCATGGGTTCCGATGTCGGCACTAACCCTGAGCTTTGCAAAAAATACTGCGCGGCTGTAAAGCGCGGTTCCAGTTTGCCCATGATGGCCAAAATGACTCCTAACATTACCGACATGGTTCCCGTGGCCAAGGCTTGCTTAGAAGGCGGCGCCGACGGTATTGCCACTATCAATACTATTAAATCGGTAACCCGCGTCGACTTAGACCGTAAAATTGGCATGCCTATTGTAAACGGTAAGTCTTCTATTTCCGGTTATTCAGGCAAAGCCGTAAAGCCGGTGGCTCTTCGTTTCCTGCAGCAGCTGCGCAGCGCTGAGGGCTTAGAGAATCTGCCTATTTCCGGTATTGGCGGTATCGAAACTTGGGAAGATGCAGCTGAGTTTATCCTTTTGGGCGCTTCTACTCTGCAAGTAACTACTGCGATTATGCAGTACGGATACCGCATTGTTGAAGACATGAAGAATGGCCTCATGCACTACATGGAAGAGCAGGGTGTAAACAGTCTCAGCGAGTTGATCGGTCTGGCTAATGGCAACATTATTCCCGCTGAAAATCTCGACCGCGACTACATAGTTTATCCCGAAATTGATACCGATAAATGTATCGGTTGCGGCCGCTGCTACATTTCTTGCTACGACGGCGCCCACCAGGCCATGGTTTGGAACGAAGAGACCCGTAAGCCTTCCTGCGATAAAGAGAAGTGCGTAGGCTGCCATCTCTGCGCTTTAATTTGCCCGGTTAAAGCTATAGGCAAAGGTGAAATTGTTCTGAAGCCCGGACGTCCCGGTTCCCCCGCAGACAAGCAGGTGTAAAAAAATAGCCGTTTTTCTGCTTCCGGCAGATTAAAACAGTTGAGATAAAGGCCCTCAGGTGGAGTCAGCTTTGCTTGAGGGCCTTTTACATACAATTTACGAAACTTACTTCAAGAAGGCTTACAGACATAGAGAGCTGAATAAAGTTATAAAAGGAGGTGCAGAATTATGAAAGTAGTTATTGTAGGCGGTACGGCTGGGGGTGCTTCAGCAGCAGCCAGGCTGCGCAGGCTCAACGAAAAGGCTCAAATAACCGTATTTGAACGTTCTGGTTTTGTATCTTACGCCAACTGCGGATTGCCTTATTATATAGGCGGAGTAATTGAAGATGAAGAAGATCTGACCGTACAAACTCCCCAAAGTTTATGGAACCGTTTTCATATTGAAGTGAAAACTAAGCACGAAGTTACCAACATTAACCGCTCTAAAAAAACCGTTACAGTAAAAAATTTAGCTGACGGAACCGTATTTGAACAAGCTTACGATAAGCTGCTGCTGGCCCCTAGAGCCCATCCTATAAAGCCCAATCTGTCCGGACTTGATAATCCCAACATATATACTCTGCGCACTGTAGAAGACACTCTGCAGCTGAGACAGAAAGTTTTACAAGACGGAGTCAAATCAGCCGTTATTATAGGCGGAAGTTTTATCGGCCTGGAGACGGCGGAAAACATGCAGCGAGCCGGACTGCAGGTTACCGTAGTTGAACGCGGCGATCATATTCTTGCTCCTCTGGACAAAGATATGGCTGCTTTTCTGCAGGCTCATCTGCGTTCAAAAGGTGTAAAACTGCTTTTAAACACCAATGCTGCCGGTTTCCAAACTTGCGGTTCCCAGTTAAAGGTACTCTTAGAAGATCGGGAACCTCTGAGCGCCGATCTGGTACTTTTGGCCGTAGGTACAGCTCCAGAATCGTACTTAGCCAAAGAAGCCGGCTTAGAATTAGGGCCTAGGAACAGCATTAGCGTAAATGAACATATGCAGACTTCCGACTGTGATATTTATGCCGTCGGCGATGCGGTGGCCATAACTCATAGCATAACTAAACAAAAAATGGTTATTGCTTTAGCGGGTCCGGCAAACAAACAGGGGCGCATTGCGGCCGACAACATAGCCGGTCTCGACAGCGTATATAAAGGCTCGCCCGGTTCGGCTGTTATTCAAGTGTTTGACATGACAGCAGCTTTTACGGGCTTAAATGAACGAGCTGCTCAAGCTGCCGGTGTGGAATATCAAAAAATTATTTTATCTCCTTCTTCCCACGCTTCTTACTATCCGGGCTCTTCAGTCATGACTGTTAAACTTTTATATAAAACAGATACGGCGGAAATTATAGGAGCCCAAATTGTAGGTTTCGACGGAGTAGACAAGCGGCTTGACGTTCTCGCCACAGCCATGCAATCCGGAGTTAAGGCTCCCGATCTTAAAGATCTGGATTTAGCTTACGCTCCTCCCTATTCATCGGCTAAAGATCCGGTCAATATGGCTGGCTTTATAGCTGAAAATGTCATTAGCGGCAAAGTAAAACTCTTTTTCTATGAAGACTTAGAAGAGCTTTATCAACGCAACGATGTAATTTTGTTAGATACTCGCACCGATATGGAATACTCCCGCGGATTTGCCCGTGGCTTTGAAAGACACATTCCTTTGGACAGTTTGCGCGATCGTCTTCAAGAATTGGACAAAACTAAGAAAATTTACGTTATGTGCCAGTCGGGCCTGCGCAGCTATATAGCCTGCCGCATTTTGGCTCAAGAAGGCTTTGATTGTTTCAGCTTCGCCGGAGGCTACCGCTTCTATCAAAGCGTTACTAAAGAGCAGTTTAACGAAAAGTGCCATACTGACTGCGGTTTAAAATAACTCCTAACCTAAAGGTAGGGCCCGCTTCAAAAGAGGCGGGCCCTATTTTAATTAGCCGAAAATATAGGAACTAAAATTGCAGCTCAGTCCAAACTCTCTACGGTAATATTTTTATTGGTGTAAATACAAATATCAGAAGCAATTTCAATAGCTTTGCGGGCAATTTCTTCGGCTTCTAAAGAAGTATTTTCCAACAGAGCCCGAGCCGCCGCAATAGCATAAGAAGAGCCTGACCCAATGGCAGTAACATCATAGTCGGGCTCTAATACATCGCCATTGCCGGAAATAATGAGCATATTGTCTTTATCAGCTACGATCATCATGGCTTCTAGTTTGCGCAAAACTTTATCTGTGCGCCAATCGCGGGCCAATTCTACCGCTGCGCGGCAAACGTTGCCGGAATAAGCTTCTAGTTTGGCTTCAAATTTTTCGAACAGGGTCATGCCGTCGGCAGCGGAACCGGCAAATCCGCCCAGCACTTTATCGTTAGACATGCGGCGCACTTTACGAGCTTTGTTCTTCATAATGGTATTTTGCAAAGTAACTTGACCGTCTCCGGCAATAGTTACTTTTCCATTGCGGCGCACACATACTATGGTGGTAGCTTTCATATTTTTTTCTCCGTAATAACCATATCAAAAATATTCGTTGTCTTTATATTCTTGTCAGACCCGAGAAGGCCCCTGCCGCAGAGCCGAACTTTTGCGGGTACAACTGCAGCTCCCCCACCCAGACAGGCATCTGTGCTGCGCCCCCCTGCTCGGCTTTTTTTCTTACGACTGCTTGTTTCTCTGGGC
>JBJEGC010000009.1:0-11601 GCA_051874695.1 Candidatus Bruticola sp.
GTTGTTGAGGTTATATGTTTTAAGAGACTTCCCAATCGACTGATTAAGAAGTCTCTTAAAGCATACAACACCTGGTACTAAAATATCCGATGAGGAAATTGAAGAGAGAGCAAAAAAACATCAAGAGGATATTTCACGTGGGACAAAATTGTTTAATATTAATAAAATATTCCGCAAATACGAGACTGAGTCATTAACTTTAAAACAGGTAGAAGATTATATTTGCGAGCACGGAAAAAATTTTGGTACAGAGATAGCTATTTTGCTCGATAGTGATATCTTTAGCGGAAAGATTACTCCGATTATAGCAGCAGAGGGAATTGAGAGTGGCGTAGATATTCAATCGATGATATTAAAAAAATATCCAATACTAAACCCAGATTATAGCAATATTCACCTCGTAACCTCTGGCAGAATTATGACTCATGAACATCCACGAGAAAAATGGATTGAATTATCTAGTGCAGATGTTATTAGTGCCGTAAAAATGAAATTATCAGAGATAAGGGGGGGTGGTCTGAATGCAGTGATTTCGTTTAAACCAGACTATACTAAGTTGTCTTCAAGTAACGTCAAGGATATAATGAAAGCAATGCAGGACTGTATGGAAGAACAAATACCTCATCTGTTCAAAGAATGCAAAGAAAAACGCTTAGCACTTGCTTCGGGAAGCATAAGGACAGAAGATATCGCTCACGAGGCAAGTCAAATGGCACATATCGCTTTTTTGAAACAGTATGGTACCGTTTATGTAACGCCTAGATAGTGCTTTCTAGCTATTAGGAGAGGAATGCAATGACAAAAGAGCTGAATGTTTGGGAAGAATTTCCCCCGTCGAAATATGGATGCACGATTGGAGACTACATTATTCATTTAATGGCCGACCTTATAGATAACCAAATATATCCTGACGACGTCGCCGAAAAAAAGCTTCGGGAGGCAGTTAAATGGGTTCAATCACAGCCTGAGTACTTTTTGAGGTAGTTAAGGAGCGTTTAATATGCCAGGAATAGCCCTTAAAATAGACTTAAACGAGCTTTACGCGTTGGCCAACAGTAAGCGCTGGAAGAGCAGCGAAATCGGCAAGATCAAGGCTGATCTGCTGGGCCGGTATTATAAGCGCGAGTTGGAAAACGCTTCCAACCGCGCTTTTGATAGACAAACTTCTCCCGATGGGCGCCCCTGGTTGCCTCGTTCTCCTAAGTACACTAAACAGCTCAACCGCCGCCGACCGGGGCGCAAGCTTTTGGCCGTCACGTTACACTTGAAAAACTCTCGCCAGTATCAGGTAAGCGGCGATTCCGCTAAGTACGGATCTAACGTAAAGTACGCCAGAATCCACCAATTAGGTGGAAAAGCCGGTCGCCAACATAAAGCCAACATTCCCGCCAGTCCTTACCTCGGTTATGACGACTACGCCAAACAAAAGCTCCTCTTTATCACCGAAAAACTCCTACGCCGCCATTTTGAACAATAGCAAAAGGCCCCCTCGATAATCTCGAGATGGCCCTCTTGCTTTAAGAGACATGAACGGAACCGCATTCTAAACGTTAATCATACTTAAAGTCAACTAATTGCCTAAAAGACGTCCCTTCAGCTCCTATTTAATAAGTTTTGAAAAGGCGTTAAATTGTAAAAAAAAGCGGATCTGATGGAAAAAATTCTCGCAAACCATCTAGGAAGCCGATGAAGAGAAAAGCCAGAAATTACGGAATTTTAAGGAAATCTAAAAAATGGGCTTTCTCTTAAAACATCCGATCCCTTATATCAGGCCGGGTTTTTATTATCTGGATAGGAACTGATGACTTATGAGCGTATTAGATCTTCCAAAACAGATTCACTAAAACCGCAGCGCCTGAGATAATTTACGTATCTCTCTCTTTTCCAAGTTTTTTGCTCTTTTTGGGCACTTTTGTATAAAAAATTACCTATAGCGATACAGCGCTCACTGTCTGTTTGATCAATTAAGGCTGCCATGATCTGTTCTAAGGAGTACGACATACGACCTACGGTTGGGGTCTTTTCAAAGTAGGAGAGAACGTTATTGGGCCGTTCAACTTTGGAATCGGTTAGCAGATTAAACCAACGTATATCTAACTTATCGACTGGTCTGTACTCTTCTGTTCTTATCTTGGCCAAAGAATTTGTCTGGATATAAGATATTACGTCTCGATTCTGCACTTCGTTGTGATAAATCCAAGAGAGAGCAGCGGTAATTTGTAAACGCAGCTGTTCTTGTTTTTTATTCTCTCTTTGGAAGAAGAAGTTACGTTGTACAATACAGTCGGAGTATTTGTTGTATAAAACTTCGCTCGGCAATGTCAGAGCTTCAGTCATAAAAAAGGCACAAAAGTAAGCTTTATTTTGTTCAGATAGAATATGGGCCGTCTCTTGCGCTTGTCGGCACGGATTAATGATTATACTTTTAGCTAAAGTTGAAGCCAATTGGGAGGTAAAATCTTCATTATATGATTTACACTGAGTTACTTCTGCAGCTTGGAACCAAGCGTGTTGAATATCTGAACTCCATTTTCCTACCATGGAATTCAAACAGCAATTGAACAGATCTGCCAATTCTTTACTGTTGTTTTGTTGTAGCTGACCAATAAGTTTACTAAAAAACTCAGCTGTAAGTTCTGTAACTAACGGAGTATTTGCTCCTTCGAACAGGCATATAGTTTCGCTCGCATTTTTTTCTAGTTCTGCTTTCCATAATTCTTTAGTCTCGTAGGTATCTATATGGGCCAAAGCTTTTAATACTGCCTGACGGTTTTTGCCTTTTTCAGTTTTTAACAAATCAAGTAGGAGTGGCAGGTTATCTTTATTTCCTCCCAAAGCTGTAATAATGGCTTCTCTCAGATCTTTTTTCGCTTGCGGAAGCAGATCCGATAGCCACTCGCTTTCACTACCGTAAGCAGTTAGCAATTGCAAGCGACGCATCATTGAGCGTTTGCTAACTTGGCTAAAATTCTCTTTTAAAATACCGGGACTAAAATTTCCGTCTCTTATCTGCTTATACAATATACTTACGTAAAGCGTTCCAAGATCGGCATAACTTTCATCTAGAGCTTTTATGAGCTGATTAATAACTCGATAATCGGAAAAATATTCCGGGTGAGTTTGCCACATTTCTTGAACTTGCGCCAAGCGTCCATTTCCGCTGTTGTTGAGCGGCTCGAGAATATCTTTTAATTTACTGTAACTTAACTCCAGATATTTGCCAGGTTCGGCATTAATTTTTCTTGGCTCACCGGCGCATCCGAAACTTCCCTGAGTATATATTACTGCATTTATTAAAGCCAATGAATCGAGAAAAATATAACTGCGTTGATTAGGTACAGTATTCAGTATTTGTTTGATATTGTCAGTAATTTTAGCAACAACAGGGCTGCTAGCAGCTAAAGGGGCTAAAATATCTACACTTTTCTGTAAGCGAAAATCACCGTCTTGTATAGAAGTCCCTGCCGCAGCTAAGCGCTCGAGCTGCTCTTTTAAATTGTACAAAGCTTGCAGATTCATAATATCAGCTCCTAGTTTTAAAACAATAAGCGGACAATCTTTGTTTGAGTAATAATGCTGTAGGGATAAAAGCAAATTGAGCAATCTTTGTCATTGTAGAAAAGTAGACCAAAAACTGCGCATTCATCTGTAATTTGGAAAGGGCAATGTCTTAAAGAGAGCAACGTATCATAAGTAGAATCAACTTCCGGGTAGCTACGCACTTCTATACGATTGCCAGCTTTATCTACAATAATGAGTGCTCCATTTACATCAGCTAAATAAGAGACCGGCAAGAGAACAGGTAAGTATTTAGGCGAAAGTGTATTCTTGAATTGGCCTTTGGCTTTTTTTACAGCCGAAGCTATACTATCTTCTGCTAGTTTAGGCAGACAGCTTATCATACTTTCGGTTAAATTATGTTCTTGACAAGTTTCCCAACGTACGCGTCGATCTAAAGCGCCTGGATAAATGAGCAATTCAGGTATTTCCAACAATTTAGTACAGCTATCACTGGCCTTTATATGCTTTAAAGCCTTAAGGGGACGTAAATTGAGAGTATGGTATACGGTTCCTTTGTCAATATCGATCCAAAAGCTGCGTTCAATGTACTCTTTTTTTATTTCATCGAAAGATATATCGAATGAAAGCTGCACTAATCGTACATTTTTGCATACCAAACCCAAATTATGTAGATCTTCTGAACGCCAAATACCTCCTAAAGCTTCAAATAAGAGGTTGTCATCAGCACTGCTTTCTTGATTTTCAAGTTTCTTATGTAGAACAGCTTTAGATTTTTTGACGGTAGAATAAAGTGTAATTAGTATTTGTAAAATTTTGGCGTTCAACCAATCGGCTTCCGAATTATCTGTTTGCAGTTGTTCTGTTGCCCATGCAAGACGCAAAAAAGAAGTTTGAATGCCTGGCAAGTAATAGTTGCTGAAATTCTTGGCGGCATTTTTGTAAGTTTCCGATGCAGTTCCTGTTAAAGAATTCAAACCTGAGTCCAAGAGCTCACCAATCATTTTTTCAGCTAACTCGCAGCCTTCTAACTGTTTTAATATCTTCTTTTTTTGGGCGGCGTTTGTCGATGAGGAAGAAACAGATTTTGCCTTAACAGAAGAAGCCGCTTTAGATTTTTGATTTTTCTGACGTTTTTCTTGCAAATCTGCAGGAATAGGAGTTACGGAAAAAAGCTTACCTGAAGCAATCTCAAAAAGAAGCCCTAGAGAATGTTTGCAGGGAAATTGTCTGCTAGGACAAGAGCAGCGGCAAACCGGCTTTTTTATATCTGTAAAATCAGCAGAAGTTTTATAAACACTCGATCCGCTGCCGGAGCAATCTGCCCAGTATAGAGTTCCATCTTCAGATTGGCAGCGATTAGAAAATTTTTCTAGTTTAGATAACTGTAGCCCATTTTTGGCTGCGGCAGCGGAAGGGGCTAACGAAACAATTGATTCCTCATCAATTAAAGTCATGTCTTTTAAGCTTGTCCTTTCTTTTGAAAAACAGAAAGATCTTGTTTTTTGAGGGCTTTTTCCAATAATTCCGGAAGCCTTTCCGGAGCGCAGGCAAAACAAGGAATATCATAATCGGCTATTTTTTGAGCTGTGGCGGCGTTATAGTAAGGTTTTCCTCCATCGGCTATAGCCAGCAGTACTACAACGTTTACTCCCGAAGCTTTCATATCTTCCAAATGCTGCAGTAAAGCAGCGCGGTTTCCGCCCTCTTCTAAATCGGAAATAAGGAAAAACAGTGTTTTATCTGGCTGCTGGATCAGGGTGCGGCAGTAAGCCAATGATTTCGCTATATTAGTGCCGCCGCCCATCTGAAAGCCGAAAAGCAAATCTACTGGATCACTGCATAATGAAGTTAAATCTGTAATTTTAGTGTCAAAAGCTACTACATGAGTTTGTAAAGAGTTCATTGAGGCTAAAATACAGGCCATAATTGAAGAATATATAATAGATGAGCCCATAGAGCCGCTTTGATCTATGTCTAAAATTACTTGCCAATGGTTGCTGCGTTTTAGTCTTTCAAAAAAATAAACTCTTTCCGGAACAATAGTACCAAGTTTGGGATTAAAATTTTTTAGACCGCGTTTAATAGTATAAACGAAGTCGACAGACGATGAAGGTAGTGGCGAATGGACCTTTTTATTGACGGCTGCAGATACAGCCCGGTGCAGATTTTCAGCCAAAAGTTTATTTATGTGTTCTACAATTTTTCCAATGTAAGCTCTAACTGCTTCTTTAGATTTAGCCGGAATTTGATCTTTAAGCATTAAGATAGCTGAAGCTATATTTATATCCGCTTGTAAGTTGTTTAATAATTCTGGTTCAGTTAAAAGCTGTTTTAATCCTTGGCGTTCTACGGCATCACGCTGTATTATAGCTACAGTTTCGTTATCAAAGAGGGAACGAATATCTCCTAACCAACGAACTAGGCGGGGAAGAGATCTGCTTCCGGAAGCTCCGTTTTGCATAACTTCTCCATCCGTTCCATAAATGGCAGCCAGAGCCTGATCTAACATAAATTGTTCTTGGCTGAGCGGTTCGCTGCCCAGGTTGCTAAATTCGGTTTCACTTTCCGAACCTAAAAGCAATCTCCAACGGTGTAGTTTTTTTTGTTGTTCGGCTTCCATAGATCAGTTTTTCCTTAAATGTCACTGAAATCGAAATCTTCCAGCTCTTGAATAAGCTGCATGTCCTGTTCGTTTGGTTCTTGGCGCAAATTAGCAGCAGCTTTATTTAAATTCCATAACTCACCGAGATGTTCGGCAATATCGTTTTTCTCTTGGGGAGAAAAATGTGAGAAGGTACGCCGCAGAAAGACTAAAGCTCGACGGAAATTATCCTCATCAAGTTCTGCAATATATTTATCTAGCGCTTTCCATAAATTGAGGCGCATAACTAAGGCTTGTCTATTTTTAGAAGCCAAGCCCTCAAACCAACCTGCCCCTAATTCGGCTTTCATGCCTGGAGATAACCGCCTGGATATTTCATTGTCGAGATCGGCTTCTTCTGCCGCTCCGCGCTCTAAAAGAAGGGCCGTAGCAAATCCAGAAAGGCAGGCGTTTAATTCACTACTCAAAGAAATGCGCTTGAGCAGTTCGATCCACATAGAAGCATCCAAAAAACTGTGATTTAGTTGAAGTCTGTTAATTTGCTCCATAGTTGTCATAAGCGGTTCAGTATTTTGGGTATGGCAAGCTTCTTCCATAATAAGACAAGCTCTTAGATACAGCTGTTCAATGATAGGTAATACGGCGTCGGAATTAAATTGACGCAGACTTCCGCAGCGCACTACAAAAGACAAATTATCGGCTGTTTTAGCGATAGTTTCAATTGCAGCCGCTTCTATGGATAAACTTTGTAAAATAGATAGAATGTGTCTAAAGGCTTCCGGAAGGCCGCCTAAAAAGGCATCTTGGAGCAGTTTAGCGGCATTGTCGGCCGAAAGATTTCCTGAACCAGACTCTTTTAGTGAATTAATAGCTGCCTTCTCGATAGTATCTCCCAACAACGAAGACTCTGCTAACTCTATTTCTGAATCGGGAGTCCAACGTAGCTGCCAATATTCCCCCCAGTTGGCCTGAGCTTGCTTTTTGTAAGATATAGAAGCAAAAGAGACGGATAATATACGCAGCCGATGTAAAAAGAAGGAACGGCGCAAATTGAGAAAAGCAGCTGACTTGGATTTGACTTTTAAATTTTCGCGCAAATCTAAATCGAGAGGCTGAGATGTTACAGTTCGGAAGCGCTCTAAGTTCAAATCTTTCAACTGACGGTAAAAGTCTTCCTGTAGACTGGTTCGTCCGCTTCCTTCCGGCAAAAAGCCGATAGTCGTACCGATTTCTGTATCAGCAAAAGCCAGAGCCAGCTCAGAAAATTTACCGTGACCTATAATGGTTATGGCCGCATCGCGCAGATCGGACAAGCAGGGATAGCTGCTGCCGCGCATATAAGCTAATGCGTGAGCTAGGCGCACCGCTTCTATCAACTCTGCGGAAGATACATTGTTGCCAAATTTGCGGTGAGAAGCGGCTAGAGAAGCAAAATACATGTAGGGCAACTGTTGTAACCCCTGATTGTTGAGGGCTTGCCACAAAAGGTGAAAGTACTGAGGAGCTTTGTTGCCGGCTCCGTATCCGGAACGATCGGAAAGACGGTAATATGAATAGGGCATGATGGTTGCCACACTATCTGTCCTAGGCAAAGCGGCCAGTTCTTTGTCACTCATAGGTCTGTTATGTTGCAAACCCTCTACATGGAAAGCTCCGCATACACAGAATATTTGCTCGGGAGCATATCCTGAGTTTACCGATTCGGTTATAACGCGCTTCATATAAGCTTCGCGTATGGTTGTTTCGGCCTGGGCAGCCAGACTATCACTTACTGAATAACGTAATTCCTGGCCGAAGGCTGTAGCGGCTTGAGCGTACCCTGGAGCTTCAGTAATCTGTTCAAAGGTGCGTTCCCAAAACGAATCGTGATCTTCGCCGCTAATCTGCTCCAGTCGATGCAAAGCCTGTTCCGTGTTAATAGATTCTTTACCGGAAGATTGGTTGTCAGGTGAATTATTAGTTGAACGTACCTCTCCTAAAGACAGGAAAACTGACGAAGGTAAATCCATAAAGCGGCAAGCCACTCCATGTTCGTGTGCCCACAAAATAGCCTGAATTTCCGGTGAATATATTGCAAAAGGATAAAGAATAGAGTGTACAGGTGCGCTCTTTGTATAGGCCAAAATCGCTATGGGATAAACGGCTTTAGCCTGACAAAGATAGTCTATCTGCTCATTCAGATCGCTAGGGCCTTCAATGAGAATAAGCTTAGGCTGAAGTTGATCTAACAGACTTCGCACATGGAAAGCCGCCGCCGGAGAAAGATGACGTATACCAAAAAAATACGGAGAACTCATGCTTTAATTTAAGTCTCGGCAAGCTTTGTACAGAGGAGTCCATCCACTGCGCTTTTTCATAACATTTTCCAAATATTCAATCCAGGCATTTTGATCTTTGCTTTCGTCTTTCACTATTACTCCCTGGAGTGCGGCAGCTAAGTCGTCGTTACTGATAGTTCCGTTACCAAAATTAGCAGCTAAAGCCATAGAGTTAGTTAGCATGGAGATAGCTTCAGCCGTAGACAATACTCCACTGGTGCTTTTTAATTTTTGATTTCCTTCTAAAGTGTTACCTGAGCGAAGTTCCCTGAAAATAGTTACTATGCGCTCAACAATATTTAAATCTGGCTGTTGAGCCTTAAGATTTAAATTTTGAGCCATCTGAGCTACACGCGTCTGTACAATTTCTATTTCCGTTTTTATATCAGCAGGAGAGGGTAAAACAATAATATTAAAGCGGCGCTTGAGGGCGGCTGACATTTCATTAACTCCCTTATCGCGTGTGTTGGCTGTCGCAATAAGAGAAAATCCGCGTTTAGCCGGCACTTCCAGTCCAATTTCAGGTATACTTAAGCGCTTTTCCGACAGAATGGAAATTAAAGCGTCCTGTACTTCACTAGCGCAGCGGGAAATTTCTTCTATTCTGGCTATACTGCCAGTTTCCATGGCTTGATAAATAGGTGTTTTAATGAGCGACTCCATGCTGGGGCCGCGCGATATCAGCATAGCGTAGTTCCAGGAATAGCGTATCTGCTCTTCAGTAGTTCCAGCGGTGCCTTGAATTACTTTTTTTGAATCGCCGTTTATGGCGGCAGTTAAATGCTCGCTTAACCAAGATTTAGCTGTACCCGGTTCTCCTATCAGTAAGAGGGCGCGGTCTGTTACTAATGTAGCTATAGCGATTTCAACCAACCGTTTTGAGCCTATGTACTTAGGAGTAATAGTTACTCCCTTTATTTTTTTGCAACCCAAAATGTAAGTGAGTACGGAACGAGGAGACATTTGCCAACCGCAGGGTATAGGGTCTGTTTCAGCGGCTATGAGAGCCTGTATTTCTGAAGCATACATTTCTTCAGCCGTTTGGCGCAGGATATTAGTGACGGACATGACAGTTATTGCTGCTTACTTTCAACTTAAAACTAAACTGGTGAGAAAAGACATATTTTTTCTAAATAAATATTGTTATTCGTAAAAAAGGAGTATATCTATGTGGTATATACTTTTTTTATTCACCAATTTTCGTGTTGATTTTGCAGATTAAGTTTCTTATCCTGCTAAAATGATCGATCTCGGTTGATAAAGTTAGATAATTGTATACACAAAAAATTAAAAAGAGCGCATCATTAGCTCCTGGAAGCTGCGATGCAAATCCTGAATAGGTGAAGTATCGCCCAAAGTAATAAACTTCGATTTAAGATCCGATTTTTTTAGTTCTACAATTGTATCTTTGTTGATGGTGCAGTCTGTCTGTCCGTCGGCTACAACGTAAGGTTTGGCGGGGAAGGTTAAGTTTTTTATACGTACCACCGTATCAGCTGAAAGTACTAAGGAACGAATAGAGGAAGAAAAAACAGCGTTAGAGGCTACTAAGCACAAAACACTGTCAACCAAAAGCACCGGACCGCCGGCACTAAATGAATAGGCTGTTGAGCCAGTTTTAGTAGATAAAATCAATCCATCGCCGCGAATAACTGCAAATTTTACTCCGTCGATAAATACTTCCAGACAGACGGTTCTGTTGCAGCCGCCTACCAGTACTTCGTTTAATGCCTGTGCTTCCCATATAAGTTGATCTTGTTCGTATACTTGACATGAGAGCATGAGGCGTTCTTCAAGTGTATACTCTTTTTTAATCAGACGAGACAGAGTGTTTTCTAAATGCTCTGAATTCACAGCACACAGGTAGCCGATGCGTCCGAAATTGACGCCTAAAACGGGAATTTGTTTCTGAGCCACTAATCTGGCTGCATGTAGCAGACTGCCGTCCCCTCCGAAAGCCAGCATTACTTCTGCTTGTTGTCCATTTAGTATGTCTTCCAAGCTTATAGTATCAATATTGTGTCCGGACAGGAACTGTTTAGCTCTTTGTAAAGCCGAGTAAGCATCGGGAGAATCAGGACGGCAGTAAATGCCGAAGGCTCTGCGTTGAAGACAATGTTGGCTGCTTATCTGATTCAATTTATTAAGTTCCTGAAAATAAAAATTATTTTGAGTATAATACAACAAGCTGACTTGTCTAATCACTAGAAAAGGAGCGACTTACTAATGTATTTCGAAGAATTTTTAGAAGAGCATAAGCCTTACCTGCAGTACTTGTACAATTTTATAAACCAGAGCAAAGACAGCTCGTTAACTTGGGAGGAAATAATTGAAAAGGCTGACGGAGCTGATAATGTTGCCTGTATTACTGTCGATGCGGTAAAAGGTTTCTGTTCTCAAGGAGTAATGAGTTCTCCTCAGATGGCGGCTATAGTTCCTAATATAGCCCATACTTTAGAAGAAGCTGCCGCCAAGGGAATTCACCATCTAATTTTTACCTGTGATTCACATCGTGAAGATAGTCTGGAATTTTCATCTTGGCCTCAGCATTGTCTGAAAGGCAGCTCTGAAAGTGAACTTGAAGATGCGCTCACTTCTTTAGAGTGTGCCAAGAACTTTGTAATTATAAAGAAGCCTTCAATTAGTTCTTTGGTAGATACTCATCTTTTGGAACACTTACTTACTTTAGATAAGTTAAATACCATTATTCTGATGGGGGGAGTAACCGACCTTTGTTTGTATCATCTGGTTGCCGGCTTAAGCTTTTATGCAGTTTCTCGCCATCGCCGTTGGAAGCTAATTGTACCTATGAATACTGCTGCTACTTTTAACCTCGATTGCCAAACAGCCCAAGAACTTGGAGCGACTCCCCATGATGAAGAATTGCTCAACAGTGTTTTCTTTGAACATATGCAAACTTTAGGGGCTAAAATTGTCGGACAGATAGTTTAGCATTTCTAAGGACTTTTGTTATTTGCCTATGCTTCAGTAGGTATTTTGTGTGAAGGATAGCCTTAGAAGAAACTGATCTTTTTTTTCTTAAACCACTTGACATAGTACAGACTGCAGGGTAATATGATTGGGTAATTGCGATGAGCAATACTAAAGTTTTGAAAACAGAATAGCAGCTTTTACTATGAAGCTTGTGTAAGTGCCCTG
>JBJEGC010000010.1:0-43083 GCA_051874695.1 Candidatus Bruticola sp.
GAAAAAAAATATCCGTTTTTTGCTTTTAAACCTAAAGGGCTTACGGCAGCACACGGCGCGCGCGGACATAAAAGACTGAACGTTTAGTACCAGAAGTAAAAGCAGGTAGGAGAGCACAGCGCAAGAAACTCAGGAACTGCATTTATTATTTTTTACGTTGGTGACTTCAATTATGTCTTTAGTAAAGTTAGAGCAGGTAGCTCGTCAATTTTTAACAGAACCAATTTGGCAGAATATATCCTTAGATATATGCTCTACCGAACGTTTGGGCATAATTGGAGCTAATGGCTGCGGCAAAACTAGCCTATTGCGCGTAATAGGACGTCTTGACGAACCGGATTACGGACGAATTTCTTTCAGCCAAGGCTTAACTATAGGCTGGCTCCCTCAAACTCCTCAATTCAACGAGAACTTATCAATTAGAGAAACTATTAGGAATTCACAGCAGCACATTCTCAATAAACTATCGGAATACGAAAACGCCTGCGAAGCCTATAGTATTAACCCCTCCCGAGAAAATGCCCAACATATGGAAAAACTCAGTGCTGAACTAAACGCTTCTCAAGCTTGGGAACTTAATACGCGCATTGAAAGCATGATTTCTCAACTAAATTTGGAAAATATTACTGAGCCTATCGGCAAGCTCTCGCAGGGTACACGCAAAAAAGCGGCTATATGTATTGCACTTTTAGATAATCCGCAGCTGCTACTTCTGGACGAACCCACTAACCATCTTGACACAGTTACAATTGACTGGTTAGAAACTCAATTAAATTCTTTTAAAGGCGCCGTGGTAATGGTCACCCATGACCGCTATTTTTTAGATCGAACAGTTAACCGCATTTTAGAATTGGACAAAGGCTCCGGACGCCTTTACGAAGGCAATTATGCCAAATATTTAGAGCAAAAAGCCCATTTTTTAGAACTTAATCAAGCAGAAACCGAAAAACGTGCCAATTTAATTAGGCAGGAAATGGAATGGTTCAAACGCGGAGCCAGGGCAAGATCAACTAAACAAAAAGCTCGCCAAGAACGCTTGGCAGAATTACTGGAAATACAACAAAAGCAAAAAGCCCTGCTCAGCAGAACTCAGGAAATTACTCTCAAAAGTATGCAAAGCGGCCAGCGGTTGGGCACTAAGGGAGTAGACATATGCAATATCAGTAAAACTTACGGAGAACACACTCTGTTTAAAAATTTTTCTCTAAAGATAGGGAAAGGTGCCCGTTTAGGCTTTGTAGGCGCCAACGGCTGCGGTAAAACTACTCTTCTCAACATTATTGCCGAAAATATCAAACCAGATAGCGGTCATATTGAAATTGGCGAAACTATCAGGAGAGGCTACTATACCCAAACTCAAGAACAAGATAACTTTAATCAGACTATTATTGATTACTTGCGCGAAAGCGGCGACTATATAGTGTTAGCCGACGGACGGCGCGTAAGTGCCGAAAACCTGCTAGAGCAATTCCTTTTCCCCCGGCCAATGCAGCACACGTTAGTAAGCAAACTGTCTGGAGGTGAACAGAAAAGACTGCGCCTGCTCAAATTACTGATGAGTAATCCCAACTGTCTACTTCTGGATGAACCGACCAACGATTTAGATATACCTACACTAATAAGATTAGAAGCTTGGCTGGACAATTATCCTAACATTGTTATTATTGTCAGCCACGATCGCTATTTCCTGGATCGCTGCGCTGATCGTCTCTTTTTCTTCGGTAACGGACAAATTCAAGAATTTGCCGGAGACTACGAAACTTTGCGACAACATATAAGCAAACAGGCAGAAGAGCAAGCTCGTCAACATCGTTTACTAAAAGAGGCGGCTGAAAAGTCAACCCGTCGACCGTCGACTCCCCCTGCAGATAAACAACCTCCGGCGAAAAAGAAAAAACTTACTTACAAACAGAGTACTCGCCTTAAAGAACTAGAGAATTTAATTACTAAAAGTGAGAACAGGCAGAGCCAAATTGAAAAACTTTTGGAGAATCCGACCGGCACTCCTGAGCAAATGGCCACACTGGGCCAAGAGTTCGAAACTCTGGGAGCCGATATAGAAGCCTATATGATCGAATGGGAAGAACTGGCTTCCCTGGTTTAAATCTGCAGTATCAAATGATTTATTTACTGCGTCTTTTTTACCCGTCTATGAGGAAGGCAAATGCTATTTTATATTGAACTCGCCAGAATCACTATTTGGAAACGTTTGAGTCCGTACCACTTAGGGCGTAAACGCTAATGGAGAGCAATGGATCTTCCCAGCACACAAGAGTTACAAGAGAAATATACTAAAGTTACGAATGACCACAGACGTACTTTAGTTCGCCTGCGCAATTCGAAGTTAATTATCGGTGTTATCGATCGCCTCGATGCAGCTATTTCCAATCTAGAGGTAGTAGGTCGAATTTTTGTTGACACCCTAGTCGGACGTCTAAATGCCAAGAAAGCCGCCATATTTGTCAGCGACACCAAAAAGGAAAGTGCTTCTTACGACAGACAAAATACACGCAACGGAGAAGATCCAATTTACAAATATCTGGGCAAGCTAACTAATGGCGTCCAAGAAGCGGATAACGACGACAAAGTTTTCCACTGCATCTATCAAGTAAACCTGGATATTTCTCAGCAAGACTTTTCTTTTATGCCTAACATGCAGAGCATGTTCTGGCTTGACGCCTGCAATGGACATCCTTTCTCTACAGCCGATGATATAAGCGGACGTCACGCAGCTCTCTATGCCGACAACTTAGCGGAATGTAATTTAGATAACCTCGGACTCTATTATTGGATACCTCTACTTCACCGCCTCGATAACTCTGTGCTAGGCATTATTGGTCTAGATATTTCCGATCCGGAACCTTTAGAAGCAGAGTTCATTGAACAGCTTACAGCTCAGGGTATCAGAGCTCTGCGCAACGCCATATGGTACAAGCAACTGGAAGCTTCCCGCGTAGCTCTAGCCCGCCAAGTTCATAAACTGGAAACTCTTTACGATGTCGGCAAAGCTTTAAGCGCCATCGATGACCGCAACCACCTTCTAAAAGATATTTTGAAATATGCTGCCGGCATAGTTAAAGCCCAAAAGGGCTCCATCATGCTGCTAGAAGAATCAACCGGCGATCTGGTAGTTTCAGTCGTTCACGGTATAGATCCGGAAACCGAAGACAAAATTCTGCGCGGTATTTACAAAACCCGCAGCTTTAAAATGGGCGAAGGCATTGCAGGACAGGTAGCCAAAACGAGGTTACCGGTTATTATTAACAATACAGCCGACAACCCGATGTTTGTGCGCAACGCCTCTTCCAACGTGTCTTCTATTATGTGCGTCCCCCTGGTAGTACACGATGACCTTCAGGGCGTACTCAACATTACTAACAAAGAAATGGGCGCACCTTTTACTAGTGATGACTTGCAAATTATCTTGCAGGTGGCCGATCAGGCGGCTGTAGCCCTTTATAACGCCCATCTGTACGAATTGGCCGTCACCGACAGTCTGACCAAAGTTTTTATCCGCCGCCACTTCTTCTCGAAATTCTCTGAAGAAATCCGCCGTGTCAACCGCAGTATGGCCAGTTTGAGCCTGCTTATGTTAGATATAGACTTCTTTAAGAGCGTCAACGACACTTACGGCCATCAATGCGGCGACTACGTACTTTACGAAGTAGCGCTGGTACTGCGCAAAGCTCTGCGCGATGTCGATATTATCGGCCGCTACGGCGGAGAAGAATTTGCCGTAGTTTTAATAGACTCCGGTGTAGAAGGAGCAATGAAAGCGGCCTGCCGCATTCAGCGTTCTTTGGAAGAGCACCAGTTTACCTGGAAAACTGAAGAGTCTGGAGGAGAGCTGGAGTTGCGCATCTCGGTCAGCATAGGTATTTCCTGCCATCCCCAGCACGCTTCCTCGCAGAGTGACCTCATTAAAGCTGCCGATGCCGCCCTGTATTACTCTAAGCATCACGGACGCAACCGAGCCACCGTTTACAGCGAAAAAGTAAACGAGTTTATGGAGAGCCTCAAAAAGAAAGAGACTGATATGGTCGATCCAGTCGACCCTAACAAAAACTAGGCACACAGCGCAGACTACAGAAAACCTAAGACTGCGCTACAGCCGACTAGTTGGCTTCAGCTGCTCCATTTTTGCCGTTTGCGGGAAAGAGTTCTTTCCATTCGGCGTAAGCTTGGGCAGCTTTTTCTTTATCCTGCACAATATCGTAAAGATAAGCTAAACAGTAGTAAACCTGTTCATAACGGGAACGTTTTTGAGGATTATCGACTAAACTGTGGTGAACAAGCTCTCTGGCCTGACAAGCCAACTCCAAAGCCTTACGATAATTTCCGGTCCGGCTATAAAGCACGGCCAAATTGTGGCAAGTATCAATATCAGCGCCGTTGGCCTCGTATAATTCTTGCAAACAGGCTAAAGCTGAGGCCGTTTGTCCCAAAGCAGCCGACGTTAAAGCAGTATATTTTTTATTAACTGCAGCCAAGCGATCCGCTTCCTGACCCTTAATAAACTCTTGGCCATCACTAATAGTCTCGTCGCCTGATAACTCATAAAGAAGCTCTTGCACTTTAATAAAGCTGTCTCTAGCTTCGGAAAATCTGGCTGAACGATAGAGAGCTATGCCGTAAAGCAGTTCCACTAAAGGATGGGACGGGAATTTATCAGTAAGTTCTGCCAGTTCCAGTACATCGTTCTGTCCTTCGGTAAAAACCTGACAAACGGCAGAATTCAGACAAGCTAAATTCAATTTAACCTCTGCTCGCCTGAAACAATCTTCAGCTTCGGTAGCCCTTCCTAAATGCCAATTGAGTACTCCTAAATTGTTAAGCAACAGAGCATTTTCAGGTTGAGCCTGCAACGATTCCCGCAGTACTTGGCACGCCTGCTCAGGCTCAGCCATTTCCTGATAAACGGCGGCTAAGGTTAAAGCTGCCCCTATATTATCCTGTCGCAATTGCCGGGACTTCTCTAACTTGCTTTTAGCTGAGTTCAAGTTGTGTCTATGATAGTCAACCGCTCCGCTTAACATTAAAAATTCTGATGAAGAAGCTAAAGAAGAATCAGCTAATTTATCAATAGTTTGGGCGGCTTCGTTCCAACGTTCCAGACGTCCTTGACAGACTGCTTTGTTGAAAAGCACCAGTTCTTCCTGAGGTTCTTCCATTAAGTATAGTTCGTAGAGGTGCAAGGCCTGACCGCAATTTCCCAAGCGGTATTCAGCCAACCCCCAATAAGGCAAAACTTCTATGCGGCCTTTGTCGAGATTATAGGCCCTATTGTACAGAGCTGAAGCTCTGGCCCACTGTCCTTGGCGATGCAACAGCTGTCCCTCTTGAAAGAGCTGCTTAAACTCCCAAGAAGCATCAAAAGCCTTCTCTCCTCCAACCACTGAAAAAGGAGAAACACTGTCAGCCTCAACCGACCGACCTTCAGCCCGATCGAAACACAGCACAACGCTTCCCCACCCCAACAGAACTGAAGTCGCCGCTGCAAGTGTAATAATTTGATAGTTCATATTATCTCTGTTGACACGTTTGAACCTCTCCCGCTTATAGAAGCGGGAGATTCTTGAGAGGTTTGATACACGGACTAACGCCTGACAACATATCCTGAAGGAGTCAGCTGTCAGGATACCCTTATTCTCAAGGGGCTGCCCAAAAGCCCTTTACACAGTTCCTCAAAATTGAAGTTCTGTTTACTTTTTCTGAGTATGTTGGCGACACCGTTTACGTTGGCGTTAGCCATCCTGCCATCAGCAAACTGGTACAGTCCACAATGGACACATTTTCCGCAGGATGGAAATTTGTGGCTTTCATGGGCCTCGAGCCCACTCAGCCACCCGCCATTCATCCCCCACCTGAGAGGAAGTAGTCTTCTGGCGAGTTAAGATAAAATAGCGGAAGCTGCTCTCCCTAAAAGACTCAGTTCCATTAAACCGTTAAGCAATCTGCCAAACGCTCAAATGTAGCCAAAATATCTGACCAACGCTGCCACTGCAAATCTGCAGGAACACAATTTTTCTTAGTTAACCGCAAAAAATGCTCGTTAGAAGTCAGACGCAAAAAAGGAAAAAGCCCAGCTATATGTGCTTTAACTTCGCCACCAGCCAGAAACTGTTCTGCAGCTTCTGGTTCAACACTGAAGGCTCGCAAATTATGCAATTCATTAACCAAAGACAACGTAGAAAAACGCGAACCTATAAAACCGGGATCATCGGGAAGGCGGAGCTCTTTGTCCAGCAAGGAAAAACTCAGTTTCATTGGATGACGGAATTCTAGAACAATTAGACACTGCCCGCTGCCGCCACAAGGAATAGTTTCTAAAGCCAGACGCCGACCGTTGCGCACCCCCAGCAGACAGGGCCAAAGGAAGTAATGATCTTCCCGATCAGCCAGATGCTCAAATCCGGGAGGCATAATAACTTTGCCTCCGTGACGTTTATTCTCACGCAAACGCTTAATCTGCGGTTCTTCTAATTGTTGGGACAATCTGTCTATCAGGATCTCAACAGCTTGAAACACACAGCACCTCCGAATCGGCTCTCACCTGATCGACAAAAACGCCGACCACTACACCAGAGATAGGAGCGCCGATTCGGCCGCCCTTTCCGGCCCGCAAACTGCAGTATAACTAACTGGCCATTCCTTTGTCGGTTACGGAGTTAAAAGCACGTATCACCTGCGGATCGAACTTGCTGTTGGCCAATGATTCTATATAGGCTTTAACTTCTGCAGGCTCACGCCGAGCCTGACCAGGGCGATCGTGCGTTAAAAGATCGAAAGTTTCTGCAACTGCTATTACCATCGCCCCTAAAGGAATAGCCGGACCGCGCATTCCGGAGGGGAAACCGGAACCGTCGTAACGTTCGTGATGGTACAGAATTAACGGCAAAGACTTCTCTACAAACCCCAGAGGCTTAAGCCATAGCACTGCCGCTTTATCTTGATTTAAAACAAGTTCACGTTCAGGCCCGGCCGGTAAAGTTTCACAAAAGCGCAACTCGGCCGGCATAGAAAACTTGCCCAAATCGTGAAGCAAGGCGGCAGCCCGCAACACTTCGAGCTCGCTTTCATTCATGCGCAGTTCCCGTCCGATATCTTCCGCCATGCGAGCCACCCTTTCGGAATGACCGGCACAACCAGGCATATTTTTCTCGTAGTTGGTGATAATTTCTACGATAGTGTTGACGATACCGCCCTGAGCCCGCTTAAAAGTAATAGCCTGGTATAAAGCCAAAGAGAAAGGCATAGTCAAAAAGCCCATCATATCGAAATCTTCTTTTTTGAAGCTCCCCATATTGGCCTTATTGGCTACAAAGAGAAGAGCGAAAATATTATCTCCTGTGCGCATGGGCGTCACAATTACTTCGCTGATAGGTTCGCGCAAGAAATTAAATTCTTGAAGCTGACGATCGGTGCGGTTCAGAGCTACCGACTTAGCTTTAGTGCGCATAAAATCGACTAGACCGTTTTTGGCATCAAGTTTAAATGCTTGACGGCTCTCTTCGCACAGGCCGATGCCAGCCTCGAACTGATAAGTATTACCTCTGAGGATGAGCAAAGCGCAATACTCACATCCCATCTGTTCTTTGGTCGATTCTAGGATTACCCTAAAAACCTGATTAGGCTCTGAACTTTTGGTTAGCTTACCTATTAGAGCAGGCAGAGCCTCCCAACGTCTGGTATCGATTGAACTGGGACTTATAGTAGTAGGAATCTCTACAGGCGGAGCCAAGCGTTCGGAGACAGCATTTATTATTGCTCCTCCTCCGATCGCCATCACGGCACCACCTATGGCACCGCTAAGAATTTGCAGCCAGTTAAGCCCATCCATAAAACTGCCTGCCGCAGCCGAAGTTTTGGCCGCTACTGCCAACGTAAATAAAGAATCCATCTTTCCGCTCCCTCAAAAAACCTTAGCCCCACAAATTCGCTTCCCCGGCCCCTATTCCCTAGCTGTCCGCTAAATATAACTGTACAAACAGCTACTACACCACAAAAAAAAGAACCGATACCATAGGATACCGGTTCTCCAAATAAATTGACTTAATAGCCAATAGCCGTCAGATTTACTCTTTTTCGGCCTCGGCAGAGGCCTCTTTATAAATTAAGACAGGCTGTTCTTTTTTGTCAATTACCTCTTCCGTAACTATACACTTCTGCACATTGTCCAAAGAGGGAATTTCAAACATAACATCGAGAATGGCTTCTTCGATAATACTGCGCAGAGCGCGAGCACCTGTTTTGCGCTCTTCTGCCTCTTTGGCTACTCTCTCTATTGCTTCTTTAGTAAAGACAAGTTCAACCCCATCCATGCTGAACATGCGCTGATACTGTTTAATGAGCGCATTTTTAGGTTCAGTCAGCACTCGCACCAAAGCAGTTTCATCGAGGGCGTTAAGGGTAACCACAATGGGCATACGTCCGACAAATTCAGGAATAAGTCCGTATTTTAACAAGTCTTCAGGCATAACCTGAGCTAAAAGTTCACCGACATCGCGCTTACTCTTACTCTCGATATTGGCCCTGAATCCCATAGACTGAGAACTGACACGCTGCTCAATAATATCTTCCAGACCTTCAAAAGCACCTCCGCAGATGAACAGAACATTGCTGGTGTCAATTTGGATGCACTCTTGATGAGGATGTTTACGACCGCCCTGAGGAGGCACACTAGCCACCGTTCCCTCTACAATTTTCAACAAGGCCTGCTGTACACCCTCACCGCTGACGTCGCGAGTAATAGAAACATTTTCCGATTTGCGGGTAATTTTATCGATTTCGTCTACATAGACTATGCCTTTTTCAGCTTTATCAATGTCATAGTCGGCCGCCTGAATAAGTTTAAGCAGAATGTTTTCGACATCTTCACCCACGTAACCGGCTTCGGTGAGCGACGTTGCATCGGCTAAGGCGATGGGTACTTTGAGAATTTTGGCCAAAGTACTGGCCAAGTAAGTTTTACCGCATCCAGTAGGTCCGATAATAAGCACATTGCTCTTTTGCAGTTCGACGTCGTCTTCTTTACCGGCACCGTTCATATTGATACGCTTGTAATGATTATAAACAGCGACAGATAAAATTTTCTTAGCTTTTTCCTGACCGATGACATAACGGTTGAGGATTTCCATAATCTCCTTAGGCTTGGGCAGTTTACCCTCACCGTCTGCTTCATCTTCTTTACTGAGCGCATCGGCGATAATCTCCTTGCATACATCTACACAATCGGAGCAGATATACACGCCTGGCCCAGCTATCATGCGGCGAACCTGTTCTTGCTTCTTGCCGCAAAATGAACAGGTAAAACTTTGCTTATCGTCGCCGAATCGAAACATAATTTCCTCCTAGAACTGCTTTTTCCACCGTTTGGGGGGATAATCAGCAAATAGACTTAACCTCTGGCATCTTTAGTAATAACTTTATCGATAAGACCGTAAGCGACAGCTTCCTCAGCGCTCATATAATTATCGCGCTCAGTATCGCGGGCCACTTCTTCGATGGTTTTTCCAGTATGATGAGCCAATATACCGTTGGTGCATTCGCGTAAGCGCAAAATTTCACGAGCATGGATATCGATATCGGTGGCCTGACCGCCAATCCCCTGAATCCAGGGCTGATGGATCATAATGTTGGAATAAGGCAATGAATAACGTTTGCCTTTAGTTCCTCCAGCTAAAATTACTGCTGCTGCACTAGCCGCCAAACCGATGCAAATAGTAGAAACATCAGGTTTTATAAGTTGTATACAGTCGTAAATAGCCAAACCGGCCGTTACCGAACCACCTGGGCTGTTGATATAAATATCAATATCTTTATCCGGGTCTTCTTGCTCTAAAAAGAGCAGCTGGGCAATAATTAAATTGCTCATAGGATCGCTGACTTCACTGCCTAAAAAAAGGATGCGGTTCTTTAAAAGGCGGGAGTAGATATCGTAAGAGCGCTCTCCCCGGGCTGTTTGCTCAATTACCACAGGAATTAAGCTATCATAAATATCCGGTTTGTTTCTGTAATTCATTGAAGAAAATCTGTTAGAAAAACTCATATTCTTTTTTCCTCTTTTTTTACAATTACGTATTTAAACTTAGAATTTCTGTTGCTGTTTTTATGAATATCCCCGCTTTTTTCATAAAAAAGAAAGGCGCTCCCGGTATGCAACGCATACTACGCTCATAAAGAACGAGACACTGCGCAGCACCAACCCCAGAGCGCCTAACTTTTCATACAGACTTGATTTTTCCCCCCATTAAACCAAATTCAGCCGAAAGAATAAGAAGAAAAATTATTCAGCCTTATCTTCGGTTTTTTCTTCGGTAGCTACTTCAGCCTTAGGCTCGGCTTCCTCTTTAGCAGCTTCTTCGGCAGCCTTCTTGGCAGCTGCTTCGGCAGCGCGCTCTTCGGGAGTCTTGGGAGCTACGTAGGTAACCTTAGCAGTATCAACCAAATGCTGGGTTACTTTGTCGCGAAGAATGCTGTAACGGAGCATACCGAGAGTACCAGCCTGTTCCATGCGACGCTTCAAAGAAGAGGCCGTCTGACGAGCGCGCTTAGCCTCTTCGTCAATGACGGTGTTGACTTCTTCTTCGCTGACTTCAGTACCGAGCAGGCGGGCTAAGTTCTTAACCAAAATTTCCAAGCGGGCTTCACCAAAGCCCATAAGGTTGATGTGCTTCTGCCAATCTTCGATACTGCGTCCCTGCTCTTCAAGCATTTGCTCCAACTTGCGACCGTCGGCAGCTAAGTTGTTAATAACTCTGTTATTGAACACGCGGGCGTGATAAGCGGATAAGTTGCGGGGCACCAACTCGGTGGGAACTTGTCCAGCAATGGCATAGTAAACCTTTTCGGCAATACCCTGATTGGCTTCAGCCTGAATGCGCTCTTTCATAAGGTCGGCGATATTCTTGCGCAGATCTTCGATATTGTCGAACTGAGAGTTAGAAATTTCTTTAATGAACTCGGCGTTTACTTCGGGAAGCACACGCTCTTTGATTTCTTTAAGATGGAAGACAAAGTGAATTTTATGCCCAGCAATGGGAGACTTGTGATCGGCGGGGAACTCGGCATCAAACTCTCTAGTTTCGCCGGGCTTCATACCGTAAAGGTTCTCTAAGAAACCAGGAATATATCTGTCGGGAGAGAGTTCCATGGGGAAGTCTTTAGCTTCGCCATCTTTTACCGGCTTACCGTCTTCAAAACTCTCGTAATCGACATAAGCAATGTCCTCAGCTTTAAGGCCGCGATCTTCGACATTCTGCAGTACAGCATGACCGGCACGAGTACGCTCAATAGTACTATCAATGTCTTCTTCAGTAGGCTCGTAGCGCTCCTGCTCTACCTCTACGCCCTCATAGTCCTTAAGTTCAATGGTAGGAATAACCTCGAACTCAGCTGTGAAAGTCAGCTCTTCACCGCGCTCGCCGGACACTTTAGTGAACTCAGGCTGGGAAACGACTTCAACTTTTTCTTGCTCGGCAGCTTCACTGAAAGAGCGAGGAATAATTGTTTCCAACACATCGCGCTTGAGCATTTGGTTCGGAATATATTTGCGGCCCATATAAGCAGGAACCTTACCGCGACGGAAACCGGGCAAAGAGAGCATTTTCAAGGCTTCTTTAAAAGCCTTCGCATAAGCCTGCTCGACAGTGTCAGCATCAACAACAACTTCCATGCTGCGCTTGATGGGAGAGAGTTCACTCAGAGTAACCTTCATTTTTTCCTCCTAGAAAATCTTAGGACTGGCGGCGTTAGATCGTCCACCCCAAAGCCAATAGTCAAGAGTGATATCGCACTTGGAGCCCGCGTCGCTAAGGTTCACACGTTTATATTTATCTTAGTAGAGAAACAAATAAAGACCACCTCGACGGCGGTCTCTACTCATTGTGGAGCGGAAGAAGAGATTCGAACTCTCGACCCTTGCCTTGGCAAGGCAATGCTCTACCGCTGAGCTACTTCCGCAAGATATAACCGAGACCAACCTACGCCCACGGCTGCAGCTAATCTCATTTTGCTCCCCCGGGCCGGGCACTCAAAGAAGAGAGACCGTACTTTTCTGTATGGAGCGGAAGAAGAGATTCGAACTCTCGACCCTTGCCTTGGCAAGGCAATGCTCTACCGCTGAGCTACTTCCGCATGTACAGTTCTTACTTTAAGCCGTGGGCGGGAAGGGACTCGAACCCTTACGATTTCTCACTGGCTCCTAAGACCAGCGCGTCTACCATTCCGCCACCCGCCCTAAGGGGTGGTGCGCCATCAAGGACTCGAACCTTGGGCCCGCTGATTAAGAGTCAGCTGCTCTGCCAACTGAGCTAATGGCGCGTACCGCTTACGGGCAGTATATTACTCAAACCGAGTGTTGGTGTCAAGGGCTTTGCCGCAAAAAAATTAGTTTTTTTTATACTTTAGATTGCTACACAACGCAAAGCAAGCACAACCCCCGATTTTTCGGTATTTTATCTCATTTACTGTTTATGCTGCAGCAACCGAAACAACGTTTTTGAAGAAGGACAAGGAGTGAAAAGCTCAAAAAAAATACGCAAGTCAACCTAAAAAAAAGAGACTTTAACAGCAAAATATTTTTTAAGAAGGTGTAGCTATGCAGTGGAAACGCAACGGAGAACTCATTTTAGTAACTATGGTACCGGGCGACAAATTGAAAGCTTCCATACTACAGGCAGCTAAAGAAGCAGGCCTAAAAGCAGCCGTGGTTTCTGGCTTAGGAGGGGTGCGCAACATTGAACTAGGTTTGGCCAAGGCCGACCTCAGCGGTTATGATACGACCAGCTTTGCTGGGTCGTGGGAATTGGTCAATTTAACCGGCAACATATCTACCCTGGAGGGAGAGCCTTTTCTGCACGCTCACGCGGCCTTGGGCGGCGTAAACGGAGAAATGAAAGGCGGCCATTTAATTGAAGCGGAAATAAATGTAACTGCAGAAATTTTCCTTCTTCCTTTAGCAGAACCGGTCAAGCGCAGCTCTTCTCCCTATTTTGACGGCATCAAAGTATGGAGTTTTTAACGTATTTCAGGATAAACTGCCTTTATGGAATACACTAAACTAAATAACGGCCTGTCTATGCCCATGCTAGGCTTCGGGCTCTACAAAGTAGCTCCGGCCGATAGTTACCGCTGTGTTTCTCAAGCTTTGGAAACCGGGTACAGACTTTTTGATACGGCTCAATTTTATGCCAATGAAGCAGAGACAGGCCGAGCCATAGCCGCTTCGGGTCTACCACGCAGTGAAATTTTTCTGACCACGAAAATTTGGCATGATAGCGCCGGATTCGAGAAGGCCCGCGCTTCTATAGAGCGCTCCTTAGAACGATTACAGACCGATTATGTCGATTTGCTACTTATTCACCAACCCTTGGGAGATTATTACGGCACTTACAGAGCCATGGAAGAGGCTTACGCCCAAGGATTAACTAAAGCTATCGGAGTATCTAATTTTACTTCAGACAGGCTGGTCGATCTCTACTATTTCTCCAAAATTAAGCCCATGGTCAATCAAGTCGAAGCCCACGTATTTTTTCAACAAAAAGCCGCCAGACGCATAATGGATAAATACGGCGTGCAAATAGAATCGTGGGGAGCATTAGCTCAAGGACGTCCCGACTGCTTCACTAACGAAACGCTGATCAAAATAGGCCGAACCCACCAAAAGAGTCCGGCCCAAATAGCCCTGCGCTTCTTAGTTCAGAACGGCATCATTGCTATTCCAAAGTCATCAAACCCGACAAGAATAACGCAAAATTTTGACATCTTCGATTTTAGCCTGAATAGCAATGAAATGGCCGAAATCGAAGCCCTTGATCGGGGCTGCGGCTTCTCGGTGCCGGCCAACGATAGCCGACGGATTGAATATCTTTTAGGTATTTGATACACATTAAAGTTCATACAGCAGCTCTGCTAAACACTTTGGGCCTTGGCAGAATTAAGCCATTCAACGAAATCCCTCGCGGCGCAGCCAAGGTTCAAAGGCATCAGCCCAAGCGCGGTGGATAACAGGTCCGGGATGATTACTGGTATTACCTTTTACTCTATTTTGAGCTTGCTGTGATCCTGGAGGATCAATTAAACAAAAGTCATAGTTTGTACCCATAGATCGACAACCTTGGGCAAACAAGTTAGCGTTGTTATCAAGTATAAGTACGGAAAATTTACAATTATTCTTACGGCAGACTTCATACATACTGTCGAGCAGTTTATGCTGTACTTTCACCAAATAAGAAGCGGAGGGTATTTCCACAACTTCGGCTCCCAAAATATTATTTCTAATATAATCGTTTATCTGGAAAGCCCAGCTTCCCGTATCTTCAAGTCCACGCGGCTGAAACAGCTTGTCGCTGTGCGCATTGAAAAAATAGGCACTCCAAACGCGCTTCAAAAAATTGATAGTCAGAAACTGCTCTTCACCAAACCAAGAGAAAGAATCGCTAGTGTGTTCTATCAGCTCTCCTTCTTGCAGCTCAACGTAAGGCTGTAACTTGTACGCTCCATTTCCTCGCAAAATGCCCCAAACACGCCTGTCTACATTGCGGGTTAAATGCAGCGGTATCATGCCATAAACGGCTAAATCATATTTTTTCTGCTCCAAAACGCGCCGCATAGCCATCAGCGACTGATGAGCTCCGAAACCGCTTACTCCGTAATTGTCAAAAACGGTGTCAGGAAATCGCTCATTGAGCAAATAAGGAAACGTTGCTTCATCGGCAACCCCACACCCGAAAGTAAATGAACATCCGAAGAGGGCTACCCTGCGACTACCAGGCTTGTCGATCTCTGCTCGGGAAACCCGCAATCCGTCAATTCCCACATGCTGAACGACCTGATTATCCTCTTCGGAGGGATAACTACCGACTTCCCATCCCCAACCACACTCATCCCAAGCCTGGCGCAAATATTGAGGCACTAGAGACCTTCTGGAATGAAGCAGGGCACATCCGCTTAAATTTACTCCTTTGGCAGCTAAATATAGCTCACTGCTTATAAACAGAACGATGGCAGCCAGCCAACACCATAAAGCTAAACGAATTATTTTCATCAAACAATTTATTCCTTACTGCAGCTAACAAAAAAATCCGCTTCTGATCCGGAGAGCGGACAGAAGCGGATTTATCTTGGCGTAAGCCAGTAAATGATCAAGCTTGCGCCTGCGGCTGCACCGAGTTATAAATTAATAAATGTTCTTTATAATTCCGTCCTTGTCGGCGTGAATCAGATTGACCTGAGCCGTCTTAGGTACGGTAGCATCAATACTCAAAGCGGCATCAGCATTTGAGAACATACTCAAGAAGCAGTTGTACCAGGGCAAAACTTTAAACTGGCTGGCAGTCAGTTTGGGGTATACAGCACGATCAGTAAGATCGAGCGCTCTGTTGATAGAAATGTTGCCAACACCGGTAGTAGTCCAGTAACTGTTGACGCCACCGAAGTTCACATAGGGAATCGCATACTTGGTGTACGGATCGGGGATTTCCTCGGCTCCGCTGAGAGAAACAGCCATATCGTAGCGATGCATAATGTCGTTAATGGGCTCACCCAAAGCCTCTTCCAGCATGTCTATACCTGTATTAGATGAAGTATAAACTGACTTGAGCTTATCTTTACCATAGTAACCGAGCACATGCAAGGCAAAGAGATGGCCCATACCGGTGGTATCGTTGCTCTCTTTATCGAAGAAAGCATGCGGGAAGCAGGTGCTAACTGTGAAATCGGTAGAGTCCAGCAAAGTGGTACCGTTCATGTATCGGACAATAGGATCGAGCGAGTACATGGAAGCAGCCTTGTCGCCAGTACTGTTGGCAGCATTGTACACACCACTAAGGCAGAGCTCAGCGCCAAGTTCGGCGAAACCTTCAGCCAAAACGGGTTCGCCAACAGCATTTTGCAGCTCTTCGACGGAACTGTAGGGAGTAGGTACACCTAAATTAGTGAAAGCACCATTCTTGGCAACTTTTTGATTAAGCTGAGTGAGGTGAACAAACTCATGAGCCAAGATAGATTTGACGTTCTCACGCACACAATTTTCGGAGCCTTCCTCATCGGACAGCAACAGCTCATAGTTTATGTAAACGTACTCACCATGATTGCTGTAATTCTGCTTAGTTAGGCTACTGTGCTCATTCTGAACTTCAGGCAGAAGATCGCGAGCACTTACGAAGCCGTAAGCCTCTCCTTTATCCTCACCTTTTGACATTTGTTCACTGTTCAAAAGCACAATATTGACCTTGCTGTCAAGGTCACGACCGCCGCCGGTTTTCCACTCAGTACCGCAAACGCCGGTAACCTGCTCATAAATTTCTTCGTCGAAAATTTTAGCAATCAGTTTAGCGTCATCTTCCGACACAGAGGGTTCGTATATGGCAGTGTCGTCGTTGTACTGCGCGTAAGAAAGAACGTTGCAATACTTGGTATCCTCGTTGCCCGCAACTTTAGCAACATAAATTTTTCTGGCAGTACCACCCAAAGCTACCCAAATTGGCTCAATATTACCGACATCTAAACTGTCGAAACGAGCAGCAGCGTTATTATCCTCCACAGAAACTATATCTTCGGCAGCTTCGGCAAAACCGCAGGCTATGGGAACGTAGGAAGCGTCGTCCTCATCTCCTTCTTTGGCTGAGGCGCCGTTAATCTTGGGAGCAGGTGTGGGAGTTCCGGTGGGATCGCTATCAATCGAAGATGAACTGTTGACAGCCGAATAATCTATATCAGAACTGACGGAAATATCGCGAGTTTCGTTATCGTCCGTAGTTTTAGCATTTGTAGAAATAACTAAACGGCATATATCATCGCTCTTGCAATCGGGTACAAGATAAGAAACAGACTTCTGAGAATCGGAGATCGGGTGGATATCCGGAACTACGTAGTTAGAAGCATCCCCTCCGCTGCCACTGCAGCCGACAGAAGTAGCCGCAGCTATCGCCAAGGCCATCCAACCAAAGATACATCTCCGCATCGAGCACCTCCAAAGAGTACTAAACAATAATATTTCTAAAAAGAATTATAACAATATTGAACCTCTCCCGCTTCTATAAGCGGGAGATTCTTGAGAAGTTTGATACACGGACTAACGCCTGACAACATATCCCGAAGGAGTTAGCTGTCAGGATACCCTTATTCTCAAGGGGCTGCCCAAAAGCCCTTTACACAGTTCCTCGAAATCGAAGTTCTGCTTACTTTTTCTGAGTATGTTGGCGGCACCGTTTACGTCAGCGTTAGCCATCCTGCCATCAGCGAACTGGTACAGTCCACGACGGACACGTTTTCCGCAGGATGGAAATTTGTGGCTTTCATGGGCATCGAGCCCACTCAGCCACCCGCCATTCATCCCCCACCTGAGAGGAAGGAGTCTTCTGGCGGGTTAAGATAAATTGAACAGCCGCTTAAACTGACAACCGGCAGAATTCTGGTTTTTCAAGTGATAAGCGGGATCTCCTCCACAAACCGGCAATATTGACAGCTTACTGCGACAATCAGCTTGGTTTCAAGAATTCTGCTTTGGCTTTAAAAATCTTGCTTAGTATAAGTACCGTCGGCTTTACCGGTAACACAAACCTTGGCGTAGCCGGAGAAAATACCGGTCTCCACTACTCCGGTAAGGGACTTAAGGCGGCTGTGCAGTTCAGCAGGATTATCTATTTTATCGAACTGACAATCAACTATATAGTTTCCCTGATCGGTCACAAAAATTTCACCGTTGCGACGGCGCAGCTCCAAGTGAGGAGTAAAGGCGCTCAAACGCTCCATGGTATTGCTCCAAGCAAAAGAGACAATTTCCACAGGCAACTTAAAAGTGGTGCCTAAAAACTCTACATGCTTGGCCTCATCTACAATAACAATCATTTTGTCTGCAGCGGCAGCCACATACTTTTCGCGCAGCAAAGCACCTCCCCCGCCCTTAGTTAAATTACCACAGGGATCGATCTCGTCGGCTCCGTCAACTACTATATCTAAATGCCTGAAATCAGGATAAGCTTTATCAAGCTCTAAGCCCAAATTCAAAGCCTGCTTAGCAGTAACTTCGGAAGTAGGCACGCAAACAACATGCCAGTTCTTTTGTTGGCAGCGCTCAGCCAAAAGATCTACAAACTTCTCAGCAGTAGAACCGGTGCCCAAACCAATTCTCATACCATTTTGCACATAATCGAGAGCTCCTCGAGCAGCTGCTATTTTGGCCGTTTCACGTGCATCCATAAAAAATTACCATCCTTCCTCAACAGTATTGCAGAATAGGCTCATTACCTACAAAAGCCCGGCCATATTCTGATTGCCTTTTCAATATTTAGTTAAGCCTGCCTCCGTACAGAAGACGAACGGCGTCGCAAAGCTTTTATACTGGAAGCATAAACTCCGACGTGCTTTTCCTTATCTTTTAAGCCATCGCTTCCTAAATCGGTATACTCCCGGCCTTTGTCACTCTTGGTTTCGCCATAGCTGGTTCCACGATCGTTGCGAAGTTCTACCAAACTGCACCAGCTGTCTTGACAAGTCAAAGAATCTTGAAGATGTTCTAAGCATTCCGAACAGAAGCTATTTTTGCGGATACGACTATGACGGTATTTTTGACACAGCTCACGCCAATGCAGATACTCCTGAGCATCAGCCTCACCTATCTGACAAAGCAAATTGAACAAAGTAAGCGAATAAGGGAAGCTGGCTTGAGAGGCCAGATCTTTGGCAGCTCCGGGACCTAACTTGCTGCTTAACATATGCTTTAAGTTCATAAGATACTGCACCACTTCACACTGAGTGTGACGACACAAACCAAAGCACTCCGACATGGGACTCACTAATCCGTCAATCCAACTGTCATCTTCCCAACCGTGTTTAAAGCAACCGCTGACAAACATAGGCAGTATCAAAGCGGTAAAACGATACGCTCTTTCTTTAGCAGGCTCAAATTTTAGCTGATCACTCAGATCTAGTAATCTGTCAAAAAGAAGTCCAGGACGACTGCGCACCCCGGAACCGCTGCGAGAACCGGTCAAATATTTAGTTATACCGGGCACCAGGTCAGCCAGCAAGCCGCTGTCCAACAGCATATGGAAGCTCCGTCTGGAGCAGCCTAATTCCAAAAAACGCAACAATTCTTCTTGCACTCTGGGCAAAGAAGAAGTTTTTATCAGCGAATGTTTTTTAAGAATAGCCTCCCAAGTGCGTTTTTCAATAGCAAAACCTAACTTGGCACAAAACTTTATAGCTCGAAGCATGCGCACAGGATCTTCCGCAAAGCGTTTTTCCGGCACACCGATAGTGCTGACCAAGCGGTTGTTCATGTCTTCCAGACCGCCCACAAAATCGAGCATTTCCTGACTCATGAAGTCGAAAAAAAGGCCATTAATTTTAAAATCGCGGCGCCAGGCATCTTCCTTAGGCGAACCAAAAGTGTTATCAAGAACGATGCCGTCGTCTCCGCTGAAGTCGTCTTCACACATGTACTCAGAAAGCTTGAGATCGGGATTGCGCCTGAAAGTAGCGACTTCAATAATTTTCTTGCCGCAGCACACGTGAGCCAAACGGAAACGGCGTCCCACTAAACGACTATTGCTAAAAAGACGGCGAATCTGAGCCGGACGGGCGGTAGTGGCAACATCAAAATCTTTGGGAACCCGGCCCAGAAGCATATCACGCACGCAGCCGCCTACCAAATAGGCCGTATGACCAGCTTCATAAAGCCGACGTATGACACTTAGAGCGGCTTTATCTATTTTCTCCTGGCCCATACAATCAGGCGTGCATTCACAAGTTTTAATCTGCATATATGTTATTTTTTAAAGCAAAAAGACTGCCGCCACCCCCTGTCGCTCGCAGTCTGAACTCTCCGCATGCCCGCCCCCTGAGCGTTCAGCCTCATCAGACATCACTCAGCCAGATGCCCTCGATAATTTTTCCCGTTTATACTGCACCAATATTAGTTATCCTTTTTACGGTTCAAGCAATTGTCCGCCCCTAATTCAGCCTGGATATAAGGAATCAGGCGGTTAAACCAGCGCTTTTGAGCCCTATAGTTAGGATGTAAGTTAAGCTGACCGTGATTGCGGTATAAGGGGTCATTCAATTGCTCAAAAGAAACATTCCACCTGGTACAGGGCCAACCTCCGTTTTCTTCCTGAGCAGCTTCGGGCACATACTGATTGTCGGTAAGCTCGACAACTGCAAATTTAGCTCCGGCCTGACGGCAAACCTGATCTAACAGCCAGGCACACTGACGAACAGTTTGCCATCCCTCTATGTCTAAATTATGTTGCTGCTGCGGATCTTTATGCTCACTGAGATGAGGGTTTGTCCGCACGCGATTAACCGCATATAAAGTATGGGCAAAATGCACTCCGGCCCAAGTATCCTGACCAGGCCAATCAAAACTGCAGCTGGGAAAAAATTTCCACACCCCTCCGCTGCCGCTTACGGCCGGACAAACGACAAAATAAGCGTTCAAATCAAGAACTCCATGAATATTCCAAAGAAAATGACGGCGCACATGATCATCTATAAAAAAGTACAAAACTTGATCATATTTTTCTTTGCGTTCTAACAGCAAATACTGAGCAAACAATAAACACTGATAAGTTCCCCAACGGCGCACTCCATAATTATCGAACTGTATATTGGGGAAACGTTCGTTCAAAAGCCAAGCCAACGTATCTCTGTCGTATACTCCCATGCCGTAAGTATAGGAACAGCCGAGCATAAGCACCCGCTTGGAGCAGCTTTTTTCTTCATCAGGTCGGCTGGCTCTTTGTCCGCTAGGCCACACTGTTTCTTTAGCTACAGTTTCGCTCTGACCGATACCGACTCGATTAACCCACCCGCATCTGGGAACCACTCCTGCCAAAGGTCTGGGAATTTGTCCGTAAAACTGTTTGCGACTCTCTCCTAAAGCCGAAAAATTTACCACAAAGCAGCGAAGATATATTTCCACCACTGCTACAACAATTAAAACATATAAGCAGAAACGACCGACCGCCATTACTTCCTTTTTTAAACTCATGCTCATATTTATTCAACAACCGAAAAAAACTCAGGACTTTTATTTAATTGCTCTGCAAGTTTACCTAGCCATATGTTCTGGGCAGCTTCATTGGGATGGAAGCGCTCCTCTCCTGCGTTGCGGTACTTAATTTGTTCCGATTGAAAGCGAATATCAAACACAGGATAAGCAGATTCCTGGCACCATTTGTTGGGATAATTTGTATTATCTTCTAAAATTACTACGGCGAATTTAACCTTATTCTCGGCACACAGTTTGTTAAAACCGTCGCAGAGCCTACGAACCTGCCAAAACATTTGCCTATCATGATCGTTCTCGCGGTTCGCCTTAGCGTAAAATTCCTGTCTGGACGCACTGTAAATACGATCTCCATATTCGGCCAAAGCAAAATACTCTTTTAACGGCAAATTGTAATAAAAACTTGGTCTAATACAGATCTGATCTTCCTGAACGAACACTTCCGGAGCACTGGTATAAATTTCACCCATTTTAAACTGACCAGCATAGGCGCCTCGTTCAAAGCGCAGGCAATGATTCTTAATATAGAAATACATTATCAAATCGTAATTTTGACTCTGCAGCAAATACTCTCCCAGCAGCAAGCTCTGATAAGTACCCCAGCCCACAGTGCCGTAATTATCGAAAGAAGCCTGCGGATAACGTTGGTTGAGCTTCCAAGCTAAAGTCTGCTCATCGTTTAAACCAAATCCGTAAAGATAAGAACAGCCCAGCATCAGCACGTGCGGACGGCCGCTGCGCTCTCTGTCGAACCTGCTGGCCCTCTGTCCGTTAGGCCAAATATTAACGCAATGACGACTGCCTTCCTCATCGACATTGAGACTGCCAATCCTATTCAACCATCCGCAGTAAGGTAAGAGAGGCAGCAAAGAAGGCGGGTACTGTCTCAACAATTGGCGCTGTTTCACTATTAGCTGATGAGGGCTGTCATAGATTATGCTGACAGACGTTTCTAGTGTACAAATTACAGCGGCTAACAATAAAATTGCCCGCAGCCAAAGGTGACGTTTCACCGCAAATTCCTTTCCAAGTTTTTTTCTAAATAAGGTGCCATGCGGCCCAACCATTTTTGCTGAGCGACCCTATTGGGATGATTGCATTCTTTAAAAGCAATACGAAATTGTTTATCGGTAATGGAAGGCCAGGACAAAGGCCAATAATAAAGTGACAGGTAATCCGGCAGAGGGCAATACCTCCATTTATAAGGATCGCCTTCTAAAAAAGCCAAAGCGAAACGACTCCCCTTTTCTTCGGCTCTGGCAGCCATCTTCTGCACCAGCAGCCAGAAAATCTTTTCTTTGGCAGGCATAAAATGGTCAAAATTATCGGGGCGATAAGAATAAATTTTTTCCTGTTCAACGATGCGTCTACCGATCCATACGCGATGCAAAAAATCGATGATGCGAAAAGAGAACTGTCCCGGCCATAACTCGGCATCGGAAGGAATGAAGCGGAGCTGTTCCGGATCTGGGGGCAAAGCAGCTACAAAAGATGCAGCCCCTTCTTCATTGGGACAATACATGGAATTAGGTAATTCTACCCTAGGATACATGGCGTAGCGTTTGCCAGGGCGTAAACTGCCGACAAACTTATATTCGGTATTGCGGTTGCGATGATCGTCAATGGCACAATAAATAACTAAATCATAAAAATTATTGGCTAATAGCGTCTCTTCCAGCATGAGAGTTTGATAAGTTCCCCAGCCGGGCACACCGTAATTGTCAAATTGCACATCGGGATACTTCTGGTTGAGCTGCCAAGCCAAAGTATCGCGATCATCGAGCCCGCTGCCGAAAATATAGGAACACCCAAGCAACAAAACACGCCGTTGAGCCGGAATAGAAGAAGCGCTCGGACGGGAAGCTCGCTGCCCATTGGGCCAAACGGTCTCCAAAGCCGTTTTGTCTTCCGAAGAAGGATAACAGCCTTGCTCAAATCCCCAACCGCAGCGCTTGGCACAAGAGCGCAAAGCAGGAGGTACTTTAGCAGAATGTTTCTCTACTTCGGCCAAATAATTAAAATTAAACCCCAAAAAAGACAAATACAATTCTGCAGAATCCAGTAATAAAACAACTGCCACTACCGCCGCCGCTATTTTACGCATAAAATTAGGTCCGCTGCTTTTCATAAAAAACTCAACTGGCGCATTTCTCATGTTTTCTGCTTTGGCCTTCTTAAACTAAGCGCTATAATCTGCTCCCAATTAAACAGACAAAAAAAAGATATACTAAATCGGGCAAGAACAGAAAAAACGTTATGGTAAAAACAGTAAAGTATATTTTAAGCCTGGCGACAGTTCTATTTCTAATCTGCAGCAGCTTCAGTTCCGAAACAAAAGCCGGTCCTCTATCGGAAATTATTCTCTTTGCCTGCAAGCCTTACAAATATTTTCAAATTTACGCGGTTCGTCCGGACGGTAAAGATATAACACAGGTGCTTGATATTCGTCGCGACTGTCGAGAACCAAACCTATGTTCCAAAACTAACGAAATTGTTTTCAGCATGTTCTACCAGGACGCCTGGAACTTGTATATCACCGATCTGCAGGGCAGCTTTATTCGAAGGCTCACCTCTACGGCGTATAATGACCGTCATCCTGTTTGGTCGCCTGACGGCAGCCAGATCGCCTTCTCTACCACCCGCTGGGGACACGTTGAATTAGCCACTATCAATGCGGACGGATCCGGCTTGCGCCGCTTAACCCACAACGGTTTAATAAATGACTTCCCAGTTTGGTCCCCCGACGGAAATAAAATAGCCTTTGTAAGTTGGAAACGAGGTTGGAGCCACATATATGTTATAAATATGCTAAACGGCTCAATCAGACCCATACTCAACAGATATCAGGTCTGTGTAACTCCAGCTTGGTCCCCGGACAGCGTCAGTCTACTCTTTCGCGGACGCAGTTATTTCGGCGATTTTTTAGCCTATGTTGACGGAAAAAACAACCGACACCAATTTAGAAAAGATACCGAGTTCGCTTCCTATCCGGCCTGGTCGCCGAACGGAGAAAAAATAATTTTCAGCGACAACGGCAAACATTACCACCGCCTGACCTTGCTGGATCCAAATAACGGCCAAACAGAACCTTTCGCGGCCGAAATTCCCGCCCGCGCTTACGATCTGGTATGGCAGAAAAAGAACAGAACTTGGGAATTCTGAGGCTCAATATAAATTGAGCATAGACTGACGCAACAAAGTGTTAGCTTCTTCGGTCTGCTCTTTTATCGAACGGCTACAGTTCTTGTCCAAGGGGGGAAAGTGTAGAGGCTGACCGAAGCGCACTTCTTTAAAGGCTCTGCGAATCCATTTGGCCCCTCTAGGGAAAAACTTATCGGTGCCCAGCTCGATAATAGGATAAATAGGCACCTGAGCCCGCATAGCTAAAGAAACAGCCCCGGGCATGAGCGGTCCTAAAACCGAAGGATCGTTACTTAATCTGCCCTCAGGGTACATAACTACGGCTTCTCCGGCTTCAAGCAGACGGCGGCAAAGCGAAAGAGCCCGCAAATCGTTACCGCCGCGTTTTATAGGGAAAGCGCGCAAGGCGGTTATCAATTTATTGAAATACGGTATTTCAAAAAGCTCACTAGCAGCCATGTAGTAAAGTGGACGAGGTAAGGTTCCCAGGAGCATAAGCGGATCACTTAGGCTTACATGATTGCAGACTAAAAGAGCCCCGCCTTGCAAAGGCATGTTCTCTTTGCCTGAAATTTTTAGCCCGCCCATAAAGCTTAAAACAGCTTTAGTCATAATGTGCATAGGCTTAAAAGCAAAACGTTCATAAAATCCCATGTCAGTAACCTTCTAATACTGAGTCAGCTCCTCAATATGACCAGTTGTTCCGGAAGCTAAAATAAATAATGTAATTTCCGGTCTGACTCCGCTGCGGAAAGGTACAACCGTCTCCCCCAATCCGGTATTTACATAAACGCGGCAGCGTTCATCACTGTACCAGCCGGCAGTCAACCTATCAGGATAACGGGTAGATACTCCCAGCGGCGTACCCCAAGGAAGCAGAACCTGACCTCCGTGTGTATGACCTGCTACAATTAAATCGATACGCTCTTTACCGGTATACCGATCGAAAGCGACATCGGGATTATGACTGAAAAGAAGGCAGGGCATATCCGCACTTACCCCTTTTAGAGCCAGACTAATATCAACTTCACTCGACCACAAATCGCTTATTCCTGCCAAACACAATCCCCGTTTAGGAATAAATTCAGTAGGCTGCCCCCTTTCATCGATAAACAGACGATCGTTCATTAAAAGGCGCATGCCTCCGGCAGCACAGCTTTTCTCAATATGAGTGCTGCCCTGCCAATAGTCATGATTTCCCACCACTCCTATAAAAGCTAAACGAGGATTAAGCTGACGCATCCAAGCCGCAGCTTGATCGAAATACTCCCGACTACCGAATACGTAATCCCCTCCTCCGACCAAAATATCCGGATGTAAATCGGAGATGATCTCCGACGCTCTGGAAGTATAAATTTCACGGCTGTAAGTACCTATATGAAGATCGGCAAAGAAAACTAAGCGCAGTCCTTCTAAACTTTTAGGCAGGCCGCTCAAGGGCAGCTTATAAGCACAAACGCGATAATTGCCGGCATCTTTGCGCAGCAATCCTATCAGAAGAGCAACAGAAACAGCTCCTATAAGTACAACAGCCGTGCAGCGTTTAGTCCAAACTATTTTATTCTGTCTGTATGCCGATTTTAAGCGTTCCGCCCACTCTATAAACAGCCAAAAGAAGGCAGCATAGAAGATAAATGACAGAGCAGCGCGCACACTTACAAACACTAAAGTTTCCAGGCTGACACGCCCCCACACAGACTTAAGATCGGCAACCCAACCGATAATTCGACAGAGTAGACTGTCTATAGGAACAATACGCAGTGCAGCCACAGCCGGCATAGAAACTGCATAGCAAAAAATTCTGTAAATACAGCGCTCCGGCATAACGGTATTGACGGCAGCGGCGTTAGTATATCCTAGATAGAAGACCAAAATAAAAGCCACTAACCCGACCACAAAAGCAGCTATACATCGCCAAGTTACGCTTCTTTGGCTCTCGTATGGTATATTACTCTGTTTCAATCTCGTAGCCGCTCCAGCGCAATCCCTCAGCCAGCATACCGGGTTCTGTCAGCATAAAGCCCTCTGCTTGGCCATCCTTGAAGAATATGCCTAAATCGCAGCGTGCCTGCGAGTACAAAGCTATGCGTATACCCTTCTTCTTATGAACATAGAACGCAAAAGGACGACCCAACTTAGCAAAACAGGCCGATTCTGCTGTGCCCAAAGTCAAAAACTCAGCCTCACCCTGTCCTAAAGTCCAAACCGTACCGCGGCCGCCTAAAGGACGAGCCACAGATATATTGACAGCTTTACTATCGCTGTTAAGACGCACCACCACATTGTCGCCGTAAACATGCGTATCCCCCTCTCCTTTTCGGTCAGGCAGGCCCATAACCGCGGCCAGTTCTTCCGAACTCATACCTATATAAAGCTTGTTTACTCGCAAAGGAAGATTTGATTTCCATTGCGGCTCTACAATGGTGGATGGATCGCTTCCGTCAACTATATCGGTCCAAACTCCTACTCTTACGGATCGATTTTCGATAGGATCCGCCCCGGCCGACAGAAGCACAGCCCAGGCGTAAAGCCATGTCAGTACGGCCAAACATAGGCAGAAACGGAACCATCGTTTCCGCTCATAAAAACATGACTTGCTTGACATAAAATTACTCTTCCTTTCTGTTTGATTTCTGCCTATTTGCCGAAATTAGATAAACAAACATGTCGAACAATTAACCCATTAGAGGGTTATTTTTTCTCCACTCCCAGCAGCCAGCGACGTCCTAAAAGAAGAGCTAAAGGCGAAATCATGGCCACTAAAGCGTATATAAACCACATCTGGCCGGAATGCTGTACCCCTTGAACTGGTACAAAAATATCCAACACGGTACCCGAGTATAAACCAGTCGTAAATTTAGCCAAAAACCAAGGTATACCGGCCAACCCCATGTAAGCTCCGACTTTACCGGAAGGCGCCAAAGCGGCCACATACTCCAAAAAGCGTGAAGACCACAGCGCCTCACCCAAAGAGAAAATAATTAAATAGAGCACCAGGCGAGTCAAATCGGGGCCGGGAACTAGCAAAAATGTAGTGGCCGCACTGACAAAAGTACCTATCAACATCATATCGATAACTTTTACTTTATGAGTTAAAGCGGCAAAAAGCGGGACAAAAATACAGATAATCAGCGGATTCAAACCTGTAAGCCACTCGAACTTGTCGGCAACTTCGGCCGGATAGCAGCGAAACACATAATCGGGAATGGTCAACCACTGATGAGCGAATAAGGTGCGCACAGGCAGCAACATAAAAATAAAGAACAAGAAACGTTTGTCAGCTAAAGGCCCCAAATGGCTGACTACATTTTCCCACCAAGACAACGAGCCTCTCTCAGTCTCAGTTTTAGACTCCGACTCAGGGACTGCCGACTCAGATTCGGGAGCTACGTAGCGATCGTGTTCATCAACTTTTTTAGTTAAAAAACAGAGCACGCCCAAAAACATAAGCAACGTTATAAAAGCGCAGGCCCAGTACACGCCTTCAATGCCCAGTCCTAATCCTTTTATGCTGAAGCTGCCCAGCTGCAAAAAGTCGGAATCGGTGCGGATATAGGGACTGACAAAGTTGGAAGCGACTATACCCAAATTCATAATGGCATAAAGTAAACTGTAGCTTATAGCTGCCGTTCTGGGATCGGTATATTCTTTGACGCCGCTATACATAGACGGCTCCAGAATGCCGTATCCCAAAGCCATAATTACCAACGAGCCTACAGCAGCCAATGAAGCAGCCGTACCTATACCGATGTGCGGACAAAAAGCCAGCAGTACGCGACCGACTAAAATTACTCCCAGCGAAACTAAGAGAGCACGACGTACTCCTAATTTATCGGCCGCCCAACCGCCTCCGGCCACCGACAAGGTAACCAAACCGGTGAAAAGGGAAACGGACAGACCGGCCTGAGCAGTCCCCATAGCCAGATCAGAACCTAAATATCTGGTCAGCAGAGTCAGTACGCCGAAATAGGCTATACCATCACCGAAACTTACAAAATTAACAATCCAAAAAGCCCGTGAAGCCAAAAAAAGCAGCTTCACCGATTCCCATAAACTTATATTTTCATCTTTTGCAGTCTCCTTCGAATTATCGGAAGAAGATACTTGGCTTGGCTTATCTAGTTGAGGCTTCTTTTCAACTTCAGTAGCCGTATTTGCTTCGGTAACAGTTAATTCAGCTTCCATATCATTTATTTATCCTTACAAAAAAACTGCGGCTTCAATAATGCCGCTCAGTTGTTTTACTCAGCGTGGCCTTCTTTAATAACGCTGTAATCAGGCAGAGTCAAATCTAGTTTTTCCAAATCGATAGCCATTTCCAAAGCGGAAGCGTAACGCTGAGCAGGTTTGCGCGCTGTAGCTTTGAGTACAATCTGGTCTAGCTTGGGATCGACATTGGGCCTTACCTTGCGTAAAGACATCGGACTGCCCATGACTATTTCCTTTATAAGATTCATAACTCCATCTTCTCGGAAAGGCACTCGTCCAACCAGGGCCTCATAAATAATCAGTCCCAAAGCGTAAATATCCGTACAAACACTAACTTCCCCCAAAGAGCTGTCGAGCTGCTCTGGGGCCATATATACCGGAGTGCCCAAAGTGCTGCCCGGAAGAGTCAGCAGTACAGGAGCATCGAGCAATTTAGAAATACCAAAATCTAGAATGCGCACTCGACCGTTCTTATCGGTAAAAATATTGCTCGGTTTTAAATCGCGGTGAATAATGCCGGCCTGATGAATTTTATACAGAGCCCTGGCGGTAGTCGCAGCAATACGGACAGTTTCAGCCGGACTGAGCAGCCTTTCGCTCAAAAGCTGTTCTAAATCGTGTCCTTTAATAAGATCCATGACAATATAATTAACAGGGGTGCTACCCACATCAAAAATATGGACCGTTTCCGGCATATCTAGACGCGCCATTATTTCAGCCTCACGCAGAAAGCGTTCAATTTGACGTTTTGACAGATCGGCATTATCTGGCAAAACTTTTATAGCAACTTCTCTTTCCAAATCTTTATCGACAGCTTTGTAAACTACCCCCATTCCGCCTATACCTAATATATTGGTTAACTCGTACCGCCCTAGAGTATCCCCTACTCCAATATCACAAACCGGACCGCGAGCGGAGCGTATATTCGATATGGGAACATCTTTTGAGTAAGCTCGCAAGGCAGCAGCTATTCTAGCCGTCAGTACCAGAGGATTAGTATTTATATCGATAACATCGGAAACACCGGACTCAAAAAGTTTTACACAGGGTTCTTCGCCAAAAGAATTGTCGCGCGGCGAAGTGACGGCAATAATTACACACTCAGCAAAGGTTGCCACTCGGCGCAACTCGGCCGTAAATTCAGCCACTTTACTGACAGTAGCCAAAGCGCAATCAATAATGATAACATCTGGAATAATGTTGCTGCCCAGTCCTTCAGACGAAAGGGCCGTACGGCCTCCGGAAGTATATCCGGCTCTCTCCAAAGCATTAAGAAAAGCCAAGTTATATGTAGTACCCTTACCGTAATAAACTACAGAGGCACCTCTATTTCCAGCACTCATACGATACTCCGTTAAAAGAAAAATCTTTTGTACAGGTAAACCATTCTCTCGTCCTCTTCCCATATTTGTTGTTGTTTCCTTGTTGAGGACTGCTGCCTCAAGCGACCTGCCATCCGAAAAAATCGGACAGCAGATTGTTCCGCTAAATTAATCTGTTTTTTTTTCTTATACTCTTGACAACTGTTGGTAAACCGGATATTATACCCACGTTCGCCGGGGTAGCTCAGTGGTAGAGCAGAGGACTCATAAGCCTTTGGTCGCGAGTTCAACTCTCGCCCCCGGCACCATTAAGGCCCAGATTATCTGGGCTTTTTTTGTATTATGCACTCTCTCGCCACCTGTCTTCACAATTTTTTGCAGCTGAACGAATTTATTCCCCAAGGCAGCCACTGTCTGCTCGCCGTTTCCGGCGGCAGCGATTCTACGGCCTTACTTCATCTACTGCATGAACTCAGGCACAGCTTCAATCTTACTATATACGCTGCCCATTTCGATCACCAGCTGCGTCCAGAATCGGGCGACGATCGTTTGCACACAGAAGAACTTTGTCGCTCGTTAGGTATAAAGTGCTTTACCAGAATCAAACCTATAGCTGAAATTGCTGCTGCCAAAAGCCTCTCCCTAGAAGAAGCCGGACGGACCGAGCGCTACGCCTTTTTTACCGAAATACAGCAAAAACATGATATTCCTTACCTGCTGACCGCTCACACCGCCGACGATTTGGCTGAAACTGTTTTAATGCGCTTAATAAGCGGCACCGGTACGGTCGGTCTAGGGGCTATTCGTCCCCAAACCAGACGTGGCCGTTTTACTCTGCTCCGTCCCCTACTTATCTTCCGCAAACATGAACTTTGCAGCTACCTTAAAGATATAGGCTTAACCTGGCGTGAAGACGCTACTAACCATGTAGCCGACGCTCCTCGCACTAAAGTGCGTCTGTGCCTCTTGCCTTTACTGGAAAAATGGAATACCCAAATAGTCGATTCTTTAGGACGCCTGGCCCTCAGTGCTCAAGAAGATGAAGACTATTTTACAAACGAAGTACAGCAGCTGTGGCAGGCAGGTGCTCTTCTGCCTCAAGAAGACAACATATCCAAGCCCTACAAACTTTTTATACCTACTGAACCTGCAGGACCATGTGTGGGATTCAACCGTAATTGGCTCAGAGAACTCCATCCCGCTCTGCGCAAACGCCTCTGGCGTTTCAGCCAAACTCAAATACTATCTCAACTTGGTAAAAAAAAGGAAAAAGTCTGGCCTTTAGAGAGCTGCCATTATCAAGCTTTAGAGCATTTTTTGTCGACAGCCAACGGCAAACGATTGCCTTTACTCAACGGCCTCCAGGTTCGCTGGGAGCAAGACATCCTGTGGTGGGAAAGCAACGGTGAAAACGAGCAGCCTCCCTTACTGCCCGATCTATCCGTGTCCTTAACCAATTCGAGCCTGAACAATCTACTGAATGCATCCTTATCTTCGGCAGGGAATAATGTGCCTTCTCCACAAAGCCAGAACGAACTTGAATGGCTCTTTCCTCTGAGAAACTTGAAGCTCACTTTGCGCAGAGCAGAGATCAGCCAAAGGCCTGAGCCGTTGAAAATTTGGTTAAATCCTCAAGCTTTGGCGGAAAAGCTGAACGTCTGCCCCATTCTTACCCTGCGTTCCCGACTACCCGGCGACAGCTTCTTCCCCTCCGGAGGCTGCGGCAGGCAAAAACTCAAAAAATATCTACTTGGTGCCGGAATTCCTCAAAGAGAACGAGACTATATACCTCTGCTCTGCTGCGGTTCCCACATTATATGGGCCGTAGGACTGAAGGCTGATCAAAACTTCCTAGCCAAGCCAGGACAAACAAACGTCATAAGTTTGCAGGCTGCGCCAATAAATGACCAATCCATGAAAGGGTTAAAATAAATGTTATACTCTCAAGAGCACGATGACAGTGTTAAACTGGGCCGCATTATCTATTCTGAATCAGAAATTCAGGAACGCGTTAAAGAACTGGCTGCCCAAATTAGCCGCGATTATGCAGGAACTCCCGTTCACCTGCTGGCTGTACTGCGCGGAGCGATACCATTCTTGGCCGATCTTTCGCGCTATTTAACCCTCGACGTCACTTTCGATTTTCTCAGTGTAGTACGCGATAAAAAAACTAATCATGTGCGTTTGCTCAAAGATTTAGACAGCTTGGTAGAGAGTCGGCACATTCTTATAGTAGAAGACATTATCAACGAAGGGGAAACTCTTAACTACCTGGTAAAAACTCTTTCGCTGCGCGCTCCCGAAAGCGTCAAGATAGTGACTATGTTTGACAGACCCAAACGGCACAGTGCCGATATAAAAGCCGATTACATTGGTTTTTCTTTGGAAGACCAATTTGTAGTGGGCTACGGTTTAGACTATCAGCAGCATTATCGTAATTTGCCCTGCCTAGCGGAACTCCATATATTAAAACCGGACAAAAAGTGAATTAACAATTGTTCTACTTTGCGCCGTAATTCTTGCCATACTGCCTGTTTTTAGGTTAGTATACATTACGCAGACTTGCGAATGTTTGCTCAGCAGCCGAAATGTTGCTTTTCAACTGACGGCTCGGAAAATTGCAAAGGATATCTGCTTTGTCTAAATATCTCAGACAGTTACTCATATTTCTCATTCTAGGCGGAATCATCTTACTGATTCTCGACTACGTCGGCGGTTCTAAAACGTCTGAAAATTTAAAGTTCAGCGAATTTATCAATGCCGTCACCAATAACAAGGTAGCTTCGGTCACCATCAGAGGAGACATTATTGAAGGAAAGTACGCTTCTCCTCAGCTGGCTTCCAATCCCAACTTAGCGGCAGCTAACCGCACTTTTACAGAGTTTAGAACTACCTTCCGTTCTGCCGTAACTCCCTCTCCCGAGGAATTGCTTCTTCAGCATAAAGTAGAAGTTACCATTGAAGAAGACAGCTGGAGCGATTGGTGGATGGTAATCTTCAATGTTCTACCTCTGCTCATTTTAATTTTCTTCTTCATTATGATCAGCCGTCAAGCCTCGGGAGCCAACCAAGGTTTTGGCTTCGGGCGCTCCAAACACAAGGCTGTCACCAGCGACAATATTACGGTCAACTTTGACGACGTAGCCGGTGTAGAAGAGGCTAAAGAAGAGCTGGAGGAGATTGTCGATTACTTAAAATATCCCTCCAGATACAAAGCTTTAGGCGCCCGTATTCCCAAAGGCGTCTTGCTGCTGGGCAGTCCCGGTACGGGCAAAACTCTTCTGGGACGCGCCGTAGCCGGAGAAGCCGGTGTTCCTTTCTATTACATCAGCGGCTCCGACTTTGTAGAAATGTTTGTAGGCGTAGGCGCTTCCCGCGTGCGCGATCTCTTTGAACAAGCCAAAAAGACGGCTCCTTGCATCGTTTTTATGGATGAAATAGACGCCGTCGGCCGCCAACGCGGCACCGGTTTGGGCGGAGGTCACGACGAAAGAGAGCAAACTTTAAACCAGCTCTTAGTGGAAATGGACGGTTTTGACAGTACACCTAACTCTTCCCCAGTTATAGTTCTGGCGGCCACCAACCGTCCCGACGTCCTCGATCCGGCCCTTCTCCGTCCCGGTCGTTTCGATCGTCAAGTAGTGGTAGATCGTCCCGATATTGCCGGACGCACTGCTATACTTAAAGTACACAGCCGAGGCAAGCCACTCGATGAGAAGGTGGATCTGCGCGACTTAGCTCAGCGCACTCCCGGCTTCTCCGGTGCTGACTTAGAGAATCTGCTCAACGAAGCAGCGCTTCTAGCCGCCCGACGTCAAGAAGAAGTAATTACTATGGCCGATTGCACGGAAGCCATCGATCGCGTCATGATGGGACCTGAACGCAAGAGCCGTATTATTTCCGATAAAGACAGACGTGTAACCGCTTATCATGAAGGCGGCCATGCTTTGGTTGCCAGAGCTATTCCTCAAGCCGATCCGGTTCGCAAGATCACTATTTTGCCTCGAGGTCAGGCTTTAGGCGTAACTTCTCTAGTTCCTGAGCAGGATCGCTATAACAAGACGCGTTCGGAAATGCTGGCTAGCTTAGCCGTATTTATGGGCGGCCGCGTAGCAGAAGAAGTCGTCTTTGGAGAAATTACTACCGGCGCTTCCAACGATATTGAAAGAGCTACTGAGATTGCCAGAGATATGGTCTGCCGCTTTGGAATGAGTGAATCCATAGGTCCGGTTAACTACGGTCACAAACAAAGTCAAGTATTTTTGGGACGCGACATAAGCGAGCACCGCAACTACTCTGAAAGCACTTCTCAGGCTATCGATGCCGAAGTCCGCCGTCTGCTGACTGAATCTTACGAAAGAGCCAGAACTATTCTGCAGGAACATCGTCAAGATTTAGATAAGCTGACAGACCTGCTTATGGAAAAAGAGTTGGTTGAGGCAGCCGAACTCGATGAACTTTTCGGCCCTGCCGCTCGTGATCTTCTTAAGAAGAAAGAAGCTCAAGAAGTAGAACTTGAACAACCCGATCTCTCGGAGACAGAAGAAAAAGAGTAATTTTTACTTTTTAGCTTGCTCTCCTAAGCAATTTCCGGATTAAATCCGATACTAACAGATAATCAGACACCGGCCTCATATAACTGCGTTGGCACGGTGAATGTTTTGGGTTCAAAGTCCAAAGTACTTTGAGCCCAAAACTATATCTGACAAAAAAAATCACATAAGGCTTGCCAAGTAACATGGACAGTTCTTCAAACAGCGGCATATTATCTTCCGAAGCTAAAAACTCAGCTCAAACAAACGGATCAGGTTTGTTTGCTTCCGATCAATCTGCAACTGACAATAAGAAAAAACTTTCCAATCAACAAGACGACGACTTACCCGCTCCGGTAGCTTATCACTTAAAAGCTATCCCCGGTTCCATGCCGCAGGAAAGCACCCAGGAAAGAATTTTAAATGCGGTCAAAACTATCAGCCAAAAATCGCAGGTGTTTTCCTCAGATTCAGATACAGAAATTCCCAGTGTCGACCAATCTAAGCCCCAAATAACCCTGCTGCCGCAAAAAGATCCAAAGTCTTCTTCCAAATCGTCAGAGGATACTGTTGCTTCAACAGGACGCAAAGCATCTTCTAAATCCGATCTCTCCACAGAATCTGTCAGAGATGAACAGCCCAACGGAAACCTAAGCTCGGGACCGTCAATAAGTGACGGCAGTGTAGTTTATTCTCACACTCTACTGACAGCTACGGCTTCTCCGTCGAAAGTTTTTCCCAAAATAGGTGGCAAACATACACTCGTCGCTCCCAACGACTCTAAAAAAACTATCATTTTTAAATTAAAATCCAGTAATACTGCTAAAGCTGTCAGCAAAATACTGCCGATATCTACTCAGGTAAAGTCCGCCAAAACGAGCAACCCTTACCAGACTGATTATTACCTGAGCGCTTTTTTATCGATGATTTTTGTAGTATTTACTTTTTTATGCCTGGCCACATGCTGTCTAACCTTCTTATGGCCGGAGCATTTAGCTCGTTTAAATTTAAATTTTGACACGGCCAGTCACATTTTGTTGGCAGAAATAGCTGTTCTACTGCTTAGCAGCAGCTTTCAAAGCAAATTTTCCTCTGGCTTCAGAAAAGCTAATTTTTTAGGCGGTCTTTTGGTGACAGCCGAAATGCTGATCGTACTGTATTTTTCCTAAAATTTTAATGTTATAACGAAGAAAGAAAGGTAACACACTACCGTGAGCTTAATTAGTCAGCAAGAAGAATCTCAATCAGCCAATGTTCATCCTTTAGCTAAAAACATCGACAAAGTTCTTGTTCCTACAGAGATTATTTACAAACGCATCGAGCGTATGGGAGAACAAATCTCCAAAGATTATGCTGGAAAGAATTTAGTTATAATAGGTGTGCTCAAAGGGGCTATGCCCTTTATGGCTGCTCTCATTAAATGTATAACCGTCCCTATGATTATCGACTTTGTGGCTCTCTCTTCCTATGAGGGCGGTACCTCGTCTACGGGAGTAGTTCGCTTCCAAAAGGACGTCGAAGAACCGTTAGAGGGACAGCACGTACTGGTGGTAGAAGATATTGTCGACACAGGATTAACCTTGCACTACTTACTTAAAACCTTAAAGCTGCGCAATCCTAAAAGTTTGGAAGTGTGCAGTTTAGTTAGCAAACCGGCCCGCCGCAAAATTGACATCGATGTTAAATATTTGGGCTTTACTATCCCCGATCGCTTTATTGTCGGTTTTGGCATGGATTACGAAGAGCGCTACCGCAACCTCGACTATATAGGTGTTCTTTCTCCAACTTCCATTGCTCCCTAATCTCATCTTAATCAGGAGGCCTCTATGTTTTTAAGCAGTCTGCTCCTCAAAATTCAAGATCTCGACGACAAAATTGCCGAATTAAATAGAGAAATTGAAGCTATAGAGGCCTCCCCCGCTAAATGGCCCCCGGTTAGAGAGCTACAGGCCAAGCGTCAGGTTGTGCAACATCGTCTTGAGACTTTAACTAGGGAAACAGATCAGCTTTCCCTTCAGGAAGAAGAACTGCAGAAAAAAAATAAAAAGTTACACGACAAGCTGTACAATGGCACAACCTGCAGTGTAAAAGAACTGAGTGATATAGAGCGCGACCTCAAAGAAACGGAAGCTAAGCTCTCACCTCTGTGTGAAATTATCATCAACAATATCGATGAATTAGATCGACTGCATAAGCAGTTAGAAAATATTGATAAAGAATTAGAACCCAAAGAACGCGAAGCCAAACAGTACAGCGCTCATCTGCAGCGCAAAGTAGCGGCTGCCCGCCTAAATATTGATAAATTGCAGCAGCAGCGTCCCCAAATTCTCGATGAGCTGCCTGCCGAAGCTCGTAGCTCTTACTGCAGTCTGTATAGAAGCCAAAATATTCCTGCCGTATCTGTTTTAGAAAACAGAATCTGCACTATCTGTCGTGCCCGCGTTCCTGAACATAAACTAAGTGCTATTTATCAAAACCGATTAACTTTCTGCGAAAACTGCGGCCGTATTTTGGCTATCAGGCGCTCTTTTTAACTTGAAAACTCCATATAATAAAAAAAACCGGCTGGCACACTCTGTAACAGCGTTTTTTTTTATTATATTCGGCTAAGACAGGACGTTACCAAGTAGGAGGAAAAGGCGGCAAGCTTGCTTCCGTGCTTTGAGGAGCAGGAGGTGCCGAGATTTTGCGTATTTCCGGCTTATCAACAACTTTCTTGACTTCTTTTGCAGACGACCTAGTATCGGGCCCCAACTCCAAAATAAAGTAATGACCCTCTACACCGAAGCCGGTAAAGCGAGCATTAACATTAAGAGGTACCTTAGGCCAGGGATTTATCACAATATAGTCGTCGGTTATTTTAAGCACACCGCGCAGCCCTTCAAGGCTGCCCAGCTTCTGCTGAGCAAAGGACATAATCAGGCGGCGCACCATGCTGGGCAAAGGCAGCATATCGGCAGCCCAAAAGTTTTCGAAAACTATTTTTAAGCTGTTATCGGCTGTAGGACTAAAACGCAGTTCAATAGAGAAGGGAAATGTCAAAATTTTGCGCACTTCGCCGCGAATTGTGACCATCTCATCATCGAAGACAAGGCGCAGACCGCGAATTTCTACAGGGGCGTTGCGTTTTAATTCTGCCAAAAAGGCCGGGCTGCTCAAAAAAGAGTTTATTAAATCGGCATTCATGCGCACTGCCAAGCGTTCTACATTGATCTTGACAGCTTTTAGCATTTCTTCAGAAGTTAAGCCTAATTTAATGTTGCTTACTTGTAAGGCTAAATCGTCTATGCGCACCCCTTCTAAGGTTCCAGACGCAATACTGGCATTTCGGGCTTTAATTCTAAAAGCGTAACTGCCCGCCTGCTCTTCCAAAGAAACGGAAGCCCCTCCTAATCCGAACGCATTGACGTTGTTAACAAACAGAGAAACTATCTCTTGCAAGCCCAGTTTCATGTTCTAATTAAGCCACCTTATTGCCAGAATCGTCCTTCTTCGTTTCGGCTCCAGATGAGCTCTTTCCTTCAGCAGCAGGAGCAGCAGCATCCGCAGTCTTATCAGCTTTAGAAGTTTCACTAGTACTATTTTGAGAAGAAGTGTGGTGACTATGCTTATCAGTAGTTGAATTGCCATGCGGATTATCGGTAACATAGAAGCCGCTGCCCTTAAAAATAATTCCTACACTGGAAACAACTTTATGCATAGTTTCAGTACCGCAATCAGGACACGTAGTAAGGGGCGGGTCGCTGACATGCTGCAACTCTTCAACTTCTTTATGACATTGACTGCAACGGTAGACATATATAGGCATAGCGAAAGACCTCAAAAAACGTTTAAAATCTAAAATGGGAATGAGGCACGATTCCTCATTCCGCAGCTAAAAATCTGAAGAAAAAAGAACTTACTCTACCTCAGCAACCGGCTCGGCATCTTGAGCTATCATAACTTCAATAGAGTGCTTGTTTACGGTTACAAAATCTGACGTATGAAGCAGAGTATCTCCGTGCGTGCTGTAAATGTGTGCATTCGTTACAGCAATAAACTCACGGGCGCGAACATTGAGCTCGTCGGCTACTCTGGAGTCTGCAACCAAATAAATTTCACCTTCAATACGATGATTGTTAGTGTATATTAAAACTTGTTTGCGTTCTTTAGGAATGCGCAGCGACATATCTTCCTTATGACCTCACTTGCTGTAGGACTTGCCCTTAAATAGGATGTTCCCAAAAATTAATCGGGGAGTTTGAGCAGAACGTATAATAAAAAATAAGCTGTCTCCCTCCCCTCCTGCAGGAGATCCTCCCCCCATCTGTTCGCCCCGTCTATTATACTAAAGGAGCCAACAATCCTTCCCAAGTCAGCTACAAAAACTGACCGGGTAGAAAAGGGCTCCCTTACAAGCGTCTATATAAAGCAAAAGTTATTAGGCAGGATTTACGCAGTTAGGTACTGCTTCTTTGCCTTCAGCGTAAATATGAGCCAAGCGAGCAGCCTCAAGACCGGTAGCTAACTCAGACTGCTCTGTAGAAGCGCCGATATGGTGAGAGGCATAGCAATTAGGATGTTTAGCCAAAGCGCAATCAAAATCGGCAGTGGCAGTGCCGGGCTCGTTAGGCAGGACGTCCAGACCGCAGCGCAATCCTTTTTCGTCTAAAGCTTTCAACAGTGCCTCGTTATCAACAATATCAGCGCGTGAAGTGTTGATCAAAATAGCACCAGGCTTCATAGCTCCCAAGAATTCTTCACCAACCATCTTGCGGGTGGAGTCAAGCAGGGGAACATGAATAGAAACGATATCTGCCTTGGCCGCTAAATCGAGAAGAGTCTCACAGCGCTCAATGCCCAACTCCGCAGCCAGTTCGTTGGTCAGACAGACATCGTAGGCGCAAATATTAACTTCAAAACCGCGCAGGCGCTTAATAAGCTCGCGACCGATCATACCTGTACCGATTAAACCGACGGTCTTTCCCTTTAAGCCCTGAGCCTTACCAAATTCTTTCTTGTTCCACTTGCCGGCGCGCAGCTGAGCTACACAATCGGGAATACGGCGCTCTAAAGAAAGTATAAGACCCATAGCCAACTCGGCTACAGCCACAGAATTCTTGCCGGGACAGTTAACCACGCGAACATTATGTTCGGTGGCACAAGCGACATCAATAGTATTGACACCACTGCCGGCACGAATGACTAATCCCAGCTTATCGGCGGCCTCAAAAACAGCCTTAGTTACTTTAGTAGAACGAACGACTAAAACATCGATGCCCTCGATGTTAGCAGGCAACTCATCGGCAGTAAGAGACGGATTATTGATTACTTCGGCACCCTCAATAGCTTTAAATGCCTCGATAGCCACAGGATTAATTTTATCTGCTAACAGGATCTTCATGAATAAAACCTTCCTATCCCCAACGACTCGGCCTGCATTGCAGTTCGGCCTTTGGTAAACGACTGCGCTGGAGCAAATTTATTTCTGCAAATAGAACGAGAAACGGCTTGCTTCTTCCTGTATCCGTCTTTTTTCTCCTGCTTTTTGCCGCTTATTAATGCATAAAAGCCATGAAAAGGCAGCCCTTTTCGAACAAAAATAATAAGTAGGGCTGCCTATACTTGGCATTAGTCTTCAAATTGAACTAAGGAAGACAAACAACTCGATCATCAGCATTGTTGCTTAAAGGTGAAAGGCGTTTAACCGCTTCGAAAAATATAGGCTGCACAGGACCGAGCACGCGTTTGTCTTCAGCATTTTTAAAAGCTGCCTTACGAGACATAGTTTCATTACTGACAATTACATAGGAAGCTTGAGGATCGAGACTCTGTCCGTTAGCTAAAGTTATTTTAACCAGGCGGCTACCTTCAGGACGCTTCTTATCGTAAACATATTTTAAGCCGCAGGGTACAGCCAATTCAGTAGCTTTATCGCGCAAGTCATCTTCAATTTCATCAATAACCATCTGACCGGTTACTTTCATAGTAACGTAATTTTCTTCAGTGAACGGCAAAGCGGAGTACACATCGCGGTAAGTAACCCGTCCCTTAGGTAAACTTCCGCGCAAAGAGCGGGAATTGCAAATGCCGAAAATGGGCTTGTCCTGACCGGGAGCATCAAAACCTGGCTGCTTATCGGTTCTGTTTGCCGCTGCCTCCAGAATAGAATCAGCGTGAATTTGGTTCAACTTGCCAGCCTCGCGATGATAAAACATTACATCTTCGGTAGCCTCAGCCACAATTTGCTCGCCGATTTTCTTAGCTTCTTGGCGATAAGGCTGCAAAATTTTTTCTACTTCCGCATCAGGCTGCAGCTGATCGCAAATAACGGGCAATAAACTCGACTTAGCTTCTACTAAACGCCAATGGCCCGGACGCCCCTCTAAATTCAGCTTAATTTCTCCCAGGTATTTGGCAGCAAAACCAGCCTGAGCAATTAAGGTTTTGCCTACAATGTGCCCTTCCGGCAAAACCGTATGGGAGTGGGCTCCGACTATCAGGTCGATACCCGGTACTTTATCGGCCAATTTTAAATCATTGTCGTATCCTATATGAGAAAGCACCACTACTAAATCGGCTCCGGCCTCTCTCATAATAGGTAAATAATATTTAACCGTTTTGGCAGATTTGCGGAACACTAAGTCTTCAAGTTTATTAGCGGCCACAAAATGTTTTATATCGGGCGTATCTAAACCGAGAATACCAACTTTAACTCCGTCAAGCTCTATAATGCGGTAAGGTTGAGTACCCTTCAAAGGCATACCGTTAGAGAGATGCTGAATATTAGCAGCCACAATTGGAGAGTTTAAAGCCTCCATCATGTCAGCCAGTGCCTGTTGTCCCCAAGCGAAATCGTGGTTTCCCAAAGCTACAGCATCAAATTTTAAACTATGTAGGGCTTTGCAGTAACCAACTCCTCGGCTCATATAAGAAAGCATGCTGCCTTCGGCCAAATCTCCGCCATTGAGAAGCAAAGTAGTTTTCGGATCTTGAGCTCGGCGCTGCTTTATAAGAGAAGCTAACCAAGCTAATCCTCCTACTACCGATTTGGCATCTACTTTGGGATCGATACCCGGATCGACGCTACCGTGGACATCATTTACATGTAAAATAGTCAGAGTGCGTTTTTCGACGGGTTGTCCCGCTGACAAGCGGCGTTCAGCAGCTCCCAACTGCCAGGCCTTTTTCTCTACTCCTTTCTTGGCTATTAAATTTTTAGTCAAATCCGCTTCAGTTTGATACCTATAATCGGAAGTAGAAGTAATCTCTTCATTAGGCACAGCTTGTGCTGAGTCAGCGCCCCAACAACAGGCCAAAACTAAACCGGTACAAAAAAATCCTTTAATCCATCTATATTTGCTCATATTTTTGCCTCCATCGCAACAAAAAAAGAACGCACCAAATAGCAGCGCGTCCTTGGGGATCAAAAATTATTAATAGAACTTAACGACCGCGCTTCTTTCTACCTTTTACCGATTCATCGGCAAAAATACGCAGGTTATCAGGACGGCAAGCGTTGGCTATGGCATCATCGTAGCTGATCAAACCAACCTCAACTAAGCGGCTGAGTGAATACTCCATAGTACACATTCCCAACTCTCCGTTCATTTCCATAGCGGAATAAACCTGATGCAATTTGTTGTCGCGTATCAAAGCGGACAGAGCAGGAGCACTGAGTAAAATTTCCCGAGCCGCCACTCTGCCGGAATGGTCGGCTCTGGAAACTAATTTTTGGGAAATAACGGCCTTCAAGCAGCTGGCCAATTGAGTGCGCGCTTGGGGCTGGCGCTCGGCAGGGATAGCTCCCAAAATACGCTCAATTGTGCCTGTAGCATCGGGACTATGTAAACTGGCCAACACTAAATGACCGGTTTCAGCTATGGTAAGAGCCATTTCAATAGAGGCGGCATCGCGCAACTCACCGATCATAATTACATCGGGATCTTGACGCAATCCGCTAATACAGGCAACTTCGAAGGAATTAGTATGGCGCCCTACCTCACGCTGGCTAACCATACCGCGATGAGGCTGCAAAATGAACTCAATAGGTGCTTCTAAAGTTAAAACATGAACTGCTCTATCCTGCAACACCGTATTGAGTAAAGTTGCCAAAGTAGTAGACTTCCCCACTCCAGTAGCTCCAGTAACCAACACCAAGCCGGAGGCTGGCAGCAGCTTATCCTTTAAGTTTTTATCCAGACCGATTTCATCGAAACTGGGAATTTGGGGAGGGATAAGGCGCAAAGCAGCTGCAGGCCCCAAACGATCGAAATAAGCGTTGAGACGAAAGCGCCCTATATTAGCGGCATCGATGGCGGTATCCAGTTCTAAGTTCAGCTCCCACTCTTTGCGCCTCTTGTCATCTAAGAACGAGGCAACGGTATCGCGCACTTCCAAGGCACTCAGCGGCGCAAACCCCGGCATAGCAGCTAATTCTCCATGAAGACGAACCATAGGAGCCATACCCGATTTCAGATGTATATCAGAAGCCTGCATACCGGCAGCACAGCGCAGCAGCGCATCTGTATCTATGGCAGAACGACGACCAGTACTGCCGATAGGAGAGGCAGAATTCATAGTCATATCAGAACCCTTTCTTTGATATTGCCACTAGCTGAAGCCAGATTTTTCGACTGCCGCAGCTAGAAGTTGAAGCTCACTCAGACGACTGCCGACCGCTGAATAGCCTTCCTCGGCGCCGACATTGCTATTGTGAACGTACTCCCGCCGATAGAGGCGGAAGCTTCCTGCTTCATTGAGGACAGCACCGTTGGCTCCGAAGAGCAACGACGACTTACATACTCTCCACAGGCGTAGATTTCCGTGCGCCCCACGGTATTTTATGAGTTGCGTCAGGCAGATATTCTGCTTGGCTTCTTCTCGA
>JBJEGC010000011.1:0-39031 GCA_051874695.1 Candidatus Bruticola sp.
AACATTCCCGGTTTTCTGGGAGCAGCAGCCGAAGGTAAGTTCGCCGAAGCTATTGGTATCATTCAAGAATCTAGTCTGTTGCCGGCCATATGCGGCCGCGTTTGTCCGCAGGAACGTCAGTGCCAACAGAACTGTATGATCGGTAAGGCTCATAAAGATGTCTCTCAAGCCGTGTCTATAGGCAAGGTGGAGCGTTTCTTAGCCGATTGGCAGGCCTCCCACAGTGAGGGAGCCTTAGCTGTAAAACCGGATAGCGGCCATAAAGTGGCCGTTATTGGCTCCGGACCTGCTGGTTTAGTCGTAGCTGCCGACTGCCGCCGCGAAGGACACGAAGTTCACGTTTTTGAAGCTTTGCACAAATTGGGTGGCGTATTGCGTTATGGCATTCCTGAGTTCCGTTTGCCTAAGCGCGTGGTCGATCAGCAGATAGAAGCGCTTACGGCCATGGGCGTGAAGTTCCATACTAATTTTGTAGTTGGACGTACTCGTACTATTAAAGACCTTTTCGAAAAAGACGGTTTCGAAGCTGCTTTTATCGGAGTCGGTGCCGGCTTGCCCATATTTATGGGTATTCCCGGCGAAGACTTGATCGGTGTATGTACCGCCAACGAGTATCTGACCAGAGCCAATCTTATGGGAGCCATTTATCCCGGACGCAGTGATACGCCCATGTATGCTTCCAAAAAAGTGGTAGTTTTAGGTGGCGGCAACGTTGCCATGGATTCTTGCCGTATGGCTAAGAGGCTTGGTGCAGAAGAAGTCACGGTACTGTACCGCCGCGGCCGTAACGAAATGCCAGCCCGTCGTGAAGAAGTGGAACACGCTTTCGAAGAAGGTATTCGCTTCTGCTTCCTGCAGAATGCTTGTGCTGTTAACGGCGACGAACAGGGACGCGTTAAGTCTGTAACCGTTCAGCGTTACGAACTTGGCGAACCCGATGCCAGCGACCGCCGCAGCCCGGTAAAAATTGAAGGCGATACCTACGAGCTGGAGTGCGATACCGTTTTGGTGGCTATAGGCAATCGCTCCAATCCGCTGCTTACTTCCACGGTGCCCGGTTTAGAGCTCAACAAAAAAGGCAATATAGTGGTCGATGAAGCTACGGGTAAAACTAGCTTAGACGGCGTCTATGCCGGCGGCGACATTGTGCTGGGAGCTGCAACTGTTATTTTAGCTATGGGCGAAGGCCGTCGCGCAGCTCGTTCTATTAATGAAATGCTGAGCAACAAAAAGTAAGCTTAGCGTGTTGTCGTTGCTGTAAAGCAGAAGCTGGGTGGAGCTCGGTTCTTCTCGGCTTTTGCTTTTGCATTTTTGGGCCCGTGTTGGGAGTGTTTTTGAGTGGGGCAGAGAAGTCGGTAACAGGTAGAGTTGCTTTAGGTGAAACGAAGAAAAATGGAGAGTTTTATTTCTTTATTTAGTAAGTTTGGCCGCAAAACTTTAATTGGAGCGGCTTCTTGGAGTTTGGCTGCCGTACTGATGGTATCATCGGCACAGGCGCATATTATTTACAAATATTATGAAGTGGTCAATGGTGATACTATAGAATCTATCGCTTCGCGCTATAGTGTCGATCCTAAAGAATTATTGCAGACTAACGCCGGTACTATTGTCAATAATAAAGGGCTGCAGGCCGGGGCCATTTTACTTATTCCTATTAATACTGAAGCCAGGCCGGTGCCGACTGAGGTCAATATTGACAGGGCTGAAAGTGCTCCGTCTCCTGCTTTAGTTTCGGTTAACAGTGGCGAACTTTTAGCAGTTAGTACATCGTCGAGCAATCAGATCAAGAAGGATACCAAGAAAAAGTCTAGCAGGCGTCGCTCTTACCGCCGTCCCTCTGCACCTGCTCCCGGTTACAGCATTGCTATAGGGTCGGATGGCAAAATTGTCAAAATTCCCAATTATGTGCCACCGTCCAACGATGAGGATGAGTGGGATAATGACACTCCTTCAGCCGGACGGGTCGATAGTTTGCTGAGCAAAGCTAAGAGCTATATGGGAGTTCCCTACGTTTGGGGAGGCTCTACTCCTTCTGGGTTCGATTGTTCCGGATATGTACAATATGTTTACAATCAGGTGGGGGTAAATTTGCCCCGCACGGCTGATATTCAGTTTAATGAAGGACGGGCTGTAGCTTCAGGTCATGAGGCTCCGGGAGATATGGTATTTTTTGAAACTTATGCTCCCGGTGCTTCCCACGTGGGCATATACCTGGGCAACGGTGAATTTATTCACGCATCTTCATCCGGAAGTGTGAAAGTAAGCAGTTTGGATGAAAGTTACTTCAAAGCCCGCTATTTAGGAGCTAAACGGGTTTTGTAGGTAGAGCCAGTAAATAAAAAAACAGTAAAGGCGTGCCGAAAATCGTTTTTTACCGTTTTTGGCGGCGCTTTTTTTTATTGCAAGCTGGCTGTGTGTCTGCACTTAGAAGGTATGCGCAAGGTCAGGCTATTACTGATAACCGTAGCTTTCAAAGGCAAAGTGCTTGAAGAGAGCATGCCATCTATGCGGATAGGTACACGGGAGGCTCCGCTGATGGTAATTTTATGGGCTTGAGTGTAGTGGACGCTGGTGGAGCTGTTAATGTGGCGCCCGAAGTAAAAAATAGGTGCCATAGCTAAAAATTTTAGTTTGCTCATGCGGGAAACTATGCAAATATCGAGTTTGCCGTCATTCATCTGAGCATTAGGAGCTATTTGTATGCCTGAACAGTAACACCGAGCATTTGCAATGGTTATCTGCAGAACGTCGTTTATTTTTAGACAATTACCGTCGACGTCAAATTGGTAGTTTTGCGGAGTAAAGTCTAAAAGAGAACTCAAACCTACTTTCAGGCCGCTGATCCAGCGCTGTAGTCCTTTAGGTTCTTGCAGAGGCGCTTTTGACCAAGCATGAGCGTCTAGCCCTATACCGATACTTTCCGTAAAAAGTTTGCCTTTTTCTATTTTGCCTACATCTACTGGGCAATTAACGCCTTCTAACGATAGTCGTAGACATTCTATGGGATGGGGTGGCAGGTATAAGCTGGTAGCTAAGTTATTGAAAGTTCCTAGAGGAATAATGCCGATAATACACTTGCTGTTGTACGATCCTTGCAGCACTTCTCTGATAGTGTCATCGCCGCCAGCCGCAAAAATCAGCTTTCCTTTGGCAGCAACCGATTTAGCTAAAGCAGTAGCGTGGCCAGGATACTTACTTATAAGTACTGAGCCTCCGCGAGTTCGGGTAAACTCTGCTACAGATCTAAGATTGCGTCCGCCGCGTCCTGCTCCGGAAGCCGGATTTATAATTACATAAAATTTGGGAACAATGAGTGCAGCCATTTTTTATACTGAAAATTTGCCGTTTTCTGTATAGTATGGATGTGCCGGGCTGAAACTAGCATCCATTAACGGTTGTATACTTCTAAAATTAAGTTTATTTTACCTAGGTATATTTAATTAATAAAAAACAGCCGACTGCCTGTTCATAGAGAGCGGCTGCCTGAAGTGTGCTGATTGTACTTTTTAATAGGAAAGGCTTTTTCCTAATATGCATAATGAACTAATCGACGGACCTATCAATAAAGCGCTTATTAAGCTTACTATACCCATTTTAGGTTCGATGTTTCTTTCTACTCTGTTCAGCTTAGTTGATGCCATGTGGGTGGGACACAGCGGAGTTTTAGCCTTAGCTTCGGTAAACATCGCCAGTTTTACCGTCTGGATTATGGTGGCCTTATCCGGCATTATCACTACTGGTACAAATTCTGTAATTGCTAATAAATTGGGCGAAGCTTCTGTTAGACCTAAAGCCGCCGAAGAGGCTTTAGAAGGTATACAGCTCAGTTTAGGAGCAGCTGTACTGACCGGAATTTTGGAATTTTTAGTTATTTATTTCGGCGGTCGCGAGCTGCTATTTTGGATGGTTGGTGATAAAGAAAATGTCAGCGCTGTAGTTGATATCGGCTACTCTTATTTGGGAATGTTGGCAGTTTTTGCTCCGACAGTTTGTCTCAATGAGTGTATTTCTGCTGTTATGCGAGCTTATGGAGATACCCGTACTCCCTTAAAAATATACTCTATAGGCTTTTTGATCAATTTTGTTTTAGACCCGATCTTTATTTTCGGTTTCGGTATGATACCTAAATTGGGAGCTTTAGGGGCCGCTATGGCTTCTGATATTTCATTTTTTGTAGTCTGTTTACTCTTAATTGCCAAAATTGTGCGGCCAGGTTATCTTTTTCAATTACCCGGAACGCGTCCGTCTTTTAATTGGCAGTATTTGATACGAATTGTTGTAGTCGGTTTACCGCTGTCTGTCGCTTCAATTGTATTTAGTGTAGTTTATATGTCCATTGCGCCTATTATTAGTAGTTTCGGTCCTGAAGCTATGGCCGCTTTAGGAATTGGGCATCGCATGGAGAGCCTAAATTATACGATCCGCTCTGGTATTGCTTTAGCTTGTATTACCATTATCGGCCAAAATTTAGGAGCCGGTCGTGTAGACAGAGCTAAAAGAGCCGCTTGGGTAGCTATAGGATGGGCGCTGTGCGTCAGTTTCACCGTATGCTTTATTTTTGTTGCTTGGCCTGAACTTTGTGCTTCATTATTTAGCAGCGATAAAAGTGTGATTGCCGCCGCTTCCAATTATTTGAGTATAATTGCTTGGTCTCAGCCGTTTGCTGCTGTATGCGGTATCGCCGAAGGGGCTTTCGCCGGAGGACGGTGTACTTGGCCGCCTATGTGCGTAAGTATTCCCTGTTCTCTGCTGCGGATACCAGCTTGTTATACTATGGTTTTAACTTTCGGTTGCGGTATTAGCTCCATTTGGTGGTCTCTAAGTTTGTTAACTATGCTGCGCGGTGGCATCGTGTTTGTCATGTTCTGCATGGGTTTATGGCTGTCTAAAGAAATAAAGGATAAAATGTCGATAGGCAGCTCCACAGAAGTCGAGAACGGCTGATAATTTTTTATAATTAAAAAAATTGCCTGCGCAGGCACGTAATATAGTTGTTCCTACTGCAGGCAATTTTATCGTTTTCATAAGGTTGAAGTCTTGGATGCAGCCCAAGTCTTCAATTGAGTTCCTATTTGTATACTTTGTTTACGCCATATTTGGCCTCTTCCAATGTGTACCTGTCGCCTGCATCGCTAGATAGTTGACGTGTTAATTCTTCACGAGACATTGGCATTATATTTAAGTAATTTTGAGCTGCCTTGGCAGCGTTTTCTTTCCAATCTGTTTTAACATTGTCAATAGCATAGTGTGCGGCGTCAGAGGAATACTTGCTAAACGTAAGCTGACGATATAGCCCTCTTTTGCTGAATGGTGCCGTAATGAGATACATTTCGGCTGTTTTAAGTGCTTGTATATGTTCAATAGGTATTGGCTTTTTTGACTCGTGCTTAGTTACTGCTGGGGCAGTTTTTTGAGCCGGTGCGGCAGTAGTTTCCTTCTTGGCAGCCTCTTGGGTTGGTGCAGAAACGGTTTCTTTTTGTTGCGCTTGTGTAACTGATGAAGTTGTTGTTTCTTCATTTTTAGGAGACAATGCTCCGATTATAAACAGAACAAAAAATATGCTGCAGATTATTTTCCATCTTGGATGGCGTTCTCTATTTACATAGCAGAGAAAAATTCCTAATGGTGGAAATAATATCAGCCATACCCACATGAACCAGCTAGCTTGCCAAAGTTTCAATCTGTCTTGTTGTCCCAAAATAAGTACCTCATTTCTATATAATTTATAAAAACGAGATTTTTAGTTCGTTTTGTTTTTTAATAGCACCTTCTAATCATATATTCCTTTTTATAGTTTAAACTATTGATCAGTATAAGTGACTTTAGTCGCTCATACTTTGGCCACTGCTTTTTACGTACCGCAGCCTAAAGGCCAAATTAATCAGTTAATCTTTGGTATACACAGTTTACTTCCAGAGGCGGCTTTCTCTGGGTTTTAATCAGTTTTTACAAAAGAACATCGAGAGTACAACAAAAGTATGGTGTTTAAATTTTGATTGACTTGTGCTTAGTCTCATGTTTTGTGGCACATAAAAAAACTGCCCGCAAAAGAATCAGATTTTAGGTCTGAACTCGTTGCGAGCAGTTTTTCTTTGTAGTGTTTAAACGCTTTACAGACGTTTAACTGGGTATGAATTAGAGCTCTTCTAAGCCGACAGCGTTATTGAACTCTTCAATGAGCTTGTCGAGCGGATCAAGACTCTGGTGCAGAGAAGTCCAGTATTCCTCGTTGTACCATTGGTCCTGAATTTCTTTGTAGGTTTTGCCCTGTTGCTCAACCCAAGTGTAATATTTGAGGTTGTGAACACGTTTGCGATCTTTATAAGTAAGCTCAGCCATGCTGTCAGTGTCACAGCCCTGCAGATAGCGGGCGTAAGCAACAGCGGCATCAACAGCACTGAAAGTACCTCTGGCTTCGGTCATTTCCCGCAGACGGCTCTGGTACATAACTGCGGAGTCGGTGAACATGGTAACAATTACGTCATTAGGACCAAACTCATAGTACTTAGCCATCTTGATAGCAGAGAGCAGGTTGGAAATAGAGCTGATGCCCAGCCAGCTGAGCTTATTGAGCAGCTCTTCTTCTACGCCTAAGCTCTTGAGATGCTCGAGGCCGGTCGGCTCGTTGAGGAGGCGCAGGAGGGTGCAGGGGGCTTCGTCGTCAATAGCCACTATCATATCGGTGTTCTTTACGTTGTGTACCCACGGAACGTGCTTGTCGCCGATACCCTCAATGCGATGATCGCCGAAACCATTCATAAGCAAAGTGGGACACTGCATAGCTTCGGAAGCAGCTATCTTGGAATCGGGATGGAGATCTTTCATGTAGTCGCCAGCGGCAATTGTACCGGCAGAACCCGTAGCCGAAACCATACCGCGATAACGTCCGCCGGCTAATTTAACGGCCTCTTCCATGGCTGGACCGGTTACATGGTAGTGCCATAAGTAGTTGCCAAACTCTTCAAACTGGTTGAAAATGACCAGATTCTCGCCAGATTTGCGGAGTTCCCAGCACTTGTCGAAGATTTCTTTAACGTTGCTCTCGCATCCGGGGGTGGCAATAATTTCACCGGCTACGGTTTTAAGCCAATCAAAGCGCTCCTTGCTCATGCCCTGAGGAAGAATAGCGATAGACTGACAACCGAGGAGAGCGGAGTCGTAAGCACCACCGCGGCAATAGTTGCCGGTAGAGGGCCAAACGGCTTTTTGGCAAGTAGGATCGAATTGACCAGTTACTAACCGAGGAGCCAAACAACCGAAAGCAGCACCTACTTTGTGGGCACCGGTGGGGAACCACTTACCGCACAGGCCAATAATCTTACAAGGTACACCTGTAATGGCTTCAGGCATTTCGATATAGTTAACGTTGCCGAAACCGCCACCTTGCTCTACCGGCTGGTTGTGCCAAGTAATGCGGAAGAGGTTGAGGGGATTGACATCCCACAGGCCAACGTTCTCCAGAGCTTTGACAATACCGGCAGGAATGAGTTCCGGATTGCGCATCTGTTTGAAGGTAGGGATGCGGATCTTTTTCTCACGAGCTCTGTCTATTGTGCGCTTTAAAGCTTCAGGATGAACAGTAAGATCTATATTGTTAATCATTATGAAAAAACACCTCTAAGTGCTGTGTAGTCCCGGTCTGTTCTCTATATGCCTTTTAATTCCTATTAGAAGTGCACTAAAATGAATTTTAAGTACATATTCCCCCCAGAACAGCCAAAATTTAAAAGATAATCGTTTCATGAGGCTGCGGGCGCAGATTGTAATTACTGCTCATAGTAAAACCGTAAGCCCCGGCAGTATCTATTAAAAGCAGATCGCCGCTTTCGGTTGGAGTGATACGTCTGTCTCTGCCTATAGTATCGCCTGTTTCGCAAATAGGGCCTACTATATCTGCTAGCTGACTCTTGGGCTCTCCCCAACGACTGAGATTGACAATTTCGTGGTAGGCTCCGTAAAGGGCAGGACGGATGAGAGTTTGCATGCCGGCATCACAGCCTATAAATAGTTTGTCTCCCTTTTGTTTAGTTTGATTTACTCTGGTTAAAATGATGCCGGCTTGAGCTACCAAAAAACGTCCGGGTTCTATCATAATTTTGTATTGCGGATGGCTCTTTTTAAAGGCCAGCAATCTTTCATCGAGGCTGTTTAAATCTAAAGTATCCAGATCGCGCCTTTCCGGCACGCCTAAGCCGCCTCCTAAGTCGAGATATTTTACATGTGGGAAGTGTTGGGCGCATTCGGAAAGATGCATGGCTGCCTGGGCCCAAGTATCGGGCGTTTTAATGCCGCTGCCGCTGTGAGAATGGAGGCCGATGACTTCTACATTAAGTTCAGAAGTCAAAAGTTCGGCTTCGTTAAGTTCGTTTACAGGAATACCAAACTTGGAGAAATTGCCTGCAGTGCGCACTTTGCGGCTGTGACCGGCGCCATGGCCTAAATCGAGGCGCAGAAAAACTTTTCGCTCTGTGAAAGTTTCCGGCCAAAGACGTAAAGGCTGAAGATTATCCAAAGTTACCATAGCTCCCAGTTTAAATCCCTGCTCAAAATCGTTTTGAGAGGCAAAATTGGGCGTGAAGAGCAGACGATCGGAAGTTAAATCAGGCAGAAGGGTGCGCACCCTTTCTAGTTCGCCGATAGAAACGCACTCAAAACCTAAACCCTGAGCGGCAAAGATTTTGATAATTTCCCGATTACTGTTGGCTTTGACGGCAAAAAATACTTTGTCGACCGATTGTAAATTCAATAAGGTTTTAGCGTTGTGAACTAGGGTAGGCTGATGATACAGGTAAGCTGGGGTGCTCTCTGTGTTGAGCAGCTGGTGGCGATTTTTAACCCACCATACGGAAGCGTACCTGTCTTTCGGTTTGTTTGCCTGAGGAATTTCGGCAAATTCTTGTCTGAAACTGGAGCCAAACAGCAAAGGATCGGGTACGCCTGAGAATAGCTGGGCATGGAGAGTTTTTAATAAACGATCTGCTTGTGATTCATCAACTACAAAGGTAAAGTTTAAATCGGAAGCGGCCTGGCTGAGTAGATGTACTTTTTCTTCTTCAAATATTTCTAAGGTTGGCCCCAGCTTGTGCAAGTTAGAGCGTATTTTGCGCCCCACCAAGCTGAGAGCAGCGCAAGGAGCGATTAGTTTTGGGCTGCAGCAGGAGCTTAAATCGTCAAGCAGCTCTTGCAGTTTAGCCGGACTGGCTGCCGAAGTCGATTTATCCAACGATACCGTAACGTTACTTTGGGAAGTGGCTACTAAGTCTATGGAAAAGCCGTGCGAAGCAAATATGGCGAAGGCTTTGGCTAAAAAGCCTACTTGCTGCCACATACCAATATTATCGAGCGAAACCAGAACCAGTCCGGCCGACGAAGTCAAAGCTTTTACGCAGATATTGTCTTCGTAATTATGGCCGCTGATACATGTGCCGGTTAATTCCGGCTTTTGGGAACAGCGTACATAGACGGGAATTTGGGATTCTGCCAATAAAGCTATGGCTCTAGGGTTAACTACTGGAGTACCGGCTGAGGCCAGCTCTTGAGCTTCGGCATAGTCCAACTGACGCAATAGGCGGGCAGAAGAAATGATATGGGGATCTGCTGTATAAAATCCGGGCAAATCGCTCCAGAATTCTATTTTCTCGGCCTGTAACTTCAAGCCCAGGGCGGCAGCGCTCAGATCGGATCCGCCGCGTCCTAAAAGAACTTGCTCACCTCGATCATTAGAGGCTATATAACCTTGGGTAACAATTATATCGACTTTGCCGAGCTCTTGCCGTAGCTGTGGGTTGGGAGCCAAATTCTTTGGGGAGGCTTCGAGATAATTTATTTCAGAAGGCAGTTTTTCATCGTTTATGGTGTGCAGTACTTGAGCTGCTTCCAAAAGTATAATTTTTTTATCGGCAAATTTTCTGCTTAGTCTGTCTTGGGCTAAAGAAGCTGTCAAACGTTCTCCTAAACCCATGATACGGGCCCTTAAACGAGGCGCTGCCTCTTGAGTAAGAGAAATGCCCAGCAACAGCCTATCAAATTCTTGAAAAATGTTTTCCCAAGATTTCGGCCCGGGAGTGCCAGTCAGTAGCCTCGCTAAGTTATAATGGCGTTCTTTAAAGCTGGCTATTCCTCTATGCAGTCGTTCCTCACTGAAGGAATCAGGTAAATTATTTTTCCGACAGGCACAGTCGATTAGATCTTCTATAATGTCGGTAACGCCCTGCAGAGCTGAAAATACGGCGACAGGAATTTTTTGGCTCTGTAAGCAGCCTTCAATTTGATTTTCAATATTCTGCCAATCTTCCAAAGTGTTGACGGTGCGGCCGGAAAACTTAAATATGTTAAAAATAGGCATTTGTTTTGCAGTCTCCTTTATTTAGGAAATTAAGATCGGCTGTTTGCCGGTATTTTTCAGCGGTGAAAACCGGGCTGAGACCGACATAAAAGTCAGCGGTTATATCTGGGCGTCAGACCTTTTTTCTTTGTTTGCTTACCGCAGTTGAGTTAGTTTATTTTATGATGCGTAGAGCAGAATTTTGGGTGCTGCCAAGTCGGGCAAATTCTCCGCTTTTGGAACGGTGTTCAGTTATGGTATCAATAATAGTTTCGGCCAAATATACAGGATCGTGTCGAACAACAGTTTCTTCGCTCACTAAATTAGCAGCTATAGGATGAACTTGCATAGTTCTAAGGCGGGCTAAGTCGGCTTTAATGGGATGAGCTCCTGTTTTTTGATATTTTTTGCGCAATTTGCTGGGGGGAGCTGCGTTAACTACTATGTAATCAACTATGCCAGGTCCTACATGGTGGTATAAAGCCTGCAGATGATCGGCGGCAGTGTATTTATCCGTTTCTCCCGGTTGGGTCATCACGTTGCATACATAAATTTTGGGAGCTTTAGCTTTTTTTACGGCGTCGGCGATGCCGTTTATAAGCAGCGGAGGTATTACGCTGGTGTACAAACTTCCGGGGCCTAGCACAATACAATCTGCTTCAGCAATAGCTTTTAGTACTTCGTCGGGAGGAGTGCAGCGGCGCGGTTCCAGGAAAGCGTCTACAATCTGTCCATGAGCTTTGGGTATTTCGCTCTCTCCTTTTATAATTCTGCCGTCACGCATTTTAGCACACAGAGTAGTGGAAGTTAGGGTGGCCGGAAGTACGCGCCCGCGGATATTAAGAATCTGACTGCCTTTGCGCAAAGCTTCTTCGAAGTCGTTTTTGTACATATCGGTCAGGGCTGCTAAAAATAAGTTACCGAAAGAGTGTCCCTCCAAGCCCTGTCCGTCGCGGAATCTGTAGCGGAACAGTTCGTTAAGCAAATTTTCATCGTCGGCTAATGCAGTCATGCAGTTGCGCAAATCTCCCGGCGGCAGCATGCCTAGTTCTTTGGAAAGACGTCCGGAACTGCCTCCGTCATCGGAAACACTAACTATAGCCGTAATATTGGAAGTATATTTTTTTAGACCGCGCAGCAGAGTGGAAAGGCCTGTTCCGCCTCCTAAGGCAGCAATTTTTAACCCGTGACTAAGTTGGCGTTTTTCATACATTAGATCTACTATCGATCTGTCGGCAGTAGGGCGCCCTGTACTGTAAATAGCCTTAAAGACACGACACAACGACCACCATATGGTTGCCAGTCCCAAAACAACCATAATTATATCGATTGTTAAATCGGAAATATCGATATTGATGATACTGCGCAATATATTTTGCAGAGAAATTTCTATAAATAGGGCTGTTTTGCCGGATAACAGCAGCATCAGGCCTGTTGCAAAAATCCAGAGTCCCAGGGCCAATGACAGTATCCAGCGCTTGACGCCCATGCCGGGCAGCAACCACTTGAAAAGGCTTAAAAATTTGTTCAGCAATTTAACTGTCTTTCTTAGGAAATATTATCGTTTAAGGAATCCGGGGATTCTGCAGTAGCCAATTGAGCGTCGCGGTGTTCGACCGAAGTTTCATAATTATGTTTTCTTATAGCATTAGCTACTTCTTCTGCCAAAGCTACCGAGCGATGGCGTCCGCCGGTGCATCCGAAAGCCACATTGACCTGTCGTTTGCCTTCTTTTAAGTACTGGGGCAGAAGGAAAATAAGCAGATCGACAATTTTTTGTGAAAAAGTATGGTAAGTATCGAAAGAATGCAAATAACGCTGCACTGGTTCATCTAGACCGGATAAAATGCGCAGTTCGGGAAGATAGTATGGGTTGGGCAGAAATCGGCAGTCAAAGATCAGATCGACGTCGGTAGGGGCACCGTATTTAAAACCAAAGCTCACCGCATGGAGTTTGCTGCCATCTGTGTTTTGGGAACTGAAATGTTGGAAAATTAAACCGCGCAATTGATGAGAGGTCGTTTGAGAAGTATCTAAAACAAAAGATGCCCTCTCTTTTAAAAATTGCAGCTTTTCTCTCTCTTTAGTAATTCCGTTGATCACTCTGTCGTTGGGAGCTAAAGGATGCTGACGGCGAGATTCCGCGTAACGGCGTACAAGCACTTCATTGCTGGCATCTAAAAAGACTATATAAGGGGAGCAGCCCATTTGTGTAAGCTGTTCCAAAACAGTCATTAAATCGTTAAAGAATTGCTGGCTGCGGATATCTGCAGCTACAGCTAAGCGATTAACGTTTGAAGTGCGGCACAACTTTATAAGTTCGGGAAGAAGCACCGGCGGAATATTGTCCGCGCAATAGTAATCTTGCTCTTCAAAGCACTTCATAACTTGACTTTTGCCTGAGCCGGAAAGTCCGGTCACCATAACAAAGTTGAGCTCAGTGTGTTCCTGCATAGTCTTTCCTTGCTGTCATTGGTGCGTCCAAAAAAACTTTAAGATCAAATAAACCAGAGTCAGAAAAAAATTAGGCGGCAAAGTAATTTTATCCTTTTGCCGCCTATAATTTACTATTTTTTTGACAGTCAGGATCTACCTTGCACTGCTACTGCTAACAAAAAAAACGGATTTTTTTGTTGTGTCCGGCTGTCCGTAACAATTGGTCTAATAAATTCCCAGGTAGTGATCGAGCTCCCAGGGATGAACCTGGGTGCGGTAAGCATCCCATTCCTGATATTTTGCAGCTTGGAATTGTGACCAAATATGAGGACCGATAGCTTCGACCATAAGTTCATCTTCTTGGAAAGCTTTCAGAGCTTCTTCCAAAGAGGTCGGCAGAGTTTCAATATTAAGTCTCTTCAGCTCGTTAGCATTTAAATCGTAAAGATTGCAATTCATGGCCGGACCGGGGTTGATCTTGTGTTCAATACCGTCCAGACCAGCGCAAAGCATTAATCCTATTGCTAAATAGGGGTTGCAGGAAGGATCTGGAGAGCGTACTTCTACGCGCGTACTCTTACCCCGCGGAGCCGGAATACGGATCATAGGGCTGCGATTCTTTTCTGCCCAAGTAACATAAAGGGGAGCCTCGTGACCAGGCACCAGTCTCTTGTAGGAATTGACAATCGGATTGGTAAAGGCGGTAAAAGCTCTAGCGTGTTTCATGAGTCCGCCTATGTAATGCAAACAAGTCTGAGAGAGCTGATGGGGAGCTGCAGCGTCAAAGAAAATGTTCTCGCCGTTTTTAAACAACGATTGGTTTACGTGCATTCCCGAGCCGGCAATACCGTAGACTGGTTTGGGCATAAACGTGGCGTGCAGACCGCAGTTCATAGCCACAGTTTTTACAGCCATGCGGAAAGTTACTACTTGATCGGCGGTTTTGAGAGCGTCGGCGTACTTGAAGTCAATTTCGTGCTGACCAAAGCCGCACTCATGGTGAGAGGCTTCGATTAAAAAGCCCATAGCTTCGAGGGCGGTCACAATTTGCTGGCGGGCAAACTCTCCTTTATCGACCGGAGCTAAATCGAAGTAACCTGCTTTGTCGTGAGTTTTGGTAGTAGGGCGTCCCTGCTCATCCTTCTCGAAGAGGAAAAACTCGGCTTCGGGACCGGCCATCATTTCTAAGCCCAAACTGTGAGCTTTAGCTATCATTTTTTTGAGGAAGCCGCGGGGATCACCGGCAAATGGTTCTCCGTCGGGAGTAGTTACGTCGCAGATCATACGGGCTTCTTTGCTGCAGCCGTCATCCTTCCAGGGAAGCAGGGAGAAAGTTGCAGGATCTGCTTTGAGGCGCATATCGGATTCTTCTATGCGTACAAAACCTTCAATGGAAGAGCCGTCGAAGAGTACTCCATCATCTAAAACACTCTCAATATGTCTTCCGGGAATACCGATATTTTTCAATCCGCCAAGAATATCTGTAAATTGTAAATGCAACAGCTTGACGTCAAGATCATGAACTAACTTTACTACATCGTCGCGAGTTAATTGCTTTTCTGACATAGTGTTTTAGTCTCTTTCTAGTACATTTAATACGGAATTATGCGGTCTTGAGCCTTGAGTTTTTATGTTTCTCCGACCGCAGTGAAGTTTTATCAGCTCACATTTTTTTTGTCCGCCTTTATATAAAATTCCTGGCAATCTCGGTCTATTTTTGCATTTGCTTCGGCCTATTTTTTCTTAAAACAGTCCTTGATGCAGAATAATAACCTCTGCCTGTGCATTATTTGATACACAATAATTATTGTTAAGCGGATCAGAGGAAAGGCATACCAAATATAGGAAAAGGGATAGGCCGGAGCGAAAGTGTACTACGTATGATAGCGGTTCATTTGCTATGTTCGGTCATAATCGGATTTCTGTGGTTCTGGTCGGGCGTTTTTCTCGATAGAATTAAGTCTGAGTTTTTTGTTTTGCTTTTTCGCGGTTGTCGGGGAGCGCTTTTGGCTGTCGCTTGCTGCACTTTTGTAGCAGCTTGTGTCAGCCACAGCGGATTAGTCCTAACCCCCGATGATTCCAGAACGGTCATGTTCATCTTCTTTTCTATGGGGCTTAGTCTGGTTTTTATTCCGGTCGGATTTCTGATTGGAGTAGCTAAGGGCAGAAGTCGAGAGTTAGCAGCTGAACTTAAAGATAATATTTCTTCCTTCAGCGAACCTGATAATTCCCCTAAGCCTAACGGAGACAACTTCCAAAATTATCAATATGGAAGTTTGGGTAGTGCAGCCGGTTACGAAGATCCTGTTGCGGCCCGGGCCAGTGAAGCTTATCGCTCAGTCGGCAACAACAAAAACTAGAAGCGCTGAAAAATATTTTCAAAACCGAGGTATATTATGAGTCAAAATAGTTTAGCTTTAGGACGGGTTTTGACGGCTATGGTCACTCCCTTCAACTCTGCTTTGGAAGTAGATTACAGCAAAGCTGCTCAGTTGGCTCGTCATCTGTTAAGTTCCGGAACTGATACTATTGTTGCCGCCGCTACAACCGGAGAGGCACCCACTTTAACTTCCGAAGAAAAGCTGCGTCTGTTTGAAACTCTGAAAAATGAGATAGGCAATCGCCCTTTGGTTTGTGGTACCGGAACAAATAACACTAAAGCTACTATAGATTTTTCTTTAAAAGCTAAAGAGCGCGGAGCCGATGCACTTTTGGTAGTGGCTCCGTATTACAATAAACCTCCTCAAGATGCTCTTTATGAGCATTTTAGAGCCGTGGCTGAAGCCGTCGACTTGCCGATTATTGCTTATAATATTCCTGGGCGAACCGGCGTTGAAGTTAAGGCTTCTACTTTGGCCAAAATAGCCGCCATTCCTAACATTATAGCTGTAAAAGAATCTTTGCCTTGCCTGGAATCCATTAGCGAGCTTAGCGCAGCTTTAGAAAAAACCAGTCCGGAGCAGGCTGGCAAGTACGGCAACTTTGTAGACAGCCGGGCCATGGAAATTTACAGCGGCGATGACTCAGCTATACTACCCACTCTGTCTATAGGTGGTGTTGGTGTTATAAGCGTTACTTCTCATGTTGCCGGAACGCTGGTCAAAGAAATGATCGAGGCTTATTTCACCGGTGATATTCTTAGAGCTAAACGGTTACATTTGCGCCTCTATCCGCTTTTTACCGGTCTTTTTGCGGTAGCTAATCCTATTTTGGCTAAAGCTGCTCTGCGTTTGCAGGGGATCGATGTCGGCGGTTTGCGCATGCCTCTCCGAGCTGCTTCGGAAACCGAAATTGAGTGTCTCGCTTCAATAATGAAAGAAGTTGGAGTATTGTAGAGCTTTAGTTAATACAAGTTTTTTTAGTAATGGTCATATAGAATTTGTTAGGTTGCTTCTAGGCCTGGGAGCTCCTGATAAGTTTGTTCCTTGGCCATACTGAGTTTTTTGTAACAAGGGGGGATGAGCGCATTTGCGGTTGGAAAAATTAAATAGGAAAATAGAGGAAAAGAGTGGTATGACTGATTTATTATTGATTGACAACCAGTCAAAAAAGCCATTTCGAGGACGTTTTTTCGTTCCCGGTGACAAATCTATTGGACAGAGGGCGCTCATTCTGGCGGCTATGGCTGAGGGGGATTCTATTGTCAGCGGTATTTCCGATGCTGCCGACTGTCTTTCCGTGGTTAAGGTTCTGCGCCGACTTGGGGCCGTCATTGAAATTAAAGGAAAAAATGCCCATGTAACCGGCTGGGGAGATAAAGGGCCGGCTATTGTGAATGAGCCTTTGGATTGTGGCAATTCTGGAGCCTGTATGCGCTTTATCTCTGGTATATTGGCTGTTTCCTCCGGTATTTACACATTAATCGGCGATGAAAGTTTGAGCCAGCGGCCCATGGACAAACTGGCTGACGTGCTGGAAAAGTTTGGAGCTAAGGTTGAATGTCTGGGAGTCAAAAATTGCGCTCCGCTACGTATTACGGGGTGCTTCCATCCTGACAACAAAGAATGGGCTGCTCAGCACAGTGCTGTCGAAAACTGTTCGTTGGAAATTGAAACTAATAACGCCAGTGCCCAACTAAAAACAGCGGCTATGTTGGCCGCTCTCTCTTTGGGCGGCAGTTTTAAACTGACTTTAACCGAGCCACTTAAGAGTCGCGATCACAGTGAAATTATGTTGCGCAAGCTCGGTTTCAAGGTTAATGAAGAAAATTTACCCGACGGACGTCATCGAGTAATTTTTTCTGTTTTGGGCAGCAGAATTAAGCCGTTCCAATACTGCGTATTTGGAGATCCTTCTTCGGCTGCTTTCTTAGTTGCTTTAGCTGTGATGAAGCCTCATTCACATATTGTGATTGATCGTTTGGTAATAAATCCCACCAGAGTCGGGTTTTTCAATATCCTTAAGCGCATGAATGCGAACATTTGTGCAAGGTTTTCTAATTACAGTTATGGGGAAATGATCGGAGGCATTACCGCCGATTATTCTCATCTTAAAGGTGTTGAAGTCAGACCTAAAGATATCCCTCTGTGTATTGATGAAATTCCTCTTTTGGCCATTATTGCTTCCAGGTCTCAAGGTGTAACGAAGGTGCGCGGCGCCTATCAGTTGCGTCAAAAAGAGTCTGACCGCATAAGCATGACCTTGCGCGAATTGAAAAAACTGGGTATAGAATCACAGGAGTACGATGACGGTTTCGATATTGTCGGTTTGCCAGAATACAAATTAGATATGAAAGTCAGGCAATCAAAAAATAAAACCGACAAAATAGAGCCGATTCGCTTAGATGCTCACGGCGACCATCGTTTGGCCATGAGTTTGGGTGTGGCGGCTTGTGTTTACCGGCGTCCTATCGAAATTGTCGGCGCCGAGCTCTGCGCTGTTTCGTTCCCAGACTTTTGGAATATTTTGAAAGCTGTTTCAGCTTTTTAAGCTGAATGGATATGGCGGAACATATTTACCAACCGGTAGTTGATGGCCTGGAAAAGCAATTTGAGGAGCAGCTGACTTATTGGGAGAAGAATAGGCCTGAGTTGCGTCTTTTAAGGTTGCCGTCTGCCTGGAGTTCCGCCATAACCGAAAGAAAATCGCCCCTTTCTGTACATTTGACTTTGCGGCGGTGGCAGGAGCTAGTCCGCTCAGATTCGCATCTGCAGTTTTCAGTTCTTGGCGGCTGTCCTGTCAGTCACAGTCTTTCTCCGGCACTGCACAATTTTTTTAGTCTGGGAACGGCGGCTAGTAATGGTCTTTATTTGTGTGCAGGCTGGCAAAATGAGGCTCAGCTTAATGAGGTTTTAAAAAATTGGTTCAAGCTTCCCTTACTGGGAGCTAACATTACTAGTCCGTTTAAAGAATGTGTTTTTAAGTATCTGTCTCAGTACGGAGAATTGACTCCGGAAGCTAAAGCTATAGGGGCTGTAAATACAATTTACGGCAGAAGGGGCAAACTTTACGGCGCCAACACCGATTGGTCCGGCTGGCTGTCTTCTTGGCGATGCGATATCGGACAAGAATTAGCTGGGCGGCAGGTGGTGCTGTTCGGAGCTGGAGGAGCCGTCCGAGCCGTGGTTTATGCTCTGATCAGGGCTGAGGTTGGCAGCATAACCGTTGTGAATTCACCACGACGCGGACGCGCCCTGGTCGATTATTTTTCTACCTGGCAGCACCGGGAACTAAGTTCGAAGAGTTTTGTGCCCCTGCATTATCGTTCTACCTGGGAGGATCGTGCTGCTGAACCAGGAGTTATCTATATTCAGGCTACCGTTTTGGGAGGCGGATCTCACGCCGAATTATCCCCTTACAGCTGGCCTGTTCAAACGAAAACGAACGCCTCTTCATTTAATTTCGGACCGACAGGGTCGAAGAAACGTGATCATCTGAACAGCGCCGTGGCTTGCGATTTAATTTACCATCCTGCTCGGACTAAGTTTTTGCTTGAAGCTGAAGCAGCGGGGGCCGTTACTATGAACGGTTTAGGAATGCTGATTTGTCAGGCTTGTCAAGCTAGAGAATATTTTTTGGAAATAGATCACTCCGATGCTTGGGAAGAGCAGATGCTTAGTCAATTCCGCAATTACATGGTGGGACAGCTGCTCAAGCTCCAGTGAAATACCAGAATAATCAGCTCAGATCTATATACTGATCACGCAGTCTGTTAAGAATCCGCTGACGGGTATTGAGAAGCTCGGCAATACGTTTAGCCGTCTCTAAAGGGGTGTAATTTGTGGTGTCTATGCGTATTTTAATGCGCTCGTACAGGTTGCGTCGCTCTTGCAACAGTTGATCGACGCGTTCACCTATATTGGTGTTTTGCAGCAGGGGGCGCTTTTCGCTTCGTTCCAAACGCTCTATCAAACAGTCCCGCTGAGTATACAGGCAAATAAGCAGACCAGAATTTTGAAAAGCTGCAAAGTTCGCAGGATTAAGCAGTGAACCGCCGCCTGTAGCCACGACCCTATTAGTGGACTGAGCCAATTCTGAGCAGAGTTCCTCTTCTCTCTCTCTGAACCACTTTTCGCCGTGATCTTTAAAAAGACTGGATATGCTGCCGTTGTAGCGCTTTTCCAGCTCCTGATCTATATCTATAAATTTTCGGCCCATAACTCTGGCTAATTCGCGTCCGATTGTGCTTTTGCCGGTACCCATGAAGCCTACAAGATAAATGTTGTGCTTAGCCATACCGTTTTTTTTTCTCCCTGTGCAGTCCTTTTGTCCTTCTTAAAAAGAATTCAAATAGCTTTTAAGTACGTAACGATATACTAGGGCCGCCGCCGATTTAGGTGGAAGGTAGTAGAAGTACAATTTGTTGACAGAGGGAGCTTGTGTTCGATATTACAGCGGAAGATAAAACTATCAATTACCATTTGGGCGAGAATATTTTGGCAAATTTACTTCAACCCATCCTGAAGCGCAGCCGAGGGAGGGCGTTTGTCATTGTTGACGACAATGTTGGCCGACTCCAAAAAAATTATCTTCTGGAGTCATTTAAAAACTCTCAAGCTTTTTTTTATACAGTCTCTGGCGGAGAAAAATCTAAAAATTTAGGAGAAATTAAAAAAATTTATGATTCCATGCTAGAGTATGGAACTGACCGCAGCGTTCCGGTAATTGCTGTCGGCGGAGGGGTTGTTGGCGACATTAGCGGTTTGGCTGCTTCTACTTTTATGCGCGGTTTACCGTTTGTGCAGGTACCGTCTTCGCTTTTGGCTATGGTAGATTCTTCGATAGGAGGCAAAAACGGAGTCGATTTGCCCGAGGGCAAAAATTTGGTAGGCTCTTTCTATAATCCTGAGTTAATTGTAGCTGACTTAACTCTATTGCGTACTTTGCCTGCCATTGAATGGTCAAATGGTCTGGCTGAACTGATAAAAACTTCTTTAGTCAGTCATAGGCCATTTTTCAAGGACATTGAAAAGTTCTGCACTGAGGGTTACTTTGAGGAAAAACATAACGTACTACGTACTCTCAGTTTAAATGACAAACTGTCTGAACTTGGTCGAAATAAAAAAATGCTTTGTAGCTGGATTATTTCTGCAGTTAACAGTAAAGCTGCTATCGTTTCAGCCGATCCGTTCGACCTTGAGGGAGAAAGGTATAAACTTAATTTAGGTCATACGTTTGCCCACAGTTTGGAGGTGACTTCAAACTACTCTTTAGCTCATGGTCAGGCTGTATCTATTGGTATAATCTGTGCTCTTCTTTTAGCCGATAGTTTAGGAATTTTAGAGGAAGACTTAATCTGGAGAATGAAAGAGACGCTAAGCTTTTGGGGATTACCTGTCATAATACCTCATGGGCTGGATTGGGAGAAGTTTGCGGGAAATCTGCGTTCAGATAAAAAAAGAAAAAACGGACACCCTGTTTTCGTTGTCCCTGTGGCTGAGGGTAAAACTGTCCTTTGCGGCGAAGTGAGCCCGGCTAAAATAAAGGAAGTTTTTATCAGCTGTTCTGCAGCCTGAACTGCAAATTTGAGAGGAAATTAACCGTGGCAAAGTTGCGTGTATTTGTATTAAACGGCCCCAATATGAACTTGCTTGGCACCAGAGAGCCTGGTGTTTATGGCAATATGCCGTACGAGCAGCTCGTAGAACAGATCTCTTTTTGGGCTTCAGAATTAGATATTGAACTTGGCTATGCACAGACTAATTCTGAGGGTGGTCTGATCGACTACATTCACGCTTCTTACGGCCAATTCGATTTGGTTGTACTCAATCCAGGAGCTTTTACACATACCTCTTATGCTCTGCGTGACGCCATTGTTGGCGTAGGGCTGCCGGTAGTTGAAGTCCATTTAAGTAATATTTTTGCCCGAGAAGAGTGGAGGGCTAAGTCGGTTATCTCTTCAGTATGTGTGGGCACAATATCTGGTCTGGGAGTGTACGGCTATCGTTTAGCTCTAGAAGCAGGCAAACATTTTCTTAGTTCTTCTTCCACTGAGCCGTCCGTTTCTGCTCCGGCTGCTGTTCCCTCTGTCAGCTTGCAGAGCAGTCCCAGGCCCAGTATCTCTGCTCCTGTACATCATGCTGCTCCCCAGTCTTTGTCGCTGGCTTCCGAACCGCCTCGTGCAGCTCAAAGTAATAATTCGACTCCTACAATTGTTTCTGTACCTGTTGAAAATGTCGACCAGGGCGATCTGGCCAACCTGTTTATGCCTACTCATAAATTTGAAGTTGCCAACCAAGGAGGCAACTTGGGCGGGGAAGTAGGCATCAACGAAATTCAAGGATTTGCCAACGAGGGTGAGGTTAGCGTTTTTATAGGTAACCCGGAAACCGAAACCGATGACGACGAAGAGCTGTCTCCTGAAGATCGGGAGAAGTTAAAAGCCTGGATGGGCGATGATTCTTACGAAGAACCTTCTCCCGAAGATTATCGTTTGGGCGGAGGCATCTCTCGAGTAAGTGAATCGTTACCCATGCCGCCTTCTCCGCCGTCCTCCAGTAGCTATTCCGGATCCGATTTATCAGATGTGTCTTTGTCTGGTCAAGGAAACAGCAAAAACTTGGCTTCTGCGGGGCAGTCTCAATCTGGAGTTACAAAACGTCTGAGTATTCCTATCAAAGTAAAGAAGTAAGCTGTGCATAAATAATCTGCTGCTTTAAAACTTCTCAAGAATCTCCCGCTTTTATAAGCGGGAGAGGTTCAAATCTTGTTAACTGCCTGACTGTGTAGTGTCGGGCAGTTTTTTTGTATAGATAAAAGATATATTTAGTCAGATAAACAGTGACTACGGAAGGGGAAAGAATTGTTTTCGCTGAATTGGCAGGGGCCTGATGGGCGCGGTAGGTATCGCTGATGCTCTAAGAGCCTGGTGCTTTAACTTCTGTTTCAGCGGCTGCCACTGCAGGTGCCCGGAAATTTCAAGCCTTTAGCATATGCGGAATGTCGTTGGAAAAGATTGAGCCGCTTCTACAAAGTTCTATGTGATAATTGTCCGAAGCAGGTGGTGTTTCTTGGAGAGCGGCTCTATGCTGAAACCAGGAGGAAATTGTGAAGATAAGCTATCTGTCATTAACTTTAGCAGCCGCTTTATTGTTGGGAAATGCTCTTCCCGGTCAAGCGGAAACTGGCGCTGCTTCAGACAGCACCGGTGGTAGAATATTGGCAGAGGCAGCTCCTAAAAAAAGCTCACCTTCCAGCACGAAAATTAACAATGTCAAAGGGCCGGCTACCCCTTATCCAGTTTCCGCTATCAAAATTGGCGGTAAGATCCAGCCTGGCGACGACTTACAAATTGTTTTTAGCGTAGCTGGACCGCCAGATGAAATTCTGCCTATGCGTTCTAAGAGCAAAGCTCCGGAAGACGACTACATCCATTTTATTTACCGTAACCGTTTTACCATTAATATTAATAAAGCCAACGCTGTGCAAAGTATTATGGTCTTCGGCAACAATGTGGAAATGGTCAATGTACCGTTCAGAATCGGCCAAAAGACTTCCGATGTAATTGATAAATGGAAGCAGCCCGAACGTGAAGTCAGCGACATGTACATTTACTATTACAGAGGTGTATACGTTATTTGGGATAAAAATAATCCGGGCAAGATCGACCGCATTTATCTTACCCTTCCGGGGAAAGTTGAAGATGACAGCAAGAACAGTGCGGTAGGTTAAATTTTTTACCGTTGTTTATATAATATTTGCCTGCTATAAGAAGTTGGCTGCAGTTTTGTTAAGTTGGGCTGCAGCCATTTTTTAGGTAGAAATACTGAGCGGGCATATTGTAGTTAGGATAGTTTCTTTTGAACAACAATGTCGCTGGTTTTTTAAGTATCAATAAGCCTCCGGGAATGAGTTCGCACAATGTAGTAGCTTTCGTGCGCCGTCTGCTGCCTAAAGGATTAAAAGTAGGCCACTTAGGTACGCTGGATCCGGGGGCATGCGGCGTTTTGCCTTTAGCTGTAGGTTGGGCCACCCGTACCATTCAGTATTTTCCGCCTAATCGTAAAGCCTACTGCGCTGAAATTACTTTTGGGAGTGAAACTGATACTCTCGATGCTCATGGTTCGGTAATCGGTCAAGCTCCAGTTCCCGAGCTGACGACAGAGCAGCTTGAGTCTGTATGCCGATCGTTTGAAGGCGAGATTATGCAGGTGCCTCCGCAGATCAGTGCTTTACATGTTGACGGACAGCGTGCGTACAAACTTTCGCGCAGTGGGTGCAGCTTCGAGCTTCCGCCCCGTCCTGTGAGTATTTACGGTATAAAATTAGTCTGTGTTGATAAACATAAAATTCTCATAGATGTCGAGTGCAGTGCCGGTACTTACATTCGTTCGCTGGCTCGCGATTTCGGACATGCGATCGGCTGTGGAGCTCATCTTTCTTTTTTACTGCGGACTAGGAGTGGTATTTTTCACTTAAAGCATTCCTCAACTATTGAAGATTTGCGCAATCTGGGTGTGGAAAATTGCTTATGGCCTGTCGATCGTGTGCTCATTGCCGCTGTCGGTCAGTCTTGTCTTATTACAGGACACAAATTTCAGGGTGGACAAGATATTTCGTCTGTTTATCTTAGCAGTGGAAAGCTCTTGAATTTAAACGAAATTGAGTCCGGCAGCGTTTTTGTAGTTTATAATTACGATAACGGCGAATTTATCGGAGTAGGTGTCGTAGCCGAGAATTCTTCCGGCAACAGAGTGCTTCGGTTAGAGCGTTTGTATTCGAAAGGAGTTTAAGCGCAGTGTCTGTTGTTTTTTGGGGCTTATGTCCGCATCCTCCGCTTTTAATACCAGGTATTGCCGATTCGGCCAAAGAAAAAGTAAAGGCTACCGAATCTGCCTTTAAGCAGTGGGCACTCAAACTAAAAGAGCAAAAGCCCGAGCGTCTTATTATTATTTCTCCGCATGCTCCGGCTTCTTCAGCTGCTGTGCCGGTCTTTGCTCTTCCCTCCATAAGAGGAACTATGCAAAGGTTCGGGCAGTCTCAGGCCGCTTTGGAAATCGGTTGCGATCTCGATTTTATTGAACGTTTAGCCGCTCTGTGCCATAAAGAACAGTTTCCTCTTTTGACGGTAACTTCAGATATGATCATGAAGCATCATATTGAGTCTGGCTTAGATCATGCTTCGTTTATACCTCTCTATTTCTTACATCAGGTGGGGCTAGAAAACATACCTGTAGTTATTTTAGGCTACGGACCCAACCATACAGAATTGTATTTGCAGCTGGGCAAACTTTTGGCGCGAGTTGCCGAACAAGATGAAAAAAATACGGCTGTGATAGCTTCGGGAGATCTTTCTCATCGTTTGCTCGAGTCAGGCCCTTATGGTTTTAGCCCTTACGGTCTCAAGTTCGATGAAAAAATTAATCGTATTCTCGATAGCTGTGATGCCGATTCTCTGCTTTCTTTCACCAACGAAGAGGTAAATGAAGCTGCTCAGTGCGGGTTGCACGCCATAGCTATGCTGTTAGGCAGTCTGACTGAGGGCGGCTTATCTGCTGAAGTAAAACATTTGTCTTACGAAGCACCGTACGGAGTAGGCTACTCTGTGGTATACTACCTCCCCGAAGGAGCTGATCGGAAGGCTGAAGACGATAAAGGCGATCCTGTTGAACAGTTGGTACCGCCTGAAAAAGAAAGTCTGTCCGAGAAAGAGAGTCAGGCTAAAAAGGCTGTTTCACCTTTGAGTTTCATGCGCAGCGGAACGGGCAAAGATAGCGGAGGAGTAATTTTTTCAGAAGTATCGAGCAACAGCTCTGACACGGAAAAAGCAGTCGACATCCGTTTGCAGCTAGCCAAACGAAGCGTGGAACATTATGTTCTCTATCGGGAGCGGCTGAAGTTCGATAAGGAACAATATGTTGAATTGCAAAGTCCGGCCGCTGTTTTTGTAACTTTGAAAAAGCACGGCCAGCTTCGAGGATGCATAGGCAGTTTAGTGCCTATCGAGAATAGCCAGGGTGAAGAAATTGTGCGCAGTGCCGCTTTAGCTTGCAGTTGTGATCCTCGTTTTCCTGCAGTTACTGCTGAGGAACTTTCAGAGTTGCAGTATCAAGTTTATGTATTGAGTGAGCCTGTAAAAATTAAGGGTCCGCAAGAACTTGATCCTAAGCGCTACGGAGTTATTGTCCGCAAAGACGGACGAAGCGGGGTGTTGCTTCCTAATTTAGAGGGGGTAGACAGTATCGATATGCAGTTACGTATAGCCTGTCAAAAAGGTGGTATACTTCCTGAAGAAAAGCCCGAGCTGTATCGCTTTACTACGGTTACTTATTCAGAGTAGTTGGAAATGCTGCTAAAGAGGGTGGACAGCGGCATCTGATCCGCCCTCTATTTTGTCGGTAAGTGTTTTGGGGTCCGGATCAGTTGCCTATATATCTGCTTCGATTCGTAGTTCAAATATATGGATGCTTCTAACGAACAAAAAACTATTAATAGTGAACGAAACGATAAAGGCGGCGATGAACGTACTGCAAGTCGCTTTTGTGCCGAACAGTCGGAACAGGATGGTTCCCTGCAAGAGAAAGTTCCCAAGCCGGCCTATTTAGTTGCGCCTTTAGATTGGCAAGGGGATCAAGATTTTTTTTCTAAAGTAAGCTCCGATGGGTTGTTTATTGAATCTCAGAGCAGCTCCAAGAGCGCGTCCCTTGGAAATGGCAGTAAAACTTGGCAGATTCCTGTAGCGGTAGCCTGTATTATTTTGGGTATTATGGTAGGTTTGCAGTATAGGGCTAATTCGGCCAGCACGCCCATTCAAGTTGATGATCGCCGCAAAATGCTGGAGTTGGTGCGCACTTTGGAGGCAGAACGCAATAAAATGTCTGCCGAAATAAGTGAGCTGCGTTCTCGAATCGCCGATATGGAAACTGCTTCTACCAGAATAGGAATAGTTGGCAAGCAGATTCAGGAACAATTGAATAATTCGCGCATTGAAGCTGGTCTAACAGGAATGAAGGGGCCGGGCATAGTTGTTGTTTTAAGTGATTCGCCGCGCACTCCTCCGATCAACACCGATCCTTACTTTTATATTGTTCACGATGTCGATCTGACAGCTTTAGTTAATGAGCTTTGGTCGGCTGGAGCTGAGGCTGTCTCTATCAATGAGCAGCGTATTGTAACCAGGACTTCCATTCGCTGTGTTGGACCTACTGTTCTAGTTAATGGTGTGCGTATTGCCGCCCCTTACACTGTTAAAGGTATAGGGCCTGGCGATTTGGAAACTGCTCTGCGTATGCCTGGCGGTTTTTTGGACAGTATGGCTGCTTTAATTGGCAACGGAGGTCAGGTAAGCATCAGCCGAGTTGATGAAGTAACCATTATGCCTTATGAAGGAAGTATAGCTTTCCGCTATAGTCAGTCTTTTAATAAGGACAGTGACAAGTAAGTTTTGTCTTCGATTTAGCAGCCGGTTGGGCCGCAAAGTTAGCGAACAGAAAAGGCCATTGTCGCTTTTTCACATTTATTGAGGAGAAATTTTAGAGTTTGTGCTTCTAGTTATTGCAGGCTTATTATTAGGTTTACTCATAGGTTGGGTTCTGCCTTTCCAAATTCCTGTCAGCTCTGCAAAGTACGTCTCCGTGGCTTTTTTAGCTGGTCTCGATTCTATAGTAGGCGGTTCTCGCTCCGGTTTAGAGAATAAGTTCAATTTCAGCGTATTTGTGAGCGGATTTGTTGTTAATCTGCTTTTGGCTGCCGGTCTTACCTGGGTTGGCGATGCTCTGGGCGTGGAAATTTACCAGGCGGCTATCGTAACTTTTGGTATGCGTATTTTTGTCAATTTAGGTTATATACGCCGCGACCTCCTGAAACAAAAATCTGAACCTTCAGTTATAGAAAGCGTTGTATCTCCCATTATAAAATAGGAGCTTTCTTTTGCCGATCTGAGGCAGGAAGTTTTCAGCCTTTGCGTTAAGATGAAAACGCGCTCTCTGCGTACATTGCGCATTTGTTTGCGATGTACTGTTGAACGTTAGGCTTTGAGACTGCGTTAAGTACACCTGAGAAAGTTGAGTGTATCGGCAGATTATTTCCATATTGTTTAGCTTTCGAGCAGATAGCGTCAACGAACATGCAGTTTATCAAATATGAAGGCAACATTAATGGACAACACTGACAATACTTATAAACAGACTGCCAACTGCGTTGGAGCTGCCTCTTTTTCTCATTCTGCACAGACGCTTGCCGCCAATGAAGCTTCTGGTTCTAATTTAAAGCATTTGTATCACGATTTATCGGCTGAGCAGCTTTGTATATTAGCCATAAATCCAGGTTCTATTTCTACCAAAATAAGCGTTTTCTGCGGAGATAAGGTGCTTTTCACTAGGGAATTACTTCATAGCGTTAGCGACTTAGCTCCCTTTGAAGGGCAATCTGCCGCCGCGCAGTTAGAAATGCGCACCGAATGCATTGTCAAAGCTTTGGAAGAAGAGGGAGTGGCGCTTTCTTCTCTATCTGCCGTAGCCTGCAGAGGCGGGCTGCTCAAGCCGATTCCTCATGGTACTTACGACATTACCGAGCAAATGCTCAAAGAACTGCACGAAGCTCGATGGGGAGATCACCCGTGCAATTTAGGGGCCATGATCGGCCATTCTTTTTCTAAAGAACTTAATATACCGGCATATGTTGTCGATCCCGGCGTCGTCGATGAACTGCCTCCACGGGCTTATATTACCGGGCTAAAAGAAATACGCCGCCGTTGCATAAGTCATGCTTTAAATGCTTTTGCTCAAACTCGCCGTTACGCTGCTGAAATAGGTACCACTTACGATCGCCTCAATTTGGTCGTAGCTCATATCGGAGGAGGCGTTTCTATCGGTGCTCATAAGCATGGCCATTATATTGATGTCAATAATGCCCTCGACGGAGAAGGTCCTTTCTCTCCCGAACGGAGCGGTTCTCTTCCTGTAGGTCCTCTCATCGATCTTTGTTTCAGTGGTAAGTATACTCGTGAAGAATTGCGCCGCCTCAACAGAGGCAAAGGCGGTATGCTCAACTTAGTGGGTACAGCCGATATGCGTGAAATAGAGGCCCGCTGTCTTAACGGCGAAGAGGAATTTGTAAATGCCATGGAAGCCATGGCCTACGCTATTTCCAAAAATATTACCGCTATGTGGCCGGCTTTTGATGGCGAGGAGATCGACGCCGTTATACTTACTGGCGGTGCTTCACGCTGTCAAATTCTTGTAGACAAAATTAAAAAGTATATTTCCGCAGTAAAAGTGCCTGTAGTTGTCTATCCTGGGGAATGGGAAATGATCGCTTTGGCCAGTGGTGTAGCTCGAGTTATTACCGGTCAGGAAGAGCTGAAAACTTATCCTCCCGTTTCGGAATAGTTTGTTCTTCTATTCGAAATATTCCCCAAAAACACGTCTATTTCTGCTTGGGCTGATCGTATTGCCAGAGGGGCGGTCGCCCGTGTATTTTCGTAGTTCGGAGGTATTGCAAAAGTGGAACAGATTCGCAGTTTGGATCAGCTTGTGGAGAGTTTACGAGGTAAAGCGCGCCGACGTGTGGCTGTGGCTGCCGGTCACGATCACAATGTTATAAGAGCAGCAGCCGATGCCGTTAACAGAGGTATTGCAGAAATAATTCTGGTGGGCCGAGTTGCTCAAATTAAAGAAATGTGCGCTGAATATTCCATTAGCCCCGATTTATTCACTCTTTTAGATGAAGAGTCTCCAATCGGAGCTGGTATAGTGGCTCGCGATATGGTAGTTCAGGGGCGTGCCGATATTCTTATGAAAGGACTTTTAAATACCGATCAGTACATGCGCTTAATTTTGGATAAAGATAAGGGGTTATTGCCTAAAGGCGCTGTACTGACTCACATTGCCTGTTTAGAAATTCCCGAATATGTTAAGCAGCAGCAAAAGTTACTCTTAGTAAGCGACGTCGCTATTATTCCTGCTCCCGATTTAGCCGCTAAAATGAAGATGATCAGCTATGCGGTGGAGGCGGCCCACTCTTTCGGTATAAGTGTGCCTAAAGTTGCCGTTTTAGCTCCTACTGAAAAGGTTTTACCCAAAATTTCCTCTTGTTTGGAAGCTGCTGCTTTATCGAAGATGGGGGAGCGCGGACAGTTTGGCAGTTGTATAGTAGAAGGCCCTCTGGCTTTCGATGTAGCTATATCACCTGAATGTTGTGCTGTAAAAGGACTGCGCACTTCAACTGAGGGAGCGGCAGATATTCTCATTTTCCACTGTTTGGAAGCAGCCAACACGTTTTATAAGGTATGTACTATTTTTGCCAAAGCTCGCGTCGCCGGCGTAGTAGCTGGAGCCAGTGCTCCTTGTGTGCTGACTAGCCGGGCCGACAGCGAGGAAACAAAGCTGTACTCTATTGCTTTGGCCTGCCGCATGGCAAAGTAGACCGTGCTTTCGAGGTCTTGCTGTTTTTAAAGGTGAAAGCGAGACAGTGAGACAGTGAGACAGTGAGACAGTGAGTATTACCGCCGCGTACATTTATAATATCTGTCTGCCTGTTGTATCAACAACTTGTTTTTGCCCTAGACAGACGACTAGCTTTCGGCCATTTCCTGAACTTCTATGAAGTGGCTGTAAGCTTGCAGTAGAATGTGAGAAGCTATATCAAGGTGAGAGTTGGCTCCTGTGTCAGCCCACCACTGCATTTCTTCAATGCCTTGTCTAAATTCTTCCACACCCTGACGCAAGCTGTCGAGAGCCTTATTTATAGCAGGGTCATCGCTGGAGGCTGGAAGTCTGCTTAAGCTTGATGAGGCGGAACGAAGCAGCTGTTTGCCCCAGGCCAGCACGCTGTTAAACTCTAGTTTGGCAATACGACCATATTTAGCGGCATCGCAGGCTTCTATGAGCCGGGACAAGTGGTCTGAAGTATCGCTTTCTTCCTGATCATCACTGCTAGTATAGCTAGTGACGGTGGTGCTGCTCTGGTCATCTTGGAAGTTGGCCGGCATCATCAGGCGAGCCCCGCAGCGATCGCATACTTTAGAATAAGTTTTATTCTCAAATCCGCAATGCAGACAGGTAATAGTGTTAGCCTCTTCTTCAAATTTGGTAAACACTTTCCAAGCTTGGCAAATAAGTTCGGCTCCATCTTCCAGATACTGAATGGCTTTGCGGAGCAGAGGGCGCCTAGTGATGCCTAAGCGGAGCAGAGGCAGAGCCCTATTTAAGCGATCGAAACCGTCGCGGGCTACAGGTACTTGTTTAGCCAAGCGCGGAGAACTTTCTAAAGCTTGATTGGCACACTGCTCAAAGCGAAAGTAACTTTCTGCTAACTGAGGTTCAAACCAAGCTTGAGCTCGTTCCAAAATGTTGGCAGGCAGACCGGACAGAACGGCTCGGGCAGCGTGGATGACCCAGTTTACCTGCGGAGAAGGGGTAGGTTTATCGGCTAAAGCTTCGCCGGTACTATCTTGCATGAGCTCTACTAACAAAAGACAGCCTTCGCAAAACTTAACAAAGCCTGCATCGAGAGCGCTAAGATCATACTGCAAAAAGTAGGTATCCATGCTTTGGATACCTGCCATAACTTGGCGTACAGCGCTGATGCCTCTGCTGCGCCTGGTCATGTCGTTGTCGTTTTCGAATACATTTAGACTGTTCGCAAAATGATCCCACAAACGATCAAAAATTTCACTGAGCCGGTCGTCGTCCATAGCCCCCTGTTTGGTAGCCTGAACAACTTTCTCCATCAGATTGATGGCAGGATGTGGGCTATCTCCTTGGCACAGATAATTCCATTCATAGGCCAATAGAGCGTTGTGCATATCGGCGTAGGCATCAAAAATTTGCTCAGGAGCTGCTTCCAGTGAGTAATTGCTCGGAGAGCTGAACCAAGAGCGAATCTTGGTTAAAGTATCGATGTAGCGTTGAAAAGAACTGATGACGTCAGTTACTGCCTGCACTACAGCCGGAGCTGAATTACTGGCAATAGGGGCAGTTTGGGTTTTAAAACTTTCTCGGGAAGTAACTACTTCTTTTAAATAAGCTTCAAGAACTATCCCTAAAGCGCGCGGATCGGCTCGCCTTTGCGCGACTTTGAGACAGAGTAGAATTAGACGATTGGTTGTTTCCGAAGGTGTAACTAAATCGTTGGGCAGTAAGGTTTCCGGTGTATCGCCTTCTAAAGTTGTGCCGTAACCAACCATGGTGTGATATAACTTCCGTTCTTAATGATGAGCAATTTAAAGGTAATAAAGCGAAAAACGCTAATCTTTACTGCATAAGTTGCTGCAGTTCATTTGAAGACGTGCCTGGGATGGGAACTCCTAAAGATGATACGCGGCCGTTTAATTCTTCTTGACTCTTTTGGAAACTCTGCTGCATAGCGTGCATTTCTTCATCTTTGGGAGTAGAAGAAGCTGCTATCTCTTGCATCCATTCTTCCTGAGGGGCGTTGGCATCTTTTACCATCATGCCGTTCATAGATTCGCACAAGGCCACACCTATGGGTACCGAACTGCTCACGCTTACTGAAGAATTTTTGCTGAGGCCGCTGCGTTTAACAAGTTTTTGAGTTATGCCAGTCATAATGCCTAGTACAGAAGCGTTGCTTAGAACTTCTGAGTTGGTCATGACTGGGGCTGCTGCGTTAGTGACAGCAATAGAAGCCGGATTGATTTGCAGAGGCTGCATAACTTGAAAAACTCCTAATATAAATGGCTTCTTCAGCCGATTTTTAACTGGGCTGAGGAGCAGATTAACCTAGTATAAGATTCGCATTAGAACTTTTAGAACCTTCCATTGCTTTTTTTATACTATTTACATAATCAAATATAAATTAGACTATGGAGCGTCATCAAGATTGTCTCCATATCTCCCTTAAATGTCGACTCTTGCAAGCTTATAAAGAACATATTGTTGTTGCTCCTACTGTGGCTACCAAAATAAAAGCCACTAGGGACATGCACATAAGTAAATGGGAATGCCTAAGTTGTCACGACATAACGCAGATAGGAATGTTGCCGATAACGTTTTTAGAGAATGGCTTCGTATCTTTTATATAACCCATTCTGCAAGAAGTCTCCCATCTCTGTTAGGCGGGAGTACGTTCACTCTATTTGCAATATAAAACTGGCGGGGGCATTGTTCGCTAAGAGAGAAGACAGGATGCCTTGTTAGCCAAGGCTAATAAGGCATCCTTCAATGACTCTAGAACCCCACAATTTTAGTTGTGGGAGTAGGTCGAATAGGTGCGGCAAAATGTTTCCGCAGTTTTTTTTAGGAGTATGTTAGAATAAGACACTATGAGTAAGCTGATAATTGTCACTGGGGCTTTAGGTTTTATCGGCGCTAATTTGGCAGAAGCTTTGAATAAAAAAGGCCATACTAATCTGCTTTTGGTCGACCATCTCAATAATACTGATAAGTGGCGCAATTTTGGCCATCTGGATTTTGAAGATTATTTAGACAGAGAAGCTTTTATGAGGCTACTCAGTTCCGGGCGTTTCAGCTCTCAGGTAGAAGCTGTTTTTCACTTGGGAGCCTGTAGCAGCACTACCGAAACTGATACTAATTTTCTAATGGAAAATAATTATCGCTATACCAAAACTTTAGCTCAGTGGACTGCAGAGCGCAAAATTCCCATGATTTTGGCTTCTTCAGCAGCTACATACGGCAACGGCAGCTCCGGTTACAGCGACGATCCTGCGCTAGTTTCTCAATATGTACCGCTCAATATGTACGGAATGTCGAAACATCTTTTTGATAAGTGGGCTCTCCGTCGCGTTTTGTACGAAGAAAATTTGGTCGGTTTGAAGTTTTTCAATGTTTACGGGCCTCATGAAGATCATAAAGGCAACATGCGTTCGGTTGTCTACAAGGCTTTTTACCAAATTTTGGAACGCGGCTATGTAGAACTTTTTAAGTCTTATCACCCCAATTATCAGGATGGCAGGCAGCTTCGCGATTTCGTTTATGTCGATGATGCCGTAAAAGTTATGCTCTATTTCTTTGAGCATCCTGAAAAGCACGGATTATATAACTGCGGTAGCGGTATTGCTCGCTCCTGGAACGATTTAGCTGAAGCTGTGTTTGCCGCTATGGGTAAAAAAGTGGACATTCGTTATATAGAAATGCCTGAAAATTTGCGCGGCAAGTACCAGTATTATACCTGCGCCGATATGCGTCGCCTCAAAGAAGCCGGATATACTGAGCCGTTTACATCTTTGGAAGATGGTGTTAAGGATTACGTACAAAATTATTTAGCGGTGCAGGCGGGCGTGGAATAGTTTCAGCTATAACTACACTGAATGGTTGGCGAGAATCCTAAGATGGTTTGCGATAGTTTTTAGATCATTAAAAAAACTCTCTAGGCAGGGCCATCTTAGGAGTCGTTTAACGTGCCGGAGCAACTCAACGGCCGCTGACCGGGAGGCAAGTTCCTGATCGTTTTGCCACACCTAAAAAACTTTCGCCGCTATCGGGCAGACGGCGGAATTTGCTACGTACAACAGCTCTCGTTTGAGCGTTGTACATACTCAAAGTCAACTATTTAACAAAAGCATTGCGCCTGTTTTTAGGAATAATTTCGTTAGTATAATTGGGGCCGATAGTGACATCAGGCATAGGGAAAGCCTTTAAGCTGAACTGGAAATACAGTTCGTTTTGGACGCTGCGGTATACCAGACTAGTCACCCAATCGTGAGCTTCATAATCAAGTTGATAATCTTGATAGGTGAAGCGATGGTTTACTAAGTCGTAAACGCTCCAATGGCTGGCGTAGAGGCCGTCGAAAAGTTGCGTGCGCAAGTTCGTGTCTAAATTTCGCCAAGAATGAGAGCGAGGATCGTAACTGCAGCTGGCGCCGATAAGCCAATCACTGTTGGGGCGGAATTGCAGACGCGGAGTGACATTTTGGAACTGATCCGTGCGCAAATTATAACCGCTTACTACCGAGAAATTGAAAACGTCGTCTTTGAAAAACTCTATGCCGCCGGTTAAATTTTCGTAGCCGATTATGTTGTCGTACTGCAGTGGAGTTTCTCCTCGGGGATTGAGCCAATTATAATCGATGCGCAGAGTACCCATATCACCCAGTTCCTGCATCCAGCCTAAGCGAGCGGCCAGAGAGTACATGCTTTGACCGTTGCCGTAGAATAACTGTCTGAAGCCTGCGCCGGCCAGGAAACGGCCCGAATCGTACTCAAAAGATTGGTCAGGAATTTGCAGTTTAAAATCGTAGCGGTTAGTAGAATACATGCTGGGCGACTCTGTGACATGACCCAAACTTATGGATGTAAGTACGGGTACATCGCCAAAGAAGATGGGGTGAGAGCGCAGCGTAAACTCAGGATTGCGGTTTAGACTGTAGTTGCGGTCGCCGTTAGTTTGTTCTATCTGCAGATCGGAGTCAAACAGTTCGCTGGTATGGCGCAGGCCAATTTGATAGTGAAAACGATCGGCAGTGCGATGAGCCGTAGAAATGGTCGACATTTCGGCTTTCCAGGTAGTTGATAATTCGGGAGTCAGCTGCAGACTGTAATAGCTGCGCCACGTATTGTTAGTGGTGTCGCTACCTTTCGTGTTGTAGTTCTGTGAAAAGCGTAAATCTTGACGGTCATCCTTGTGTCTGAAGGTGAACAGAGAGTTTATTCGGCTTTCATTAGTGAATCCCGGAGTTTCTGAGCGGTTGGAAGAAAATTCCCAAGAAATTTTCGTTTGCTCATCAAAAGCATAGTGAATATTGCTATTTAAATCGTAGCGTGAATTAATCTTATCGCCATTTAGACGGTAATAATAAAAGTCGCCTCCGCCTTTGTCGCCCAGAGAATAGTAATGTCTGATACCGGTGCCTACACCCGTTTTGCTGTAGTAGTCAAGCAGTACCTCACCGTAGTTGTCATTGTTAAAAACATAGTCAAAAGTGTTTCTGGCAAACCAACCGTCTACTGAATTGCTTCCTATTTGAGGAATTATTGAGTTTTTGGCTCTTCTCTTATTGTCGAGAGGCACATTTATAGTAGGCATGGTATAGAGCCGAGTATCTTTTATATAAATTCCTGTATTGCTGGCTATAAGTTTATCTTGAGGATAAATTTCCACATATTTGGAAACAAACTTATAATCCAGCTCATCGGTAGGTTTATCGCAAGTTGTAAAAGTAGAATCGGTCAAGACCATTTTTTCTTTGGTCCACTGTAGAGTATCGGCCCAGAAGAAAATGTCTCCGTCAACAGTATTTTCGTTGGATGAAAAATTGTGTCCTTGACCTGTAACGTTGTGCATAACCGTAACTTGGCTGTTAGGATCGTAAGTTAGCCAGTCGGCAGCCACAAAATTGTTATTCCAGTAAATAATACACTCGCCAACAGCGGTAATTTTTCCGGTAGTTTTATCTAAAACTAAATAATTGCAAAGCATGCGGGCCCCCATTACATCGATGGAAGCGCTGCCCTCGGCTTTTATAGAATCGTCGGTTACAGTAACTTTATCGGCAATTAGGTGAACTGGAGCCCCGGAGAAAGGTTGGCTATTGGCGTTACCGTCAGTAAAATTGGGTAGATTCTCTCCGCTGCCTTCGCAAGTTTCACTTTCATTTGAAGAATTAAACGACAGTCTTATCTCATTGTTCAGTTCAGCAGAATTGGCGGGATTATCAAAAAATCGGTCTGAAGAAGCGTGCTGAGTGGTGAAAGCGTTGTTTGTGGGGTTAGAAAAAAAGCGTCCATAGCCTCCCATGAAACCTTCCAGCTGAGGAATGCTATGTTCCTGTTGTGAACTAGAAGCAGAGGAGGAAGTTTGCTCTTGGAGGCGTTTTACACGCTCCAAACGCGGAGAAAGCGTATTGAGAGGATTTAAAAACGAGCCATTTTGAGGAGAACAGTAACTTTGAGGATAGGGCTGAGTCAGATCGTCCGGCTGTTGAGCTAGAACTTGGCCAGCACAAAGCAAACTACAGGCTGTTAAAGCTGCTGTTGCCGATAATCTGCCGGAAAAAAAGCCTAGGTTCATGAACGTGCCCTATTTCTTATAAAAATGATTTCCTTCTTTAACTTCATCGATGGCGTAATATGTGAACTTCTGTTACTCGTTGGGGTAACTTATAGAAATTTCGAAAGTTTCGATATCGAAGTTTGCATAAGGAAAAGCGGCATCGAGATCGTTATGGGAAATCCAGTCGTTAAGATAATCGTTAGGATAAAGTGAGGGAATAGGATCGATTAAACCAAAAAATTTATCTACGCTCAAAGTATACAAACTATTGGAGTTGAGGTTATCGCCCATAAAGTCGATAACGCGCCCCAAGTAGGCGTCGCTGGTGTTGTCAGTTGTTACCACTTGAGCCGAAAAGTTTGAATTGACAATATACTGACTCAGATAAGTATTAGAATCGTAAGGATCGAGCAGTATATTGATACTGCGGCCGTCAGAACTTATCGATGCTTCTGGATTGAGGCTGCCTACTTGGTAGAAGGTAAAGCCTGCATTGGGCAGGTTGGCTTGTCGAGTATACCAGTCGAAATCGACGCCGTCGAAACGGATAAAATCTGTAAATGTATCTGAATCAGTTACTTCTATAGAGTTGCCGAGTGAATTGAGCAAAATAGCGTAAACACCATTGCCTTCAGTATCGATATGTCCATAAGGATTGACAGTAATGGTAAAGCGCAAACAAGGAGAGCCGTTTATATTGGGAATAGACGGGACGTTTGGACCTGTGTCGGAAGCGCACCCTACCAAAGTCATTATCGCGCCACCTAACAAAAAGGCTCCCGCGCCCAAAGCAGCTCTTTTATTGAACATGTCGGCTCCATTTTTGCAAAAATTCAAATAAAAATGTAAAAAAATCTGTCCACCATTCGCTCAAGACGTCCCAATTCTTTTTTTTTAACAAGTTAAATCCTTGTCAATATAACTGGTTTAGGAATAAGACGCAGGGATATAAAGGAGGGGACTTGCAGGAAGAGAAATTTCGGCCGTTTTGTGCGCTTATTTCCTGTACAATCAAGTTGATAATTGGGAAGGATAGAATAGCAGCTATGTCCAGATTAGCTGATACTGAAAAATATCAAAACTCAGAGAAAAGTCGGAATAATTCTGAAGATGATCCTACTTCTGATGTAGCAGCAGATAATGCTGTCAGCTCGGTAGCAAGGTCGGACAAACTAGCAAAATATCATCTAATTAGGTGTTTTTGGTCTGGTCTTTGTTCAGGAGAGGGATATCTAGGGGCATTGTCCTGGGGAGCCGCTTCGGCTTTGTTATTATGTCTTTGTTTTCCTTTTTTGCGCTGTTGGCCGTTGCTGTTCATGGCTTTAGTGCCGTTTTTTTTAAGAACTGCCCAAATAAAGAATTTTAAACATGCCTTATGTCTCGGTTTTTCTTTCGGATTTGTACTTCATTTGGTGTCGATGCATTGGCTGAGCGTTTTTGGCTGGGCTGCTCCTCCTGCTTTGGCTGTGGAAAAAGGCATAATTCCCAGTATAGTTGCAGTTGCAATAGTTTGGCTACGCCATAAACAGCAGAATTTTGTACTTTATTCTCTAGGAGCTGCGTCTCTCTATGTTATAGGAGAGTATTTGCAGAGTGTGGGTATATTCGGTATGAATTGGTCCTTTTTGGCGGCCGCTTTATCCCGTATTCCTCTGCTGCTGCAGACTAATAGCTTATGGGGTATGTGGGGATTAAGTTTTGCTGTGGCCTTTTTTAATGTTGGCGTGGCTGAATTGCTACTCTATTGGAAGCAGCAGCACGGCGTTTTGGGAAATTGTGAGCTTGGTGCAACAGATAAAGAATTTGTAAACAAAAGAAGTTTGATGGTTTGGGGGGGGAGCTGTGTTTTACTGTGGGCGTTTATTATCGTTTTTGGAGCGGTGCAGCTTAGTTCAGCACCTGAGCTTGAAAAGGCCGCTGAGCAGCCCGGGGCTGTTAAATGGGGTATAATTCAGCTTTCCATTCCTCAGGAAAAAAAGTTTAATCCTTTTCTAGCTGACGAAAATTTCGATTTACTAAAGAAAGCCAGTTTCAAGGCTATTGAACAAGGAGCCGAAATTGTAGGCTGGCCGGAAACTTCGGTTCCTTATCGACGTTTTTTAGATAATAGACGCAACCGCCGTGCCTTTAAAAAAATGATTAGCGAACGCCCTGCTTGGTACTTGGTTGGATCTATAGAGGGGGCTCCTGACGGCGGTAGTTACAACACTATTAGCCTTTGGAGCGATCAAGGAATTTTTCAAGATCGTTACGAGAAGTGGAATATAGTACCCTTTGGTGAGTATCTACCTTATCGCGATTATTGGCCTGAATGGATTCCCGGTGTCAAATTGGTCATGAACTATAAGCCAGGTAAAGGCAGCTGTGCTCTTAAAACGAAAAATAATCAAGTTGGTGTATTAATTTGTTTTGAGTCTATGTGTACTTGGGTTGCTAGGCAGCATGTCCTAAAAGGAGCTGAAATACTTTTTGCTCCCACCAACGACGCCTGGTTCAAAGAAACTTCCGAGTTGCCTGGCCATTTTGATATGGCTATTATGAGAGCTGTTGAACTGGCGCGTCCGGTGATTCCTGTAGGAAACACCGGTATCTCTGGTTTTATTGACAGGTATGGGCGTGTGCGCCAAGAGTCGAAAATTAATGAAGAAGCTATTATGGTAGATTATGTTGTGCCCAGTAATGCGCTTACTGTTTATGCTTTGATGGGCGATCGGATTGTATGGGTGTATGTCTTATTGTTGATTATGTGCTCTGCTTTTCATCCGAAAATGAATAAAAGTCAAGTAAAGTGTAAAGTATCATAAATACTTTTTAGAGTGTCAATTTTTTTTTCTTAAAGTACTTGACAGCCAAAGGGCTGAGCGCTAATATACTCGGGCAGTCGCGATGAGCGACGCCAAAAAAGTTTTGAAAACAGAAT
>JBJEGC010000012.1:0-128472 GCA_051874695.1 Candidatus Bruticola sp.
TGGCCCATTTGATTACTTCCGTCCAGTTAAGTCTGGCCTTGTCCAAAGTTAGTATATTGTTTATGAATGGATTACCTTTTAGAGCTGCTGAAGTAGAAGTTCTGGCTAAAAAATCTATTTTTGCTTCCGGATAATTAAATTTCAAAGCTTCTACAACTACTGTAGAAAGAAGAACATCGCCTAATCCGCCGCCGGTATGAACTATAAGAAGCTTTTGCATGTTTTTTATTTTGATATAAAGAGAAAAATTGTCTTAATATAGGATTTCGCCCTAATTGGCAAGAATCCCGGGGCATGAATATTTTAGTTTTAAATTGTGGTTCTTCTACCGTAAAATTCCAGATCATCCAGACTGATTTGGAAATGATGAAGAATGGCACTGAGCGTTGTCTGGCGTCTGGAAATTGCGAGAAGATCGGCTCTTCAGAAGCTCTTTACTCTATGAAAGCCACCGGTACTGACGGTATCAAGGGCGTGCGTTCTCTTCAAGATCACCGTGAAGCTATTATTTCTATCTTTGACTGGATTGGTTCCGGCAAAGCTGGTATTGAAGGTGTCAGCAGCTTAAAAGATATAGATGCTGTAGGCTATCGCGTTCTGCACAGTGGTGAGCTTTTCAATAAATCTGTTTTAATTGACGACGAAGTTCTGCAGGGTATTTTGGGATTAGCTTGCTTAGGTCCTCTGCATCAAATGGCCCAATACAAAGGTATGCTGGCCTGTAGGGAAATTTTAGGTAACGACATTCCGCAAACGGCTGTTTTCGATACTTCGTTCCATTCAACAATGGAGCCGAAAGTTTTTCTGTACGGACTTCCTTACGAATATTACGAGCGCTACAAGATTCGCCGCTACGGATTCCACGGTACTTCCCACCGCTATATTACCCACAAGTATGCCGAGTTGACCGATACTCCCTTAGATAAGGTCAATATCATTTCTTTGCATTTGGGCAATGGTAGCTCGGTGGCTGCCGTTAAAGGTGGCAAGTGTGTCGATACTTCTATGGGATTTACTCCTTTAGAAGGTTTGCTTATGGGCACTCGCTGCGGCGATCTCGATGCTTCGGTTTTGCCCTTTATCATGGAGAAAGAGAATCTTACTCCGGCTCAGGTCGATACTCTTATGAATAAAAAGTCCGGCCTGTTGGGTATTTCCGGTTTGTCTTCTGATATGCGCGATATAGAAGAGGCCGCTGCTTCAGGTAATGAGAAAGCTAAGCTGGCTTTAGATATGTTCTGCTTGCGTTTAGTTAAGTACATCGGCGCCTATATGGCTGAAATGGGCGGAGCAGATGCCATCGTCTTTACTGGTGGTATCGGCCAGAATTCGCCTGTCACTCGTGCTCTGACTTGCGCCAATTTAGGATGCCTCGGTTTGGATCTCGATTCCGAGAAGAATGAGTCTTTGAAGCGTGGCAGTGCCGGTGAAATTTCTCAAACTGATTCTAAGAAGAAAATTTGGGTTATTCCCACCAATGAAGAGCTTATGATCGCTCGCGATGCCGTTATGTGCATGGAAGCTAAGTAATTCACTTCCAGAGTGTTTTAGACTGATTAGTCTGTAAAAAAGGGCTCCGGTTTACCATAAAACCGGCAGCCCTTTTTTTGTCTTAAGCGAAGTCTGTTATATGAAAAGTCCGCTATTTTAAAATTATCGTGTGATCGCTCATCATAGCTGAACGTATATCTTTGGGAGAACTCTGGTCAATAGGCTTGACTATATCGTAAGCCAATCGAAGCCCAGCGTAAAGACTTATTAAAATCAGAAAAGTACCCAAAGCAAAGCCGCAGTTAGATGTAGCAATGGGGTAGAGACGATAGTCTAAAGGCAGGAAGCCTAAGAACATTGCTCCTCCCAACAGCCCGAAACTAAAACCACGTTTGTCTGGTAGAACCTTTGCTAGAGCCCAAAAAGTAAGGGGGCAGCTCATAGACAGAGTGAAAACTGCCAAACACCCGATTAAAGTCTGATCTGACCAAAAAAATAGACAGATAGAGACTATCAGAGAAAAAGACGCCGTTTTCATAAAGCCGAATCGATCGCTGAGGAAACTGCCCATCAATTGCCCCAAGGCAACGGCCAACATTAGTGCCCAGATATAATCTTTGGGCCAAGGTGAGTCAAGTCCGCAAATCAGGTAGGATCGCACCGTCATGGAGCAGACTAACAGTAAAACGGTCAGCACAGTTAGTTTTTCAAAGCTCCAAGGTTTAAAAACCGTATTGTCTGATTGGAAGCTTGGATTTTTTCTGTACTGGAATACGGCAATGAGGGTCAGGGCAGTGAGAACAGCAATAATGGGCCAGACTGTGGACTCTGTCGGTTGTCCGCAGCCCGCTGCCGTTCCTAAGTACCACCCTAACCCCCCCATGGCCAGAAATATACTTAGCGGTAGAGATTTACTTTGGCTGTAATTGAGCACTTCTGCTCCGCTGCCCGCATAGAAAAGGGCACTCCCTAAACCAGCCAGGATGACTAAGGCCAAAGGATGCATGGCAAAGCCGCACCCTACCGCAGCCATCAGGCAGCCAAAAACGGCCAGAACGGCATTGTGGTTTAACTTATCAGCTAGAATTCCCAGCGGAGCTTGTAGCCCGAAAGCACAAAAATTGTAAATAAGAGCCAGCATCTCCCAGTTGGCAAAGTTTGGAGCTGCGTTAGCAAAATAAGCAAAAGCGCAAGCAAAGTCGAGCAGAGCATGCGCTAAAGCGTAAACTATAACCAGACTCATTTATTTTTTCTTACTCGGTTTTTTAAATATACTACTCAAGATGCCGTCGTTTCCGGATGAGGTGTTTTGGGATTCTTTCCCAGACGACTCCTTATTATCCGCTGTTTCGTGAGCCTCAACCCTGGAACCGTCAGTTTCGTTAGGTTGCACTTGATCTTCCTTTTTGTATTCAAGTGTGCCGTTAACAATCATTTTTACCTGGCTCTTAGCCACTTCATGAGTAGACAACACGCACATGTGCGGAATATCATTACAGATCAGCTCCGAGACAAAACGGCGCAGCTCCGGAGTAGTAATGATAACGCTCGGATTACCTGCAGCATGAAGTTTTTCCTTGATACAGGATATAATGCGGTCTGTCAGAGTTTTGAGGTCATCGCTTGTTTCTGTACTGTTTTGTATATGCTTGAGTTTATGCAGGTCAGCTTCCAATTTATCGCCGGTTACTGCTGCCTGCAGTTCCTCGTTGGGAGTCAAATTGGACCAGCAGATTTGTCTGGCCAAGGCTAATCTGCAGCTTTCCGCCAGCTTTTCGATAACACTTTCTTTTAGGCTGATATGGTCAATCATACCGTCGCCTACAGTTTCTAAAATGGTGACCATGTTGTTTAAAGCAACACGTTCGCGCAGCAGTGACTGTAGAACACGGCGTAAAATGCGGAGTTTTAAGCTGTCTTGAAGGAATTCATTGACTACAATTGGATGGGTAATCTGTAAACGGGAAATTAAATTAAAGGTATCTTGCAGGCCCAGAAGTTCGGGAGCAGATTCTAGCATAACACTTTTCAGATGGGTGAGTAGTACCTGAAGTGGACTAACCAGCAGGCATCCCGACTGTTCAGCCTTCTCTCGAAGATCGGCTTCAATCCATTTGGCTTTCATGCGGTAGGTCGGTTCAATTGCTGCCCACCCTTCTAAGGCAGAAAGCTGCTCGAATGAACCTATAGCTAAGAATCTATCTAAGTAGAGCTCACCTGAGGCTATAGGGGAGTTATGCAGTAAAATTTTGTAGCAGCAGGGATCGAGGTTTAAATTGTCCTTGATGCGCACACCAGCCGGAACTAATCCGGATTCTTTCGCTATTTCATCGCGCAGTCCCGGCATTGCTGCAACCAGAGGAGCACTGCACTGAGGATCGAGTAAAATTAACAATCTTTTGCCGAGTTCCAAAACAACAGGATCTTGATACACATAGGGATCTATACCCGGTTCTGTGGATCCCTCAAACGACATAGTTAGCTCCCCGGCAACGTTCCAACCTTCGTTAACTAAGCGCATAAGGGCCTGTTGTAGCTCTGCATCCAGAACGCAGTTCTCACCGACATAAAGGAGGGCGTCTTCTTGGTCGCGAGTCATCTTTATGTACACTTGCTGGCCCCTCTCACTGCGTTTCCAGGGCATAAAATCGTCTTTGTAGCTCTTAAGAGAAAAGAGTTTTATTTCATTTGTTGTTTCATCTATTTGAGGAAGCGGCATATTAAGTTCACGACTCCTGAAAATAATAAAAACGGGAACGTTGATAATATTAACGTTCCCGGAGAAAAACTTATTTATATAGCCGGGGTGGGCTGAACGGAACCATCTTCAGGCATTGTCTCATGATAGTGCGGAGTCGGCACCGCCTCGGGAACTCCGCTGCTGTCTGCAGAAATTGAGTTGTCCTGAATTGCCTCCGAGCTCTCGGAGACACTTTGCGCGTTAGAAGCTGCATCGGAAATGCTGTCTGCTTCTTTCGGTACATAATCGGTGCTAGGAGAAGGTTCGTCTTCAGAAACTATGTTGGTCTCTACCGGCTCATCTTTGGGCTTTGATAAAGGAGTTCCTTCTAAAGGAAGGCTGATCACTTTGCTCGTCGGAGCCTTTTGACTGGCTCCGGGAAGATTAAAGTTGATAGGAGTTTCTGCTTCAATATAAGCTAATTCTCCGGAAGAAGTAAGGGCCAGATTAACTCCCAGCGCTTCTTTGAGGTAAGCAGCCAGAGGAGGGCAGTTGACCGATTTTACATTGCCGGTTACTACCACTATGCTGCTGTTTGGGCTTTTATAAGCTTCTTCAGGAACATCGGAAGGAGCCTGTACCAAAATAGCCTCTGAGGGAGCTTTGGAGTTTAGCAAAATAAAGAAAGCCTTAATATTGTTAGGGGCCTGCCCTCCTAAGGCAGCCAAATGTTCCTTTATATCCGGAGCGGAACTGTACAGTGCCGTTCCTTCAATACTCTCGTAGCGGTCAGCAGCCGGAGATGACATTTTGAAGCTGCTGTTTTTTATAACAGTCGGAGCCGGTTTTGTGGCAGAATTTTTGCTGCAAGCGGGAGTGAAAAGAGCTGCAGCGCCGAGTAAAGCAATGAGTATAAAAGTTGAGAACTTACATTTCATGTTATTTAGGCCTCAAAATAAAAAGTTGTGCGGCAGGACCGCAGCCTATCTCTCTGGCGTCAATTAGCAAATACCAACTCTCGAAGTTCCTTATTTTGTGTAAATATCCTTGCATAGGAAAAGAGAGATCCTTTCTCGAAGGTTTCACGCAATGTCTAAGTTCTACACTATCGAAGAAGTTTCTGAATTAATCAACGTTCCGGCCGACGTTATTCGTGAATGGATAACTGAAGGAAAAGCATCTGCTTCCCGTCGTGCCGGCGATGTGGTTTTGCGTCATCACGAGGTTCAGCGTCTCCTAGCCGAATATGGAGAAAATGATGACAGCGCTAAGGAAACCGGCAACACTGATATAAAAAGCGGCTCCTTAGATTCGTCGTCTAACGGTTACATTGGCGGATCTGCTCAAAATAATGCTGACGATCCGGCCAGTTACTACGGGTATCCCAATCCAGAGCCGGAACCTGAGCCCGAGCCGGAAGAAACAGAGAAATTTAAGCCTCCGACGGCCCCCACTCCGCCTTCGGGTGTAGGTGCCTCTCCGGCTAAACTTGTTTTGAATAGCCGAGCCGTTGCCATTGTGAACAGTATTCCCGATGGTCCGATCGATGGCGACGCTACCGTTAGCATTTCTGCGCCTATTACTTTTGAAAGCTTAGTAGGAACTGCCCCGGCTCTAGATTATTCGTCTTTTTACGATCGAGAACTCGATGAGTACGAATCACAGTTGCGCTATTTGGAAATGGAACTTCCGCTGCGTCCCAGTTCTTCTGAAAATGGTTCGGCAGCCGATCAGCGTGTTTCTACGTCGAATTTAGACGGTAGAAATGCCAAGGGCAGTGAAGATGAATCTATTAGCGCAGCTCAACTTGAGCATGCTATCGAGCGCACGGTTGAACCTTTGGCCAGAGCTCAAGCCAGACTCATCAAGTTGTTTAACGAGTCACGTGAAGAATCGCGGCGGCCTACAGCCCTGCCTGCTCCCGGCGGCAGTGCTTCCGACAAAGCTTTGGCTCGTATAGAAGAGAAGCTCGCTAAAATGCAGAGCAAACTGGAGACTCCTACCGAATCGAACAATAAGCCTGCCAGTCTTTTAGCAGAAAACGTAACTAACAGCTTGCGCCAAGAACTAGCCTCTTTACGAACTTTCTGCGCAGAGCGTTTCACAGATATAAATGCTAAGCCTGTTGCTCCTTCTCAGGAAATTATCGATAGTTTGAAAGAGATAAAAGCCTCTGTAGACAGGTTGGCCGCTAAGCAGGATCCTTCGTCTATCAGTGTCGGCTTGAGCAGCTTACAGAAAAAGTACGATCTGCTAACGCAGAAATATAACAATTTACGTATTGAGCATGAGCGCATGGCCCAAGAACACTCTGCTGTTAGTGAGGCCGGAGCTGATGTCGATGATATTCTGAACCGTTTAGAGGTACTGCGGGCTCCTCTCGATGCTTACGGCCTTGAAGTTGGCGATTTTATGGAAAAAATTGTCAGTCATATCGATGAGCTGAGTACAGCTAAGCGCGATTTGGTCAGAAAATACTCCGATTTGGAAAAGAATTACAGCGAGTGTGAGGCCCGTTATGAAGCTTGTGAAGAGGAGTCGTCTGCTTTCCAAGTTTTAGTCGGCAATCTGCAGCAGGAAAACCGTACTCTCAAAGACGAGCTTGATAATTTGGAAGCTGAAAATTCTAAAGCTAAAGAAGAACTAGTCGAGTTGGAAAATTTGCGCGAAACCTGTCTCAATTTGCAGCATACGGCTAGCGGTTCCGATGAGGCTTTCACCAAACTTCAAGAAGAGTATTTGGGCTTGCAAGAACAGAATAAAGATCTGCTTAGGAAATTGCAAAGCGCCGATAACGAGCTTAAAGATACGCTTTTAAAAATGCAGGAAGGCAAATCTGACAGTGCAGCTGCGGCAGCTGCTTTGCAGTCTGAACTGAGCAGTAGAGAAGAAGCGCTGCGCGATTTTGAGGCCCGCATTGAAGAGCTTTCTATCCAGTTAGGTAAAACGATTGAAGATTATGAGGCCTCTTCAAGTGAGCTGAATGAAATGAAGTCTCTGCTTGGAGAAGCTAAAGAAGAGGCGGAAGAGGCCCGCAGCCAGTTGGCTCAGGCAAATGAAGCCTACAACGACCTTTCAGAGGCTTACAAACAGAAAGAAGAAGAGGCTAAAGGAGCCAAAGCGGAGCTGTTGCAGCTGCAGACAGTGGTAAGGTCTACTCGGGCTCAGTCAGCTGAATTAGAAAATATGGCTGCTGAAGCTCACAAAGAGGCCTCGGAAGCTTTAGCTAAGCTCAAAGAAGCTGAGAATCGTTTGGAAGAGGCCGAAAAAGATTTTGAGGCTCAGCAGGTAAAAACCGAAGAAGTTGAGGCCTCCAGGGAGGAACTTCGAGAACAGCTGAGTTTAGCTCAGAGAGAGACTGAGGAACTCTTGGCTAAAGCTCAAGAAGAGAGTCAGCAGGCTTTAGAGCTTATGCAAAGTGAGCTTGAAGCAGCTAGGGCGAAAGCTGAAGCCAGTGCTATTGAACTGGCTCAGCAGATTGAAAGCATGGCAGCCAAAGATAAGGCTATCATGGAAACTTCTGCCAGGATGGAAAGTGAAAAAGTGCGCCTATTGAGACGAATTAATACGCTCCAGGCCAAAAATGAAGCTTTACAGGCAGAAATTGAAGAAAGTCACGAGTTAGGCAACAGCTACGAGTCTGCTAAAGTTGTAGAGTTGCAGGATCGTCTTGAGGCTGTTACTTTCGAACTCAATGAAACTAAAGACAAGTTAAAAGAATATGAAGAACGTGGTGCCACCGACGGTAGCGGTAGTCTGGAGCTAGAGGAAGCTTTAAACCAGCTGCAGACTTTAAAGTCTGAAAATGACGAGCTGCGTTACGAACTGTCAGTGCGCGATAATGCCGATGATTTGCATAAGCAGTCAGCCGAGATGCTGGAAGCGATAGCTAATTTTGAAGCTGAGAATGCAGAGAAAGATCGCCTTATCGAGGAGTCGCACCAAGATCGGGCTCGTTTGCGCGAGGAGTTGGAGCGTGTTAAGCAGTCTCTCTTTGAGCAGCAGCAGCTTTACGAGCGTGAGCGCAAAGAGTGGTCTGAAATTTTAGCTAAGCAGGTTAAGGGAGAAGGCGTTGACACTGGAGTAGATTCTCCGCGTCGAAGTGGATTTAAACTGTTTAGAAATAGGGGTGGTTCTATTTAGAACTTTTAGTTCTTAAATTAAGAGCGCCAGTAGAGCGGTTTGCTTTATGTTAAGGTAGACCGCTTTTTTTTTACTAGTCTGGGTAATATTAGGCTTTTCTGTTAATAATGCAGGCAGCCTGTTGAGGCCGGGAAGAAAGAGAGCCGTACATGGGGCAAAAAGATAAAAATTCCACCGATATAAAGCAACTGGGGCTAGTTGCCGCACTAATGAGTTTGGGCTATGTATTCTGGGTAGTCGGTGCTATGGAAATGGTAGAGCGCTTGGCTTATTATGGCGTACGTGCAGTAGCTGGCCTTTATGCAACAGCTCCCGTATCTGAAGGAGGTTTAGGAGTTACTGCTGCCAAATTCGGTATCATTTTAATGGTTTGGTCTGGTTTTCAAGGCTTTATTCCAATCTTTGTCGGTGGCTTAGCCGACCGTTATGGATATAAGCTTATGATTGGCATCTCTACAGCTGTGAAAATGAGTGCTTATCTGATTATGGCAGCTTTTCCTACTTTTTATGGCTTTTTAGTAGGCGCTGTATGCTTAGCTACAGGTACAGCTATATTCAAACCCGGTATTCAAGGCACTTTGGCAAAAGCTACTAAGCCGGAAAACAGTTCCATGGCTTGGGGAGTTTTCTACCAAACGGTTAATATTGGAGGCTTTATCGGTCCTGTATTAGCCGGCTTTTTAAGAAAAATGGAGTGGAGCCATGTCTTTTTGGCTTGTGCCATGATTATTGCCTGTAATTTTTTGCTGTTATTAACTTATAAAGAACCGGGCTTAGAAGAACGCTTGGCTAAAGCCAAGGAGCGTGAGGCTAAAAAAGAAAAGCAGAAGAATATAGTTTGGGAAACTATTAATGAATTGCGCCGTCCCCATTTGTTTGTATTTTTGGCCATTTTTACCGGTTTCTATTTTATGTTTAACTGCATGTTCGATGTACTGCCTCTTCACATTCGAGATTGGGTTGACAGCCGTGATGTAGTTTCCACCGTGTCGCATTTCCTCAATACTGATAATGCCGTAGTCGGTTTTATCATGATTTTAGATAAGACTAAATCGTATATTCAGCCTGAAGGCATGTTAAATTTGAACTGCGGCATGATTATGTTTACTTGTTTCTTCTTTGCTTGGTTGTCATCTAAAATGCGCATTCTGCACAGTATAGCTTTGGGTACGGCTTTGGCTGCTGTTTCTATGTGCTTAATTGGCATATCTCATATGGGCTGGTTCTGCCTGTTGTCTATTGCCGTTTTCAGTGTCGGTGAAATGATGTCTAGTCCTAAATTTAGTGAGTTTGTAGGTACTCATCTGGCTTCGCATGATAAAAAGGGAATGTACTTAGGTTTGGGCCAGATGTCTTTTGCTATAGGCTCCACATTGGAAGGGTTGGTTGCTCCTCGACTGTACGATAAGCTGGCTTCTAAAGATACTTTTTCCAGACAAATGCTGGTTGATAGTAATTTAATGACTTCTGCTCAAGCAGAGGCTATTAAGCCTGGTGAGGCTTTTGAACAACTAGTTTCTTTGAGTGGCCGAAGCGCCGACGAGTTGACTCAATTTATGTACCATCACCACAATGTAGCCAGCATGTGGGAAATTATGGCTTGTATCGGTTTTGCTACTGCAGTACTCATTTTAATCTATGCTGTTTGGTGGGCTAAAACTGGACACAGTGCCGCTGTAGCAGATTCTGCTCAAATAAAAGATGCGGATGGTGAAAGTAGCAGCTCAACTGAACAAAAACTATCAGTATCAGCTTTATCCGAACAGGCGACAGATGCAGAGTCTACTCGGAATACTAAGGAGCAGAAGGTAGATAGTTCCGGAAGTCATTAACCGATTGTGGCTTCAAAAAAACAAGGGCCAGCTATATTAGGCTTGGCCCTTGTTTTTTTTGGGTTATTGGCGGTTAGCAATGTGTGTGCACACGGCGATATGTTTCACAGAGCTGAGAGCTAGGAGAAGCATTAAGATATTTTTTCATATTTTTTCTAAATACGTTAAAGGTTTGTATAGCCAGTTGTGGCTGGCATGCGGCTGCATAAGCACACATTAAAATTTGAACGCACTGTTCATTGAGAGGATCAAGAGAAGCTGCCTGCGAGGCAGTTTCAATTGCTGCTGACCAATCTTTTTGGCTGTATTCATGCTTAGCTAATTCAAGTAGGGCCTGTTGTGAAATGTAGTCGAGTCTTACTCTTTTCATTTCTGCCCATTCCATAGAACATTGGCACAAAAAATGCCCCTGGCTCAGTTTCTTGATAGAAATAAGGTGTTGAAGCAGCTTTTGCGATCGATATTCTGACCAATGCTGTTCCAATACGAGCCAATCTGCTTCTATATGAAGTTTAGAATTGAGCGCTAGTGAAGCTGAACTGCGTATTATGGGTATGAAATTGGGACAGACCTGACGAAAGATTTTTTTTATGACAGATACGGCTTTCCAAAGATTTGTCTGCCCACCGCTGTCTGGCCAAAACTCTTCAATAAGTTGATCTGCACTGAAGTCAGTATGGCTGCTTGCCAAGCGCAGAAAAAGATATTTGATTTTTTGAGTTACCCACATTTTGTCGTCAATGGGTTGACCGTTCAAGCTGATACGGCATTGACCTAAGAGGGACAACTCAAGCTTGGGGAGTTTCTGTTCAGAAGCTCCTGGCAGATCTTGGACCGATGACATGGAAGAAATTATTATTTGGCGGGCTAAAGCAAATTTTGGATGGAAGTAATTCTGCGTAAAACTGCCTTCCCAAAGCTCTTTATCTGGTAGAGCGAAATCATTATTTTGCTCCCATTTCAGGGTACGCAAAACAGCATTAATTTCAATTTCTTGTACGGTAGGAGCATCGAGCCCGGCTTGTATGGCCAAACGTTTAGCTACTGAACTAATATGTTGGGCTGTCTTAATGACTTGGGTGGAAAGTTCACCCTTACAGAAACTACCGAGCAGAGTTTTGATAGACCACGAGTGCAAGGCCTGCAGGCGCAGATTGTACTCGCAATTTTGTCGGTAGCGAATGTTTTGTCTTATTAAACAGAATACTACTGCTAAAAAAGTTTTCAGTTCGAAGGGTTGACGCAGACAATCTGTCGTACCCGGATGGAGGGCTCTGATCGAATCTTCCTCACTGGCATTTCTGGTTATAACCAGAACCGCCGCCTCTCTGAGATGACTTTGTACCGTTAAGACGGGCAGCAAGGCCTCGGGATTGTCAGTACAAGTATCTAGCACAATTAGATCGAATGATTTACGCGAGGAGATCGCGACAGCGTATTCCCCCCTGGACGCAGCCGTCACCTCAAACCCTTCGTCTTGAAGAGCGCGGCTGAGCATATTTCTCAGGGAAGCGTCATCTTCAAGCACCAGGATTCGTGCTGTCTTGATCACGCTTCCCTAATTAGCTATTAGAAGTAATTTTTTCCTGCTTGCATACGATGGTTAAATTTCCAATTTATTTCAGCTTCAAGTAGTATAAACAATTTGTACAGGAAACTGTTTTGTTAGGGGGAGGGAAAAGTATGCCGAATTTTTTACCTATTTTGTTAGAGAAAGCTAGGACCCGCACGTTGTCACCGCGAGAATTTTCTGTGCGTTGGCACTCGATACGCCGAGGAATCAATGAACGATGTGCTTGTGTTAGGCGTGAGTTTGAAGATATGAGGCAGCGCGCTTCCGGACGCGTGTCTAAAGGGCGGGTTGATCGTATTTTGCGAGGAGTAAGCGAAAAAGAAATTGAGTACTGGCAGTTAGTTATTTTTTGCATAGAAAATTGGTTAGAGCGCAGTGGGAGCACAGCTTATTTGTTGCAGGCTCAAGAGTCGTTCGCTATAGTAGAAAAACTTTGCAGTAAAAGGGTGAAAGCTTTGAAAGCCGTTTGGGAAGGCGAATTCATTCGTTAGCAAGCTGAGCTGTCTTTGAGCTATATATGCCAAATTGGGGGGTCAAAATTGAATAACCATTCTGATTCGGTTTGGAAAGTTCTCTCAACGTTGTCATTGCGCTGTTTAAATGCGCACAAATTAGCAGAAATCAGACATACTGGTCTGACTTTGCTTAAAAAAGAACGTGGCGGCAGTGCCATCATTATGTCAATATTTATTATTACTATTATGATGATTTTAGCCGCCACCTACCTGATGTCTCTGCAAACCGAGCGCCATTTTTCTGCAGTTCAGGAGCGCCGTCTGCAAGCCTGGTATTTAGCTGAATCGGGGCGAGATTATTTCCTCAATTACTGTAGTATTGGTTCTGCCGATACTTTATTGGCTGCACCGGGCAACACTTTAAAAGCGACGCAACCTGGTGAACATGGGGAGCTTATTTTAGCTAAAGTTTGCGTGCCAGAGTATTCTGCTAATTATTACTTTGAAATATCTTCACTTAAACCAAATGTTATTTGTGTGAGGGGAGTTGTTTACGACACATTAAGCAGCAGTGGCCAGCCTGCCTGTTTAGAGAAAAAAATCTATTTGACTGGCAGTTTTTCAAAGGGGTGGGGAAATGCTTTCTACGATAAATTGGCTGAGGAAAACGAAATATAATCAGCGCGGAGTCACTATCATTGAGTTGTTGATTTGCTGCGCTTTAACGGTAACTTTTTTAGGTTTGGTAGGGCGATTAGCTTCGGCGGCAGCTGAAAATTACAAGCATAGCGAAAAAGGAATGAGGGCCATGCGCTCGGCAGCCTTAAGTGCGGAAAACATGAGCTGCGATTTGCGTTTATGTCAGAGTATTCTATGGCCCAAGGTAAGCTCTGAAAAGTGGCTCCAAGGATATTCTGTGAAAGGTGATAGTCAGGTCGCCTTCAAGTTCATTTTTAGACAATCTCCTCCGGTAGGCGGTGCGCCATCCATAATCGGTTACCATTGGGATTCGGTCAGTCGGGAACTGACTAAATGTATCTATCGCCCTAATTTTAATCCGCAGGCGAGCAATTTGAACGACTCCGGACAGATCATTTCTCAAAAAATTTTAGCACGCGATCTGTCAGCTATTTCCATTAATTCGGTAAACTGTCGTCTGCGCGGAGGAGCACAATTTTTAGAACTGAGCTTAACTGTTTCATTTAATGAACTAGATCGGGGGCTTCGCAAACTAAATAATATTTCAACTCAGCCTCCTGAACTGTTCAAGAGTATTTATACACAGTTCGAAATCAGGGAGGGGGCGTCTTTATGAAAAGACAAGGTCAGTTTGCTTATACGCTTATAGAGCTAATGGTCGGTCTGTTTCTGATTTTTTCTGCTGCCAGTTGCTTATTTAGCACTTACGCTTTTGGAACTAAAGCTAATTTAGGCACCGATCGCTTCACTACAGCTATAAATTTAGGACAGGCCAAAATGGAAGAGCTGCAAAGCCGTCCCTATACATCTCTGCCTGATCGACAGCAGGGTAAATTCGCCCAACCTTACCAGAATTACAGTTGGAGTGCCGATCTTTCGGATTTTAGTGAAGACTTCGCTTTGCTCACTCTTTACACCGGTTATAACGGGGCACCTCTATGTACTCTGCGTCGTTTGTTGGCTAAAGACTGCCCGTCTTCAATTTCTGCTCACATTTACGATAGTGAGGCGTCCTTTACCGATCGAACTTTTAGTTCTCCTTTTGGTAAATATAATTTTTGGCTAACTCGTTCTGTCGAGCAGAAACTTGTAGGCAGTTTTCCCAAAGGAGAAATGGGAGCCATGTGCGGTTATCCCGCGCAAGGTATTGTCTGGCTGGCATATTTGCGCCAGCCTAAGCTGTGTCGGCTTATATTTGATGGCGACGGCAATCATATAGGAACTAAATTGGTTAATGTGCCTAAGCTGACTTACGGATACGAAGCTGATATTGTCGATATGGCCGCCGATCAAATGGGGTGCTTTGTGTTTTGTGCCGATAGGGCTAATCAGTCAGTGTGGGTTCTAGATGATTCTCAGAATCAGGGACAGGTTTCATGGAGCAACGGTAGGTGTTTAACTAGTCGACTCAATCCTCTAAAAGATTTGCGATCTATTGCCTGCGATCAATATGGGACTTCTGCCTGGATCTGTGAGGGGCAGCCTCGTCGCTTGCGTCAATTCTATTGGGGCAGTTTACCCAAAAGTTTTGAGGAAAAAATCAATAATTATGCAGCTTGGGGGAGTTGTTTTGAGGTGCCTTTTTCCGGTTCTGGTCGCCTTCACAGTGTGGCCGTCAATAGTTGGGGATCGGCGGTCTATACCATCGACAACAATTTTCTATATGGCTTGCTTTTTCAGGAGTGTAGCGGCCTTGGACAGTGGTCTAAAACACCTATGCCGTCTGAATTATGCCGTTCCGCTCCCAGAGCCCTGTGGGTCGATCCCGGCAGCAGCATAATTTATATCAATACTTTGTACGGAGGACAATGGGCTGCTAAACCACTCACTGATGGTTCTCTATCTCCGTCTTGTTTCAGCAAACTTAGTTGGAGGTAGTGTCTATGGAAAAAATATTTTTATATCGCCAGCTAGGTGTTATGTTAGGTTCAGGAGTTCCCATTGTTAAAGCCTTGGAGTCTGCTGCCGGGTGTTGCAAATATTATAAAGATAAGCAAGTTTGGTATGAAGCTGCCGAAGCGGTCAGTCGCGGAGAAAATCTGACTCAAGTTTGGAGTTCAAACCCTAACTATTTTGAAATGATAGAAACTGGCCTTATTAGAGCAGGGGAAGCTTCTTGTTCAGTAGCCGAAATATGTCTGTACATTTCAGAGTTTTTTTCATTTGAGCTGCATATGAAGCGGCGATTAAGGGGAGCTCTTCAGTATCCTTGTGTAGTTTGCTTCAGTTTTATTGTGCTGAGTATTATGATGTCACTCTATATTGTACCTTCATTTTCTCCGGTATTTGCCGCTCTGACCGATTTGCCCTGGTCTACATCTGTTTTACTGCTTTTTATCAATTTGCTAAAAAGTCCGCTATTCTGGATTTTGATTGGAACTGCTATTTTAGGATTTTGGGTATTTTTTAAGTTTTACCGCCGGTTTGCTTTGGTCCGGCGCCAGTGGCAGCTGCTTGTTTTGACTACTCCGCTGCTGGGTAAAATAGTCAAAAATATTGTAACAGCTCGTTTTTGCCACACTATGTCTATGTTGGTGCGCAGTGGCCTGCCCTTAAACAATTCATTACAGATTGCCGGACTGTCTTTAGCCAACTATCCTTTGGCTGCAGCTTTAGAACTAGCTGCTGCGGAAATAGATGAAGGTTCGGAATTGAGCCAAGCGTTGCAGGCAGGAGGTTACTTTTCGTTATCATTTATAGCTGCTTTGAACGTAGGATCGGAATCAAGTTGCCTTGACTGCGTTTTTGAGCGTCTCAGCCGCTCTTATAATGAGCAGGTAAAGTTAGATATTGAGAAATTGTCAGTATATATAGAGCCTGTAATGATAGCCGTTATGGGAGTCGCCACAGCCGCAGTACTTTTCGCTTTATTTGCACCTCTTTATGAGTACATTAATAGGCTGACTTAAAGATAATTTTAAGGGGGAGGGAATGGATGTCAGATAAACCTTTCATTATTCTTTGCGATCAAGATTCTGCTATCGGAGACTTACTTTTTTGCACTTTGCAAAAATTAGCGGGGAGAATAAGCCGTCTTAGAGGGCGCTCTTCACTTCTGGCGGCTGAGTTGTTAGAGCGGCGTGCAGACTTGTTAATAGTAAACGGCACTGCTAAGGTCGGCGAATTGCTGCATATTATGCGTTGCTGTAAGGCAAAATATCCCGATCAAAAACAAATTTTTATTACTGCTGTTTTTGAAGGCTATGAAGAAGAGCTGAAAGCAACTCAATTGGACGGTTTAATTTTTAAACCGTTTAAGATTAACCAACTAAATGATATGGTAGCAGGTTTGCTTCCTAGCCTTAATAGAGCAAATCAGCAGGTCTCTGTCGATGTTATTAGCCGAATTGAACAATTGAGCAAAATAAAAATAGCGGTTGTCATGCAATACTTGAAGTCTTGGTTAACCACACTACAAACTGTTTGGCACAACTTCAGTCTTAGAGAACTTGAAAATGAACGCCTTATAACTTTAAAAACTGTTTATCGTTTTTGTTTGTCCAAGTTTTCTAGCTACCGGTTTGCTTTAAAATTGTGGCATTATTTAGAGTTTTTGGAGCGTCATTATCTGCTTATCAAGGGAGGAGCCGATGTCGAGCGGGAGGCGCTAAAGTTCCATTACACTATGTTAAAGAGCAAACTGGAGAGAGGAATGCAGGGCAAGTTTATCTCTATGGGTGAAGGAGACGGATTCGGGCCTAAGCTCGATCTTGTCCAATTCGGTCAGTTTTATGAGCGCTTGCGCCGTCAAGAAGTTAGCTTCGGCTGCTTTCGTTTAGCCGCTCAGGCTAGGCTGGTGCGATGGGCTTGTGATCGGCCTCCTATGAATGAGCTAAAATATTGGGCTCAAGGACGTCGCTGTTTAGAGCGTCACAGACATTTATCCTACAAAGCCAGTGTAGCTGAAGCCGAAGCTGAGCTGAAGTTTTTGGCTGCTGCGAGTGAGCCGGGGCTACAGGAGGTATTCAGCCAAGTTTGGGGATAAAGATGGCCTGGTAGTTTTGACTTACAATAAAAGAACGAGCCGACACACAAACAACCTTCATATTGGTATATCGGTGCTCATCGGCTCGTTCTTATTTTTTGGTTGCACTATTTAGGCGCCGCCAAATATTTTTCCCAAACGTTTAAAAACGCCGGGCCGTTCTTTCATTGAAGTTAGTTGTTCTTTACTCACGAACACACCACCGCAATTAGCGCATTTAGGCAACGACATGCCTAATTCTTCTATATTGCTCATGGTCAGATCGAAACCACAGCTAGGACATTTCATATAATGAATATTAGCCGTAGACTCTGTTCCTGGTCCATTTTGTTCTGTCTGGGATTTTTGCGCTTCTTGTAGCTTTTTATTGCGCATCTGCTCCAGCAGCCTTCTTTCGTGTTCTTCCACGCCCTTGATTTTCAGGCCGCTGCTTTTTCCAGCCATTTGTTCCTGAGTTTTACCCTTAGAGGCAAAATGGTCACTACTACCCATCTGCGCTGATGCAACCTCCTACTTGAAGTTTGTGAACAACACTCGCGGCTCCTTCGTGCTTGAAGGTGTTTCCCCTTCGGATAAGCAAGGGCGTCCAGCAGAGCAGGAGGCCCCAAAAAAGTATAAAATTTTTAGCCGCTGTTTTTTTCAGATGTGCTATTAAGCATCAGTTTGTGCAGCAAGGAAGCGGCCGACATAGAGGAGCGATGGAAATGAATTTTTGCGGCGAAGAAATACGCGATTGGGTATACGATAATTATCAGGCTGCCTATTGTATAGGTACAGGTCTCCTTACGCTTGGAGCTTGGGCCCTATGCCCGAAAAAAATGAGAAAAGCTTCTTTTTTTTGGGGCGCTTACAGTGCAGCTCTTACATTAGGAGCTTTGCTCGAACCTTGTGTCAACGTCACCTCTTCTCTTTACGGAGAAGTACTGTCTTGCGGCTCACGAAATAGTCGCAAAATAGCCTTGACCTTCGATGACGGCCCTCATCCACTGAATACTCCTCAAATTCTTGAAGTTTTGGCTCAGGAAAAGGCGATGGCATCTTTTTTTTGTGTGGGTGCCCATGTGCTTGAGTATCCAGACCTAGTTAAACGCATAAAAAAAGGTGGTCATTTGCTGGGATCACATAGTTTTTCCCATTGTAATTTTCTGGGATGTACTCCTAGCCGTGCCCGACAGGAAATTTTTGAAGGAGGATTGGCCCTGGAAACAGTTTTAGGCGAAAAAACTCGCTACTATCGTCCTCCTTACGGCATGCGCTATCCTTGGAACTTAAAAGATGGCTGCGATCTACGTCAACTAGCGGTGCTTTGGTCTAACTGCCCTCGTGACTGGCAGATGCCCGGGGCTGAAGTAATTGCGCAAAGAGTTATTTCTCAGGCTCAGCCTGGCGATATCGTCCTTCTTCACGATGGAGGAGGAGATCGTAGTCAAACTGCTTTGGCTCTGCCCTCTATTATCAGAGGATTACGTCAGCGCGGCTTTGAGTTGGTAAGAGTCGATCAGCTGCTGTAATATTTAATTTATCCGTATGTATTTGCTGCTGGTATAGTACTATGTTTATAAGTAAGCTTAGGAAAGCGAACAAAATTAGGAAGGAAGAGTCTAGTCTGAATATATGGATGATAAACAACCCAGGGTGCGTCTTTTAGAAAAAAGCGTTTATGAGCGCATTGCCGCCGGAGAGGTTGTTGATCGTCCGGTTTCAGTTATTAAAGAGCTGGTAGAAAATGCTCTGGACGCTTCTTCAAGCAGAATCAATGTTAGCATAAGGGGCGGCGGTCGTGAGTTTATGCAGGTTGTCGACGACGGATGTGGCATGAGTCCTGAGGACGCCCGTTTATCTGTGCAACGTTTTGCTACTTCTAAACTTAAAGATTGGGAAGACCTGGATAATCTGTATACTTTAGGCTTTCGGGGCGAGGCTCTACCCAGCATTGCGGCTGTATCGCGTTTGGAAATACGCACTTGTCAATCTGGCGATTTGGAAGGCACTCTTTTAACTATGGAGGGTGCCTCCGACCCTAAAATTAGTGTATGCGCCGCCGTACCCGGAACTCGTATCACTGTGCGCGATCTCTTTTTTAATACTCCGGCCAGGTTGAAGTTTTTACGGTCAGCCAGCGCTGAAAGTTCTCAAATTACCGATCTTTTAGGACGTTTATCCGCTGCCTGGCCCGAAGTCGCTTTTTCGCTTACTTCTAATGGAAAGGAAGTTTTTTCCTTCTCTTCTGATATGAGCAGCGACAAGCGATTGGCCAAGCTATGGAAGTTGGATAAGAAAGATTTTATACCTGTATTTGCTAACGGTGAAGGTATAAGTTTAGACGGTTTTGTAGCTAAGCCCGAAACTGCCAGAAGCAATCGCACTTGTCAGCTTTTTGTCATGAACGGTCGAATTATACGCTCTCAGAACTTGTCTCAAGCTTTGGCGGAGGGTTTTGGTCCTCTTATTGAAAAGGGCAAATTCCCAGTGGGTATGATGCGCTTGAGTGTCGATCCAGCTTTTGTAGACGTAAATGTTCATCCTGCCAAGTTGGAAGTGCGCTTTGCTGACCCCCGCCCCGTCTTTTCACTTATTTACAGAGCTGTTAGCCAAGCTTTGGAAACTTACAAAGCGGATAGTGTGCTGCCCAAACACTTCGATTTTTTAAATCGCCAAATAAAGGCGCAAAACGGCCCTATTATAAGCGAGTTTTCTTCTCCTTCCGTTAAAGCTGGAGAAGAAGATAACGTATCAGTTGTTTCTAAACAGACAGTCAGTTGTAATGTGCCGCTTGAGTCTGCCAGTAAAGTTGATCCGCCTCGTGCAGGTGGAGCCCCATCCAATACAACTTTTTCTACTGGTCTTATGAATCGTACCGTAGGTAAACGCTTGGCCGACATGCGCCTGTCATCTGCCGAATCTGGAGCTGCTTTAGAGCTTTATGCTCCCTATAAAACAACTGAAATTAAGAACGATATTGTAGTTGGTGAAAATACATCCTCGGAACTGGTTGAATCAAGTCCGGGGGCAGAGGCAGATAGTTTATCTGCTGCTCAAATTGACAGCAACTGTGACGAGAGCTCCAACCAAAATATGCAAGCAGAATTTTGGCAAGGAGCCAAGAGTGTTGGCCATTTTAAAGTTTTAGGCCAAGTTTATAAGACTTTCATAGTGGGAGTATACGAAGACAAACTGTGGTTGGTAGATCAGCATACGGCTCAAGAACGCATAAATTATGAAAGTTTTGCTCATATGAGAGTTTTGAGTGAGCGGTCTCAAGGATTGCTAATTCCGGAAGTAGTTGAGTTCACTCCCGATATCAGTCAATTTCTGCAAGACAGTTTAGATAATTTTCGCGAGTATGGTTACGAGGTAGAAAATTTCGGCCATAACAGTTTCGCTTTACGCGGAGTACCCGCTTCTTTGCCCGCTCGTCAGGCTGCGGCAACCTTCTCCGAATTGGTTGAAGAGCTGGCCCATGAATTTGTATCCGTGCGTGGCGGTACTGCAGAGCTGATGAGAGAAAAAATTAGAGCTATGGCCAGTTGTAAAGCAGCTGTTAAAGCTGGTGATGTTCTTAGTTTGGAGGCTATGGAAGGGTTGGTGAACAATATGCTTAAAGTCGAGCATTCTCTGTACTGCCCTCACGGTCGTCCGACCAGAATTATTTTAGAAGAAAAGGTGCTGGAACGGTTGTTCCATCGTATTTAGACTATGAGCAAGCGCCGTCATTTTGATGATTACAGTTTTAAGGCAGCGGAGTCTTGGCGCCACCGAAAGGAAGAAGGCCATAAACACAACGTTCAGCTAGAGGCTTATCGTCATAAAAATCCTAGTGCGGAAGCTCAGCAATGGTGGGACGGTTCGCTGCTATACTCCGATTTGCCGAACCGTTTTTCTCTTAAAACAAATGCTGATTCGTTAAAAAAAGGACAGTCACCAACTCAGTGCGGCCTTGGAGGGAATGCAGAATCCGGTTCCAATAGTTGGAAATGCTTAGATCGGGCTGTTACACCTGAAGGTACGGTTATGGAGTTGATGTGCTATGGTGAAGAACTAGCTATTTTTATAGACGGCATAGAATTGATGGCCAGTGGACAGCACGGCTCTGAAGAGCTCATGGCTTACTTGTGTGCCTTGTTGCATAACGATTGGCATAATATGAGCAACGGTAAGCTTGATCGATTGGTTGAACAGGCCTTTTCGGAAAGCTGGCAAGAGGATAAATTAGAGACTAACGATGCCTCATTAAAGGTTTTAATTGGAGGGTTGGGACTTGGTTATACTTTGAAAGCTGCTCTGAAGGCCTTCCCTAAGTCAAATCGTATTACTGCTGCCGAACTGATGAATTGTGTGGCTGAGTGGAATAGAGGGGTTTTGGGAAAACTGGCCGGTTTTCCCTTGCGCGATTCTAGGGCAGACCTGTTTATCGGTGATGTAAGAGAGGCGATATGTTCCCAAAATTGGGACATAATTATGCTCGACGTAGATAATGGCCCAGAGCCGATTACACAGATGGCTAATCACACTCTGTATAGCGAAACCGGACTGAAAGAAATAGGTGAACACCTTGATACTGGAGGTATTCTTGCCGTTTGGTCAGTCAACCACGATCGCAACTTTATAGGACGTCTTCAGCACTTAGGATTTACTTGCCGGGCAGTTACGGTGCCTTCTGTATTGGGCACGTCTAATTGCGATCGTCACACAATATTTTTAGCTTATCAATAAGTTCGGAATTAGTTTTTATACTACTAAGTGCAATAATCCGGGGCCGATAAATTATCGGCCCCGGATTATTTTAGTGATACATAATTTAAGAAGAAGCAACAAATTAATTTATAACTTGATGAAGCTCTTTGCGGTTCATGCAGTTCAAGTAAATTTCTTCCAGTACGTACTTGACTTCGTTATCGTTGCGCTTTTCCAGGCCTTTGGTTACTATAAGAAATCTGGCTGAGAAACTGCCGGGTATCTCTTCAAACGGCATATGCAGCAGATTCAGCATATGCCCCAACACTACCCTGGCAGCACGGCTGTTGCCGTCTTGGAAAGGATGAATGTGGACAAATTCGTTATAAGTGTAAGCGCATAAATCGAGAGCTTCCTCAAAAGTAGAAGGAGAAGCCTGATCCAAATAATCGACTAGCTGTTGTAAGCGCTGAGGGATTTCGTTGATGGGAGCTGGTTTAAAATTAGGATTATTGGCTATCATAACCTCATGATCACGATAGATTCCGCCAAAATCGGTATTAGCCATGGCTAAGTGATGGTATTCACGCAGTATATCTACAGTTAACTTGCGCCCTTCTCTGCTATACTCATGCATTTTATCCCAAGAACGTTCGTAGCAGGCCTTAGAGGCAGGATCGAACATTTCTGAATCTTCTTTTTCTACACTTTCGCGGATCTCTTCTCCGAGAGTAGGAAGTCCCCAGTTTCGACCTGCCAAATTTTTATTGTGGAACAGCTCCATAGCTGCTTTCAATTGAGGATCGTCGGCATTTTGAAAGCTCTCCACTCGCCCTTCTAGGAACTGCTCCAGAGGCACCCGACGCCTAAAGAAAAATGACTTAATGCGCTTTATTTTGAGATAATCGCACAGACCATCCAAAAACATATTTTCGACCATTCGGCCGGTAAAAGGCTCATAACTGTAAATAAGCAGCAAAGCGTTGTCGACCAAACGGCAAAGAAGCTCCGGATCCATGAGCTCGGGAGGTACATCTCTGTTGTTGAAATAGTCGCTGCGATAAGCCTTCTTCAAAAAGGCAATCATTTTCTCTGAAAAATAAACATTGTAGTCGCAGTTTGAAGCCAGAGCAAAGGATAAAGTTTGGCGCAGATTCTTAGCTACTTGAGACTTATTATTCAGAATATAGTGATCACGGCTGTCGCATACGATTAACCCTTCATCTTCAAGGGCTCCCAGAGGAACTATGAGTGAACGTTCGCGATCTACATGAAGTATGTGAGCCAGTCTCGTTAACGCAATGCCTTCAGGGCGGCCGGCCACGCAGGCAAAAAGATCCCAGCGGGTAATGTCTTGGGAACTTAGATGAAGTCTGTTATTAGGAGCAATAGCCATAGATCTCGTATCCAATTCTAAAAATTGGCTTACTGTTTTCTATAGCTTATCGGCAGATCCTAGCTGCATAGTTAATTTATCCATTTTCTGTAGTATTTTAGAATGGCTAATCTGCACAAGAAACAGAGAATATCGGGTACTTTTGGGGGAATGTGAATTTTATGCATCTTTTATTGGGAGCTTATCTTAATTTTAATTTTACATTGAAGCTTATAAACTAATTAAGCAAAATTTTGTTTTGCTTGAAGGAGTAGGCGTTTTTTAATTGAAAGCGCAGCAATCATGTTTTCAGAAGTTGTTTCTTATCAGGCCTCTGCCCAGGGGCTCTATAACATCACCCAGCAGATTAACGATGTTGTCAAGCACAGCAATATCGAAAATGGTATGTGCAACCTGTTTGTCTTACATACCTCCTGCAGTTTGTGCATTCAAGAAAATCATGACCCCAACGCCCGTCATGATCTCGAAGAATGGATGATGCGTTCTGTTCCCTTCGCCGACTGGTTTAAACACGTCGAAGAGGGGGAAGATGATATGCCTTCTCACATTAAGTCCGCTATAACCAATGTTTGTCTGACTATTCCCGTCATCGACGGCAAGTTGGCCATGGGACAGTGGCAGGGAATCTATCTCTGGGAGCATCGCAATAATCCTAACGCTCGTAAAATCCGCGTTTCTGTTTGGGCATAGAATGTAGTCTGCTTTAGTAAGGCGCATTTTCTTATGACCGCAGAACGTTTACAGAAGATTATGGCCGATGGCGGGGTCGGATCTCGCAGATATTGCGAGTCTCTTATTTCCGGAGGCCAAGTCAAAGTAAATGGTCAGACTGCTTATTTAGGCAGTAAGGCTGATCTTGATTGCGATGATATTGAAATCGTTGGCTGGGGAAAATTAAACAAAGTTGATTCCAAGAGGATTTATATAGTCCTCAATAAGCCTCGCGGTTTCGTTTCAACCGTCAAAGATCAGGCTGGCCGTCCCACTGTCATGGAGTTTGTACGCGACATTCCCGTCCGCATCTATCCCGTTGGCAGACTGGATCGGGACACTGAGGGACTGCTCGTTTTTACCAATGACGGTGCTCTGACCAATAAACTGCTTCATCCCAGCAGTCTTGTCGACAAAGTGTATATCGCTTGTGTCGATATCCTTCCCGGTGAGCGTGAAATACGTTTCTTGGAAGAGGGGATCTGCCTCGATGACGGGTGGACAGCTCCTGCTAAAGTGAAAATTTTGGCAGAAGACAAAGTTCAGCTTACGATTCATGAAGGGCGTAAGCGTCAGGTTCGTCGTATGCTCGCAGCTGTTGGTTGCAGAGTTAAGAAGCTGGAAAGAGTCAAGTTAGGCCCAATCTGTCTGGGTAATTTACCTCGTGGCAGATACCGCCGTTTGAGTGACAGCGAGGTCAGGGCTCTTAAGGAACTTTAAACAAGTTCACAACATGAAAAAAGCTCCCTTCCTTCAGGGGAGCTTTTTTCATGTTGTTATCGGCTTCAAATAAGCTGCAAATGTCAATCCGTAAAACGGCACATGCTTGGGAATTCTGTAGCTCGGAAAGCTGCAGTTAGGGGGCAGTGTGTGGCTATAAGAAAATGTCTTGTTTTTTAGCTAAGCGGCGTACTGTCTTTATGTCAGTACATAATTTGTCGTATTTAGGGAAGAAGAAGCGTTCAATTACAAAGCTATTTTGCCCGTCGCTTACAGTAGTGTGGTCAAAGATGCTCTTTGTGGGCTTTATTTCTGTGGCTGTCTGAAAATTTTTCCAGGCCATGTTGATAATCTTTTTGCGGCTGTCGTCGTAAATAAGATGTGTAGGGGTAAGAATAATGGTCCTATCGCGGAAAATCGAGTAGGCCATAATGAGCATTACTATGCAAGCTACAGCCAGCAGAATAGGGATGGAACCTATGATAATTGCTTCTGCGTCGAGACTGTCGCCTCGTCCACTCATCATAGAAATTCCTGTTTTTACTAGTGCTCCCGATAATAACAGAAGCAGCAAGGAGGCTATGTAGAAGTTTCTCATGGAAGACTGGTAAACAATTCTCTTATCGAGAACATCTGACTTCTTGTCTTCCGCAGTTTGGCCGTTGGTAGCGCTCGCTTCCTCGGTGGAGGCGTCGCTAGGGATACTACTTTCTTCTTTTATATTATCTGCTTCACTCACGTGGAGAAAGTTATCTAAAAAGGACTTTAGTTCCTGTTTGTTTTATACCAAAAAAGTGCGTATATTTCGCATTATTTTTGCATATTGGCTATTTGTACCTAAATATGAAAATTCCTGAAGAAACAATTAGTGAAATAAGTAATCGTATCGATATTTCAACTGTTATTGGTAGATATTTGCAGTTGAGAAGATCTGGCGGCAAATACTTGGGGCTATGTCCATTTCACAATGAGAAGACACCATCTTTCAGTGTCGATCCTGATCGCGGCTTTTGGTACTGCTTTGGCTGCCGTCAGGGAGGGAATGTATTTCAATTTCTTATGAAGATAGAGGGCATGGGGTTTCCGGAAGCTGTTAAGAAATTGGCTGCTGAAGCTGGGGTGGAAATTAAATTGCAGTCTGATGAAAGTGCCGGGGATACCTCACGCCAGCGCAGTCTTCAGCTGTTGGAGCGAATTACTGGTTACTATAGCCGCATACTTTTTGAAACTGAAGAGGGACGGCCGGGGCGAGAGTATCTGAAAAAGAGGCGCATATCTAAAAGTGTAGCTCAAAAATTTCGTTTAGGGTTTGCTCCCGGAAATTCAGCCCGTCTCCTGCAAGCCGTGCGTCGTTCGGGGTTCAATGAAGAAGATTTGCTGCGCAGCGGTGTGTTCGTTAAAAAAGAACGCGGACTGCGAGAACTGTTGAACGGTCGTTTAATATTCCCTATTGCCGATTTTCAGGGTCGCATTATAGCTATGGGAGGACGCATTCTAGGGGATGGCTTGCCAAAATATATAAATTCTCCTGAGACAGAGTTGTACTCTAAGCGCTTCCATCTCTACGGATTAAATGTCGCTCGGGGAGCTATCTCCCGAGAAAACAGAGCTATCTTGACGGAAGGTTATCTCGATGTCATTTCTATGCACCAGATCGGCATAGATTGTTGTATCGCTTCTTTGGGAACGGCTCTGACCGCGGACCAGGCAAAGTTGCTAAAGCGCTACACCAAGCAGGTGGTGTTAGCGTACGATGGAGACACGGCTGGGGCTAAGGCTATCATTAGCGGCAGCGCCATTTTAGAGGAAGCGGGTCTTCAAGTTATGACTGTGTCTTGGCCGGATGGAGAAGATCCCGATTCTATGTCTGCTAAGGGGCGTCAGGCAGTCGACGAAATATTAAACGAAAAAGTGGGCATAGTTAAATTTAAAATTGATCGACTGTTGAAAACGTTAGATACGACAACTCCGGAAGGCAAAGAAGATTTAGTTAAGAACGTTCTGCCTTTCATTATGCGCATTCAAGATCCGGTTCGGCGCAATGCTTATGTGAGTGAATTGGCCTATTACAGCGGATTTTCGGAGAATAAGCTGCTGATCTATCTCAATCGCAGCCGCCGTGCCCTTCCTCGCGCACCTGAATATAAAGCTAAGGAGCGCGTTTTAACTTCCGCAGAAAAATTGTTCAGTTTATGTACTTCTCATCCGGAGTGGATAAAGGAAGCCAAAGCTTTGGTTGAGCCTGACTACGTGGAAAATGACGGGTTGCGTCTGCTCTTTGCTAAATTGTGGCATATGGAAGAGCGCACAAAACCGATCACAGTTAATGAGCTGCTTGATGAGGAATGCGATCAGACTGAAGCGGAAAGATTAAGTGAGCTTATGGCTTATGATCGCTTGAGCAGTGATACTGACGATATACGCAAACTGGCCACCGATATAAGAAATGAGCATTTGAAAAAACGCTTGGAAAGTTTGAAATGCCAAGTATTAAAAAAGTTAGAGTCGGGAACTCTATCTAATGACGATCCGCTTTACGTGGAATATATTGGCATGCAAAAAAAGCTGAGAACCGGGGGGCTGTAAGAGGACAGACAGGAGAGCTCCTGCAAAAGAAGGAGAAAACATTTTTCTTGCGTATTGTCCAAAGCTATCTTCTGCGTGAAGGAAGAAGCTGGAGCGGCTCAGTCGCACCAGGCTGCTGTCTGCTCTGGCAGCGGTAAGGCCTACTTCTCTCGACGCAGGCGGTCTGCAAGCTTAATTATATATACGTTTATAGGCGGGATGTAAAGGGGCTTTTCGGCTTTTTTTGCTTAGCTTGAATCTTTGTACTTTCCGTTGATTGATCGGCTCCAGCCGAGGTCTTTTTGCAGCTTCGGGCACAAGATTTTACTCTCATAAACAACAAGAGAGAGTCACATTCAAATACAGCATGTTTAAGCTGCTTGTACCAGTGGCATACTACTATAGATTTTTGTTTCTTTTAGCAGCGTAAGGTAAAGGTTGAATATGGAAAATATTAGAGGAGAAGAGTCTGCCAAGAGTATTACAGAGTTAGATCTAGGTTCATCTATATCTTACTGCTGTCTTGGAGCCGATCTTAGCTCGAGTGATGACCTTGGACTTGGCAATATAGATTTGTCTGCAAACTATGGAGCGTACGAGTGCGAAAATTTAGATTTAGTAGAGTCTCCATCGTCATCGAGTTTTGATACTCCCCCTGAAGTTATTGTTCCGGAGTTAGCTCAAAAGAGAAGGATTGAAGCTGCCCGTCAGGTTGAACGTGAGTTAAAGCTGGAAGAAGCTAAAAAACAACTGGAAAAAGACGGACTGATCAAAGCAAAGTCTTCATCAAAGTCTGTTGCTAAGCCCGCTAAAGCTAAGAAAAAATCGGGCAGTTCTGCTGATACGGTTACCGTTGATGATCCCGTACGTCAGTACCTGAAAGAAATTGGCGATGTGGCTTTGCTTACTTCTGAGCGGGAGTGTAGGCTGGCTGAGAGCATAGAAAAGGGTAATGAGGCGGCTGAAGAACTTCTTTTGGAGCCTGGTTTCCGGGAGCTGGTTTTGGATATTCTCAGTCAAGTGGCTGACGCGCGTGATGTTCCCGGCTTCTCTTTAACTCTGGATGAGACAGACCCAGATTTAAAGGCCGATCTTGGCAAAGATGATTATACAAGCGATGATGCTGTTACTTCTCACTGTACGCTTAGTGATTTGGTCAAAAGATTGAGAACTTGTGATTCCAAAGTTTGGAAGATTAAGTTCCGTGAACTGATTGAGCGTCAGAAAGAGTTGGTGGGAGGATGCTTTGAGCAGGCTAAGCGTGAGTATCATTCCGATTTGCAGAAGCAAACATACAACATGGTTGCCGGAGCTGCTGAGCGTTTAAAGCGCTTTGAAGAGTTAGATCGGTTAGTCAGAAATGGCAGCGAAGCCAAAAACGACCTGACTCAGGCTAATCTTCGCTTGGTTGTTAGTATTGCCAAAAAATATATCAGCCGCGGTATGCTGTTTTTGGATTTGATTCAAGAAGGCAACTTAGGACTGATTCGTGCAGTTGAAAAATTTAACTATCATAAAGGGTACAAGTTCAGCACTTACGCTACTTGGTGGATTCGTCAGGCTATTACGCGTGCTTTGGCGGATCAGGCGCGCACGATCAGAATCCCCGTTCATATGGTGGAAACAATTAACCGTTTAACTAGGGTTACCAGGCTGCTACTTCAGGAAAACGGACGCGACCCAACGGTAGAAGAGATTGCTATGCGCATGTATCCTATCGATGAAGATGCTCTGTGCAAAGAGTTAAGTGAACTCTATAAAACAGAGATTACTCCCGATGACAAGCGTTACAAGGAAAAGGCTGCTGAAAGAAAGCAAAGTGCCGAAGCTAAGGTTCGCGACATTCAAAAAATAGCTCAAGAGCCGATTTCTCTGGAAACGCCCATTGGTGAAGAAGAAGATTCCCACTTAGGTGACTTCCTGGAAGATGAAGGAGCTGTCGCTCCAGCTGATGCTGCTTCCAGAGTTTGGCTAAGGGAACGCATTAAGTCTGTGCTTCACGATCTTTCTACTCGAGAGAGAGAAGTTTTAGAGCTGCGCTTTGGTTTGCGTGACGGTCATACTCGTACTTTGGAAGAAGTGGGAGCCATATTCAAAGTAACTCGCGAGCGTATAAGACAAATCGAAGCCAAGGCTTTGCGCAAGCTGCGTCAGCCTGGACCGCGCAAATATCTGGAAGATTATTGGGATACTAACGGCTAAATTTTAACAAAACGCCGTATTTTGTGCTTATTAAAGGTGTATAACAGCAGTGTGCATTTATAAGTTTCGATCGGTAAGACGGTCGCGCTTGGGTATTTTATTTAGAATTGCGTTTTTGGGTATTTGCTGGTGTTGGCTGAGTTTGAGTGGAACTTCAGCTGCCCAGAGCCAATCAGAAGGGAAAGCCGTCGAAGCTCATCGAGCAGCGTCTGCTGTAACTAAGTCCGCTCCTTCTGCCTCTGCGGTTAAGAAAGAGAATCGTCAGGTTTCTGAAGCCTCCTCAGTTAAGCTCAGTCCCAAGGCCTGTGGCATACGGGCTTATGCTCGCTTGCAGGTGTTAATTGAGTACTACTTTATGGAAAGTGGTCTCTATCCAGTCAGTTTGCAATCTTTAGAACGTAGTTTTAACACTGGGCTGCCTACTGATGCTCCTAAAGTTATCTTGGGTACCGATCCTCTTTCAGGCAAACCTTTTGTTTATCAGGTAAGCGAAGATCGCCACCATTACACTTTGTCTGTACCTGAGCCTGAAAAGTACGGATCGGACTTGCCTACTTTGGAAACTATAGATTGGGGCTGGCTGATGCTGGCTGCCGAAGGCAAGCGCATTGAGCGTCTTTTATCTGATTGCACCAGAAACATAAATGAGTTGGCTACGGCCTGTGAAATTTACGCTAAAGATCACAATAAAGCTTTTCCTGCCAAATTGGAATCTTTGCGTCCTCAGTACATGTTCCGCGAACTGCGCTGCCCTGCGTCTTCCAAACCTTATATTTATACTTTCAGACGTGGCGGGTACACTATCGAATGTCCGGAACCGCGCCGACATGGTCTGGGGTCCATAAAGTACGATTCTGATAGAGGACTCTTCGTAGGTGGCGTTGAGAGCGTCGGTGCTGATAATGCCGAGAAAAAAGCTAATTCAACTGTTATCAATTCTGAAAATAGTGGGGCTCCGGCAGCCAAAACCGAAAAAAAATAAGTCAGCCGTTTTCTAACTTAAATTTTTCGTTCATCTTATAGCAAAAGCGTCTTGGGACTCAAACTTAAGCCGTTCTCGAGGCGCTCTTTTTTTTTGTATACATATAGTCTTGAAAGGTATAGTATGGAATTAATTCCCTTTGCTCAGTGGCCACTTAACAGTACGTTGCAGGAAAGTTTGCAGCAGGCCGGTTTTATCACACCTACAGAAGTACAGCAGGCCTGCTGGGATGACATTTTGGCTGGAGCCGATCTACTGGTGCAGTCTTGTACAGGCACTGGTAAAACTTTGGCTTTTGCTCTTCCTTTACTTAACGATCCTAAAAATACGCGCCCTTCTTCTATACTGGTTGTGCTGCCTACACGCGAATTGGCCATGCAGGTTGCTAGAGTTATTACCTCATTGGGCAGTAAAGCTGCCCTACTTTATGGCGGCGGCAGCTATCACGAACAAATGTGTTCTTTGAAACAAGGGGCGCCTGTTATTGTGGGTACTCCAGGCCGTTTAATAGATCATTTAGAACGAGGTTCTCTGAACTTATCAGACTGCCGCACCTTAGTTCTCGATGAAGCCGATGAAATTTTAGATATGGGCTTTGCAGAAGAACTGGACAAAATTTTGGCTGCTTTACCTTCTCAGCGCCAAACTTTGCTTTTTTCCGCTACCATGCCTAACGAAATGGAAGAGTTGGCTCAAAAAACGTTGCGTGAAGGATGTCGCCGCATTTCAGTTAGTATCGGTCTGACAGCTGCTCATGATATAAGTCATGAGGTATATTTAGTAGCTAAAGAGCACAGGCCTAAGGCTTTAAGCAACATTTTGCACGCTGAGTCTCCTCAATTGGCCATCATTTTTTGTCACACTAAGGCCGAGACTGATGAGTTGACGCAAACTTTAATTAAATCTGGTTTAAATGTGCTTTCTTTGCACGGTGATATGGCTCAAGCTGAACGCACGCGGACCTTAAGCAGTTTCCGTAGTGGTGTTGCCAAGTATTTAATTGCAACCGATGTGGCCGCCCGCGGACTAGATGTAGAGGGAGTGACTCATGTTATAAATATGGCCCCTCCTCAAAATACGGAAACATACATCCATCGCGTTGGACGCACAGGCAGAGCTGGCAAGAGGGGCACGGCTATTACTTTTGCAGCCAGACATGAATTTAATCGCTTTAAGCGCTTGACAGGTAAGGCCAATATTTGCTTAGAGATAGGCAAATTGCCTCAAGCCGAAGAGGTACGTCGTCGTATTAGAGCTGATTTTCATAAAGAAATTGCGGAAAAGCTGAGCTCAGAAGTGAACGAAGATTACCGTTTTCTGGCAGCTGAACTACTTTGTTATCTGAGCCCGGCTGATAGTTTAGCTGCGGTTTTGAGTATGTTGCCCAGGGCTGGAGCTATTTTCAGAGCCGGATGCAATGTCGCCGTACAGGAACTCGACAGGGGAAATAGGCGCAATCGGGCGGAAAAAAACAGTCTCGTGGAAAGAGTTTCCAAAAAAGCCGGTGCTGCCGCTGCTGAGGGTATGAGTTTTATTCAAATAAATTTGGGGCGCAGCGATGGTATAAATGTACAGGCTGTTTTGCGTATGCTGGGAGAAGCTGCATCCCTATCTAAAGCCGAGGTAGGAGACATTGAGCTGCGATCCCACACTTCATTTATAGAGTTGCCTAGTGCCGAGGCCGCATCTGTTTTAGAAGCACTCAACCATTTCGACTTTGGAGTTGTGCGTGTGCGGGCCCGCCTAATTACTCCAGAAAAATTAAAGGCTCTGCTGCCTCCTCCTGAATTCAAAGTAGGAAAACGTAAAAAATCTGCCGGCGGTGAGGTGCGCAGCTCCGAGCGCAGCCGCCATGGTGAAGGTCGTCGATTAGAAAAGAAGGGCGGTAAAGATAGAAGAAGCAGACGAAACGGAAGTGATAAATTCGCTGAGCGTCGCAGCAGCACGGCAGATAAGGAACGCTGCAAACGTGAGTCTCACTTTTCGGCAGTGCGTAAAAAAGAAAGTTCCAATAGGGGAGGCATGGGCAAGCGCAGAAGTAGAAGGAATTAGTCAAGATCAGGGGAGATACCGATTCTATGTTGTGTAAAGTTGTGCTGCCTCATGGTATTCAAGAAGTTTCCAATGATACTTTTGTCTGTGATGTCATTTGTCGTGATCTGGGAATTGACAGCACAGAACAGGCTCTGAAATTTGTACTATGCATGAAGCATCTTCGTGAATTCGGCTGTGTGGGAGCTCAGGTTGACGGGGAAATTGTCGATTTAAAGTCGCGCATAACTTCCAACTGTACTGTAACTCCTCTCACTCAAAACGATTATTTTGGCCGCCACATTATTATGCGCAGCTCGGCGCATTTGCTGTTCTATGCGGCCAAATTGGTTAATCCTGAAGCCGTGCTGGAAATTGGCCAGTCGCTGCACAGTCAGTTGTTCTTCAGTGTCAAAAATGTCAGCGATATTGAGTCATTCGGCGAAGAAGTCAATAAAAAGTTCGCTTATCTCTGTGCAAAAAATACGCCTTTTAAAACTAATTCGGTCGCGCCTTCGGCAGCTCTGAGTATGATTGAAGATCCCGACGGCGATCGTCGCCATGTCGTGAATTGCTGGGTCGGTTCCAGTTTCGGCATTGTTAATATCGGCCATTATACCGATTTAGCTTACGGTCCCTTTGTGCCCGATGCCGGTTTCCTGCGTTCCATTAAGGTAGTTGGCATGGCAGAAGGTTTGCTTTTGACTCAGGAACCTGTGCAGCTTCCCTCACAAGAACTCAAAGATTTTATGCTCGGGGCCGCTAGGCAAGCCAAAGAGTGGAATAAGCGCATGAATATCGATACTGTTGGCAAGCTGAACAAGATGATTTTGAGTGGCGAGGGACAGAACTTAGTGCAGGTCAGTGAAACTTTGCATGAGCTACGTATCGGCCAGATCGCCCGTGATGTGCTTTCCCGCTCTGGAGTGAAAGTTGTCTTTATTTCCGGACCTTCCAGTTCGGGTAAAACCAGTACTGTGCGCCGTCTATCCACCCATTTGCAAGCTATGGGCAGGCGCACTGTCTATGTTGGCCTAGATGATTACTATCTGCCTTGTGAACAGTGCCCGCGTGATGAAAAAGGCGACTACGATTTTGAGGCTATAGAAGCCCTTAACTTGCAGCGCATTCAAGACGATCTTCAGTCGTTGGTTGAAGGCAAGGCTACTAGAATTCCTCATTACGATTTTGTCAGCCAGCGTCCTGGCCCGGCTGAAAATGAGAATGTTGTCCGTTTAGCCGACGATCAAATTTTACTTATAGAGGGTATTCATGGTCTAAATCCGGCTATAACTGATGCAGTTGACAGAGAGAAACGCTATGCGCTCTTTGTCAGCGCTCTTCCGCAGTTGAACATGGATAAAGCTAACAGGGTACCGACTACTTATGCCCGCCTGTTGCGCCGTATTATTAGAGATCGTCGCTACCGAGGCATTTCAGCTGTCAGCACGATTATGCGTTGGCCTAGTGTCCGCCGAGGGGAAAATAAATATATCTTCCCTTATCAAAGTCGTTCCGATGCTATGTTTAATTCAGCTTTAGCATATGAATTGGCTGTTTTCCGCCATTATGCTTGGCCTTATCTGCTGGAAGTACCCGATGACAGCCCGGCCTACACTATGGCCAGAGATATGCTGCGCTTTTTAACTATGGTTGTGCCCATGGATTCTGAGTGGGTGCCTAAAAATTCTGTTTTGCGCGAGTTTTTGGGAGGCAGCATTTACCAATATTAGCTTTGGCATATATTAGCTGAACATAGGGGCCCGGCCGGTGTTATTCGGTAGCGTATGGGCTCCTTTTTTCTCGATAATATCGAGTTTATGTAGGTAAAATTATATTTAAGTAATGTTAACATGCTCAGTTGGAGTTTATTTATGGGGCACATGCCGTTGATTTATGCTAAACTTAACAGGAAGCTGCTTTATAACAGCAGATAGAAAAAAATATATATGGGGGGAAAATAAAATGGGTAGCGTTGCCTGTGCTTCATCTGACAGTAATTGTGCTTACGTTCGTAGCCCTTTGACGACTCGTCCGACATGTTGTTCCAATTCTCAATTAGTTGATAGTAATTCCTTATTTGACGGTACTACCGATTGTTATGCTGTTTCTGAGGGCAGAGTGGCTATCTTGACAGCAGAATTTTCTCAGGGCGGTGCTAGTCAATCTTCGGCCCATACGTGGCAGATTAATAATTGCACCGATAATTGCGCCACTCTGTTTTTTGCATCTAATGTTTTAAATGATGCTGAGGCGGAGGCTCTCTCTAACGAGCAGCTGCAGGCCGAATACGGACGCCATCAGAAAATATCCTATCAGTCGCAAACTGAGGAACAAAAATGCTTATGTCAATCGGCAGCTTTAACTCAAAGTCAAGGCGAAGCTGTACGGATGAATGAGCTGGCCCTTAACCTTAAACAGAGTGCTGTTCAAATGAAACAATGCGCTCTAACTCAGGTAACCGTCGGAACTGCTTTATACGCTTCAGGAGTCGCCTTGGAAGCTGCTGGGAAAGCTCTTTCTGCTTGTCCTTTTTCCAAAGCGGCCGGTTTGGCTTTAATAACTAAAGGAAAGGCCATGAAGCAGCAAGGAGCAGAAATACAGCAGGCAGGAAAAAAACTTAACTTAGGGGCCAAAAATCTGCTGAATTCCGGTTTTAAGTTAGCTTCTTCTGCTTCTAGGCGGTTAAAAAAAATAGCCGATTCTTGGCAAAAATTAGGTAGTTTGTACCGTCAGGTTAAAGAAATAGGCAGTTCTGCTGAAAAAAGCATGAACTGTGTCGTCAAAGAAGGGCAGAAGCGCGGCTTAAATATGATCATTTTGCATCCAGAGCGTACTTTTATCTATAATTATGGATCTTGTGCTCCGGTTAAGAACCTGTCTCACTCCAGCACCCGGTTCGGTTTTTCTTCAGATGAGACAATATTGCCCTCAATAAGTAGCATAAAATAGTAAATAATCATATTTACATGTTATAAAAGCGCAGATAGACGCAGTAACAGCCTGTTTTATCTGTGCTTTATCTTTGTTCTCTAGGTAAATTTTATGTCTTATTATCTATAAAAAATACAGGAAGGGCTGCAAAGCGCTAGAACTTTTCACATTACAATGGCTAAGTTTCCTCTTCTAGACGACAATTTCCCTCGTATAATTCCCTCTTTCAGACAGTTGGTGAAGATAATGTCTGAATGTGTTGACGGTGGAGTGAGTTTAGGCTGCACCGCTTTTGAATTCCGCCAGTGTGATATTGCTCTTGGGACGGCTTTGGGCAATTTTATGGAAGTTTTGCGGTTGAAGGAACTTCCTCCTGAGAGAAATGAAGCAATTAATGAGATAGTGCTTCTTTTTACTCGCATGAGTTCGGAAATGGCTAAATTAGAGACTGCATTGAGCATGGATGCTACGGCGGCCGCTGTTAATTGTGTAGCTAACATATACGAACACTTAAAAGACTTAGAAGAATTAAATATGGACCTGAAGGCTGCTGTAGGTGATAGCCATATTTATTCTGAAGTACCGGTTGTTGACAGTTTGTTGCGTGCGGGCAACTTTGTGCTGGAAACTAACGGCGCAGAGTGGGATGCTTTGAGTGCCCGTCTGGAAGCACTTATACCTCAGTGGAATGAAATAGTTTCCGGCAGCGGTCTGCCGGAGGAATTGATTCGCCACGACCATGCTTTGGAACGCCTGGTTGAAGTGCTTAACGAAAGAAATTTGGAGGCGCTTCCTGATGTTTTGGAAGAGGTCAAGTCTAGTGGTGAAGATTTGGTCAATTTTCAGGACAGCCAGATAGACGTCGAAAATACTTCCGTAGTGCTCTGCCCTTATTGCGGCAAGCCCATGTTGGGAGGAAGTAAAAAGTGCTTCTCTTGTGGAGCTAGGATGCCCGAAGAGTTTGAACGGGGCGGTTCTTCCGACAAAGAAACAGATAAGGGCGAGGCCATCAGTGGAATGCCTGAGTATGTACAACGCATTTTCGATGTTGCCCAAGAACTTCCCAACAATCCTAAAATGATACGTCCTTTCAAGAGAGCTGTGGGTGAGCTGCGCCGTCGTGTTGCCGATGCCAGTTCGCGCATCAATAAAATGTCTTCTTCTAAGTTAAAAACTACTCCGGAAGAACGTGAAAATATTGACGGTATTATCGACCTCTCCAATACTTGTATAGACAATTTCTCCAAGGCAGTAGAACTGTTAGAGGAATTTGAACCTCCTGTTGATCGATTCCATATGCAGTGCGCCTTAGAGGTTATGGTTGAAGCTGTAAAGGAGATGCGCGGCATAGGTGGCTTGGCCCAAAAATATCGCAATTCGAAGAAATAATCAATTTTTCCAATATTAAGTTCGTACGACAAGACAATCCTTTGGAGGTCCCATGCTAGATACGCTGCCTAAGCTGGATGATTCTTTCCCCAAATTAATACCTCATTTGCGCTCTTTCGTGAGCGGTTTAGAACATTGTATCGCTAATAAAGAACCTTTGCTCCAGCTGCGTGAGGAACTGCACCAGTGTGATGTGGTTATGTCCGCTTTTATACTGGCCTTCAAATACAGTGTACGCGGTTACGACTATAACGAAGAAGAATTGCCCCATATCGCCCAGGTTTATGCCGATTTTGAAGGAACAGCTGGCGTACTGTCATCCCTTATTTGCGATTTAAAGAGTGAAGATGCTGAAGGGGCGGTGCGTGACGTCAACGCCTTGGTGGAACAGCTTAAAGAAACCGAAAAGAGTTTGGCCAAGCTGGAAGAACTGAAAAAAGCCAAGACAAAAATGTCTGAGTTTGTCGGTATAGACAGTGTATTGAAAGCTGGCTTGGCCGTAGCTGAGGGGCGCCGTGAGTGGGACATGTTGGAAAATTGCTTGGATTCTCTCCGTCCGGCCTTTGAACGTTTAGTGGCCTGCAATTCCCTTCCCGACCATATAGAAGATTACTGTGAAGCTCTTGATGATCTGTTCAAAATTTGTGAACAGCAAAATTTAGAGGAACTTCCTGCTGCTTTGGAATCGTTTAAAGGCGCCAGCGAAATAATGATTGCCAAATATAATGAGGTTAAAGCCAGTAAACAAGCTAACGACAGCTCGCGCAGCTGGAATTGCCCCAAGTGTGGAGTTGACCTGGGAGAGTGGGATAAGCGTTGTCCTAAGTGCGGCTTGCGTCTGCCTGATCGCTCTGTCGTAGAACAGAATTTGAATGAATGTTGTAATTGCACAGATTTACCAGGTTGTGTGCAGATTATATTTGACAGTATAAATGGTCTTCGCGATGGCGGTGATTGTTGGAGGGCTTTCTCGGAAGGCTTGAGCGAGTATGCGGCTTTTGTAGAAGACTTAAAGTGTAAGTACGCTTCTTTGCCGGAAAGCGCCTTCAATAGTTCTTCTTCTGCAGGTGAGGCTTTAATTTTGTCCCGTGAAGCTGTTGAAGAAGGTTTAACTAAGCTTGAAAACGCCTATTACGTGTGTGAGCATATGCAGAATGGCGGAGAAGTTACCGATGAAGAACTGGATGCCGCTTTGGAAAATATGGTTGAAGGAGTAGAACAGACTCGTCAAATAACTAGTATGGTCTAGTAATTTGGCTTTTCATGCAGTGTCTTTTCATTGGAGCACAAGTTTGAATGAGCTTCAAGGAGAAGACATTTTTTTTATAGTTTTTTGTCCGGTTACTGTCTGGCGGCTCTTTACTTTAGTGTAAAATGTATTGAAAATATAGCCAATTCTAGTTTTAAAGGAGAGGTATCTTCTCATGAACGCTCTAACGAACGCTTCCTCCATGTCCGGTATGGCCAACATGGTTGGCCAAGATCTAAAGAATTCTCAGCTAATGTATTCTGGTATGGCCAATACCGATATTTCCGCTACTTCCGTTTTCGGTGGTGGTCAGGGCCTGATGGGTGTGTCCCAGGAACTGATCGATACCCAGATGAAGAGCCTTGAAGGGGCTGGCGACGTTGGCAAAACAATTGCTGCCGGTTTGAACTCCATTTACTCTGGTGGCAGCTTTGAAGACTTCTTGCAGGCCACTATCGGGAGTATGGACATTAATCCTACTGTTGATAACGAGATTACTCAGGGAGCGACCGATATGCTCGCTAAGTATCTTAAAACTTACTTCCCCGGTATGAGCGATGCCACCATTAAAGCTATGTGCAACTCTATGGTGGCTCAGTACGGCGACGTAGCCCAGGCTATGGATCTGAGCTCTTTGGCTTCCAGCGTAATCGGCTCTTCCGGTTTAAGCGCCAGCAGCTTAGGTGAGAGCGCTAGCAGTTCTAGCAGTGTAGGCAACAATGGCAACTATGGCGCCAACAAAGGTGTAAGCGGTTTGCTGTCTGATGCCAGCTCCATGGTTGGTATGACTGAACAGTCTAATGCTTCTTCCATTAACGCTATCACTAAGAAGAGCGGTATCAATTGTCAGACTACTCCGTGGTGTGCTGCCTGGGCTATGAACATGCTCAAAGATCACGGTGTGCTCGATACTTCTTCCTGCTCCAACGTTAACTATTGTCCGACTATTGTTAACTGGGCCAAGAAAGAAGACATCTGGGCTGGTCGTGGCTCCTATACTCCTCAACCCGGCGATGCCATTCTCTTTGACTGGCAAGGCGACGGTACTTCCGATCATATCGGTATTGTAGAGAAGGTTGCCAACGGTAAGGTTTACACCATTGAAGGTAACTCTTCCGACTCCGTGGCTAGGAGAAGCTACAGCCTTAATAGCTCCAAGGTAATGGGCTACATTAACTGCGCCGCTCAGAAGTAAGTTTTAGAGGCCGTTTCCCTTGTTTGGTAACGGCTTTCGTGAAATGGGCCCCCGCTTCTTGTTCTATTGAGGCGGGGGTCCATTTGTGTTAAGGAATTTTAAATTTGCAGATGCACTTACTCAAACATTGAATCGAGTTCTGCCATCTTAAACTTCTCCGGTTCATGGCCGGTCCAATCTATTACAAAGTATGTACGACAAGGTAGGGTCATTTTGCTAAAATAGCGTATTTGTTGGGTAGGAATCATTTTTTTGTACCCATAATACCAGCCTACAGGAACAGGTGGAGTGTTAGAGCCTTTATTGCACAGATGGCGGGTCCCTTTAGGAAAAAAGGGCATAACTCTGGCACTAAAAGAATTACCTACAACTTTACATCCCATGTCGCTACGCATAACGAAGTGAAGGTGAGGCGCAAAGAGCAAACTGCTGCCAAATTCAATAGTGACCTCCGGGTCTCCGCAGCTTATCGTATCCCTGATAACCAACATTTGCTGATTCGATTTTAAGAGCAGCTCGCGTCCAATGCTTATAAGCATTCCGTTGTTGAGCTTGGCTTGTCGCTTGGCTTTAAAAATAATGTCTCCACCAAGCGTACTTCTGTAGAGCGGGGAGCAGAATAAGCGGTTTCCCTTATCAATATCTTCTATAGAGTCGGGGCACAAACTCGCTTCGCTGCTATTAAGATCTTCCTGACGCGCCACCTCAAAAGGTCTAATTTCACCTTTGATAACGGGAGTTGAATGTGAGAAAAAGCTATTTAAGTAAGCGGAAGTTTTACCATAATAGTCAGGGAAGCCGGAGTCTATTAAGAAAGGCTCACCCTTCACATTAACAATCACTGACAAGAAATCGCAATGAGTCGCTTTGGGACTGGCAGCTTGATTAGGGGGATTATAGAAATCTCGGCTGTAGTTTCTTGGCTGGCATCCTCTAATAATAGCCTGGGAGCCAGATTCTTCCCAAGTGTCTCTGACAACTCCCAAACCTGCAGCTGAAAAATAAAACTGATTTGTCTTAGGAGCATAGGGAATAATCTGGTTGAACATTTCCGAGGCGTTAGGACCTACCCACCACAGAAGTTCACCAGGCATATTTTTGATGGCATAGGACCATTGACCGCAGTTCAAGGCGATAGCCCCCAAACATAGCAGATTCTGCGCATATTCAAAACTTGAGTAGGCAAATCGGCCTAAAAATCCGGGAGGACTATAAGTTCCTATGTTAGGGATGAGTGGATGTGGTACAGGCTTGCTCGTTTTCGCTGTTCCGTCAGTATTTTGAAAGGGATTATAGCTTATATGCTTGATAACTCTGTTCGTTCCGCTTATGGCTTGTAGGGCCTGGAGAGCCTTAATGCAAGCTTCTGTCAGAAAAACCGGGGGAGACGTTTGGGTGCGCATATGCTGCACAATAGGCAGAAGTAGCCATTCCATAGCGGAACAGTGGACGCATAGGGAAGCACTAAGATGCAATCCGTTGCTGTCAAATTCCCTTTTTATAAGCTCAGGTAATTTAGATTTCGCTAAATTCTGCCATCGTTCAGCCAGCTTAAGCTCCGGGAAATTGACGGCAAACATGTATAGGCAGGAAGCTGCTGGCAACGATAAGGTCTGATCGTGCGTCAGGTGCCAGCTTAAGGCCGATGCATGTAAGATCATGGTCTTAAGGACTTCTGCAAACAGAACTGGAGTTACAACCCGACTGTTCAGGCACATATTGATAGCTATCATCCAGTTCATCAGACGCACCGCTACAGTATCGAAATTGAGCCAGTTAACCCCTATCCAGAGAGGGTTGCTTTTGCTCCAGCTGATCGCCTGTATCATTACTTCTGCGGCGTAATTGTCTTGTTGAGCCAGCCAAAAAGAGCGCGCTAGTGTCAAAAAATGAAAATGCTGATTTAAATCCCAAGTACGATCGAAAGAGACAAAACCGCCGCGCTGTTTTTCGCTATCGGAATAGAGTTCCTTTAGGAGTTTTTTTACGTGAATGTTGGGACAACTGCCTGAGTGGAAGTCGTAGAACCAGTCTATATCTTGGCCTAAAGCTACAGGTTTTTCTGTATCGTAGGGACAAAAAATATGCCTCATTGCTTGTGAGGCAGGGAGCTCTGTAGCTTTAATTACATTGGGAAAATATTCAAAACGTTCTCTGAGCAGATCTTGCTCTGAGCTGCGGAGAAAAAACACCGGAGTACTGCGGCCGCGAAAGTAATTGAGAAGTGCTTTCGCGGCCAGTTCCGGTTGTTCGTTATGATAATGATTTTTAGCTTCCCCGATTCCGCGCACATTAGAGAATTGGCCGTATAAGTAGCCGTCTTCGAGCCTGTACTCAGACTCATTCTCATAAGCGAACTCTACCTGCCCCTCTAATTTAAACAAGGGCCTGACAGGGTCTATAATACTTTTGCGAAACCAGGGAAACATTTTATTCAAAGAGATACTCTCCTATGCGCGGAAAAAACTCTTAATTGCAGCTGCTACGGTATCAATTTGTTCATCGGTAAGCTCAGGGAACATGGGCAAGGACATGACCTCTTTCTGAAGCTGTTCACAAACAGGGAGAGAGCCCTCCTTCATTCCGCTGGCTGCAAAAGTTTTCTGCAAGTGGAGGCAAACCGGATAGTAGATGGCTGGGCCTACGCCATTGGCGCGCATATGCTCGAAGAGCTCGTCGCGCTTAGGAACACGAATCGTGTACTGATGGAAAACATGGCGGTAGCCTTCGCGTTCAATAGGAGTAATTAACCCTTCAATACCTTGTAAAGCCTCGGTGTATTTTTTAGCAACAGCGCGCCTTTTATCATTCCATTCGGGGACGTGCCTTAACTTCACACGCAAAGCGGCGGCTTGAATTTCATCCAGTCGGCTGTTGGTACCTAAAATTTCGTGGTAATAGCGCACTTTGCTGCCATGACCGCGCAACATTTGCAGTTTCTCGAAGTAAGTGTCGCTGTTCGTCAGAACCATGCCGCCATCACCGATACCGCCTAAGTTCTTGCTGGGGAAGAACGAGAAGCAGCTCATATCACCGAATCCGCCGACCTTTTGTCCGTTGATTTCGGCACCGGTAGCTTGGGCACAGTCTTCAATGAGAGCTAAACTGTGCTCTTGACAGATAGCCTTAATAGCGGAAATATCTGCTGCGTGTCCATAAAGATGAACGCAGATAACCGCCTTAGTATTAGGAGTTATAGCTTTTTTAAGACTTTCCGGATCTAAAGAAAAAGTGTGGGGATCAATATCAGCGAAGACTACTTTAGAACCGGCTAAAGCGACAGCGCCGGCGGAAGCAACAAAAGTGAACGAAGGGACGATCACTTCATCTTCAGCTTTCAAATCGAGGGCTCTGACTGCCAACTGTAAAGCGTCGGTGCCGTTGCCTACGCCGATACCGTGCTTTACTCCGTTCCAAGCGGCAAACTCTTCTTCAAAAGCTTTTACTTCGGGGCCTAGAACGTAGGCTGTAGAGCGCAGAACTTTCAGTACCGCCTCTTCCAACTCATTTTGAATTTGAGAGTACTGAGTGCGAAGCTCTAAAATAGGGATCATAAATATGTCTCCTTCTATCCGTTCATCAGGAGCGGAACTGCTTTGATGGCAGAAAATCCCAAAATTATGGGGTAATTTTCCGTCGGCAAATGTAGGTTACCTACTCGTTAAGGGAAGGCTGTAAATAATTGCCTTTAATCCCAAGGTAATTTTGCTTGGAGGCAAACGGCTATTTATCGCCTTCGTTGACGAGTATTTTTGTAATATACTCAAGCTTCATCTTAAGATAGATGAGCAAAAGCTGAGTGGACTACAGAATCCGATATTTTCCAAACACGGGGGGGAAGCCCTGCCTAAATAAAGTACATTTTACAAATGTTTAGCTTCCCGCATTTGTTGATCAGGACTGCGAGGCAGAGCGCACCTCAAACTCAAGACGCCATTTGGGATGGCCGTCTTGGCAGCACCATACCTCTAGAGTGCCCACTTCCGTAACGTGAGTTTCCAGGGTAACAGGAATCACCTTACCGACTTCACCTACTTCGGCAGGTAAGGTAATCTGCAGAGGAGGCAGTTCTTCTATATCATCTTCCCAATCATCTATAAGATCGCCAATTTGATCTTGCTGTCGGCACGTAGAAGCTAAGAAGCGAAACTCTACCGGTTCCCCTACTACTAAACCGAAACTCCTACCTGGCAAACGTTCACGGGAATCTTCTTCCATACCGAATGGGGCTGCGCAGAGAGCTTTTATAGGAGGAATAAGGCCTGGCACAGCGGGCATGGAAGTTTCTATACCAAGGTAATAGGAGCGATTTGTTCCTGCCTTTATTCTTATGCCTGCTCCTTGACTGGCCAGCCCGCTGCGCACGGCACCGCGAGCTACGGCTAAATCATAATCGGCTCCTTCCAGCTCTTTTACTGGCGGTGCTCCTACAGAGGTCAGCCAGCTGTTTAATGTTTCTGTTAAACGACGGCGCAGGACAGGAGCTTTAAGGACGCCTCCGTTGAATAAAATTGCTGTAGGTGCAAAAAAAGGCAAGGAGTTGTCTTCAGGTTTATTGACGGTTAGGAAGCGAGCCAAGTGCTTGGTAATGGCCGGATTGGATTCAAACGGAAGGCCTAATTCGCGCAAGCCACTTTGACGGGAGCGAATGGCCTGATCTTCTATTGAACATTTAGGGAAGAAACCGTCTACTATAAGTTGCTCGGTAAGTTGCTTGGAAAGAGGAAGCGTTACAGAGGAGGCAATCAGGCTGCTGCCACGCCCGGGAATGGTTACATTCCATTCTTCTTCTCCATCTTCTTGTAAGAGTTGTTCTTTGGCAGTGCGACAGGCATGAGTGAGGACTTGCATCTGCCAGCTATCTAATTTAGTTTTTCGCTCAGTTTTGAGTTTTTGCTGTAAGCAGACGGCTAAAGTAAGATCCATGTTGTCGCCGCCTAATAAAATATGGTCGCCTACCGCGGAGCGTTCCAAAGATAAATTTCCGTCTTGATCAGTTACACTTATGAGACTGAAGTCAGTGGTGCCCCCTCCAATATCACAAACTAAAATTTTGTCGCCTACGGAAACTTGGGAACGCCAATCTTTTTCGCTGTTGCCTAGCCAGGCATAGAAAGCAGCTTGAGGTTCTTCCAATAAAGTGAGATTTGTGAGGCCTGCTTTATGAGCAGCCTGGACTGTCAGCTCTCTGGCAATAGTATCAAAAGAGGCAGGAACGGTAAGTACAATTTGTTGTTCGGCAAGCGGGGAATTCGGATGTTCAAAGTCCCAAGCAGAGCGCAAATGCTCCAAGTATCTAGCCGAAGCGTCTATGGGAGAAATGTGTTCTACTTCATCGGGGGCATTCCAGGGCAGGATGGGGGCATTGCGGTCAGCTTGTTCACTAGAAAGCCACGATTTCGCTGAAGAGACAACTCTATGAGGAACTTTCACCCCCTGTTCACGGGCCATGTAGCCCACAACGCTGTTAGCCTGTTTGTTCCAAGGGAGTTCCAAGCTTCTGGGAGGCAGTTCATGGGCTCCGGGAAAATATAAAAAAGAAGGCAGAGTTTTGCGAGGTTCAACCGTGGCCGGATAAGTTAGCTGGGAAACGGCAAAATGGTGTATAGGTGGAGTCTCTTTGCGTGTTCTCTGTTCTGATGAAACAGCATCCGGATCGGACCAGGCCACGGCGCAGTTAGTCGTTCCTAAGTCTATACCTATAATCATAAAACGTTATCTCTCCTGGAATATTTTCCCAAAATCAGGTGACCGCAGACTAAAGCTCTACTTCGGCAGGGCAAATAATATCCGAATCGTCATCGGTACTTTGAGGAAGATTAGCTTGGGCAAGGCGCCAACCTTGGTGGCGCAAGATACCTTTAAATGGTGGGTTGCCCTCAACTTTACCGACTAAGCGGATGCTGCTCGGATCGAAGCCTTCTTCTATTGTAATATCCGAACCTTCTTCCTCAGAGCGCACCGGTTCGAGTGTAAGATACTCTTTAAGCGCTTTGCGGCACCCTTTATATACGGTCGACTTAACGACTGCACCTATTTGCTCTTCAGGAACGTTCTCCAAGTCTTCTTGCAAAAAGTCGATGAGACGTCCTTCGCGCTGCAGCAAAGCCAGAATGCCAACGGCACCAGGGTACAACGAGGGAGTACTGGCAGAAGATACGGGCTGATCTGCTTTGTCTTCTAACAATAGGGATAATTTTTCAGCGAAGGCACCATTGAACAGAGCTTTAAAAAAAGCCTTGAAAGCTGTAATTATACGCATGTCTGAAGTTACGACAGTTGTAGGCCTTTAACCTTTTGTATACCTAATCAGCACAGGCCCGCTGCAGTCGATCTAGGAGAGCAGACCAGCGTTCTTCGTTTTGCGGAGGCTTTTCAACGAGAATTGTCTGTGGGCGCAGACTGTCTGCGTAACGGAGCAGACTGTAAAGAGATTGAGCGCATTCAGCCGGATTATCGGGCAAATGCAGACGGCGAATTAAATTGTTGTCTGGATAAATATGTTCGCGTCTGCTTAAAATTACGGTCGGTCCCTGAGCCTTAGAGGCTAATTGCAAAAGTTCTTCCGCTGTTACTAAATGGGCAGGGGAGTGGGGAGCATAATGCTTTTTTAAAGTTCCCGGGGCTTTGCTGCCTTGACCATAAGCAATAGGTAGGCCCGCTACCTCACTGATCACCGAAGCACTGAGCATACCCGGCCTAACTATAACTGGTTGCTCTTTAGAAAAATCTATAATCGTTGATTCTACACCTACCGAACAGGGGCCGCCATCTAGGATAAAGCGGAGCCGATTGCCGAATTCTTCACGTACGTGGGCGGCACTGGTAGGGCTTATATGACCAAAGCGGTTAGCTGAAGGTCCAATTAGGCCGCGTCCGAAGACGGAGATTAACTTTCTGGTAAGAGGATGGGCCGGTATGCGCAGTCCTACATTGTCTTGGCCGCCGGTTACTTGAGCCAGTACTCCGGGTTGTTTAGGCAATATTAAAGTCATAGGACCTGGCCAAAAATGTTCGGCTAATTTCAGGGCCGCTTCCGGAATTTCTCTAGCCCATAATTCTATTTTGTCCAGATTGTCTAGGTGGACAATTGAGGGGTGATCTGCCGGTCGTCCTTTAAGAGCGTATACTTTGCGTATAGCTTCCTGATTAGAAGCGTCAGCGCCTAATCCATAAACTGTTTCTGTGGGAAAAGCAGCCATGCCGCCTCTCTCTAATTCTTGAGCTGCTTGTTGAATGAGTTCATCTTCGGAGGTAAACATATTTTGTCTGATCTTTCTTTGCCGGGGCCGTTTATTTGTTAGGGACCCTTATGAAGTCGCTGCTTGTAGGCTTTCCGGTCAAATATGAGCAACCAAAGAGGGGGGCTGCAGCTTCAGGGCTGCCTTCGAAACTCGGTTGCACACTTTTCTTTCGTAAAAAAATAAGGCCGTTCCCCCCATTGTATAAGGAACGACCGTATACATACGCTTATGCTTTCAAAGTTTTGCGCAACGTAGAACTAACGGCGGGCACCGCCATGGTTCTTGAAACATTCGCTACAGTAAATAGGTTTGTCGTTGCGGGGACGGAAAGGCACTTTGGCCGTTTGGCCGCACTCTGCACAGATTACTTCGAACATTTCACGAGTACCGTTGGAACGGCCTAAGTCGCCATTTTCGCGGTTACGTTTGTGAATGCGGCGGCATTCTGGGCAGCGCCGGGGGTCACTGGAAAAACCTTTAGACGCATAAAATTCTTGTTCTCCGGCAGTGAAGACAAAATCGTTTCCACAGTCGCAGCAGGTTAAAGTACGATCAGAAAACACTCAAATTCCCTCCAATAAGGAACATAGCCAACGGGAACGCGAGCTTCGTAAGACATATTTCCCACAGTCTGAACAACTTAGAAAACTTAGGACACTAACAAGCCAAATTCGCGGCTCGCGACGGTCCATATGGTCGGCATCAGAGTACTTTATTTGATTTCGCACTTAGACGCACTTCCAGCCCTTATTCCTATGTGTGCTGTAAACCGTTTATTTTGTAGCTATGATCGCAATAATAACTGAAAAAAACTTGCAAAGTTTAAAGCGTCCGTATAGTTGCAGTCCATGTCTGCATAGCCGCAGAAAGTATCCTTTCGGCAATGGCACTGGAGACGAAAATATTACAGATTAAACTTCCAAACTCGTATTTACAAGTAAAAATACAATTAAATGCAATCAAAAAAACAATTAGCACTAAGGAAAGCCGCAGCTTTAATTCCAATTCGCATTGAGATTGTAAAACGGCTAAAAAGAGTAGTCAAGGACTCGAACTGTCGAAATGTTCCCCAAAAATTAATCTAAGAAAGTTGTTTTTCAGTAATTTAAGCTTATTCTGCACTAATAAAATCGATAAAAACGTATATTTATATTCGTTTCTGCAAATTGTACGTATTAATGTAAGCAGATTATTTTTTTTATTAGATAAATACGTAAGTATTTTCAGCAGACAGTTAGAGCTACGAGTGACATTTTTGTCTGTTTTTGTGAAGCAAAATAACTGAATATAAGCTTTTGAAGATAATTCAGCTGTCTGCACCAGCTTGATTTGCTGCAAGTTTGGGCTGATGCAGGCAGTTAATGTCAGCATAATCACTGACTAATGAGCTTGCGCAAATCGCCATACTGTCTGATTTTAAACCAAGTCAGTTCTCCGTTAAGTAGGTATCGCCAGGCGACTGCGCCCATTTTTAGGAAGTTAGCTGCCCAAGCTAGTATAAACGGGACATGCCAGTGAAGCTTAAAATACTCACGGTGTTTGAGCAAAAAGCGGATAAAGCTTTTAGGAACGAATGATTTGGAGACTAGGCAATAAACAGCCAAGTAAAAGCGATCTTCAGGGCTGCGCGGCCAGTCCATGGAGACGCGGAACTGCTTCCAAGCTTTATTGTTCAGCCCTTCCACTTGATTGGCATTAATTTTCCCTTCAGCCAAAAGGCGTTTGGTAATAGCTGTGCCGGGGAAATAATTTAGAGAGTAGAAATAAATGTCGTAGGGGCGTTCCAGAGCTAACAAAAACTGAGCTGTTTCTAGCTTCATTTCTTCCGAAGCCCAAGGGTTGTCAATAATAAGATCGTAAACCGCATTGATATTTAGTTCTTTATTGAATTTAGAAAAAGCCAAAATATTGTTGTTACCCGGCACTCTGTTATGTACGGCTAAGCTTTCTTGAGGAGAGCCACTCTCAATGCCAGTTTGTAGGCGTACTAACCCGGCTTTCTTGAGTTTCTCCAAGAAAGGACGTTTCAGCATGGGGGGAATAAGCATGCATTCGAAGGGAAGGTGAATGCGCTGCGGATACTTGGTGCAGAATTCATCTACCCATGCGGCCGGAGCAGCAAAAGCTGTATCATCATCTATTTTTACTCTGGCCAGGCGAGGAAAACGATCTTTTATATATTCAAGTTCACCCAATATGTGCTCAACTGAGCGCAAGCGGTAAAACTTTTGCTTATCTGCGGCAAATTTTTCGCGCAAAATAGATACATAACAGTAAGAGCAATTGTAGGGACAGCCTCTAGAACAATAAATGCGGTATTCTGCCGTACGTTTCCAAGGCTCTTCATTATGAATAGTTTTATCTTCAATATAAAATTTATTAAAGTCGTCTATGTCGGGATAGGGAAGCTCATCCAAATTGGCAATAAGCGGGCGCATATCATTTCTGAAAATTTGCCCGTTGATCTTGGCCCAAATATTGGGAATATTGCCGGTAAACTGATGATTGTATAGCGCTTCGCACAAGTCGATTAGGGGAGCTTCTCCTTCTCCAAGGCAGATGTAGTCTGCATAATCGAGAGCCCCTTCAGGTACAGCCGTAACATGAATCCCTCCCCAACAAATTGGTAAGTTTGGAAAACGTTCTTTTAAACGTACAGTGAGCTTTTCTGCCATGGAAAGCAGGCTGGAAATAAAACCTATACCTATAAAATTTGCTTTTTTCTCATCAATAATTTTGAAAACTAACTCTAGCTCTTCGGCGGAAGGCATCTCTAATTTGTTGTTGACCCAGTCTCTCAGGAATATCAAATTCACTTCAAAACCTGCGCGGCGCAGAGCTGCCGATAAATAACGCAGGCCCGAATTTTCCACGCTGTACATGGCTATGAGGGCTACGCTAAATTTTTTGGGCTGACCGTACCAGCCTGATTTGGGAGCCCAAGGAGCTTGAGGATTTTGGACTGATGAACCTACGGCAGGATTAAAAACTGCTTCAGCAGATCCTGGAGAGGCTCCAGGAACTGAGGCAATTTGCTCTTTGCACTCATTCTGTATATTCTGTATAGTTTGGATAGATGAATCTAACATAGTGGAGGAACCTTTTTTATTATTTCTGCTAATTCTGAAGGTGAGGGTAGTTGCTTATCCGGAAAACGACGGAAGTTTAGGTTGAGGGCATTTATAAAAGATGAGCTGTTATGCATAGTTAAGGCTATTTCCCACCAGCAAGGACGGAAACAAGCTTGACAGTTGCGGCGTAGTTCCTTTATTTTGGCCAGATTGCGTTGGTGTTTATACCAGCTTATAAAGTTGTCTTCATATACTTTGGGGTGATCTTCAGGAGATTCGTCTTGAAAATGGCACATGGAACAGCGTCCGTCCGGGCTGACAGAGAAGCTGAGAGTGCCCGTTTGGCAGTCGATCCCAGTTCCCCAAAAGTTCGCATTGAGTGAAGCTGATTTCTCTGGGGAAGTCTCTTGACATCCGCACTTTAAGAAATTAATCATAGCCTTCAGATAAGGCATAGAGTTAAAAATAGGAGAATGGGACTGCTTTTTCAGCCTGCACAGATATTCTAACAGACAATCCAGTTTGGCTTCATCTTGGCTGGCAAAACGCATATCTTCCGAATCGGGGGAGCAGCTGAGAATTTCACCCTGATAGCTGTGCTTTTCTAAAGGCACCAAAGATAGATAAAAATTGTAAGCTTTGGCAATGGCCACCATTTGGGGAATGTCATTTATGTTGCGTGCTGATACCACGCAGTTTAATATGCCGGTACCTGATCTTTTCTGTATATAAGAAGACCAGAAACGGACTCGCTCAATAATTTTCGCCCAAATTTCCGGCTTATGACAAATTTCACTCTGCACTTGAGGATTAGGCGTATCTAACGATATAGATATGTGGCGCAGACCTGCAGCGGCTACCGCCTCATGTAGATCCGGAGAACCTGCTAGAGCATTAGTAAGAACTCGGGTTTCAATACCGTTATTGATAAAAGCAGCGACAATTTGCGGTAAGTCTGAGCGCAAAAAAGGCTCCCCGCCGCCTAATGATATGGCCGTTGTGCCCAGTTGACGGAAGTGGCTGGCCGCAGTCTCGATTTGTTCTAAACTGAGCTCCTCATCTTTGTTGCCTTTTTTCCATAAACCGCACATGGCGCAAGTTAAATTGCATCGATGAGTTAGACCAAAGTGTACGTAAATAGGCGTATTACCACCGATTATAGCTTTCAGAACCGGCCAAGGGTTTCTCATAATTTTAAAATCTCCCAGCCGGCTTTTAATTTGCGGGCCATGTCGTGGAAATTTTTCAGCTCCAGCAGTTTGCGGAACATCTGTTTGGGACGCAGGTAGAAGCGTTTAAAGGCCTGATCGCACAGAGAGCTTAATTCAGCAGCGCTGAAAAATTCCGTCCAGACTTGCGGCTTAAAGTTAGGATACGGATTGGCTAGGAATTGATCCCAATGATTAGGATCGAGTATGCCCTTCTCAATGCCCTGATTATAAACTAACGTGTTGGGATAGGGAGTCAAAATACCGAAGAGAGCGTAGTCCGGATCTAGAGAAATGGCAAAATCGACAGTTTTGTTTATTTCATCTAGAGAACTATCGTGGGGGCAGCCTATCATAAAGTAGCATACGGTGGTTAAGCCTTCGTCGGTAAGCATATTAAAAGCTTGGCGCACTTTCGCTGTAGTTAAATTTTTGTTGAGCGCTTTCATTCCCTCGTCGGTGCCAGATTCTACTCCGATATGCACCCGAGTACATCCTGCACTGCGCATGGCCTTCACTGTTTCTGGAGTGATACAGTTGGCTCTGGCTCTGATATTCCAGTTAACTTTTATGGAACGCTTTTTGATCTCGCTGCATATGGCTAAAACGCGATCTTGGCGCACATTGAAAGTGTCGTCTACAATATATACTTCGTGGACTCCCAGCTTAGCACACTCAGCCAACTCGTCCACTACTGATTCCGCACTGCGCCATCTCCAGGTTGTGCGCCCGGGGGTATTGCAGAATGAGCATTTGTAGGGACAGCCGCGGCTGGTTAACAACGAAGTGGCGACAGCTTCACTGCCTAGTACATAGCTGTATTTGCGATAATCGAGAATTTCACGCCGAGGAAAAGGCAAACTATCTAAATCGGCTATGGGGGGACGGGTTGGGGTTTGTACAATTTGCTGTTGTTCGTTTTTAAAATATATACCGTTTATTTTTTGCAGATTGTTGGCCAAAGTTTGGCTGTCGTACCCGGATTCTTCATTCCAGGCTGCTGTATGAGCGGCTACAACTTCTGTAAAAGCTTCTTCTCCTTCAAAAGGAATGCAGCCGTCTACGCAGCTGTATTTCATACACTGAGCGGGAAAATCAGAAACGTGAGGACCACCCCAAAATATTCTTACTCTGCTTCCCAGCTCTTCTTTGGCTATCTGGGAAGTTTGCATCATATCGATTAAATCGTGAGTATGTCCGGTTATACCTACAACTTGAGGTCGGTAATCAGCTATGATTTTGCGCAGGTGAGTGCTGTGAAGGTGGTCGGCCAGGCAATCGACTATGCGCACTTCCGACTGAGAATATTTATGCAGATGAGCCTCTAGATACATTAATCCCAAAGGCGGTATAGTGTTTGTTTCAGCGTTGACTGTGGTAGGGACTTCTGAGGATATGCTGTTGTCGCGCGGCGGGTTAATTAAAAGTATCTTCATAAAATTTCCTATAATGAAAGATCACAATCGCTGACAGAATTAAGATAACTATTTATAAGCTGCTATTTTTGGCTCAATCTGCTGCCCATGGCCATAACCCACTGCATTATGGTTCGGTGATTGAGTGAGAAAAGCAGATTATATTCCGTAAAACAGGTTGCAGAGCAACTATGGCAGGGAAGAGGCTGGCTGCTGACTTGAGAGGCAGCTTCAGCAAATCCTAGCTCCAGAGCACTGGGACCGGGTTTATCTCCTATCAACAGAGAACAAGGGTAAAGACGACCGTCGGCGTCTATATTTAGATAAAACCGTCCGGCCCAGCATTTACTCCAGCCAATACCTCCTTGGACAGAAGTATTTTGGCTGAAGTCTTGCCAATTCAAAAGATGATCTAGGCATTGAATTGAATTGCCGATCCTGCGCCCCCTTAGTTTAGCTTCTTTTAGATAGCGCAGACAATCTTTATATTCTTGGTCGGAAGGACGCAGAGGGTTGTTAACGCCAAAATGTTCACTGTGATGCAGAACTTGAAATGTAGGAGTGAAGTTGTACTTGTCAGCCTGGTCTAGTATCCACTCTACTTTGTTAATGTTATTTGAAGTTAGTACAGTAATGGTCCAAAGAGCTACTTGACTGGCTGAGGCTGTTTCCACCGCAGCCATAGCCTTGGCAAAAGATCCAGGTTCTCGGTTGGCATCGTGAGCTTCTTCCGGGCCGTCTAACGAAATAATTAGGTGGTCAAGTTCTTTCAGCAGAGAGGCTTTTTGAGGAACCAGATAGCCGTTTGTGTCTAAAGTTGTATATAAACCAGAGTGCCTGGCATAAGCGACCAGCTCTTCAATGTCACTGCGCAGTAAAGGTTCTCCTCCCCAGATTCCCAATCGCTGAATTCCGAAGTCGGCCATCTGTTTGATGAGTGTTTTTATCTGCTCCGTTGTTAGTTCAGGTTGTTTTCTGGCAGGAATTTTGCAGTAGCGGCAGCGCGACTGACAGGTGTTATTTGTGGCTATAGTTGCAAAAATAGGGCGAGGCGAACCAGTAAGGCGTCCCTTTAGAACCGCCGCTCCTGCTTTGGCCATGGTTATAAATTTCATATGGTTTTTCTTTGCCTGACTGTGAATTAAGATTTATAAGTAAATTTGGCCCAAGCGGAAGCGGACACAAAGTTTACACCGCAGAGAACTGTTCACCACCGATTGTATCTTGAACTTACGTCTTGTCGTTGTCTGAAGCAAGTTTAGAAGCACGATTGCTTATTTCTGCACTTCCAGACGGGCCCAAAGCCGGACTTTTGCGCAGAGCCAAGATATTCTTTGCGACAGAAGAGGCTACCGGGCGTGGCGATGCAGGAGCTGCTGAGGGGCGATCTGCGTTCGATAAAGATGCAGATGCCGGGCGTCCGGTATTAGGATGGGGTAATGACGAGTGTCGTCCAGCTACCGAAGGCGGCAGAGGCGGAGCGGTAGGACGGGGGGCTGGGGATGGAGCAGGCCGCCCAGCGGCGGAGCGAGGGAGAGGCGGAGCAGTGGGGCGGGTGCTTGGTGCTGAAACCTGGCGCTCAGCGGTTGAAGGAGGTAGTGGCGGAGCTACCGGGGGCTTGGATAGTATTGATGTTGACTGTGTCGTTGCGGCGTGGGGCAGTGGCGGAGCGGCCGACTGCCTAGGCTGTGCTGAAGCCGACGGTTGAGTTAATTTTGCAGAAGAAGATAACGGAAGTGCAGCCGAGCGATCAGACATTAAGTCTGAGACTGCAGCTGGACTAACTGCCGGAGATTCTGTTGAAGTATGTTCCTCTGCTGAGGATTCGTCGGAACCTAAATGGTAAATTGACTGCTTATCGGGCTTAGGACGCCTGCGCGATGAATAACTGGGAGAAGGTACATTGTTGTTTTGGTAAATTACATCTTGCGGTTTTTCTTCCTTAACTATAGGCAAGTTGAACTCTTTGTTTCCTCCGTAGTGGAGAACCGTATCGAGTGAATATCTGCATCCTTTAACGATACGCTCCAAATCGGAGTCTTTCAGGCGCGGATATATGGGTAAGTGAAGTTGGGTACGTGCCAACAAATTAGTGGTTGTTAGCTTGCTAGTGTAACTCACCGATTCCGAGAACATGGGAATTTGCTGAACAGGCTTCAGATAACCTGGGGAGGTATCGACACTGTGGCTAGACAGTTGACGGGCTAACTTCTCGTTTTCGATGTGGCCAACAACGAATGAGGTGAAAACTGATTCTCCGTAAGACGGATATTTGGGAATAACTAATCCGGGTAACTTGGCTTGTTGTAAAAGTTCAATAAGTTTTTTTCCGTTCTGAGTGCGCTGTTTGTTCTGTTCGTCGGCCCACTCCAGTAGGCGTCTTCCCAAAGCAGCTTGAACCGGCGAAGGTTTGGAGCTTATATCGGGAGCGTTGGTATTAATGCTGTCTTCAAACATGCTGTGCAGCGTATCTTTTCCTAGGAAAGACCAGCCGACACTAAGAAGAACGTAGGCACTTAAAGTGAAACCTACTGTGGTAGTGCCTGCCCACATAGCGGCCGCTTTGAAAATTTTGGGATAAATGGAAGAACTGGGGGTAATATATGAATCTTCCATGCGCAGAGAAGCTACTTCTGCTAAATGTTCGTTTTGGAAGACGGCCATGCCACCGCCTAAGGTAGTAAAGTTCTTGGTCAGAGCAAATGAGAATATGGCGGCGTCACCGAAAGTACCGACCTTTTTTCCGTTGACAGAAGCTCCGAAGCCTTGGGCACAATCTTCTATGACTACAATACTTTTGCTCCTGGCAATGGCTGCCAGTTCTTCTACCGGAGCAGGACATCCGTACATGTGGGTAATAATGACGGCTGAGACACCTTCCCAGTCTTCATCACTTATGGTCTCCGGCCCCATTACCCAGCTGCCTTCACGTATGTCTACTAAGTGAGGCTGTAGGCCGGCTGCAATAATAACCGAGGGTATAGAATGATGTGTCCAAGCGGGAATGATTACTTTGGAATGCGGAGCAAAATTTAGGCACTGCAGTATCAGATAAAGGGCCCCGCGAGCAGAGTTCATGTAAATAGCTTTTTTAACGCCTAAAAACTCCGCAAATTTATTTTCAAATTTTTCAATTTCGCTATCTCTGGCGTTGTTAATTTCGCTGATAAGCCATTGAATATCGGTTAGGCCCAGTGCTAAATCAAACCTTGGAATAGGCCATCCGTTCTTTAAAACATTAGACATTCTGCGTGTGCTGCAAATTGATCGCCCAAACTGCGAGCTCAGCCGTTTCGCTCCTTTACCCTTAGAAGGCGGTTGCCTCGACGGAAGATCAACTCCCCTTTCCTAAATTTGACAAATTTAATTTTTACAATTTATGCAATTTTCCGCTCAGTTCAAAGCCGATTTGCGGTATATACGAAATCTAAAAGACAATATAGTGCATACCACAATCGGTCTAAACCACCTTACTTCCAAATTTAGGTGATGCTATGAAACTTCCTTCATAACAGATTCCCCCTCTGCAGACAAATTCGTCAGCTTTTTTAGATACTTGGCGGCCGTACTTAGCGAGTTTTCTATAGAGTGATCTAGATTGTTATACCAGAAGCGGCCGGTGCGTCCTAACAACTCCAGATTGTCGAAAGCAGAGCATTCTTTTTCTAATAGGTTGAGTCTGTCAATGTAATTGAGGCTGTAGATAGGATAGGCGTCTCTAATTTTTTCTACTTTGGCGTCAAGGACTTTAAAGCTTTCGTCAATAACGCCGACCTGCTTTAGCTCTTGAATCAGACGGGGAATAAGCTTGTCTGGATTATGCCACATGTCGTCTTGATATTGACAGGTTATTTCCAGACACAGCCCGCCCCGTCCGTCGGGAGCGCAACTTGAACTAAAGCATGATGGATTGGATATGCGAGAAAACAGCAGGTTCTTGTCACCGAAATAGCACCACTGCGAGCGATGCAGGGGAGGCTTATCTAGCATTACTGAACAAATGAGTTGCGATCTGTAGTCTAATTGGGTAGGCGTCAGATTTAATTTGTCAGTCAGTTCGTTAATGGAGGCGCTCCAGGCCAATTCCTGACATTCGATTTTTCCTTCAGGGGTAATCACTTCGCTAATTTTGCTCTTGCCGTTGTTGTCTGTGCTGCGTATCAAAGCAGATACTTCGCTTTGAGTTATAATTTCGCCGCCCATAGCTGTTATACGCTGTTGACAACTCTCCCAAAAAGAGCAAATGCCTCCCTCTTTGGGATAGAGAAAATTGAGCTCTGCTTTCTTGGGCAGCAGCATCAGTTTAAATATTTCAAACAGGGAAGCCGTGTTTACGTTGTCGTCGATAGTAGCCCGCTCTAATCCTATTTTCGCCCAATTGCGGTGGGTATTTTCTGTAGAGATGCCGACAAATTTCTCGGTGTAATCTTTAAAAAAAGTTTCATATAAAGTTTTTCCGTAACGGCATAACACGTAATCTTTAAAAGTGAGGCTGGAACGGCGGTTGCTTCGTCCGGTTCTGAGAATCATGTCCAAGCCGGCTTGTATAGCCACTTGGGGAGGAAGTTTGGCTATGGTCGCCAAGCGCAGAGGCCACTCATGATAGTGGCCCATAAAGTATACTTGGGAGAACCGAGGAATTTCCGCAAAGCTGTCGCCATGGACTTCTTTTAAAAACCGATTCACTTTCGGATTTTGTGAGTAGAATCGATGGGGACCTATATCGAAAGACCAATCTCCGTAGTGAAAAGTGCGCGACAGACCGCCTACTTTTTTTTCTCTCTCTATAACTACAGTAGGTAGTCCGGCCTTACACAAATAATAAGCCAACGTTAGACCGGCAGCTCCGCCTCCCACAATTACATAGCGCTTCAAGGAAGATCTCTCCAAAACAAAAATTATCTTCGGCTTATGAACTGACGGGAGCTTTATGCTTCTTACAGAGAAGTCCGGAGTTGCTCTCCGGAGTATATAAGCGCATAGCGAACTATCCAAGTATCCTATTCAGCCGGGGCCGGTGAGGTTCTTCTTTAATGTAAAGCTAACCTGCCATTTTTCAGGGAGTTGAGCCTTTTTTTTAGCTGAAGGAAGTAAATTGAAATTTGCAACTTTTTTTAAATTTGCGCCATAATTTAAAAACAATTTAGTCTCATTTTTGTTGTTGGACGTATATAGTCTCTAACAGTATATTTTTTGTGTAATATTATACAATATTACAAATGTAATGCGCCAAAAATAGTACAATATTTTGTTTGAAAAAATGTTTGCTTATACAATAAAATGTTTTATTATTTGCTACATATAGTATATTTTTGAGATGATGAACCCAAAAAAATGATGTCGATAAATTTTGACGCCGTTGACGAAAATTTTCGGCTTTTATAGTATTGGCTTGAAGTTGTGGCTGTAAAAAGAAATTAACAACTTTTTAGATTGTAAGTTTGCTGTGTCGGGATGCACCTTGTTCTCAGAAATTAGCTCTGATCGGAGCCGATGGTTATTTGAGAATAAGTTGGCGACAACTTGACATTGTGGGCTGAATTCAAATCAGAAGCTTTGGCTGAAGACTTGGAGGCGAAGATCTTTGATTAACGCAGCCTATAAGAAAGACAACGTTTATCCAATGCTGGCCCAGATGGGAATTAACCGATGGCATCGGGTCACGGGAATCCGATCTGGCGGAGAACATAAATCAGAAAATCATGTCACTATACGCCTTTCAATAGGGCTTGTTTCTTCCTCTAGTCCGTTCGCCTTACTTCCAAATTTAAAAGAAATGAGATCAGCCGAGTAATTTATGAGCAATTACCATGTTCCTGTACTTCTGCATGAAGCTTTAGAGCTCTTAAACATAAGGAGTGGCTGCATCTATGTTGACGCTACTCTTGGAGGTGGCGGACATACTCTAGCTATTTTAAAAAAGCTCAGAGAGTGCGGAGGGGGTTGCCTGTTCTCTATTGATCAAGATCCTGAAGCTGTGGCTGAAGCTGAGCATGTTGTTAAAGAAAGCGGAGTTCTGGAAGGTGACGAGGGGCAGAGAGTTCGCTTTTCTATTTTGCAGGGCAATTTTTCACAGATGAAAGAGATGCTGGAGCTGGCCGGAGTCAGTGCGATCGATGGTGTGCTCATGGATTTGGGCGTTTCTTCACATCAGTTGGATGCGCCTTGGCGCGGTTTTTCCTTCAGAAATGACGGAAAGCTCGATATGCGTATGTCCGGCTCGTCCGATCTTGCCAGTGCCGCCGATTTGGTAAATAACGCTTCTTATGAAGAATTGAGAGATATTATAAGCCGCTGGGGCGAGGAACGGTACGCTGGTCGAATTGCGGCAGCAATCGTTAGGGAACGCGTTGTTAAACCTATCTCGACTACGTTTGAGTTGGCTGATATTATTTCGCAGGCGGTGCCGGTTCATAAAGCTTATTCCGGATTTCATGGAAGGACAATCCATCCTGCCACCAGAACATTCCAGGGATTGCGCATTGCCGTAAATAATGAAATTTTTGTGTTGAAGCGAGGCGTTGAAAGCGCTCTGGAACTACTTAATTCGAAAGGGCGCGCAGTCGTTATCAGTTATCACTCTCTGGAAGATAGGATTGTCAAGACCGCTTTTAAAAGTGGCTTGGGACGATGCAAATGTCCGCCTCTTGCTCCGGTATGTACTTGTGGTGCCAGAGCTATTTTCAAAGAACTCACTAAGCGTCCGCTGCTTCCAAGCACTGATGAATTGGAAGCTAATCCCCGCTCCCGTTCGGCAAAGCTTCGTTCCGTAGAAAAATTATAGCTCAGTAAATGCAGATGTTTATGTTTCTTTGACTACTAATTTGGAATCTGCTTTATGGGAAAGGAAAGTCATGTCTCAGTTTAGCGTGCAGCGAGCTCATATAAATCTCCCTAAACTGCCGGAATGGGCCAGGCAGCTTCGAAGAACGGTTCGTTCTGCAGAAGAACTAAGCGATCTTTCAGTTCAGGCCGAAAATGAACTTCCTAAGTTAGCCGTACTACCTAAAGTGTGGTGTTTTTGTGTCTTTTCCATTGTGATATCCTTGGTTTTTCTGATGACTTTTCAATATGCCGGTATTGTTGAAGTTCAGTATGAACTGAACAGAGCCCAGTCCAAGCTGGCCGCTCTAAAAGATGACCAGCTTAAATTAAAAATTGAAGTTGAAAAGTTATCTTCGGTTGAGCGGATTAGCCCGCAAGCTATTGCTCTTGGTATGGAAGTACCTCGTCCTGATAAAGTTCATCTCGTTAAGCTGCACTCCTCAGCCAGTAACGGTGAAGTCAAGGCCGTTTATTACCCTCCTGTTCGTAAAAAGTGAAGATCTACTTTTTGGGTTGCTTATTTGGTTTGATTATGTTGTAGATGCATTTTTGCCGTTAGTGCATATTTTTGTACTGGTTTTGTGTATATAATACTTGTGCGAGTTAATACCTGAAGTTATAATCTCCTCCAATGAGGGGAACTTGAATTTTTTTTATGAGTTTCATTGCAGAAGCTGTAGGCATTTAGGTGATCGTTGCGCCCGTTTGAATTTGTTCACCGTTGGGTAGCGGGCTTAGAACTTGTGTTGGTCGTCTCTTTATTGAGGGTGTCTCAAATCCTGTCTCCCCAGCCTTTTGGGCTTTTCGGCAATAACATTTGGTGATAATACGATGGAAAAAGATTTTCATAGCTGTTTTCGCAAACGTGTTATTACGATCTTTATCGTGTTAGTTGCGTGTTTTGCCGCGGTAGCAATGCGTCAGCTGTGGATGCAATGGTTTGCGGGCAGTTTTTATGCTTCATGGGCAGATAAACTTCAGGCTAGTATAAAAGAGGGCAAAGGAAAAACCATTGGTTTACGGGGATCTATTTTAGATCGCAACCGCGTAGTTCTGGCTGCCAGCCGACGTCGATACGAGATTAGATGTCATCCTTACCTAGTTAAAAATGCTGCCGAAACGAGTGCCATACTGGCCCCCGTTCTCAAGATGGATCAGCAGAAGCTGTTTAAAATTTTAAATACTGACAACAATTTTGAGGTTCTGAACGAGAATGCTCCAGATGAGATGCTCTCTGAGCTTAGGAAATTGAAGGCGTCATCTGAAGATGACGATGACAAATATTCTCTCGGAGCTATCGAAATTACAGAGGCTGAGTCGGGTTTCCGCTACTATCCTAAAGGGCGTTTGGCCTCTCAAGTTTTAGGTTTTGTCGACTTCGATAGTGGGGAAGGTCGCGACGGAATAGAGGCTTTTTTCGATCAGGAACTCTCTCATAGAGTGGCTTCTCATGCTGATGAACAGGTCGATCGTTACGGTGGTGTCGTTCCTGGGGCGCCGGTGTTTGTCCGCGATAAGAAAAATGACAGTCAGTCTATCGACGGTTGCAGTGTCGTTTTGACAATAGACGAGTTCGTCCAGTTTGTGGCTGAAGAAGAGCTGCGAAAACAGGTTATAAAGTTTGGGGCTGTTGGAGGCTCTGTGCTCATTATGGATGCCAAGAGCGCCGATATTCTGGCCATGGCTAATTACCCCGATTTTGAGCCTCAGCGATATTACGCTTATCCTGTAGAATCTTATGTCAACGGGATTGCCTGTTATTGCTATGAGCCGGGCTCCATTTTTAAGGTTCTTACCGCTTGTGCAGCCATTAAAAATGGTTATTCGAGTACTTCTCTGTTTCCTTGCCCCGATGCCGTTCCTGTTGGCGGTGAAGTAATTCATAACGCTGAAGATGGACTATATTCTCGTGGTGTAGAAACTATAGCCGATATAATTGCCTACTCTTTTAACACAGGCACTGTCAATATGGCTCTGGTGCTGGGGGCCGAAAAGTTAGGTACGAGTTTGGAAGATTTCGGCATCGGTCAGGAAACCGGTATCGAGGTTAGCGGTGAGTCTTGCGGGCTGTTTTTTTCTTGGAAAGATTGGAGCAAACTGACCATGGCCAATATATCTTTCGGACAGGCTGTCGGTATCACTCCTTTACAGTTAGGATCTGCCATCCAGGCTGTGGCCAACGATGGTGTGCGCATGAAGCCTCATTTGGTTAAAGAGATCATAACCCCCAAAGGTGAGGTGGTTAAGTCGTACTCAAGGACGAAGAGGGATCACAAGGTTGTTCACTCTCTAAAGCCTGAGGTGCTAATCCGTCCGATCAGCAAAGAAGGCGCTAAACAAGTTCGCAGCATAATGGCCGGCGTAGTTAGTGTCGGGTCCGGCAAGCGAGCTAGAGTTCCGGGGTACAAGGTCGGCGGTAAAACTGGCACTGCCCAAATAGCCGAAGGTGCACGAGGTTATCTGCCTAATCAGTATACCGCAGGTTTTGTCGGAATAGCTCCCATAGACGATCCTGCTGTCGTAATAGTAATAAAGATTGATCGGCCCAAAAAAGAATATTATGGCGGTCGGGTGGCTGCTCCTGTATTCAGTAGTATATGCAAAAGAATTTTGCCGGTTTTGGGGGTTCCTCCCGTTCCAGGATATGTTCAGGAAGAATATGAGCCCGGAAATGTAAAGTAATAACTAAAAGGAGAGCGCAGTGGAAGGTCATGGCTAGTGTATCGGAGTTAAGTCAGCTAATAGAAAGTGCTGAAGTTATAGGCGATCCCTCTACAGAGGTCAATAAGTTGAGCTGTGATTCCAGGCGGGTTGCCCCTGGAGATCTATTTGTGTGTATAACCGGATTTCAGAGTGATGGCCACGCTTTCGCAGCCGAAGCGTTGGATAGGGGCGCTGCTGCTCTAGTAATGGAACATGTTCCGGAGAAATTGGCTTCTTCCGGTGTAGCTATTATAAAAACACCTGATACCCGAAAGGCCTTGGCTGTTCTCTCTGCTAAATTCTGCGGATATCCTGCTGCAAAGTTAAAAACTATTGTTGGCATAACCGGCACTAACGGAAAAACTACCACTTCTTACCTTACTGAAGCCGTTCTCAAAGAAGCTGGATATAATCCTGGAATGCTTGGTACCATCGAAGCTCATGTCGCCGGAAAGTCGTACCCACTTTCCAATACTACTCCTGAATCGTTCGATTTGCACAAAATGTTTGCCGACATGGTTGGTGCCGGTCAGGATAGTGTTGTCATGGAGGTCTCTTCTCACGCGTTGGCCCTGAATCGGGTTTACGGAATTCCGTTTGATATTGCTGTTTTCACTAATTTGACTCAAGATCATCTGGATTTCCATGAAACTATGGAAAAATATTTCCTGGCTAAAGCTAAGTTGTTTACAAATTTGGGTATTTATAGCGATCGGGCCGTCAGTCCTTTTGCCATCATCAATCTTGACGATCCTTACGGCGAGCGTTTGGTTGAACTTATAAAGAATAGAGTGCCGTTTATAACTTATGGTACTCCCAAAAATGCTGATGTGCGAGCTTACAATGTCCAGGCCGATCCTAGTGGATTGAGCTTTACAGTTGAGACCAGAGTCGGCGCATACGACGTCAACTTGCAGTTTTCCGGCCTCTTTAATTTGCATAATGCTTTAGCCGCCTTCTCTGTAGGTATGGCTCTGCGCCTTGATTGCAAATCTATTGTTAAGGCTTTAGAATCGGTTACTGCTGTACCCGGGCGGTTCCAGCTTGTGCGTAAGGGGCAAAGCTTTACTGTGATTGTCGATTACGCTCACACTCCAGATGGTTTGGCTAATCTGCTCGACTCGGCTCGCGCTATTACTAAAGGAAAACTGAGCTTAGTTTTCGGCTGCGGAGGAGATCGCGATAAAGGCAAACGGCCCATTATGGGGCGTTTAGCCGTTGAGAAAGCTGATAAAATTTACATTACTAGCGATAATCCGCGCAGCGAGAATCCTGAAAGTATCGTTCAGCAGATTTTGGCTGGCATCTCAAGTGACAATATGCAATATGTTGAAATAATCCTGGATCGGGCTGAAGCAATATCTAAGGCGGTGAATAGTGCTAAAGTCGGCGATACTGTAGTTATTGCCGGCAAAGGACATGAAACTTATCAAAAGTTGCGTGATTCGACCGTTTATTTCGACGACGTAAAGCAAGCCGAGTTGGCTTTAAGCAAAATGGCTTTAGGAAATAATTGCGATTACTTTAGTTCGAGCAAAGTTCGTATGGTTGCCAAATGGAATCGTCCAGCTCTGGACCATAGTCGCTATGTCATGGATAGTTCTTTATAGGCACCTTATAATTAGCGTCCTCTTAGCGTGAGTTCTGCCTCTGCTGAGAGGATTTTGTTTTAACTGTACTACTTTATCATTCACGAGAAACGGAATTTCAGAATATTTTTATGGTCGAAATTTGGAAAACAGAAACAATAGTTAAAGTTCTTCAGACCAAACTTCCTAAACAAGTACCCGGTAATTTTGTTTTTGCCGGCCTTTTCACCGACAGCCGTCGTCCTATATCCGGAGGCTTGTTTGTACCTCTGTGCGGTGAGCGTTTCAATGGCCACAAATTTGTAGAAACTGCTATAAAAGACGGGGCGGCGGCTTCTCTCTGGTCGTTGCGTGAGGCCGGAGATATTAAGCCGCCTCAAGAGTGCTCCGGCAAGCTTATTTACGTTGATTCCTGTCTTCAGGCTTATCTTCTTTTAAGCGGTTACTATTTGCACTGTTGCGGTGCTAAGGTTCTGGCTGTAACCGGTTCAGTGGGAAAAACAACAGTAAAAGATTTTGTTAATTCCATTCTTAGCCAACGTTATAAGGTCGCTGCCACTATTGCCAATCACAACAACGAGGTGGGCTTTGCCGAAACCCTTTTGTCTCTGCGCTCGGATACTGATTGGGCTGTCACTGAAATGGGTATGCGGGCTCGGGGAGAGATTGATCGTTTAGCTAAAATAGCTGTTCCTCAGATCAGCGTTATTGGCACTATAGGTGAGTCTCATTTAGAGAGGCTAGGGAGCAGACATGAAATAGCTCTAGCTAAAGCTGAACTTTTGGACAACAGCGATTCTGAAGGGGTGTCTATTCTGCCGGCAGATTCTGATTTTTATGAACTTTTATGTCAGCATGCTAAAGGAAGGTGCATTTCTTTCGGTGTGCAGAACGGCGATGCTGATTGGCATTTGCTTGAGGTTAAAGAAAAAATTCAATTGGCAGAATCTTGTGATAATGGCAACATGCGGCGTCTGATTTGGGGACAGACTGTGCGTTTTGTTTCTCCTTCGGGAATTAGAGAAGTGTTTCTCCCTGTGCCCGGAGTACATAACTGTGCTAATATGCTGGCTGCTTTAGCCGCTTGTTATGAGGCAGGAGTTAATCTGGAAGAAGCAGCTCGCGGCATTTCTTCCTGTCGGCTAACCGGCAAAAGGTTGCAGATTGAGGTCGCTCCGGACGGTACCGTTTTAATTGATGATTCATACAATGCTGCCCCCAGTTCAGTAAGAGCCGCTCTAGAGTTGATGCCTAAACTGCCGACTCTGTTGGATTCGGTCGGTTTGTACATTTCCCAAAACAGAGAACAAAGGCGTCGCTTGGCTGTTTTGGGAGATATGCTTGAATTGGGGACTGAAGAACAGGAACTGCACCGAAAACTTGGAGAACTTTGCGCCGGTAGCAGCTTAGATGTGTTGATTGGAGTGGGGGAGCTTAGCAAGAATACTGTTGCGGAAGCTCAGAGTCGGGGACTTAATGCTTTGTGGGCTCCTCATTGGGAACAGGCTTACGAGTTACTTTGCAAATTGCGCCGTCCCGGTGACTGTTTGCTGGTAAAAGCTTCACATTCTGTTAACTTGTCATCTCTGGCTCAAAGGATCAGAGACTCTTATACTTTACAGTAAAAATTTGGGAAAAGAGGCTTTTTATGAGTAACTTGCCGGGAATGCATTTGATAGGGCTAACGGTGCTTACTGGCTTGGGGTTGTCCTTAGTCAGCATGCCTATTTTTTTGCGATGGGCGAAGGGCCACGGATGGGGACAAGAAGTTCGGGAGGAAGGACCTAAGGCCCATCTTTCCAAGGCAGGAACCCCCACCATGGGCGGTATCGTTCTCATTATGGCCGGTTTGCTGGCCAGTTTTTGGGCGCCTAACACACTCGATTTATGGATCTTCCGCATGGTAACGGTAGTCTGTGCTGTTTTAGGCATGACCGATGATCTTAGCAAGCTTATGAAGCATCGCAGTCTGGGATTGAAGGCACGCCATAAAATGGCTGCTCTGTTAGGTTTAGGGCTGGCTCTGTTTGTGTACCTGTATTTTACCAGAGAGCCGCTTGGGATAAATGTTCCTTTTCTGGGGTTTGTCAGCAGCGCTTGGGCAATGTTGGGAATAACTCTATTTTTAACTAGCGGTACTGTTAATGCTGTAAACTTAACCGATGGTTTGGATGGTTTAGCCGGAGGCACTTGTACCGTAGCTTTGTTGGCTTACAGTGCTATGGCTGCTTATACCGGCCACATGGAGCTTTGTTTGGCTGCGGTGGCTATGGCCGGAGCTTGTGTCGGCTTCCTTTGGTACAACGTTTTCCCAGCTCGTGTATTTATGGGAGATACCGGATCGCTGGCTTTGGGTGGAGCCTTGGCTGCTTTGGCTTTGCTTACCGGTACAGAGTTTTTGCTTGTGGTTATCGGCGGAATTTTTGTAGTGGAAGCGCTGTCTGTGATTATACAAGTTTCCTATTTTAAACTTACAAACGGTCAGCGTATTTTTAAGATGAGTCCGTTGCATCATCACTTTGAATTGAGCGGGCTTCATGAGGTTCAGGTGACTTCTCGCTTTGTTATTGCTTCTGTTGTGCTGGCCTTGGTCGGTGTTCTGTATTATGTAGGGGGGCTGTCATGAATTCCAAAGTTTGGGCAAGTTATAAAGAAAAAAAGATCGCTATTTTGGGCATGGGAAAAAGCGGACTTGCTTTAGCCGAAGTTTTAAACAAATTAGGAGCTGAAGTTTTTGTCAGCGATTCCAGGGTGGCTGAGCAACTGACTGAGGCAGTGGTGAAGCTGCAACACATTGGGGTGAGCTACGAGTGCGGAGGCCATTCGGAGCGAATTTTCAATAACGACATAATTGTTATTAGTCCGGGAGTTTCTATACACAGCCCTCTGGTTGAAGAGGCCATGCAACGCGGAATTAGAGTTCTTGGTGAGGTTGAAATAGCTTGGAGTCTTTCTAAGGCTCCGTTTATTGCCGTTACTGGGACAAATGGCAAATCCACAACTGTTACGCTCATCGATCGTATGTTGGGAGAACGCTCTATTCTGGCAGGCAACATAGGCAATCCGTTGGTTGCTGAAGTTGATAAGGCTGACGCTCATGGTTTTGTGACTGCCGAAATTTCCAGTTTCCAATTGGAAAGTGTTGATAATTTTCGACCTCATATTGCTGTGCTTACCAATGTTACTCCCGATCATCTAGATCGTCACCCTAATCTCGACGAATATTTCGCTGCTAAGGCTCGCCTGTTTGCTCGTATGGGCCCCGCAGATCTGGCTGTTTTCAGTGATGACGATCCTGAAGCTAAGCGCATGGCTACTTTACTGCGTCAAGGTGCCTTGCCCGGTTGGCTGTCGGCGTATCCACGACCAGAGGTTGCAGCCTGTCCTAAAATTATGACTTTTTCTGTTAATCATCCGGTTGCTAAGGGAACTTGGTATGAAAAAGGCTGGATATGGTATAGAAACGAATCCTGCGCGGAGCAAGTAGTACCTTGGAGCGAACAAGATTATGCCGGACTCCCCGGACCTCATAATTTAGCCAATGCTTTGGCCGCAATAGCTGTCGCTCGTTTTCTCCGCATTGACCAAGAAACTATTAAAAGTGCTTTGAAACTACATGCTCCTCTTCATTACCGCCTGGAGGAAGTCCGTAGCTATAAAGGCGTTCGTTTTGTTAACGATTCAAAAGCCACCAATACAAGTTCTGTAATTGCTGCCGTAGAGTCTTTTAAACAGGCACCTTTGGCTCTTATTGCCGGTGGAAAAGACAAAGGGTTCGATTTCTCTCCTTTGGGGAAGGCCATCATTGAATGCTGCAGTTGTTTAATTCTGATAGGTGAGGCTGCAGATCGATTGGAAGGGGCTGTTCGTTTGTTTGGCACTTTGCCTATTTTCAGAGCGTCTACTTTAGAAGAAGCAGTGACTATAGGTTGGAATGAAGTAAAAGGCAGCGGCGGTACAGTGTTGCTTTCTCCTGCTTGCTCCAGTTTTGATATGTTTCGCAACGCTGAAGAACGCGGCCGTCTATTTGCCGAATATGTCAATAAAATTGAGGAATAGAAATACTTGCGTACATCTGTTGATTGGAGACAGTTTAAATGAAACTGGAATATTTCAATAAGCCTATAACCTCTACTCTGTTCATTGTAATTTCAGTATTAATTTGTTTGGGCTTATTGAATTTGCTTTCTGCTTCAATGGGTGGAGGAGCTCTATCGTATAATAGCACACTTTTTTTCTTCAACCGTCAGGTGATTTTCTGTCTTGTCGGGGCTGTTTTTATGTTCTTTTTTTACAAATGGTCCGACTTTGACAAATGGCGTTGGAAGTTAAGCCTTCCTTTGGTTTTTTTGACTGTTGTTTTGCTGATCTGGGCCGCCTTTAGCCCTACAGCTAATGATGTCCATCGCTGGATTTACATCGGTAGCTTCCAATTTCAACCCGGGGAGTTCGCCAAATTTTCTATGATTCTCTTTTGGGCTGATTTCTTGGCCAGTTATCAAGATAAGATTGTCCAAGCCAAGCAGATCCCTTTGCCTCAGAATGCCACTTATGAATCTTCGTGGATGAATATTTTTAACAAGGAGTGGTTTAGATACCACCGCTGTATCGCTTTGAAAACCTTAGGGGCGATATGGCCTGCTTTGTTAGTCAGCGCCGTTGTGATGGGGTTAATAGAACTAGGCAGCGACTTGGGTACAAATATTGTGATTGGTAGCACAATCATTATGATGATTATAGCTGCCGGGGCGGCTTGGCAATTTATAGTCGGTTCTATTTCGATAGCTTCGTTAGCAGGCATGTTGATGATCCTGATTACGCCTTATCGTTTGGCCAGAATATATGCTTGGCTTGATCCTATGGCCAACATTAGGACCAGCGGATTCCAGGCTTCTAACTCGTTTTTTGCCATAGGTTCTGGTGGCATTTGGGGTGTGGGACTTCCGTTTTCACGTCAGAAGTTCGATTTTGTGCCCGAAATGCATTGCGATTTTATTTATGCCATTATTTGTGAGGAATTCGGTCTAATCGGTTCCTTAGCTCTGCTGTTCCTATTTTTTGTTTTGATTATGTGCTGTATAGAGATCTCTCTGACTTGTACCGATCCTTATAGAGCTTTTATCGCTTTTGGTATATCGCTGCAGATTATAGGGCAGACCCTGTTTAATGTTGGAGTTGTTACCGGTTTATTCCCCAATAAAGGCTTGCCCATGCCCTTTATGTCGTACGGAGGCAGTTCACTGTTTGTTACAATGATCTCTATGGGCCTAATGCTTAATATTTCTGCCAATAATAAGTCTGGAGAAAAGCCTCGCCCAGTTAAAGTCAAGAAAAACAAAGCTGTACGCGAGGGAGCTACCTTATCTTCATCTGACAGCCAGAGTTGTGTGACCCCTATGTCCAGTATAGAATGGGAAGGCATCGCTTCAAGCGGAAGCGTCAAGCAGGAGAGCAATTTGCCTCGTCCAGCTATCGATCCTACCTTGGTTGAGGAAACGCCCAGCTAGATCTTAATCCAATGTAATTTAAAGAATATTTTGGTAAGACAGCAGAGTAAGTATTTCTGCATTAATAATTTTCCCCTTAGAAAGTAGTTGTAAATTAAGTGCATAAATAATAAGCTTAGCTGTGCTTTTATCCTAATTTGTTCTATTTTATTAAGATCAAAAGTGAATATTTTGCCAGGAAGTCGGCTTAGCTTTGAACAATACTAAGCGGAATTTTTTTGAGGAGTGCGATCATTTTGCCAGAAGATAATCAAAGTTTAGTCAACGGTGAGAAGCAGCGTTCAGCTGCCCGTCCTTTGAAAATGTCTCCGGAAGTTGCCAAGACCATTGCCAAAGCTTTTGGTGCTCGTCAGGCCGTGTCTTCTGCTTCTTCGGAAGTGTTGGGCGATCGGACTGCCTCCAACATTTCCTCTAAATTGTATCATCCTCATTCATCTGTATCTGCATCTATCAATAATATTGAATCGGCTAGTAAAAACTCTTCGAAGTGCGAGGCTGCCGCTTTTGCTTTCCCCTATAGTCGGCCACCGGTTTGCCCGCCTGGAGGGAGAATTCCTGGTTTTATGAATGCGGCTTCTGCAGCCTTTCCTTTCGCTCTTCCGATCGGAATGACTCCGTTAAAGGTGGCGTTTGCCGGAGGTGGTACGGGGGGACATCTTTATCCTGCTTTAGCTGTGGCAGAAATAATGAAAAATGGAGGTGGAGTACAGACTCTTTTTTTTGATTCCTACAGAGGTGTTGGGCGTGGTATCGCCGAGCGGTTGGGGTTCCGCTTACAAAATATTCATGCTCAAGGATTGGGCGGCAGTTGGCTAGATAAACTGACGGCTGTTTTCAAAATGGGACTCGGCTTTTTGGAAAGTCTGTATCATCTCTTAATTTTTAAGCCTGATATTTTAGTGGCTTCTGGTGGATATGTCTGTGTTCCCGTAGCTTTGGCCGCATTTTGCTTAGATATACCCGTTCTGTTAATGGAACAGAACGCTTTTATGGGTAAATCTGCTAAGCTGATATCTGGTGTGGCTCAGAGTGTTTGTGTTTCTTTGCCGGGAAATTATGCAGGTGTTGCACCTTCTAAGTTGCTGATGACTGGTAATCCGGTGCGCACTGCCATTTTACTTAAAGGACGTGCCGAAGCCAGACAGGTGCTAAATATCCCTGCCGATAGGAAATGTGTTGCGGTAGTGGGCGGTAGTCAGGGAGCAGCCAGTTTGAATAGAGCTGTTTTGGCTTCATTGCCGACTCTGCTCGACATGGATATAACAGTGATACACCTTACCGGTCAAAAGCATATCGATGAAGTCAGTGCGCGCAGTTGCGATTTGGTCTCCGGACGCAAGATAGATTACAGACCTATGGCCTATACCGATGACATGGCCTCTGTTTATGGTGCTGCCGACTTGGTAGTGTGCCGTGCTGGAGCGACTACGCTGGCAGAAGTTACTGCTCGTCGTTTGCCGTCAATTCTCGTTCCTTATCCTTATGCGGCCGAGAATCATCAAGAAGCCAATGCGCGCGTTTTAGAAAAGCATGGGGCTGCTAAGGTAATTTTAGATGATAAAGTTGAAGCTGATTTGGCTGACAGTTTGCTGTCCGTCTTGAATAATGAGGACGAACTTAAAAAGATGGCCGAGGCGTCCGGAGCTTTGGGGCGTCCTAGGGCAGCTGAAGCGGTAATTGCTCAAATTCTGCAGATTATATCTCAGAATCGTTTTAAGTCTTTACCTAAAAGGAAGAAATAAGGTCGTTGGGACGAGCTCCGACAAACTTAACTTCTTCGGTTTAAACAAAATTTATTTTACGCGTCTGTTGCAGACGGGAAATTTCGTAATCATATGACTCTTATTAGAATGAAAGGTAATGTCATGTTGGACTTTAGACATGCCCATTTTGTTGGTATCGGTGGAATTGGTATGAGCGCTATTGCTCGTATTTTGCTGCAGATGGGATACCGTGTTTCCGGTTCCGACTTGAAAAGCTCGCGTATCATCCAGAGTTTGAAAGAATTGGGTGCTAAAGTTTTCTGTGGTCACAGTGCCACTAATATTACCGACGACACCGATATTGTTGTAGTATCTTCAGCTGTTCCAGCTAGCAATCCGGAAGTACTTGAAGCCAAGAAGCGCAATATTTTGACTGTACAGCGCGGTCATATGTTAAGTTTGCTTATGAAACCGACCAAGGGAATAGCTGTAGCCGGAACCCATGGTAAGACCACTACTGCATCAATGGTGGCTACCATGCTGGAAGAAGCCGGTCTTCATCCTACCGTTGTAGTGGGGGGAGAACTCAATGATATCGGTTCTAATGCTAAGCTGGGAGATGGCTGCTATTTGGTAGCTGAGGCCGATGAATCTGATGCTTCTTTTGTCGACCTCTCTCCTTATGCTGCTATCATTACCAGCGTCGATCCCGATGTTAATCTTTCTACCGAAGCTTACTGCGATTGCGGTTATGATCATACTAAGACCGGCAACCGTGTCGAAGGACTTTTTGTACAATTCGCCCATAGAGTGGCCGAAGATGGCTTTGTAGTCATGTGCGGCGATCATAAAGGAGTTCGCTCTCTGATTCCTCAAGTCAGGCGCAGGGTCATTACCTACGGTTTAGGTGAAGGAAATGATGTGCGGGCGGTCAGAGTTACTTTTGCTAACTACGCTTCTAAGTGTGTGGTTATGCGCAGTGGCCGGGTTCTGGGTGAATTGCTTCTGCGTGTTCCTGGACGCCATAATATTCAGAACGCTCTGGCTGCAATCGCTGTTGGCCTGGAAATAGGTTTGAAATTTGAAGACATCTCGCGTTATATGGCCGCTTTCAGAGGGGTTCGGCGCCGCTTCCAAATTTTAGGAGAATTTGATGGCGTAACAATTGTTGATGATTATGCACATAATCCAAGCAAAATCCGGGCCGCTATAGATGCCGCCCGCACTGGTGAGGCTAAGCGGGTTATAGCCGTGTTTCAGCCTCACCGCTATACGCGCACCAAATTTTTTCAGAGAGAGTATTGCACTATTTTTGAGAAGGCTGATGTCTTGCTGGTTACCGATGTTTACTCGGCCGGAGAAGATCCTATAGAGGGAGTTAGCTCCCAGGCAATCGTTGAAGGAGTTCGCCGTTTCGGAAAACCTGAAAATGTAGTTTATGCTCCTTCGTCTGCCGACATTTTAAACTATGTTAACTTAAATTGCCATGCCGGAGATATTGTACTTTTCTTAGGTGCTGGTGATATTAACAAGTGTGCCGCTCGTTGTGCGGAGTGTCTTACTTCCTCCCATTCTTGTATTGATTGATGGCGGCAAGAAATGTTGTATGACAGGGGAGGGCAGCCGTTTATCGGCTGCTGTCATCATTGGTTCGGAAATTGAGTGTCAGTTAAGCAAGAGAGAGAGCAGACGGTGTCTTCCATCAATTTACCTTCCAACTATTCTGTGCGACAGATACCGAAGGTCATTTTAGTTATTTTTTTCTGCTTAGCACAGAGTGTTTTTCTTCTCTCGCCTGTATTTAAAATTTCGCAAATTAGAGTTGATGGCAACGCTATTTTTAGCAGCGATGAAATAATTAATCAGTCTCCTTACAAAGTGGGCCTCTACTATTGGGCGTCTCTTTTTACCTGCGGAACTTGTCCTCTGGATGATCCGGCTATTTTAGAAAGTGATGTCTCGTTGGAAAGTCGCGGTTCAGTGGTTATTAGTGTTAAAGAGCGGATTCCGATGTTTTTGGTTTGTTCCGAAAATTATTCCGGTTACTGGCTTATGGCCGATAGTAATGGATGCATTTTAGGAAAAGAACGTCCGGGTTACAGCCGCTTGCCGCGTTTTAAAGTAGACTTCGGTATGCCTCAGCTGGAGATGAACAACTTTCTGATAAAGAATCTTCTGCGTCTTGTTCCCCAAATAGAAAAAGCTCTTAACGTTAGGCCTGTTTATTATTCGGTTGACAGTATGCAGAATATCAGTGCCTGCATCAATTTTTTGGGACATGACACTGTAATTAAGCTCGGTACCCCTGATAGGCTAAACATCAAGCTTGAAATTGTGCAGGCTCTGCTCAATCAGTTTCAGCTAAAAAAGAAAAAAATTGATTCTATAGACGTACGTTTTAGTAGCGTGTTCATAAAAGAATACGAAGCTCCTTATAAATTCCCCGATCTCAAGCAGCGTCCGTCCAAAAAATCGACTTCCGACCAGGCTTTGGATAAGACAGCAGAGGATATTCAAGCTGCAGAGACAACGACGGATAGTGTAGGGAGCGTCAATGATACAGACGGTTCTGTTTCCAATCAGGGCGATGTCGAAGAAAACAGTGAGGCTCCTGCAGCTGAAACTCCGGCTGACAATAGTAACGAAGCTGCTGTATATGCTGAAGGAAGTGCCGATTCTCCGCCTGCTGATACGGGAACGGAGGATAGCTCTGCAGAAGCCGACTACAGCGATTCCGATCTGCACGTCAATGGTGGCGGAGCCGGAGAAGCAATATCTGTCCCTTAAAGTTGTGTTTAGACAGAAAAGGATTAGTGTTATTGAGCAGTCGCTGTCAAGAATTTTCTCTCACTGCTTCATTAACTACAGAGAAGCAGGATAGTTTCGATTTAGGCTCATTTTTGTTGGATAATTTTGTTTTAGTTTATGTATTAGCCAATAGGCAAACGGCTTTATTTATTGACAGCGGTTGGGATGAGTACTTAGCTGAAGAAATTATAACTTTAGCCCAAAAGCGCTGGAGTTCGAGGGGCTTCAGTCCTCAACAATTTTATCTATTGAATACTCACGCCGATTGGGATCACGCTTGGGCTAATCGTCCTTTTAGGAAAGCATTTCGAGATAGGTTGTGTATAGGGGCCTCATTGAAAACCGTTGAGTCTTTATTGCGTGCCAAAGAAGAGGGAGAAGTTGCTCGGCGCCGTGAGGGCCAAAGTGGTCAAACTTTCTCTCATAGTTTTATTGAGCTGCCTGATACTGTTTGGAAGGACGGGGAGATATGCTGTCTGGGCGGCTTACAAGTGGAATTTATCGGATCTGAATCCCATTGTCCCGGACATCTGGGGCTGCTTTTATCTCGGTTTCAGGCGCTGTTTGCCGGTGATATGGTGGAGTGGCCTTTACCTTTTCCCAAAAATTGTCAATGTTTGCCTCAGCAATTAAATGAACTTCGCCGTTTAAAAAAGCTTAAGCTCAAGCATATTTATCCGTCTCATATTGACAATTGTTATAACGATATAAATTCCGCTTGGAATTTGTGTTGGAGAAGTGGTGTATTGCCCAATTGCAATCTTAACTATATTGAGAAGTTGGGTAGCAATATAAAACGAAAATTGGCTGACAACCGAGTATTGTTTAATAAATGTTTAGACTGGTTTGCGTCCCAAGCTGACGAATTAGCCAATGTTTTAGAAAATGAAGATAATTGGGATGAGCTGCAGAAGGGTAATCCATTGCTGACTAACTTAATAAATTGGGAAGCAGAGTTTAACGTTAGTCCGGATAGATTCACTGTTGGAGATAAAAACTACCGTTTAAATTGGTTCTATCAAAGAGCTCATCATTTGTTCGTCTTTATGTATTTGCGTGCGTTGCTGCCGGAGGTTGCAGGATCACTCCATATTTTAAACTATGAAGTATTGTAGGTTATTGTATAACTATTCTGCTAACTTAAATTTTAAGCCGCTTCTTTACAGACTTTAGCTGCAAGGGAAATTGACAACAATTTCGCTATTTTCCCTTGCAAAATTGATGTGCTATCTTCTAGGCCAGTCCTTAAAAAAACTAATATCTGTTCCGTTGCCTATATGTGCCACTAAAAGAAAAGGATAAGAGGGCTGATGGTGTGAAAAAGCAGGTTTAAAGCAAAAACACAGGCTGTGAGGTTTCTTTTTAACCTTGTTAATTTATATTGTATGGCTGGCTGCTACTTCGCTGGCCCTGTTTTACTCTTGGTGGTCTTATAATTTGCTCTGCAAGCGCGATGCCTATCAGCGCAGTCTTTTGGCTCTGCAGGAAGCTCCTCTAGCTACAGATGATTTCGCTAGCCAGGCACAGTTGCTTTGTCAGGCTTGTCTAGATGAAATCGGTGCTGATGGTTGCACTCTCTATTTGCAGCCTGGCCATGAAGAAACCGGATTCCGCTTAGCTGCTAAAGCTGGTACTCCGGCTGAAGATACGGGCCCTGGAATGGTAAAAGACCTATTGAAGCAAGCTTGGGAAACTGGCGAGACTGCAGAATCTAGGGCTTCAGGACGCTGGATGATGGCTGTACCAGTTTGGCACGGACACTCCGGAGGTGGAGTGATAATTGCTGCTTGGGAGAGCGCACAAAAACCCGGCGAATTAGAGCGCAGCCTTTTGAAAGCTGCTGCTTCAGCTGCCTCTTTAATGGCTCCGCGTTTTGTTCGTGAAGAAGCGCTTAATAAAGCTCACGAAGAAATCCAGGTGCTAAAAGGAGAAGTCGCTCAGGAGAGCCATTTAGCCGGAGTCGGTCGTCTCGCTGCCGGAGTGGCTCACGAGTTAAGTCAGCCGCTTAGTGCCGTGCTTACTATGGTAGGCAGTTTATCAAGGACAGCCGGCGACCCTGTCAATGCCAGAAGGCTGCATATTATTCAAGATGCCGTTCAGAAGTGCAAGGGTATTATTGAGAAGCTTTTAGTTTACTCCAGAACTTCTCTTGAGAATGAAAACAAGGTTAGTTTTTCCCAATTTGTCAGAGCTTCTACCGATATAAACCAAGTGGTGGCCGATAGTTTAGAGTTGTTGCGGGATGATTTCGCCGAGAACAAAATTGCCGCTAGGGTAAAATATGCAGAACTTCCTCAGGTCAGAGCCAACTCAACTCAATGGTCACAAGCGTTTGCTAATATTTTAGTGTTCTTGCGCGATCTTATAAAAGTTGAAAATACTGTCAATCCTTTGGTGAGGGTTCATACTAACTATTTGAACGGGGAAGTTCAGATTGAATTCTCTTCCAACAGTACTCTTATTTCCAAAGAGGAGCTTCCCCGTTTGTTTGAACCTTTCTTTGCCAATTCCCATCCGGGGTTAAGTAGTTGCTTCGGCTTAGGTTTAGTTAGGGAAGTGGTGCGCAAGCACAACGGTACTATTGAGGCAAAGTCTTCAGCTGACGTCGGTATAATTATTGTTATCAGAGTTCCTGTTGAAGAAACGGAGTAAAAAGTTGGCAGAAAATAATTTCACTGAGGGCAGAACTCCGCAGCAGCCTGAATTTACTATGGCTTCGGGCCCCGTGTCTCTGCCTACTTCCGGCTTTATTAAAGAAATTGAAAGCAGTTCGTCCGCCCCTATTGAAAAAGGGACCGTACTGCAGGGACGTTACAAAGTTGTAGGACTTTTAGGCAGAGGCGGATTTGGGGCTGTGTACAGAGTTACCGATTTGCGTTTGCCTGGGAAGTTTTGGGCCCTGAAAGAATTACATTTCCCTGATAAATCGCAGTTGGCCGAAGCAAAGCGCAGTTTCGAACGGGAAGCACGTTTGCTTTCTTCTTTAATTCATCGCAGCTTGCCGGTTATTGTCGACTTCTTCTCTGAAGGTGAGTCAACCTTTTTACTTATGGAAGAGATTAAAGGTTGTAATTTAGCTCAGCTGGTAGAAGAAAACGGACAGCCCAGTGAAGTTGAGGCTCTGCGCTGGGGATTAGAAATCGCCAGAGTTTTAGAATATTTACATAGCCAACAGCCGCCCATTATTTTTCGTGATCTCAAGCCTGAAAATGTTATGATCAGTTCTGATGGCCATGTTAAGCTGATCGATTTTGGCCTAGCCCGCTTTTTTGATCCCACTAAGAAACGCGATACTTCAGCGGTTGGCTCAGTTGGATATGCACCGCCGGAAGTTTGGGAAGATTCCAGTCAGACTGATGCTCGAAGCGATATATATTCATTTGGTGCCACCCTTTATTTTGTTTTAACTGGTAAGCCGCCCTCACCGGTATACGGACGTCACCAATTATCGCCTTACTGCCCAAACATAAATCCCAACTTTGCCAAATTGGTATTGCGCTGCATGCAAGTAAATCCTGATGAGCGCTGCCAAAATATGGGACAAGTTATAAAAGAGCTGATCTCTATATTGTCTGTCGTTGCTGCCGATGATCCGATTCTTAAAGATGAACTGAGAGCAGAATCTTTTTGCCGTGTAGCAGCTCAAAGTATAAACAGACCGCGCCATGTGGTGATCGCTAACGCCAGTTCGCGCAGTAGTAGTGTCGCTTGTGTTCCTAGAGCAGCTTCCACATCTAAGCTGGCAAGTGTATTAATTATTATCTGTAGTTTGCTCTTCGTTTGGGGAGCCTGGGGAGGTTTGCAATCAGTTTTAGACGGTCAAAGCTGGGAATTTGATATTCCGTACGAGTTAGTCAATCCCGACAAAGAGACGGCCCGTCTCTATATAAATCAGCAGAACTGGCCTAAGGCTATGGTATGTTTGGTGCAGGCTGTTACTCGTCATCCTAGCGATGCAGAGGCGCACATTATGAAAGAAAATGTTAATGTGTACCTGAGCGGCAAAAAGTACTTCCGCTTGCCAGCTTTCATGACATTAAGCGGTGTTAATGCTCCAGAGGCTTACCGTTTGCTCTATGGTATAGCTATGGCCCAGAATGATTTTAATCGCAGTGGAGGAGCGAAAGACGGACGTTTGGCAGTTATCGATATTTATGATGACCGTTCAAGTATGGAAACTGCAGCTGGTATCTGCAGCAGTATCAATGGCGATCAAGAGTATTTAGGAGTAATTGGTCCCTTCAGTTCACAGTTTTCTTTAGCTTTGTCACCTCTTTTCAATGCGGCTCAGCTACCTATTCTGACTCCTGTAGTTTCAGCTCCCGGCATTTGGGAGCAGGGGCCGTGCATTTTTACGGCTAGTGATACTAATGCTGCTCGATGCCGAGTTATTGCCGATTATCTGTTTAAAAAAGGCTATCGACGTGTGGGCATAGTCATTGACAGAGACAGTGTGCTTTCTGCGAATGTCGCCGAATATTTTCGTAACAGTTTTAAGAAAGCTGGAGGTAAGATCGGATCGGAAGCCGATTTCTCCAACGTAAAATTCGACCGCGTTATAGATAAGTTTGTCCAAGACAAAGTAGATTGTGTATTCTTTTCCGATCATCGTGGAACACCGTTAGCTTTGTTCGCTGAAGAATTACGTTCGCGTGGTATTACCATTCCTATTGCCAGTCAGGTCGCCCCGTTTACTAAAGATTTACTCTCTGTAGGGGGCAGCTCTGTAGATGGCTTGATATTGTCAGGATACTTCCACTGTGACAGCCCCGATCCAGCTACGAAACGCTACACGGAGCGTTTTCGCCGCCTTTTTGGGGGCATATCTCCTTCGCATCTCGACGCCAGCGCTTTTGACGCTGCTAATATTATGTTGAGTGCTTATAAAAATGGAGTAAAAACCCGCCAAGAGATGCGTGCCTATCTCCATTCTATAGGCGCCGATCCTAAAGAACCTAAAGCACGTCCTTGCTGGAAAGGGGCTACGGGCACTTTTTCTTTGGCTCGGCAGTTAGACATTCGCGATATCTACCTCATTGAGATACGTAAAGGTAAATATGAACTTATTAAATTGTATCATCGGGGTGTTAAAGAAGATCAGGGAATGATGGCGGGCCAAAATTAAAAATGAGGTTGACTGTCAATTTATGTCTGCTTCCAAACTTTTGTTTTAAAGTGATGTTTGGCACTATCTTATTTTATAAGAAGGATGACGGTTAGAGTCATTCTGAGATCAATAAAAATGGCCCAGGCTTGAATAGCTTCAAGCCTGGGCCGAAAAATGAGGGCCACACCGCTAGCAGAAACTGACGCCGCGTTGCGTCTGTCGCTCCACAAAATGTGGCATCGTATGGTTGTCTAGCCGCGGCGCTTAATAATCAGTTCTGCTAAAACTGCTGCTCTGAGAGTGGAGAGCTCTTCTACGCTCAACAGGTTGAGGAACTCATCATGCCAAGATACGTTAGTCTCTTCAACTTGGCTGACTAAATCACCGTAACGGTTAGTTAAGTTTTTGATGACATCGACACGTTCTTCGAGGGAAAGTTCGTGCTTGAAGTTCAAATGGAGCAAAACTAAATGTTCAACCCGTCCGGTGCTTATAACAGGAGCAATTAGTATGGGCTTTTCGTCGTTATGGCCATGGCCCACATAAGAGCGTCTATTATTGGTGACCCATTGTTTAGTACCTACCAAAGGAGAACTGTTGTCTGAGCGCGATCTCATATTGACTGCAATGCCGGTTTTCTCTATCGCTTTTATACGGGTAGAGTCTGTTACCTCGTTCAACGCATTGAGACCGTCGATCTCATACAGAGTTGCACCTACAATCTTATCAATAGTTTTGTTGAGGGCCCGGATGAAAGACAAATCGCGGTAAGGTAAGTCGTCGGGAGTAATGTTAAAGTTGCCCAGAGCTTCAAATATGGGACCTTCAGCCAGTTCGTCAGAGCGGGAAATACCAACAGTAATAGTTTTTGCTTGGTGCTTGATGGCATCGATAGGCCGTGAAAGTTCCTGGATGGCCTGGGAAAGCAAGGTAACCATAGTTTCAACCAAGCTGTTTCCTTTAAAGTCGGTAGCTAACTGACGCAGTGAACGGGCTCCAGTAAAATATTGGAACATGAGAGACAGGCGAACCGCCGAATCTACTGATAAAGAACTGTTGAAGCGTCCTTTCTTCAAGTCATCTTGGAAAGCTTTGCCTACCGACAGCATACGCCTAATATTGGCTTGGTTAAATACTAGGCCGCCGTCGCTGCTGAGATGCTGTACTGCTAAAGCGCGTCCGGGCTTTAACAGATTAGCTCCCTCATTTATGGCTTGAGCGCAGTAGTAGCCCCAGAGATGGCCGACTACCGTATTGAGAAGCACTGATGCGTTGGCTGAGGCTGCAGGCACGTAAATTACTCCGGATGCGTAGCGCTCAAACTCATCAAATCCTTCAGAAGCTATAACTATGGGAATAGACTTGTGGGAACGGAAAATGGCGACCTCTTTGACAGAGTCGCGCAAGGCCATAGTTGGCAATCCGGCCGTGCAAATCAGTGTCAAAGGCTCCGACGAGAGATCGATGTGCTTTTTATCTTCAATATAATCGGTAGCGATGGACTTATAGCAAAGTTCGCTCAGCTTAATACGTATTTCGTCGGCCGCTGCTTTAGTGCTGCCGCTGCCTACTACCGCCCAGTCCCTTCTAGTGGTAGCGTAGCGGCGGGCTAACATTTCGATGTCTTTGCGCTTATTTATTACTGAAGAGATTTTACTAGGCAGATTGAGCAGCTCTTGCAATTCGCGGCGAATTTGTTTAGTGCTTACGGCGCCTACTAAAGAAGCAATGTGCAGCCCCAAAAGATAGCCAGCAACTACTTGGCTGTAAAACGCTTTGGTGGAAGCTACCGACATTTCAATATCGCGACCGTCACTAGTATACATCACACCGTCTACCTTATAGGTAAGATCGGAATTTCGTCTATTGACAATCGCTAATACCGAAGCGTGGCGAGCTCTCACTATATCGACAGTACGGTTGGTATCTGTGGTAGTACCTGATTGAGAAACGGCTATAATGAGAGTTTTAGCCATATCCTCTTCCATTGAATAGCCGGAAAGTTCAGTGGCTTTCATGGCTCTGACTTCTATGTCGGTACCACTTAGAGTTCTCTGCATCATGGAGGCAACCGCAACACCAGCTACAGCCGCTGTGCCTTGTCCTATGAGGAGAATGCGGTTTATTTGGTGATTTTTAAACTTTTCAGCCAAAGCTATCGGGAAGACTTCCGGCCCCAAGTTGATCCTGGCAGCACCGTCAAACTTATCTTCAATAAAATATTTACCCTGCAGAGTTTTAGCTACAGAATTGGGAGAGTCACAGATCTCTTTAAGTAAAAAATGGTCGTACTGGCCGCGGTTAATATCGCGAGTAGTAATTTCAGCCATTTTTATATCCTGCTCGCTCAGCTGAAGAGGAGTTCCGTCTATATGGAATGCCTTTAGACCTGCCAGCCCAACTTGTCCTTCTTGCAAAACAAAAATTTGTCCAGCACTTTCCGGATGGCCGGGAATATGCTCAGAGGCTCCGTCTAAGCGAATATAGCGGTTAGTCTGTTCTACTATACCGTAAACTTCTGAGGCAAACACATAGCCACGACTGCAAAGTCCTATAAAGAGAGATTGACCGCTGCCTTTGAGAGCCAAATAGATGCGGCCGGGTTCCAAACTGGAACTTAAGCATATGGCTACCGAACCTTCAAATTCACCGACCGATTGGATAAAAGCCTTTTCTAAGTTACCGCTGCGACGATAGTGATAATCTACTAAGACGGGAATAACTTTGGCGTCAGTGGTAATTTTAGGAGAGATAGAAACGGCATCGGCAGAATATATTTTCTGGGCTAGAGCTTGGAAATTGTCGACGTCGCCATTTAAAGCGGCACTGATCCAATAGCGATCGGGTTCCTTATTGTTAGGCTCAGTCTGTTCATCTACAGGATGACTATTTACAATATTTATAACGCCGTTGGAGGCCCAACGAGTGTGAGACCAAACGTTGGTTTCTACAGAAGGTGAACCGAGAGCGTACCACAGCAGGTTGTCCTCTTTAAGACTACGTCTGATGGAGGCAACATTGTCTCCTAAAGCTCCAACTTCTTGGGAAACTTTATAAACAAACATTAAGCTTGGCGCGGCAGCGCTGCGAGAATCGAAACGAATGCTTAAGTTATCTAAAGTGGGGCAGTTGATTCTTCGATTAAACTCGGCAGTTAAACCAGCCTTTTCAATAGTTTCGCGGAAAGAATCAAAACTTTGACGGGAAACAAAACTAAGGCTGACGCTTATACCCAAACTATCGCGGCCCCGTACTTCTAGACGGTCCATATTATTAAGTACAGCCGTAATCTTCCAAGCATCTAGGTTAGCTGCCTTGATGAAATCGGGAGTAATCAGTTTAACTTTATCGAGATTACCAAGAATGTCTTGAGAAATAGTCCAGTGTATATCGCGCAGGCGCACACCGAGAGAATTCCAATTTTCTACTAAATTGGTAGGGATGGGAATTTTAGAAGAGGCTATTTGCTCTTTGGAGCGTTGTTCAAAACTTAATACAGAGTCTGCCGCTTTCCGTAAACGATCGGCTAAGTTACTGTCGCTCCACAGAATCGAAAAAGCCTGATAATCTTTCAGATAAGAGACTTTTTCTTCCAGCGCTGTGACAGCTTCGATGGGAGGATTGTCTATGATGACTTCAGCTAAAGCTATATTGTTGAGCTCTTGTAGAAAATTATCCCAATTCAGGTTCTGAACTGTTTCAGAATATTTGTAGAGAATACCAGCTATACCGCACACGGCAGCGACTCCTTTAGTTTTGCGTTCTTTTGAAATTGTGACAGCGCCGAAGACTTCTGCTGGGCAAATAAACTATTTGACGCTTGTTTGTTTTTGGCAACTTTAGTAAAACAGCGGTTGAATAATCATAACCTTACGGCAAAAAAGCCCAGCCTGGGAGGGGCTCTTTAGAACAGCTCTGCAGACTGGACTTTTACTGGACTTGTCTGAATAAACTTTTCATTTCAAGCCGCCGACTATTTTGTTTAAGGAAGCTAATTAAAACTTCTTACTGCCCATGTCGTCACCGCGGAGAGCACGCCGCTGCTCGCGACGTTTCAAATAGACGGCGTAACGCATAATAGCCATGCGATCGTTCTTGTCGGCATCTTCGGCGTACTCGATCTCACAGAGGTATTTTTTGCCTTTGCTGTTAGTATTGGGTTTAGAGGTTAGAGCTCTGCCTTTGAATGAAAATACGGGAGTGCCCGGAATCTGAACTTCAACGTGCAAATCCGTTCCTTCGGGAATGGCGATATTGCAACCTAACACTAAGCTATTTAAGCTGATGGAAACAGTTTGAGCCGACTGAGTGTGAGCCAACTTCATGGCACGGTATTCTACGTTTACCGGCGCCTCAATGCTAGTATTTTCGTCGAATTTCGGGACGTCTTCATTTTCTACGTTGGCTGGTGCGGTAATATCGAACTCACGCTCGCCGGCGTCAGTGACTTCAGTTTCAAAATAATACAGCTTATTCTCATCGAGAGTTGTCACGGTGAGACGCTGCCCGGCTTCCATTTTTACAGGACGGCGCTCTGTGCCAGGGCTTTTTAGAATAATTTCCTTGCGCTTAACGTCTAACACTGTAGTGAAGTAGGTTTTATAGGTTTCATCAGCAAAGAACTCAATTTCAATTTCTTGGTTAGCTTTAAGCTTTAAAGTGGGTTTCTTGCTCTTGAACCAATCTAAAAACATAACCATCCCTCCTAATACTAGTCAACAACTCTCTATTGCTGGCACAGGCTCCGCAGCAGCGTCAGAATTTATTTCACTTCCTTAGTTGGCAGCTGACAGCCCGAGAAAATTATTTCTTCTTCTGACAGTTTTCTGTCTGCAACTTGTTCTCTGTCCTCAACTTATCGGCACAGTGTAAAAGCAAAAAACAACAAAACGCCTCGAAAAATACTCTCTCGATAAGCGCTGCTGTTCGAAAATCCGACGAGTGAGGCTGCCTTCGAATGCAGCTTCCAAAAACTTGCCCGGGTTCTTCTTCTCTGATGTCTTTTTGTCCTGCGCTGAGAGTTTTTTTAGTAGGGAATTATTGACAAGATATGGATCTCACCGTTCCGCGGTTAGCTTTATACCGTGTTTTCTTGCCCATTAGCTTTGTGTGTGGTAAAATACTGAACGTATGATTTTAGGTGAAAAGCCTGGGGAAAGCCAGCAGCTTATCCGGGCTCAGGGCCCGCAGGAGGATGGAATGGCTCTCTACAAAGAAGAGTATTTAGAAAAGTACTTTGATAATTTCGATTTTTTTGAGCCTCAGTGCCGTGACAAACGTTTGCGTGAAGTAAATATGCGCAGTAAACGCTGCTTAGGATGTCCCGGATTTGAAAAGTGTCAGTCTTTCCCTGAGTACTGGCTTAAGGGTGAAGAAAATAGGCAGGAGGTAAACGACAAACTGTAAGCTTAGCTCCTTATTCGTTTGTCTAACAGCTAAATGCACGTAGAAAAGAGCAGATTTTATAGCAGACATCTGAGCGGTGATATGCCTATTGCCGTGTATGGTCATTGGGGAGTGCCTGTTCTTTATTTCCCGACCGCTTCAGCCGACTTCGAAGAACTTGAGCGCTTCGGAATGATTGGTGCTTTGGCCGACCACATCGACAGCGGCAGAATAAAAATATATTCTGTTAACAGCATTAACGATTTAAGCTGGAATAATGAGGGGATCGGCCCCGGCGAACGTGCGTGGCGTCAGGAACTTTACGATCGCTATATTATAGACGAAGTAGTTCCTTTCATTTTCCGTAACTGTGGTGGTCCGCTGCCTATAGCGGCTGTAGGGGCCAGTTTTGGCGCTTACCATGCTGTTAATACTCTGTTCCGTCATCATGAGATCTTTCGTTGGTGTATCGGTATGAGCGGTATTTACAATATTAGTTGCTTCTTAGATGGCTATTTTGATGAACGCTGCTACTTCCACAATCCGGTAAGCTATGTGGCTAATCTTTACGATCCTAATATTCGACGCTCTTTAGATGGCTGCAATATTAATATTATCTGCGGCCAGGGGGCTTGGGAACGCGTTCATTATAGCCGAGAAATTCATGAAGTCATGGATAGAGTTGGCATCAGGCACAACTTTGAGCTGTGGGGATTTGATGTCTCTCACGATTGGCCTTGGTGGAAAGTTCAAATGAGGCAGCTAGTTCCCAGACTGTTTCCCTTGGGATAGAAAGAAAATAGTTTGGCTCGACATGAAAAAGAGGAGGAGCTTTCTGTATAAGAGGCCTCCTCTTTTTTATGTTAATATTAATTACCAGTTTAGTTTTTAGTTAAGGAACTTTTTTTGTTATGGATCGAAATTGTGCAACTGAGCATACGGAACGTGAATTTAAGTGGTCTTTAGCAGGTAAGAGTGATTGGGAAAAAGTTCGAGCTATTTTAGGCCCCCCTCAGCGAGAGCTTGAGCAATTAAACATATATTTCGATTCAAAAGACAGTTTTTTTGCCGCCAGACGCTGTATGCTGCGTCTGCGCAAAGAAAATGGACGGTTACTTTTTGTTTATAAGCGCGGTTTGTCTATGGAACGAGGTTGTTTCTCGGCCTTGGAAATTGAAGAAGAACTGACTGCTGCTGAGGCTGATGCTTTGTTGAAAGGCAGGTTAGATTGGGCTGCGCAGAGTAAAGTGGGCCGACAAATTATGGCCGATAGTTTTCAAGGTGAATTGTGCCAAGTAGGTGAAGTTCATAATTTGCGTTTGGTTTGGCCCATAGAGGCTGCCGACTTAGAGGGTACGGAAAAATTTGAATTGGACCGCACAAGTTTTGATGGTGAACATACAGAATATGAACTGGAGTTAGAAACTTGGCGAGCCGATCAACTACATAGTGCGGTTGAGTCTTGGGCTGCTCAGGCGGGAGTCAGCCTGACAGCACAGACGCTTACCAAATACGAACGCTTTCTCTGTTACAATGCGGTAAAATCGCCTTTAATTTCCTGCTTGATGCCCGTATACAACTGTGCTGACACTTTAGAGAAAGCTGTCAATTCAATTCGCAGGCAAACGTTCAAAAGCTGGGAGCTCATTTTGGTAGATGATGGCTCTGATGACTCAACTCTGGAAATTGCTGAACATTTAGCCGATGCCGATCCCAGAATACATGTTTTTAGTAAGAAACATTCCGGAATTACCGCAGTTCTAAATTTTGCTTTCAGACAAAGTAGAGCTCGCTTTATTGCCCGCATGGACGGAGATGATATTTCGCATCCGGAACGTTTCGCTCAGCAAATGCTTTACCTAAATAATCATCCTGAGATTGCAGCTGTAGGCTGCAAGGTGCGTATTTTTCCCCAAAAAGACCTTACTGCAGGCATGAAACGTTATGAGCGTTGGCTTAATAAAGCTTGTAAACCGGAAATTTTAGAAAGAGATATTTTTGTCGAGAGTCCTTTGGTTCATCCTTCGGTTATTATGCGCAGATCCGCCTTGGAGGAAGCCGGCTTATATGAAGACGGCTGCTGGCCAGAAGATTACCATTTGTGGCTGCGGATGTGGCTCAAAGGATTTAAAATGGCTAAGGTTGACAAGGTGCTCTTCTTCTGGAGAGATTTGCCTAATCGTTTGACCAGAGTGGACAAACGATGCAGTCATGAAGCTTTGCGGGAATTAAAAGTCAGCTTTTTATTAAGGGCTTTTTTTCCTTCTATACAGGAAGAGCAGGGGATCCGCAGCCTGCCTGCCGATAAAAGGCAGTTGATTATTTGGGGAGCAGGTCCGAATGGTAAAGCTTTAGCTAAAACTTTGCGCGCCCACGGATTTGAGCCCGCTTTTTATACTGATATTTTGCCTGCCCGTCATGGCCAGACTATATGCGGTTTAAAAGTACTTAGCTTAAGCGAGCTACCGGATCCGCAACGTTTCTTTTTGGTAACAGCGGTGGGCAATCCGAACTCGCGAGAAGAAATTAGAGCTTTTCTACAAGAGCGAGGCTGGCAGGAAGGTCTCGACTTCCGCTGTACAGCCGGCATTTCTGACTAATTTTTAAGCAGTTTCCGTTTTTTCGGTATCGGGAGGAATTCCGTCCGCTAAATCGGTGGTTGTCTTCTCTTGTTTTCCTTCACTGAGAGAAACGACCACCACTCCCACACCGATGATGAGCGTGCCTAGCCATCTGGTTGGACTGAGATGCTCTCCCAACATGGGACCGGCCAGAAAAGCGTTCAGTATATAGGTAATGGCAGTTAAAGGTAGAGCAAAAGAAAGATCTTCATAAGAGAGCACACTTAGCCAGGTAATAAAAAAGGACAAAAAGCAGGTAACGGCTATCCAAAATGTGCTGCTGCACAACAAGCTCATGGCTATATCCCAAATTTGAGAGAGGTCGACAATAGTTACGCGTTCATAAGGACGCAGCAATTTAGCCATAAAAATATCGCCTAGAGTTGTAGCTGTCATGGCAAACAGCAGAGCTAAGATAGTCTTGATTTTTCTCATGATGTTAATTGGACGGCAAGAAGGTCTCGCGCAAGAAGTCCGCCCAAGTAACAAAATAGGCCGAAGCTATAGCCATTAGTTTTTGAATTAAGTTGAGGCGGGCCTTTTGACGCAGAGTAGCCGTGCCCATACTTTCAATTTTATTTAAAATATCGTGATAAATATTTGTCATAGCGCGCAGGCACACGCGGCTAGGCAAAGGAATAAAGTAGGGGAGAAATTCTGACCGATCGTAATAGCTTTGAGCCAGCTTAGCCATGTACTCAATTAGTTGAGCCATTTTTTGTTCATTGTAAGTTCTGTTGAGTATGGATTGGCGGGTAATAGCAAATTTTGCCAAAATTTCATCTGGAATATATACTCTGCCTTCGGAAGCATCCTGATTTATATCGCGCAGAATATTGGTAAGTTGAAAAGCAATACCATGATACTCTGCCATTTTGTAGACTTCAGGCTTGTCAGGAGCTCCGAAAATACTGATGCATACCAATCCTACAGTAGAAGCGGCTCGGTAGCAATAAAGATAAAGATCGTCGAAAGTTTTAAAGTGAATTTCCTCCAGATCCATGAACATGCCGTCAATCAGATCGAGGAAAGGCTGTGGACTGATATGATATTTAGCCACGGCATGGCGCAGAGCCGGAAGACCGGGCATAAAAGTAGGCGGATCCTGTCCTTGGACAATTTGCTTCCACTGCTCTAATTGTTCGTGCCGACAGCATACATTTTTGGCGTCGGAAATGTCGTCACACTGGCGGAAGAAAGCGTACACAGCGCACATGGCGTCTCGTCTGGCTCTGGGCAGCAGGCGAATGGCATAATAAAAGTTGCGGGCGCGCTTAGCTGTAAGTTGGCGGCACCAATCGTATGACTCTTTCAAAGCGGAAGAATAATCGGGCTTATACATGATCCGGTAGCCTATTTGCAAAAAAAATGTTCTTCCCTTCTTAAGGAGAAAAGACAACTTGGTCTATTCTTAGCAGCGTTTTTTGCGTTGTTTTTAATTTGACTTGATAAAAAAATATTTTTTTTGGGGAAATAATCCCTTGACTTACAATCGTTTTTTGTTATAATAACCCCGTTCCCGCGGAGGTGGCGGAATCGGTAGACGCATACGTTTGAGGGGCGTATGGAGCAATCCGTGAGGGTTCGAGTCCCTCTCTCCGCACCACATAAATGGTGAGAAATTGAATCTCGGTTAATCTGGGGTTCGATTTTTTTTTGCTTTAAAAGCAAGACTTAGCAATTTCAATCAGAAATTCAACATAACTTGTTAATGTATGTCGTATTTAACAGTACGTCATGTTCTGGAGGATTTAATCATGAAAGTATTATTAATTAACGGAAGCCCCCATGCTAATGGAGCTACTTATACTGCTTTGCAAGAGGCTGCTACGGCACTACAAAAGCATGGTATCGAAACTCAAATTTTCCATATAGGTAAAGGAGCCGTACACGGTTGCGTGGCTTGTGGTGCTTGTGCCAAATTAGGGAAATGCGCTTTTAATGATGATCCTGCCAATGAAATGTTGAAACTAATGATCGAAGCCGATGGAATTATTATCGGCTCTCCGGTTTACTATGCTGGACCCAATGGAGCTCTCTGTGCTTTGTTAGATAGGGCCTTTTTTGCCAGCAAGGGCAGGTTAGCTTTTAAGCCTGGCGCTGTAGTTGTAAATGCCCGACGCAGTGGCACTACAGCAGCTTTTGACCGTTTAAACAAATATTTCACTATAAATCGTATGCCGGTAGTCTCGTCTCAGTATTGGAACGGTACTCATGGCTTTAATGCCGAGGAAGTTGTCCAAGATGAAGAGGGCATGCAGACAATGCGCACTTTAGGGGAGAATATGGCTTGGCTTTTGAAAAACATTCAAGCTTCTCAAGAATCTCGTCCGGAAATTGAACCGATTAAACATACTAATTTTATACGTTAATCGTTAAGCTCATTTTATTATATTTAAGTGAACGTAACTCCCACTTACAGAGGTGGGAGACTTCTTGCAGGGTGGGGTAAAAAAATGAGCTCCGGAGTGGTGATACCTTCTCTGAAGCTCATTTTTTAATCGACGGCAAAATGATGTAACCGTCATAGGCAGACTTAAGGTTTGCCGTTAAATTTATTCATGGCTGCTTCCGGGCCGCACTCAATAATGTAAGAGAGAGCTTCTGAAGCACGCTGTAGTAGGTTGTTGACCGGCTCGTATTCGTCGGGCTTAAACGTTCCCAAAACAAAATTTATGGGATCCGATCCTGCGGGAGCCGAGCCAATGCCAAGGCGCAGACGAATAAAATTATTAGCACCTAAGCAAGCTATAATATTGTTAAGTCCGTTGTGCCCGCCGCTGCCTCCGCTTTGTCGAATGCGCAACCTGCCTAAAGGTAGACAGAAGTCGTCGGATACAACAATAATTTGGTGCGTCTTAAAGCCGTAACTGGTACACATAGAGAGAACGGCATTCCCTGAAAGATTCATGTAAGTTCGGGGCTTAATTACGAATATTTCAGTGGAGCCGACGGTACCAGAAGCCGCAATATAGAGCTTCGTTTTGCGCGTAAAATTTAAATTATGCGCTTGAGCAAACAGATCAACTGCTCGAAATCCCATATTGTGGCGGGTATTTTTGTATTCAGCTCCGGGATTGCCTAAACCAACAACTAAAAAAGCACTAGCAGCGTTCAACTTACCAATCTCCCGCAGCTAAGTGCTCTCTGTAAACTTGCGCTTTATACAAAGCCTATAACCTTATTCGGCATCACCGGAGTTGTCAGCCTGAGCTTCGGACTCTGCACCCTCGGCGGCCACAGCAGCGGCTCTGGGAATAGCGATGCTTACGATGGTCTCGGAAGGATCAGCCTTAATTTCTACGCCTTCTGGGCAGGCAATCTGAGCAACAGTGAGGTGGTGGCCGAGGCCTAAACCACTGATATCAACTTCAATATGAGCGGGAATGGACAGGGGCAAGCTCTCGATTTCTACTTCACGGAGCATCTGCTCAACGACGCCGCCCTCTTGTACGCCGACAGCTTCGCCTACCAACACCACGGGGACGGAAGCGGTAACTTTCTCATCCATGCGGACTTGCTTGAAGTCTACATGCAGGAGGCAGGTACCGAACACATCGCGAGAGTAATCAGCTAACATGGCCAGCTGATCCTGAACTCCCTCTTCTCCGAAGGTTAAATTGATAATGGCAGTTTTACCTACGGTTTGAAGAATCTTTTCAGTATCTTTTGAGTTTACATCAAGGATAATTGGCTCTTCGAGGTGATGACCGTACAACACGGCAGGTATACGACCTTCACGGCGCAAACGTCTGGCAACACCCTTACCGGTCTCTTTACGAACTTTCGCTTCCAGCTTAACCTGGGACATTATATTCCTCCTCGGTACCCGCGAGGATCTTTTCCGCATTAATTCAGGAAGAGGAAAAGATCGAACACTCGCTTATCCTTTACTTAGCGCCGAGTTTTGTTAAACTTACGGCTGCCAGGATAAATTGCCCGCCTATTCTATCTTTTTTCATTATAAGTGTCAAGATATCAGAAGCGGTGACAGAGCGCGGGCCTATTACATTTTTATTACTATTTTATTGGGCAGTTGAACTAGACAAAAAGTTCACTGACCGACAAATTAAAGTGAGTTCTGCGGATAGTTTCTCCTAATAGCGGAGCCAAAGAAAGAACCTTGAGTTTGCTCATACTCTTAGCTTCTTCAGAAATGGGAATGGTATCAGTTACAATTAACTCTTCTATGGGAGAATCTTTGATAATTTGAACGGCATCTTCCGCAAAGATGGCGTGAGTCGCTGCGGCGTAAACTCTTTCGGCTCCGTGTTCTATAAGGGTTTCAACTCCTTTTACTAAAGTGCCGCCGGTGGAGATCATGTCGTCTACAACTATGCAGGTTTTATTCTTAATGTCACCTACAATGTCGATCACATCGAGCTTGTCCGGCTCAGGGCGGCGTTTAAAAATAATGGCCAGTTTGGCTCCCAGACGCTCCGCCAATTTAGTGGCTCTGGCTACACCACCGGCATCCGGAGAAACTACTACCAAATTTTCTTTAGGAATATTTTTATTTAAGTAATGCTCGGCAATAATGGGCAAAGCGCTCAGATTGTCTACCGGAATATCAAAAAAGCCCTGAATGGCAGCAGCGTGCAAATCGCAGGTAATAATACGATCGGCGCCGGCAGTAGTTATTAGGTTGGCTACTAGTTTGGCTGTAATAGGCTCGCGTCCGGAAGTTTTCTTTTCCTGTTTAGCGTACCCATAATAGGGGATAACAGCACAGATCTGGTGAGCGGAAGCCCGTTTGAGAGCGTCGATCATTATGAGCAGTTCCATGAGTGTATCATTTACGTTGCCGCAGGTGGGCTGAATGACAAAAACTCTGGCTCCGCGTACATTTTCTTCAATTTTTTCGCGGATCTCTTTATTGGCAAAGGTTGTAACCATTGCTTTGCCAAGAGGAATGTTTAAATAGTCGGCTACCGCTTCAGCCAATTCTGGATTGGAAGTACCGTGGAACAACTTAACGTGGTGAGTTGGCTGAAATACGGAATCTAAAGGAATTGCGTCCATATTTTCGGAGGCTGTGAGCTCCGGCATGTTAGGATCGTTAATTTCGCTCATAACTAATTCTTCACTTTTTCTATATTTTTTACCGATGCTTAATGGGGTGGGCTGGAACTCCGACTACTACACTGTTTTCCGGTACATCGTGTACCACAACAGCACCTGCTCCGGTTTTTGCGCCTGAACCGACAATTACGGGCGCCACTAAACTGGAGTTTGAACCTATAAAAACGTTGTCACCAATAGTTGTGCGGTGTTTAGCCTTGCCATCGTAATTGCAAGTTATTGTACCGCAGCCAATGTTTGTGCCGCTGCCTATGTCGGCATCGCCGACGTAAGTTAAGTGGGGAACTTTTGTACCTTCTCCTATGTTGGCATTTTTTATTTCTACAAAGTCGCCTACCTTGGCTCGGTCGGCAATATTTGCATGAGGACGTAGATAAGCGAAGGGACCGATATTGACACCATTACCTACTGTAGCTTCGTTGAGTACAGAATGAACTATACTGCTGTGACTGCCGATAGAGCTATCGGTAATTTGAGTATTTGGTCCAATTTTGCATTTTTCACCAATACTCGTGCTGCCCTGTAGTACTGTGCCCGGCCATATTTCACTGTCTGCACCGATAGATACCTGATCTTCAATCCAGACAGATCGAGGATCGATAATGCTGACGCCGCTTAGCATGAGATCGTTGATTTTGCGCTCCTTCAGAGCAGCAGCGGCTTTGGCTAGATCGACTCGCGTGTTGACCCCTAGGGCATAGGCTACATGGCCCACAACGGCTCCAATTTTTTCCCCGGCACTTCGGCCTAAGCCCACTAAATCGGTTAAGTACAGCTCTCCCTGTGCATTGCTTGGAGTAAGTTGGGGCAGGAAGCGGCGCAGGAAGCTGGCTCGAGCACAATAAACTCCTATGTTCACTTCCGTAACTTGGTATTCTTCCGGGGTGCAGTCTTTGGCTTCTACAATTCGCTCTACGCAGCCGTTACTGCTGCGGATGATGCGACCGAAATCTTTGTGATCGGCAGAATCGGCTGTCAGTAAAGTGAGAGCGTAATCGCCCTCTTTAGCAGTATCGATAACCTTTTGTAGAACAGAGGAATCAAGTAAGGGCATATCTCCGTTGAGAATTAGGACATAACCTTCAAAGTCGGCTAGCTGGGGCAGAGCCATTTGTACAGCGTGACCGCTGCCATTTTGCACAGGCTGCTCGGCAAACAGACACCCAGGGAACTGAGTTTGACAATAAGTTTTTACTTGATCCGCCTGGTGGCCGACAACAACAATGCTTCGCGAGCAGTTTACCCCTTCCAGAGCTTGAAGAACTCTGAATACAACCGGTCTGCCTAGAACTTGGTGGAGCACTTTGGCTTGCTCTGATTTCATTCTGGTACCTTTACCCGCAGCTAAAATTACGGCGGCAATTTTTTGCTCTTCTTGGTTCTTCATTTTGGCGACAACCTTTTTGATTGCTGATTCCTTCGGTGAGGACCTTTATCATTTTAGGAGGCCCAGATACTGCTTACACCAAAGGGGCCCAAATGTTCTACGCTTTTTTTTGTGATCCTGCGGAGAGACTTTTCCCTTTGTAAAGTTAAATAAATAGAGCCGACCTCTATCTCTCTGTTTAAGCAGAAATAAAGGCCGACTCAGTAAATAATCAGATTATTTGCAGCAGTAATTACAATACAGATGTCGGCAGGGGAGCTTCATCTGCAGGAGAGTTCGACTGGGCGGAAGTTTCACTTTGTTTTTGGACCGGGGGTTGATTCTCGGCTGCACCGGATTTTTGGGTTGACGGCGGAGTAGCTGGAGCAGATGAGGCGCCAATCGCTTCAAGCTCTTCAGCTTTTAAGGGAGCTGCGGCCGAAACTGTGGGGATAATCGGTTTCATGTCGTCGGCTTTCTTCTGCAAACCCTTGGCAATGGCGTCTGCTAGTTGCTCTTTGTACATAGAGTTGACCGCCTTGGCTCTGTCAAGCAGGCTGCTGCCGTCGCTCAAAGCCTGAATATCGGCAGCATGACTAAGGAAGAAGAAATTAATAGGGCTGAGACAGTAGTAATTAGATTCTGATTCGTAATATTTTACGACAGCACGCAGAGCTTCCGGACTGATTTTGCGGGCCAAAGCTAAAGACAGCAGGCACTGGCGCTTCAACATATTGTTGCTGTTAGCATCAAGTTTAGGATCGCCATTCTGCAGTTTGTTGATTAGGAAGGCCATAACCTGTTCTCTTATTTCGTCATCTAAAACCAGATCTTTATCGCTGCAGATAGCTCCCAAAAGGGCTACGAGCTGCATAAAGTGTTTGCGATTCTGAACGTAATTGGTAATTAAACTTACTGCAATTTTGTTGGCGTCAGAGCTGTCTATACCCAGATGTTTAGCTATTTCTAAGCGCTGTTCCGGACTATAAGCGGCGGTAGTGTAGTTATCTAATGTGCGCGTGTAAACAGGGCTGCTCCCAGTTTCATCGAGAACTCTGAGAATGCCCGCTTGACCACCGATTTGGAGCCGCTTCAGAGATGATATATCCCAAGTACTGGGAGCATCAGCTTCATGTTTAATGTACATGTAAGCTATTTCGTTGTCGGGGGAAACTATTTTTACAATAGTACCGTCGGCTCTCTGCTCAGCTACTTTCAGTTGAGCTTTATCAGATAAAACGCGGATAAGACGAGAGTGTCCGTCCCATTTTACATTAGCTCCCAAGGCTTCGCCTACGAAACGCAGAGGCACCATAGTGTTACCGGCAATAATTTGCGCCGGAGCTAACAGCTTTACTTTTTGATCGTTTACCGTGGCTTCAGGAGCGTTGATAGTAAGTGAAATTGACGTATTGGGGGCTTGAGGGTTAGCCATCAATTCGGCATCGGAAGCAGTATTGGCAAAAACCGTTTTAGTTTCGGCATTCCATCTGATACTGGCTCCCAGTGCTTCAAAAATAGCGCGCATAGGTACCAACGTGGTGCCGTCTTTCAGTACGGGGGCCTGATCTAAATAAAGGATTTGCCCATTGACAGAAACGCTGATGAAGTCGTCGGGGACGGATGCTGAAGCTGGGCAAGCAAAAGCCAGGGAAATTGCTGCAGCCGCTAAGGCCTTAGAAAACTTGTGCATTAAAACCTCCGAAGGAGATATTCTGTAAACTTACATAGTCAAAAACGGATGTTATCTTTAGCGGAGTAAGTTGTCTCTTCCTCTAAAGTAAGTTAAAGAGAATATTCTTACTTTTATATGCTGTTTCTGCGTTTAGTAAAATAAGCAAGAATGGTCAAAACTCCCAAAAACAAGGCGAAATACTTGTATTGTTGAGGATTAACCACACGTTAAACTGTTTTTACGACCGTTTGTTTTGCTCAATTTTTTACAAAAAAAGTTAAAACTATTTGTTAAGTTATCTGCAGGTCTGAATGCTTTAGAGCTTTTTTGTTCAGCACATAAAACACTTAGTGTTTTGAGTATTTTTTATGAGTCAGTTTGCGGATTTGTTCTTTGGATATAGGCCGATAGTGACGCCTCAACAAAAAAAGCCCAGAGGCAACTCTGAGCTCTTATGGCTGAGGCGCTAGGATTCGAACCTAGGGAATGGCGGCTCCAAAGGCCGCTGCCTTACCGCTTGGCTACGCCTCAATAGTACGGGAGTTATTATACTCACTTGCTTTACTTTTGGCAAGAGGTTAAAACAACTTTTTTAGTTAAATTGAGAAGTGGTGATTTATTGGTTTACTGAAAAAGTTGCCTGTCAACTCGCTTAACCGTTGACTTTTTCCAAATCGGCCATAAGACGCAGATCGTCGACCGATGTGTAGAAAAGTTCGAGTTTATCTAACACCATGTTGGCCACAGTTTTGTTGCCGGATAAGCAGGCTTGCTGACCCAGTAAGCGCAAGGCTGACAACATGTTAGGATGTTCATGTAAGGCTTTTTGCAAATGGGAGCAGGAAGCTTCGGGATTGTTTTGCTCAATTTCGCATACTCCTCTGAGAAAATGATACAGAGAAGGGCCGAAGCATCTCGGTGAAGACAGTACAGAGACTAAATTTTCGTGAGGAATGGGCTCCCCGCAAATATGGTTCTCTTTGCTGTAATTATCAAGAATTGTGTTGGCTTTTTGTTTGAATTGGTTAGCTTTTGTTTGATGGCCAATTTTGAGGGCTGCTCGGGCAGCGCAGAAGAGCCAATAGGCTTCAATTAGAGGATCGGGAAAATCTCCGGAGCGTAAACGGCGTTCAGCTAAAGCCAAAGCCTCAGCTTCATCGCCTATTTTAACATAGGCAGTATAAAGAGCCATGGTAAGTCCGCTATCTCCGTATAGAGAGAAGGTGGCCAATGAATTGATAATATCTTCCGCCGCTTCGTATTTTTCTTGATCGTCTGTATCGTCTGCCTCTATGATAAAGCTCCAAGGCAGTCGCTTGGCTCTCTCTAAATAAACTAAAGCCTGACGATATTTTCCAGCGCACATATAAGCGTCGGCCGTTAAAGTTTGGACGTATTTTATGTCGTGATAGGAATTGGCTACGTCTTTTAAGTTCTTCAAATGAATGTCTAAAATTTTGGGATCGGCCTCTTTATGTCCATCGCTGTACAGAATAGTTATATAGGCAATTACCTCTATATAGGCTTCAAGAATGTCACCGAACCATGAAGGCAGTTCAAAGTCGGGCTGATTGGTAACAGCCAACATAGATTTAAAGGCCTCCAGAGGGTGGTGATTGGCTAAACAAATTAGGACCGCACGGAAAAAAAGGTATGGAGTATAAAAATCGACAGTACGTAAAACGGTAAGGGAGGCTATAGAGTCCATACCCTGTCCGAGCGATTGTTTTATGTAGGCTTGGCAATCGAGAGCATAGGCTTCAGCTGAACGGCTGACCGAATTGAAAGATTGATCGTCCAGGCACTTCTGCAGATAGCGTCCGGCACTGTGACTGGCTCCGGCAAAATTTAAAGACTGCAATAATGATACCGTCCATAATACATTACCTGTAGCTGGCTTCTTGCTATTTGGCAGTTCTGTTAGAGCGCTAATTGCCAACAGAGCCGACAAACAATTGTCGAGATTACGAGCAACAATACTGCCTATACTGCGTATGGTTAAAGAGCTGTCGCGGCGTATAGCTTTGGCTATACAACTTTTAGCTAAAATAGGGTTGGAGTGTTTTTTTATTCCTGCAGCAAATATGTTGGCGAAACTTGATTCCGGTTGATATAATAAATAAATATCGGCAATTTTATTGAAAAACGCTGATAAATTATGAACACTCTGAACAGAGTTCACCTTGCGCAGATCTAGTGCGGCATCCAACAATGTACTATTGTAATCCATGAAAGAGGGGGCTGCCTCTATAACATGTTGGAAACAACTTTGAGCTCGATCGAGGCTGCCTTCTTCGACTAAGCAGCTAAATATATAATTGAGTCTTCTTCTGATGAAAGCCTTGAAAGCTCTGCTAATAATAACAGACAATACGGCTAATCCTGCGATTATACCTATAATTACGTAAATATTCATAGATTTAGGTTGAAATAGGGACAGTAATTTAAAAAAGGACGGGGGGGGCGGAATAGTACGTTAAAATAAGCCTCTGGGTCATGATACTAACAAAAAGCAAAACTGTAAAGAAACTAAGCTGTAATTATGGTATTGGTCTCCTTTATCATAAAGTTGCAAAAAAAAATTGTCTCCCAGAAAAATCAACTGTGTGCTTTTTCTTAGATACAATTTTTTTTGTAGTTATCTTGTGCTGTTTATTATGGCACTTTTAAATTTATACTCTTAATAAATTTCTTATTTGGATTTATCAGATTTAGGCTGGGGTTGGTTTGCCTTGGCCGACTCTTTATTTGCCTGGGGCTGGTTTGCCTTGGTCGGCTCTTTATTGGCCTGGGGCTGGCTTGCCTTGGTTGGCTCTTTATTGGCCTGGGGCTGATTTGCCTTGGCCTGTTCCTGCTTGGCCTGAGGTTGGTAGGTAGGCTTCTCTTTACCGGGTTTAACATCTTCCGGTTTAACTTCGGGCAAATTGTTTATAGCTGTAATAACTTTTTCCAGCATATTTTCCATACCGTCTTCTTTTATGGCGGGCACTTTCTCACCCACTGTTTGAGCTACTTTTATAGCAGCTCGCACCGAATCAATTTGCTCTCGTTTGCTGGCGGTCACGTTACTTATAGTATTGATACTGTTTTCCAAGGCCTTGGCGAGAGGTTCAACTTCCGCTTTTTGGGCATCGGGTTCGGCACAGTAACGATCGACATAGCGAATGCAGACTCCGATAGCTTCAGTGGCCTCATTTTTGGGAGCAGCCTTTTGATGAGCATCTTGAGGTGCGGAAGCTGCCGGCACGTACTCAGCAGGCGTTGGCTGATTAGAGGGTTGATTGTTAGTGCAGGCAGAAGAAACTACCGCTAAGAGTAAGAGGGTCGGAATCAATTTTTTCATTCTTAATTAACCGCCTTTCACGGACATCGTACGGTAAATGCTATTATTACAACGAATTTGCTTTACCTTGCGTAAAATTCACTTTTTTGCTGTTTGCCAAGTCAAAAACATCAGCTTTAACAATGAAAGACAGCCTATCAAGCTGAGTAAACATCCTAATTGGAGGGAATGAGAGATAAAGCGGAAGGCTACTTTGTGTTGACCTTGAGGCACTATGCAGCTCATAAAAGCTAAATTAGCTCGGTAAATTTCTAAGGGTTGACCATCGATAAAGGCACTCCATGACGGGTAGCAGTTTTCCGTGAATAACAGGGCTCTAGTTCTGCTGGCACTGACATCAAGTTCTAAGCATAGGGGGGTGTCTTTAACTATCCGGCAGTATTCGTTCGCTTCCAGAGGATAAATCTGCCCATCGGCAAGGGAATGTATATTCGTATGCTGCTCAGCCGACTCAGCTGGGAGATTCTTTTCATGAAGAACTGCCAAATCGGTCTTTTCAATAGTTGAACCGTAAGTGTCAAAGAAGGAATCAACCGAAATATCTTCTTTTTCTTTAACAAAGGAGGAGGCGAATCTGGCCCTTGGTTGAGGATCGTTCAATTTGTAAACATGCAGCGGAGCAGAAAACGAGGGCAGTTCTGTTTCGCCTATAGGATGACAGTAATCTAACGATTCATCCACTAAAGTTTCAAAGGCTAACAAATGACTGACGTTCTGCAGTTTATAAAGCTGTCGCCCTCGACGGCTTAGGCGCATGAAATGCCGATCATCTTTTGTACCTAAAATAATGGATTTGACTGTGGCTTTTTGTAAGGCAGCATAATTTACCAAACACATGCCGCCTTCAAAAACAGTTCGGTTGGTATTCTGTCTAACTCCCCAAAATACGGCTGAGTCGGGGGAAAGAGCGTGAAAAATAGAGGTTATAACCGCCTGACTGTTTTGCCACCCCCGGAGCTGCACTATGGAAGCCCAATAATTCTGCATGGTTGGGGAAGCTATACGTGAAGCTCCTTCGCACATAGTTGCAGATGTAGGTCTGGCAAAAATGGAATTAGGCAAATATGACACATATTTATTGGTAGCCCAAAAAAAATTTAACCATATTATTAAAGCCATTATGGAAAAAACGGCAGTTTTTGTTTTACTGTTCCATTTATTAGGCCAATCGTTCATGAAAGCTTCGACGCCGCAGCCTACCCAAAGGGCTGCTGCAGTGCCGAAAGGCATGAGGAAGCGAGCGGGAAAGCGGAAGAGATTAAAACCTGGGCACAATTTCCAGGGCAGCCAATAGAGCCACCCTTGTGGGCCCAAGGCCAGCAGCAGAAAAATAATAGCTGCGGCAGCTATTTCCCAAGGTAAATAACGCCGTCGGTGCCATAGAGCATAAAACATAAAAAATATGGAAGCTAAGCCGAGATAGGGCATGGACTCCCAAAAGACGCCATGACTGATAATATGACGTTGCAACTGAGCTTCTGTGGCCGCTTGGGCAGGATTGCCAAGTAAAAACGGATGCAAAAAAAGTTGAAAATGCTCCCAAGTAAAAGGAAACATTTTGAGTGAATCCCAAGTATAGGACTGACTTCGGCTCGATTGAGCAGCCAGTTCTGCGGTAGGCAGCAGCTGTATGGCGCAGATGGCAACGGCCGTTAGAGCGCTTATAATTAAAGCTTTCGTTATAGGCCATAAGGTTAGTTTCAAAATTTGTTTTCCTTCGGCTGCATTTTTCAGCCAGAGTAGGAAAGCGTAAACCAGTGTCGCCAGGCCGCACACGCAGGCTGCGTGAGGATGGCCGGCCAGAATTTGCATAATCCAGCATATACTTAAAAGCAGCAGCCCGCCCCGATAAGCAAATTGAGCCGAAGGTATATTTTCAGGTAACGATATATTTTTCGAGTTGTTTTTTATACTTACAGACGCATAGGTTACTATCAATTTTACGGCACTAAAAGCCAAAGGAGACCATACCGCCGCCTGCAGCATATTCAAATGTTTAATTCTAAAAACAAGAATCGGGCTAAAAGCGGCTGTTAAGGCTGTTATGAGACTGGCTGGCCGGGAAAGTCCGTGTACTCTGCCCAGAACATAACCTCCAAAGGCTGCTGTGGCTAGTGAAAAAATAATACTCAGGTTGGAAGCCCAAGGGACGGAAAACAACAGAAATAGCGGCAGAGTAGAGGGATAGAAAATTCCGGCCTGACCTTCGGCAAGTAAGGGAAAGCCGCAGCCTATTTCCGAACGCCACAAAGGAAGCTCTCCGGTTTTTACTGATTGGGCTGCTAAAAAGCGCAGTGGCAAATTCATGTCCAACAGATCGGAGCCTGTATAATCGCCGGCATATATAAAGCTTGAGGTAAACCAAACTGGCGCAAACAGCAGAGCAGAGGCCAAACAGGACAGCAAAAAAGCACAGCAGTATTCAATTATATATGGTTTAAATTTAGCGTACATGTTTTCTCGCTTCTTCAACTGCAGCTGCAGCCAATTTAAGGCGTTGATGTGGATTAGATAAGTCAATATCTGTCGGAATAATTTCTATATTTTTGTCTTGGAGCGTGTCTTTTAAACAGAGATCCTGGGTATCGACAAAAAATTTATCGATAAGTTGGGGGTATAGTTTTAGTACACTGGCTGTAGACGCCTCCAAGCCGCATCCGAGAAGCATCTCTCGTAGGGGCCCTTTAAAAGCCTGTCCTCCACGTAAAGGGCTGACTGCGACTTTTAGAGCCGGACTCTTTCTTATGGCCTGCATTAGGCCAGGCAGGTTGAGGATGGGCAGCAGACTGACGAACGGATTTGAGGGGGCCAACACTATTAAGTCTGATTGAGCAATCAGTTCTATGAGTCCGGGAAGCGGTTGAGCCTTGTCTATACCTTTGTAGCTGAATGATAAAGTTTTAACTTGGGCTTTTTCTTTTACAAAATATTCCTGAAAGGGCAACTTACCCAGGGGAGTATGGACGTAAGTTGAGACTTCCTGAAGCGACATGGGCCACAGACATGGAGGCAGATTCAGTCCTGCGCATAGTTTGCTGCTTACTTCTGCCAAATTGTACCCCTGGTTGAGCCAGCAGGTACGCTGCAGGCTTACGGCCAGATCGCCGTCTCCCATCTGGAACCAGACCGGATTATCAGGCCAATGTTTTAGCATTTGCAGAGCTGACCAAGTATCATTTGTCAGCCCCCAACCATGTCGTTTGTGGTTTATTCCGGCCAGGGTGTAAAGGTTTGTATCGAAGTCGGGGCAGACTTTTAAGCCCATCCAGGTTAGGTCGTCACCACTGTTTATAATTATGTGGAGCGGCCGGTCATCGGTATATACCGGTTTCGAAAGCAGTCCGGATGATTTGTCCGAGACAAGATAGGACGAGTAAAACAACCGATAAAAGCCGTGAGCCAGGCGGGCGCCACCTACGCCTCCGGCTAAAAGTAGGGTGCGCGGCCAGGCAGGCGGCACTTTATTTTCATTAAGTTTCCGATTAGAAGAATGCAATGTTTAATCGGCCTCGTGGTGGCTCCTTGGGGCCCAAACTTGGGTACTGGAATTGCCTACAGGAATAGTCGGCATGGTATGGGCTTCGGTATCCAGGCCCAAACTCTGCGGATCGATCGGCTGCATAGGAGAGACTGGCTCCGGACCATTTTGAGGAACAGGACGGCGCGGTCCTTCAAAAGTCAGATTGACATCGCCTAAAGTGATGACATCTCCTTCGACTAAAAACACCTCATCGACCCTTTGGCCGTTGACAAAAGTTCCGTTGCTACTTCCCAAATCTCGGACTCGCCATCCTTCCGCAGATCGAACAACTTCAGCGTGACGTCGGGAAATTGAGTCGTTACAGAGGAGTATATCCGAAGCTATATCGCGTCCGATGATAATTTGTTCTTTATTGACAGGATAAGGAGAGCGAGGAACTACGCCGGCCGGCTTAAGCCAGGCCCATTGCTGCTGCAGAGAAGGATCTGGTTCGCTCGTTTCGTCGGCTATCTTTTTTAGCTTAGAGGAAACAGTATAGAAAATTACCGTGCCCAGCAAAGCCACAAACAGCGACAAAATTGTGATAACCAGCATACTGTGAGGCAGGTTTAAAGCCTGAATCAAACTTGGCGCGATCATCAGGCCAAAGGCCAGGCTCATCATAAAAGCAACCAAACAGTACAGAATGCGTTTGAAAACCATCTTAGAGCTACTCCTCAATCTTATCCCGTTGCGGAGATGGAGAAGCGACGGGACTAAAGCAATTTGCCTTAGCTGCGAAAATTTGGCAGCTTATGGGAACAAAAGTTTGTGAGTTGGTATCATATTGGGCCAGAGCACCCGGTATTGTGCCTTTAAAACCACGCAAACGCATCGCACTGAGTGTAAAAGCGTCTGCAGCTTTTAAAGCTGTATAAAGGTTATTAATATTTTGTTCTGTTTCACTATTGATTAGTCCGCTATTGAGTAAGGCTAAGGCCTGTGAGTAAGGATGCTGATAAGACAGCAGAGTCCAGACAGTTAGGCGACCGTTTGTGCGCCATTTATCAGGAACGCGAAGCTTCTCGACTGCGCTGAGAGTGGGAGCCAACACTGCTATTTTAAACGATGCGGGAATATCCGGAATTGCTTCAACCTGAGATATGGTCAGCAGCACGGTGCCTTCTGCTGTTTTATGTCGGTTAAGCTCACTAACATGGCTAATGAGCTGACAATTGGTTAGCTTTTGGGGATCGAAGTTTAGACTATCTGCCGTTTTATCTCCTTGAACTACAAAGAGCTGTTGTTTACCTTTCGTTCTATCGATAGTTGCCTGTACAATTTGAGTTAAATCTGGCAGTTTGTCAGTTGTATTCAACGAGTAGTAAATAGGGGGAGCTTCGACGGTTGCGTACATTTGGGCCGGAGTTGAAGGATCCCAGGCTGAGCTTATATCGTTAAGACTAATGACTGCCTGTGAGTTGAGGTGGCCTGGCTTCGGACAGGGAGCCGCTTGACATAGCTGCACGTTAAGAGCTGCAACCAGTTGGGCCGTAGAGAGAGGCTTAACGGAAACTATAGGATTAACCATTACTCCCTGGCCCCCGGTAACCGAACAGTTTTGGAAAACTCTTTGGGCAGCTGCCAGACCGCAGGCAAAAGGAGAGTTTGTTTTGTCTAAGCTTTCTGTCTCAGGAAATACTACGCTAACTGTATTTTCTGGGCCATACAGTTGGGCTAATTCTTCATCGCTGAGATACAGTCCGTAAGGATCGTTTTTGCTTTGAGCTTTATCATCTGACGTATTATCGGATAAGTTGGAAACGTTTTTTTCTTTGGCAACAAAATTGAGTTGGCGGGCACTTAAAGCAATATCGGAATTGCTTTTTAGTAAAGCCGCCGCTAGGTCTTGGGGGCAGGAGGTAACTCTGGCTTTCAAAACTTCCGCTACTTTTAAACGATTGACGGTATATTTATAAACCGCACGGTAGTTGTTGGGGGACAGATCTTCTCTGCTACGCTGTAATATGTGAATAAAAATTGGACGGGAACCTAACGGAACGTTTCGAGCCGGCATTAATTCCGGATTCCAGAAACCAAAATACAGAGCTCCTAAGCCGCCCAAACAGGAAAGCAGTAGCAAATTAAAAACAGCTTTTAAACATCCGGATTTCCAGCTTCCTGGAGATTCCGGCAGATCGTCGTCATCGGCCGGAATGATAATAGGTTGTCCGAAACTTGAAGACGACCGAGCCGGAGGGGGGATAAGTGGGGAAGACAAGGTGGGAGAGCCTGCCTGCGTGATTGGGGCTGCTGGCATGGTTATAGAGGAAACTAGGCTAGTACCACCCTTGTGAGCTTTAGCCGAGCTCTGATGGACCGATCCGGCTGAAGCCGAGTTAGAAGGCGAGGCATTTAATGCTTGGAAGGGCGGAATGGGCAGAGGAGGAGTCTGGGAAGGTGCCGTTGCCGGTTGAGCCGCCGAAGACGAAACTGTGGTTGGAGCCGGAGGCTGATTGGAAATTAAACCGGTGGAAGAAGCAATATCTGTTCGTCCCTCTGCTTTCAAAAAGGCCCGCAGCTCTTTTTTCATCTCCAGCATACTTTGATAGCGCTCTTCTGGAATTAGCTTTATGGCTTTTTGTACAATAGCGGCCAAAGCGGGCGATACTTTAGGATTTAAAGTTAAAACTGGAGGAACAATGAAAGGATTGGCTGACAGAGTCGGATCTTGGCCGGTTAAACATTGATGCATAGTCATGCCCAGAGAATAAATGTCAGAGCGAGGATCGGTCTGACCGTTATATTGTTCCGGCGGAGCGTAGCCCGGCGATCCGATGCGCATGGTGTCTCCGCGCTTACCGGGGGTAAAAAAACGAGCAATGCCAAAGTCGATAAGTTTAACGTTGCCGCCACAGATAATAATGTTGCTGGGTTTGACGTCGCGGAAAATGATCGGCGTGGGCTTCTGGCAATGCAGATAATAGAGTACGGTAGTCATCTGCAAGCCTATGTCTGCCGTTTCCTGTTCTGATAAAGGGCCACCCTTTTTTTCTATGATTTTGCCAAGATCGGAACCTTGAATGTACTCCATGGCCAAATAGTACTTCCCTTGAAATTGGAAGTACTCATTTATGGCCGGCAGGTTGGGATGGGAAAGGGTTGAGAGCAGGCGGGCTTCCCTTTCAAAGTGGGCCAAAGCAATGGCCTGTTCTTTAGGATCGGCGTATACGGCAGTAAACTCTTTGACGGCCCACACTTTGCCGAAGAGATGGGAATCTTCGCATATATAAATATTGCTCATACCGCCCTGTCCTAAAAGGCGGACTACTTTGTAGTGTGTTCCTATGGTGGTGCCTTGACTTAACATTCAGTCTCCTGACAAAAGCATGTCACTGTAAAACTATCGGTTCGGACGGCAGAAAGCGGCTGCAGCCTTAGACTTGCACTCACTGCAGGAACATTTGATAGAGGACTACTGCCGCTCCGCCAATGAGACAGGCAAAAATCATGCACAAGACCCAGAGCCAGCCTGGGAAACCGCCTGATTCAGTAATTTGTCCCATGCGTTCTGCTGGACGGCCGCCCGTTCTTTTGATAGCAGACTGGTAGGCCTTGACCAAACTATTTCGCAGATCGGATACGTCGCCGAAGCGATCGCGCGGATCGACTCGCAACGATTTCACCAGCGCCGCTTTGGTCAGAGTGCCCAAATCGGGGCGCAGGACGTCTAGAGGTCTCAGCTCAAAAGGCGAATCGGAGGGATTTACAGTGGTGAGCAAGTGATAGAGCATAGCACCAATTATATAAACAAGTTTTTTGCCTTCGCTGCTCAAAGTGCTGGTTATATCTTCAGGAACTTTGTAGACCCGCATCCAACCACCGGGAGAGTACTGCTTCAAAAATAGGTTGGTTTGGGGAAAGCCTACATCGAGGAGTACAACGTTGCCGCTGGTTTCCTGATAGACTATATTGCTTGGTTTTATATGGTTTTTCAGTGCCGTCATGAAGTGGTCGTTTTGTATTAGACCAAGGCTTTGCAAATAGAGAACTAAATCGCAGATTTTTATGCCGACAGTTATGGCGGAAAGTTCGGGGAGTACCCCTCGAGAATTTACCAGCGAAAACAGATCGCTGCCTTGAATTAGGTCGCGCAATATGTAAAGAGACTGACCTTCGACAAAAAAATCGACCAGCTTAGGAAGGCACGCATGCTCCATGGCTAAAAGCTGCTTGGCTTCAGCCTGAAATACGGTTATTAGTTTTGCGCGCAATACCGGATCGTATCCAAAAATACTGATCTCTTTAAGCATCCAATACTTACCTGGCAGGTGAGTGTCCTGGACTACATAGAGATTACAGTGTTCTGTGCTTATATGATTTTGGATTCGATAACGATTGCGGAGACTACTTCCAAGCGGAAGAGGAACCGGCGGCACTGACACTACCTCTTATTTTGCTGGTGCGGATTAGCTGAGCAATTGCATGCCTGCTGTGTGACCGCTAAAATTCTCCTGCAATTCTTGTTATATTTTAGCTTCCCCTGCCGGATGGAGGCATGAAATAAGCGGAAGGGGTGAGCGCAGTTGGCGCAGAAAGTATGGCGCTCTTAATTGAAAAATGGGCTTTTTGTCAGGGAATTTTGAGCTTTCGGAGGCCCGTTTTCTGCGGCAAGCTCCTTCAATTGGAGTAAAAAAACAGAGCGCGGTGTGTGCTTGAGGCTGCAAATTTAGTTTCCGGATCATCAACTAATGTCAGGCGGCGGCCTGAACGAGTAACTAGTATTTTCGGGAAACAATGCTGAGAACTTTCGCTTGAAACATCTGACATGCGGGGGAAGAAGCGAAAGACATTGATGAGAGATTCGCGGAGATTGTATGACAGAATCTAATGATTTCATGATAAAGGCTAAAGGCCTGACTAAAATTTTCGGCAGCCGAACTGCCGTAAATAGGGTGTCGTTTAATGTAGAAAAAGGCGAAATTTTAGGCTTTTTAGGACCGAATGCCGCCGGTAAAACCACCACTATGAAGATGCTGACTTGCTTTTATCCGCCTACCATGGGTACAGCAATTGTCAACGGCTTCGACGTAATGACAGACAGTTTGGGAGTGCGCCGTTCTATAGGTTTTATGCCGGAGAACGTACCCGTATATCTCGATATGACCGTAACTGAGTACCTTAATTTTGTTGCCCGCGCCAAAGGTATGGCTCATCTGGATATTAATAATGCCATTAAGAAAACTTTAGGACGCTGCAGTCTGGACAACGTAGCCAATCAGCTGATCCGTACAGTTTCTCGCGGTTATCGTCAGAGAGTCGGTTTGGCTCAGGCCATTATTAACGAACCTCCGGTACTTATTTTAGACGAACCCACTGTCGGTCTCGATCCGGAACAAATTAAAAATTTCCGTGAACTTATTATAAGTCTGGCCGGTCAGTCAACTATAATTCTTTCTACTCATATATTGTCGGAAGTTTCTTTGACCTGCAATAAGGTTTGTATTTTGGATCATGGCAATTTAGTAGCCGCAGATACTCCGGCTAATTTGGAAAGCAGAGTACAGAAGAATATTGGACTGAGACTCCAAATCTTGGCTCCTTCCCAAAATGAGGTTATGGAAGTTCTCAAAGGACTGCAATGTATAACTAACGTTGTCAACTGTGGCGGTGAAAATATCGCCAATTCAAAGTATCCCCTGCTGACTTTCAAAGTTGAAGCACCTAAAGACAGCCTGACTGCGCGTCGTGAGATCAATCATGTGATCAACAGCAAAAATTGGGAAATTTATGGCATTCAAGATGAACGCATCTCCTTGGAGGATGTATTTATCAATTTGGTGCGAGAATATGAGGATGAGGCCGATAACAACGGTAGCTCTTCTGCAGACAAAGCTAATAATAGCCCGGACAGTAAGGAACAGAAGGTGGCAGAAGAACCTTCCGGTTCCGAGTCTGAAGTTCCGCCGTCACCAGTAGATTCCCCGGATACAGAGAAAAAAGAAGAGGAAGAAAAGTAATGGGCGCAATCTTTTATCGTGAAATGAAAGCCTACTTTGGTTCGCTCTTGGCCTGGTCGTTGATTGCCGCTTTTTCATTTATTATCGGCATGTTCATGTTGCTGGGTGTAGGCGCTTACGCCGATATGTCGGCTTCTGCTATGCAGGGCGGTATGCCATGCAATATAAATACTTATTTTGTGCCTCCTATGGTGCAGAGCGTGGCAGTCATGATGATGTTTTTCCTGCCTCTGTTAACCATGCGTTCCTTCTCTGAAGATAAACGCTCAGGCACTTTAGATCTGCTCTTTACCTATCCTATTTCCGAATGGCAGATTGTTTGGGGCAAGTTCTTTGCCATTATGGTTGTAGTGTCCATTATGTTGGCTTTGTCCTCGCTAACGTTTTTCTACCTCAGCGTCAACTGTACTATTGAATGGTTAGTTCTGCTGAGCGGTTATTTCGCTTTATTATTGGTCGCTGGCGCTATGTCGGCTATGGGAATTTTTACTTCTAGTGTCACCAACAGTCAGTTGACCGCCGCTGCGTTTAACTACGGTCTGCTGCTCTGTCTCTGGTTCCTGGCCATACCCGATAAGAACGCCAGCTACATTAATTCTTTCGGTCCGCTTTCAATTTTCGGCCATATTGAGAATTTAGCTAAAGGCGTATTGAATAGTCAGGACATTATTTATTATCTTGCCCTGACCGCCTTTTTCTTATTCTTGACGGTGCGCTTCCTGGAAAGCCGCAAATGGAAAGGTTAAGCTGATATGAGCAAAAGAATTACTGCAGAATCTGTCTCTAAGCAGACCAGCGACAGCAACGATAATTATAAATTGAATTTAGCTATGCAGGGAGCCGCTGCCGTTATTTTAGCAGTTGTGGCCTTGCTGCTCGTGTTGGTTGTGTCCAACAACAATGTGTTTACTTACGATCTTACCTCTCAGAAACGCTTCACTCTGTCTCCCTTTAGTGTAGAAACAGTCAAGAAGTTGAAGAGTCCGATTAATTTTTATATTTTTATTTCTGACTCTAATGACGAAGAGCGTATCCGTATTGACGGTGTGTTGCGTAATTACAAAACAATCAGTGGTGGCAACGTAAACTATACCTTCGTCGATCCGCGCAAAAATCCCATAGAGGCTCAGAAAAAGGGAGCTAAGGCTGTTGGCGATATCGTGGCCATTTACAACGGCAAAAATGAGAGACTCTACAATGTCAGTGAAGAGGGTGTTACCAGCCTGATTATTTCCATGACTGATGAGAATAAGAGCACCATTCACTTTTTGCAGGGCCACGGTGAGCGCGGCTTCGAAAAAGATGTGGTTTCTATGTCCAAGCTTAAGAAGAGCCTGATCGCTGAAGGATACAGCGTTGAAGAACTTCAACTGGGCAAATACGCTAAGGCTATACCGTCCGGCGTGTCCAACTTAGCCATTATTGCTCCGAAAACATCTCTCTTGGACAACGAAAAGAAGGCTTTATCTGGCTGGCTCAATGCTGGTGGCAATCTTTTATTTGCTGCGGAAATGGATACTCCCAAGGATTACAATTGGCTTTTTTCTGTCTATGGTTTACAACTAAGCGATCTGCTCTTAATTGATCCCAAAATGGCTCAGATGGGAGCTAATTTGGAACCGATTTTTGTTATGACTGACGTGTTCAGCTTTACAAATCCTATAACTAAAGGTATGCGCTTGCCCTGCATATTTAAAACTGCTCGTCCGGTTGAACAGAATAAAGGCAACAAAAATCCTGCTTTAGATCGCAATATGCTGGTTAGCAGCGATATGGCAGCTTTGGCTTGCGATATGAGCGATTTAAAGAGCGATAAAGGCGGACGTCTTGTTCCTGTCCGTCAGGGCGAGGAAATTCCTATTGTGCAGACAGTGGAGCGTTCTGTTTCTAAAAGTAAGGCTGATTTAGCTAAAGAAGCGGCTGAGAACAACCCGAAATCTGAGCAAGGCAAAGAATCGCGGATTAAAAAATGCCGGGCTATTTTTTCCGGTGACGCCGATTTTCTTTCTAACGAACTTTTTGACGCCAGTCAGTTCACTAACAAAGATTTAGTTATGAACATGTTCTCCTGGATGGGGGGAAGCAATGATACGGCAGCTATTCGTGCCAAGGACGAAAATAGCGAGCCTTTGATGATCTCTCAGAAAACTTACTGGACTTTGGCAGCTATCTTGTGTTTGCTGGTTCCCGGATTTGTTTTCTTCTATGGCTTGGCTATGGTCAAAGGCAGAGATAATTAGCTGAGATTGGAAAAAGAGATGAGAAGTGTAATCACTATGCTCATAGTTGTGATACTGTTGGGCGGATTTTGGTACTTCCATGATATACGCGGATCTGAAAAGAGCAGAGAAGAGCAGCGCTTATCCGATCGCGTTTTTCCTCAATTTGAGAGCAAAGATGTAAAGGCTATGGTCTGGTCCGATGGAGCGGCCGATCCGGAGACTGTACGCCGTTTTGTGCGTCAGGACATTGGCTGGACTATAGAGCTGGGTGACTATAATGTTCGGGCTGACGGAGCCAAACTCAATGAATTGGCCGAGACAGCTGCCAATTTGAGCCGCCAGGAAACAATCGCCGAAAATCCTACGGCAGACTCCCTGGCTCAGTATGGTCTGGACAAACCTTTGCACCGTTTTGTTGTAGAATATGCCGGTCCTGATGGCAAAGTTGCCAAAACAACTTTGTTGTTGGGGAATATGCTTATTGATGACAGCGGATCTTACGCTCGTTTAGAGACACCTGGAGGTCAGGCTCCGGTTTTGGCCGTACCAGGCGGTTTTATTACCGTATTTATGTCTATGTTAGACGACTTGCGAGAGCATAATTTGTTCGCTTTTTCTCCGGAGCGAATACGTATGCTGCGCTATGAATCTTGTGAGCCTTCTCAACCTGGTTCGTTTACCCTTAAGGTAAAAAGTAATCCCAAAGCCGAAAAAGAAAAGAGCTCGTCTTTCTTTAGTTGGGGAAGCAAAGAATCTCAGACCGGCAACGGCAGTTTCGAAAACGAAATGAACGAAGATGCCGCTCCCAAAGATCTTAAGTGGTATGTATCCGATCCTCAGACTGAGGGCGGACGTGATATCGCTGCTGATCTCCGCCTGTGCAACACTTTTATCTGGGCTTTGCAAGATCTGAAGGTCAAGAAGTTTCTTTATCACGATGATACGACGCCTTTCAAAGTCAAAGCGCGTTTGACTATCGAGATTGAAGGACGAAAAGAGCCTTTTGTCTATGAATTTGCCCAAGCCGTTCCTCATGAGAACAATATTATTTATGCCTTGCGCACCAATCCGGACGAGCGTCTGATGCTGGAGTGTTCCGATTTAGCAGAAGTGTTCAAGCTTCTGGTTGGCAGACAAAGCAGCGAGTTCCTCGACCGTCATGTTGCTTCCATATCTTTGAACGACGTTCAGCGTTTTGAGGTAGTTGTGCCCGCTAAACGCAGCGGTGGAGCTTACAAAACGGTAGCTAAGCGCTCCAAGAGCGGTTGGAGTATCCTTCAGCCTTCTCCCTCTATTGAAAATGAAGGTAAAAAACTGGAAATAGCCGACGCTCTTCTTTACAGTTTAATTGACCTGCAGTGGGAAAAGAAATTAGCTGACTCAAACAAAAATACGGGTGCAAAATCTCCAAAAGGTACGGAAATTGCTTCATATAAGCTGTACACTGATAGTGCAGATGGAGCGGCTCCCGCGGCTGATATTCACATTTATGAAGACGGACAGGGTAGTTACTTTGTGCGTTTAACTGATGGTACCGAAGCCAGCTTGGCTAAAGATCCGCGTTATGACTGGATTAAAGCTTGCGAAAAGCTCGATCCCGCTACCGCCTCTAAAACTGATGTCGTAAAAGCTGCTTCGGAGCAAGGCAAATAAACAGTGGCTGATTCTAACTCTGAAAAAATGGAGAGACAAGAACAGTTTGAGCAAACTTTGAGCGATTGGCCTCGCTTGGGGAGTGAAAGGCGCATAGAGCTTTTTCGCGCTCTGCCGCTGGGCGAGGCTGAAGATCTGCTTGATTGCATGAATGTTAACGATCAAGCAGATCTGCTTCAGTCTATGAGTTTGCCCGAAAGGCGCTCGTGGCTGCGCTATCTCGATCTCGACGATATAGCTGACATCCTCTCTGAACTTCCGGAAGATGAGGTTGCGGAGTGGCTGGAGCTGTTGGATACCAGAGCACGTGATAAAGTCAGCGCCCTATTAGCTTATGCAGAAGACGATGCCGGCGGTTTGATGAATCCCCGTTTTGCCAGAGTTCGTTCCGCCATGACTGTTGAGTCTGCCATTAACTACTTGCATATACAGGCTCAAGAGTGCATCTCTTTGGAACATGTATATGTGCTTGACAGCGAGCAGCGGCTTATAGGTGAGGTGGGCATAAACGCTCTTTTAGCAGCCGATTCCGATGATTTAGTTGTCGATTTAGCCGATAAAGATGTGGTAACTTGTCCTGAAGATATGGATCAGGAAGAAGTTGGTACTTTGTTCGCCCGGTATGGCCTGACTGCTATGCCGGTAGTCGATAACAGAGGCTGCATGAAGGGCTTGATTACTGCCGATGACGTCGTGGAGGTTATCCGCGAAGAGGGCACAGAAGATGCTCAAAAGTACGGCGGTATGGAGGCACTCGACGAGTCTTACCTGCGCACAGGGTTTGGAGAATTAATTCAAAAGCGTGCAGGTTGGCTTGTACTGCTTTTGATAGGGGAAATGCTGACCGCTTCTGCGATGGCCAGATATGAAAAGCAGTTGGATGCTGTTTGGTATTTGGCCGTTTTTGTGCCTTTAATTATTTCCAGCGGAGGCAACTCCGGCTCGCAAGCTTCTACTCTTATGGTACGGGCTATGGCTATGGGCGAAGTTAAAATGCGCGATTGGTTCAGCGTTTTAACTAGAGAGATTGGAGCTGGCGTAGTCATCGGTGTTATGCTGGGAATTGTGGGCATGATCCGCGTTATGCTTTGGGCTTACCTCTATCCCGGTATATATGGTGATAAACCTATGTTGCTAGGCTTGACTGTGGCTTGTTCGCTTTTGGGAGTTGTCACGCTAGGTTGTCTGGCCGGCTCTATGCTGCCTTTCTTGCTGCGTTTATGCAAGCTGGATCCAGCCAGCGCTTCGGCTCCGTTTGTAGCTACAGTTGTCGATGTAACAGGTCTGATAGTTTATTTTACGGTAGCCGGACTTCTTATTGCTATGCCTTAAAGTGTCGGTTCGGTGAAAATAAAAAAATCGGTTTCTGCCCATTTTATAGGTATGAACCGATTTTTTTTATGCACATTGTTTCATATAGTCGTTGACTTTTGTGCCGCCGGTCTATTTCCTTGTATACCAAAGGTCAGAAGGCATATTTTGTAGGTTTTTTCTGGCAGATGTCGAAAGTACGCCGTCCGTTTTCATTTTTTGATCTCTGCGAAATTTTAGATGCAATGCCTTAATATCTCGGCATGAAAAGGTGTTAGTCTTCCAACAGAATACAATCGGAGTCTCCCCGTGAACAGTAAAAGTAATAACACAAAAAAATTATTGCTCATAGATGGTAATGGATTGGCCTACAGGGCTTTTTATGCTCTTCCGGCTCGCAAGTCTGAGCTCGGTTTCCCGCTCAATGCTATCCTAGGATTTATTAACCTAGTTATCAACACTATCGTTTCAGAGCGTCCTACCCATGTAGCTGTTGCTTTCGATCACGGAGCTTTGGTAGACACACTAATGAAGTTCCAAACTTATAACGTACAGCGCGGAGAAATGCTGGACGACCTAGAACTTCAACTTCCCATTATTGAAGATTTTGTACATATTTGTGGCATTAAAGCTTATCGTCTGCCCGGTTTTGAAGCCGACGACTGCATAGGCACTTTAGCTGCCAAGGCCAACTGCGACGGTTTTGAAACTTTAATTATCTCCGGCGACCTCGGATTGATGCAGCTGGTCTCTCCTCATATAAAAGTTATGACTATGAGGCGAGGCATTGTTGATTCGGTTATTTTCGATGAAGAGCTTGTCGTTAAAAAGTATGGATTGCATCCCAGCCAGTTAGCCGATTTGCGGGCTCTGGCAGGCGATTCTAGTCAGAATATCGGTGGAGTTCCCGGTATAGGTGAAGTGACAGCTCGCCGTCTTTTGTCCCAGTACAACAGTTTAACAGAGTTGTTTGATTCTCTGGATCATCTGCCGGCAAAGTGGCGCAATCCTCTTTCCGAGAATCGTGACGACGCTTTCGAGTTTTTGTCGCGCTCAACTATCCGCTGTGACTTGCCCTTAGAAATAAATTGGGATGAGTGCGAATTTAAAGGCTTCCCTGTGCAGATGACTAAGCGCATTTTTGAACAGACCAATTTGGAGGGAGCAGAGGTCTTCCTGCGGGCTATGGGCAAGGATGTCGCCGTCGAGTCTCCATGTGCTATTCCGGAAGAAGCGCTGCACGGCAAAGCGGCTCTGGAGGCCCTGGACAAAGTGAAGAATTCTTCTTCAGATGCAGCTTTTGTCTGGTTCCAGAACGATAAAGAAAAAGAGCCTTGGGGACTATCAATATGTCTAAAAGGTGAGCATCCTGTTTACATCGATCTTTCCGGCTGGCATATTGAAGTGCCCTCTGAAGAAGAAGCGCCTTCTGTGGAAGAAGTGTGGGCGAGGCTTCGTCCCGTTTTCAGTGACGTCAACCGTGTAAAGTATGTAGTCGGCGTGCATGAAATTATGAAAAACAAAGCTGACATGAATAATGTCCGCGATATTTTGCTTTTCTCCGCTCTTTTAGATATCAATGTCTGGGAACATTCTATAGAAGCCATCTGCGCCCGATACGGTTTTGCTATTTACGATCGCAACTTGATTTTAGGCTTGGCCTACGATTCTTTGGCCGATATTCCTATGCGTGGGCGCATTTGTTGGACAGCCCGTATTGCCGATGTCTTAATTGCCTTGGGCGAAAAGATGTATTCCAAGGTAGAGGCCAAGCATCTGGTGGGTATATACGAAACGATCGAGCTGCCTTTGGCCAGAATGAATTGGCGGCTTAATAATTTCGGTCTGGGTTGCGACAAAGAACTGACACAGAAAATTATTGATTTTATCGATGTAAAATTGAAAGAAGCGCGTGACGAGTTCTTTGCAGAAGCTGATGTACCCGAGTTCGATCTAGATTCGGAAGACGAACTTAGTCACTACTTATTTAACCATTTGGCCTTATTGGTTCCTACACGCCCCAAAAACGGTTCTATACTAAATGCCGAGATGCTCAAGTCTTTGCAAGATCAGAACCCTATTGTAGAAAAAATCCGCTGTTACTGTGAACTTTCCGAATTTAAACGCACCTTTGTGCAGAAGTTTATGGTAGAGGGTAAAACTGATATAAAAATAGGCGGTCATTTATTCAATTTAGCGTTAGTCAGCGAGCGGCGCCTGCAAATTTTAGGGCGTGTTACTTCGCGCGGCATTACCGAGCTGATGGAGCACATGATGGCTGTCATTGACAACTTGGCTTGTGTGTCGGTACGCCGTACTTTGGCTAAAGCTATGGATGATTTTTTGCGCCCCAAAGGCAATTCTCTCTTAATTTATCTCCGTTTTCCAGCTATGGGATTGCGCTTCTTGGCTCATTTAGCTAAGGATAAAACTTTGACTGAAGATCTGCAGAGCGGTCGCGATGTAGAAATGGAGCTAATGAAAAAAGTTTTTGGCAGTGAGCTTAATAGCTTTATTTCCGTGCGCTATCTTTTTGTAAACATGCTGCTTTTCTGCTTTAGTCCGGCTTGGTTGGCCCGTCGTTTGGGGTTGGAGGGCGACGACAGTCTCCAAAGAGCTTCTGCTTATTTAAATAAGTTCGACAGTGTTTTGGCCGAAACTTATCCTACCAGTTGGAACTTTATTTTGCGCAGTCAGGCTAAGGCCACAGCTATGGAAGAAATCAATACTTTAGCCGGACGTGTTTGTCGTTTGGTTGAAGCTGGGAGCCGCAATTACAGTATTCGTGAAAATGGTGAGCGCTTTGCCAGAGCTTTCCCTATAGAGGGAGGATGCATGGACATTCTGCGTTTAGCTTTAGTAAAAATTTTTGAAAGTTTCGGCACCGAAGTTTATACTATGTCCTGTAAGAACATGATCATTGTGCATGCTCCGGTAGGGCGGGAAAACGAAATAGCTGAGAAGTGTCGCCAGCTTTGTTTAGAGGCAGCGGGTGATGTCCCTCTGAGGGTAGAGTATCGCATTCACTAATATTGTTTGGAGTCGGTGAGATACATCTATCAGATTGAAAAGTGGCCTAAGGCCTACGGGCTTCGGGCCTCATTTTTTTTTAAACTTTTTTTCTTGCACAAACAATAGAAGGAGTAATCAAAAAACAACAGAACTTTTGGCGGTAATAGGTAAGTCTGTAAGGTGCTGCCCGGATTATAGCTTTTCAGAGTGTCCGGCAGCTCTCGGGACAGACTTCTCCGGCAGCCGAATGCTGCCGGGGGTTGGGCGCCTCACAATTGGCGTCTCTACAATAGGGTGTTGTTCACCCCCGAATATACGCCTGCGGACACTATGGATTTTGCGCCCTTCTTACGATTCTTTGGTGTAGGATATGTGCAGCCTGCGTGGTTGAACCAGGAATTTGGCCGAAAGATCGTTACAGGTTTTGCGGTTAGAGTGAACGGTTATTTAAGGGAGCTACATACGACAATGGACGACAAGACTCAACCTACCACTTCAGCCGCTGGAGAGATCAGTGCAACTAACGAAGAGAACTGCCAAGATATGGCCCAAGCTCTTGAAGAATACGAGAAGAATGTAAAGCCTATCTCTAAGGATGATTTCCTTGAGGGCAAGGTCATTCGCGTCGATAACGACGGTGTTTATGTTGACGTAGGTTACAAGACCGACGGTTTTATTCCCGCCAATCAGGTATCCAACGCCCCCGACGTATCCCCTATGGATGTAGTCAAGGTTGGAGATAAAATCAACGTTGTAGTACAAAAAGTTGATGAGTCTGAAGGAAACCTGATCCTTTCCAAGCGCCGTGCCGATAATGAGAAGGCTTGGAGAGACATCTTGGAAGCCATGGAAGAGGGCAAGACCATTACCGCTACCTGCACCGAGCAGGTTAAAGGTGGCCTGATTGTAGACGTAGGTATCCGCGGTTTCGTGCCCGCCTCCCACGCCGACATTCGTCCCGTTCGTGACCTTTCCGAGTTCATCGGTGAAGAGCTTAACCTGAAGGTTCTCGAAGTTGACAAGAGCCGCCGCAAGGTAGTGCTTTCTCGCAAGAAGGCTGAAGAAGAAATTCGCCGCAAGAGTAAAGAAGAGACTATGAAGAAACTTACCGAAGGCAGTATTGTCAGCGGTACCGTAGCTCGTCTGACTCCTTTCGGTGCTTTCGTGAATTTAGGCGGTGTGGATGGCCTCGTTCACATTTCCGAGCTTTCCTGGAGCCGCATCAAGCAGCCTGCCGACGTAGTACAGCCCGGTCAGCAGGTTGACGTCCTCGTTTTGAAGGTCGATCCCGAACTTAATCGTATTTCCTTGTCTTTGCGTCAAGCCGCTCCCGATCCTTGGCTGATGGCTTGTGACAAGCACAAAGTAGGCGATGTAGTAAAGGGCCGCATCACTCGCTTAGCCAGCAAGTACGCTTTCATCGAAGTGATGCCTGGTGTAGAAGGTCTCATCCCCGTTAGCGAGATGGATCGCTCTCACGTGAATCGTCCTTCCGATGTTCTTAAGCCCGACCAGGAAGTCGAAGCTGAGATTATTGACCTCGATCGCGAGAAGCGCCGTATGACTTTGTCTATTAAGCGTCTTCAGCAGCCCGCTGCCCGTTCCACCGAGAACAACAGCAGCAGACGCGTTTCCCATGATGAGCGCGGAAGTGGCAACTCTATCGGTGAGATCTTAGCCTCCAAGATGGGCAAAGAGAAACTCAACGATATCACTAAGAATGAAGAAGCTTAGTCTTTAGGCTTGGTGGAGTTGTAATTCCATCTAGCTGTTAGGAAAATCCCCGCCCTTGCCCAGGTGCAGCTGTAGCTTTACCTAATCGAGGCGGGGATTTTTTTTCGGTTTGATACAGCTGATATACTACCTATAGTCTATCACTTAGTGATGATTTTATTGACATTTAATATGATAAACAGACAAGAGAGGCGGGCCGGTGTTGTTTGGGGACTGACCGGCGGTATCGCCTGTGGTAAATCGACGGCTGCGGAATATCTGCACCGCTTGGGGGCGCATATTATCGACTGCGATTTGGTCAGTCGTGAATTGATGGGGATCGGTTCCCCGTTACTTAGCAGATTGGTTGAAAAGTTCGGATCGGCTATCTTAGACAAAACAGGAGAATTGCGTCGGGCTTATTTAGGCAGAATGGTTTTTGCCGATTCTGATAAATTGCAAACTTTAAATGAAATAGTCCATCCTGCTATTTGGAAACGTACTTTTGAGTTAACAGCTCAAGCTCGATTGGAGCATCCTTTAGTTTTTATTATGGCTCCTTTACTGTTTGAACATGGAGCAGAAGCTGCTTGCGCTGGTGTAATAGTTATTGATATAAATCCGAAGCAGCAGTTAAAGCACTTAATGAGTCGAGATCATATGAGTATGTCTGAAGCTCAAAATCGTGCCGCTTCGCAAATGAGTTTAGCGGCTAAAGCGGAGCGGGCCACAATTCTTATAGACAACAACGGCAGCTTAAAGGCTTTGCGCCGTCAAATTGAAGAGGTCTGGCAAGAGAGGTTCGCGTATCTTTATGGAGTCTGAACTCAGCAAAAGGCAGCCTGGCCGGGTTAAACGTAAAAAAATAAGTTTGGCAAATCTGTCGGTTTATTTTTTCACCTGTGTTTTAGTTTGTACTATTTCTTTAGGTGCAACTTGGTCTCATATTGAACATTTTTTGTATCCTTTGCACTACGAAGCTACTATAGTGGCTGCTTCACGCAGCGCTAAGGTTAGTCCGTATCTGGTTGCCGGAGTTATACTGGCTGAAAGTAGTTTTGATATAGAGGCTCAGTCAGAGGTGGGAGCTCAGGGACTTATGCAGTTAATGCCTGATACGGCCTGGTGGCTAGCGGAAGCCCACAGTATAAGAGTAGATGATCGCAGTAACAGTAGATTGCGGGAGCCAGAGCTTAATATTTATTTAGGTGCTTATTATCTGTCTTGGCTTTTAGAGCGTTTCGACAACAAAAACATTGAAGCTTTAGCTGCTTATAATGCCGGTCAGCATGAGGTTGATTTTTGGATAGAGAAGCGGGGGGGGCCATTGACAGTAGATGATATCCCTGTATCTGAGACTCGTTTTTTTGTTAAAAAGGTCTTGAATAATGCTGAAAAATATAGCAAACTTTATCCGCAGTTAGCTTTCCAAAGTCCCCACGATATTTCCAGAGTAGAAGAAAATGGCAAAAAAGCAAAATAAACAAAAAACCGATTCGGCTGTTAAAATTATTGCGGTCAACAGACAGGCCCGTCATGAATATATCTTCGAAGAATTTTTTGAAGCTGGTTTGTCTCTGCAGGGGACAGAAGTAAAGTCTCTCAGAGAAGGACGGCTTAGTTTAGTAGATGCTTATGCCGTAGTAGACGATTTTAACCAGGTGTGGCTCAAAGGATTAAATATAAGCAAGTGGCATTATGCAAGTTGCTTTAATCACGATCCTCTCAGAGCGCGTCGTTTACTTCTCAATAAGAGTGAAATACGCCGCCTCAAGGCTCGCACTCATGAAAAGGGTCTGACAATTATCCCTACCAAACTTTACTTCAAGAAAAATTATATTAAAGTAGAGATCGCTCTTTCCAGGGGAAAGAAGTTGTACGACAAACGCGAGGCTGAGGCCGCCAAAACTGCCAAGCGGGATATTGAACGTGCTATAGCTGAACGCAGATAAAGTGCTTTTTGAAGGGGAATAAAAGCCTCCTGTCTAGAATGACAGAAAGGCTTTTTTTGTTTTAAGAATGCTAGGGAGAGTGTTAGTGTGAGCAGCGGGCCTGATAACGCAAGGTTGATAATTCCAGAAGGGGTGCGTCATGGCGGAGATCCCGTGAGGGATGCCCTGCTTGTCCATTTAAATCGCTTAGAGAATAGCCTAACGCCTGACGGCAGCGGCGAGGTTAATTTCGTTTCGGTGGCTTGGCATTTCCGAGAGGTAATAGACTTTATCTGTATTTTTATGGCCTCTGCTTCTGTGGCCCCTCTCTCTCCGTCAGAAGCTCCGCTACCGGGATGGCGGCGAAGTTTGTGGCGTGTCGATTTTGCTGAAGCGGCTTGTGGTTTATTAAGTTGGGCTGTGTCCTATTTGCCTAAGCGCAGCCGCCAGAATCCGCTGGTAGAAGCTATTCTCGGTTTTTTATATGTTGTTCACGATCGTGTAGTGGGGAGCGAAACCCAAGGTTACGCTGCGCTGCTGGGCATAGGTTCTAATACCAATTTTTCTCAAGTTCCTTGGAGCATTTGGCGTGAACGCTTTTTCTCCAGGCGCAAGTTAAACGATCTCTCGGCAATGGCTCCCGGCATTGTCAATTATATGCCCCATCTCAACGAAATAGTATCTGCGTTTGATAAGTTTCTTAGTATTTGGCGTTTAGAGATTGATGAGCGCAAAGGAGCCTGCAGTCGCCTCTTCTTAAATACAGATAGCAGCCGCGATGAACTGCCTCCCTTTATCGTTTTTTATAAGTGCCCTGTCTGTCACGCTGCTTCTCCGTCAATGCATGTGCTGGTCTCTCCGTGTTTGGGCAAGCGCTTTCTTTATCGTGAATCGGCTACTGGACATTTAATTACTATTGAGATCGATCCTATTTTCCGCCGTCGCTTTTTTACCAATGCTCTGAGTCGCGACCGCAGTTCTTTAACTAGCATTACTTCTGTAATTGAGCCTGAAAGCGAAGTAGCTCCTCTGGTAACCGAAAGTATTGAAGAACTGCGCACCAAGCTGAAGAATATACTCGGTGCTGAGGTAATAGAGCATTACCATATACCGCTTTTGGCGGCCGTATGCGAGGTCGGAGAGGCCGTTCCTGTAGAGCTTCTGCGCTTTCCCGGATTCGGCATACGCGACGGCGAAGCGGCTGCTTACCGTTTAAACGGTTTAGTCGCTTTCGGTGAAGATGACGGTGTGGAACCGCGTTCGCCTTTAATTCCGGAAATATGCCGTGACAATTATCCGCAAGCGATTGTATTGGCAAATCGTCAGCTGGCGGTATGGGCGGAATCTGCTCTGCAAACTGAAGACAATTTCACGCCTTCTACTGTCTTGGCCGTGCGTCATTTAGCCGATTGGGCTAACAAGAGTGGCGATACAGAGCTTATAAAGCGTTTGGCCGCTGACGGCAGCTTTATGCCCGCCGTGGACGCTTGGCTCCAGGAAATGATCTCTAGCGGCAGTTCTGAAGACCGCAAACTGGCTTTAGAAGTTAGCCAAAAGTTTATTCAATTTTTTGTGGATTCGGGTGTGTCTTCGGTAGGGGGGAGAGTTGTCGATCTCTGCATGTTTTGTTGCAGTGTGTACCGCAGCGTGCTCGATTATGATAAAGCTAAGCAAGAGTTGGATCGTGCCTATGAGTTTGTTTCTTCAAACGATCGCAACCGAGTTGTTAAAGCGAAAGTTTTGTGCGAGCGGGCCCGTATTAGCCTAGAATTGGAACTTCCTTGTCAAGCTGCCGAAGATGCCGCTTTAGCCTTTGAAGTTTGGAATAAAATTGCTGATTTGGGCGATCTCAGTGCCCTAGATAATTTGGCTATGGCCGCTTGTTTGCGCGCTGAAGCTCAGTTAGCTCTGGGACAGCGTTCGCAGGCTATTGCTATGCTGCAGAAGGTAGCCGATCGCAAAGCTAATCCGCGTACTCCTGAGGCGTGTATGGCTTGGGTACAGCTCAACCTGCAGTTGGGAGAGCTTTTAGCTGCTCAAAATGTACCCAGCCGTCAGACGCGCGCTCGTTTTGAAGAAGTGTTGCGATTCTCTAAAGATCTGCCTGAAACGAGTAAAGTTATTGAAGCTCGCGCTAAAGCTTTGCTTGGTTTGGTTAACGACAGAGATTGTGATAAAGCGATCGCCAATTTGCGTCAGTCGCAGGCCTATTTTGAGATCCTTATAAATGAACAAGGTCGGGCTGAAGTGGCCAACCTGCACGCTGACGTCATATATCAGATCGCCTTTTTACTGGAAAAGAGCAATCGTCTCGATGAATGTCTGCAGTATACGGAAAAAGCCATCGGTATTTTTGAAGGTTTTGAAAGAAAAGCCAGCACCTTTTCTAATCGGGCTTCTTTGGCCAAGTTGTGGCTGTTGCGTTCCCGTATCGAAGAATTAAATAATCGCTATCTCGAAGCCGAGCATTATATTGCTAAGTCTTTAGAGTATTATGACGGTTTAATTAGCGATAGCCAAGTCCGCTACATTTCCGATTATGCTAAGGTTTTGGCTAAGCGTGGCTCTTTGCGCGTACTGAGGGGAGCTTATGAAGAGGCCAGAGAAGACTTAGAAAATTCCATAGAAAAATGGCCTGGTGCTCACGACTTAAAAAATGCCAAGGCTCCCTTGGCCAGAGTCTTCTTAAATTTAGGTATTGCTTATGCTCGTCTGAATAATGTGCTCTCCGCTTTGGCCCAGTTTGAGAAAGGTTTGGTCATTTCAGAAAACCGCAGCGATCGGGCTACCTTGCTGCAGGTGCTCTCAGAGCGCGTTTGGGTTTTCTTTTACGATGGACAGTTTAAAAGAGCTGAAGACGATTTCTCCGCCATTTTTGCTAACCAGCGTAACGAAACGTCTCACAAGAATTTGTTGGGTCATGGAGCTGCTTGTCTTTATCAGGGTAAATATGCAGAAGCTCTTAACGATTTCTCCAAAATACTTTCTGAATGCAGTGACGACAGCGAAGACATTCTTGCCTTAGTTGGAGCTGGATTCGCTTATATAGGGTTGAAAAATGCCGGCCGGGCCCGTTTCCAGTTTGCGAAAATTGTGCAAAGTTTGGCCAACCCAGAGAGCTTGCCTTTTGAACAGTGTGTTCCTTTAGTAATGGCCCATTTCGGTTTGGCCAAGGCATGTGCTTTAGAGGAAAAGCCCGGCGAGGCCGATCAAGAGAACAAAGCCGGATGTGATATTTGGGCTAAGGCCAGTGCCCGAGGATTTAAGTACGGCAACGAAGACGCCGTATTTAGTCTATTCTCTGTTTTCTATGCTTTTGTACCTCAAGTGCTTTTTGAGGGAGCCGTGGCTTTGAGTAGCAGCGATAGTGAAGCCGTTCTTTCCCCTTTACGGGCTGTTCGCAATATTGGGGTTAGTCCGATTATCTATCGTCTTAATCCAAGTTTGAGTTTCGAAGCCGGTTTAGAGCTGGTGAAGGCTTATACAGCCCTTGAGCAGGGACAAGAAATTATTTCCCTCACTCAGGAACTTATACAGGAAGCCTCCGATGCTGAATCTGATACTGACAGTGCATCCCGCAACAGTGAAGTATTAGTTGCGTGGCTGTATCTCAATATGGCGCGTTTTGTTTTCAGCCACAGCACTCAGGTCGGCAACGATTACATCACTCCGTCTTATTGCTCCAAGAAGGAGCTGCTTCTTTGTCTAGACAGAGGAGTTGCTCTCTATGACAAATTGGCCAAACAAGGACTGAGTTCTAAAGAACGCAGCGATTACGCTGAGATCATATTCTTTAAAGGACTGTTTGATAAGTCGGAGAGTAGGGTCAGCAGTGCCGAGGAGGCTTTTGAAAAGGCTCATAAGCTGTATTCTGAGCTTCGTTCCAGAACTGATAATAAAGGCTGTGAGTTAGAACTAAGCCTAGTTTTAATGAACTTGGTAGAGTTGGCTGAGTCTGAGGGCAATGAAGATCGGACTGTTTTTCTGCTCGACGAAATACTCTCAGTTTTGGCAAACGGAGTAATTTTAGCTGACAAAGGTAGCCTTTTAAGAGAAGCATTTTTAAAGAATTTTTCCTCTTTTATTGGTCGCTCTTTTGTAAATTCATCCGGTGTTCAAGATATTCTCGGCGATTTGCTGGTATTGCCTTTGTGGCATGGCAGTGATATTGAAAGCTTTGAGTCTTCCTTAGAGAGCCGTTTGCGCGATCGGATGCGCCGCAACTACATTACTGTTTTTCGTTCTATTATTGTTAATTGGTCAGGACGTGGAACTGACTGCCAGATCCATTATGGCGAGAAACTCTTATCTTTGTGGCTCGAGCAAGGATTAATGGATAGCGCTGCGGGTATACGCGATGGCCTTTATCTTTTAGAACAGCTGGTCGATTTCGGTAACGAACATTTAGAAATTGCCCATTGGGCTGATAATTTTGCTGTCAGAGCTCAAGAGGGGTTAGCCAGGTTCTATGCTAGTGAGGGCAATAACCGGTTTGCTGTCGAGCTTTTAGAAAAGGCACTTGGCCTAATAGGTACTGGCGCTGATAGCGAGTTAAAAACTTTCTTAGAGGTCGATTTAGGCATCAAGAGAGCCGAGTTGCTGATTAAGAGCAGTCTTTATGAGGAAGCTAAGGAAGTTTTATCTTCAGCTGAGCTCACTTTACAAAAACTTAAAAATGATAGCAGCAACTTTAAAGAAAAGATCGATCATATACGTATAGATCTTTTCTTGCGCGGTGAGCTAACTCCCAAGACCGAAGCTAAAGAGGTTAAAGAAAGTGCACCTGCGGCGGAGCCAGAGGAAGAGTCACCTTTGGCCAAGCTGGTCAAGCAGGAGAGTCGTCCTGTAAAGAACAAGCGCGTAGGACTGGCCAGCGGTTTTATCAATGCCGTCAGCGATCGCCTGTTAGGGCGCAAAAATAATCAGCCCAAGGAGTCTCCTCTGGACCATTTGAGTGCTCCCAAAGAGGTTGTTGAAGATACGGAAGTTGTCGCTTCAACAGAAGTTGCACCCAACGTAACTTCTGCCCCTGAAGTTGCGCCTGTTCGTGAAAATATCAGCTTAGGTGGATCTCAAAGCACCAGTTCCGCTTCGCAGGCCAGTCAAGTCGTTCATATCGATTTGAACCGAGTTTCCGGAGTCGGTTCAATAGGAATTGCAGAGGAAGAAGATTTAGACAGTTTCGACAACTTTGCCGATTCGGATTATCTCTCTTCTCCGAGCAGTTTTGTGCCCAGCAATTCTGTTTCTGTCGACAATGAGTCGGACAGTTCTGAAGAAAATGATGACCTGAGTGGCTTGCGTCGTGTTATCCCCGACAATATTGGTGTTGGACAAAGTAGTTCTTCTACGGGTGCATCTGCGTTTACTCGCAGTGCTTCTGCCGTTAGGGGGAGGAAAGCACAGCATACTGAGTCGGAGCCCGCTACGTTCAATCGGCAACTGACAGAGTCGAAAATTGAAGCTGAAACTTCGCCGACAACGGCTGAGCAATTTAATTCAGCTAACAAAGCTACAGAGGCGAGTTCAGCTACCGGAGTTGCTGCGAACGATAGTTCGTATGTGTCTGCTGCTTCGCCACAGAGTTCTGACAAGGCAAGAACTGTCGAGACCGCCTCGTCGCCCCAAAAAGATGAGCGCTTTGTACCGTTTTCTTCTTCTGCCAAGGAAATACTTAGAAAGCAAATTCTCGATAAACTGCGCTCTGGTTCTGCCGGTAGGAGGAAAGCTGCGTCTGTTTCCGCTTCCAGTATGCCGTCAGTTGCGTCAGCCCCTGATGCACAAAAGCAGTCAAATTCGGTGAGTGCTGTTGACAATGCGCCTGCTGTAGTGGCTGAGGAACAGGTGGAGACTACTTTTGAAAATGCTGCCCGCAATGATGCTGCTTCCGACGTTCCCAAAGAGATTGGAACTGATATGGAGCGCATTTCGGCACGGCTCAATTCAAAGTTGGCTCGCAAAGCTAATGTATCTCTGTCCTCTGCCGAAATTTCTCGCAACAAAGCAAGAACTGCAGCTTCTGCTCCTTTAGGTGCCTATCGCGATAATTCCGAAGCCGATAATCAGGGAGCCGCTTTGCCTGCTTCGGAGGCTCGTAAAATTTCCCTTAAGGGGACAGTCTCTGAAAGTCAGTTAGAAGCTTTGACCAAAAAGGCCGCTGCTGCGCCTCCTGAACCTCCTCCTAAGGCGGCTCCCAAAAAGCAGATAACTGTTCCCGATTCACTTAAAGATCGGATGGAGCAGGCCCGTTTGCGCAAAGAGCGTCAAGAGGCTAGACAAGCTCGCTTAGCGGCTCAGGCTGTTTCGGAACCTGAACTGCGAGCGGAAGCGGAAATTGAAAAAACGGATAATTTAGTTGCTCCTGCGCCGCTTAATACTGAGGTAGAGGTCAGTACTTCAGACAACATGGCTGCTGAAGTTGTTCCACCTGTTTCTTCTTTGCGTAGTGATACTGCTGATGAACGCGTAGATGGATCAGCTGCCTTATCTAGTGAAAAGTTAACCTCGGTTGACCGTCTGCCTACCGGGGCTGCTGCCGTCAAAGCAGAGGCTGCCCCCTACCAGAGTGGCGGAGCGGCTTCAATAAGTATTCCCGGTAGTGATGCTGCTCAGAGGATTAAAGCGCAAACAGCTCCCTCTGCGTCTACGCCTGGTGGAGAAACTGCCAGAACGATTAATAGAGCTTCCTTGAAACAGGCTTTGTTGTCTAGTCGTAAAGCTCCCCAAAAAGCGGAGGCAGAAAGAGCTGCAGCTCCGACTGCGGCTGTAAAGCCTAGTCAGCCCACTAAACGTGTTACTGCTCCTAAGGGAGCGGGGGCTTCAGTTTCGGTAGATAATTTGGTTATGCTGGCTTCTGAGCTTTTAGGAGTAAAACCTAAAGTTGTAGTTGCTGCTCGTCCTTCTAGTAAGGGTGGCGGGCTTATTGTACCTAAAATAAAATCTACCCCGTCTTCAACTGGTTCGTCCTTATCACCCAAGCAGCAGGCTGCTATCTCTCTGGAGAATCTTGAAGCTTCTATTGGCAAGGGTTCTGAAGGAGAGCAGGTTGTTAGGAAACTAGCCGATAGCGTCACCATGCGCATGCGTCAGCGTTTAGAGCGTCGACGCTCGCAAGCTGCTGCTGCGGTAAGCGCTCCTGCGGAGGTGCCTGCTCCCGCCGCTCCTGCAGCCAGTGCTCCTGCGGAGGTACCTGTTCCGGCCGTTCCTGCAGCCAGTGCTCCTGTGGAGGTATCTGTTCCGGCCGCTCCTGCAGTCAGTGCTCCTGTGGAGTCTCCTGTTCCGGCTGCTCCTGCAGCCAGTGCTCCTGCGGAGGTACCTGTTTCAGCCGCTCCTGCAGCCAGTGCTCCTGTGGAGTCTTCTGTTCCGGCCGCTGCTTCAGCCAGTGCTCCTGTGGAGGTACCTGTTCCGGCCGCTGCTTCAGCCAGTGCTCCTGTGGAGGTACCTGTTCCGGCCGTTGCTTCAGCCAGTGCTCCTGCGGAGTCTTCTGTTTCCGCCGCTTCTGCAGTCAGTGCTCCTGTGGAGTCTTTTGTTCCCGCCGCTTCTGCAGTCAGTGCTCCTGTGGAATCTTCTGCTCCGGCCGCTGCTGCAGCCAGTGCTCCTGTGGAGTCTCCTGTTCCGGCCGCTGCTGCAGCCAGTGCTCCTGCGGAGGTACCTGTTCCGACTGCTCCTGCAGCCAATGCTCCTGCGGAGTCTTCTGTTCCGGCCGCTGCTGCAGCCAGTGCTCCTGCGGAATCTTCTGCTCCGGCTGCTGCATCCGCTTATTTGACTGTTCCCGGTCTGACTTCGGAGTTTACCGCTCCTCCACAGACTCAGGGAGCCGAAATTTACGATTGCCAGTCTGCTCTAAAAGAGGTCGATCGCGGATTCGCCTGTCTGGATATGAGAAATTTTGATGGAGCGGAAAGGTGCTTCAGAAATGTGTTAGGAGCACTGAACTGCTTGAGGGACAATCATCAGATTGGTGCCGTTATGGCTGCTTGTTTAGAGGGGATCAATGCAGTCGGCTACGCTATGGCCGGAAATAACATGGGCCGCCGGGCTTGGCAAGTTTCCAAGTATGCTTGTGAGATGAGTCGTGCCTATTTGTCGCGCCGTTATGACTCCGCTGCCTGGCCCTGGTGGGGTGATGTCGAACGTCAGGCTGGCGAACTCAGCACAGCTATGCAGGCTTACCCGGAGGCCAGCTCTTATTTCCATAAGGCTGTTGAAATATATTTGAAGTTAATCGATTTGGGCGTTGGGGAAGATTCTCGCATAGATGCTATTAATACGCTACTCAAGTTAGGGCGAGTTCATGAAAAGATGAACCAAATAGAAGAAGCGATGAGAGTTTACACTGACGCTATCAATCAAGGTAATGTGGCGCTTAGTCATGGCTACTATAAGAACATGACTATGGCTGAGGCTTACCGTCGCTTGGCTGAGTTGTGTATGTTGTCTGGCTACTGTGAGGCCGCTGCTGACGATTTCGCTTGGGCCTTGGAGTTTTATGCCCGCGACAGTGATATAACTAGCGACCGTCATTATATGGAAGTTGCTGCAGTAAAGGCCAGGTTGGCTGAGGCCTACTTAGTGTTAGGACGCAACGAAGAGGCTTACATCTGTCGCAACGATTTAATGGAGTTGCTCGATTATTTTAACCGCTACAGAAGAGAGCAAGATGCGGCTACTATCGTTAAGTTAATAAATAATTTAGATGCTGCAGCTAATCATTACAGCCAAGGCTGATAAAATGGTACCGAAGTTTTTTGTTTAAGTTCAGCATTTAGGCTTGTAGCAAAAAAGTCTCTTCAAGTAAACAGCCCCGAGTTCTTCAAAAAGAACTCGGGGCTGTTTACTTGTTCTGCTAGTTAATGTTTGCGTTTGCCTTTTTTACTCGCCTGAGATGCCACCGAATCTTGTGTCTCTGCAGAATGTCTAGAATGATTAGAACTGTGAAGTATGCCTGCCCTCAAAGTTAAAGAAGGCTGCTGCGGCAATCCGGGAACAGCACTCTTCAACATGGGGATACGTTGCTTGCCAAGTTGGGCAGAAGCTGGCTCTCGGTAAGTTTCTGTTGGCTCCGGATACACAGATTCATCGTGAGCACGGCGCTCTACAGCCGCCTCCGCAGAAGCAAAATACTGTTCACGGGCCGCTTGCTGGACACTGACAGGAGGCACATAAGGAGCTTCAGTGCTTTCTGCTGCAGGAATCGGCGCGGTTGAAGCTATATCGCTGTAAGAAGTATCTATGTTTGTAGTGTTTCCCTTAAATACGGGGGGAGGTAGGGGAATATTGTAGCTTCCTGTACCTACTTTAGGTTCATCGGAGCAAGCATCTTTGTAAGAGTATTTAGCAGCTGACGCTGAGCTCTTATTTTTGTTGCGCTTACTCTTTACTTCAGGGAGGCGGGGAGCACGCTTGGGCACATAAGTTGCTGAGTCGAAAGGAACAAAGTTAAAAGTACGTCCGCCCGCACTAATAACGTTGTCATCTTCTTCGAATTCTTCCTCTGCTTCAGCTCTAATTCTGGCTTCTTCCTCTTCCGCTGCCGCTTTGGCTTTTGCTTCTGCTTCAGCCCTAATTCTGGCTTCTTCCTCTTCCGCTGCTG
>JBJEGC010000012.1:128572-133959 GCA_051874695.1 Candidatus Bruticola sp.
TAATTCTGGCTTCTTCCTCTTCCGCTGCTGCCTTGGCTTTTGCTTCTGCTTCAGCTCTAATTCTGGCTTCTTCCTCTTCCGCTGCCGCCTTGGCTTTTGCTTCTGCTTCAGCCCTAATTCTGGCTTCTTCCTCTTCCGCTGCTGCCTTGGCTTTTGCTTCTGCTTCAGCCCTAATTCTGGCTTCTTCCTCTTCCGCTGCTGCCTTGGCTTTTGCTTCTGCTTCAGCCCTAATTCTGGCTTCTTCCTCTTCCGCTGCCGCTTTGGCTTTTGCTTCTGCTTCGGCCTTAGCTTGGGCTTTGGCTCGTTTAGCTTTTATTAAGGCTTCAGCCCTTTTTTTTTCTTCAGCAGCTTTCAAATAAGCTTGCCTCTGTCTGTCCTGCCATTCTTTTATTGCTTGGCGGGCATCATTTAAAACTGACGAAACTGCTCCAGAAATATTAGGACAAGTGTAGGGACGAGACTGACGAGGCTTGCAAACAGGAATTTCAACACGTTTAGGAGGGGGAGCCACCGTTCCGTTAGAGCGTTTACGAGCTAAAACCAATTTTACCATGCTGCTCTGCATTTCTTCGCAGAAGAGTATATCGCAGAAGCTGGCCAGTCCTAAGGGCCAAGCATTATTGGGAGAACTGTTGGCCAGCATATAGGTAGACAAGATAAAGGGAGCAAAAAGCAGCTGCTCTTCTACTCGTCCGTTGTTTATATAATCGGCTGCAGCAATCAGGCCACCAGTTTTGAGCCAACGGCAGGCATTGTATAGAGCCTTATAGGGATATGAACTACTGGTAAAAGTGCCTGTGCAGAGTATTGCGTCGAAGCTGCCCTCTTCTAAAGTTTTCTCTGCATCCTGCAGGCTCATGGCTTTTATGTTCATAAAATGGTTGGCGCGGATCTCTGTGCGAGCTGCTTCAACATTTTCGGGATTTTCATCGACGGCCACAATTTCCGCACCGGAGGCGTGCAGATAACGCAGATTGGCACCCAATCCACAGCTTAAGTCGAGGACGCGCTGGCCCGGTTTCAGTTCCAAAAGATTAACAGCATTTATGCGTGTGTCTTCTTCGCCTACTATGCGGCGTACTAAGAGCGAAGACTTAAACAGAGGACGAATCGACCACCAGCGGTTCCAATGGTTGGTCAAACGTTTAAGCGGACAGTCATTTGTCACGTCAGTCAGATCCTTTCGTCACGTTTTCTTTTTTCTTGGCTTTCGCTTTCTACCAAAAAATGCTTTTTACCTATGCAAATTTAAGCCTATTTTGTTCGGTTCAGTGAACCTTGACCGTAGCAGGTAATTATTGCTTTGTTTCTTAAGTTTTTTTATTGTCAATTTTTGACAATTTGTAGTATTTAGTATTGAAGCAGCAGTACAATTTGTCGGCTAGAATTAAGCAATTTGCTCTTGTTCATATGCAGCAGCCACAAAATGAGGTGGGGCAGGTATACAAACACAAAGTATAAATTGGCCAAGTTTTTATATGTAATTGTGTTTGGCAAATATTCAGATAAAAAACGCCGAGTATCTTAAGCTTTTAAGCTCGGTACACTCGGCGTTTAAGTTGCAAGCAGAAAGTTATAAGCTGTCTTTCAATATATCGATAACTTCGTTGCGGGTCAGTTTTTTATAACCACCTTCTAAAATAAACACGGCATCGGCTATATGCTCAATCATCTCTTCTGTTGCTCCCAATTCGGTGATATTGGAAGCCAAGCCCAATTCCTGCATCCAGGATTTCATAGCGTTAAGTCCGGCCAGAGCGATCTCTTCATCGTTTTTGCCTTTAGTTTCTACTTGCCAAACGTTTATAGCGAAACGTTTAAATTTTGCTAAACCATAAGGCATGATATGGCGGTAGTAAGGAACAGAAACTGCAGCCAAAGTCATGCCGTGGGTGGCGTTGGTGTAGGCACTGACGGCATGACCTAAATTGTGTACCATCCAATCAGTGCTCTTACCTCTTGAAATTAAAGTGTTCAACGCCCAAGTGGCCGTCCACATAATGTTGCTTCTGGCTTCATAATTTTGCGGATCTTGATTGGCAATACGGCTGGAATTGATGAGTGAGAGCATCAACCCTTCGCTTATGTAATCGCTGGTATTGTCGTCGGTGCCTGAAAAATACTGCTCGCAAATATGGTTGAAAATATCGTAAATACCTGCCGTCATTTGGTAATGGGGCAGAGTCATAGTCAAGCGCGGGTTCAAAATAGAAAAACGGGGAGCGCAGCGTTCCGTATCAAAAATACGGCCTACTTTTAATTTTTTTTCTTGATTGGTCATGACTGAACCGCCGTTCATCTCTGAACCTGTGCCGACCATTGTCAGTATACAGCCGATAGGCAATATCTGACAGTCAGGCTCTTCAAAGCGCACGAAGTATTTCTCCCAAGGATCGTCAGAGCAGTGAACTGATACGGAAAGGGCCTTGGAGTAGTCGCATACCGAACCGCCGCCTACAGCCAGGATAAAGTCTGCCTTATGTTTACGGGCAATTTCGATACCTTCGTGTAACTTGGCTACAGTAGGATTGGGCATAACTTGGGCAATTTCAGCCACATTTTTGCCGCACTGCTTCAGTATGCCAATAACCTGGTCGTAGAGACCATGTTTTTTAATGGAATTAAACCCATAGACCAGCACAACATTGGGGCCATACTTGTTCAATTCAGTGCTCAGATTGTTCAGGGAATCTTCGCCGAAGTAGAGCTTAGTAGTGTTGCAGTAAGTGAAGTTTCCTAACATGACTGTTCTTCCTTATTTTATGGATTGTCCTAAGTTGTAAGCCTGCTGCAGAGCTTGATGACCTTCGATGTCTCCGCCTTTCTCAACGCCTCCGGCAAATACACTGCCGGTCAATTCAGCTTTATCGAAACATTCGATCCAGCCTTGTAGGCCGTTTATAGCTCGTTCCGGAGAACTGCTGCTCTCATCAGCAGCGGTGCTGAGTAAGTAAATGGAACGGAAAGAATAATCCAAAGAGAAGAGGGCATTGGCTCGGTCAAGCAGAGTTTTCATTTGACCGCACATTTCGTAATAGTAGATCGGGGTTGCAAAGACGATGACATCGGCTTGGCACATTTTTTCCGCTATGGGCACGGCGTCGTCGTCAATAACGCATTTGTGAAGTCTTTGACAAGCTAAGCATCCTTGGCAGAAAGCTATTTTCTTACCGCGCAGGCTGATTTTTTCCGTTAAATGGCCGGCAGATTGAGCTCCAGCTGCAAAAGAATCGGCTAAAGCTTCGGAGTTGCTGTTTTTTCTTAAACTTGTACTTATAATTAAAACTTTCTTTGACATTGGGACTGACCTCATTAAATAAATTTGACATTTTTCCCTCTCCAGGTATGATGGATTGTAGAACATAAAGTTAACTTTATGTCAAGCAATTTTACTTGCAAAAAAACAGAAAGGTTGCCTATGCGCACGTATACTATAGGTCAAGTTTCAGAAGAATTTGCGTTGCCAATTTCTACTTTGCGTTTTTATGATAAAGAAGGTTTATTCCCCAATTTACGGCGCAAATCTGGCATTCGACGTTTTACTGATAGAGAAATCGATACTCTGAGAATAATTGAATGCTTAAAAAAATCCGGTTTAGGTATAAAAGACATCAAAATGTTTATTGAGTGGTGCAATCAAGGAAGTGACACATTTGGATTGCGTTTGGAATTGTTCCGCCGTCAAAAAGCTTGCGTAGAAGCGGAAATAGCTCGCATGAATCAGGTTCTCAACGTTATTAAGTTTAAATGCTGGTATTATGAATACGCGATGGAACATGGTCGTTTAGTCGATATAGAACACGATGAGATACCGGAAGAAATGCGCCGCCTGTACGAAATAACGCACAAGCGGCCACAAACTGAAGAAGTTCCGCTTCGAAAAGTTCAGTAATCTTTTTAATATTTGATGAATGCCTAATAAACTTACCTCTTTTTGAGAAGCATAAGAGTTTCTATATGAGGAGTGTGAGGGAAAAAGTCGTAAAGCTGGGCCTGCACTAAACGGTACGCTTGGCGCAGAACGTTGTATTCCTCTATAAAGCGGCTGCAGTTACAAGAAATGTAAAGAAGCGTTTCCGGACCCTCTTTTACGACTCTTTCGATCATTTTAGGATGACAGCCGCTGCGGGGAGGATCTAGAATGAGCAAGCTGCATTCTAGGCTAGGCCAATCTTCGGAATTGGCGCAGTAGAACTCTGCTTGTCGCCCTAGTTTTTGGGCATTGCGTTTAGCGTGTTCAATGGCCTGAGGCACCGATTCCACACCGATTAAATTTCCGTCTAAAGATAAGCCTATGCTGCCTACGCCGCAGTATAAATCGAGGATTTTTTCCTGACACCCCGCCCAGAGTCGGGCCGTGCGCAGCATTTTTGCATAAGCCGGAGGGTTAGACTGGAAAAAAGACCGCCAACCCAAGGAAAACTCCAGATCATTTACCTTCTCTTTTATTTCCGCTTGTCCAGACAACAAATATTCTGTTTCACCTGAGGCGGTGGGGCTGATATCGTCATGTATAACATGTACGACACCGGCGGCCTTGTCTAGCCCCATGAGCTCGTCAGCTAATTCCTGCAGTGGGTTTTCAGGTGAAGTGGCTGAAAATTCGGTAGGTGATGCCGTTATTAAAGCTATAAGAAACTGACCGGTATAGGAACTAAATCTGATTACTAAATAGCGCAAAAACCCCGTATTACTTTTGGGATTCCACCCTGGAAAATTGTATTTTTTTTGCCAATTGCGGACGATTTTGATAATTTCTCGGTTGCATGGCGGCCCAATAAAGCACTCATCTACATTAACTACTTTTTGAAAGAGACCGCGTATATTAAAGCCAAGTTGATCATTGATAAAGCTGAGCTCTATTTTGCTGCGGTAGTACCAAGGTGTAGGAGCTTCCTGAACAGGGAATATTTTAACCTGATTTTCTAAAGCGCGCAGGGACTCTTCCAAGGGTGCAGCTTTCAAAGCAGCTTGGCTACGATAATTTATGTGCTGTAGGGCACACCCTCCGCAAAAGCCGAAGTGGGGGCATACCGGTTCGCAGCGATCTGGTCCCGGACTTAAAACTTGACGTAGCCAAGCTTGACGAGCACCGCGTTTTTTGCCTCCTATCATACAGAGAGCTCGGTCTTGGGGAGCGGCAGCATAGCAGCGTGCCGGAGTGGCATCGGCGCGATCAGCCAAAAATTGGCCGCGGTTGTTCAAATGGTCAGCTGCAAACAGCAGCTCTTCAGTTGGGACGGGACGCTTTTTCATAGTAGGCGGCAGCTTCTATTTGTATCATGCTCTTCCTGTTTAACCTGCTTTTTGAGTACTTGAGGTCCGCTAAATTAGCAGGATGGCCAGCATCTTTGCGGCTTTTTCCCTGTATTCGGGCGGGGCCTCGA
>JBJEGC010000013.1:0-98823 GCA_051874695.1 Candidatus Bruticola sp.
AGCGGGCTTCTTCTTCAGCCTTTAAGCGGGCTTCTTCTTCAGCCTTTAAGCGGGCCTCTTCTTCAGCCTTTAAGCGGGCTTCTTCTTCAGCCTTCAAGCGGGCTTCTTCTTCAGCCTTTAAGCGGGCCTCTTCCTCAGCCTTCAAGCGGGCTTCTTCTTCAGCCTTTAAGCGGGCCTCTTCCTCAGCCTTCAAGCGGGCTTCTTCTTCAGCCTTTAAGCGAGCCTCTTCCTCAGCCTTCAAGCGGGCTTCTTCTTCAGCCTTTAAGCGAGCCTCTTCCTCTAACCTTATTATTAAAGGATGCTTACTGTCAATCTCTTTCAGAGCTTCGACAAGCTGGCCAATGCGATCGGCATACTCTTCAGAGTAATATGTCTGATAAAGCTCTATAAGGCGAGCTATTAAATCGGTACTAAGTTTGCCTTCAGCAAAGATCTGTTCCAGCAGTCTAATAGAAGCATCCGGCTTGCCTATAGCAACATAATCTTCAGCTACCTGAGCTACGACCTGAAGATCTGCTCCTAAACGCAGAGCTTTGCGTAAACAGAAGATAGACAACGAAACTTTACCGGCTACAGTGTAAGCCTGAGCCAAAAGAACCTGCATATCGGCATCTTCGGGCTTGGCTGCCACTAAACTGCGGTAGAAATCTACATAGCTGAATACTTGAGCCCCATCTGCACCGATAGCAAAAACGCGGCGTACAGACTCTTTGGCTCTAGTATTGCTAGGCTCAACCAGCAGCTGATTCTTGTAAGACTCAAGAGCATCGTTAATCGAGCCTTCACGAATCTGCTTGTCCGCCAAGTCGAGACGCAAATCCTTAAGCTTGGCCGCAATATTTTCATCTTCAGGCTTATACTTGAGAGCCTGCTCATAACGTTCGATGGCCAAGGCAGGAGTATCATCGAGACGAGCCATCTCAGCCATAAGTGAGTAGCAATTATGCAAACCAGCTTTGGCTCTGGCATCTTCGTTGAGTTGGAAGGCCTCTAAGAAAGCCTTCAAGGCGTCTTCTACCGAAGAAGCTTCCTCAAGCTGAGTACCTAAAATGACCAACTGAGCGGAGAGACGATCGGTTGCTCCCTCGAAATTCGGCTCTGCATCTAAGAGATAGCGCAGAACTTGTATAGCCTGACGAGTTTCGTACTGAGATTCCAGAGCAGCAGCCCACTTATCGTAAGTTCTGATCTTGCATTCCTCGACACTGCCTCTAACCAGATAACGGGTCTCACACTCACTGCAGACGGAGACTGCATTCTTGTAATCGCCCTTCTCCAGCAGAGACTCGCCCCATTCCGTGTACAGTTCTACAATTCTGCAAATTGCTTCAGCGTAACGAGGCAGATAGTTAAGGATACCAGCCATAGTATCGATGGCTTCACGGTAAGCACCCTGTTTAACAAAAACTCCGGACCAGCTCTTGTAAACATCGAGGAAGCAATCGCCCAATCCCTCAGCTTCAGGAGCGAAGTCTTGCAGCTTAACCAGCTGACTTACCGCCTCGGCATAGCGGCCAGCCTTCTTATCGCTGGCAGACCACAACTTGTAAATGCGGACAATTTCCGCTACACCGGCCTCAAACTTAGGATCAATCTGATTGAAGCGGCGCATGACTGTAACAGCGCCGAGATAATCACCATCTTTTTCAGACGCCTTGGCCTTGTTGCAGAAGATGGAGAACTTGCGCTTACGAATTTCCTGCAGACCAGGTTCACGCTTAGCTAAGCTATCCAGGACAGCCGCTGCAGCCTGAATATGATCTTCAGCCGCCAAAGCATCAGCCCAGCTATAGTGCAGAGTACGAATCTTGACCTGCAGGTCATCGCTGGTGCCAATATCGCGAACAAGGTTGTCAATAACCTTAATAGCGTCTTCATACTCACCGCTTTCAGCTAACTCGCCAGACCAAGTGAGCGATATGCGCTGCTCGTGTTCGTTAGTTTCAACTAAATCGGGGAAACGATTTCTGAACTGTTTGACAATGTCGATAGCCTCGGCATAAGTACCCAAAGCTTCTTGGTAGCGTATCCAGCATCCGTAAAGGCGCTTAATATTATCAAGACTGGACTTATGACTAGGATCGTGGTTGTAATGATGCTCACAAGCCACAATAGCTCCGGCGAAGTCATCAGCATTTTCTTTGACGTCAGCCCAGTAGTTGTACAGACGTTCGATCTCGGCCTTGATACTAACTTCATCAGGCTGCAGCTTGGCCAACTTAGACAGGCAAGAAATGGCTTCTGAATAGCTGCCATTGTTCTCGTAATTTTCAGCCCAAGACTTATACAGACGGAAGATCTGGGTCCGAACTTCTTTGTCATCGGCCACACTGGCAGACCAGTTATTGGCCACAGATATAGCTTCTTCGTAACGGCCGTTCTGCTCTAAAGAATCGATCCAGGCACCGTACAAGCGGGCAATATGCTCATTCGCCACACCTTCAGCACTGCCGCACTCACTAGCCAAGGTCCGGTAAGAGCGGATAGCCTCTTCGTAGCGACCTTCATTGGCCAGTTCTCTGGTTTTAACACTGTAGAGTTTGACTAATTCGTCGACACACTCCTGAGCCTCAGGATACTCGCTCAAAGTTTGACGAACAACTCTGACGGCCTCAGCGAACTTATTCTCGGCAGTAAGCTGATGACTCCAGCGGATAGAGAGATTAATTATGTAAGCAGCAACTTCTTTATTGTCGGGCTGCTCCTTGGCCAAGTGATGGAGCAATCTGTCGGCATCGCTATACATGCCGTCTTCAACCATCTCTTCGCTCCAGCGCGAGTAAACAGCCACAATAGCTTTATCAATGGGTTCGGCAAAGCTGCGCTTGGCGTAATTCTTGTAAATTTTGATAGCCTGCTCGTAGCGACCGCCACTGAGCTGCTCCTGAGCCCAGTCTTGAACCAGACGGCTAATTTCAGATTCGGCTACCTTATTGCCGGGATAAGCGGCCAACAGCTTATCGAAGAGAGCCAGGGCCTCGCCATACTGGCCGTCAACTTCATAGGAAGCGGCCCAGTCGACATAAAGGCGAGTAATTTCTTCAGCCACATTTTCAGAAGCGAACCGGCTAGCGGCCAATTTGCTAAGTGAAGCCACTGCCAACTCATAATTGCCCTCTTTTTCAGCCTTAGCAGAGCGCAATCCGTAGAGGCGCTGAATAGACTTCTTGGCATCTTCCTGATCGAGCTCTTGATCGAACTGCTCGACAAAGATAGAAATCGCCGCTTCAAATTTGCCGACAGCCTCTTCTTTGTCTGCCCTTTCATGATAGAGACGAACCAATTCGCGACTGACCAAGGAATTGTCAGGCTGCATGGAGCGCAGTTTGAACAGTACGTCTTGAGCAGCGGCTAAATCGCCGGTTTCCTCGGTGGAAGCCATGTTCTTCATAAGCAAGCTGCCAATTTCAGCAGCAATAGGAGCTTTGTCTTCGGCAATTTCCTGCAGTTTAAGCAAGACATCGACAGCCAAATTGGTCTGATCGGCCTGAATGTATACAGAGATCAGCTTGCGGCTGGTAGGCTCGGTAAAGGATATAGAGTTGGCTTTTTCCCAGCATTCGCGGGCTTTGGCCGGATTGTTCTCGGCAAAATAGCAATCGCCGAGCAGAGTAAGAGCCTTGAGGTGATTGGCGTCCAGCTTCAAAGCCTGGTTCAAACGCTGGCGGGCTCTCTCGTAATGACCAAGTTCCAGGAAGTCGGAACCCATGTCAATGAGATCCGCTACCTGAGCGGAAACATCGGTGTGAACTACCTGCACGGGAGCGGTAGCGGCAACAGATTCGGGAGCGGCGGCAGGAACGGCAGTGACCACAGGAGCAGCGGAGGGAGCAGCGGAAGCCTCAACAGCGGCCTTAGCCTGAGTAGCAGCTTGAAGCTTGCCAAGTTCGATATCGAACATTTTGGTAAGCCCCTCATCACCGGCTTTAACAGCCAATACACGCCCTTTTTCTAACAGACTGCCACCATTGATAGTATCATTAAAGTTGATTAACGACACACCGGCCTGCAAATAGGCAGGGTAATATTCCGGATCGCGCACCATAGCCTGCATAAAGAGGCTTCTGGCTTCGTCCAGACGTCCGGTAGCCTGAGCGATAACACCCTGAGAGAAAATTTCCTGAGCAGACAGAACTGTGGCCACATTGGCGGCGCCTTTCTCGGCGTCTTTCTTAACGTATTCGGCAATTTCCTCAGGAATATTAGATTCGTTTTCTTTTTCAACGATTTTCTCTTCAGGACGAAGGATTTCGGCAGCCGCCACACGCTCCGTACTCTTATCGACATCGGAAGCGGAGAAGAGATTCTCCAAGTGCTCAGTGGCTTCAGGATGCTCGGGAATGAACTGGAGCACCTTGGAATAAGACTTCTTGGCGTCCTCGATATAACCGAGCTTCTCTTGCAAGCGGGCAGCTTCCAGCCAGAAGTCGCTGTTGTTGGGAGCAATGAGCACCAGGCGCTGATACTGGTCTAAAGCCTCCACGAAATCGTCGGAATCGAGAGCAATCTGAGCCCTGGCCACACGAGGATTGACAGCCTCGGGATAGGCAGCCATAACCGCCTGAATAACTTTAAGAGCTTCAGCAGGTTTGCCCACTCGGCTGAGCACAGCAGCGTAGCGGCACCGAATATCGACATTGTTAGGATTGAGCTTGCAAGCTTTATCGTACTGCTCTAAGGCCATGTCAGCCTGATCGAGCTTAATGTAAGCTTCACCTAAATCGACCAAAGCCTCTTCGTAGTCGGGCTTGGAATCGAGAGCGCGCTTCAAGAAATCTACGGCCACAACATAGTTGTCAAGTTTTTCTAAGTAAGTGCGGCCGACCGCTCTGAGGCTGCGGGCATCGTTTGGCTTAACTTTAAGCACTTTTTGGAAACCAAAGAGAGCGTACTTCGGCTCATTCAGCTCTAAGTAAGCCATGCCGATTTCGTAGTAAATATCGAGATTGTCGGGAGTCAGCTCTAAAATGCGCTGATAAACTTGAATAGCTTTATCGGGGTGACCGAACTGACGATAAACGGACGCTAAAATGGTGTAAGCTTCGGCATCGTTGGGATTGATATCTACGGCCGTTCTCAACTCTTCAATGGCCTTAGGGCCGTTTTTACGCTTAACGTAACACTTGCCTAAACTTACATGGAACTGGAAATTTTTCGGCTGCAAATCGACGGCCTGAGTGAAGGCCTTGATGGCGTCGTCGATATTTTCCATCTGCTCTGACACAAGCCCTAAGTTATAGTAACTATAGCTGTCTCTAGGGTTGAGCTGAACAGCCTGAGTTAAAGCCTTAGAAGCTCCTACGAAATTGCCCATCTTTTGATAGGCCTGAGACAAGTTGAAGTAAGACTCATAATCACCGGGATCGAGTTCTAGAGCCTTACTGATAGCTTCAATAGCTTTGGGCCAATTGCCTAGTTGGAAAGCTATCTGACCGTACTCACTCCAAGCCTCAGTGTATTCCGGATTGAGAGAGACGGTCTTATCGTACATTTGCATGGCCAAATCGGGACGATAGACTTCTTTGCAACAGCGGGCCAACGATAAGTAGCCTTCAGCATTGTTGGGCTCAATATTTAAAGTTTTTTGGAACTGAACCATGGCCTGCTTGTAGCGGCCGGCCTTCATATTGATGCGTCCCAAGGCGAACAGATAGCGGGTACACTTATCATCGATGGCGTGTGCAGCTTCAAACTGCTTAATGGCGGGCACAGTCTGGTTTTCTTTCTCGTAAATCAGACCGAGCTGATAGTGTGACTCAGCCGAACGAGGATTGTCTTCAGTGGCCTTGCGCAAGTTGATAATGGCCATCTTGTTCTGACCCAACTGAGAGTAGATCAGACCGGCCTGCTCGCGAGCCTCCCACAAACGCGGGTTAACATCGACAGCTTTGTTGAGGCTCTTCAAGGCTATTTCAGGGCGTCCTAACAGACGGTTGGCACGCCCTAACTGGTAGTGGGCGTAACCATCGTTGGGGTTGAGAGCTACCGGACGTTCAAAAGCAGCCAGAGCATCTTTTACTTCTTTTCTGTAGAAAGCTAAATATGCAGGATCGGTAAAAATGTTAAGTACGTGAGGGTCGCAGCGCAGAGCCTTTTCCAAGTCTTCCAAGGCACCTTTAAGTTCAGTTTGCTTAGCAAAGAGCAGCCCGCGGTGAAGATAGGCCAGCGCGTGATTGGGCTGCAGATTGAGCACCTGCTGGAAAGCCTTGACAGCTTCGCTGAGATTTCCAGCGATCTGGTACTCTCTCCCTAGCTGAAAGAACGCTTCCGCATCGTGAGGATGCAGCTTTACCATAGTTTGATATTTCTGCAAATTAGAAGCTGACAACTCTGCCATCGTAGTTATAAACCCTCATTATTGATCTCTGAACCACACTCAGCCCGCTGAGTTGGAAGTGTAGCCAGAATGTAACCGTTTCTGCTTCTGCAGCCAAGCTCGCCATAACGAAAAACAGGCGCACATGCAAAAACGACAGCTTTTCACTTCGTTATCTACTACTTTTCTCCTACTTCAATTGCGGACAAATGGCTACACCGGGCTTTTTTGATAACACCCAAAAGGGCCGACAGGGCCTAAACTCAGAGCCAAACACTTGGCAAGAGCAGGCAGCCGCCCGTCAACCGAAGAATTAAGGAGCACCCTTCAGCTAAAAAATTTTACCTGTTATAAAAACACATCGGAGAAGAAAAAAATGATCCAAGCTGAGCGCCTTCGCCTATGGCCCCTAGAACACTGCGATCTGGGAAAAAATTATCAATGGGCCAATGACATGAGTTTATGCCGCTATGCCGGAGCTCTGCCTATGCCTAAATCTCTCAACGATTTGGAGGGATGGTACAACAGTGCCGGAAGCAATCCGGAGACATCTATATTTGCTATAAAACTCAATAACGGCACATATATAGGAAATATCGAAATACGCAACCTCGATCTGCGCTGCGCCAATTGCGAACTCGGCATTATTATAGGTGAAAGTTCCATGCGCGGCCAAGGTTACGGAAAAGAAGCGGTTATGGCTCTGTGCGCTTTTGCCTTCGACCAACTGCGCCTGCATCGAATTACGGTGCATGTTCTAGAGTTTAACGAAAGGGCAGCTCGCCTGTTTGTCAGCTGCGGCTTTACCCAAGAAGGTACGGAGCGCCAGTCGTTCTGGCTAGACGGGCGCTACTGGGATGTGCGCATTTTTGGACTCTTAGAAAATGAGTTCAGGAATATACGCCAAGTGAACGAACAGCAAAACCAAGTTTTGCAAACACCTTCCGCAAAAACTCCACAAAATTAAATTTTCAAAATTTTCTGTTGTCGTCCGAAATTTTACACATCAGAAAAAGCGAGCCCAGGCCTTAGCACCTTCAGACCGGCCCGGACCATGCAAAACAGCAATCTGCGAATATACTGTGAGGACAGATCTATGAAACCGATTATCTGGTGCGGCGATCATGCCGAACTAATTGATCAAACTATGCTTCCCACCGAAGAAGTCTGGATCAGCTGCCAGACTCCGGAAAAAATAGCCTGGGCTATCGAAACTATGAAAGTCCGCGGTGCTCCAGCTATAGGAGTAAGCGCAGCTTACGGCCTGGCTCTGGCTGCCCTTAACAATGCCTCTCTAGCCGAAACGGAACTAAAGAACAAATTATCCGAAGCAGCCAAGCTTATAGGAGCAACTCGGCCTACTGCCGTCAATCTTTTCTGGGCCATCAAAGAGATGGAAAAAGTCTGGACCGGCCTTAAGGAACCTGCTGAAATAGTTTCTTCTTTGGTGAAACGCGCTCAGGAAATTGCCCTAGAAGACGAAGAAATGTGCAGAACTATCGGCAAACACGGCGCCTCCTTAGTTCCTCCCAATGCGCGCATACTCACCCACTGCAACGCTGGAGCCTTGGCTACTGCCGATTACGGTACGGCTCTGGGTGTTATCAGAGCCGCTTTTGAAGAAGGCAAAGTTAATATGGTTTGGGCTGACGAAACGCGTCCTTTCCTGCAGGGGGCTCGCCTTACCGCCTGGGAACTGCACCAAGATAACATTCCTGTGCGCTTAATATGCGACAATATGGCCGGTCACTTTATGCAGAGAGGACAAATTGATTTGGCCGTAGTGGGTGCCGATCGTATTACTGCTAACGGCGACGTCGCCAACAAAATAGGAACTTACACTGTTGCCGTGCTTTGCAAAGAACACAACATTCCTTTTTATGTAGCTGCCCCTTATTCGACCATCGATTTGAGCTTACATAATGGCCAAGACATTCCCATTGAGGAGCGCCGAGCTGAAGAATTGACTTTTGTTGGCTCTAAACGCATAGCTCCAGAAGGAATAGAAGTGGCTAATCCGGCCTTCGATGTAACACCTTCAAACTTGATTACTGCCATTATTACCGAAAAAGGAGTGTTCCGTCCTCCCTTTGACTTCGCTGCTGTAATGGCCGAATAACACCTCTTATCTATCGCTGAAATCGCGGAGTGTCAAGTTATGTCTCGCTTTGAAAAAGAAGATGCAGTGCGCCTTTTGGAATCGGGTAAAATTGAATCGGCATCGGCTTATATTTTAGAAGGTTCCGATGAATACTTAACATCAAAAGTATTGCAGATGCTGCGTGAGTCGATAATTGACAGCGATTTCAGCGATTTTAATCACACTTCTATAGATTGTACCAACTCTACCAAAGCTGCCGATCTTATTAAGGCCTTAAGAGAGCTGCCCATGTTGGCTGATAAGCGCCTCCTAGAGCTGCACCACTATCAAAATTTATCTGCTTCAACTGTCGGCAAAATAGAAGAAACGTTTAAAGAAACTATAAAAGACGGCAGCTGTGTAATCTGCTTAGTCAGCCACGATGACGCCAAAAACTCTAAAAGCAGATTAAAGAACTGGGCTCAAGATTGGGCTAAAGAGATTAGCTGCAGCATTTCCGTCTACGGTATTCCCCGCTGGATCAGCCATTTTCTGAAAGAGCGAGGATGCCGGGCCGACAGCAGAGCCTTGCAGGAGCTGCAAAACCGCAGCGGTTCTAATTTGTACGAACTAAGCGTCCAACTTGAGCAGCTGGTCATGTATGTAGGTGACAAGCAACTTATTACTGCCGAAGATGTGCGCAAAACGGTGCGCAAAAGCAATGAGGTAAAGGTATGGGAGTATACCGATGCTGTCACCGGCAAAGACATAAAAAAAGCCATGCTGGCTTGCGCCTCGCTGTTGGAAGATAATGCTCAACGCGGCAGTCTGACTCTGCTCTCTTACGTCAATACTTATTTGCGCTTTTTGGCTCAGCTCCAAAACTTAACCAAAAAATACGGCTGCAACCTAAAAACCTTGGCTCAGCATCTGCCCGACAAAAAAGAATTCCAAATTAGACTCTCGTTGGAAGCTCTTCGTTCCTGGAAAGAAGAGAATTTGCGTTCAGCCTTCCAAAATTTATGTCTAGCTGATCTGCGCCTCAAGACAGGAGCCTCTCCAATATTGACTATGCAACTTTTAACACTTCGCCTCATCGGCCGCCGCTAGGTGTTATTTTGTGGGAATAAGGCCTTCTTTACAAGTTAGTTAATCTGCCCTCGTGGTTATATTTTCTCGTATATATCGACAAAATTTTTGCAGCGTAAATCCCCTATTTTTCGGAATTTTTTCGCTTTTTTATCTTAAAAATTTATTTTAAAGCAAATGACTCCGCAAGAAGGGAGAAAAAGTTTTAGGAAAGAATTTCTTAAAAGACGCTGGGATTGTTTATTTAACATCGGCACTCTATCAATGCGCTGAGAATTCTTTCGCTCCATAACGGCGCGGCAGATGAATCGGCGCAGTCTGTTTTTCTGCAAAGGCTATTTTATAGGCTAAATTGCACAAGAAAAACGATTGTGAGAGCTTCTTCTTGTACGCGCAAGGTCGCTTGAAGAGCATGGAGCTCAAACGGGTCCGTCTCTACCAACGATGGTCCGTCTTTCTAAATTCGCCGAGGCTAAGTAAATGGACTAGTGTACCTTTATAGGTTCACTTAGACAATACTATCACGCGGAGGCAAAGTTATGGAGACCCCTCAGAGCAGTGCGCTAGTTATAGGAGCCGCTAACCTGGATATAAAAGGCCACACCTGTTCCTATCATGTGGCTAAAACTTCTAATCCGGGCATGGTTCGCACTACAGCAGGCGGTGTGGCTCGCAATATCGCAGAAAATTTAGCTCGCATGAATGTGAAATCTACATTATTGAGCGTAATTGGCGACGACCTTTACGGCGGGCAGATACTAGAGATAACAGGTTCCGCCGGCGTCGATCTTAGCAGAGTTTTAATATCAAAAGAGCAGCGTACCGGCATTTTTTTAGCGATATTAAATCATTACGGCGATTTAGAATCGGCAGTAGCAGATCTTGATATTATCAAGATGATAACTCCGGAGTATATAAATAAAAACTTAGAACTGTTTGATACAGCCAAATTTGTGGTAGTAGATGCAGATGTACCTACTCCCACTTTGGTATTTTGTCTCGAGCAGTGCAGCAAACGCGGTTTACCCATCTGTGTAGAACCGATTTCGGTTTCAAAAGCAAAACAAATGATCCCCTTCCTCGATCAGATTACTATGGTAACTCCTAACCGCGAAGAGGCTGAAGTTTTAGTTGGCTTCCCCCTGCGTAGTGCTGCAGATGTCAAACGAGCCGGCGCAGAGCTGCTCAACCGCGGTGTAAAATGGGTTATTATTACTTTGGGTCCGGAAGGTGTATTAATTGCCAACCGCGAGGATGGACAAGACATAATCGAGTTTATCCCTTCTATATCAACAGTTGTAACAGACACTGTCGGCGCAGGAGATGCCCTAACTTCCGGAGCGGTGTGCGGCCTTTTAGAAGGTTTAAGCTTCCGTCAAGCAGTGGAGCGCGGAGTGTTGTGTGCAACTTTAACCTTACAGACCTCTATGGCTGTACATCCAGATTTGACGCTCGCCAAGCTCGAGCAATTTAAAAACTAGTCTTAACGCTGGGCAGCGCACAACGTGGCGGCTGCCCATGCTTAAACTCGGCAGAGATCTACTGGCGTTGTACTCTTAAAGTTAAACGACAAACCGGATCTCAAAAGCAACAGGAGTAGTAAACAATGTTTAGTGTCGGAAGTAAAGTTATGCATCCGCTTCACGGTCTTGGCACTGTAGAGAGCATCGAACATGAAGTGATTCTTGATCAGAACTGTGATTTCGCTTGCATATCGTTTCAAAACGATCGTCTCAAAATAAAAGTTAATCTAAGCAAAAAAAATGCCATGATCAGACCTTTAGTTAACAAAGACGAAATTCTAAAAATTATCTCCCATTTGAAGACTGCCGACAGCACTCTGCCCACCCGTTCTTCAGATCGCTACAACTTTAATTTACGCAAAGTGAAAAGCTGTGATATTTACCAATTGGCTGAGGTTATTCGCGATCTGACTGTTTTTTCTAAAGATCATAAATTACCGCCTAAAGAACAGCAGATGCTTAAGCAAGCCCGTAAAACTTTAGCTATCGAGTTCAGCTTCATAACCAATCGCGATGAAGAGGCTATAGAATCGGAAATAGACGAGATATGCCGAAATGAAGACGGTAGCTGTGTCTTTTCCCTGAGCTGATTATCCGCTCTTAGGCCAACAATATATAAAATATATACAATTAACGAATAATCATATTGATATAGTCCAACAAGAAACTGCAGCCGAAATTAGTCTGCAGTTTTTTTGTATTACGACATGATATAATATATACTGCTGTCAAGATGAAGAATTCTGTTCATGCTGACGTGCCGCCAGCTTCCTACAAATCAAAGCCGTTAATTTGCGCCACTCTGTTGGTCGGTGCTCAACCGGAACCTCTTTTAAGTGCTTGTTTGGAATCGGCAGCTGATGCAGTCGATTATGTGGTAGTAGATCTCAACGGACGTTACGAAGAAAATAGGACTATTTTAGAGAGCTCTCGCTTTTTCAAAGAAAAGCGCATGCGTATCGCTCAAAGCGTGTTCACCGATTACGCTTCGGCTCGCAATAACACGTTTGCCATGCTTCCTCCGGAAACGACTTGGGTTATGCGCCTAGACGCCGACGAAGTCCACTTTCCCCAAGACTTAAAAATTATTACCAGAGAAATCATCCCTAACCTCAGTCCAAATGTCGGTACGCTCGATGCCTACTGGCTGTGCTTTTTTCACTCTTTCAAATATGTAACGAAATTAGAACGACGCCATGACCTTTTTGTCCGTTTCCACAAAGATATGAAATGGGATCGTTCCATACATGAGCAGCTTTCCGGACGCCAAGGCATCCGCCTGGCCGCTCCCTACGTTTTTCACCACTACGCTTCCATAAAAGATCCCCGCGATTTTTTCCGTAAAGCCGCTTTTTATACAGCCTTAACTAAACAAGAACAATCTTTGAATAAACTTCTTAATCGCGACGTTTTAATTCAAATCGTCGAAAAAGAAAGTGACAACCTAGACAAGAAGACGGCATCTTACTTTACAGCTGAAAAAGACAAAATTTTTGCCTATAAAGGTCAATATCCGGAAATAGATATAGAATTGAGAAAAGACGCGTCAGCCCCACCCTATCTCAAGCATATGGAAGAGATGCTTCTAAAAATTGTAGGGCCTAATCTGAAAATACAGAGAGGCGGTAAAAGACGCATTCTTTTCCGGCTTCTGCCTCTACTGTTGCATTTGCATGGACTGTCAGCCCAAAAACAGGCTCTAGTCCTGGCTAATAGACTAAAAAAAAGTTTGCCTTAGTTCTTGCCTGGGACTGCCAACAAAAAAGTTTATCCCGCCTGCTTCAAACGGACAGACGGGATAAATTTTTTACTTTTTACGCAAATAATCTACTGCATCTTTAAGAGCTGACTCAGACTTTAGATCCGGAGTTATGCCAGCTTTGTTAATGGCCACTCCCTCTCTATTCAGGAACAATCCTGTACTTACACGCAACCCAAAACCGCCAGGAAGAGGATAGAGGGTTTGAATCAATCCTTTGCCAAAAGTTTTTTGGCCTATGACTACTACATTAGGCTGACCCTGTAATGCGGCTGTAACAACTTCTGCCGAACTAGCCGTACCGCTATCTGTCAGCACGGCAATTTTACCCTTAAAAGAAGGCGGATAAGAGTTTTTCATACGCTTCAAACCGCTTCTTCTTTTGACTTTAAGTAGCTCTCCCTGAGCAAAAATAGCAGCTGTACGTAGTCCTTCTTTAAAATCGCCTCCAGGATTAGAACGCAAATCTAAAATTAGTTTATCAGCAGACGAGGCAGTCAGCTTCTTCACATTTTGACTGACTTCTTCAGCTGTAGTAGGAGAAAAATACCCTATCTGCAGATACCCTATGCCCGGTTCAATTACTTTACCCGAAACGGGGGGCAAACTTAAAGCAGCTCTCACCACATTTACTTCTACAGTTCTCCCGCTGCGTACTATTTTTAACTTCACAGTCGACCCGGCTTCTCCGGCCAAAAGATCCCCAGCTCGGTAAAAAGTCATATTCTTAACGGACTGTCCATCTACGGCCGCAATAAAATCGCCGGAACGCAAAAAAGCAGCCGCAGGTGAATTAGGCAAAGTACCTACAACCACTAGACCACCTCGCCAAGCCAATTCTACGCCTATACCTGCAAAGCGGCCACTTTGAGCCATAAGCTTATCTTTTTCCATATCAGCTTTAGTGAGCAAGGCTGTATAAGGATCGCCTATACTCTCAACCATACGCTCTATAGCTTTCTCTCCGGCGCGGCCAGCCAGGCCAGGCTCCTTAGATTGAATGGAAGCGAAAGTACTATCCAAGTTCTGAGCGCTGAATGAAACCGACGTCAGAGAGGTCTCTAAAGAGGGAATAACCTCTTTTACTCCCCGTTTGAGACCTTCGTTCAATTTTGATTCTTCAGGATAAAAAATTGATTGCTCCAATAAAATAGTTCTGACGCTGCTTACGGTTTGTCCAATCTGACTACCCGCCACACATAAAGACGATAGTAACAGAAAGGAGGAAAAACACAAAGTAAAGAAAAGCTCCTCCCTTCCGGCTGTCATAAAGTGGGAGAATCGCTTTAAGAAGTTCATATTGGGCTTTTTGCCTTTCTTAAGTTTGTTTATGATTAGTCTTACAATATCAGACACCGGTTAAAATTCAACAATTAAGCAGTTCTGGCGCTGCAGCCATGAAAGGCAGCGGCAGCTTTTTACAGCGGTAATAATGGAGTATGAGTATGACCGTTTTCTCAGCAGCAAACATGGTCAAAAAAGGCGGCTCTGTTCTAACAATTTTTCTTAAGCCATTGCAAAACAACCATGTTGTCAGTGCTATAGCCGTAGCCATTTTGACACTGTTCATAACTTCTCTGCCGGCTGCCACTGACATTCCTACTTTGGAACTAAATGATGTAGTCAAAGTACTGACGGATCGCGCTGACGCCGTAAAAAGCTACCGAGCTAAACTTCATTTGGTAATTCAAGATCCTGAGTTTCTGAAAGAATTCTTTTGGAACAAAACTGCAGCTGCCTATACTCCTCGTCCTTCTTGTTTCGGTATGCTCTGTAGCAGCGAAGGTGAAGCGGGCGGAAGCGCTAGTATTTACCTCGATTACGAATCGTTGGAGTACCAGTGCTTTTCCGTAAACGGAGGAACGGTTTCTTATGCCGGGTTAAGACGCATCGGCGACGTCGAAAAAAAACCTAATAGCTATAAAACCCTTCCTTATCGAGAACTTCTTCCTCCTCCTGCGGAAGGACCTGAAGTTGTGCCTACTCCCGAGCCAACTCCCGGATTCAAACCTCTTCCCGGAAAATACCAAGATATCGATCCCAGAACTTACGGTTCGGTTCCCAACCATCCGTTAAGTTTTGTAGTTCCCTACATTTTACAAAAAAAGGGCAACATCAAGTCTATGAAGGTTCTTTCAGACAAGGCCCCAATGCTGGGCCGCAAATGTGTGCTCTTAGAAGTGAATGAGTCGAACTCTCGAGCCGTTACTAAACTTTGGATTGATATAAATCAGAAACAAATTCTGCAAGTAGAAACTTACAACCCAGAGACCAACTGCACAATCTCAGCTCTCTATCTCGGCTTTTATCAAGAAGAAGGAGAAGAGCGTTTCGCCATTTACAATCGAGTTCAGATTAGCTGCAACGGCATTCCCGTATTTCTGGCCGAGTTGAGTGATCCCGATATAGATTATGAAGCCAAAGCGGCTAAAGCCAAAGAGAAAGAAGAGCGAAAGAAAGCTTCTCGCTACAGTAAATATTCTTTAGAAGGCTTCATCAGTACCGTAAAACCCGTATTGCTCAGTAGAGGCATGCGAAATATTGTCATGCTGCTGTGCTTCTGCCTGGTTATTTTGGGCTTCCGCTATATACTTTACCGCGTCAGCCGCCAAGAATTCTCTGATGAACTGATAGTTGTCGATGAAGAAGACGGTCGCTTTGCAGAAATGCTCACCAAAATGGGATACCGTACCGTCCCCTTCAGCTCTGAAGTAGTCAGTGAAGAGCGCAACTTCTTAGGCAAAGGCGCCACTGAAGATACGAGTTACCGTCCCAGAGCTATCGTAGTGGCCCCCGATTCATTCCAATTCATTCACAATTATCTCTTCTTGGTGCGCGCTTACGTTGAGGAAGGCGGACGCGTTTTGGTGATGTATCATCCTCAAAAGTCTAATGGCGATTTGCCTTACCAACTGGAAGAAATGCCTATGACTCAGGATAATCAGGGCTTCTTCTTCGATTTCAAGAAAGAGACTTTAACCAACGTAAAATCTGACAGCATCAAACATTTGTCAAAACTTTACACCGGCAAGGAAGTTGTTCTTTCTGTCGATGGTAAGAAGTTTAACGAGCGCCTTATCTGGTGTACTAATATGCAGAGTAAGCTGGAAGCTACAATAGTAGGTATGGTCAGACATGGCAAAGGTGAGTATATAATCTGTCAGATGCAATTTACTCCCAGCATTACAGTCAAAAACGCCAACATGCAATTCTTGCTTAACGATATATTCCGCTATCTGCTCGGTTTAGAGCCGATTCAGACCGATAACGTTAAGTAAAACCTGATTTGTTCCGGATCCGCCAAGCGGATCCGGAGCTTTTTCCTCAGCTTTAATAGTCTAGCAAGATAATAATCATAAATAATATTTTGCAGACGATCGTAAAATTCCCATTTTAGCAGGCTTTTTTTCTGTTTATGCGAATTGCTAGCCAAGTTTCTTGCCGACGGTAAATCATCCGTTGCGGGATTAGACGGATAGCTTCCGAGGAGATTTTAAAAGTGCCAATCTATCAGTATCAGGCCCAGACCAGAGACGGCAAGATCATCAACAGTACCATTGAAGCTGTAAATCTCAATTTGGCCATTGATACTTTAACTTCCAGTAAACTGAAGATTATAGAAATTACTCCGCAGAAGTTCAATCCTCTCGGTTTTCTGGGCGATTTAAAGTCACTTAAGAGAGAGTCAGTCGTTATGATGACCAGGCGTATGGTAGCCCTGGTAAAAGGCGGACTTTCTTTAGACAGAGCGCTGACAGTGCTCCACGATCAGGAAGAAGACCCCAAGTTAAAGCCAATACTAGCGCAAGTTCTGCACGACGTCCGCGTTGGTGCTACAGTCTCTTGGGCTATGTCAAAACATCCAGACGCCTTCGATACTCTTTATGTATCTATGATTAAAGTCGGTGAAACTACCGGCGATATAGGGGCGCTTTTAGATCGTTTGGCTGGTTTCTTGGAGCGCGATTTAAATATCAGACAAAAAGCCAAGTCAGCCATGACTTACCCCATGTTAATCTTGGTATTCAGTGTCTTGGTTATCGCTGGTATATTCTTCTATATTATGCCCCCTCTGCTCGACGTCTTCGCTCAGATGTCAGTAGGAAATGATGCCCTGCCTCTACCTACCAAGATTATGTTCTTCTTGACTAACCTCACCAAGAACCCGCTCACTTATCTAACCTTATCTTTGATAGTGGTTTACTACCTGGTCTTTGTCCGCTCTTATCTGGCGTCGCCCACGGGCAAATTTAAATTTGACAAGTTTAAACTGACAGTACCGGTTTTTGGTGAGCTGAATAAGAAGCTCTTGGTAGCTCAGTTCTGCCGCATCTTGTCTACTCTGTTGGCTACTGGTGTGCCCGTGGTCAAGAGTTTGGAGATTATCCAAGACTTCTCCGGTAACGATTACTTCAAAGAAGTGGTTGTTATTCCCCTTATCGATGGTATTAAAGAGGGCCAAGCTATGTCGGCTATCCTCGAAGACAGCCAGTTCTTTCCCAGCATGGTACAGAGTATGATGGCTGTAGGTGAAACGACTGGTGAGATGCCGCGTATGCTGTCCCGAGTTTCCGACTTCTACGATAAAGAGGTTGTTTACGCTTTAGAAGGCATGTTGAGTCTGCTGGAGCCGGTTATGATTGGCGGCATGGGTATGTTGGTCTGTTTCATCCTCCTCTCCGTGTTCTTACCCCTCTATCAGTCAATTATGAACATGAACGCCTAAGAGCGCAAATATCAGTAAAAAAAAGACAGCTTGCTGAGCTGTCTTTTTTTTACTTTTATAAGTTCTACACTTGCGCAACAGTTTAGTTAAGCAAACAAAAACTCAAATAAATTATTTTACTGACTGCAGAATAAACAACAAAACGGCCCCCAAAAAAGGCGGCCCGCCTCATATGAAGCGGGCCGCCTAACATAATAAGTTCAGCAGAACCTAATTCTCAAACTATCAGAACCACATTCTGCTCAAACTTCTCATTTATTACTTAATAACGCTAGCCATATCGACTTTGCGCATCTCACGGCAGTTAGGCCACCAGTCAAAGCTCTTGAAGGTCTGACCGTTGCGGACGAAAGTGCTGGCGAAGTTGTCATGGCTGACTTTAATGGAAGTGATGCCCAGTTCATCTAAGCTCTTGAGCTCGTTGGCTTCGGCAATAGCGTTGCCATTGAGGTCGGTCCAAACTTTGAGGCCCTGGAGCTCGGTGCCCTCGAGTACGCCGTTGTTGTCGGCATCTAAGGAAGCCATCTCTTCGTAACCATTGGCAAAGCCGTTGGCAATACCAAAGAGGTTGGTGCCTTTGACGCTTCCGTCAGCGTTAGGACGGCAAAGCAGACCATCGTTAGCGCCTACCCACTCGGTCAGTACGGGGAAACCGTTACCGAAGAAGTCGAAAGTGGCCACTTTGCTGCTGAAGTCATCGTGAGCCAGGTACTGGCCGTTAGAAGCTTCAATCTTGCCGTCGCCATCCAGATCGAGGACGATGGGGCTGTAGCTACGGCTGGCACTCATCTGGTAAACATAGGTGCGGGTACCGGTGGTAACTTTCTGCTTGGTGTTGGTGTAACCGACTACGTGATCTCTCTCGTAGTTGTGAGTACGAGTGTAGTAATCGTCGCGAGTCTCGTTAATGGTGGCGGAACCGGAAGCGCTGTAAGCATTGAAGATGCTGTCAGGATCGCCAACAAAGATAGCATTGCTGGAGTAGGTAGTACCGTTGTAAGTGAGAGTGCTCTTGTCGAGAGAGACATCAGTTCTGTACTCTCTGTAAGCGGTGGTATAATCGGTAGTCTTAACAGTGCCCAGATCTACAGTCTTAGTAGTAACGTTGCTATCTGTACGCACATAAGAAGCACCGCTCTCGTTGTAATAGTTACCATAACCAGTACGGCCGTTCTGCTTATTGTAACTGTAGTTCTTCATGCTGTTGGAAACAGACCTGGTAGCATCGGCTAGGTTGCTAGCAGTGCTGCTGTAATGCTGAGTGTTGTTCTCATCGGTGTACCAGTAGTTGCCGGCGGTGCCGTGCTGGTGAGCAGAAGTCTCGTGATAGTTCAGAGTACCATCTACACGATACAGGGTTTTGCTGTTGTCTTTGGCAGTAGCCCAAACAGTGGCGGTACCATTGTTGATCTCGTTGGTTCTGTAGGTATTTACATCGGTATAGTGATCTACCACTTTGGTATTGACGTTAACACCACTGCCTCCGCTTACATCGGTCACACCAGCGGTAGCGGGAATAGCAAATAGACCAACAGCCAGAGCTGAAGCTAGAATCGCATAACGATAGTTAGTCATAGTGACAATACCTCTCTTCTTAATAGTAAATATAAAAGTTTAAACGACCCACTCGTTTTGATTGCCTAAAAACGCACTAAGCGCAAACTTTCTAATCTGATTTTACTACTAAAAATGTATCCTGTGCAAAAAAACATTAACTAAACATAATATAATTTATAAAATCGATAAAATAAGGTATATATAGTTCATATATCCTATTTATACACCTAGCGGTAAACAACTGTTAACATAAATTTAATATAGCTATAGGATACTTTTTTTAATACCATTTTATGAGAAATATTTATTTTGTTTATCCTAAAAATATGCTCAGTTAAACAAGCTCCATTTAACATAATGTTAAAGTTATCAAAGCTGGTCCAATTGAAATTGCCAAGTTAATTGTATTATTTTAATACGAATTGAACGAATCAGTCTTTGCATAAAAAAAGCAGCCGGTGGCTAACCGACTGCTCTTAGTATCTGCAGTTAGACCTGTTGCTGCCGCCCGCCGCTCTTACCTAAACGACTGCGCGGTTATCGGCCCACACAGAATATTCCGTTTGCACAACTTCACCTACATGGCATCAATACCAAAATCGGCACAGAATCCGGCTAAGCCGCGATTGTATCCCTGACCGACGGCTTTAAATTTCCACTCGTTGTTGTGGCGGTAGAGCTCTCCAGCACAAACAGAAGTCTCCTGACTAAAATCTTCACCTAAATCGAAGCGCATAACTTCATTTTCGTTGGTGGAATCAACAATACGTATGTAAGAATTGGATACCTGACCAAAATTCTGACGGCGGGCTTCCGCTTCATGAATGGTAACCGTAAAGACAATTCTCTGAATTTCCTGAGGAACTTTGCCTAATTCGAGGTTAATAACTTCGTCATCGCCCTCGCCATCACCGGTTCTGTTGTCACCCATGTGCTCAATGCAGCCTGAAGGATGAGTTTTCTGGTTATAAAAGATAAAGTCTTGATCGGAGGTGACTTTACCGTTGGCCCCCAGCATAAATACGGAAGCATCTAAGTCGAAATCGGAACCGCCATCGTATTTGTTGGTATCCCAACCAAGACACGCACGAACTTTCTCTAATCCTTTAGATAAGCTGATTCGATCCCCTTTGCGCAAACTAATTGCCATGGCAAATAAGCCTCCTACACATTTAATTTAACTCACAGATAAACTTAAAACAACTGAGAAAACTGCGAGCCAGCGGCATAAAACAATGCCCCTAAACACTCTGTCGAGTTTCGCTCCAGGCCCTTTCATTCCTGCCCACTTTGTAAAAGGTTTCAACATCAACAAAACGATGTTATCAATATAAAAACAGCACAAAAAAAGATACCGCAACTCACAGAAAAGGAGAGCGGTATCTTTTTGAACCTTAGGCCCAAAGCCTTAGGCGGACAATCGAAGAACTATTTAGCGTGGTGCATAATAGCTTTACGAATAATATCAATGGGGATTACCAAGAAGGCCAAAAGAATACATACTCCCCAAGTTTGAGCAGTAAGAGGCTCTACGCTGAGCACCCTTCCTCCGAAGGTAACAAACAAGAACTGAATTACCAGGATAGCAGCCATAACAAGCATAAAGTTAATGTTCAGGCCTAATCCTTTGAACACGTTGATGTGTTCGGTTCTGGCGTTGAAACCGTTGAAGGTGATAGCCATCATAAAGGTAGCGAAGAGAGCCGACTTCAGATAAGTTGTATCCGGAGCTGCAATGTTGATGCATCCGAACCACTCCCAAACATTGGGGCAGAAACGAATGGCCAAGCAAAGAACAGTTATATAAATAGAGCTTATAATAAACTCAACAGCCATATCGCGGCTGACAATACTGGCAGAGCGGGGAATCGGCTTCTCCTGCATATACTCTTTCAAAGCAGGTTCGCTTCCAAAAGCGATGGCAGCCAAAGTGTCCATTGCCAAGTTGACTAAAAGCAGCTGAATAACGGTCATCATTACATTTTCACCCATCATAGGGCCAATGAAGCAAGTCAGTACAGCAGCTACGTTTACCGTAAGTTGGAATATGAGGAACTTGCGGATGCTCTTAAACATGGTACGTCCGTAGAGAATGGCCTTCTCAATGGAGAGGAAGTTGTCATCCAGAATGGTGATGTCACCAGCTTCCTTAGCCACTTCAGTACCACTGCCCATAGCAAAACCGACATCGGCCTTTTTCAAAGCCGGAGAGTCATTGACACCGTCGCCGGTCATACCGACAACTAAATTGAGCTCTTGAGCAATTCTGACCAAACGACTCTTGTCAGTAGGCAAGGCGCGGGCAATAACGCGCAGGTTAGGTAAAATTTTCTTGAGCTCTTCATCGCTCTTGGCGCCCATCTCCGCCGAAGTAAGAGCTACATGTTCGGGAGCAGAAAGCAGGCCGGCCTCTTTAGAAATAGCAACAGCCGTTTCCTTGCGGTCACCAGTGACCATAACCACCTGAATACCAGCATTTTGCACTTCTTTTATGGCAGCGACAGCTTCGGGACGCACGTTGTCACGAATGCTGATTATGCAAAGCAGAGTCAGATTCTCATCATCTTTTTCGCCTTCAGCCTTAGCCACGGCCAGCAATCTCATGGAACGTCCGGCCTGAGTGTCAATGTAAGAAATAAGAGGATTCTTGTCAGTAAATTCTTTGACAGCGCCATTCTCATCGGTATACTTAGTGCAAATGGATAAAATTTTCTCCGGAGCACCTTTTACATAAGTAACACTCTTGCCCTCATTAGCAATAATTACGCTGGAGCTTTTCTTATTAGAGTCAAATGAATTGAACTTTTTTACATTGTCTTTGCTGAAAGCATCGGTAGCCTTCGACTCAATGAGATAAGCCATGAGAGCGCGATCGGTGCTGTTACCGCCGATTACGTTGCCACCGCTGGCTGAAGCACTATTATTGACACCAATACCGATAATAATATCGGATTTGAGTGAAGCATTAAGATCGTTGAGTTTAGCACAAGTTTTCACATTGCCGGTAGTAAGTTCGACAACGGAAAGACGTCCCTGAGTAATAGTGCCAGTTTTATCGCTGAAGAGGATACTCAAACTACCGGCAGTTTCCAAACCGTTAATTTTGCGAACCAAAACGTTGTCTTTAGCCATTTTCAAACTCTGGAAAGAGAGCAGAATGGAAGTAAGCATCGGCAAACCTTCAGGAACGGCGCAGACAATAATAGTTACGGCTACAGTAATAGCACTGATGAGCAGGCTGACCCAACCATAAAGATCGGCAGGGGCAGAACCGGACAAGAAAGTTTTAGCCAGAATGCCTAAAACAATGGCACCAGCGCCAATATATCCGAAGGTGGAAATTTGCTGAGCCAGCTTGCCGAGTTTAACCTGCAAAGGAGTAGCGCGGGTATCTTCCTGAACTTCTAAGGCCAACTCGCCGAACAAAGTTCTGTCACCGACAACCTTAATTTCCATGTAGGCTTCACCACCGCAAACTACGGTGCCGCGATAGGCATAGTGAGTATTAAGCAGATCTTTAATGTCGTATTTGGCTTCTTTGGGATCGGCTACCGGACGCTTAGTTGCTTCTTCGGTTTCGCCATTGAGAGCAGCCTGATCAACCTTTACTTCACCTTCAATAATTTCACCGTCGGCTGGAAGTTTATCGCCGGCCTGCAGGAACACGATGTCGCCTACGACCACTTCACTGACATGGATTTCGCTCAGCTTGCCATCGCGAACTACCTTAGCCATCTCTTTAGCTTCTTCTTCAGCTTTGAGAGCAGAGGCCTTGCCCTCCTGCTTACTCTCGCTTATAGAAGATACGCCATTAGCGATGATAATAGCGACCAATATGCCTACGGGTTCAAACCACTCGGCCCTATGCGTAAGCCACAACAACACCTGAATAGCCAGAGCTACGCACAGAATAATAATCATGGGATCTTTAAATCCCTCTAAGATTTTTTTCCACAGCGGATCAGGCGGAATCTGAGTTAAAACATTGGAGCCATGTTTATCACGGCTGGCCTTAACCTCAGCGGATGTTAAACCTTTTTTTATAATCATAAAAGATTATATCCCCTTCTGTTTTTTTTCGCACAACAATCTAACAAAGATACTAAATGTAGTACATATGTAAGGAAACGAGTAAGCGTTTATTCCATATGTATGCACAAAGTACCCATCTTCACACATTCTATATCAACCGGTAAACTACTTGTTAAAAATAAAAAAAAGCGCAGAAATTGCACCTCAGAGCCCAACGGCATTATATTAACTGCAGATTTCAGAAGCTGTATACTAATCATATTATAAGGAGTTACGCTTTTCTGATCGAAATAAAGGAGGAGCAGTTTTTTTTCGTATTTTTATAGCTTAAAAATTGATGTTTCAATGTACAAAAATGGAGCGGCAACATGGAAATAACGCGCGGTTTTAGAGATAAACTGAGCAAACATATTGATACGAACGCCACTTTTTACCTGACTATGACTATTGTTGGTAATGACGCTTACGATTACAGTTGTTTCGGTGTGGACAGCCAGGATAAGCTCTCCGACGATCGTTACATGATTTTCTATAACCAGCTTGCTTCTCCGAAAGGTGAAATTAGATACCAAGGCGATGAACGCAGTGCCAAGTTTGCTGTGAATTTGAGTAAGCTGCCTCCTTCCATAAACAAATTGGCTTTCACTGTAAGTATAGACGGCCAAGGCAACATGGGACAGACTCGTTCTTTTCAACTGTCCATTACGCAAAACGGAACTACACTGCTCAGTATGAATATGAGCGGCTCCGATTTTTCTCAGGAAGCCTCCCTGGTAGCAGCTGAAATTTATAAAAAAGGCGAATGGCGCTTCGCCGCAGTGGCTGGCGGTTTTAACGGCGGCTTAGGCGATTTACTGCGCAACTACGGCGGAGAAGAAGAGGAAGAAGAGGAACCGGCAGCCCCGGCTCCGGCTCAGCCTCAGCCATACAACCAGCAAAACCGTTCATCGGCTCAGGCTCAACCATACAACCAGCAAAACCGTTCATCGGCCCAGCCTCAGCCATACAACCAGCAAAACCGTTCATCGGCCCAGCCTCAGCCATACAACCAGCAAAACCGTTCATCGGCTCAGCCTCAACCATACAACCAGCAGAACCGTTCATCGGCTCAGCCTCAACCATACAACCAGCAAAACCGCACCTCAAATCGGCCCTCTCCTGCTTACGATCGCATCTTAAACGAAGCCAGCCAAAATTTACGTCCAGTGATTTCCAACTTGAACTTATCCCAATGCCGAGCCCAAATTATTTTAGTTTTAGAGGCCTCGGTAAATACGGCCAAATTCTTCTCCGACGGATCCATGCAAAACTTAATTACCAAGGTTCTGCCCATAGCCGAGTTTCTTAATCCCAATAAGGAACTAAATTATTGGCTCTGTGGAGGACGTTCAAAGAAGATGTTTACGATCAAACGGAGCAACTTAGAATCGGCTATACCTAAAGATTGGGGCAGTTTAATGTGGTCATTAGGAGAGCATAAAAATGAAATTGCAACTATGGCTGACATTATAACCGACAGTCAACCTTTTCCTCTGCCGGTTTTAGTTATGTTTGTTACCAGTGGCAACCCTGCAGCTGACAATCATATAGAACAAATGTTAGTCAATGCCTCACAGCTGCCGCTTTTCTGGCAGTTTTTGGGAGTTGGCGGAGCTAATTACGGAATTTTTGACAGATTAGACAGTATACGCAACCGAGCCTGCGATAATGCAAAATTTGCAGCTATCAGTGGCTTTTCACCTCACTCGTCACCGGAACTTTACAGTTTCTTACTGAGCGGTTTTTCTAAGTGGCTTCGCGATATACGCTCTTGAATTTAATCTGAGAATTGTTCTTTCGCAGCAAGCTTCATCGTTAATGAGTTTTACGGAGAGTAAATAAATATGGAAATACAGCGAGGGTTCAGAGGCAAACTTAAAAAATATCTCGATTTGGCTCAAAAATTTACTGTCGAGATAACCCTATTAGGGCCGCTACAGTATAGCTGCTGCTGTATGGCCTTTACTTCTCAAGAAAATCTCTACTGCAGCGACTACATAATTTGGAGCGGTCATGCCAATTCGGCCAAAAATGAAATATGTTATCAAGACTTAGGCGACGGAGCAGCCGCTTTCACTATCGATCTGAATTGTATACCTGAAGCAGTTCAAAAATTGAGTCTATTAATAAACGTTGAAGATAACCATGTCATGAAAGACATAGAACTGCAAAGAGCTAAAGTGACGCAAAACGGAGCTGATATTTTCAGTTTTTCCTTGCAAGGCCAAGACTTTAAAAATGAAAAACTCATTATTTGCTTTGAAGTGTACAAGAAGAGTTCTGAATGGCGCTTAGCTGCCTTGAGCTGTGGCTACAACAAAAATATCAGCGAAATGCTCACCAACAAAGCTAAAGACACTGCTGCCCCCATAGAAGATCAGCCCAAATACACCTGCAACTTGAATAACTGCCAAGCTATTCAAGATTCGCCATCAGTCGACACTCTAAAATCGTCGGATAAGCTTAAAATGAGCGGCGAAGTCTCTGCGCCGTCCACAAGTAAGCGAAGCCATCAATCCAAATTATCTATCCGCGGCCACGTTCTGTCAGAACCTTTCACAGGAGTAGATGTTGGAAAAAGAAAAGCGACTCCTAAGGTTCTGCCTACCAAAGTTATTCCTATACCAATTCATCGTAAAAAAAAGAATCGCTAATTGATACGGTTCTAAGAAAAGAACTTACTAACGGAAGCTGCCAGAAAGGGTTGTTATACACATGGATATTCAGCGCGGATTTAGAGGCAAATTAGATCAGTACTTAAACACCGGTGAAGATATTCAGATTAATATGGATATAAAGGGAAAGGCGGTGTACGACTTTTGCTGCTTCGGCCTGGATGCCCACGAGAAACTATCCGACGACCGTTACATGATTTTTTATAATCAGCTTACTTCTCCAAATAACGAAATACGCCTTAATCTGGGAGCTAATCGGGCCTCATTCCATATAAATTTGGAGCAGCTGCCCAATTCTATCCGCAAAATTATGTTCGCCGTCAGTATCGATCAAGACGGAACGATGGGAGAAATATATTCTCATACGGTAAGTATTGGCCAAAACGGAAGATCGGCTTTAGAAATGGAACTTACCGGTTCAAGCTTTACTAAAGAAAAAGCTATTATCTCCATAGAACTTTACCGGAAAGATGTCTGGAGAGTTGCAGCAGTAGCCAGCGGTTTTTTCGGCGGTTTAGGCGATTTGCTGCGCGCTTGCGGTGGAGAAGAAAGTGAAGGGTCTTCCTCTGCTTCCCCGGCAGTCGGCTCTCCCCAAAACATTACCTCAGCTGTCATATCGCCTGCCCCTGCGCCACCGCCTGCCTCTACCTCATCACCTGCCGATACTGCTGCAACATCTACGGCTGCGGAGCCTCCCAAGCGACGAGTTATTTCTTTAGAGAAAAAAATCGCCCAAAATGCTCCGCAGCTCATATCATTGGCCAAAACTTTAACAGTATCGTTAAAGAAAAATAATTTGGAAGAATGTAAAGCTAAAGTAGCTCTGGTACTAGACATGTCCGGCTCAATGCAATACCGCTACAAGAGTGGAGCTGTACAGGAAGTTGTCAACAGGGTAGTTCCCATAGCGGTTCAATTTGACGACGACGGACAATTCGATTGCTGGTTTTTCGGCGATTTATACAAAAAAGTCCCTGTAGTCACCTTAAAAAATTATAAGCAGACCGTACCTGAAGACTGGCCGTCCTTAATGAAAAAACTGGGCTATATGAATAACGAGCCAGCAGTTATGATTGACGTAGTGAAACACTTCAAAAATTCACGTGAGCCCGTTTATGTTATATTTGTAAGCGACGGCGGCATAACCAGTACCGAAGAGATTCAATCTATTCTGATTAAAACTTCTAAACTTCCTATATTTTGGCAGTTTGTAGGCATAGGAGGCTCAAGATATGGAGTTTTAGAAAAGCTTGACACCATGTCCGGCCGCTTTGTGGACAATGCTAATTTCTTCGCTTTAGACGATTTAAAACAAATAAGCGATGCCGAATTGTATGATAGGCTACTTAAAGAATTTCCTGTATGGCTCAAAGAAATAAAGAGGTTGAATATAATTAGAGAATAATTTTATATAATATCAACACTAGTTGTATATAAGGATGTGACTTCATATGAATATGCAGCGTGGTTTCAGAGACAAATTAGACAAATACTTAAATATACAAACCCCATTTTATGTAGAAATGGAAGTGGAAGGTAAGGCCGTCTACGATTACTGTTGTTTTGGAGTTGATCAAAACAGTAAACTTTCTGACGACCGCTACATGATTTTCTATAACCAAACTGTATCTCCTCAACGAGAGATCCAGTACAACCGCATTAACAACTTAGCCAGGTTCAGCGTCGATTTGAGTCATCTGCCAAATTCTATTGACAGAATTATTTTTACAGTCAGTATCGACGGACCAGGAGCTATGCGGGAAATAAAGGGCCATCGAACTTGCCTGAAGCAGAATGGCCAGGAGCTTCTTTCTCTGTGTTTAGACGGAAGTAGTTTCAAACAAGAAAAAGCCATTATTTCCGTTGAATTGTACCGCAAAGGAACCTGGCGCATTGGTGTTATCGCCCAAGGCTTTAATGGAGGACTGGGGGCTCTACTGCGCAACTACGGAGGAGAAGAATTGGAAGAAGCAGAGCCAACCGCTCCTTCTTCCTCGGATCACCACTCAGGACAATCTCATGCCCCTGCTTCATACGCCCCAGCCCACGTTGCCTCACCGGCACCTAACCGAGCTGCTGCCCCAACCCCGGCTTTTACGCCTAATCCAGCCTTTACGCCTAATCCGGCCTTTACACCTAATCCGGCCTTTACGCCTAATCCAGCCTTTACACCCAATCCGGCCTTTACACCTAACCGGGGTAGCGCCCCGCAACCAAACCGTCAGGCAGCTACCAGCAATCCGCAAGCTAACAATTATAAATCGGTGCCGCTGTCCGGTCCGGCAGCAGCGGCCAGAAAAGCTGGCCCCGTTCCCTCCTGGTCAACAGTCGGCTCAGCCTCTGCTACGGCAGCAACAGTGGCAGCAGCAGAAGCAGTGGCCCCGCCCGCTCAACCGGCTCCTAAGTCCCGCAGCCCCATAAGCTTAAAGAAAGGTCAAAAAATAAGCTTAGAAAAAACCAACGGCGGCGTTTTAAAGAGAGCCATGATCGGCTTAGGCTGGGATCAGGCAGACACGACGTCAGTCATAAACCAAGGTTTTGAGTTTGACTGCGATGCCTCAGTCATCGTATGTCAAGACGGCTACATGAGGCGTCAAGACGACTTAGTATACTACGGAAATTTAGTACACTACACTAACTGCATAATACATAAAGGCGATGACTTAACCGGCGCTTCCGAAGGCGACTGTGAACAAATTTTTATAGACCTTGTTAAGTTACCCCGACAATTTACCAGTTTAGTAATTGTTGCCAATATCTACATGGCCGACAAGCGCAAACAACACTTCGGCATGATTAAAAATTCTTTTATAAGAATTTGTGACGCTGATACTCAAAGAGAATTGTGTCGTTACAATCTCAATCAATCATGTGTTAATATGACAGCCATGATTTTTGGAGAATTAATCAGAACCGGCAGCGACTGGGAATTCAAGGCTATAGGAGAAGCAACTCCGGATAAATCTATTCGAACTTTGGCCAGTAAATATGTAGCCAAAAGACGATAAGACTACGGGTCTGCTTTCTCTCCCGAGTTTTTAAATTGAAGAAAGCAGACCTGATAAAATTGGGGAACATATTTTGAAAGGTACAGAAATGGCTCCTAAAAATGTAGGAACAGACGGAAAAGAAAATATCAGCGCTTCTTGTTTAAATTCGAACAGTGACACCATTTTGACAGCTAAAAATGGCGGTCAAGAATTATCGGAATTAACCGGAAGCTGCTGCGATTGGCCATCCTGTATGAACGGTTATTCTCCCACGGTCAATGGCTGTAGCAGCAAACTCATTAAGCAGTGGCCTTTGCAACTCAAATTGGCACCGATTCAAGCCGACTTTTTTGAAGATGCTAAACTGCTTCTGGCAGCCGACTGCACTGCTTACTCTTATGCCTTATTCCACCAAGAATTTGTCCACGGACGTGTGGTTCTTATAGGATGTCCTAAACTTGATGATGCAGACTACAGCCAAAAACTTGCAGAAATACTGCAAAAAAACAAGATAAGGAGTTTGATGATTGTGCGCATGGACGTCCCCTGCTGTGCCGGTTTAGAACAGGCGGCTATAGAGGCACTTAACAGCAGCGGAAAATTTATTCCTTGGCAGGTAGTAAAAATTTCTGCAGAAGGAAAAGCCTTCTGTTAAAAGGTATCACCGGCAGGTTCTTGGTAAAAAACTGTTTTTCGTTATTTAAAGAAGTTTTTGGTTAAAATAATGGGGAAATTATCGCGTTATAAAGACATAAAACTGGATGCTGAACCGTCTCTACGAAAAAAAGAACGTAAAAAAACAGCTCCCAAAGAATGTGATCAAGATAAATTAACCAGATCACATCTGGCTTCGATTCGTAAAGAACAAATATTACAAGCCGCTTTGCGGGTTTTTTCGCGCTCAGGCCCCAACAAAGCTACCAATCAAGCTATAGCTGAAGAAGCCGGTTTCTCCTCGCCTGCTTTAATTTATCATTATTTTACAGACAGACAAGATCTGCTCGTTCAAGTTGTCAAAAGATTCCACCCGATACTGCACTTTCTGACCGAAGTAAACACACAAAAGTTGGAAAGTTATTCGGACATGCTCTATCAGTTGAAAAAATTGTATTCGGCTATAGACAACCTGAGTAAAGACAAAGAAAAATCTGCCTGCTTCAGAGTTATTTTCAGTGAGTCTTTAAATAACAGCGAGTCGGGGGTAATAAAGGTAAAAGAAGCAGATGATATACATATAAAAATTACCAATTATTTGACCAGTATCTTTTCTAAGGGACAGGAGCTCGGTTTTATTCGCCGCGATTTTCTCGCAGATCAAATAGCCTGCAATTTAAGTACATTTTTAAGTGCTCAATTTTTTAACGAGTTGCTTAATCTGCGACCTGTTGCGTTAGATATCGACATGCAGTTGGAATGCTTCCTGCATGGAGTTGGGGCTCAGACAAATACTGCACAATAGCAAAAGCAGATACTAACAGAGTTTATAGAATAGGTAACGCTTTGAAAGTATCTGCCCGTAGCGGTATCATACAAGACTTAACCATTCTCTATCTTAGGATGCTTAAGTAAAAAAGAACTCAAAATAGAGTCAAGCGACATAGCAGCGCCTGATCGACTTTAAGGGAATTAAAATAATGTATCACCCTTTGTTAGGTGATAATGTTGGCTAATTGGCAGATAGAGGCACTGACACCACTATTCTAAAACTCGTAAAAGCTGTGTCCGTATTTCTTTTGCTTCGACTCCCAAATCGACAGTGCAGAATCGGATCTTGTGGTTTTGAATCACAACATATTCATCAAATGCAGTGTCTATTGATGGATGTAGGAGTATTCCTAAAGCATTATCTGCCAGAGGATCGCCCGCGCCTTCCTGCGATCGGAGGTAAACATAAATTTGATAGATATAGCCACTGCGCAGCGTCTGCTCCCGGTAATGGCCCTTGATCAACACCGAATTGAACTTAGTATCTATAATAATACGATGGCCAGCTGGAACCAGATGGTCGAGCACTATATCGACTCGCATCAAGGGAAAAAATTCGTCTATGCCTGAGCTCTTTTCCTTAATATACCAATCGATGTTTTTGCCTGCTTTAATGTTCCACTCTTGTTTAGGAAGCACAAAGTTATAGAAACCGGCAATTCCTTTCTCATAGAGCCTTCTAATCCAAACGATATTTCTATCTGGTGAAGACAGATATTTGTATCCGGCATCTTCTGTAGGCAAAGCCAGATTAAAAGCCAAATGAGCTGCAGCAACCATAGGTTGATCGTCGGCATCATGCCTACCAAAGCGATCGGCAAAAACTTCTCTGCGGCTTGGGCACTCTCCAGTTACTCCCATACTCCTCAAATTTGCGGACAAAGACCGACACCTATATGCCAACTTCTTATTACGGACAATTTTACTTAACTTATCTAGAGCAGCTCGAACGTAACGATTTCGAACAGTATTGATAGTTAGTCCGTAAAATTCGCAGGCAACTTTTCCTCGCTCCAGTAATCGGTGCCTCTCTGTATTTAAAAGATCGATGCGTCCGCGCACTCGGCCAAGAACCGCCTTCTGCGCTTGGTAACCGCAACTCAAGTTGCGCTTAATACGAAACTCAACGCGTCGGCAAAGTATTTCTGCCACCAGATCTGGTATATCGTCGGGGTTATCATCGACCGTTTTCCTATCCTTTGTGCCAAGCTCCCTGAGCAAGCTTGACGCATACAGCAGAAGCCACCAAAGGTTGCGTACCGGTATACGATCTATATAACCTACAGTACTATCATTTGAAACTGAGTTTAATTCGGAGAGCGTTACCATTAGAATCCTTCCAGCAAACGATTCTTCTCTTTTTCTGCTTTACAGGGCGCACTAGCCCAGTGTTCATCCAGCAGCGGGCCGATCTCAGTATAAACGACCTGTCTGAATCATTTTTTGGCATCTTCTTCTTGACTCAGATCATAGATATTCTGTTGGGAAAATGACGGCGTAACATAACTGTGCCCCACACAGCACTGAGGGCCCAGATCGGGATCCTCAGAAATTACCTTGTTTAAGGTGATAAGGCGAGATTTTATTTTTTCAAGTATCTCTAAATCAATGCCAAAACCATAATGTACCCAATTGCGCCAATTATCATCTAACGTTGGCTTAAGATCGATAAAAGCAAAACGGCGGCGCAAAGCTAAATCGAGCATGGCGATAGAGCGATCGGCTATGTTCATAGTACCGATGATATAAAGATTATCCGGAATATAAACACGCTCATCTTTGGAATGTCTGTAGGAAAGTTGCAAAGCCTCCTCCGGCCTTCTCTTGTCGCTTTCCAACAATGTCAGCATTTCGCCAAAAATATTGGCTGGATTTCCACGGTTAATCTCTTCAATTACAAGAACGTACTTTAAGCCGGGATTGCTGATAGCCTCATTTATCATTTCGATAAATATACCATCGACCAATTGAAGATTGCCGCCTCCCATTGGCCGCAAACCGCGAACAAAATCTTCGTAAGAAAGGTTAGCATGAAATTGAACAGCTCGCACATTAGGGCTGTTGCGCTTTCCAATTAGGGCGTAAGCTAGCCGCTTAGCCAACCAAGTTTTTCCGGTTCCAGGAGGACCTTGAAGAATCAAGTTTTTCTTCATTTCAAGATTATTCAAAATATCAGCAATTTTTTCCTTAGCCATGAAGCAGCCATCATCGACAATATTATCGACCGAATAAGATTCATCAGGCTGCACGGCGGAAGCTGATTTTTCGGCGACCGCATAAGCCTGAGAATCACCAAAACGGGAAAACCAATAGGGGGCATTGCGAAAACGGTCAATATCTTGGGCTTCTTCCTTGAAGGCGAATCTAACTAACGCTTCTGCCTTCCAATCATTTTCCGGCGATACTTCCCAAATTGTTTGTTGACATGTATAAAAAAACCATTCGCGAGGGGTAGAGTAATACTTTTCCCAATTTACATACAAAGTTTTGCCGTCATTATTATTCTTGGTTACCGTTCCAATAGCTTTAATTGCCATAATGGATACACTGTTACCCCGATTATCAAAAGGAAGGTCCTCCCTGTCCTTTCTTACATATGTGGACTTGATCGCAATGCGATCCCCAGGTTTAACAGATTTAACTAGACTGCTGGTGCGCTGATCCGTCTTATCATTTTGCCAAATGCCATTTTCTACAAAAGAAACTGTCTTATCATTTACTCTTGAAAATGCAGCTCCAACAAACCAATAGGGACGTTTTTGTGTTGCATTAGGTTTAGAACCGAGACTGTTTGTTACATTAGATTGAAAATCCATAATATTTACCTATACCTGCTTATATATTGTACCAATAATATATGTTAGTATTAAAAAAAACGCTTTATTAGAGAATTTACAACCACAGTATAGTATAAAATTACCTACATAACTACTATAAATACGAAGTTTTTGGTAATATAAAAATATAACTGACAAAAGAGAGACAAATAAAGAATGTGTAAAAAAGTAGTTTTTCAAGGAGTAGAGCTTACTTTTTACTTATTTCTAAGCTGTATTAGCTCAAATATCACAAATAAATCTCTATAAAAATTATTTAATAAATTCTGAAAACAGCGACGCTGATCTTTTCATCTCATCAACTGTCCCACTATCGGAGCACATCAATTCAATATGTAGGCCTGTACTCGATTTAATAATTATCTTACCGTATTCACAAATCGGTAACTGCATATTATTTTTAAATCTCTTATCGGGCGTTCCGTCTTTATTTACTTTGAGCCATGTCTGATCTACTACCTTGGCATCATTGGGAACATACTCTGTCTCAACAAACTGTGTAGTGCAAAATTCGATATCAATATCTGAATAATTGATAACTCCAACGTTCGTATCCGAGATGACGAGTACCTTATCTGGCAGAAAATAAACGTCCTTATTGACTAATTTCAAACCAAAAGGTTGTACATTCGACTCCACAAAAAACGGCAACTCACAGATTGCCTCAACCGGTACCCTATCTACACAACGCGAGACACCTCCAAGCGCTTTCCTGCCCAAATTTCTCTCAGAAATCGCCTGCCAAAACTTCTGATTCTTATTGAGACTCATCCAGATTGCAGAGAGGTTATCATAAGCAGACTGCGACTCGGCATCGAACGAATATTCCATTGATACTTTCATTTTGGTGCGAACTAGAATTTTAAGTATAACTCCAACAACTGCCGTGAAGATAAACAGCGGAAAAAACGCGAGAATAATGGTCGCTATCAAACAATTGCTTAGAAGATCTAGCCTCTTAGCCTTTCTCATCTGCGCCAATAGCTTTTCATATTCTGTCGGCTGATAATCGTTGATATTCACATTGTCAATGCTGACAGCATTGCCGTCAGCCGCCTGCGGAATTAAATTAGTGCTGCTATTGCTACACTTAGCGCCACTGGAACGCCTCTTTTTGCCACTCTCTTCAACATATGATAGACCGGTACCCGGAATTGAATAAGTGCATTTCGTAGTCCCTTGCGCCGTCTTTGTATAACGGAAACCCTTCGTTCCCCAACTGTAACCAACGCCATTTTTGCTGAGATTGATGCGGAACCCACCGCCAAGGTTGATGCTCTTTCTAAAACGTATGCCCATAGTTTATTCCCCCTAATAATCAATCATTTTAATAATACTAAACGTTATACTGCGATTTCTGCTCACAGATTCTCTTCGGCACAGCCCGAACATCTCACTCTTATATAAACATAAAAAAGCCGCAAGCGAGATTCCCCGCCTACGGCTAAAACGCCGATCGCATTGCCTCTGACAGTGCACGAAACGACATTGAAAGAAGCCAAATTACCGACCGTTATAAAAATATACAGACGAACTAGAACCGCTCCACAGCAGAGAGCGGTTCGGCGCTGCCTACTTTTGGTGGAGGTGGCGGGAATCGAACCCGCGTCCGAAGAGGCCTCCACGACAACCTCTACGAGCGTATCCTGAGCTTTAATCTCGGTCTGCGGGACTCCCCCAGGCTGGATTCCCGCAGACCATACCCTCTAGTGTTTCCCCTATGCAGCCAAGAGACGAGCGGCAAATGGGTAGACGGCGTGGTTCACGCCCGGTACACCTCCGCCGACGAAGGTGAGCGGACGCACCGCACTAGGCGGCGAGAGCCAAATTATCTTCGGCAGTTAATGTTTGAAAGTTTCGACTTTTTTACGAGCTTTCGACAACTCGACTCGCAGCTGACGGCAAAGCATCTCCCCGTCGAAACCGGGACACCCCCGAGTTAACAGGAACGCTGACCGGCTCGCCTGAGCGGAACCTTCACCCAAACGAGCCCTTCATAACTTCACCTCTAAATCGGTGCTTATTCTATCATGCAGATATATTGAACGTCAAGGTAAACTGCTTCTGCCGCAGTTTACTCGGCTTGGTCGGAGTCGGTAGACCAAGTCAGAGAAGTATCAGGACGGCGACCGGCCCAATAAGAAGCGCCGTGTTTGCCGTTCTTAGCATGGCCGAATTCATCTTCGTCGGGTGCCTCAAGTTCCATATTGGCCGAACGTTCAATGTGAATATCGGTGGGATCGTGCAAGGCGGGATGGTAAGCACCGTCAACCAATAAGCCCATACCATAAACGGCGCTGACAGCCAGATAAGCATGCAAGACAGAGGCGATTATCCAAAAGAAGAAACCGTTAAACCACAAAAAGCTGATCGAGAAAGATAAACCAAACGCTAAAGTGGCGCAAAAAGCGTAGTAAACACCTCCCAACCCCGAAACACGCTGGAGGACATCGATAACTTTAAAACAATTGGAAACCTCTAAGGTTTCGCTGAACAGACCGAAGGCCATACCGAAAGTGAGTATAGCCAAAAACAGCACAAAATAGATAATACAGAAGGCCAGAATCGAAGTAAAAAACGAGGCTCCACTGCCTCCCGCGGCATTGACTATAAGAGCCGGTATGCCAAATATACAGCACAACCCCAGTCCTAAACCGGTAAATATCAGAACATAGAGAAGTAGAGCTGCTGCGAGGGACACACCTTTAAAAACATAGTTTCCGAATTCTTCCCACTCTGGCAAAACCATTTCGTCGTCTTTGCCCTCGATGCAGTTGCGATACATGGCTATGCAATATCCTAGGGCTAAAATCCAGCCGATTACAGGCACGAACATAGCCGCACTGAGCAATCCCATTTTTACGAAAAACTTGGGATCTTTGCGCATAAAGAGAAAGGCATTAACCAGCTCAGGATTCAAAGTATTCCTCCCAGCCGCTCGAAGCTACAAAAGCCACTCGAGCCGTCTTTGACAAAAAAATTATAGTCGCGGGTCGGCTATCTGAACAGCAACAACACTCAACCATTCTAACATTAAGCCGTTCTAAAGAAAGAATCAAGATAAAAAATGAAATAAAATCGATAAAAATATAAAAAAATTGCTAACAAAAAAAACTGAGGCAGTCTGCTCGGCTAAACCTCAGTTCCACCTCAGCGGTGCATTTTCCATCCCCCCATGGCTCCAGCAGCAAATCCAGCCATAGAAGAAGAAAGCTGAGAGCCTAAATCGCTGACTAACTCTCCGGCTGCTCTGGTGCCGTTTTCAATGGAGGAACAAACTGCTCCCCAATTTACAGTTATAAAACCGGCATGAGACAAAAGAGCCAACAGCAAAAGCACCGACCCCAGCACCAAAAGGGCACTGCGCAGGGCAGCCTTCAGAGAGTAGCCCACCGCCATACCGGCGATAGTTCCTCCGCTGAGCTGCAGCAAACAAGCCTGCCAAGGAAAAGCGGCCGCTCCAACTCCGGCAGCTCCGGCAGCCATACTAGTTTCATCCATGTTGATATCACCACCTAAAAAAGCAGGCCCTGTCCCAGACCTGCCCTGACATATTAATATACTGAATTTAAGCCAAAATTCTTATTTTTTCTTACGTATATCTTTGGATTTATCAAGAGTCACCCGGCGGCCGTTTACGGTAATTTGGGTAGATTTTCCTCCTGTAACCTCTACATCGCTGTTGCGCACCGGACCGGCCGGTATTTCTTTCACCCGACGCCCCGGACGGTTCTCAAACATAACCGAGTTAATTGAACCGCCGTCAACGAATTGAGGAGCATTGCTTCCCCTGGCGTTCCAATACCCATCCTCCGAATCGATAAAATCGACCTGGGTATTTCTGTCTTTGTGCTCAGAGGAGCTCTTGCTGCGTTTGTTTTTGGAAGTATAATTTTTGCGGTCTTTGCGCTCCTTGCCGGAAAGTTCCGTGCGATCGGGCTGAGCTTGAGCCAACAGCATATTGACGGAGCTATGGGACGACAGTGCCGAACTCGCTGCCGACTGACTCACAGATTCACGAGCACAACAGGCATCACAGAAGACAGCCCCCCATATAACACTTGATACAGTGCATAAGACTCCCCAACCTAATAGCTTCTGCTTCAGCATAATGTTGCTCCAATCTCCTTCATAGCTTTGTATAAGCAGCCAAACAAGTGAACGTACTCCCGCCTATAGAGGCGGAAACTTCCTGCTTCATTGAGGGCAGCACCGTTGGCTCCGAAGAGCAACGACTACTTACATACTCTCCACAGGCGTAGATTTCCGTGCGCTCCACGGTATTTTATGAGTTGCGTCAGGCAGATATTCTGCTTGGCTCCTTCTCAAATATTTATTGCGGCATTCTTATCGCGGTTATGATGACTACCACAATTAGGACAATCCCATTTGCTTACAGGCAAATATTTGGTGGCATCATTCTGATAGCCGCAAACCAAACTACGGAACAATTGCAGGCTTTTCTGAGGGCATAAAGCCCTCAGAAAAGCCTGCAATTCATATCACCGCCTACAGAGGCGGAAGACTTCTTGCAGGATGGGTTAAAAATTTCCCCTATAACCGCATTTTACTCCAACCAACACATACATATGACTAAGTAGTTCATTTGTACACGGCAGGAGCGTCTCCCCTGCTTTTTTTAATTCATCACATCCAGCATATCCCCTTTATAAGATAAATAGCTATGTTAAAAAGTTGCTAAAGCGAAGGCAAAGTCACAAATGGCAGGAAAAATAGGATAACTTCCCAAAAGTCCGCCGTTGTGCATGTGCGTTCACTCAAGCAATGTACCTCACGATTATATTATCGGCACTTTTCTATATGCCGCAATTTTTACAAAGCGGAGGCTTCATGTTAATAAAATCGATAGCCAATCCTCCCAGCGAGTGGAAAGCAGATTTGCTGGTACTCATTTTGGACAAAAATGAGCAATTTTTTGAGTTGGAAGATGAAAAGCTTAAAGCTCAAGCAGAGGCCTTAAAAGCTCAGTACGACGAAGGAAAGCGCAGCGGCCCCTATTTATTCTTTGAGCCCAGCCGCAGCGAAGATATCGGCGCCATATTAGCTTGCTATACCGGCGATTATAAGGGGTTCAGTGCTGCCGAAGTCGTAAAAATATGCGTAGCTGAAGCCGTAAAATACGCTTCAAAAACAAACCGCTACAGTGTGCTTTTCGCTTTGAACAGCCCAGTCGGACTGCAATATGTTGGCAAAGCTGCGGAAGCAGTCGGCATGGCCATGTGGTCTTTCGATCGTTACAAAAAAGAGAAAAAAGATCTCTCAGAGCAGATGGTCATATCCTTCGCAGTTAGTGAAGAGAAACCGGCCGAAGCAGCCCTAAACGAAGGCTTGGTTTTAGCCAACTGTGTCAATATGGCACGCAATATCTGCTGTGAACCCGGCGATATTATAAATCCGCAAACTCTCTGCGCCATGGGTAAAGAACTTGCCGAAGAGTTCGGTTACGATTTTGTCGAATACGACGAACCCCGACTGAAGGAAGAAGGCTTCAATGGCCATCTGAAGGTAGGCAGCGGTTCCCAGTATCCTCCCTGTATGTTCGCCATCACCTACAACCCTGCACCTGAAAAAGATCAGGAAAGTAGCGAACCGGTACCTCACTTCGTTATGGTCGGCAAAGGTTTGACCTTTGATTCCGGCGGTATCAGCATTAAACCGGCTGCCAAAATGCACGAAATGAAAGGTGATATGGCCGGTGCTGCCGCGGTATTGGCCACCATGCGCGCTTTGGGAACCTTGCGCCCCAACATTAAAGTTACGGCTATTGTCTGCAGTGCCGAGAATATGCCCGACGCCAAAGCTCAGCGTCCCGGCGACATTATTGTTTATAAAAACGGAAAGTCGGTTCACGTTGAAAATACCGATGCCGAGGGGCGACTGGTCCTGGCGGACGGTTTAATTTTGGCCGGCGAGTTAGGCGCTACTCACGTAATCGACATCTGCACTCTGACTGGCGCCTGCGTACGCGCTCTCGGCGAATCTTTTACTGGCATTATGGGCAGCAACCGCTCTTTGGTAAATGCGATAACCTTTGCTGGAGGCGTTCAGGGCGAATCATACTGGAAGCTGCCTTTGCCCTTAGAGTATAAAGACATGCTCAAAACTCCCTTTGCCGATTTAAGCAACGTGGGAGGACCTACCGCCGGAGCCATTACAGCCGGTCTGTTCCTCAAAGAGTTTGTGCCCGAAAATGTGAGCTGGGCTCATTTAGACATAGCCGGCCCGGCCTGGCGCAGCAAAGAGTGGAAATACTACCCTGCCGGTCCCACCGGTGTAGGTGTAAGAACTCTGACCGAATTGGCCTGGCACTGGAATGAGTACTTTAAGAAGTAGCATTTCTTAAAAAATTATATTCCAATCTGGAAGAGCACCTGATGCCGATTAATCAGGTGCTCTGTTTGTCCCAAGCTTTAATATAACTCTGTGCTGCATAGAGACAACCGTCGCATTTAGCTGTAAAATTTAAACCAATCTATACCTGACTTGTTGGAATTATATTTTTTAAGTTCCCATAGCAAATAAACTAGGAGTTTATTTGCTATTAGTCAAAAAAACACCGCAAGTTTAGGTTGCTTTTAGATTAAATTTAGTCTCTACCTTATTGCTTACTTACTTATTTTTTAGACGGAGGATATATTTACATGACTAATAAAACTGCAGTCGGTTTAATTACCGGTGCTTGTATACTATCCTTAGCTGCCGGTCAGGCCTGGGCGGAAGACCAACTGAGCAATAAAGAGCTTAAAGATAACAAAATCGGAATTAAACACGCTCACACTCGTATGGTTGGTTTCAGCCACAAGGGTGATTTTGTTTTTGCTCACCAGAATAATCCCAATTTAGAACAGGCTCGCCAAGGATATGTCAGTGAAGTTGTTGTTATCCCCATCTCCAACGGTAAGTTCAAAGAAGACCAAATCAGACATATCCCCATCGGAGCTCCAGTAACTAATGTAGAATACAGCATGTTGACTCCAGATCAGAAAGAGCTGATCATTGTCACCCGCTCTGGAGCCACCTTTGCCAGACTCAATATGGAAACCGGCAAGACCGAAACTCTCTTCGAGCATGAAGACGGCAAACCCGGATTCCGCGCCCATCCGGAAGTTCTGCATATGGTCAACGGCAAAATGTTTGTCAACGGTTACTTCTACGACGGTGAAGATTTTGCCGATGTGGACTGCACCGCCACTTTCGATCCCACTCAAAACGGAGTCTTGGCTTTTGACCGCGTCCACGACGTAGAAATCTATGAAGCCAAACTTAAACCTAGAAACGGCGTCTTTACCGATGTCGACTGCGGATTCTATGCCGCTCAGGATAAAAAAGACAATAAGTTCAAACTTTATATTTGGAATCCGCCCACATTCAAAGAGCCCACTCAGTTTGATGAAGCTGTCGAATTTTTATCCTTCTGGGGATCGGCTAACCGCATGGCTTACACTATTGAAAAGCCCAACAATCTTTACCAGTTAGCTCTTTACGATGCCAAAACTCAGAAAAAAACAATTATCGCCGACGACACTACCTATCCCTACAAAAACATCTTTCTTTCCAACGATGGCAGCACCTTACTTTGCACCGATACAGAAAACCGCATAGGCAGAGCAAAATTCTACTATGCCGACGAACAGACCGGTTGGAAACTTAAACCAACAGCCGATCTTGGCAATAGAACTGTGCGCTTTGGTGAAACACGTCTGGCAGAAGACGGCAGCTACTTTATTGTTTACAGCGACAAAGGCATCAACTTGTATAAAACAAAATAGTCTACACTTTCGTGCAGCCAAAGCATGTGCGGAAGTAGCAATTCTGGTAGGCTCGAATTGAGAGTCAAACCGGCACTTCCGTTAAAAAGTTCGGCCTCGGCAGATCTGCTTCTGCCGAGGCCGAACTTGCTTAATGACGGTTGAACCGTTAAGCCGAAACGACGTTTTTAATCAACTTCCGTATCAGATTCTGTAACGGCTCCATCGGACGGTACTTCCACTTCTTCGGGAAGGGGAGCCAAGTACTCTTCATCAACAGGTGCCGGAATCGGGAAAGTGAATTTTTCCGTATTCTCAACCTGACCCAGCTCTTCTGAAGATGCCGGCGGAACTGCCGCATTGTCCGGCTGTACAGGCTGAACCGATTGAACTGGTTCATTGTTTGGAGCAGCTTCGGAGGGGGCTCCAAATTCGCGCTCCGAACTGACTACCGTACCGTCGCTATTTACCTGAGGATAAGCTCCGTTATCGTAACTTTCGCCGACATCGGAAGAAGTTGAAGAATCGAATCCATAATTTTCGTTATTACCATGGTAATCATACGAAGGCTCTTGGTAATAAGTACGGTTTTCCGCTTTAGGACTGCGATAAGAATTGCCTGAATCGTAGAGGCCGCAATTCACTCTGTCCTCACCCACAATAATAGTAACATCTGCTTTGCGCTTATCGTAAGGCAGTTTGTCAACTTCGTAGTAGCAACTTAACAACAGCGATTCTAAGCAGTTGCGCATGGCCGCACTGCCTAAATGATCGACTATTGTAGTAACTTCACAAGGCTCCTTAGCAGTGCCAACATTAACCACGCGGAAGCCCTCGCGAGACAGATAATCTGCAATGCGTCCTTCCAAACCTTCCTCACTGCTGCCGTTAAGAACTTCGACCCGCACATCTTCACGCTGTAAAGAAGACGGATCCTTTAACAATTCCAGAACAATTTTCTCATTCATAGGAGCGTAAGGCATAATGTAACTGACACCGTTAATATCACTGTCATCGCCCACAATTACTCCGGTTTTCATCCGCTTGCGGTCAAAATCTTTATAGAGATAAGTTAGATCGAGCATATCGAGCAAACTGAAATCAGTCTCAATATTTTGCTTAACAGCCTTCACTATAGACTGAAGACGCAGCACCACCATAGGATCTTTCAACCGCTTAATAACAGACATCATAACCTGCTGTTGGCGGCGGATACGCCCTCGATCACTTTCTGCATCCATACGAAAACGAGCATAGCCTACAGCCTGCTCTCCGCGCAAAAGCTGCTCGCCAGCTTTAAGATGAATATGCAGATTACCCCAGTTGTCGTCGTAGTTCATATCTTTCTCGACATCGACAACTAAACCGCCCAGAGCATCGACCAGCTGAGAAGCACCGCTAACTTTAATAATTACATAATGATGAATTGGCACACCCAAAAATTCAGAAACAACTTTGCGGGTAAGCTTAATGCCGCCGTACATGTAAGCGGCATTTATTTTGTCATAACCGTAATCATCGCCCAGATACACGTAGCAATCGCGCGGAATGGAAACTACATTTAAAGTTTGTCCCTTAGCATCGATACTGACAACAAATATGGTGTCTGATCTAGCTCCTTTAGTATAGGCGATACCGCGTGAATCGCGGTTGTAGTCTATCCCTAGGCAGAGAATATTCATGCGATCGCTGCCTTTAAAAGCTCTTTCACCCGAGTATTCACTTATAGAATTAAGAGCCTCGGAAATAAAACCGGCCGTCCCTTCAGCTCCATTCTGGACGGTGTCGATATAAAATAAACCAGATGCCAACAAAACTAATCCTAATAAAACGGATAAAGTAGAAAAGCATATGAAACGACCAGCCTTAGGAATTTGCCTATACCAAGGAACAGCGCGGCTCATATCTGGCTCCTCTGTTTCATAGTTATCATCATGTGTAACACTTTCTGTTTCCCCGTCTTGTTTGATCCCGCTTTTATCTACAGCTTCATGTTGCTGAGTTGATTGACGATAGGCTCCGGGAAACATCGGTCTGCCTGATTCAGCTGAAGATCCACCCTTTGAATTTTTACGAGCGTCACTCATTAACAAAACCCCATATTTACAGCTTAGGCAACGTTCTCTTGAAAAAATTAGCGACAGGACACTAAACTGCCGCAAAAAAAAACGGACAACACCTCAAAAATTTGCCCGATCGTTCTATAGTAAAAGTAAAAACTCTTGCTTAAAGCAAAAATTTAAGGCAATATATCCCCTGCAAGTCATTTCTCTATGAAAGAAGATACCTATGTCCAGACGCCCTCTGGGTCAGCACTTTTTGACTGACCGCAACATTATTGCCAAAATTATCGAAGCTGCCGACTTACATGAAGAAGACTATGTCCTAGAAATTGGCCCGGGACGCGGCGCTATAACTTTGGAAATGGTAAAAAAAGCGGGCTGTGTTACAGCTATAGAAGTCGATACTCTATTAGCGGACAAACTTCCTGACTTACCTAATTTAGAAGTAATCAAAGGCGACTTTTTAAAATTAGATTTAGAGGAAATACTGGGCAAAAAAGGACCGGAAAACAAACGTTGGAAGGTTGTAGCCAACCTACCGTACTATATTACTACACCTATTATTGAAAAACTGCTCGTTGAAGGCCACCCTTTTATTGATCGTATGATCATTATGATTCAGAAAGAAGTAGCCGATCGAATTCAAAGCATCGCCTGCCGCAACAGCAGCGCCCTGAGTTATTTTGTCGGATGTTATGCTCAGGCCCAAACTCTGTTTCATGTTAAACCGGGCTCTTTCAGTCCCCCGCCTCAGGTAGATTCCAGCGTTATGTCTCTGCAGATCTACAGACAGCCGCCCATAAAATCGCCTATTAAATTAGTTTTAACTCTTACCAGAGCCGCTTTCAATGTGCGGCGCAAAACTTTGCGCAAATCATTAAAAGGGATAGCAGCCTCTATGAATGCCGATTTGGAAGAATCGTTCAAACTAAGCGGTCTAGAGGGAAACAGTCGGCCGGAAGAACTTACTTTAGAACAGTTCTCGGCTTTGGCCGCATCTCTGCAACAAACTTCAGCTGCCAGCCGCTCTTAAAAACAAGAGAGCTGCAGCCCTCACCTGCGGTTAGCTACAGCTCTCTTATCTGCATGTCTTTTATTTGATTGAGAAAAACTACTCAGCCACCAACACAACCTTATCCAAGCCAGCTTGTTTGGCGGCATCTATGGCCATAATCACCGTACCATAAGGAGTTTTACCAGCCGCTCTGACAGCCGCTTTATCGGTACCTTTCTTAGTTTGATAAAGCTTAAGACGCGCCACCAAGGAAGTGTGAGGTACAGGCTTGGTCTCTTCCTGAACATAAATATTGCTCTTGTCGTCTATGCTCATAACTACCGTATCGTTGACAACATTCAAGTTGGCCTGAGCCGATCCCAAAGGAAGGTTCATATTAAACGCCGTTTGGGCAGCAGCGGTAGCCGTTACCAAAAAAATAATCAGCAATACTAACAATACGTCGGTCAGAGGAGTGATATTGATGTCGCCCATTACAGCGGCCTGATCACTGTCGGAAAGCCTGAATTTGCGCTTCTTAGCCACTTATTTATCAGCCTCCGTAACTTTAACGGTTTTGATCTTGGCAGCACTCTTATTGTCAGCATTCTGATCGTTTGAAGTGGCCAAAGCGATATCGGTCAGCCCGGCTTGGCGAGCTTCGTGCATGGCAGTTATAACGTATACATAATCGACTTTTTTATCACCGTTGATAATAACTCGATTTGTATGCTTCTCTTCCCCCAACTTCCTGAGCAAAGGCTGAAGCTCTTTTTTCTGACACTCAACATTACCTATGTAGGTTGAACCGTCGGCAGAGACATCGACAACGATACTGATATTTTCCGCTTTTTCGCGCGTAATAACTTCAGGCAGTTCAATGTTGTGGGAAGGAGCCGTGATCGATGTGCCCGTTATCAAAAAGATAATCAGCAGCACCAACAGCACGTCGGTCAGAGGAGTGACATTTATATCACTGAACCCGCTGCCGTGTTCTTCTTTATTTTTCCATCTTCCAACCATGAAACTGGACTCCCTATGCGCAAAGACAACTATTTGTTGAGAAGCAGCCGATCGCGGCCGAACCGACTAATCGAGCAAATCTTCCGGAAATTCTTTGCCTTGACGCATCAGTTCAAGCATTTCAGAGAGGCGAGCAGCGGCTCCGTTCATATCGGCCACCACGTTACTTACGCGAGCTCTGAAATAGTTGAAGAAAACTACGGCGGTAATAGCCACAAACAGACCAGTTGCAGTAGCTACCAAGGCTTCGGCTACACCAGCCGATACCACAGCCACACCAGCTTGTCCTTTAGCAGCTACGGAATCGAAAGTGTTCATAATACCAACCACAGTACCGAACAAGCCGATAAAAGGAGCGATTACGGCAATAGTGCTGATAATGGGTAGATTACTTTCAAGCTTGAGCCGCTCTCTGGCGATGGCAGTCTCCATAGCAGCATCGCTCATTTCTTGGCTAAGCTGAGCTCTAGCCAAACCGGCTTCAAAAACTCTGGGCAGCATACCGCCGATTCCCTGGACAAACGTGTAAGCTTCTTTAACTCCACTGGAGCGAAGAGTTTCACAAACAAAGTGATGGAGCCAAGCAGAATTGATGATATTCTGTTTGTACGTATAAAGGCGCTCGATCACAACAGTCACTACAACGATTGAGCAAACTAGCAGCAGCACCAGAGTGCCCAGACCAACAGCAGAAGTCTCATTCAAAAAGTTCAAGTTCATAAATATATATTATCGAGTCAATTTTTTTAATATCCTGCTTTTTGAGCCAGATTTAAGCTTATAAGCTTTTTATAAAATGCAAAAAAATAATCCAAAGATAAAATGGCCGCTATTGGCAAACGCAGGAAAGACCAAACTAAAGAAAAATGTACCCCGGACTCCGAGGAAAACATGGGGTGTCAGCCTTGAAAAAAACTCTAGATGGTAAGCTTCTCAAGAAGCTGTTGTTAGGTGGGGGACGTTGGCTGACTCTACACCGACGCTTACTGAACGAAATAAATATATTTCCAGTACCCGATCGGGATACCGGCTCAAATATGTCTTTTACGGTACGCGGAACCGTAAAAATTCTGTGCGGAACGGTTCCTACTTCAGTAGCTTCAACTGCTCAAAGAGCGGCTTTGGGAGCTCTCATGGAAGCTCACGGCAATTCGGGTGTAATTTTTTCCCAAATTTTACACGGTTTTGCCAAAGGCTTAGAAGGGTTGTCCGTAGCCACGCCGTCCGATTTGGCCCTAGCTTTGCATTCAGCCGCCGAAGCGGCCTACAATTCTTTGCAGGAACCTATCGAAGGAACCATTCTAAGTTTAATATCCTTTTTCAGCCAGCAGGCCAAACAACTTTGCCAGGAAAATCCTGACGTCGATTTAATCAGTTTTTTAGTCCAACTCACCGAAAAAGGGCGTTATTTTCTTAGCAGTAACCAGCTCAATCGAGAATGTCCGGAAGTACTTCGTACAGCCCAAATAGCCGATGCAGGAGCAGTAGGATTGTACTACTTTTTTGAAGGCATGAGCCGAGTAGCCCAAGGACTTCCGCTCTGCTTGGGCAACCCGAGAGAAGACAGCTCGAGTTTTATCAGTCGGTTGAATTCAGCAATCGTTCCTGAACTTGACTCGGTAACAATAACTCCATCCTTCAGATACTGCAGCGAGTTTACCCTGACCAACTGCAACCGTCTTGATAAAGCTGTGTTGGAACAGGGCTTAATAGAATTGGGCAGTTCTGTAATTGTGTCAGCAGTACAAAATTTCTTAAAAGTCCACTTACATACCGATTTTCCCGACCTGGCGGAAAAATTTCTGTCCAATTACGGCCAAATTATCGGAACAAAAATAGACAACTTAGCTGAGCAGTGTCTGAATCGAAATAAAATTATAGCCCCAGAGGACGCCCTGACAGCCCCAACTCCTTGCGAAGAAAATTTTTCGATGCTGGGCCGCCCTTCACATTCAAAGCTGGATAAACTACAGTTGCCGACAATTTTTATTTGCCCCTGGGGAAATGGTTTCGATGAGTATTTTCAGGAAGGTTGGGGATTTATCTTACTTCCGCTCAACGAAGCGGAACATTCTTATTTAAAGTATTTAAATAATCGGCGCATTTCCGACAAAGACCAAGCCTACATTAAACCCATACTCTTTACTAAGAATAAGTTTATATCTAGAGAGAACAGCCCTTTGTCTTTGACAGAGCAGCACATTAATTGGCTCAACAATAGTCGGAAGTATCTTCATTTGTACACACTGCAAAATCAAATCCAGCTTTTAGCCCTGCTGACTTCGGAAAATTTTCATGGTTGTTTTGATAATTTATCAGACCTAAACTGGGGGGAAATAGACAGCACTTTTAGTAAAAACAGAGAATTTGAAAATAATTCAATTCGAATAGTTAAGAAGAACGGAGATTATCTGGGCCAAGCGAACGGTCTGAGTGGAGCTGTTGAACTATATATAAGTTCCTTGCCCTACCCTCCCCGTAAGCGCATGCTGCTAACATCAGGACTTAACTGCTCGGCTGACACAACAGAAGAGGCTATAGAAAAATTGATGAAAAATTACCCGAAGTTGACGATCCAACTTTTATACGGCGGTCAGCCAGACTCTGAAATGCTAGTTTACGCGGAATAGTTATCATATTATGCGAATTGTCACTGACTCAACTTGCGATCTAGACGTCAAATTACTGGCCAGCATGGGGGTTTTAGCAGTTCCTCTGCGCATTCATGCAGCCGGCCGAAGCTATTTGGACGGACAGGATATAACTCCCAAGCATTTAGCCGAAATTGTGCAGAACAATACCAATGACCCCCAAGATATATCTACAGCCCATCCTTCTCCCCAAAATTTTATAAACATTTATGAAGCTTATCCAAATGAGGAAATTATTTCCATTCATCCTTCCCCTTTTTTATCAGGATCTTACAATGCCGCTTGTCAAGCTCAAAACTATGTCGATCCTGAGAGAAAGCGTATCAGAGTCGTAAATTCTCAAAGTATTAGTGTAGGTTTAGGATGCTCGGTAATGGAGTCTGCCGACTTACTAAGCCGATACCCGGCTTTAACTATCGATGAAATGGATCGTTATGTACGTTCTTTAGCTGACAGAACCCATTTGTTGTTCACGGTGCCAAGTTTACAATACCTGATCAGAGGAGGACGGCTGCGTGCCCCCAAGCAGAAACTTAGCCGTTTGCTTAAGGCCTACCACATTTTTAGCTACAGCGGAGAAACTTCTATTGCACCTGTAGCTCGTTCTTTCGATCTCGGACGTGCTCTCAACGATATTATTCACAAAGTACAAATTGAAAGCGAAAAGCACAAAATTAACAAAATATTGGTAGCTTACAGCCGCAGGCTATATACTGACGAAAACGATCCTAAATTTGATATAAGTGTAGCCGTCTCTGCCCTCTGCAGCGAGTTAAACAAACTAAATTTATCCGTTCCAGTTTTCAAAACGGAAACGGGCTGTGCTGTCAATATACACTGCGGCTCTGGAGCAGTGGGAGTAGCCTATTTAACGGATTAGGGACGGAACAAACAAAGTCCCGACTGCAAATCGCCATTGCGCCCAGCAGTCGGGACCCATTTGTAAGTGCAATTAAGTTATATTCAAATTTTTTCAGCCAAGCTAATTACTTTAAATTGTTCATTGTCAATTAAACCTACATCGCTAAGCTTCAACTGAGGAATAACCGGTAAGGTCATAAACGCTAAGCTCATAAACGGGCGTTTAAGTTTTGAGCCGAGCTTATCCGCTTCTCTGTAAAGTGTGCTGATAGCTGAGCTTACTTCAGAGAGAGACTGATCGGACACTAAACCGCAAACCGGCAAAGCTGCCGAAGCTTTAACCTGTCCGCCGCCAACCACAATTAATCCGCCGCCCATCTTTTCTATTTCTTTGATACACACAAGCATATCTTCGTCATTGTCGCCCACCACAACTAAATTGTGAGAATCGTGAGCTACGGTAGAGGCAATAGCCCCTCCTTTGAATCCGAAACCGCGCACAAAGCCTAAACCGACGTTACCTGACGCGTGATGACGCTCCAAGACAGCTACTTTGAGAATGTCGCGTTCCGGGTCGGCTTTCAGTTCATAAATTTGAGATTCAGACTGTCGGCCAACTTCGGCATTCATACTTAATTTTAAATGTTCACTAACTATGAGACCTGCTTTAACTCCCATGACATGAACTGTATATTGGCCCGCTTCCGGCACGGCAATTTTTAATTTGTCGGCTGAAACCGGAGCTAACTTCACAGAGTTTTTGGCCAAAACTCCTAAAGGAACAGCAGGAAGCTTTGTCAGGCAGCACCCATCTTTTGCTAAAAGCATTCCGTCCCGATAAACTTGCTTCACTACAAAGCCTTGAGAGAATTTTTCATCATTAGTTTCCAAAACGGCCAAATTGGCCCGATAGCCTGGAGCAATAGCCCCGACTTTGGGCAAATTAAAACAGCATGCCGTACCCCAAGAAGCCATAATAAAGGCATAGGCAGGTTCAACGCCATGCTGAATAGCTTTGCGGCAAAGATAGTCCATATGCCCGTCTGCCTGCAAATCTTCAGGCTCCCGATCGTCAGTAACTAAAAGCAGACGATCCAAAAGGCGATCGCCACGACGTCCGACAGCTAGCGGAATTAAAGCATCCAAATCGCGGGCAACCGAGCCCTCGCGAATCATAATACGCATTCCTAAAGACAACTTTTCTTCAGCTTCTGCTAAAGTTGTACACTCGTGATCGGTGCTGATACCAGCAGCAACGTAAGCCTGCAAATCGTGGCCGCTCAACCCTGGAGCATGGCCATCAATGTGGGTGCCCTCTCCCAAAGCGGTCAGCTTAGACAAAACTTCATTATCTCCATAAAGTACGCCCGGATAATTCATCATTTCAGCCAATCCCACAACGTGAGGTGCATCTTTTATCGAAGCTATATCCGCAGCATTTAAAGAAGCTCCGGCATGTTCCAAATTAGTAGCAGGTACGCAAGAAGGCACTCCTACATAGATATCTAAAGGCAAAACGGAGGCAGCTCTTTCTAAATAGCGCACCGCTTCCGTCCCGGCAACATTAGCATACTCGTGGGGATCGGCTACTACTCCGGTCGTGCCTCTGGGAATTACTGCAGCCGCATACTGATCGGGAGTAAGCATAGATGATTCCAAATGAACGTGGCCGTCTATAAAACCTGGCACAACATATTTGCCGCCAATATCTACAATTTGACGGGCAGGATGCGGACCAAAACCTACAATTATGCCCTGATATACTGCAATATCTCCCTCTTCAAACTGACGCGTGAAAACATTCAAGTATTTGGCTCCCCGCAGCAAAAGATCGCAGGGAATAAGACCGCGAGCCGCTTGAATTGTTGAAACCAGATTGACGTCCATGGCAAAAAACCTCGAGTAGCGAACACCGGCGGCCTCTACTGCTCTTTTACGACTGCCGGCGCAGATTAGCCCCACACGGAGACACGGCTCAACCTTCGCTTTATCCTTTCTTCCTTCCGCTTCTCCGGAGGACAATTTTATGCAACAGGTTGACCTCCATAAAATATTCACAGCAGAAATATTTCAAAAAAATTCTCAAGCCTATACCAAATAAAAAAAATATTAGTTACCCCCTTGCATTATAGCTTTAAAACTGATATTATCTCTGCGCGTTGAGGAGATTATCATTTTCCGAGGCGGTGAATTTTATATCGGGGTGTAGCTCAGCTTGGATAGAGCGCTAGCATGGGGCGTTAGAGGCCCCCGGTTCAAATCCGGGCACTCCGACCACAATCAAGAGAGTTTCGGCTCTCTTTTTTGTTTTTACTCTAACCGCAACCGCAAAACCGACTATTGGCACAGTAAACCTGCTCTAAATTTTCAGCGTCTGTCCTTACATAAAAATAGCTCTCAAAGCCAAAGTATAAAATTTGACCAGCTGTTTTTATAAAAACTTCAGTTATCTTGAAAAAAAACTGCCGTATGCTATTGCATTTCTGTTTATAAGCTGCTATTATCTTCGGGCGCTGAAGAGATGGTCTTATCTAAAGCGGTGAATTTTATATCGGGGTGTAGCTCAGCTTGGATAGAGCGCTAGCATGGGGCGTTAGAGGCCCCCGGTTCAAATCCGGGCACTCCGACCACAATCAAGAGAGTTTCGGCTCTCTTTTTTGTTTTGTGTAAAAAAATGATCTGCATCAGGAAATAACGAAAGGGCAGACGCTTCTAAACGTTATGAACAACTATCCATCCGGCTTCCAAGCCGGATGAGTACTTTTTCGTATTTCACAGGTCTTTTAATTACATGAAAATAAGTACTATGCGCGCTCTAGATCAGTGGGCCGGTATTCCTTTGTGTACTCTCGCCCGACTTTTCTCCGGTTCAATTAAGCGCAATAAGCTCACTGAAGAGCAGCTGGGACGTCCCCTACTGATAATTCACCTATCAGAGATGGGAGCCATGGTTTTAGCTCAACCGGCCATCAATTATCTACAGCGACGCCTTCCCAATACACCGCTTTACTTCGTCGGTTTTCCTCCGGTAACGGAACTGCTCGGCACTTTAAAAGTTGTACCAAACGACCACCTGCTGACATTAGCCCCCACCAGTTTAACCAACTTAATAAAAAGTGGTCTGCATATTTTGCACAAACTACGCGCCGTCAATTTAGGAGGAGTTATCGACTGCGAAGGCTTTTCCCGAGCTTCTGCCCTACTATCTTTCTTAGCCTGTCCCCGAGGTTTCAGACTGGGCTGGCACCCTTACTCGACACCCCATCTTTACAGAGGCAATCTGCTTACCCATCGAGTTCAATATAATCCTCACCAACACGCCTCCCAAGCTTATTTAACTCTTTTTAGCTCTCTATGGGCCGATCCCAATCTGGAACCTTTTCCCCAACAACCCCCTGTCTTACCGCTATCCCCCGGAACCCCCTTGAACTTCGATTTCAACTATCATCCCAATGAAGAAGATAAGCAATATATAGATAACTTATTGACTGAATGCGACATACAAGCGGACAGCGAACTTATAATTGTTAATCCAAACAGCTCCGATATGCTGCCGCTGCGCAAATGGCCTCTGGAAAAATACGCAACTGTGTTGCACAGTCTTTTTATGGAACGTCCTCGGCTCCAGGTTATTGTTACAGGCACGTCTTCGGAGAAGCAAGGGGCTTTAAAACTTAAGTCTCAGATGGTTGGCTATCCCATACACGATTTCACCGGCCGAACCACTTTAGCGCAACTGCTGGCCTTGTATAGTCGCTGTAAACTTCTTTTGACCAATGACAGCGGACCGGCTCATCTGGCCTCTATAGCCAATTTGCCCAGCGTAGTTCTCTACGGTCCGGAGACCCCGACTCTCTTCTCTCCTCTGGGAAATAAAACAAAAATTATCTATGATAATTGGTTGTGCAGCCCTTGCGTCAGTCCGCATAACGGCAAAAATAGTTTATGTCGAACTGGAGCCTGCCTGCGCTCTATAGCCCCGGAAAAAGTTCTTCAAGCTGTACGAGATCAGCTGATGGCGTAGCATTTGCCCTCAAACCACAGGACAAAATAACCTTTTTTCCTTAAAAAGCGGTTTTTAAGCTGCAGATGTCGAATTGTTTACACTGGACGGGCTTTTTACCGAGCCTGCCTGCTTAGGGAAGATCTTATTTGCAAGGATATGCTAATGACCGAAGAGTACATCAACATTATTGTCAACAATGAAGTAATGAGTATAGTTCCCAAAACTACGGTGGGAGAAGCTCTGCACGCTGACAGGAACCCGGATATCATAGGCGGCCTAATCAGTAATGACGTTGTCGGCCTCAATACTCCGCTGAACGTACCCGTCAATCTCTATCCTGTCTTCCGCAACAGCAGAGAAGGCCGACAGATTTTTAACCGCACCTGTTCTCTTTTGTTAGACTACATTCTGGCTGTTCACTTTAAAAATTATCATTTTCAAGTGGGCCAGGCTTTTAATCAAGGATGCTATTATGAACTGGTAGGCACCGAAGAGGGAAACACCGAGAATACAGACTTAGCCAGATTGGCTGAAGACATTGATAAGGCTGTTTGTGAAGCCATAGCTTCCGATCTTAAGTTCACCACTAAAATTCACAGCGTGGAAACGGCTTGTGTGCTGCTCAATGATCGCAGCGGCTCCATGATTCGTCTTTTAGAAACTTGGCCTTACTCTCAGGTGCCCATTGCCAGTTTAAACCATTTTCACGTTATTCAATACGGACCCATAGCTCCTTCCACCAAATACTGCCGCGGTATCAGGATACTGCATTATGAGCGCGGCATATTTCTCCAATTTAACCGCAAGCAGGCTGCTCCGGTTCCGAAATCCAATCTGCGCCTATTCTCTGCCTATAAAGAAAATCGCAATTGGAACAAAATGATAGGGGTTGCTACAGTAGGCGATCTCAATGAAGCGGTGCTTAACGGTCGAATCAGCGATATTATTCGCCTTCAAGAGGGGCTTCACGAGAAAAAGATCATCCAAATTGCCGATCAGATTGCCGAACGCAAAGACAAGCTGCGTCTAATATGCATTGCCGGTCCTTCTTCTTCTGGCAAAACTACTTTCTTAAAACGTCTGTCCGTACAGCTGCGCGTAGCCGGTCTCGATCCAGTTACGATAAGTCTCGACGACTATTACCGCAATATTTCGGATCGCCCTGTCGATGCCCAGGGGAATATCGATTTTGAAGCCTTGGAATGTTTAGATATTCCGTTGCTTACAGAACATTTGCAGACTTTAGCTGACGGCGGAAAAGTTATGGCTCCTCGCTACGATTTTGAAGCCGGCAAGAGAGCGCCCGCCAGTAAATTTATTCCCATGCAACTCAAGAGCAATCAAATTTTGTTAATTGAGGGCATACACGGACTAAATCCGGCTATTGCCGATGCAGTACCAACCGACGCCCGCTTCCGTATATTTGTAAGTGCTCTGACCCAGCTAATTATTGATGAACATACCCGCATACCCACTTCAGACGCCAGATTATTGCGCCGCATTGTGCGCGATCGCCGGTACAGAGGCACTTCGGCGGCGGATACTATCGATCGCTGGCCCAGCGTGCGCCGCGGCGAACAGCGCAATATATTCCCCTTCCAAGAGAATTGCGACGTTATGTTCAATTCGGCACTAGTTTATGAAACGGCTATACTTAAAACTTTTGCTTGGCGTTATCTTCTGGAAGTTCCCCGCAATTCGTCGGCCAGAGTTAGAGCCCAACCTTTGCTGCGCTTCTTAGATCTCTTTGTGCCGATCTTCCCCGATGACATCCCTTCCAATTCACTGCTGCGCGAATTTATAGGCGGTTCCAATTTTTCATATTAGAACAGTGCCAACAAGAAACGCGTTCACATAAAACACAAAAATCGGTCCTGCCGACTAATTGCAGCAGGGCCGATTTTTTCTTGCAGCAAGACCGCACGCAGCCAAACTACTAAACGTATTTTTACATATCGTCTACGATCATATTAGAAGTAACGGCGTCATCTTCAGGATCGACCAATCCGGCACGCACCAACACTCCTCTATCAATACAATGATCAAAAGCTGTTTTTGTGTCGATCCAACCACTCTTACAAAGCTCGATTAAATGCGAATCCATGGATTGCATGCCCTCTTCGGCTCCCATATGGATAAAGGATGGGATCATAGAGGATTTGGCTTCTCGAATCAAACCGGCAATACCGAAATTAACCAACATAACTTCCTGAACGGCCACACGTCCGCGGCGATCGCGTGTACGCAGCAGCTGCTGAGAAATAACGGCTTTCAAAGATTGAGACAGCATTTGACGAATTTGTTCCTGCTCTTCAGCCGGGAACACATCGATAATGCGGTCGACGGTTCGAGCCGCAGAGTTGGTATGCAAAGTCCCGAATACTAAGTGACCAGTTTCGGCAGCGCGGATGGCTTCAGAAATAGTTTCCAAGTCACGCATCTCTCCAAGAAGAATAATATCGGGAGACTCACGCAAAGAAGCGCGCAAGGCCTGATTGAAGCTCCGGGCGTGAGTGCCGATTTCACGCTGCTGAATCATGGACTTATCGGATTTATGTACAAATTCGATAGGATCTTCAAGAGTAATAATATGTTTACTTCTGGTGCGGTTGATATGATTTACAATGGCCGCCAAAGTGGTAGATTTACCGGAACCAGTAGGACCGGTCACCAACACTAACCCTTTATCAAGCCTGGCAATATTGTTGACAATAGGAGGCAGATTCAGATCGTCAAAAGTAGGAATGCGGTTAGGAATGACACGGAAAACACCTCCCATACCGCGGCTCTGCAGCAAGAAGTTGACACGGAATCTAGCCATACCTTCAACTTCATAGGAGAAGTCTACGCTACCCGTATCAAGGAACTCTTGGGACAGATGCTCCGAAAGAATAGGCAGAAGAATATCTTCAGTCTGCGTACTCTCCAGAGGCGGTTCATCCAGGAACTTAATATCGCCGTTGATACGCACCGCCGGCGGAGCACCGGCTTCGAGGTGAAGGTCGGAACCACCATAATCGAGCACGACCTGAAGATAGCTTTCAAGAATTGGGCTGACACTCATCTTACTCTAAGTAGCTCCTTATCGCGTGTATAAAAGTCTGCTTGTCTATGGAACGATCTAGGGCCTCATGAGGATCGATCTGATGGCTCTCAACTAACTCTATTAGAGAAGTATCCATCAGACGCATACCTTGTTTAGCTCCGGTTTGAATAGCCGAGTTGATTTGATGCAGCTTCGCCTCACGCACTAAAGTACTGATGGCACTGTTGCAAATCATGAGCTCGGTAGCAACTACACGGCTATTTCCGTCTACGCGCGGAATTAGCTGCTGAGAGAGCACGCCACGCAACGACTCAGCCAGCATGACGCGAACCTGAGCCTGACGAGAAGGCGGGAACACATTTACCACACGGTTAATAGTTTGAGCGGCTGAAAGCGTATGCAGAGTGCCTAAAACCAAGTGACCAGTCTCGGCAGCCGTAATGGCCAGCTGAATAGTATCTAAGTCGCGCAACTCACCTACCAAGATGACATCGGGGTCTTCGCGCAAAGCTGAACGCAAAGCCGAGCTGAAGGACTCTACATGAGTACCTACTTGACGCTGAATCACCATGCACTTATTGACGGGATAAACGAACTCAATAGGATCTTCAATAGTGATTACGTGCAGCGGACGAGTATTGTTAATGTGATTGACCAAAGACGCCAAAGTAGTCGTTTTGCCTGAACCGGTCGGACCGGTAACCAACACAAGCCCCTGGTGGAACTCAATAAGCTTCATAACCTCCTTTGGAAGCAAAAGCTCATTGGGCGTAGGAATTTGGACAGGAATAGTACGCAGCACTATGCTCAAGCCTTGGCGCTGATAAAAAGCACAGCCGCGAAAACGGCGCACACCAAAACCGGGCAAACGGGTCTCATAAGCGTAGTCAATGTCCTGCTCTTCATCCAGGCGCTCAAAATCAGCCTCACTAATGAAGCGACGAACAATACTTTCGACCTCTTGAGGAGTACTTTCCGGCATATCAAGCGGCTGGAGTAAACCATTTACCCGCAAAGTAGGAGCATGGCCGGAAGTAATAAACAAGTCGGAGCCATTCTTAGTGAGCAGCTCCAACAGCATTCCATCAATGTTTATCCCCAACTGAATCCTCCAAACTAATAGCGCCCTAGGCAACACAAGCAGCCTTTTTAACTGAAACAGGCGCAATAAGACATAAACTTCGGCACAAACTTCCGAACCTGCAGCGAAAGATTATCAGAAGCATACAAGCGAACCTGTCAGCCGTAAAGCGCAGCTGCCCAGATCGGCTCAAAATTGTCTAAGCATTAAATTTCCGTGTGCCTGACGGTATATTACTTAGCATTACAAACAGCTCGACCTATATTGTCGTGCATCTCCGCCTTAAGCCGGGGCAGGGAGAGCAAAAACATAACCCGAAGAGCTTCGTCCAGCCTTCGACCCCCCCTACAAAAAGGCCTTCCCAAACACACTGTAGAATGAGGCGGGTCAGGTTAAATGTACTGGGGGGAGACAGACCGGATAAACCTGACTAAATCTTATATGCCTGGCCGATAAGTTCAAGCAGGTATAAGCAAAAATTATTATTTTCGCCTCATTAATTTTGCATATGAACTAAAGTAGAAAAAGATTATCAATCTGTTCAACATGGCCTGAAAGGATCTATTTTATGCCGACAAATGAAGTAAATGCCCAAAATCTGCAGATGGGTGCTTCTGTATACAGCAAAGACAATGAAAAAGTGGGTACTTTTCGTTTTGCCTTAAGCCTGTCGTCTCCCCCTTATCAAGTTTACCAGTTGGTAGTTGATCGAGCCGATGGTGTAGAAGGCGCTCTCGTGGTGAGCGCAGACTCCGTTGAATCTGTGAACAACAGTGCTATTCACCTGAAAATAGGAGAGGAAGAATTTTTAGGACTCAGCCCATTTATCGAATCTCAGTGGTTTTCTGTCCATCCTGCCTCCTCCCGCGATCATAGGTCTTTAAGTAAAACCAGAACTCCTCGCCGTCAAGATCGCCGTCCCCGTTATCCCTCCCGTCCGCAAAACAGGAGCGGAATGTAAAAGCTGCAGTACTTAACAGATAGAGGTTTTTTCTGTGGATTCACTCGCCGTTAAAGCTTATCTAGCCGACTTAGAAAAATCACGTCTGAAAATAGAAGACAGGCTGATTCATTTACCGGAGACCAGCAGTCTACTGACTCAATTTGAGCACAAATTGAACGTAAATGTCAGAAATTATCTGCATGCTGTGCCTATCGTTTCTTCGCTAGTACGCAGCTTTGTATACTCTCCGCGCACGAACGAAACTATTAACCAACGCTGCATGAAGGCGGGCTTTTCCTGTCCTTACGACCCCTCTCTAGTAGGACGAGTGCTTACCATATTTGCCTTCGCTTGCATATATAAAAAATGCGCTAAAGAAACCGGCTCTCCCGAATTCGCCAAGCAGTTTTCAACAGTTCTGTGTTTGAGTTCTTACGATTACACCCACTTAAAGCAAATAGATTGGGCCGTAACAGCCATATCCGAAAGCAGAAAGAGCGGCCCTGAGAGCTGGTTAGCTCCAGCTATGCTGGTGATAGTGCAATTAACCGGATTAGAATCTGCAGACAAAGCCAGAGCTATAGCAGGATTTATTGAACAATACGAAGTTTATATAGGCCGGGTTTGGGAAGCGGCCAAAAAGAACCAAGTGCTCATCGATTTTCCCTGGTAGTGAGAAAAAAATTGTTCCTATGTCTACCTTTGGGAATTGCAGGCTGTTTCTTCATTGCGGCTGGTTACTCAGTATACCGATACAAAATTTCTACTTGGGAAGCCTGCCGCAATGATCCGTTTTCCAATGTTGACGGCTCGTGGTTCTTCCTTTTAGAGTGCCTATCCAAAATTCTATTTATTTTAGGCTTCGTTTTGGAGTTGCTCTGTACGGCTGCGGCGGTTAGAGCAGCTTTCTTTTGTAGTTACCTTCATTGTATGCCAAGTTGTTTTATATGTGTACACCCAATTTAACCGCCTTTGAAGCTTGGAGCAAGCTCAACCCTTCAAGCCAAGATACTGTTTTTATAGCTTCCGACAACGAAGAAGGGCTGACCTTCTGCCGTCACGCTTACGAGAGTCAGCTTATAGGACAAACTTTTTACGCCGATAACAGCAAGTTGCGCCGTCAGCAGGCTGAAACTCAATTTCCGGGGCTGACCTCTGGACCGATTGATGAGTTACTGAAAGCCAAAAAAAATCTGACCGACGACTACGGCTTTACTAAGGGATTGGTGACGGCCCAGCAGCTCACTTTTGCAGCTCAAGCTGCTGAAGCTCTAGCTAAAGGTTCCGTACTGATGCTGCGTTCAAGCGATCCCTGTCCGCCCGTACTGAGCTTTTCTACAAGTCGGCTCCACTACGATCAACTGACCATTATAAAAGGTTGATAGCGACCGTTCCGATAATGCCTAGCAAAAAAGCTTGGACCGTATTCGAAAAAGAACGCAGGTTCTTCAATATTGTAAAGCAAAAGCCCCGTGCCGCTTTTGAACTTTTTGCTGTCAGACAACGGGCTTAGGCCTGTTGAAAATGAAAGGATCAATATATGAAAATTCCCCAAACTATGCGCGTAGCTATGGCCCACGATTACGACGACATACGCGTGGAAACAATGGCTGTTCCCAAGCCAGGTCCCGGAGAAGCTTTAGTCAAAATACATGCTTTAGGCGTATGCATGGGCGACGTAACTCCCTGGTACGTACATAAAAAATGTCCCATAGTGATAGGTCACGAACCTACCGGCGAAATAGTGCAGCTTGGTGAAGGGGTCAGCAAATTTAAAATAGGCGATAGAGTTTATATGCATCACCATGCTCCCTGTATGAAGTGCCGCCATTGTCAAAACGGCAATTTTGTTATGTGTCAGACCTGGCGCAATTCCAAGCTTACTCCCGGAGGAGCGGCCGAATACTGTCTAGTTCCGGCCAATAATTTAGATAAAGATACGCTCATACTTCCCGACTCCATGTCCTATGCTGAGGGCACACTCATCGAACCTTTGGCCTGCGTAGTACGAGCTTATAAACGCGCCCGTTTAATTCCGGGCGACAGCGTAGCTATTATGGGGTTAGGAGTTATGGGCCAAATGATGGCAGTGTTGGCCAAATATATGGGAGCTTCAAAAATTATTGCTTCAGATAAAGTTCCTTTCCGTATGGAGCACGCTCTTAAACTGGGGGTTGATAGAGTTGTAGATTACACTAAAGAGTCTTTTCCACAAGCAGTATTTGCAGAAACAGACCAAAAAGGGGCAGATATAGTTATGGTCTGCCCTACCTATCCGGCAGCAATGCAGGAAGGCGTAGAGTGCGCTGGCCGTTCTTCGCGGGTGCTGCTGTTTATGGGGCCTAAGCCAGGAACTATGTTGTCCGTAGACATGAATAAGATCTATTTCGATGAAATTGATCTCATTTCCAGCTATTCTTGCGGTCCCACCGAAACCAGGGAGGCTCTTTGGTTAATCAATCAGGGTGTATCGACGGCCAAGCAGATGATTACCCACCACTTCCCTCTGGAGAAAATAAACGAAGCAGTGGCTCTTTCCCGTCAGGCCCAAAACTCCTTAAAAATTATAATCGACATAAACGAATAAAAACCGATTCTCCTTTTACAAAAAAAACAGCCCCCAAGTTACCAGCGGTAACTTGGGGGCTGCCGTCTTAACTACACATTTTTAATTGACAGTTTTCTCTGTTTTCATACTCAACAAAACCTGCCAGGAATAAGGTAACATAATTAGGACAAATAGGACTATACCATAGGCTGAAGCATTAAAGATATTGCCTTCCTGAATTTCCATAAAAATATAAGTTGACACAGGACGCCACTTCGGAGGACACGTCATTAAAGTAACGGCTACTTCCTGCATACAGGCTATAAAAATCATAATTCCGCCGGCCGCTATACCTGGCCATATTAAGGGCACAATTACCTTAGCTAAAGTAAGTACAGGCGGAGCCCCCAAAGTGAGAGAGCTCTCTTTTATGGAAGGATTAAGTTGACTCAAAGAAGCCGTTATAGACCGCACCCCATAAGGCATACTGGTCAAAATATAAGCACAAACTACCAGAGCAGCGGTGAGGTGCCACGCTAAAGGCGGCCCGTTAAAAGTGCAGATTAAAGCTACGGCAAACACAACTCCGGGCACAACAAAGGGCAACAGAATACTGAAATCGAGCAGATTTCCCAGTTTGCTCCGACTGCCGACAATGAAAACGGCAGCAGCTGAAGCTAACAGTAACGACCAAAAAAGTCCAGGCACGGCCAGTAAAAACGAGTTAGCCAAAGGAGAGTGAGCCGACCAAGTATTCTTCCACACTTCAGCATAGCGACTTAACGTGTAGGAAGTCGGCATTAATTCAATGCCCCAAGTTCCGGCAATACTCACAATAAAGGTTACAATTATAAAAGAAGCAGAAACCATAAAAAGGCCAGAGCAGAAAATAAAAGCTGCCCAACGCAACCCTGGGTGGCAGCAGACTTCGGCGGCGGCACCACTTCTGCCGTTCAATACCTCAAAATTGAGACTGCTGAGAAAATATTTCTGTATATATAGCCATATCAACACGGACAGAACCATTAATACAGACAGCATGCAGGCTCCACCCCAGTAAGTAGATCCTGAAAGATCGCGGTAGGCCTCGACAATAATCATGGGATACTTCATGGGCATAAGCAGACTAATAGCAGAAAAATCCCCGAATGAGCGCACAAACACCAAAAAAGCCCCGCTCAGCAGGCCGGGCATCAGCATGGGCAATCCTACTGTAAGAAAGGAAAATGTGCTATTAGCTCCCATTATTTTGGCAGCTTCATTCAATGAATTATCAGAATACTTGAGAGCGGCTCCAACAGTAAGCAAAACAAAAGGAAAATACAAAAATACTTGAGTCAACCCAGCAGCCCACACAGATTGAGCTTCAAAGGGCAATTCCAACCCTACACTGCCCAGCATTTTGGCAGCTATCCCATTAATACCTAAAATGTTTTTTACAGCCAGAGCCCCTAAGAATGAAGGTAGAGCCAGCGGGATGATACAAAGGATCCTGAATACCCCGCGACCAGTCATATTCACTCTTTCTAAACAGAAGGCTGCCGTCAAACCTAATACAGAGGCAACAGCGGTAACCGATGAACAAAAGCCAAAAGTCTGCAGCAGAATGGCTTCGGTAGTTTTTCCTGGAGCTAACCACAGCATTAGCTTATAAATAGCAGCTCCCTCAGGAAGCCAAAAACGCCAGGTAAAAGAGAAAACGGCTATCAGAGTTGCCACTAATGTAGCCGAAGCCGTGCCCAACATTCGCTTCAGCCCTTCCGACCACACAGGTTTAATAAAACCCAGCAGCCGATGCAAACCTATAGCTGCAGTAAAAATAACAGCGGTAAGCCCTGGAACTAAACCGACAGCGTTAATCAGCCCCTGAGTGTAACGCTGAGTATCGAAAAGTTCAGCATAATACTGAAGACTGAAATTGTCCGTCAGCTCCCGCTGCATCTCTTTCAGTCTACCGGACACCAAATATTCTAAAACAGGTATGGGCTCACCGGTAAAGCTGGTCAAAAGCAAGACAGCCATAGGAATAATAATAAATAAAACTATAAACAGCCCTGCCCCCGTTCCGGCTGTCCATCTAAAAAAACGGGACAAATTTTAAAGTACCCTCCGTACCGACAGCAGCGTTATACATTGCTCCTACCTCTATAAGAAGCCGCTGTTTGCTAACATTAGCTTCCACTGCAAAATCAATATCAGCAGCCCGACGCTTTCCCTCCATTTGCGCCTCTTCCTTTGTAAAAATACTTAAAGTCGAAACTAACAACCAAACACTTGGCATGTCAAAAAATAAATAAAGAAAAATTGGGCTCATCATACAGAACTTACAGCCTGAGACAACCTCGGAGAACGGTTCGGCTCGTCCAACGTTGTTGGCAATAGAAACAAATTGACAAAATGTGCGATCGTACTTCGGAAGGAATTAAAGATAAAAGCAAAACTAAAGAAAAAGTTAAAAATTCTTAAACAAAATTTTCCGATTTCAACAGATAATAAAGGTAGGTCATTCAGAATTGTACGGTGAGCCCTGCTCGTTTAAAAACGAATGGCAGCAGGTTCTCTGCATACAACTGCGCTAAACATCATAACTGACCGGGCGAGGCTGAAAACTAAATTCCAACTTATCCCCAGCCAACAATAAGAATACGCAAAACACAACGGAACTCAATTTGCGGTTATCTGAGGCGACCCAGAATTTGTATACTTGGCAACCTGCCATCAGCAGTTGTGCAAGCAACCGCAGCCTGGCTGCGTGCGTTTTAACTACAAACTGTGCTTCCCCTCACTTGCGTTAATTGTCAAAAAAGCTTGCCCAAGAGAACTAAACTTTCATCGGGACTTGTCATTAAACTGACACTTGCCGAAATTCAATCGGCTGCATACGTCAGCCCCTTAATTTATATGAAAATAAGGAGAAAATATTTTGCTTAAATTAAACAGCAAATTTATTAAAAATATAGCGGCTGTACTGGCTGTTTTCAGTATTATATTGGCTATGAGCCTCAGCAGCCGAGCCGCTTATCCGTCAGTAAAAGTGCTGGTAGACAACAAAGAGCTGTCTCAATCGGGCGTAATGTTTAACGGAGCCACTCTGGTGCCCATGAGGGCCATTTTTGAAGCCCTGGGCGCCGAAGTGAAGTGGCAGGGGGCTACCCGCACCATCACCGCTATCAAAGATTCGACCACTATAGTTTTAGCCTTGGGCAAAACTGACGCCTCCATTAACGGTGAGGCCAAACAACTCTCGGCTCCGGCCGTCTCTATCGACGGACTTACTATGGTTCCTCTGCGTTTTATAGGTGAAGCCTTAGGAGCAGAAGTAAAATGGGAAAGCGCTTCCAAAACGGTTTACGTCAACAGTAAAAAGGACGCCGGTTTGGCTATTGAAGAACTCATTGTCAGTCCGCGCCGCGTTTTAAAAACGGGCGATACACTCAGTGTCCAAATGCGCGGTGAAGCCGGGTGCAAAGCTTCTTTTGATATTATTGGATTCAGAAACAATATACCGATGCACGAAGAACAGGCCGGAGTCTATTCTGGTTCTTTGACCGTAATCAAAAACATGAAAGTTTCTGATGGTGTTTTAATTGGCCGCCTGCAAAAAGACGATAAAGAAGGCAGTAAAGAAGCCGCCCAATCTGTTACTATAAACAGTGTTTCCTCTGCAACTGCCGATTCTTCCCTCAGTAGCAACGAGACCTTGAGCAAAGTTTTTACCAATATAACTCCTGCCCCTAATTCTTCTGTCTACCGCGCTAACATTGTCAAAGCAGAGTTTGTTAATAAAATTAGCGAAGGTTCCGTGCGTCTCTTCTTAGATGATAAAGAAATTACCGCTTCCTGCACTTACGATACCCACTCCATCAGCGGAGCCCCCGAAAAGGGAATCAGTGCCGGAAAACATAGCGCTAAAGTTTTAGGAACCGACAACGAAGGACAAAAGATTGACTACTCTTGGACCTTTACCAGTCAGAACAAAAGCTCTGCCGACGGTAGCCAAGCTTACGAACTGACCCTTAAAGTTCCTGAAGCTAACGAAAAAATTGGTACTACCCTTCATTTAGTAGGTGCTACTGCTCCTAAAGCTTCCGTAAAGTTCGAAATTATAGGCAAAGCTTCGGTAATGAACCTTATAACTATTAAAGGGAAAGCTATCAGTGTGGAAACAACTGCCAACTCTCAAGGCCTGTTTGAAACTAAGGTCGACGTTTCATCCCTGCGCACAGGAACTGTTGTAACTATTAACGGCGAAGCCTATCTCGACGGCGCCAAAGTTGCTTCATGCAGCCGTACCGTTACTCGCGAGTAATAGCTAACCAACAAAATATAAATCTCCTCGACTCCCTGTACCGCCTTTGCGGACAGGGAGTTTTTTTTTCGTTTGCACGGCTGCTTTCTCTACCTGAGACTGGCCCCAGTTTGCCCGATATTTGACTGTGGCCGAGTAAACATAATTTTTTTGTAAATTTTTTCTAAGCAGAATAATAAGTTATCAAAAAATTAACTTTTATAATATTTACTTTAGGCTAATTGTCGGGATCTATTATTAAGTTTTACTAAGGACGGAGGCTTCATGTCTTTTAATTCTACTTCTTTCATGAATTTGATATCGTCTGTAACCGGAAGCATTCCTAACCTGGGTACTCAGGGCGTGTTTACCGACTTAATGCCTGGTTTCAACACAGACGACTTAGTATCTATCGGTGGCTTTGCTCAGCTGGACGGCAGCGAAAAAGCCGAAGATATTGACAAAGCTCAAAGAGAAAATTTTGACAAAGCTTTCACTACCGACGACGTTGCAGCGCTTTTCGGCAAAGATGCCAGTGAGTTAACCGAGCAACAGAGTGCCGATCTGAGCAATCTTTTATTCGATATTAGCCAGGAGAACGCCAGACGCAAAGAAGCCGGTGAATCCCCTCTTACTAAAGATGAACTCAACGAATACATCGAGTCTTCAGTAACCGATTACAAGAGCAGAATGGCCAAGGGAGAAGAGTCGGAAGAAGCTGCTAAAACTGGCGAAAAAGAGCAGGAGAGCACTTTAGGACAGACACTTTCTGAACTGGGTATTGAAGAGCTCGATGACGACCAAATGGAAGGCATCAACAAAGCGCTCAGCCAGTACGAAAACGGTGAAGAAATAACCGCAGCCAAAGATGCCAAAGAGGCTAAGGAAGCCAAAGAAGCCCAAGCTGCCCAAGAAGCTCAAGAGAATGAGCTGGCTGCTGCCCAAGATGAAATTCAGAATGCGCTCGACGAACTGCAGAAAGCTCTTCAGCAGGCTGCCCAACAGCAGCAAGCCAATCAGTCGTCTCCTACTGGCGGATCCGGCAACGTAGGCGGAACAGGCAATGTAGGTGGAACTAACGGTACTTCCGGTTCATCTTCTCCCACTTCTGCCGGCGACGTATCAGCCGCTTCCAATCTTCCTGAAATGGCCGAAGATCTTCAAGGTCTGCAGCAGCAGAAAGCTGATGCCCAAACGGCCGTCGGTGAACTCAGCTCCCAAATCGACTCCAAAAAGTCGGAAATTAACCAGCGCAAATCTGACCTTGCCAAAGAGACAGGCACTGACAATCTCAGCCCAGAGCAGAAAATAGCTCAAGCTAAGAATCAGGAAGAGTACGACAAGGCTAAACAAGATTACGACAGAGCCAACCAAGAAAAGACTAAAGTTCAAGAAGAGAACAACCAGACTAACCAAGAGATCGCTCAAAATCAGCAGAATCTGTACACTAAAGCTGCCGAGAAACAGGCGAAGAGCGCCGAAGTAAGTGCTGCCCAGAGTGAACTCGATTCTCTCACTCCTCCTTCGGCTCCCAGCGGTGGCGACGAAAAAGCTCAATCAGCTTACGAAGCGGCCATGGCTGAATACGAGGCCCAAAAAGCTGCGCTCCAGGCTAAGGTCGATCAGCTGAAAAATGAAGAAAAGGCCATCCAAGATGAAATTACCAACTTAGAGCGCAACCTCTCTAACCTCGAGAGAAAGAAGTCCACTCAAGAGCAGAGAATTTCTAACTACGAAGACCAAATGACCAGAGCTCAGTCCATTATGGATGAAAAGATGGCTGCTATTCAAGAGGGCAACCCTGAGGTCAAAGAGGCTATTGAAAACGACGAAGAAATTCAAGCTTTAGAAGCCGATATTGCCGACTTAGAGAGCCAAAAAGCCGAGCAAGAATCATTTATCAACCAGCTTGACAACCAAATCTCCTTAAAAGAGAAACAAGACAGTGCCGTTCAGCAGCTGCAGGAAGAGCAGGCTCAGGCCAACTTGGAAGAGGCTCTCGCAGCCGCAGGTAATCCCACCGGTGAACCTAAAGAAGGCTTCTCGCTGCCCTTCATGGAGAAAGAGCGTCAAGAAGTCGACGTAACCGACCCCGAGCAGACCGACAAAGCCGTCGAATGGGCCCGTGAAGCTTTGGAACAAGATCCTAATAACGCCGAAGCTCAAGCCGTTCTCGATGCCGGTCTTGAATATCTGGAGCAGCGTCAGGCCGGCGCCGAAAATGAGGCAGTAGAGGCTGTCAATAACCTTCCCGATCACTTAAAAGACGGTGCCAATGCCTATGTTCAGGAAGCCATTGAAAATACCAAGGGCAACCCTAACGACGTGGCCAGAACGGCTATTGCCGAGTACACCAAAAACTTACTCGATAACGAAGAGCTTTCTGAAGAAGACAAGGCTCTGGTACAAACGGCCGCGGATGCCACTGCTGCCAGTGTCAAGATCGATGAAGTTTTCGACAAAGCACGCAGTGCTCAATCCGATGTCGAGTTCTATAAAGCTGTTGACCAGCTTCCTGAGAACGCCAAAGCTGAGGCCTATGCTTTGCGCGACTCCATAAATTCCTTAGATAAGTTCGGTGCCTGCCACGGTGTTACCGACGCTTATAACGAAATTGCCGAGTACTTGGATAAAAATCCCGATGTCAACTTAGACATGCAGACTGCCCAATCAATGTTCGGCGACTACGGCCCAGTGGCCCTGAGCGCCTTACAAGATGAGAGCGGTGAAATGGCTGAGCAACTCTTAAATGAGGAAAACTATGCCGACTACAATCCACCGACTCTGCCCTTCGAAACTTTCATCAAGGCTCCGGAGAGCCTTCCCAATGCTGGAGGCTATACCGGCGATACAACTTCTATGTACCGCGACAGCGTTATCGACTTAGCTAACAGAAATATCGATAACTTCTCTGAGCAGTACAATGAGGCCGCTGCAGGCAGCTACTCTCCTTACAGCAAAGAGTGGAAGGCCGTCAGTTCTATGGCCAAAGACGCCGAAGGTTGGCAAGAGCTCACCAAAGAGCATGGTACTAAAGTCAATATAGAGCGCGAAACTAACTACGCTGAGCGGCTGTCCAATGCTTCTCTCTCTGAGGCTGCTATTCAGGCGATGAGCGAGCCCACTTTGGACGATCTGATGAGCGGAAGTACTGAACTCGGTCTCAGACTCGCCAAAAGTTCTATGAATGTGGCCCAAAGCATGGGTACTACCGGTTGGTGTTACAGCGGCGTATCTAAAGCTTTAGGACGGGAAGGTATCAGCATCGGCGGTCCCAGTGCTTTCTGTGCCGTCGATGAACTCGATTCCAAGTACGCTGACCAGTTTGTTAAGTTTACCAGCGCCGATATCACTAAAGATCAGATTAAAGAGCTTCCCGCCGGTGCTATTGTAGTTTACGGTTCTGGAAGCGGTTACGGCGGCGGCTATCATGGTCACATTTACGTATCCCAAGGCAACGGTCAAGAGACTTCCGACCACGTAGCTACGGTACGTCCCGAGAACTACGGCGACGAATACTACGTTTACTTCCCTAAATAATGTAACCTAATATTCTAAAAAAAGGGCAGCCGCTCACTTTGGACGGCTGCCCTTTTTTTAGAATAATCGGCCTTGCTCTCAACAACCGACTGCAGCTAGCATATTCAGATAATAAAACGAAGGCTTGGCTTAACGATTACAAGCTTATCTTTTCCTTACCTTTAGTAGTTAAGGATACGTAGAAATTATCAATCTTTTTTCCGACACGCCCGTCTCTAACAAATAAAACTATAACTGCCTCACTTATGTAATTACTCTTGGCAGTTTTCGCTTTTAGTTTTATCCTGCTCCCCCCTTCACAATCTTCCTCGGTAACAACTTCAATATGGCGAGCGCTTTCCACTGTGCCGCCGACAATATCTAAAAGAGAATCACAAGAGAGCCGAGCTTCTTCAGATAAAAAGCTACACGCACTGTTCCTGTCACCTTTCACCAAAGCAGCTTCGGCAAAAGCTAATACGGTCTCTTTGGCACTTAAACTGTTGCCGGATGGCACACTTTGACAAGCAGACAAAACACAGAGCGCCCATAGAGCCACCCCTATAAATAAGAATACGACAGCAGAAAGTTGCCAATTCTTACTTCGTTTAACAAAAGCGCTCATAAAACTATGACCTCTTATCTCCTACAAATAAGGTAAAGGGAGCTCCCTGCGCACATTCCAAAGGAGAATTGAGAAAACGCACCAGCGCAGGCTTGGCCGTAAACTCACCTTGATAGATTAATTTGCCCTTAAGTCTAAATATATACTCGCCTTTGGGCAAAGAGGTGATATAAATTCGGTTTGCCTGTTTGTTAAAATAGCCATTTAATTTTTCCAGACCTTCGACTTGAGAAATAGCAAAACCACCTAAGTAAGGAAGTTCAATAACGGCGTAACGGCCATTCTCTTTTAGAGCAAGTTTTACATCGATAACGGCTTGATCGTCCAAACAACCTAAAAGGCCATCACCGGCAGACTGAAATTCATTCTTAGCAGACCGATTTACTCTGCATTCATTAGTTATGAAGAAAGGAGCTTCTTTAGGTGAATTTATATATTTGGAAGATGCTTCTTCCCAGTATCCTTCGTCAGGCAGACCGTGTACGGTAAGACTCTCATGAACATGCACCCAAGCTAAGTCGGAACCGTTTTTGATTACCTTTATATTCAAGGGACTGTCCGGCAGCTGCGCCACATTGAGCACAAACAACTTATGCCAATTGCTTTCCTCAGCTAAACCATTACCGCTTTCCAACTCGTTGCCATTAATCCAAATACCGTAGCTAAAGCCACGATTTGCTTCAAAAAATTTATACATATAGGAAGAAACTGCTTCCAAAGCAACTATCGTATCGGAAGCCGTATACCACCCCTGACCACATCGATTGGACAGCAACCAATGCAGGTAAGCCCTGCTTTTAGAACTATCTCCTTCCAATCTCAAATTGACCATTAAAGCCAAAGCAGTTGTTTTGCAGTCACTGAGAATCCGCTCACCGGACATATGGGCAGAAGTAATCTTTTCGCCGTCTTTGTCTGAAGAGGAAATAAAGGCAAAATGACTGCGTTGAGCGGCTTTTTTCCACAATTGCACGGCTTCATTTCTGCGTCCAGCCAGATCGAGACAGTAAACTAAAATTACAAATGAAGGGTTGTCTAAAGTATCCGCCCGTTTGACAGCTTCCGATAAATCGTTGTTCTTAATTTCCGAAGTGCTCGAAGCAACACCTAAAAGCAGACGCTCGCCTAATTTTAAGTTATTACTGCTCTGACGCAAATAGGCCTCACTACTATTGATCAGAGGCTCAATTTCCCCGACACCTGCTTCGCGCAAAACTTTCAAGTAACGCACTGTAAAGGCAGTATAGATGGGGTCGGAAGCTGTTCCGGCACACCAAGAAAAGCCGCCGTCTTTATTTTGAGCTAACCGCAAAGCCAACAGATTATCTTGAGCTTGTTCGGGAGAAAGATTGAAATAGGATGGTATTTTTAAATTATGCTTGATAAAAGGAGAGCTGCAGATTACCGGCGCAGCCCACGATGAAAGCACAGCTTCACTGTTCCTATCGGACGAGCCGCTCAAATGACGAACGGAAGAAGCCAAAACCCCTGCCAAACCGTTCATAATCTCGATATGCAGTCTGCGATCAAAAACCCTTCCTATGAACTCCCGGCGAAAACGATCAAGACTCAAGTTAGCCTGTCTCTGCAGTAGAGAACTGGCTTCCTGGGAGTAGACAGTAGCCAGAGGCAAGACTTCTACAGGACGGGTAAAGCGCTCGCTTATACCGTTACCTTTAAGCTCTGCAGAGATACTGCTAGAACCGGGCAGACCGCTTTTCACCATAAAGCTGAAAGAAGTTTCAGCTCGCGGGGAAAGCACCATATCTCCCGCTTCCTGACTCTTTTCCGATGACACACCACTCTGTACCAAGAGAACGGAAGTATCTGCGGCTTTCACCAAAGCGTTGAATTTTAGCTCCCGATCTGTGCAGTTGCGCATAGTCAGCTTATATTTGGCGAAATCGCCTCTATTAATAGCGGCCGGCCCCACAATGGCCAATTCGACATCTTTTTTCAAAACAAAAGGAAGAACCGTCTGGGCCAGACGTCCGTCTTGAGTTATGCCCACAACGGACAACTTCCAATAACCTTCTTCAGCAGGCATACTGACAGAGCATGAAGCCGCCCCGCGATCTAGGGAAGTGCGCACTTGAGCTACAGACAGACATTTATTTTCCGGATAAAGAATGACCGGCATAGAGTGAGCAGCCCTACTGTCTTCAGCGGTAGAATGAGAAGTATATTCATTCTGATTGAACACGTAGGAAGACTGGCGTCGTGAATTGGGACGGCAGAAAGTTGCCAGAATATTGTCACCGGCCAGAAACAGATGATCTTTAGGCCCAATTAAACGAATATCAGCGAAACCGGTCAGAGGGCGTCCGCTGCCATCTGTAGCTTCAATATGTAAATCGACTGGCTGACCACAAACCGGATGATTAGCAAAAGAAACTTTCAAATTAAAAATTTGCTCAGGATTGCGTATACTAATCAGCTCTTCTGCTTTTTTCAGCTGTCCGTCTGCCCAAGCAAAGGCCATAACCCGAACCGAATTAGTGAGTTCTTTACGAATAGGCAATACAAAAGACGCTTTGCCCTGTCGAACTTCTACTACAAAGCGACTAAGCTGCCCCTCCCTATCCAAAACGAGCAGAGCTTTGTGCACACCGGCTGAAGCATACAACTTTATTTCTTCAAAGCTACCGACTTCGACAAACTGACTACTCAAGTCCAGATCAAAACTATCCGTGTCATCAGCCGTAACTTCAATAGAGCTGACGCTCCTAATTTTAGAATCTTTTAAAGATCGTATCTGCAAAATATAGCGTCCCGGCACTTGCGGCCGCCAATTAAAGAGACAACAACCTCTGCTATCAGCTGTAAATTTGCCTACTTCTTCAAAATGACCAGCTTCGCTAAGAGCCGAGACTCCGATCTGCAGCCCAGCTATAGGAGCTCCGCTAAGATCGGAAGCCTGCAGAAAATACTGGGCCGGAGAACCAGCCTTAATTTCTTCCGGTCCGTTCAAGTTTAAAAAACCAGGCGCGGCCGCTACTGAAAAACTGCAAGCCGATCGGTACAGTTTGCCTTTACTTCCTCGCACCGAAGCCAGTACGCGGACTACAGCCATCTGTGAGCCACTGTTCACTATAGGCGGACAGATAAATTTTACTTGAGCTTGTCCAGACAAATTGGTACTAATTTTTCTCGCCGCAAGCTTAGGGGAAGCAGCAAAACTTGAGGTCGCCTCGGCTCCCAAAGCCCCAACTTCATAATTAACGGCCAAGTTAGCCTGACAGACACTGAAGTTCAAAGCCACATCGGCATCTGCTATAGGAGCTCCATTTCCGTCGGTCAAAGAGACATCGATCGGTACAATATCTCCAACAGAAAACAGCGAAGCAGCTGCCTCCGCTTTAAGATTCATATCCGTATACTCGGACAAAGCACTGGCCAACCCATATTCAGCCACAACTCCCCCTTGACTGTCTTTGAGAACAAGCACGTAAGGTTCGCGTGCTAGACCGGGGGGAAGTTGTACGACACCACTTAGAGCCCCACTGAAATCGAGAGAGGCCTTATTTTCAGCAACGACATCTCCCTGCAGCGTACACAAACTAACAGTAAAAACTTCTTTAGAAGCAGCACTAAAAGTACCGCAGCTACCGACACTGCGCACAACAGCTTTATAGGCTAATGACTCTCCGGGAGCGGCCGAGCGTGAGTCACACCACAAAAACGCTTTCCAGTATTTAGAAATATTGCTAAACTCGCTGATAAACAGTACCGCAGCCTCTTTATCTTTGAAAGCCACGCAGACAGATCGGTCAGCTTTGGGCATGACCGGTAAATTTACCAAACCATCCGGAGTACAATGTAAAGAAGTTATCTGTCCTTTACGTGCTTCAGAAGCCGAGTAGAAATAAACTTTATCAGCCTGAACCGGATTGCCAGAATTAGCGTCCGTTATCCAAATCAATCCTGAGGCAGATCCGGAATTCACACAGAGCATCTTTAAGCCAGAAACACTGACTATTTGAAAACTGTCCTGACTTTCGGCAACATTATCTTTTTTATAAGTTAGCTTAAGCAGATAGACGCCGCCGGCCAATTTGGGCAAGCTCTGTTTATAAAGCCTTACCTTATCTGCAGACAATTCATTATTGTCTTCAGGCAGGGCTGTAATTGCCGTAAACTCCAAAATATGCCCTCCGGTTAAGGCAAACTGGAGTTCTTGAAAATCTTGGGAGGTTAGCGAAGCATAATCGACCGCGACCTGCTTCTGCAAAGCAGCCACAATATCAAAACTGTACAGTTCTAAGGACAACTGAGATAACTGCTCAGAGGAAGCCCAAAATTTAATCTCAACACTCTCTCCGGGGACAGCATTGTGAAAAGGAGAGGCAAAAGTTACCGCAGGCAGTACTTCAGACCCTTTTGTTTCAGAAGCAGTAAAAGAGCCGGGCGTATTTTGTGCCCAAACGGGTATAGTAAGAAGAGCTAATATTATAATTAGACTAAATAACTGCCACAGCTTTTTCATACAAACTCCGCCGAGGTGCTGATAAATAAAAAAAACCCCGAGAGATCGGGGTTTAACTGGTGGAGCTAGACGGATTCGAACCGACGACCTCCTCCGTGCAAGGGAGGCGCTCTCCCAACTGAGCCATAGCCCCAAATTCATAAACCTGGGAAAAAACATAGGAGCCCTTCATGAGCTCCTACAACCTACCTACCAATATGGTGGGTCTAATAGGACTCGAACCTATGACCTCATCCTTATCAGGGATGCGCTCTAACCACCTGAGCTACAGACCCAACTTCAACAGCCTGCTCTACTTCTGATGCGAAACAAGTACTCTTTCAGGTACACACACCTAGTAAAGCTGTGGTGGGTCTAATAGGACTCGAACCTATGACCTCATCCTTATCAGGGATGCGCTCTAACCACCTGAGCTACAGACCCAACTTCACCACCCGCACAGAGTATTTTTCCTACCTCGCGGGGAACGTCGAAATTCTACTAAAAAGCTTATACTTTGTCAATAGCTCAACAACAAAAAAAATAACCGCATATTAACCCGCTTAGCAACCTATTTTCTGCTGACGAAGGTACTGTTCACCTTGAGAGTCAATTCCAGCAGCTCGTAATGACTTTGGTATCCGCCGTCTTAATTTTTTCTCCCACCGCCTTGGCAACCGGTAGCGGAACTCTGCTTTTTCAGCTCCCAACATCTCTCCTATTTGCAGTTACCGATTTTGTATTTTTTCAAATTACTGCTTTACCAGCATACGCCCAATTATCTATTTTTTTAAATCTGTTCCCAACGGCAGCCGTCCCCAAGCAGATATAGGCATAAAGGCAGTACTTTGAGCTGTTAATAAACTAATGTTAGAAGAACAACTAATCGATATCAATTGCTGATACATATGGACTGAAGAAGCAGTAAAACGACATAGGGCAGAGAGTCCACATCCTCTCTTTAGTCAGAAGATCTATCATCTCTGTCCTCCAGTTAAAGAAACTTTTGTTTACAGTTTATTAACAAAACTGTAACTAAGTCAGTTCTTTTTAATTGTCTTTGTATTATATACTGTCAAGGAGTAGAGTTTTCTTCAACGAATGACTTTGTATTTCCGGCGTTACTTGGGTAGCGATGAAAGGAGTACGAGATGGCAGGTGACCATCAGGATAAAATTGAACAGATCAGGGCGCGGCGCAGTCGTGACAGCGTTCAGATAGGTTATAATCCATACGACATCCAGCAGCAGAATCAGCAAGTTGGCGGTGTCGGCGCCAGCGGCGTCGGCGGCGTTGGCGGAGCTTCTGCGGCCAGAGGCGTGCAGGGTGTCGGCGACGACAGTACTTCCATTCTCGGAGCGGACTTTAAGAGCCCGTGGTTGCGCGACCGAGTCACGTTGAGCTTAGAGGGCCAAATGGCTCTGCTTGAGCAGCGTGCTGCCGGTCGTACCAACATAGTCGATCTCGGCTACAGTAACCGCAACTCGTTTGTCTCCTTCAGAAATGGAGCTTCCGTGCAAATTGAGCCTCCCGGTACTTACAGACTCATGTATAATCGCGGTTAAAGTAACGGCGCCTTTTGTGTGCGCTACTAAAAAAACCGGCGGACATACTGTCAGAGGTATGTCCGCCGGTTTTTGTGTTTCTTTTTACAAGGTCGGCACAATTTTAAGGGCTGCTGCGCTTACTGTTTTAAACTATCCCAAGCTGTTTTACCGCCTAAGTTTAACAACAGAGTGATCCTGAATTCAATTGTAAATACAAAATTTGGCCATTAGCTGCGGCAGATACTCAGCCTCATCAGGGACTTCTCGGCAAGCTTCCAAAAGCCAGTCAGGGTAAATATTATTTTCATAAAGTCTCATAAGATCGCGATTAACTAAACCGAAAGGGCGTCCCTTGAACATAGCCAGAGCTTGGGGAGCTGGATAAGCTTGTAGCGCAGCCTCCACCCGATAATAAGTAAAAAATTCCAAAGAGTTTGTCTCTATCTGCAGATAGAATGAGGCACAGACAGCAACAGCTACTACTAAAGCTAGTATCTTACTTTTCCAAACAGACCAATTGTCGATGATATATTCAAAAAGAAGCAAGGTTGGCCAAGAAAGCTGGCTGAGTACAAATAAAAGATAGCGGGGACCGTACCCCCAATGGCCTCCCCAATTGATAAATTTAGAATTTACCAACAAAAAGACTAAAAAAATTGTGCCTACCAGCAAGCTTTCCTTGCGAAAACGTTTATAAAAATCTTTAGCTGAAATTAGAGCGAATATCAAAAGCGGTTGATATAAAAAAATACTTTTGTCTGAACTAAATAAAAAACCGCCTATTCCCTGCCATAAATTGCCTGAAAAAGCCTGAGCTTCACGGCTCCACTGAGTATAACCAGTATTGAAGGGACTACCAAAGCGCCAATAGTTAGTAACTAGCAATAAGACGGCAACTAAAATAGTCGGCCCAATCTGCCAAGCAGAATGGCGCAGTCTATCTCTCCAGCTCAGACCTTTCTCTCGATTATTAGCTACGGACAGCTCAGACTCAGCAGCTGCAGCCATATTTTCTGCGCGACACTGAGGCCAATACCAAATTACCAGCCAAATGGGTAATATTAAAATGTAAATACTCTTTAACATTACCAAACTTATTAGGCTAAGCCATAAAGCAGCCTTTACCCAAGGAGACACTTCTTGGCGGACATTTTGAGAGCGCAACAGAGAAACAGCCGCTGCAAAAAATACTGACGCAGCCGTCCATTGAAAAATCTCACCGCTCTGAGCTCGCAAATAATTCCAACCGAAGCCGGCGAACATGCTAATTAGAGTCCACAAAGCGGCTGTTTCTGAGCGTTTGCAAAAAAGAGAAGCTCCCCAATACAGGGCTGCAGCTAACCCTAAGGTCCAAGCAAGATTAAAACAGTTGAGCATTAAAACAAATTTAGCTGAGCGCACCTCGCCCACATAAAAAGATTCGCCGCCACACCATTTCCACAGTAAAGCCATAGGTAGCATAAAAACACTGTTAAACAAGCCGTACTTGCTATAGTATTTGCCTGAAGCTTCGTTATAAAAGCAATACTGCCCCACTTCCAATTTAGAAGCATACTGAGCGGGAATATCATCCCGCCCGTCAATCCAAGCCTGTGCTTGTGCTCTCATCCAATACGGATCACCTATGTAAGCATGTTTGGGAAAGCTGTAAATACTGACAGCTGCCGTAATCAGCAGCAGTAACCAAAAAAACAGCTGAGGCTTAATTTTCATATGTCAACCTTTAGATGTCTGAGAAAACTTTAGCCCTCTCCGACAATAAAATATCGGAGAGGGCTAAAAAGAAATATCTAAACCGTAGCCGCCATCATTTGTAAATGATCTCAAAACGCTCTCCGCTGCCAAACGGAGCCACCACAATCTCTTTTTCGTAGCGCCGATCTAAAATTTCAGAGAACTTCCAGCGCTTTCCTCCTTCTTTGAACTGAACGGTAATATACATGCCCTCAATTTCTATAGGCACTTTTTCACCAACAAGCTGTTTGGTAGTCAGATTGGTAACTTTAGCCGTATAAGTACCATCGTATTTACCGCTTTCGTTGCTGTAACTAGACGCAGCTCGTGCTCCCACAGTTAAGCCAAAAACCATCCCTAAAACAAGTAAAAAACTCAAAATATTTTTGTAAACTTTATCCATGATCTTGACCTTCACTAAAAAAATTATTTACCCCTTTGCCAAACCATCTCATACTTAAATCAACACTGAGCAATCAGGACCCCAACTAATCTAAAATGAAAGTAGCCGTGGCTCCTCCTCCGGAAGTTACATTACAGAGAGAAGTTCCTGAAAGACGGGTCATAAAACTAGAAACACGTCCACTGAAAATGTAAGGATCGAGATCTACGGCATATTCGCCCATTTCCACAGAAGAACCGTTCCAACTGGGATAATGTTCTCTGGCCACACTTACCTTTACTTGCACCAAATAATCGTTATGCAAACACTTTTCTATAGCCTGTTCCCAAGCGGATTGGTCACTCTCCCAGCCAATAATGACGCCGTGCCCGCCGTAGTCGTCGTTGGGTTTCATTACTAAATTGTTTTTATGACTGCGCACCCACTCCAACAGATTGACTTCACGTCCGTCCGGACTGGAAGTTTTTTCATCGATAAGCATACGCGTCCACGGAATATGAGAATAGACTGCCTGCAGCTGCTGTTCTGTGAAACCTTCTTGATACTTAGGATCGGTAAGAACAGCAAATATAGCCTTTTTATGGAAAATTTTACAACGGAAAGAGTTAACAAAACAGGCAGCATGATTCTTGTAGGCTTCCCAGACAGCCTGGCATTCAGAGGCCCTGTCCAAATATTCGTTCATAAGCAGACGCTTATAAAATATGTGTATCTGCTGCCCGCGATAACTAAGCACACCGTTGCTATACTCCAAATGGCGCGGATCGGCAATCAGACATTTGTAGCCACTCTTTTGGAAATGTTCACGAATGCGGCGGAACTCAGGCACCGTAGGTAACCCTTCATAGTCAATAATACCGATAGTAGGTTTTTCCGTACCGCCCCACTCTTCGTAAGCATCAAGCAAAGACTGCAACAGGCGATCGCCGCTATAATAAGCCTGACAAGGGAACTCACGCATAAACTCGTGGAACAATTCGGTACGCAAGAAGCTGTTACTCATCTCATCCGAGTATATGACACCAGCGGGAGTCTCCGCATTATACTCGACAAACTGCAAAGTACCGCCCATAAAGAAGCTATCCAAACGAGAAGTGACGGAAATTTCCTTATAGCCCGGATCTATTTCAATTAAACGGCGATCATCATCGGTTAAACCGAGCTTAATTTTTAACTCTTCTTCAGCTAAAAGACGAGGTGTCAATCCTTGCAAAGCTCTGTATATGCCTCTGACTGCGTCTTGCATTAGCAGCATCTGCTCTCTGCCGATAAAGTGAGGTCTGAGGAACGGGCATAAAAAGCGGCCGCCGAATTCTACATTGCGACTGCGCAGCTCGTTTTGAAGCTCTTCAGCAAAAGAAGCAACATCACATTTTTCAAGAAGCTCATGATAACGGGCTATAGCTGCCTGACGATATGGTTCACGAGCCGCAGCCATAAGCATAAGATCTATAACGTCTGCCATTTTTTCAGCCTCACAATCCAGAGTTTTGTCATATGAGCAGCGATAGTTCTTTCTGGTACAGCCGCTGTTCCCTTCTTTTTGTACCCACAATGCAGTTCTGCCATAAGTTAAGCAAAGCTGATACTAAAAGCACAACATATCTGTGAATCGGCAACTTGCGATCTGAACAAACTTTCAAAGCAACAAGGACAATTAGTACGCTGCAGCGCGTGTTTTTCTATAAAAACATATAGATAGCCTTCTTCAAGGAAAAGAGCGGCCGCTTTTATACGACTAGCTACAAATATAGTGATGCCGATGAATGAATCGGCTAATCAACTTTATAGGTCCTTCTTAAACTCAATTTGAAGGATACTACTTTTTGTAAAAGAACTCATCAGCCCACTGAAGCCGGAGGATGAATTGCCCATTTTCTTCCCCCACTTTCGTTTTGATCCGAGGAATTTAGTATAGACATGACAGAAAGAATTTCCCCCACTGAATCGGCTCCTAAGACCACTATTCCGGCGACCGATAATGACAATCCTAAGCTTAAATTAAATATCAATAGTTCTTTAGGAATAAGCAGTGATAAAGATTCGAAAAATTCTTCTCTTAATGTAAGAAAATCGTCCTCCGGAGAAATGAAAGCAGCTTCAATCGATAAACCTAATTCGGCGGGCGGCTATACAAAGAACAACTCGGCATCGGGAAATTATAGACATTTGGCTCCTCCGCTACCCAGTCAGGATGACAACGAAAAAGAGCTGACTTCCCCAGCTGCGTCCGAACAAAACGTAGAGGAAAATAATTCAGTCGACGACATAAACCTAAAAAACGCCAATCATGCACTGACTGCCGGTATTTCCGAAAAGAGCAAACTAGGGAAAGGAGCGCCGTCAGCAGCCTCAGAGGCGTCCTTATCTGTTTTACCGCCTAAACAGCATGAGCACTCAGCTAGCCCAGCAGTCTCCTGCAGCAACAAACAGCAGGAGTCAGTTCCTCCGTTGTCATCATCTGCTAAGGGAAATCAATCCAATTCGACTGAGGCGTCAGATAAATCGAATCATTCCGACAAGCTCTCAAGGCAGACCGAATTGTCCGGAGCAGAATCCGATGGATACAAAGTCAAACGTCATTCCTCTTCAGGTACAACGCGTGACTTAGTTATTTCGCTGCTTTACTTATTTGTTTTGGTAGCTTCTCTATTTTGGGGAGCAAACAGCCTGCTTACTTGGAAGCACGATCTGGATATCCAACCCAGTATTTCTTACCGCCAGCTCTGTTGGTCCTACAATAACGAGTCACTAGCCTTCATACGCTCCGAGAATAAACAAATGTCCAAAGGGCAATCTTTGAAAAATTCACTTTGGATTAGCGATCGCTTTGGTGACGGAGTCCGCTGTCTTCAGGATAATATTCCTGAAAACTATGAACTGACCGGCTGGTTCTCCGACAACTCCCTTTTGGTGCTCAATTCTCCGAATCAGCCCTTGAATTTGGAAAAGTTCAAGCAGCCGTCAGAACAAAAAGACAGAAATTCTCACCAGGAGACCAATTCAGACAAAGACAATATAGTAAAACTGAGCGAGGCCCCTACTCCCCAGAGCGAAGCTCAAGCGACTAAACAAAATGCTGCAGCTATTTCCTTCGCCGAAATAAACTGTAAAGATAACTCTATTAAGTTCCTCAATCTTAATATCGACAACATTCAAGTAGTTGGTCATAACAAAGAAGAAATATTTTTGGCTCACTACCTGTCTTCGGATAAAGATATAGGAAAAATAAATTTAATGTCCTATAAACCCGGAAGCCAGGAAGCCAAACTAGTGGTTTCTATACCTTCGCGTAAAGACGAAATGATGCATGTTGACAGTGTCACTGCTTCACCGGACAACAACAAACTGGCTATAGTTATATCTGTAATTGCCTCGCTAAGCAAACAAGTTACCGAAAATGACGATACTCCTTTAGGAGTTTGGATATTTCATAGAGACACTAAAACTCTGGCCTGGACTACTATTGCAGCCAATAACGCCAGCGATCTGAACGTAGTGTGGTCAAAAGACTCAAAATGGCTCGGAGGTGTGGCCCGCTACACTGATGAAGCTGAAATTTTTGCTTTTTACGGTGATAATGACTGCCAAGCGGCCAAGCTACACGGCCTTCCCCAAGAAGGAGCAATTATTCCCTTAATTAATAGCGATGAACATGCCCTAACCTTCATTTCCTTGAATCGCATTGACCGCTACAATTTTGATACGCAGCAGGACAAGCCTCTGCTTTCGGTTGACAACTTGGAACATATGCCCAGAAATTTCGCCGTTTCTGCCAATGGCATGGTAGCCTACTCCGCCAAACCTTACAATGCGCAAAATATCTACATATGTACCCTGAACAATCCTAATTCTACAGTAGTTAAAATTCCTACAGATTCAGCTAAACACACCTGGCTTTACAGGGCAGTCGGCCGACTGCAGTATTCTTTAGATTACTGGCTAAACGGGAAAATGGCCAACCTCACCTTATAAAATGAGCTCCAAATTAGAAAGGTGTCAAAAATGAAACGCAGCACCATCGTATACTTAACTTTATGTTCTACAGCCCTCGGATTCAGTTTAATAAGTTCAGGTTGCTCTGAAAGTGAGAATGAAGGAAATCTCAGCTTTAAAATCAGCAACTCAGGTTCTCCTTCGGAGCCTCAAATTTTTATTCCCGAAGACACAAAAAATATAAAACTTGAAGTTTTCCGTGAGCCTGCTGTAACCGGACAAGCGGTTTCCTTTTCTTCCGCTGCCTCTGCTGAAGACAGCACAAAACGAGCAGACGAAACGGACGGCTCGCCGACACAAAGCCACGTAGAAAAACCGCTTTACGCCTTGGGTACTTCCAGCAACGATAAAGATAAAAACAGCGGCAAAACTTACTATACTGTTTCGGCAGCTTACGAAGGCGGAGAGCCAGAGCTAACAATCGAAGGCATTGCAGATGGTGAATGGGTTGTCAGAGTGTCTGCTTTAGACAGCAACAATCAGGTTCTGGCCTATTACCAGGATGGACTGACCATGAACGGCAGTGACCGCTCTGTCAAAGGCTGGCTGCAGTCAGGAGCGGCTCCCTCAGGTTACCTTTATGCAGCCCATACATCTAACGGTAACATAACCAGAGTAAGCCTTTACAGCAACCTTGTCGATACTATCAAATTAAGCTCAGGCAACCCGGCTTATCTTTTCGCTAAACGCACTGAGACACCATCGTTCAACGATATTTTTTACGCTACCACGGGCGGCAACAAAATTCTGCAGCTTACTCCCGCCTTTGTAGACAAAAGAATCGATGTCGAGAACTTAGCTTTTCCCACTAACGGTACATTTGTACGCAGCAGTCAGAACAGCGATACGGCAGCCGTATCCTTCTTCCAAGAAGGTATGATACGATTCTTTAACTTTGAACAAGACAGCGATTATGACTACGTTTATACAGGAGCTGGAGCCGGATATATCAGCCATCTTACAGCCGATAACCATTTTTGGGTCTGCAATGAAGAAGCCCGCAATTTAAGCTTGGTAGACATGAACAGCCACAGTTTAGTGTATGAAGATAATCTGCGCTTAGGCAACGACACTCCTAAAGCAGCTGAACCTAGCAGCGACAACTCAAAAATTTGGGTTATCGGCACCCGCTCTTCAGGAGGTTTCGTCAGAGCTGTCGATTTCAGCAGCCACGATATGGGCGGGCGCAACTGGGGTGAATTTACTACCGATATTAGCAGCCCCGGAGCGATTTGCTTAGTTTCCGATTCTTTAGGCTGCGTTACTGACAATACACGCGGTGAGCTCGTTTTCTTCGACGCAGAGAATCTCGATGAAGAAGGCAATATTAACGAAATATTCGGTAAAAGTGGAGCCCGCCTGCGCTTGCAAGGTGGCGGAGATCAAATTATATCCGATGGCGCTCGTCTCTACATACTGCAAATAAGCCAAGGAAAAATATGCGTGGTCGATCTGGCCACTAAAACGGAAGCCTCTACTTACAATTTAGGCTCAAGCGCCCGCAGCTTGATGCACGTGAAATGATAAATGATGATCACCGACAGCCTCCTTTATACGGCACTTACCTGTATATTTTTATTGGTGTGGTTGAGCTTGCTAATCGGTCTTCGTTATATCCTCGATAAACACAAGACTGCTGAGAGCAACAACCATGACCACGGCTCCGGATCTACTCACCGTAATCTGTCTCTAGACTCACTACGGAACAAAAGCATGCCCATACTTTGGCAAACTTCTTCCGTTCTAATTGTACTGCCCTTCCTGACTTTTATATTATCAGCACTGCGGCCCGCTTTTAAGCTTGGCTATATTGTAGACTTTTTCAGCCTGTTCACAGTTACAGCTATTTGCGCGGCAGCTGTAGTCTCTACGGCGAACTCCGATATTATCTTTAACGTTATTACACATAATGTTAAAGATAATAATCGGGAACAGAATAAAAAAGTGCAGCAGAGCAGTGACCCAAACAGCCAGTGAGTTAGCTATATGCGTATTTTTATAGACAATTTTTTTCAGAATTGCTGTGGTCTTGATATAGGCCGACTCGGCGTATGGCTGCTCTGTTCAGTTGTAAGCAGTGCTATCATTGTACTTTTCACCATCTGCCAAACACTTTTCCAACGTGCTGGACAAAAAATAGGTTTGTTTATGGCCCAAATACAAAAAGGCCTCAGCTTACATAAGTGGCTGTCAAAATCTATCTATTGTCTACCCAAACAGTTAAAAATTCCGGCAACAATAGGCTCTTGGCCGCAGGAAGGTGCTAATTTATACTTATATGTTTTAGCTCTCTGGTTGTCTTTTATGTCATGCCTGTTGCTGCCTTGGTCAGCTTCGCACTGTAATTTGCCTTCCAAGATCACTCTGTGCGGGCTTGATAGTTCAATCAGTTTTATCCTATTTTTCGGACTCTTGCTGGCCTCCAACGGAGTACAGACAATAAATAGTCTTATTTATGGTGATAACTCAGAAATTTCAACTCGACTAGTTGAAAGAACGGCCTGGCTGTCCCTATTTATGATGGCCTGTCTAGGCCCCGTCGTTTTAACAGGACAAATTTCTATCAGCGCGGCAGCAGAAATGGAAGAAGAAGGGTTATTCGGCCTGCCGTGGCTCAGTATCTATGCCATTCCCTGTTTTTGTGGTTTAGCTGCCGCACTCATCAGCTTACATCGCTGGGAAGATATAAGTCGCCAAATCGCTAATTTTCAGAGCTCGGTTCATAACTGTCGACTCGGCTATTTTATGGAAACTGTAACAGAAAAGTTTAATTTTTTAGCCTTGAGTAGTCTCATTATTCTGTTTTTTGGCGGCAGTTGGAATCTACCCACGCTAACTTATCCGGCCTATATCAACTTAGGCTTCCTAGTTGCTCCCTACACCGACCTAATATGCGGTTTGATTGTATTTGCACTAAAACTTAGCTTATTCTCAATTTTATGGCCTTCTATACACACTTGCCTGCAAAAGCAAAGAAGAATAAGGCCTTCCGTTCTTTTATGCCTGCTGCTCATACTGCTAAACTTGGCAATCTGCGCTGCTTTGGCCGGAATGTATCAAATATATTTAGGAGGCTAAAAACGGTCATGATATTGAGTACGTACATATTTCCTGTAGGCCTTGGTGCTTGGACCTCATTCAGCCTGCTAGTATTACTCAGTCTGTTTTTAGCCTTGAAAGCAGCTCTGAGCCCAAACAGCCTCTTATCGTGCGCTTACGCAGGCGGCTTTATGATGTCTCTGGGCCTACTTTATTTTTATTTGGATTTACCGTACGCAGCAGGCTTGCAAATATTTCTTAGTGCCGGTCCAGCCAGCCTGCTGCTACTTTTTGCGGCCGTTCATACTACTTCAGATACTTCTCCAGCCCCATTAAACAGCCCCAATAATCAACGTAAAAAATGGGCTGCTGCCGCTGCCCTGCTGTTTTTCGCCGCCAACAGCCTGGCTGTACTGCTAAGTAGTCCTTTTTTGAACGACTCATTTCCTGTTCCAGCTTCTACGGAAATATTTTCCCACACAGACTACGCATTCTTTCTAGAAGACTACGCTTCATTGGACAATTGGACGGCCGTAGTTCTCAGTATTTGCTGTCGATATCCCTATCTGGCGGCCCTGCTCTCCGTCACTGTCAGTGCCCTGCTCGTTATCTCCTGTCGAGCGGCCAGCACTTTACTTACCCCACTAACTGAAAAGAAAGGCAACTAACTCTATTATGGTGCCCCTGCAGTTTTTCTTAATAGTAGCTTCGGCTATATTCAGTCTGGGTCTTTATTGCCTGCTGTCCGGATCTTCCAAAACAGCCTATTTAATAGGCGGACAGTTTTGCTTTAGCGGCGTGTGCTTGGCCCTAGCAGCTGCTGCCAGATATGTACCTAATCAAGAAGCCCTCATTTTTAACTTAGTTATAGGCATTTATAGTGTAGGACAACTGGCGACTGCCGCTTTTTTCTTAAGCTGCAGCTCAGAACAAATGAGAGCCCAAAGCCCTAAAAACTAAATAGAAAGGATTTTCCTACCGCATACTAAAAGACTAAGTCCGCGTGCTGCCGATAGTTTTTCCTGTATTGCAGATCATCGTCTAAAGCTGAAATTTTTACACCGGGGTATACTTTTGCTGGATAAAACAGGCGCCTTTTATGTGGCGATATTTCCTCTGACTATAGTTTTAAGTGCAGCAGCGGCAGTCTGCCTCACAGATTACCATTCCGCCCAAGCTAGCCGATCCGGATTCTATTTAGCCGTTTCGAGCCTTATTTTGAGCGCAGCAGCTACCGCAGTTCTACTTGCAGAACTGCTTTGTGGAACAACCTTCAGCTACTGGAACAGGGCGTTCGCTTTCGATATTAGTACAGCCTCCCTAATATTATGCCTCAATGTAGTGGGGTTAGCCGAACTTTATTTGTTGCGGAAAAATTCGGCTGCCCAGTTGGATCTGTGCGTCAATATTCTGTTAAGTATAGGTGGCTTAATAGTCTGTGTCAGCTGCAGAGAATTGGTTTGCTTCGCACTAGGAGCAGCTCTCGCTTTTTGGCCGATCGTCAACACGCTGTACCGACAAATAGATTCTCGTCATTTATCTCTGCTTAAAAAAGCAGATAATTTGGTACGCCTCCAAATTGGAGCTTCAGCCTGCCTGCTTTACGCAGCTCTCCTGTTTCTGCTAGTCAACCGCACTACAATTATTGATAAGCTAACTTTATCTGCCGAGGCTCTGCCTGCTCTAGCGTTACTTATGCTGTTACTGGGCACAGGAGCGGAAGTTGGAGCTTCCTACTTAATCTGCACTCTCATGCGAAAATTACACGATAAAGCCTGTTCCCGTCTGATATTTTTAAATGCTGCTTTAATCTCAGTTCCGTTATTAATATCATTCCGCTTAATACACAATTTTTTATTTTCACGATGAAGGGCCTCGGTTTATTAACAAATAAGCTAGCGCCCTTTGTTTTCTAATATTTTGAATAGGACAGGTTATATGGCCAATCAATCTGAATCAATTTGGAGCAAACTGTTAGTTCTCAAAGGGGCAATCAGAGAACTATGGAACATGTTTGCCTGTAAAATTCTCCATATTGTTGCCTACGGACTATGCAACGGTACCATTATACTCTGGCTTTCCAAAGACTTAGGCATGTCGGATATGAATGCCGGTTTAATGGTAGCTGGGTGGTCTACTCTGCTTACATTAATAACGGTGATGGTTGGCTCTTTAGTAGATGCCATCGGTATAAAAAAGGCCCTCCTCATCGGCTTTATTATCTGCATAATTTCACGCTTTATTATGGCTGTAACCACTATAAAGGCCATAGTTCTACCCTTAGGATTTATGCCTTTAGCTGTAGGCGAAGCTTTAATGGTCCCAGTTATGGTAGCTGCCATAAAAATGTATACTACGGCAGCCCAACGCTCCATGGCTTTCTACATTTTCTATGCAGTAATGAATGTCGGCTTTGCCATTGCCGGCTTTTTCTTTGACCAGATTAGACGCAGCATGGGTGAAACTGGCTCTATATCGCTGGCCGGTCTCAACTTATCTACTTATCAAACCCTTATTTTTATAAGTTTTCTAGTTACAATACCTAGCTTGCTGATTGTCCTCTTCGGCATAAGAGAAAATGCCTCTGTAGATGAAAACGGCTGTTACAAGGAAATAGAGCACCAATCAGCGCCAGCTTCCTCCGCTCTGCATGCATGCACAAATGCTCTCGTAGAATGGAAGAGAATTTTCTGTAGTCTCTGGCATCAAACGGCTTTCTACAAATTCTTGGCTTTTCTGACTATTGTTGTCTTTGTACGCCTCATCTTCTACCATTTCCACTATACATTTCCTAAGTACGGCATCCGCGAACTTGGTGAAGGGGCCCCTATAGGTCAACTTTGGGGAGTACTCAATCCGATATTAATTATCGTGCTCGTTCCTATGGTGGGAGCTTTAACTCAAAAACTCAGTGCTTATAAGACAGTTGTTATCGGCAGCACCATTGCCGCTTTAGGTCCTCTCTTCATGGCCGTTCCTCCTCATTATTTCAAAAGCTTGGCTGACGGACCTCTGGGCAATTTTATAGCTCACACCTGGTTGAATATTGCCGATCCTAATGTAAATCCATTATATGTAAGTATATTCTTGGCCACCATATTCATTTCTGTAGGTGAAGCTTTCTACTCACCGCGCCTTTACGAATATCCAGCGGCCATTGCTCCTAAAGGTCAAGAAGGATCTTACATGTCGCTCTCCATGCTGCCTTACTTTATTGCCAAGTTCTTTGTGGGAATACTGTCTGGCTGGCTGTTGCAGACCTTCTGCCCTGAAACAGGTCCGCGCAGTTCCCACTATATTTGGTTAATTGTCGGCTTAATGGCTATCGCAACTCCCGTATGTTTAGTTATCTTCAAAAAGTTTATTCAAGTTCATGAAGACGGACGCGAGTAAACTGATTGTCTAAACCTAATAAAAAAAGGGGAGCCGCCCCGCTATTAAAAGCAGGGCGGCTCCAACTTTTATATACTTTACAAAAACGAAGTGAACGTACTCCCGCCTATAGGGGCGGGAGCTTCCTGCTTCATTAAATTTTTCTCAACTCAATGTAGTATTCTCGATGCAACTGGTTGTCTAAGAAAATTTGCACTTTGTAATGTCCGGCCATCGGAAAGATGATATTGTCCAGACGGAATAAAGTAAGAAAAGGAGTATATTGATTTTCTAAGCTAAAATCTTTCTCAAAAGTTGAACCTTTAAGAGTTTCTCCGTTCGGGTCGAGAAGGCGCATCTTAACATTGAAACGCCCCTGCCCCATGCTCCAGCCATTGGCGATGAAAAATCTATCGAAGGCAGGAGTAGGAAACTCAGAGCTGGGCAAATCGAAGAAAACCCTATTGAATGAAAGATTATTGCCCTCCATAACGGCATCGAGACAGGGTACAGAGAATTGCAAAGAAGGTTTCATGCTAATTCCTTTCCAGTTCAACATTCAAAACTTTTAGTTGTCAAATTTCGCAATACCGAAAGCTATACCTGCCAAACGAAACGACACAACCGGCAGAATAAATGGTCTTATCTGATAAAAGAGCCCAAAAACTGACTAAGAAGAGAAATTCTGCAAAATTTCATAAGCCTGACTTATCGAAAGTCCTTCTAAAATAATCAGTTTATGCCTGGACTTCTCCCCTAACTTAATGCGTATTTGCCGACGGCGCAGCTTAAAACACTTGGCTAAAAAATCTATTAAAGCACTGTTAGCTTTTCCATCTACTGCCGGAGCGGTTAAACGCACCTGCCAAGTTCCGTCGGCTCCATCTTTGGGAGCACACAAAGCATTGCTACCGGCCCTAGGAACTACCTTAACCGTTAAAACGCATCCTTCTGCCGATTCACTTACACCCAATACGCTCAATTTTTACCGCCTTAAAGCATGGGATCGTCCAGAACGATCAACGGCTTAATCTCTAGATCGAAGCCCATCTGCAGACGAAGCAGGCGCAATGCCTGCTCTGCGGCAATCTGACCGGCATTCTGTTTAGTATGCCCTTCACCACTGCCTAAAACTTCTCCGACCAGAGAAACTTCTATTTGGAAAAAGCGATCGTGGGCCGGACCTTCTTCTTTGACAACCTTGTAGACAGGCAAAATATGGAAGCTCTTTTGAGAGAACTCCTGCAGCAAACTCTTATAATCGCGCTGCGACCCCTCCATATTGTCCATGGCAGTCTTCAACATGCCCAGTACAAAACGCTGAGCCGGTTCAAACCCACCGTCTAGGTATATGGCACCAATCAAAGCTTCCATAGCGTCAGCCAGAACATTAGACTTATCGTATCCCTTGGAAAGAAGCTCACCTCTGCCCATTTTAAGGAATTCACCAATCTTCATAACTCTGGCTTTATCGGCCAAATAAGAAGTACTAGCAATCAGTCCTTTTACCTGAGCCATGCGCCCTTCATTGGCTTTAGGATGACGCTTATACAAATACAGGCAAATGACCATCCCTAAAACGGAATCACCCAAAAACTCCAGGCGCTCATTGCTGCCGCACTCAAAATTGTGCTCATTAGAATAAGATTCGTGGGTAAGAGCCAACTCTAAAAGGGACAAATCGTGAAAGTGATAGTCTATTTTCTGCTGTAAAGCTCCTAAATCGGAACTCGGCAGCACAGCCGGTTTCATAACAGTAAAGCAACCTCTCACCGCCGAAGGTTAGAAAAAATTCCAGCCTTTCGGCGGATATAATAGAACAAAAAAATGACCGCTGATATTAGCCGAAACTACCCTTCATACCTGCGGAGAACGACTACAGCATTTTGTCCACCAAAACCGAAGGAGTTATTGAGAGCAGCTTTTACCTGCACTTTACGGGCCACATTGGGCACCACATCCAAATCGCACTCAGGATCGGGATACTCGTAGTTAATAGTGGGAGTAATTATACCGTTTTTAATAGTTAAAGCGCAGACGGCCGTCTCCAAGGCACCAGCAGCACCTAAAGCGTGGCCGAACATGGACTTAGACGAAGAAACAGCCAACTTGTAAGCGTGCTCTCCAAACACCCCTTTAATGGCCTTAATTTCAGCCGGATCACCTAAAGGAGTAGAAGTGCCATGGGCGTTAATATAGTCTATTTCTTCAGGCTTCATATCCGCATTGGCCAGAGCAGCCTTCATAGCCTCTTTAGCTCCCCGCCCTTCTGGATCGGGAGCCGTAATGTGGTGCGCGTCGGAAGTAGCCGCACTACCGGCTAAAACGGCATATATTTCTGCTCCCCTGGACTTAGCATGAGCATACGACTCCAAAACTACAGTAGCCGCACCTTCAGCCATGACAAAACCATCGCGCTCTTTGTCGAAAGGACGGGAAGCTCTGGCCGGATCATCGTTGCGAGTGGACAGAGCATGCAGAGAGCAGAACCCGCCTACAGCCATAGGAGTCATGGCCGCCTCAGAACCTCCGGCCAATACAATATCAGCCCGTCCGGCTCTGATAGCATCGGCGGCAACACCTAAAGCGTGAGTACTGGAAGCACAAGCCGACACTATGCAGAAGCTCATACCTTTCAGCCCTAATTCAATGGAAACAACACCTGAGGCCATATTAGAGATCATCATGGGAATGAAGAATGGACTAATTCTGCCTGGCCCCTTCTCCATGTAAATTTTCATATTGTTTTCAAAAGTTGATATGCCCCCGATACCGGAACTTATAATAACACCGGCACGCAGAGGATCTATTTGGGCATTTTCTAAACCGGCATCCTGCCAGGCCAATTTAGAAGCAGCCGAAGCCATCTGGATATATCTGTCGCGGCGTCTGGCTTCTTTACGATCCATATAATCTTCAGGTTTAAAATCTTTTACTTCAGCAGCGATTTTGGTCGTGAAGTTGGAAGCATCGAATTGCGTGATAGGTCCGATTCCACACTGGCCGGCGACTAAATTCTTCCAAAATTCATCTACGCCGCACCCTAAAGCAGAAATTACCCCTAAACCGGTAATGACGACAGTGTTATCTGATAATGACATATACAAGTACCTCAACATTAGCAGCCGCCTGCAGAGGCTGAAAAATTACGATCAAATTCAGGAGGCAGCCTCTCAATAAATGCCGTTACAACAGGCATTTACGTGATCGAGCGTCTCAGCGGAGCCGTTATCTTTAAATTGACGGGATGGCCTTCCACGCCTGAAAAATGCTTCCTTCTTGCACCAGATTCCTAACTTTTAGCTGCCGTAATTTTTCATTTTTCTTTAGTTTGACTTAATAATATTTGCAGTTGATTGCCATGAGTTAAATTGGCATCGGCAGGAGCTCAAACATATCTAAACTAAAAAAATACTATGCACGTAAAAATAAGTTCAGTTATTTTTAGTTTTATTTTAATGCAGCTGATGGTTCAATGGTATTTCCATCCGACAGTTTTAGCTAACGAACCATCTGCCTCTTCCCCTGTAGTCCAACTTGCAAACAAACCGGTTCCTTCCGACTTGATTGTCGATCCGGCTCCGGAGTCAGTTATTAAAGAGGCCCGCCCCTCTGTGGTGGTCACCTTTGCTCAGCCAGACTCTATACGCTACGAACTTTCCCGCATGTGGGTAAATAACTCTGAAGTTAGCGGCAGCTGTCTGAAAGCTCCCACCTTCATAAGCTACCGCCCTTTTATCGACTATCACAGCGGCCCCGTCCACGTAAAAATTGTGCTGACAGACATAAAGGGAGGTAATACCGAGTTCGGCTGGACTTTCACCATTGAAAAGCCTAAAGCTATTGAATCGGTACATATTACCAGTCGTCTCGATCTGGGCGCTTTTGAAGATTTAACAGTTGAACTCAAAGGCATAGCTGGGGCTGACCGTGCCTGGTTCGATATTGAAGATTACCGATTTGACATTCCTTTGCAAGAAGATTCTCAGCAACCCGGACTTTACAGGGGCAGCTACCGCGTCAAGCACGGAGACAGCCGCCTTAGAGCCAGAGTTATAGGATACCTTCAAAAAGGCAGTCAAACTTTTGAAACAGCAGCACCGGAAACTGCAGCCATATGGGGGCAACTCTTCCAAATTGTCATTCTTGAGCCTAAAGATCATGAGGTCGTTCCTCTCAACTTTAAAATTAAAGGGCGTACTCTACCAAATTGCAACATCAGCATTATTCCTAAAATAGGCTTTAGTGATAATATAGAACCTGCAACCAGTAATACCAAAGACGATATTATGGGTACTATTCCCTGTACTTCTGACAGTGAAGGATACTTCGAAGCCGATTACGGATTTTTAGTAAAACTACCGGGCATGCAAGCCGTTTTTACTATTATTGCAGTTGACGGGCAAGGCCACCGCTCTGTTCCTAAAAATTTCCAAGTTAAATTCAAGTAATTTTTTGCTAAATTTATATATAAAAAAATGCCGTTTCCCTACAATAATCGGAAACGGCATTTTCTATATATCAGAATATTCTATAAGAACGAATTAGTAATTGGTAGCCTTAAGCTGGAAATAAGCTTTATCGTGACCGCAAACGGGGCATTTCTCGGGAGCTTTTTTACCGACAACAATGTTACCGCACTGCAGGCACTGCCAAATAGCATCTCCTTCGCGGGAGAAGACTAAACCGCCCTCAATGTTGGCCAACAACTTGCGATAGCGCTCTTCGTGCTCTTTCTCAATTTTGCCTACGGCTTTGAACAAACGGGCAATTTCGGTGAAGCCTTCTTCTTCAGCCTCTTTGGCGAACTCGGCGTACATATTAGTCCACTCATAGTTCTCACCCTCGGCAGCGTCGAGAAGGTTCTCGGTGGTGGTAGGTACAGAACCGCCGTGCAGATGCTTGAACCAGAGCTCAGCATGCTCACGCTCGTTCTCGGCAGTCTCTAAGAACAGATTAGCGATCTGCTGGTATCCCTCTTTGCGAGCCTTGCTGGCATAGTAGGTGTACTTGTTGCGAGCCTGAGACTCACCGGCGAAAGCGGCCTGTAAATTTTTCTCGGTCTTTGAACCCTTAAGTTCCATTTTCTTTCCTCCTGCATCAGCTTCAGTAGAAGCCGGTGCGCTAATTTGTTGAATTTCTTCAGCTTTGTCAGCGCTTTCATCATCGACTTCAACTTCGATTTCCATCAGCTCAAAAGCCTCGGTACCATGTTTGCACCAAGGACATACGTAGTCATCAGGAAGCACATCTCCGTCGTAGACAAAACCACAAACATTGCACACCCAACGCTTGACAATCTTTGTACGCTTTTTGGTCTTACCAACTGCCGACACAGTTTGAGAAGAAGCTTCGGCAGCTTTTTCCATTTCCGGATGGAACATATCAGCACCGACACCGCACAGGGGGCAGACAAAATCTTCAGGAAGCTTCTCACCTTCATAGGCGTATCCGCAGACATCGCAGACCCAACGCACAGGCGTAGAAGATTCGACGGCAGGTGCCGAAGCAGCAGAAGCAACTCCAGGCTTAGGCTTAATTTGACTGTGATAGTAAGCATAAGTTAAGGAAGGAGCACTGCCAGTTACTTTCATATCGAAAACTTCAGCAATATAGAGGTAGTGAGTCCCTAAATCTTTGGTCTCTACTACTTTGCAGAGCATAAAAGCATTGCAGTCCTTCATCAGATAAGGAAGACTGCTTTCTAAATCTATTTCGTGAGGATAAAGAGCGAATTTATCGCAGTTGCGGCCACTTTGGAAGCCAAAATGCTTAATAGTTTCAAAACCTGTTTGCTCAGTGAGAACAGAAACAGAAAACTGCTTAGTCTTGTTAATTAGCTCGGCTGTGTAGTTAGCTTTGTTAACAGCAACAACCAAACGATAAGGAGCATCAGCTACTTGAGTCACAGTATTGACTACACATCCGCTTAGCTTCTCTCCATCGCGAACACCAAGTATATACAATCCGTAACTTAATTTAAACAATGCAGCTTTATCCATTCTGCCTCTGTACCTCCTGACACTCAAAATGATTCGAGCGAGCTCTACCCCAAAGGAGCCTGTAAAATAGACAAGCACTCAGACTCACAGTTGACAATAAGAATGACCGAAACTGCAAGTTGGCTCACAAACAAAAAAACACCTTTCCGAAAGCAGCTCCCCCCAGCTACATGACCGCACGCAACAGCCCGACAGCCCGACAGCCCAAAGTAACTTGCACTCCCCCGCTCTCTTCCAAGCCCCTCTCGCTAAACAAACTCCCAGAAGTTCCGAAAAAAATTCTCAGAAATAAAATACAAATCCTGCTGATTATACTTTTGTGGCTAAAAAAATGCCCTTACCTTCCGCTTTTTTTTCGGTATTTCAGATTAATATAATTTATAGTAGCCATCCGGATCATTCTGTTTTTCTGCTTAAACGATTGGGATGAGCTAAAGGCAAACCAACAAATACTAAGACAATACCTATTATCTGATACAAACCTAAATTTTCACCCAGCACAAAAGCAGCTACAAAAACTATAACCGGACGCTGCAGTAGCTGAAAAACAGAGGTTGAAGTGGCCCCGATAAGTCTTATGGACCAGATAAAAGCGCTGTTAGCTACTGCTGCCGACAGTCCCACCCCCACAGCGATAAGCCAACTATCGGTATTGGGCACAGATGAAAACGGAGCCAAGAAAGTAAAAACTACCAGAGCATTTATCCAGAAAGCCCAAATCCACAGCAACTTTAAGTCGAAATTTCCGGTCAGAGTTTCCATATTTACTCTGTATAAAACAGCACAACTTACAGCTGCCAAACAGGCCACAACTCCCCAAAAATCGGTGATAGCCATAGTGCCGACAACCAGTGCTTCGGGGATTTTAGCTACCAGAAGCACTCCTGTAAAGCATATAGCAACTCCCATCCAAAATTTGAGCGTTAAAACTTCTCTATGGAAATAAAATCGGTTAATTAAAGCTACAAAAACAGGAACCGAAGCTGTTAAAGTAATGACTACAGAGGCAGGAAGCAGCTTAAGCGCCAGCAGGGAGAATCCGTTAATTCCCAACACTAACACGCTCACTCTGGCAATACGCCAAATTTCTGCCCGCTTGAGCCAGCGAAACGATCTAACGAAAGGTAAAACTATTAAAGCAGAAAAAAAATTCTTGACCAGCAGCAACTGAGCGGCGTCCAGATCTGTGCGATAGCCAAGTTTTACCAGAATAGGCTGCACAGCGGTAGCTGCAATTATAAGAACTACCCATAAAGCCGGATTATCCATATGTTATTACCTTAATGGGCCAAGCGACAGTCCTAAACTAAGCGAAACAATTTAACAGAAGACCGCACTTACCAAATTAACACTGCAACTTTCAGAAAGCGGCAGCTATAACTCCGCCTCCCAAAACTAAATCGCCATCATAAAAAACGGCTGCCTGTCCGCAAGCAGCTCCCGGTATTTCATCGGCAAAAATAACTTTCACCTGCCGCTCATCTTCTCCCTTAACCAATTGTGCAGGCTGCGGCTTAGAAGAATAGCGAACTTTTACTTCACAATTAATAGGTTCAGTTATACCGGCAACAGAAACCCAATTGACTCCTTCAACTAAAATGCTCTTAGTATGAAGCTGAGCGGCTGTACACACAATGAGAGTATTATGCTCTATATCTTTACCACATACAAACAGAGGTTCCTTATAGGAAACTCCTAATCCGCGTCTCTGACCGACAGTATAACGGATAAGGCCTTTATGCTCGCCAACTTTGATGCCCTCTTTGGTAATAATCGGACCGGGAAGGCTGGAGCAGCCGCGGTAGTTCTCAATAAAATCGGCATAACCGCCAGTTTGTACAAAGCAAATATCTTGACTTTCCTGTTTATGAGCTGTCACTAAACCATACTCATCAGCGTAGGCACGTACTTCGTTTTTAGTAAGGTCACCTAGAGGGAATTGACTATGGGCTAACTGTTCCTGACTCAGAAAGTAAAGTACATAACTCTGATCTTTGTGTTCATCCAGCGCTCGACGCATGATGAAGCGCTTTGCATTTTCATCGTAACTCAAACGCACGTAGTGGCCCGTTACAATGTAATCGCAATCCAGTTCCCGAGCTCTTTGATACAGCTTCTTAAACTTTAAAAAGCGATTACAATCTATGCAAGGATTGGGAGTAAATCCTTTCTCGTAGGCACAGACAAAAGGCTCTATAACCTTTTCCTTAAAATTTTCGGCGAAGTTGACTATGTAGTAAGGAATATCTAAACGCGTGGTCACACTACGGGCGTCATCGACATCGGAAAGAGAACAACACGACTTTTCACGGCTGATTCCTACATCTTCGTTATCAAACAACTTCATAGTAACACCTATGCAGTTGTAACCAGCTTTATGCATAAGCAAGGCAGCAACAGAACTGTCGACTCCTCCACTCATAGCAATTAAAGCACTTTTACAAGCCATATTGAGACCAGCTTTCTACTTAGACTTAAGACGGCGCAGCACATCTTCATATTTTTCTGCACTGAGGCTGAAATTGACGCTGAGAAGAGCTTCAGCCTCTTTGGCATCATTTTGCACTGCTTTCAGATCTTGACCTTTAAGTTTACTGGCAGCCATAGCTTTGGCAACTTCTGAATTGTAAGTTTTACGCATAAGTTCTCTGCTTATTTCTATAGTGCGCTGCACAGCTCTCATTTCAGCCTCATTATCACCCGATACTGAAAACTTTTGAGCATTGGCATCACAATCAAAAATAGCTTTCGTATCAACGCGGTACATATCCAGCACTTCAGCCGCATACATGTACTGATTAACTAAAAAATCGCGCTTAACTTCGTAAGCGGCTCCACTTTGGGCAGCTGAAGCAATGGTTAAACTGCGCCCTTCAAAGGATGGTACAAAAGGAGCATCAGGAAGCCTAACATTTAAAGCCAACTCTTCCTCAGACTCACTGTCCCAAGCAGACTTAGCAGCTGCAGATTCGGGATGAGCCGGTGCAGCCGACTCTGGACTTGGAGAAGGTGCGAAGCCAGAACTTTTTTCAACAAGCACTCCAGAATTAGGTTCAGCAACCGATCGAGAACTGGTATTAGATGTAGACTGAGAATGGTCTGAATTCTCTGCCCGGCTCGGACCTTGACCGCTCGTATCGAGTGCAGGAGAAGTGTTAGCGGCAGATCGTTGGCCCTGCGCGGCAACTTGAGGCGGCAACATTCCCTGAGCAGGCGCCTTGTCGTCGTTCCTTATCGGAAAACGCTGCTCAGACGGAGAAGTAAGAAATACACGCATATCCGGACCAAAAGAGCGGTGGCGAGTAGTCAGCCAGTAACCGACATTAGCCAAAACCAGCACAATAAGAAACAAAGAAAACCAGTCTATTGGTTCTTTTTCATTCTCTTTCTTAAGAGTTTGCTCTGTATTTGCAACATTTGACGGCTGAAGTTCGACTACTGTTTCTTTTTCTGGCTCGTTCTGCCGATTTGCTTCAACAGCTTCGCAACTGTCAGCAGCTGCCTTGGCAGCAATTTCTTCAACAGAATCGGAAGAAGAAGTATCTTGCAATTTTTCTACTTGTTCACTACTCATACGACATACCTGCAACTATAAAAAAAACGCCTGTTTTCACCTTCTATCTGCAGAACCCTATTCCCGCCTTCCAAGAATATCAATGCAGGCTGCGGCGGGTAGATAAAGCAGGCAGGCCCAGCGCTTCCCCACTGTAAATACTGCTCATAAGTTTTAAAGAGTACTGGCAGCATCCCGCACATTCACTGACAAGCTGCCTAGCCTGTTCCATTTTTGCGCTGTGCCAAACTTCAGCAAAATTTTGAAAAGCTAAGTTTCCTAGAGGTTCTTGACGAATTCCGCAAGACGTTAAACTGCCGTCAGGCATAATGTAAAGAATACTGCGGTTGACTAAACAAGCGAAACGCTTACTAACAGCGCTGTTTTGAGCTTGATTATAAAGGCGTTTAACCGTACGCTTCAAAAGAAAAGCTTCCCAACAGGACAAGCCCTCACTTTGCCTATAGATATTTTCTAAACGGCGGCGAAAAGTTTCCAGATCGTTTATGAGGGCTCGCGAATCTTCAGGACGACTTGGCTCCAAAAAAGGCCAGACCCAAAATCCGGGAATAAAATTGAGTTTCTCCTTACGACATAGCTCCAGAACCCAAGGCAAATCAGGTTCTGTTTCGGGAGCAACGTTATAGTTTATTCCGATAGTAAAGCGGCGACGGCGCATAATAGGCAGTAGTGCTTCTAAACTTGCCATAGTTTTAGAAAAAGCTCCGGGACAGCCGCGGAGCTTGTCGTGAGTTGCCTCTCTGCCTTCAAGAGATAAACGCAAATGCAATCCGGGCCGACCGCACCGTTTGGCGAACTCCACTAAGCGATCGGTCATAGTACCGTTAGACATGACCACCAGACAATAAGGATTCAGTCGCTTCTGCATATGGCTAATAATTTCTGTGCAGTCCGGACGCAGAAAGGGTTCGCCGCCACTAACTTTAACAATATCCAGGTCGGGCAGATTATCTATGAGGCGCAGCCAATCGCTAGTGCGAACTTGGGCAAAGCGTTCTTTTTTCCAGACACTACACATGACACACTTTAGGTTGCATTTCCAAGAAAGCATAAAGTGAGCCATTCGCGGCTGGGACAAGCGCCCCAATCTGTTTGAGCAGATGGAGCGAACCGTCCCCCAAGCCATTTTAGCGAAACTGCAGCTCCTCTTTAACGGTAAAAATTCCATATCAAAACTATCAACTTACCGATCCGCACCTTTCTTATTTAAACCGCAGGCAGTTTCATAAGTGCGAACTCCGTTGCTGATGTCTCCCATGGCGAAGTACTGATCGGCTTCGGCAGCTAATTTCTCTTTATTTTTAACTTTACTTGAATCAAGTTTAGAGCTGAAATATTTTTTCAACAAACTGACAGCCGTCTCTTCAGCCTGCTTAACAAGCTTATCCTGCTCTTTGCCATCAGGATCACTACCGGAATTAGCTAATTTTTGAGCCTGACCATCAAATTCATCGATGGCACTGCCGTCGGCACCGGAAAACGAGAGGTAATCACGAGCATACATATACTGACTAACAGTAATGTCCCTCTGTACTATCGGATTGTCAACTTTACGGTAAATGGGAGGAGTCAGAATAGACATTTCCAGATCGCTGATTTTCACCTCATTTTGCATTTCTGCTATCTGCTGGGCTGAAGGATCTGTCGCCGTATTTGCATTACCTGCTGACTGTTCGGAAACCACGGGTCTTTCACGCGCAGGAGCAGAATTGGGCTGAGGCTGGGCCGCTCCGGAATTATTATCTATAGCCGCCATATTTACCGGTGGTCTGTGCACAGAATTTGGGGCATTTTTCAATGTAGGTGTAACAAAATATCCCCAATAGCCTATTGCCGCCATTAGCACGACAGCTACCGCCGCCATACCGACTACAGAAGCGGTACTGCGCTCATCATTTTTAACCGAAGGCCCAGGCGCTGGCTTAGCGACAGTAGCAGACTGCTCAACTTCGGCTTTATCGACAGCGGCAGCCGACTCAGCCTCAGCTTTATTAGTCGCAACAGGCGGCTCAGCTTCAGCTTTATCAGCAGCAACAGGCGGCTCGGCTTCAGCTTTATTAGCAGCAACAGGCGGCTCGGCTTCAGCTTTATTAGCAGCAACAGGCGGCTCGGCTTCAGCTTTATCAGCAGCAACAGGCGGCTCGGCTTCAGCTTTATTAGCAGCAA
>JBJEGC010000013.1:98923-118887 GCA_051874695.1 Candidatus Bruticola sp.
GCTCGGCTTCAGCTTTATTAGCAGCAACAGGCGGCTCGGCTTCAGCTTTATCAGCCGCAACAGGCGGCTCAGCCTCAGCTTTATTAGCAGTAACAGGCGGCTCGGCTTCAGCTTTATTAGCAGCGACAGGCGGCTCAGCTTCAGCTTTATTAGCAGCGACAGGCGGCTCAGCTTCAGCTTTATTAGCAGCAACAGGTAGATCGGTTTCGGATTTGTCGGCAGGTTCCGAATCTTTAGCCAGCGACACTCCGGGATTTTTATTCTTTTTCTTTATTTCCAATACTAAAGGAGCAGCCGCCTCAGATTTCAACTTTGTTGCTTGTTTATTGCGTTTTGCCATAATACGGGCCTCCTGAGGCAAAAAAATTACTCTTTCTCAGCTGGATATCTTTCTAGAAAAAAAACTGCAAAACCTTGTTAAATCATATTCATAAAACGCATTTTAGGTCTCTATTAAGGAGTCTCTATAAAGATCAGAGACCTACTTTAACTTTAAATAGCGTCCGTCACGGGACAAAGTTTCATGATCGAACAGAGGCACTGTATTTTTAAATTTCTTGACCGCCATACTGGGAATGTCGGCTCGTTTACCTATTAACTTGCGCTCCTCAATATCGTCTAGCAACGGACCTTCCGGCCCATACTTTTTCCAATCTGACTCATTCAAACGGCGCAAGGCTTCAACCCTGTTTTCTATATCGTTAATACCTCGCTCCGCCAACTTTTCATATATAAGCTTTTCTACTAGAGGAGCTCGATTCTCGATAAAAGACGCAACCTGATGACGGTCAATTTGCGGATGTATTTCAAAACAGATATCCAAATGATGCATGGCAATACCCCACAAGCAGGGAGGCTGCACCCCCATGGCAATTTTTCGAAATCTCCATCCCGGCCAAATATTAAATTGTTTGTAAATATCGCGCTCTTCTTCTTTTTCCATATGCCACTCTGAAAGCGGCACTCGGTACAACAAACCGAACTTGCTATAAATTTTCCTTCTGCCTAAACAAGTTTCCGGCAACCCTACCGCCGCAAAATCACTGCCTCTTGGTGTATATCCCCAAAAGGTAACCGGCACCATATACTCCAAGCAATAGCAAATCATATGGACATCTATAGCCAGCGAGCACCCTAAACACACAAAAAAGTTGCTGCGCCCAAACTTTTCGTAAGTAGACAGACAACCTTCCAAAACCAGTTTTTTAAATTCTCTGCCTATGTTGGCGTAGCAATGGAAAACCCGCTCTTCACCAAGCAAACGGCGCAGATCATGAACATGCTTCTGCGGCCATCCGGTAAAGATATGCCCTATACTATGTTTGGCTGTAAGCAGATGAACCTGTCCAGAAGCATAGTATCTGCCAAAAATAAAAGCTAACAAGGTAGAATCGAGGCCGCCGGAGTAGCCAACCGCAAAAGATTTCTGCATTGCTTCCTGATTCAAAATAGATCTGCCGCGCCTTCCAGGGATCTGATTCAGCTTACCGATAGGCGAGATATAGCCGCCTAATTCGATATGGCCCCGGCCTTCGCATTAAAGCAGCTCCTCCCCTCTTCATGAAGGTTAACTTCTTAATGAAGCTGTAAAAAGGCTAAAATAAAGAGAGCTCGAATTAATCGGACTATGAGTAAAGCTAAAGTTTCATGGCAACCGTCCAGCAAGCTGGAGATACGTTACACTAGCAACATAAAAGGAAATTTAGACCAACTTCCTTACTTAGCAACCATCATAAAACAGCAGCGTGCTCAGTTTCCGGATATGCTGCTCTTCGATACCGGTTCTTTCAGCGGCCCCAACTGTCCGGGCCCCGACGGCGGCGAACCGCATGTAAAAGTATATAACCATTTGCAGTATACCGCCGTGGTCCCCGGCCGCGCTGAAGCCATGGATACCAAAGCCTTAAAAAAGATGGCCAGGGCAGCAGATTTTCCTTTTTTAGCTACCAACTGGAGAGGCATAGGTGAAGGCGACTATTTCACCAACAAGTTAGTTATTGAGCGCGGTGAAGAAAAAATAGTAGTCTTAGGCATGGCCTGCGCTGAAACTCCCCAAGATACGGAATCGATCCCAGCCTCTAAAGCCTTAAACGAAGCTTTGCAGAGCTTTGACCCTGCAGATACGGTAGTGATCATTCTCTCTCAACTCGATGGTAACCAAAATTTTGCTCTGGCCCAACAAGGAAAGTTTACAAAAATTATTATAGGCGGCATCACTATTACCGGTCTCGATCAAACTATGAATGTGGCTAACTCCATTGTAGCTCCAGCTTCCGACGGACCTCGCAGTTTGGGCAGCCTTACCGTAAACTTGGGAGGCAATCTGAAAGTAAACAAAGATACGGATAGCAGCTTGAACGCCTAATTAGCTGTCTGTTTTAAGAAGAGCAACCTTTCCCCATACTTACAAAAAATTAAGAAACCGCCTCCGAAGCCGAGTGGCTCGTAGGCGGTTTCTTAATTTCTGCAGCCCCACTCTTACCTATCTTCGTACCCATGCGGATGACGTCTGCGCCACTGCCAGGCGGAATCAACTATCGCCTCAATAGAATCGTATTGAGGCTTCCAACCTAATTCGCGTCGTATTTTTTCTGAAGAAGCTATTAAGAAATCCGGATCGCCTGGGCGTCTGCCCTCCTCTTTTACTTCGAAATTGCATTTAGTCACTTGGCGAACCGCTTCAATAACCTGGCGCACCGAAAATCCTTGGCCGCTGCCTAAATTGTAGACTAATCCACCACGCGACTCCAAAGCATCCAAAGCTAAAATATGCGCCTGAGCTAAATCGAGAATATGCACATAATCGCGCACGCATGTGCCATCAGGAGTGGCATAATCGGTACCTAAAATAGAAATATGAGGGCGCTGTCCCATAGCAGCCTGCAAAACTAACGGAATTAAATGGCTTTCCGGGTGATGATCTTCACCTCGCTCTGGGGTATTACCAGCCGCATTAAAATAGCGCAGTCTGGCACTCTTAATAGAGTGAATTTCTTCAAACCAGCGCAGCATGCGCTCCACCATCAGTTTCGACTCTCCGTAAGCATTGGCAGGCTGCAACTCCTGATCTTCAGTGATAGGCACCTGTTTTGGCAAACCATATACAGCGGCTGTTGAAGAAAAGACCAAACGTTTTACTCCAGATGCAGTCATAGCCCGCAACACAGATAAAGTGCCCATAGTATTGTTAGCAAAAAAGGCCCCCGGATCGCGCATAGACTCACCCACCTCGATAAAGGCAGCAAAGTTCATCACAGCAGAGACTTTATAACGACGCATAATTTCACTCAAACGATCTGTCTCTTCAATTGAGCACTCTTCTACGCTGCATCCTTGAGGAATAGCGGCCCTGTGTCCATGGCAGAAATTGTCAACAACAACAACGCGACGTCCCGTTTTTAAAATTTCATCACAAACTGTGCTGCCGATATATCCGGCTCCACCAGTTACCAGAACAGTTTCCGACATAGAAAAACAACCAACTTTCCCGCCTATTTCAACAAGCGCGAACTACTTCTGCATCAACTTTCCTAGCTGACATCAACTCGGAAGTATTCTACACTACGGCCGACTTTTCTAGCTTTAAGCTACCGTTTTCTCTACTCGGTTTTTTATTTCAAAGTGCCAGAAGCACTAAAGAGACAGAGCACATCCTGACAGGAAAATAAGTCAGCTCATGGTGAAACTTGCCCTTATGTCTAAGTGCAATTTTAATTATTTACTTTTAACTGCAGCTTTGAGCTCATCGCTAGTATGTTGTAATTATGTGCCGACTGCAGCTCAAGCCTCGCCTAACTCCTCCCAGCCCCCTTCTTCCGTCGACAGTCGACCGGCCCAAACTAATAATTTAAAAGCTGCCCGAACAGACTTCAGCGAAACTATACACGGTGTAAAAGTAGCTGATCCGTATCGTTGGATGGAAGATATTGACAGCGTCCAAACTCGCAACTGGGTTGAAGCTCAGCGTTGTCATACTGAAAATTACTTGAAAGAGCTGCCTAACCGCCAGGCTATCAGAAATTGCCTGGAAAAGCTGCAAAATTATCCTCGCTTTGGTCTGCCTGTAAATGAAGCAGGACACTGTTTTTACTATTACAACAGCGGCTTGCAGAATCAGAGCGTTTTGTATATGAGCGATTCTGCGGATAAGCTCGGACGCCCTATTCTTGATCCTAACACTTTTTCCAAAGAGGGAGTCGCGGCTCTGACAGATGCGGTTCCCAGTCCAGACGGACGCTATGTAGCCTTCTCGGTAGCCGAATCTGGTTCAGATTGGAATACAATTAAAATTCTAGATTTAAACGACGGAAATATTAAGTCTGATCTTATTCAATGGGTCAAGTTTTCTACTATTGTCTGGGACGGTTCCGGAACCGGCTTTTTCTACAGCCGCTATCCTGCTCCGGACAAAGATACGAATTCTTTAGCCGGAGAAAATAAGTACCACTCTCTTTACTACCACCAAGTAGGTCAGCCTCAAAGCCAAGATCGTCTGGTTTACGCCAACCCTGATAATCCGGATATTTCTGTTTACGGATACGGCAGTGAAGATCATAAATGGCTCTGTATCGAAGTTTCCCACTCACAAAACGATAACACAGCCATTTTAGCTAAGGATATGAGCGATCCTGACAGTCATTTTATTACTCTGCCCAACTCGTTCCAAGCTAAGTTTTCTATTATCGATATTAAAGATAATACACTCTACGCCTTTACCGATATGAAGGCACCTAACGGACGCATCGTCAGTATAAAATTAACTAAAAATATTATCGATAGCCCTTGGAAAGAAGTTGTGGCTTCAACTAAAGAAGCAATTAGCAGCGCATCTTCAGCCGGCAGTCGGCTCTTTATCAATTATTTGCACGACGCTTCCAGCCGCGTATCCGAATATAGCCTCGAAGGCCAACTACTCAGAGAAGTGAAATTACCGGGTATAGGCAGTGCCTCCAGTTTCAGCGGCAAGCATGACAGTACCACTGTCTATTACTCATACACCAGCTTTAACAGTCCGTCAGTTATTTACGCTTACAACTTGAAGAGCGGACAGAGCTCTGTATGGCATAAACCTCAGCTTAGCTTTAACCCTGACGACTTTGTTACCAAGCAAGTTTTTGTAGACAGCACTGATGGAGCTAAAGTACCCCTATTTATAACCCACCGCCGAGATCTAAAAATTGACGGCAATGTTCCCGTTCTTTTATACGGATACGGCGGTTTCGCTATAAATATGACGCCGGGCTTCTCTGCCCGCACCATGACTTGGATGCAGATGGGTGGTATCTATGCTCAGGCTAGCCTGCGCGGAGGCAGTGAATATGGCGAAGCTTGGCACATAGCAGGTACAAAGACCCAAAAACAGCACACTTTTGACGACTTTATCAACTGCGGTCAGTGGCTAATCGACAACAAATACACTAACAGTAGCCGTCTGGCTATAAACGGAGGCAGCAACGGAGGACTTTTAGTTGGAGCCTGTCTGAATCAGCGTCCTGAGCTGTTTGGGGCGGCCGTTCCGCAAGTTGGCGTGATGGATATGCTGCGCTTCCATAAGTTTACCATAGGACGTTACTGGATAGGCGACTACGGTGACGTAAATCAACCTCAGGAATTTGCAACCTTGCACCGCATTTCACCCTATCACAATGTTAAGAAGGGCACATCTTATCCGGCTGTTTTAGTCACCACCGGTGATCATGATGACCGTGTCTATCCGGCTCACAGCTTCAAATATGCAGCCGCCTTGCAGGAAGCTCAAGCCGGCCAAGCGCCCGTTTTAATACGTATCGATTCCAAAGCAGGTCACGGAGCAGGAAAACCGGTGTCAAAACGTCTGGATGAAAGTGCCGATATTCTGGCCTTTATTGCTCACGCTTTAGGCATGGACAACATAAAGATCAAGTAAGAGGCCTGCTAAAGAAATACCCATATTGAGCATTAAAGCGGTTAGCTGGCAGGCTGACCGCTGCTTCTTTATTATCTTGAACATGCAAAAAATAAAAACCAATCATATTACCTTGATAGCTCTTTTTACGGCCATCGGCTTAGTTTTGCCCTTCTTAACCGGACAAATACCGCAAATAGGCGCTATGCTCTCGCCGCTTCATTACCCTGTTTTTATATGTGCTTTCCTTTGCGGTCGACGAGCGGGAGCGCTGACCGGGCTGATTTTACCTCCTCTGCGATCCTTATTTTTCGGCATGCCGCCTCTGTATCCCACCGCTTTGGCTATGGCCGCAGAACTGTGTACTTACGGCCTTTTAGCAGGCAGCTGCCTACCCAAAACTCCGGACCGTCGGCAGCCATCTTTGTACAAGGCGCTATTGACAGCCATGGTGGGAGGAAGGATCATTTGGGGGCTAGTCATGTTTTTGCTGCTGCAACCTATAGGCCAGCCTTTTACTTGGCAGACTTTTTTAAGCGGTGCTCTAATCGGAGCCCTGCCCGGCATTATACTGCAATTGCTAATTATTCCTCCATCCGTTTCAGTTTTGGAAAAGCTGCTGACTTCCCAGATGAGTCTGAATGAAAAACAAGTTGTCCAGCAACCAAAAAGCTGAATATTATCAAAATATACTCATAAAAAAATCCCTCTCTGCTAACGTTCATCGGAAACGCTTTGATAGTAAGGGATTTTTTTATGGATACGCAACTTTTGACTACCGTTTACTTAGTTGACTAAACTGCCGGTAAAGCCCCACATATAAGATTTGTCTAGCCGTACTTTGACAAACTGACCGGTAATATCTTGAGGGCTGTCTACATGTACCAGCCAATGTTGTGGAGAGCGTCCGGTGTAGCGATTGACATTTTTCTTACTCGGTCCTTCAATAAGCAGCTCGACCTCTTGGCCCAATCTAGACATGTTTAGTTCTTCTGAGATCGAATTTTGTACCTCAATGAGCTTATGGAGACGATCTAGGCGAATATTTTCTGGAACACGATTGGCGAATTGACTGCCGGGAGTTCCGGGACGTTCTGAATAAGCAAACATAAAAGCAGAATCGAACCTTGCTTGTCGAACAATATCTAAGGTGTGCTGGAATTCTGCCTCAGTTTCATCAGCAAAACCGACAATAATATCTGTAGTCAGGCATAAACCAGGCATAGCTCTGCGCATGCGATCTACCAAATCTAGGAATTCTTGTCCGGTATAACGTCGGTGCATAACTTCTAAAATGCGGTCGTCACCGCTCTGCAGAGGCAGATGTATGTGTGGGCAGACATTAGAATTAGCTGCCATCGCCTCAATAGCAGCCTGAGTAAAATAGGCAGGATGAGGCGAAGTAAAGCGCAAGCGTAAATTGCCGATTTGTTCCGGTCCCAAAGCTTTCAACAGCTGAGCAAATCCTTCTTCAATACGAAGATCGCGTCCGTAGTCGTTAACGTTCTGACCAAGAAGAGTTATATCTTTGAAACCGGCTTGAGCTAGACGAGTAACTTCGGTAATAACATCGTTTAGAGGGCGGCTCTGCAAAGGACCGCGCACATGAGGAACAATGCAGTAAGTACACCATTGGTTGCAACCCACGGAAATAGGAGTCATGGCCATAAATTTGCTGGACGGACAAGCCTGCAGCGCCAAATGGTTACCTTTTTTTTCTACTTTAACCAAACCGGTGCTCAGTTCGCGCTTAGCCTGACGAAAAGCCCGCTGCTTTTGGGCAGACTGACCGGCTTGAGCTTTAAGATCGGCTAAAGCTAAACGGTTGGCAAATACGTTGTCAATATATTCAGGCAAACGCTTGACTTGATGAGTGCCCAAAACAAGATCGATATGCGGAAAGCGCTCAAGTAGAGCCTGCTTGTCTTTTTGAGCCAGACATCCTGCTATTACCAACATAAAGTTAGGATTACGCTCTTTTACAGCTTTAAAATCGCCCATGCGCCCATAAACTTTTTGATCGGCATTGTCGCGTATGCAGCAAGTATTAAATATGACAATGTCGGCCTCTCCCTCTTCGGAGGCTAAACGGCAGCCGCGCTCTTCCAAAAGAGCACCAATAATTTCGGAATCGTAGACATTCATTTGACATCCGTAAGTTTGGATGAAATAAGTCTGCGGCCAATGAAGAGGGGCCGAGGGCTCCGAACAAACTTTAGCCGAATTTAATGTATTCATACATATGTTTTGATCGAGAGTGTCTCCACTACAGTTGCATTTGTTTTCCATGTTTACCTTACCTTGCAGAAAGTATTTGCAGAGCTTTCTGCAGTTGAATATCCTTGTCTTTTTTGCCCACAAAACGCGGTTCCATTTTAACGGTAATATCGGGAGTTAAACCATTGTGATCGATAACATGACCGCTGGGAGAATAGAAACGAGCCACAGTCATTTTCATAGCAGATCCGTCATCGAAGGGGAAAATCTGCTGTACAGATCCCTTGCCGAAACTGCGTTCGCCCAATAATTTGGCCAACTTATGATCGCGCATAGCTCCAGCAGTAATTTCCGAAGCACTGGCTGAAAAACGATTGATCATGACAATCATGGGCATATCAACTTTACCGTCACCTTCAGAATTTAAGTTGCTGCGGCTGCCAGCCCGATCTAAAGTGTACACAATTAACCCTCCGCGGCGAATGAACTGACTGCCGACACCTACTGCAGCCTGAACGAAGCCTCCACCGTTATTGCGCAAATCTAAAATCAGGCCGGAAGCTCCCTGAGCTCTAACTTTATTCAACTCAGCGGCCAGCTCTTGAGCAGTGTCAGCCCCGAACTGACGCATACGGATATAACCGATTTTACCGTACATTTTAGAGGTGCAGCTAACTACGTGAATATTGGCCCTAACGACTGAGATATTCAAAATTTTATCTGTGCCAGGGCGTTTAATCTTCAGCACCACAGTAGAACCGACTGGACCGCGAATCATTTTGGTTGCCACATCGAGAGCTAACCCTTTGGTGCTAGTGCCGTTTATAGCTAAAATTTTATCTCCGGGTTCAATGCCAGCCTTATAAGCCGGGGCACCTTCCATCGGTTCAAAAACGGTAACCTGATTAGAGTCGTCTTTATCTGCCTCTATGTAGATACCTATGCCTCCGAACCCTTGAGTTTGCACCTGTTCCTTAAGAGAACTGTACTCCTTAGGAGTCATTAAAATAGAGTAGGGATCGCCCAAACCGTAAAGCATCCCTTCAATGGCCGAATAGGTAAGCAGATCTTTATTAATTTTGGTATCGTAGAGGTTGAGAATCTGAGTTAATACGTTTTTATTTTTATCAAGCTTGTTCAACCCCTCCGCCGATAACCCGGCCGATTTAACTAGCTTACTTACCTCTTTAACTACACCTTTCTCCAACTGCTCATCGTTGACAACTTGTACAAATGATGTACGAATACGATAATAAGCATTGGCAAAAAGTTCTTTAGTGGGAGTAAATCCCAACTCACTGGGATTTTTCAACAGCGATTTGTAATCTATATCTAGCTCAAAATCGCTCATTTTGTTGTTCAGCGGTTCATCCGAATCTTTGGCTGCGGAAGAAGCTTTTGCCTTTGGCAAAGCGGCAGTCTTCTTTGTAGCTGATTTTTCAGCAAAGTTTTTTTTTGCCGGAGTATGGGCGACAGAGGCAACGGCTTTCGGTGCTACAGCCGCAGCTACCTCGCTATCTTCACTCTGATCTTCAGCCAGCACCCAATTATCGGGAATTTCCTCACTGTCAACTTTAGAAACGGTATCTTCAGAAGATCCTTTCCCGGTAGTATTATTTTCTGGAGTGTGACCTTCATCCCAAATAAACTCTACGTTTTCGCCTTCTTCGAATGTCTGAGTTTTAACGGTAAAACCGGCTGAGTTATTCTGTTTCTCGTTTTTAATCTGTTTTTGCTCATCTATGGGAGCAACCGATGCGCTCTCAGGAGCATTCATTCCTCGACGGCTCTCCTGAGGTGCAGAAGTTGGCGAGTCACCTAAATTAAAAATGCCGCTGCCTCCGCTTACATAATTAAAAAGGACTGAAATCAGGACTATAGCAGCTAATATAGCCACTATTTTTAAGGCTTTAAGTGCTTTTTCACTCATAAGTAAAAATTATTCTCCCGCTTCCTAATAACTAAGCTAAAGCCGGCATATCGACATAACCGCTGCCACAGCACCCAGGGCAGATTACAAAACCATCGCCGTGGCACAAAGGACAATCTGAACCGTTACCCTCCTCGACCTCTGAGTAAACTTTCAGGCCGTCAGTTTCTCTTTGGCAGTCCGAGTCTTCGCTCTGGCAACTCTGGCATTTTATTTTCCCCATCCCCTGACATATCTCACACCTAACAAAAATAAGTTGAGATGACACCATGTTATTTCCATACCCCCGCAAAGAGCAAATAGCAGGCACAAAAAAATACGCTGTGCCAGATTGTATCATAACACAGCGCCGTTTGTACCGTTCAGACGGTTCTCATTTTACACAGAGTCTGTCAGAAAATTTCTCCCCATGCCGATCCGACAAAAACGATTTATATTTTGGGATCGACCAATCCGTAGCCGCCGTCGCCAGTAACGTACACAACATTGACACGCCCGTTATCGCGGTTGTGGAAAGCGTAGAAAGAGTAACCTTTGCTGCACATAGCACTGATGGCAGCTTCCACAGACATAGACTCAGCCGTATAAGAGACAACATGATCGACAGGAGACTTGCGACCTTCCGGCTCAGCATCGATCTCACGCGCGGCCTCTTTGGACTCTTCACGATCTTTACGACTTACATCTAAGTTCCTGGAGCGAGCTTTGTCGAGCTGTTTTTCCAATTTTTCCACAACGCAGTTAATCGAGCGGTACATTTCATCGCACTCGCGTTCTTCAGCGCGCATCTCGAAGCCCTTGCCGAACAAAGTAATTTCGACAATATGACGATGGCGATCGGTAGACATGGTGACATTGGCTGTTACGACCGTATCGAAACGACCGATCTTTTTCTCCAGCTTCTCAACTACATGCTCTCTCAGAGAACTGCTGACTTCAAAATTCTTTCCGCTTACTGTAATCTGCATAACTGCCTCCAGAATGTTTGTTGGCAAAACGGACTTGCTCAACTGGTGACAAAGGACTTCAACATTCCGCTATTGTATAGATTTCCAATTTCAGCAACCGCTTACATTGGGCTGCCTTCACAACCTAATCGGCCGTTTCAACGTAGCCGAAAGCCCCAGCTACTTTCCCTTAAGTTATAAGGCTATTCAAACTTGCCGAAGTGGCCGTGTTCTGCACTGCTGCAAGGATACACAACCCGCTTACCCATGGGTTATAAGTTTTATATTGAGCTTCTTTATCCTGCCGCTGCACACGGACGAGAATAACCTACAGGTCGGCCTGACTATTATAATCAGATAAATAAAGCCGATTTTTTAAGGGCAACATAGCGCTCAAAGTACAATATTCCTAATTTAATAAGCTGAACTCCCTTTCGGTACTAAGATACAAAATATTAAACACAGACTGGTAAAGACCGGATGAGAAACAATATCAAACAGAATCTGTTAAACCGTAAGCTCATTTCTATAAACATTGTAAGAACATAAATACTGCCTAAAAAAAATCAGTTAAAATGGCAGTCCTTGACAAATTCGTTGACTGACCAAACAGTTAATGTTAGTCTAATTGACAGAGAGCGAGTAGTTTGGTGATGCAGCACAATCCTATTTTATCCGAATTAATTTTAGCTTTATCGCTGTGGGGAACTTCAGCCCTCTTGCTATCCTCTACAGTTCAAGCTAATACACCTCCCAGCAGTACAGCCGTACCTGAAGTTATAAAAGCAGCTCAAGAAAAGTATGGACTGCCCTCCTCTAAGCGACCGTCAGTTATATCCCATCAGGTAATGTCCTTAACTGATCTGGTCAACTTGCAGCGCCAATCTTGTTCTTGGGCTTGTGTGACCAGTACCTTCTACGATTATCGTTCTGTATCTATTTACAGGCGGCGAGCCGGACTCCACTTAGGCTACGATATTGCTATGCAGGCTGGCAGTGCTGCCAGAGCCGGTTGGCCCGGCACGGTAATTTCCATTGCCCCATGGTCCGACAGTGAATGGGGCGTTACGGTGGCCTCTTCCAACGGAGTCGAAGTAACCTACGGACATATTGTGCCTTCAGTGCGCTTAGGCCAGATAGTTAATACTGGCGATCCGGTTGGCACCATAGCCATAAATCATGTAGACATCAAAATGCGCGGTGCCGACGGAGCGTATATTCCGTTCGGAGAAAAAGATAAGCAGAGTGTTATGGCTAGCGCCCTGCAAGTTCAGCCGGTTACCAGCCGCGAACAATTAATGGTAGCTTGGCTAAGTGCCTACAACAATGAAGAAACCGTTAAAGAAGAGGCCGAGGCACGCTCCCGAGAAGATAAACTCAACAAAATAGAGAGGCAGAAGCTGGAAGAGCGCTACACCGAAAAACGTGTGGCTCTGCGCAACATGGAAGATTACTTCCAACAAGGGCTGGTATCCCGTCGCGAAGTGGAGCAAACCAGAAAAAACTTAGAAACTACTCGTCAGGAACTATTAAAAGTAAAAACATCCCAAAAAGAACATCCCGAGAAAATAAAAAAATTGCGGCAGCAGCTCGATATGTGCCATCAGCGTACCTTGAAAGCCCAAAAAGAAGCCGAAGAAAGGGGACTGACTTGGCAAGACGTCCAAGCTTTTGTCAATAACTTAGTCGCTCAAGATCAGACTCTTAATAAAACAGTCAAAAATTACAAAAAAGATAAACAGGAAGCTTACATTCAGGAACTGCTGCAAGTAAAAAGCGAACTCAGCCAATGTCAAAGAACCTTGGCCAGTCAGGAAGAGCTCTATCAAGCTGGCGGATTACCTCAGAAAGAAATAGAAGCTACCCGCCAAAAGTGCGCTGCTTTACAGCAGCGTCTTAAGGAATTGCAGTCGCGCTGACTTTCCTTCTTAATTCATATACAAGTTCAAAAGGGTTGGCGAACGCTGCTCTCTTATACATACGAAAAGAGCCAAGCAAAGCATAGCTCTGCATGGCTCTTTTTTTGTCTGAAAATCCAAAGCTTTATACAGCCTCGGAAGCTTTATGGAACTGTAAGACGCTGGAATCTGCTGATGTTTGCCGTGGACAGCCTAAAATTATCTGCCTCATCAGAGAATAAGCTTACTTTGGGTATTCAAACAAACTGAGGCACACTAAACGATTCATCAATAAACAAAATTTAGTACATGCCATCATTTTTACAACTATTTTTTGCTCAACTAACTTTGCTTTTCTATGACTACTAAAGAATTGCTGTTACCACTTTCATCAGTTACCCAATTATCGGGGGACTCATCATTCTCCCAGCGGCAATCAGAATCGCCAGGATTAACGAGGTATTTAAACCTGTAGCTCTTACCGACTTCCAAAGTGATAGTAATACTGAAAGAGCCATCTTTTAACAGCTTCATTTCTTTGCCTTTACTGACATCCCAGTTGCAAAAATCGAAATCTCCCACCACTAACACTCTACGAGCATTAAATTCGCCGGCTTTCTCGGTACTCAGTTTAAAAGTAACTCTGCTCTTCTTGTCAGTTTTGGTATTATTCTTAGTTATAGCCATTGCTTTAAAATACTCCGCTTATGAAGCTTCCCGGTGTCTAATATGCACCAACAAAAAAACAAATAAGTTTGACTCATTTGCGGAACAAACTGCTGCCGATTTTATGAGGCAGCTCCCCCGCTGGACCAAACTATACAGAATTCCCCGCCCTGAACATATATTTAGCACTTTTCAGTAAGCACATAAAAAACTCACGAACCATGCCCGCCTATTTTATATTCTCTATTTACGAGTGTCAACAATAAATGCACATGCAATTTACTTAACAATCTATAAATATGTATATACAATATAAAAAAAACAAAAACATATAAAACGGAAATGTTTATTGTGTCCCTAATTTTGCAATCGGACCAGCGACTTCTTAATAAATGTTCTTGTATACAGCCAGTTTCAACCAGGGCAGGAAGAAAAGACAGAAAAAAGAAACTACGAGTTCGCTTGAAAAAAACAGCTGGAAGCGCAGACTCTTTTTAGCTACAGGCCGTTTTGTCTGCCTTAACAGACGAGGCCCTGGGCATAGGGCAGCAGCTGCGCTGACTAACATTTTCGGAGTTTATTGTGCGCAGTTATCGCCTTCTAATCTGGACGTTTATCTTCGTTCTCTTCTTGGGCGGGGCAGCCGCCCTCGTCTGGTACTACACCCAAAATGAGCTTCCGCCTTCTTTTGAAAGAACTATCGGCACCGGCATTGCCGGTCAAAATGCAGGAGAGCTTAATGAGCCTACTGGAGTTACTGTAGACGGCAGCGGCAATATTTACGCTCTTGATACGCGCAACTGCCGCATACAACGTTTCGATCCCCAAGGTAAATTAATTGATGTTTGGGGCACTCAGGGCTCTGGCGAAGGTCAAATGCGCGAGCCGCTGCGCATAAAGTTGGCTCCCGACAACACTGTTTGGGTTTCCGATACCGGCAATAACCGCTTGCTCCACTTTACTACTCAAGGAGAGTACTTAGGAGAAGTCGGCTCGCTGGGCCAAGACGAAGGACAGTTTGCAGCTCCAATCGGCATCGCCTTTGACAGTGAAGGTTATATGTGGGTCACCGATGCCCGCAACAACCGCTTGCAGCTCTTTAATCCTAAAGGTGAGTTTGTTTCAGCCTTAGAGAACAACGGTTCCCTGAATTTAAACCAGCCTTGGGGCCTGGATTTGAATGTCAACGATGAAATCTATGTGGCCAACACCAAATCAAATCAAATTTTAAAATTTAATGCCGACGGAGAATTATTGCTGAAGTGGGGGCTTCCCGGCAAAGGTCCCGGTGAATTCGACAAACCCACCGATGTTTTAGTTATGTACGACGGCAATGTTCTTGTTTCTGACACCGGCAACAACCGCATTCAAAAATTCACCAGTCAGGGTGTATTTATCACAGAGTGGGGCGTAGGCGGCAGTGAAACTGCGGCTCTACATCGTCCGCAACAAATTTCCGAAGGTATTGGACAGCTGTTCTATGTGGCAGATGCTGGCAGCAACCGCATCCAAATTATTCATCAGCGCGATCCTATACACTTGTATGGTCCAAAGCCCGCTCCATACCCTACTGCCCGCCAGCAGCAAAAGAGTGAAGGCGGTTCCTCTATACTCGATGAGTTTAGTGACGATAGCAACAGTTCAAAAGATGACAACAAAAAAGATAAAAGCTCGGCCGACGGTCAAGACTCAAAGAATCTTCGGGACAGTGCAGTCGGCACCCCGGGTGGCGATTCGGCTGCCAAAAACAAAAAGTCTAAAGAAGGCAATAAATCTTCGAAGAGTGCTAAAAAATCTGAGGCTAACAAAACTGAAGACAATTCAAACGTTACAGACACGCTATAGACACAAAAAACTACTATTCAAGAGTATTAGATTGTGTTAAAATGCGCCAAATAAAGAATTAAACAGTGAGAAATACAATGTGAGCTACAGCGAGTACTGCTGTCAGGCTCAGATACTAAAGGAGGCGCTGCAGCCTCCTTTCTAAAGTTTTTTATCCGCTTAGGGAGCTCTCCTTTCCCCTCAGAGGTGTGTGCCCAAAGAGGAAAGCTTGTTTGTGCTTTACCCCTCAGAAGTATAAACGGGCAGCTTGCAGTACTTTTTTCGTCGGTTTGTACTGGCGCGGAAAGGTACCAATAAAACAAGGAGCTTATTTATCTTGGCTAGCAACTATGAACTTTTTACCTCAGAATCTGTAACTGAGGGACATCCTGACAAGGTGGCCGATCAGGTTTCTGATGCTATTTTGGATGCTTTTTTAACTGAAGATCCTCAAGCCCGCGTGGCCTGCGAAACTTTCCTCCATACCGGATGTGCGCACATTGCCGGTCAAATTACCTCTTCTGCCTATATAGATATTGCCGACATTGTTCGCAAAACTTTGGTTGAAATTGGTTATGATTGCCCTGATTACGGCATTGACGGACGTAGCTGTGGTGTGCTTATCTCTATAGACGGTCAGTCTCCTGACATTGCTCAGGGTGTAAACTGCGCTTTGGAAGTACGCGATGACCAAGAAAAAGCCGAGGAAGAAGACGCCGTAGGAGCTGGCGACCAAGGCATGATGTTCGGATACGCCTGCAATGAGACTCCAGAGCTTATGCCTCTGCCCATCCAGCTTTCCCATGCCTTAGCTTTCCAGTTGGCTAAAGTTCGTAAGACTAACATTCTGAGCTATCTGCGCCCCGATGGCAAAACTCAAGTCACCGTTCGTTACGAAAATGGCAAGCCTAAAGCTATCGAGACTATCGTCATTTCCACTCAGCACGATCCCGATGCCACCCTTGAACAAATTCGTAAAGATATGATCAAGCACGTCATCCTGCCTATCGTGCCCGCCGAGTTCATTAAAGAGGAGAACGGTAACATTGTCTCCCCGCGTATTCTGGTCAATCCTACCGGACGTTTCGTTATCGGCGGTCCTCAGGGAGACACCGGCCTGACTGGACGCAAAATCATCGTTGACACTTATGGCGGTATGGCCGGTCACGGTGGCGGCGCTTTCTCCGGCAAAGATCCGACAAAGGTAGACCGTTCAGCCTGTTATGCAGCTCGCTATGTGGCTAAAAACATTGTAGCAGCTGGATTAGCTTCCCGATGCGAAGTCGCTTTGGCTTATGCTATCGGCGTGGCCGAGCCGGTCAGCGTTTCTATCGATACTTTCGGCACCGAGACTATTCCTGTGGCCGACATTTCTTCTTTAGTGCGCAAAAACTTTGACCTGCGTCCTGGTGCTATTATCCGCAAGCTTAAATTGCGCCGTCCTATTTACAAGGCTTTGGCAGCTTATGGTCATTTTGGTCGCACACTCCCAGGCGCCACTTGGGAAAAAACCGATAAAGCCGAAACTCTGCGCCAGCAGGCTGCAGATCTGAAGAAGTAATTCTAGTCTTTAGAAAGTATCTGCACCTCAACATAAAAAAGCTCCCTCTCCGGACTATGTACGGGAGGGAGCTTTTTCTTGTTATTTACTCTACAAGAGACCTGATAGCCGATTAATTTAAGGTAGAAACACGTTCTTTATAAAATCTAGGAAACTGCCTTTAGCTTGCTTCTTTAACCGTTGCACTTCTTCTGCCAAGCCTTCCATGAAGGGAAGAGTACTGTGCAAACGGGCAGCCTTTTCTACAGAACATTCGGCCAGATCGAAATTTTTATTAGCTGCTGCCGAAAGGGCGTGCAAATACCACAAGCGAGCTCTGTTTACCCCGCGTTTGGCAGCAATTTGTAAAAAGTTAAAGGCTTTATCACAGCGATGCAAGGCATAAAACATTTCCCCCATACACTGGCATAAATTTAAATCGTTACTAAAACGCTGCTTCCAATCGCTAACAGCCTCGGCAGCTTCGTTAAGCATGTTGGCTTTGTACAAAATAAAAATCCGTTCCAGAGCCAAAATGGGATCGTCTGCCTTTTGTACAATCTCTCCAGCGCTACCATAAACTTGCAAAACAATATCTTTTAGCTTATCGAGATCTTTTTTCTTTAGTTTGTGTGACAAAGCGTAAAGCCAAGTGCTTTTGGCTTCAACCAATTCAGGGAAGTCATTCATGAAGCTTTCGCCATCTTTTATCGCCTGATCAAGATTTCCACCTGCCAAACGACAATGTATAGATCCGCGCCGCCCCCTAACTTTGACCTCTTCACTGTCTTCTTGAGCGGCTAAAACATAAAAATGCTCTGCCTGTTCAAAACAGCCCTCTACATACATGGCCATCGCTTGAAGTAAATTTGACTGTTCATCAGCTCCGATCTGCTCTTCTGGGCTAGTATAAGTGTAATGATTGTACAGTTTGCTCCCCCGCCAGCAATCACCTAGAGAGGACTTTTTGTTTTCGGAAGCGTCGGCTGCCATAATGCTAATATTCCCATGTAAATTTACCTGTCTATTCGACAAGTTGAATATCGATTAATTCTTTATTGTGAAAGCCTAAAAGCCTGCTTTTTACGGCATAAAGTGATAAATTTATTATTTTTCTCAGAAAAAAAATCTAATTTTAGCGATAAAAAGTATTGACCTTAAGCTCCACTGGTGTTAGAATGCTCCCGTTCCTTGAAAGAGGGATGGCGATATTCCGACATAGCTCAGCGGTAGAGCAATCGGCTGTTAACCGATCGGTCGTAGGTTCAAATCCTGCTGTCGGAGCCAATATATTCCGACATAGCTCAGCGGTAGAGCAATCGGCTGTTAACCGATCGGTCGTAGGTTCAAATCCTGCTGTCGGAGCCAATATATTCCGACATAGCTCAGCGGTAGAGCAATCGGCTGTTAACCGATTGGTCGTAGGTTCAAATCCTGCTGTCGGAGCCATTGCGTAGAAAATAAGGCACAGTAAGCACCGAAGTTATCCTCCGGTGCTTTTCTCTTTTTATGTCATGAACTACTTCTGTAGCGGTTAGGCTTTTTGACTGCCAATGGCAGGGATAATCCTTATTTTAAAGAAGCTCACCTGCAAACGTCAGAGGGGCACAATTGAGTGTTATGTTAAGCAAAAAGTTATTTTTCAGTATTATTTTAGCTATAACTGCCGTCTGTCTTTTGGTTGTTCCGAGCCAGGCAGGTATAATTAAGGGCGTATCTCTAGAGAGTTTTACGGGAACTTTAACCGAAGTTTCCAACATTTCCGTAAACGTTGTCGACTACCAAAATCAAAAAGTAGTTAACGCCTTTGTAACTGCGGAAATTGGTTATCAAAATAAACTTCAAGAGAATTTCAAAATCGGCGATACAGTGAGAATCCGGTTTTCTCGTGATAAACAGAGCGGTCGCTGTATTCTGGCCTCTATCAAAAAACTTAATAATTAAGCGTTATATAGTAAGACGAATGCTCAGTAAAGGCGTCTCTGCAAGGGACGCCTTTTTACTGTACGTTATAAATACCGTCTGTAGTCTCAGCTTTTTCGCTATTTAGACAGTATTATCATACAGTGATTCGGGACCTTTTTTGCTTCATTGACCTTGTAAAGAAGGATGTACCCAATCTGAAAGAAAAAATCACCTTCAACTATTTTGATCTCTTCTGGGAGGATATATATGAATTCTCATTGGTTACGCCGCGCAACCATAGCTGCCATGCTGGGAGTGAGCGTTGTCTCCTCTGCTTATACGGAGGTGAAAGCTGCCGAGCCTACAATTCCGGTGCGGGTTGCTGCTCAAGTGAAATCGGGATTTTTAGAAATCAGAGTTACCTGGGCCAATGAGTCTTCACCTATTTTTAAATCGGAGTATGTCAACGGAGCTACTAGAATTACTATAGACGGCGCTTCTTTAAAAGGCTCAACCCAGGTAGTCCCCTTAGAGGGAGATAACGCCAAAGAGGCTTTAATAAGTCAATTAGATGATGATACGGTAGTTGTCAATATCCGAGCAGCTAAAAATCCGTCGATTAAAGTTTTTCAAATTCCCGCTGTTAAAAATGTCCAGGGTATAAAGTACATACTGCCTATAAACGTATTAAGTGATAATACACAGCCTGCCGCTAAAGCTGAGGACAAAAAGCCTACCGCCGCTGCCGCTAAAGCTGAAGACAAAAAGCCTACCGCCGCTGCCGCTAAAGCTGAGGACAAAAAACCTGCTGCCGCTGCTAAAGCTGAAGACAAAAAGCCTGCTGCTGCCGCTGCTAAAGCTGAGGACAAAAAGCCTGCTGCTGCCGCTAAAGCTGAGGACAAAAAACCTGTTGCTGCCGCCACTAAAGCTGAGGACAAAAAACCTGCTGCCGCTGCCGCTAAAGCTGAGGATAAAAAGCCTGCTGCTGCCGCTGCTAAAGCTGAAGACAAAAAGCCTGCTGCCGCTGCCGCTAAAGCTGAGGATAAAAAGCCTGCTGCTGCCGCCGCTAAAGCTGAGGACAAAAAGCCTGCTACTGCCGCCGCTAAAGCTGAGGACAAAAAGCCTGCTACTGCCGCTAAAGCTGAGGACAAAA
>JBJEGC010000013.1:118987-119741 GCA_051874695.1 Candidatus Bruticola sp.
CCGCTAAAGCTGAGGACAAAAAGCCTGCTACTGCCGCTAAAGCTGAGGACAAAAAGCCTGCTACTGCCGCTAAAGCTGAGGACAAAAAACCTGCTGCTACTGCCGCTAAAGCTGAAGACAAAAAGCCTGCTACTGCCGCTAAAGCTGAAGACAAAAAGCCTGCTACTGCCGCTAAAGCTGAGGACAAAAAGCCTGCTACTGCCGCTAAAGCTGAGGACAAAAAGCCTGCTGCCGCTGCCGCTAAAGCTGAGGACAAAAAGCCTGCTCCTCCGCAGCTTACTCCTAATGATGAGCCCGCCAAAGTAAAGGTCATCTTTAACCCTAAAGACGACGAATTGCGCATAGGCTTACTGTACAAGGGAAATATAAAAAATGTAGTCAAAAGAGCCAGTGGCAGCAGCTCAGTTATGAGTATAGAGCTTTGCCCAGCCGTTATGCAGGGGCCAACCCAAACAGCTACTTTGGAAAAGGGACAAATTATCGGTTATCAAGCTAAGCAAGTAGCTCCCAATAAACTTTTGATTGAAATAAAAGTGCAGAACCCGCCCTACTTTGTACAAGACGTTGATGCACATGGCGGTGCCTTATACGGAATATCTTACAACTATTCCCAGGATTACAAGCCGGCTCATCAGATGCTGCCCCCCAAGGCCCAACTGACTACACCAACACAGAAGGCCCAACCGGCGACACCAGCACAAAAGGCTGAACCGACGGCACCAGCACAAAAGGCCGAACCGACTACACCGGCACA
>JBJEGC010000013.1:119841-133541 GCA_051874695.1 Candidatus Bruticola sp.
AAAGACCGAACTGACGACACCGGCACAAAAGACCGAACTGACGACACCGGCACAAAAGACCGAACTGACGACACCGGCACAAGAAACAAAACAGGAGATTTCCAAACCGGAAATAGTAACCCGAGATCATTTTGCCTATTTCCCTTTGAAAGATCGCAGTGCTGCAGCCATAGCCGACAGCTTAATCAAGCTCTATCCCAAAGCGATTTTTAAAGTAGATCCTCTGCTTAACGTTATTTTTGTTCAAGGCAGCGCCGAAGATATAAATAAAATAAGCGGTGTTTTAAAGGTCGTCTCCAATTTAGAACATAAATAAAAAGGAGCTGTTCTCATGCCTTCGCCAACACTCCCCGATTTGCTAAAGCTTAAAAATAAACTTGAACTGGAGCCTCACAATCTGGAGCTACTAAAAAAAATAGGTATTGCTCTCTATGAAGAAGGGCGTCCTACTGAGGCTCTCGTGTATTGGGATAGGGCTGCCCAAGAGGCTCCTCAAGATGCACAGGTTCTTAATTATTTAGGCATCACATATCTGGATTTAGGCGAAAATGACAAAGCTTTAAAACAATATGAGAGGTTAGTAGAGCAGAATCCTCAAGATTATTTATCTCTGAACAATATAGGAATTATATGCTCTAAGTTAGGCCGTTTTGACCAAGCTTTATCTACCTGGCAGCATGCTGTTTCCATAAAAAACGACTGTGGGGAGATATACTATAATATGGGTATTCTCTACGCCAGTTTAGGAAAGACGGATGAAGCAGAACAGGCCTATCTGAAAGCAATAGCCTTAGATAATAACAAATACGCTCATAACAGCTTAGGGTTGCTGCTCATGCGTTCGGGTCAGTTTCGGCAAGCCGAAAGTGAGTTTCAAGCAGCTCTTCAATCCGACGCCCAGGACATTCATGCCCTTAATAACCTGGCCTACCTTTATGAAAAGACAGGAGCAGTTGGCAAAGCTAAAGAATTTTTCGGCAAAACTTTACAGGTGAAACAGAATAATAGTTTTGCTCTCAATTCGTTAGGCAAGCTTTGCAGCCAAGAGGGCGATTTCGCCAAAGCGGAAACTTACTTCCGACAGGCAGTTGAAGCTAACCCTCAAGAGGCCAAAAGCTACCACAACTTAGGACGCGCTTTGTCTCGGCAACGTCGCTGGGAAGAAGCAGTACAGTATTACAAAAAGGCCTTAGTTTTGACTCCACAGGATTCGTCCGTCCGCGACAACCTAGGCCGAGCTTATATGGCCCTCAATAAGCTTAAAGAAGCCGAAGAGATACTGCGCCAAGCCTGCAGACTCGATCCGCAGAATTGTAATGTGCTCAATAGCTTGGGCTTATGTTTAATCCATCAGGGACAACTTAATGAGGCTATTTCTGTACTTCACCGTGTACTGACCATAAAATCGGAAGACGAAACGGCTCACTACAATTTAGGACTGGCGATGGCTCTGCAGCACGACGACGCCGGAGCCTCACTCCATTACCAAGAAGTTCTCAAAATAAACCCGCTTAATATTGCCGCTCTGCGCAATTTAGGTCAGTGCTATGCTCATTTGGGACAGCACAGTAAAGCTATCGATTACTATCAAAAATCGGTCCAACTAGATAGAAACGATGCAGACACTTACAATAACTTAGGTTTGGCCTATTTAGGTGCAGGCTGTCTTACAGAAGCTATTATGGCTCTGGATCAAGCCCTAGATATACGTCCGGGAGATAAGTACGCTTACAATAACAAAGGCTTAGTTTATACTGCCTTAGGGCAACTAAATAATGCTGTAGCCTCTTTTAAAGCCTCGGTAAACTTAGACCCTCAAAACGAAGATGCCCGTATCAATATGGGTATTGCTCTAGCTCGCCAGCATAAACTCAATGAGGCCGCCGCTATGTGGCAAGAAGTTCTAAAGTTAAATCCGCAAAACAGAGAAGCGCGTATCAATTTGGCTTTGGGCTGCTTTGAAATGGAACGATACCAAGAAGCGGAAGAGGCATTCCTGTCTCTGGTTGAAAATAAGCTCACCTCTGAACAAAGTGTAATTTATACTTATCTGCCACTATGCCAAGCTTATCTGCAAAAATCGGAGAGGGCCAGGGAATCTTTGCACCAAGCGGAGCAATTTGCTGCTTTAGGATTAATTAGCAACGAAGATTGGCTTAAATTAAAAGAACAAACTGAGCAATTACTCCCCCATAAAACCTAACTTAAGTTCAGAATAAAGACAGATGAAAAAACTAACGCAACGGCGGGATGCGCTTTCGGCCTTTTCTGCCGTTGCGTCCTTTGCGGCGGTTCATTTCATATTTTATGACTTTATGTCCATAGTTACCAGACTTCGATTCGTTGTATTCTAAAGCAGAACTATTTCCCTCACCGCTGCCGTTTAATTCAGTTGCCAAAATTACATCAGTTTTAGCCGCTGCGAGTTGCTCAGTTTCTTCTTCCTGCTGTTCGGTTATCTGAATAGAGTCGTACTCGTAGGAGTCGCTCAGTTTAATCACAGTTTCATCAATAAGCGGAGGGGTGGTGACAGAGTCTGCACCTATTTGCGCCTCGCTATTGACACTACCTCCCGTTGAGTCAACCTCAGCCACCAAATCGGCAGTTAAGTCTTTCTCTGCCGAAGAAACGCTGTCATCGTAAGAATAGACTGAAACTTCGCCCTCACTGTTTTCTTCTGCCGGTTTAACACAAACAGACGGTTCAATATCAGACCATACTTCAGAGCTCTGCACTTCCTCCAAGCTGTAATCAGACGGACTGCCGCCATCGGCGCCGCTACCGATCTCAGTCGTAAGTTCAGAATAGTAGGCCTGAGTATTACCTAAATTTTCTTGAAGATCGGCCACCTGTTCGCGCAAGTTCCAAATAAGCTCTTGGTCATCGTTAGTTTTGTCAAGCAAAACTTGGCGCAAAGTTTCAAAATCGAGACTAATTTGATCACAACGTCCGTGCCAATAAGAAGCCTCATCTTTAACTGCTTCCAAAGCCCTCTGCAGCTCTTTTTCGTTTTCTTCCAACTCGGCACAGCGCTTTCTGAGTTGAATCAACTCCGAATCAGCGTCGGCAATGAAGCCAGAACCATCTCCCAAACCGGAAGAGGTGCAATTGTCACTGTTTCCGCTGTCATCCGGTTTTAGTTGTTCTGCAACCTGAACAGACGTTGTATCTTCTGAATTTCCCAAAGTCACAGAAGAGGAACGCTTTTTGCGCTTGAGAGTAAGCTTTTCCAAATCGCTTTTAAAAAGCTCCCAATGTTTGCCGCCAGCATCGATACATATCGCTCCTTTGAGCTCACCGCTTCGGATGCGCCTGTAAATGGTAGGGATGGAAACACCGCTAAGCTCAGAAGCTTCCTGAAGAGTTATTCGCTCGGAACGCGCCATAAAGTGATCTTTACCTCACAACAGTTAAGATAATAGAAATAAACTGTTTCCCAGTATTATTACTACAATACCGCTACAAATTAAGCTTAAAAGCACAAAATACTAACTGATAACTGCGATTTATAAATTGAGCGAAACTGCATAAGGCTATTGAAAAGAGACATCACCTATGGTGACAGTCTCTATTGTGCCGTCGGAAGAGGACAGCAACAACTCACCATTGAGTCCTAAGCCTACCATAAATCCGCTAACCAAATCGGATTTCAAACCAGTTGCCAACAAATTTTCACTGTTATTAAAACTCACGCTGCCGCTAAGGAAATCGTCATCGACAGCCGATAAGTTTTTTTTAACGCTGATTTTCGCCCCTTTATGCAAACAGCGCCGATACCATTCCTTTGCAATAGGCGCAAACCCCTCCTCAATTAAGCGATCTACCAAGGCAAACAATTCACTGCCAATATTTAGAAAAGCCTCTTCTGCAGGCCAATCATCGTGAAAAACATTATTCCATACAGCCACCGGACGGGGCATATTTGCCAAATTTCCACAACTGTCTTTTAAGTTGACACCTACACCAATCACCACACCAAAATTGTGTTCATTGCTGACCAATTCACAAAGCACACCTGCTAATTTGCCCGCATTAGCTACTAACACATCGTTAGGCCATTTCAGTCCGATACGTTCTATTTGACCAGATTCCCTGTTTAAAGAACGCAACCGTTTTTCAGCCGCTTCGGATACCGCCAGGCCGGCCAACAGGGGCAGTACACCTATCAACCTCTTATTCTCCCAAGCAGATACGTCGAGCCAGTAACTGGCAGCCATACTTTCATTAGGAAGTGCTTTCCATGTACGTTGCCCGCGTCCGCGACCTGCAGTCTGATAACGAGCCATGATAGACCAAGAAGGCTCAAGCTTTTGCTGCCCGGCTTTTCTTTTCATTTCTGTATTAGTGGAATCGAGGCGCTCAAAAATTTCAATATTCACAGCTCTCACTTCCTATTTAAACAAACTTAAACTGCCTGATACAAATAAAATCCATTAAGGGCAGAAGATTGATCAAAAGCTGTTAACATTCCTGCAGGCAGTGTGTCCATAAAGTCATTGTAAGACTCTTCGTTACAACCTTACCTTACTGCTCAATGCGCTGTTTAACGCTGATTACTTCTTAATTACAGACGATATTTGAGCAGGATTTACTTTACTGATCTTAAAACTCCGCAGGAGAATTTACCGAAAGGAAGTCGGGTGAGTTTGAGCTCAACCCGATTTTATGAGTTTATGATAGTTGAAGGTCTAATCATAACGGTTATCGGTATGCTTGTGGTGTTTTGCTTCTTAACTGTCCTGGTCTACCTGACTTCCTGGACCAGCAGTTTAGTGCGCAAGTATGCTCCAGAGCCTGCCGCACCTCCTGCGAAACCTGCCTCCCCCGTAGCTGCCCCTAAAGTATCTGCCAAACCGGCAGAAACTTCCGACGGCGACAAGATTGCTGCGGTGATCGCTATAGCCCAGCGTGAGTTTAATCTCTCAGTAAAATAAAAAACTCACTATTTTTCAAAGCAACGCCCTCAAGGAGTAGATATGGGTAAAAAAGTTATCGATTTTATGTGTACCGCTTTCCGCGACGGTTTTCAGTCTTGTTATGGTGCTAGAGTCCTAAATAAAGACTTCTTGCCCGCCATGGAAGCCTGCAAAGATGCCGGCATTAAATGGTTTGAACACGGCGGCGGTGCTATATTCCAGTCTAAAGTGTTCTACTGCAACGAGAATCCGTTTACGGCCATGGACGAAATTCGTACCCTCATGGGACCGGATATAAACCTTCAGACTTTGGCTCGTGGCGTAAATGTGGTGGGCTTGACCAGCCAGTGCAGCGACTTTATTAAACTGCATGCCCGCCTTTTCAAAAAGCACGGCGTAACCACTGTCCGCAATTTCGATGCTTTAAACGATGTCGAAAACTTAATTTACAGCGGTAAGTGCATTGTCGAAGCCGGTTTGAAACATCAAATTACCATAACTCTTATGGGACTGCCTCCCGGGTTAACCGGCGCTCATACTCCCGACTTCTATGAAGGTATTCTGCGAAAAATTCTCCAGGCAGGCATTCCTTTTGACAGCATTTGTTTCAAAGATGCCAGCGGTACAACCCCTCCGCGCATTGTACATGAAACAATAAAAAGAGCCCGTGCTATTTTAGGTTCCGATGCCTACATCGATTTCCACTCTCACTGCACTGCCGATGGATGCATTACTGGCTACATGGCCGCCATCGAGGCCGGAACAAATGCCATAGACCTGTCCATTCAACCTATGTCCGGCGGAACTTCTCAACCCGACATTTTAACTATGTGGCATAACTTCCGCGGCAGCGACTATTGTCTCGATGTAGACATAGACAAAGTACGCGAAGCTGAGCGCGTTACTCAAGAGTGCATGGAGAAGTACTTGTTGCCTCCGGAAAGCCAGGCGGTACTGCCCATCATACCTTGGAGCCCCGTCCCCGGCGGTGCCCTCACGGCCAACACACAAATGATGCGCGATAACAATGAGCTCCATCTCTTCCCCAAACTGGTTGAAGCTATGAGCGAATGCGTCAGAAGAGGCGGTTTTGGTACTTCCGTAACTCCCGTTTCTCAGTTCTACATTCAACAAGCTTACAGCAACGTTAAAAACGGTCCTTGGAAAAAGATTACCGATGGTTACGGCCGTATGGTCTTGGGCTATTTTGGCAGGACTCCCAATGCTCCCGATCCCGAGCTGCAAAAACTCGCTTCTGAACAGCTCGGTCTGCCCATCAATACCCGCCCCGTTTTGGAAATTAACGATGCCGACGAAAGCAAGAAAGTTTCCACCATTAAGAAAAAACTGGAAGAGAACAATCTGCCGGTTACTGAGGAGAACCTTTTCATCGTCTCCGCTTGTGCCGAAAAGGGCATTTTCTTCCTCAAAGGTAAGGGCCATATAAACGTACGCTACAAAGAGGAAAAGAAAGCTGCCGCTCCTGCAGCCGCTCCTGCTCCGGCCAAACTCAACAAAGTTCCTGAGCGCCTCACCATAAGCTTACAGGGAAGCTCCTACGACGTAACCGTAAAAGACGGTCGTGTACTGGTTAACGGCAAAGACTACGGATATACGGTAGCGGAGAACGGTTCAGCCGCAGCTCCTTCTGCTACTCCGGCTGCCGCCGCTCCTGCAGCCGCCCCGGCTCCCGCTCCAGCTCCGGCTGCCGCTGCGGGCAAGGTTCACGCTATCACCTCTCCTCTTCCCGGCACCGTTATTCGCATTAAGGCCGGTCCTGGCACCAGTGTAAAGAAAGAAGATACCATACTCTTCATTGAAGCAATGAAAATGGAGATGGAAATTAAATCTGATTGCGCTGGTACCGTAAAATCCATCGAAGTTGAGCCCGGTGATCTTATTACTGCAGATTCTATTGTGGCCTATGTCGAGTGAGGTAAAAATGAGTTTAAAAAGTAATTCCCGTGCCAACTGCTTGGCAAATATGGGTAAGCTTTTGCAAATTCTATTAGCAATTACCTTGTTTTTAGCTTTGCACTCTCCCGTATATGCTCAAGCCCCCACTCCTGAGACGGCTCAACCGACTGTCGGCAACACTGCAGCCCCCTCAGACGAGAGTGTTCCCAATGTTGAAGTCTATCCTCAAGACGGCAATCAGCTGGCAACTCCTGAAGAGGCCGCCCCTGCAGCTGCCGATCCGGCAACTCAAAGCACCGCTCCGGAAGACCCCCAGAGTAACAGCCCTATTTCGGCTGAAGGGGAAACCGTAGGAGTCGCAGAGGCTCAGAATGCTGATGGAGCCGCTCCGGAAAATGCTCCGGACGCAAGTTTACAGCACCCTGAATACAATGATGCCCCGGAAACGACTTCCGTAAACAACGACGTCCACACCGCTGACATAGCTCCTGGAGCCTGCACTCCCGCCTCCAAAGAAGTACACATAAAATCTTTGGCTGAGACCGGCCAAACCATTTGGGCCTCTACTGGTCTTTCCGCCTTTACAACTGTGCAAGGCCTCAAGATGCTGATCATGATCGGCGTCAGTTTAATACTCATTTACTTGGCTATCGTTAAGGAATTTGAGCCTCTTCTGCTTCTGCCCATCGGTATCGGCGGTCTGCTTTCCAACATCCCTAATGCCGGTATTTCTGAGCCTGGAGGATTCCTTTATGTAATATACAGTGCCGGTATCGAAACGGGCCTGTTCCCATTGCTCATTTTCATGGGAGTAGGTGCTATGACCGATTTTGGTCCGCTGATTGCTAATCCGCGCATGGCTCTGTTGGGCGGAGCTGCTCAGTTCGGCATCTTCTTTGCTCTGATCGGTGCCTTGGTACTTTCCGAGTACATCCCCTTCATTCAGTTTAACCTCCAAGATGCCGCTTCAATCGGTATTATCGGCGGTGCTGACGGACCGACAGCCATCTTCTTAACTTCGAAGCTGTCCCCCGATCTGCTCGGTTCTATTGCTGTGGCTGCCTATTCCTATATGGCTTTAGTCCCCATTATTCAGCCTCCCATTATGAAGGCACTTACTACCGAAGCTGAACGCAATATTGTTATGCGCCAGTTGCGTCCCGTTTCTAAAGCAGAAAAGATTATCTTCCCTCTGATGGTCCTTCTGCTCTGCGCCTTCCTTCTGCCCTCAGCGGCCCCGCTCATTGGTGCTCTAATGTTCGGAAACTTGGCCCGCGAATGTGGCGTAGTTAACCGTCTCTCCGACACTATGCAAAATGCTTTATGCAACATAGTTACTATTATGCTGGGTACCGCCGTTGGTTCCAAATTAGCAGCCGATAAGTTCCTTACTCCAGAAACTTTGGGCATCTTGCTGCTTGGTTTAATTGCCTTCTGCATAGGTACTGCCTCTGGAGTACTTCTGGCCAAGCTCATGAATAAGCTCAGCCAAGATCCTATCAACCCCTTAATCGGTGCTGCTGGCGTATCTGCCGTGCCTATGGCTGCCCGCGTAGTTAACAAGGTTGGTTTAGAAACTAACCCTCGCAACTTCTTGCTCATGCACGCTATGGGCCCCAATGTTTCCGGCGTGATTGGTTCAGCTGTAGCTGCCGGTGTTTTGCTCGCTATACTTGGCGGCAGCCTATAATTAACTTATAAATTATGAAACACGCCCTGCTTCCTTTAGGAAGCAGGGCGTGTTTCACTTTATACTTTGAACCTATCCCGCTTATAGAAGCGGGAGATTCTTGAGAAATTTGATACACGGACTAACGCCTGACAACATATCCCGAAGGAGTCAGCTGTCAGGATGCCCTTATTCTCAAGGGGCTGCCCAAAAGCCCTTTACACAGTTCCTCGAAATCGAAGTTCTGCTTACTTTTTCTGAGTATGTTGGCAACACCGTTTACATCAGCGTTAGCCATCCTGCTATCAGCGAACTGGTACAATCCACGATGGACACATTTCCCGCAGGATGGAAATGTGTGGCTTTCATGGGCATCGAGCCCACTCAGCCACCCCGCCATTCATCACCCACCTATAGAGGCGGGAGCTTCCTGCTTCATTAAAGCAGATCTTCACCCAAAGAATCGTAGCCCAGATCAGGAGTATCGATAACTCCTTTGCGTCTTCTGTAAGCAGTATTGCGTCCTTTACCTATTTTTTCTAAGAAACCGCATTCGCCGCTAAGTTTGCCCAACACCGATTCAATGGTAGGAACGCTAATTTCGTAACACAAATCATGAATTGCGCTCTTAGTAAGAACTACTTCTTCGTTATAGAAGAGCGCTTTTATGCACTTAGCCTTACGGTCACGTCCACCTAAAGGAAGAAGTCTATAGAAAAAGTAGCGAAATGCCAAAGACAAATGGCGCAAACAATACTCCGTAAACGGATAATAGTCGTTATTGCCAACATGCCAACCGCTAATACTCTCGCGGAAAGCCGAGTTAAAAGCGTCGTTACCTCCTAAGCGATCGGAAGTAAGATCGTAACTTATGTAACGGTATACGGGATAGCCAGCTTTAGCCATTAAAATCATCATTAAAAGCTGAGCAACCAGTAAATTTCCAAACGAGCTATTAAAAGGACTTATGCATAAAAAGTCTACAATAAATCGGGGAATAAGTATTAAGGGATCGTAATAATCTGATACCTCTACAAAGCTGCTGCAGACATCAGAAAGGGCCAACCGCACATCACGAGCATAAATACCTTGCATAATAATAGTTCCGCCCAAATCGCGATCACCGCCATTGCGAGCTAACAAAGGGAATCCGTTACTTTGCGCCTGCAAATAACGAGCCCCATTATCTCGCTCCATGGGCGCTCCATAAACAATATTGCTGTGATCTTTGTACTTAGGCCAAATGCTTCTGTAATCGCTCTCCCGCGGGGTAATCGAACAATAAAGCTCGGTGATGGAGTTGACAGATAATTCAAAATTTTCCGGCTCTCTTAAGCGCAGAAAAGCCTTAGCGAAAAGAGCTATCTGCAGCCATCTTTCTTCTTGGGCAGTAAGCTCTGCATCGATAGGAACAGGATTATATTTTTGCACAAACGAGTCGGGATCATTTAACTCCTGCTCCAGCTTCTGATGCTCTGCATCGGTTAGCTCATCAATACCATGAGTTTTAGCGCAAAAATATTCAATATTTTTCAATATAGTGCTGGTTGGCAGATCGGCAAGGACGGCCGGAGCTATATTATCGACAACGTCTTGCTTCCCTTTGTATTCGTGAACAGCATTGACCAAGCGGAAAAGAGTGGGCGATATATTGCATACATCTTTCCCTAAAGGCCTTGAATAATTAAACGAACGCATCTAGCCTCTGCTCCTTAACCTAGGGCGCAACCTTATTTAAACTTATAAACTGTATTCAACAATGCCCGCGGTCATTATACCACATAGATCATGAATTTTTATAGTGTAAACATTAAATTAGGCACGATTTTACAAGTTGCATATATAACTATATATTTTTTTATAATCCTAATGCATAAAAAGAGGCGGACGTTATCTTGAATTAACGTCCGCCTCTAACCCTGACAGTCTACCTACATATTATTAAGCAGATACAAAAAAGTGCTTCAACAGAAGCATATATTTATAAGCTAATACCGCTCTCTCCTAGCTAAGTTAAGAGCAGCCCGCAAATCGTTTTCGGAGATACCTTCAGGATTCATTTGCACTTCGTCAGTTACTTCTCCCAACCCCACTGCCTGCAGTTCAGCAGCTTTGACACCAGCATCGCCTTCTGCCCGAGTGCCGTCATAGTTGTACTGGCGATCATCTAAAATACCGGCACCGGCATCGTAGGAGTGAGACATTTCATGGAACATGCCAACGATAGGAGGACGCTCACCCCAAGCGCTAGAGCCGATTCTAGTTCTGGAGCGGTTATAAACAATAGTAGAATCGGAACCGGAATTGGCAGTACCGTCTTCTTTCAAAACAGCCGTGTTGGCATTATAGTAACAAACATTACCGCCGTCGACACTCTTAATTTTTACGCTACGCCCGTTCTCCTCGAGGCCGCGGAACATAGCTTGACCGGGTTCAATGGCCGCCAAAGTATCCAAATCGGACTGAACTCTAGCTTGATACCCCTCATTGCCTTCAACACTTATCTCTTTAGGCACACTTACCGATTCGAGATAACTTACGGAGCCTTCACTGCCGGCACTGACAGTATCATCGGAATCAGCGGTAATCTTGTTAGCTCCAGCGCCACCGCTGACAGTATCTTTGCCAAGACCTCCGGCTATGACGTCGTCACCGTCTCCTCCGGAAATTATATCATCGCCACGGCCGCCAAAAAGTCTGTCGGTACCTTCTCCACCACTAATAGTATCGTTGCCACGGCCGCCGTCAATATAGTCGTCGCCGTCTCCTCCGGAGATCTTGTCGCTGCCGTCCAGACCGTAGATGACGTCGTTACCTTCGCCTCCACTGATAATATCTTCACCGAGGCCACCCTCTAAGTAATCGCTGCCAGCACCGCCATCGATAATATTGCCTTTGACAGCATGCTCATACTCGTCGTTACCAGTAATTTTATCCCATAATTTCTGGAAAATATTGCGATTATCTTCTTTAGAAGCTGTACCGTTTTCATAGTCGAGCTGATTGGCAATTACGGTGTCATTGCCATCTTTGGTGCTAATAGTGTTAGCCCCGTAATTGTCGTAAACAATATCGGCACCTTGGCCCGTAGTGATGGTGTCGTCTCCTCTACCGCCAACAATATACAAAGCAGACTTGACGTCGTCATCAGCGATTATATTGTCGTTGCCGTATCCGCCATCAATAATTAAATTGCGCGCCTCAGCCGCGGTGAACTCTTGTTCCTGACCGTCAACATTAACGATAAGGCCACCACCATCGCGCTTGGAAATTTGAATTTGGTTGTCGGCAGAAGAAGCTTTAAGTACAGTGTAATCACTTAAATCGACTTTGCTGCGATCACTTTCACCGGCCATGGCATAAGCCATTTCCTGCACATCAGATCCTTCCGGGTAAGCGGAAGCATCTGTCATGACAAAAGGATCGTCCTTCTTGCTAAAAGCACTCAAACTAATTTTAGAGGCTTCCGAAGAAAGTTGAACATTTTCTGTTGAGGTACTGCCAGACAGAGCAGAGGAAACGCCAGTGTCTTTAGATCCGGAAGAAGACACCGAGCCGACATTTTTCAAGCTAGAAAAAGCGGATGAATCGCCTTTTATAGAACTGTTTTCCTGCTTCTGCACATAAGAAGCAGATTTCTCTATACTTTTGTGGACAGAAGTTATACTCATAAACTAAAAGAACCTCGTTCCTACGGCCAGCTAGGCGGATTACATTGTCAGAAAATACAACACACCCATCCGCAGCAGCAGACACGTTTCCGATCTTCTCACGACTTTTAACAACATTGACAAGTTTATTCTAATGTTTTTAATAAAAAATTTACAAACACAAAGAAGAGAGCTGCCCAGAGGCTCAGCTCTCTTCTTTGTGCCAGCTACACATTAATATTTATCGCGTTGGGCCAAATTCAAGGCGGCCCGCAAATCATTTTCTGAAACTCCGTCGGGATTCATCTGCACCTGATCGGTTACATTGCCCAGACCAACAGCCTGAAGCTCGGCAGCTTTAACACCGTTACCATCAGCACCGCTTAACTGTCTGCCATCGTAACTGAAGATCCGGCTGTCCAACATGCCGGTTCCGGCATCGTAGGCATGAGCCATTTCATGGTACATACCGACAATAGGAGGACGCTTCCCCCAATCTTCATAACCAATCATTATGCGAGAGCGATCTACTGCCACCGTAGAGGAAGAACCGCTGCCGGCACTGCCATCTTCATTGAGAACACCGGTCTGCCAATAAGAACAATAGTTTCCTGAATCGGTTCCGACAATATTAACGTTGTGACCTTGAGCCCCTAAAGCCTGAAGCATTTTTTGTCCGGTCTCTAAAGAAGCTAACGCATCGAGGTCGGACTGAATTCTAGCCTCAAAACCTGCATTGCCCAAATTGCCCGTCTGAGGAGCATCTGTATTATAACTATTGGCATTTATAGTGATGTTATCGGGGATATCGATCGATTCGACCATAGAGACGCTGCTCTGTTTACCGGCCTTAACAGTGTCTGCACTATCGGCGGTAATTTCGTTTTGTCCGCGCCCAGCCTCAATAGTGTCCGCTCCCAGACCACCAACTATAACGTTGTTACCTTTACCGGCAGTAATAGTGTCGTCGCCACGTCCTCCTATGGCAATATTGTTACCATAAGCAGCATTTATAGTATCGCTGCCGCGACCGGCATCGATATAGTCGTAACCTCGACCGGCTTCAATAACATCGCTTCCGTTCAAACCATAAATTACGTCGCCGCCGTTTCCGCCCTTAATATAATCGCTGCCTAAACCGCCCTCAATGTAGTCGTCTCCGGCGCCGCCATCAATGATATTTCCGTCGACGGTGCGCTCCTGGAAACTCCCCTGGCCAGTCAACTTATCGACAAACTTTTGCCAAAGACTGCGCTCATCTTTGACAGTTTGACTGTGTTCGTTAGGTACATAATCGAGCTGATTAGCAATTACCGTATCGTTGCCGTCTTTGGTGCTGATGCGGTTGGCTCCATAGTTGTCGTAAACAATGTCGTGCCCCTGGGCGGTGGTAATATTATCGCAGCCGTACCCGCCGGTGATATAGAGACTGTTTTTGACTTTGTCGTCAGCATAGATTATGTCGTCGCCATCGCCCCCATCGATAATCAGATTGCGTGCCTCATCGGCACTGAACTCCTGTTCCTGACCATCAACATTGACAATAAT
>JBJEGC010000014.1:0-34591 GCA_051874695.1 Candidatus Bruticola sp.
TCCAAGAACTGAGCAAAAAATACGGATTCAAAGTTTGGATTCGCCCTTGGAATACTCCTCAGCTAGATGAGAATAGTCTAATCGAGTTAATAGGCACCTACGGGCGCTTAGCTGAACAAAATCAAATTGAGGGGCTTATTTTCGGCGGATTGCGTAACGAAGTTTACGGATACCCCAGAAACTTAGAAACTGTTTATAAGCTGTTAAAAGATACTAAGTTGAAACTCGGTGTTATTGAGTTAGCTCCCAAAGTGCAACAAAAGGGTATTGTAACTTTGGCTAAAGCCAATCTTGACCGAGTTGTCAGAGTTATGGCCGTAACCCCTTCGCATCAAGCTAAACTCGATCCTGAAGCTGTAGTAGCTATGTACAGTTTAGGCATGAGAGAGCGAGGCATACGCTTAGCCTATTGTCGCCCCTATATAGATGGCGTGGATAAACTTTCCATGGAAGAAGCCAATACTGTACTCATGAACGGATTGAAGCATTGGTTAGCGCCGGCTTTCCGAGGTGAAGCCAGTACTTACAAAGCAGCCGATCATATAGTTAAGCCTGGTTTTACTTGGTGGAGTTTGGGCATAGTGCTAATAAGTGTCAGCATCGCTTCCTGTTTATGTCTGCTGCTAAATTTGCTGAACTTTTGCCCGTCCAAATACGTAAATGCTTTAGGAATTATTATTAGCGTGGCAGCAGCCTTGAGTTGTGTCTCCGGCTTAGGTTGTCATTCTATGCGCATGGCTTTAGCTTTGCTAGCAGTTACTCTCTATCCTATTTTAGCTTATGTATTGTTGACACCGGTTTGGGAGAGAGCCTGGAAGCATAACAGCATTTGGCAGGCCGTAGGCGACGGTTTGGCAGTTATGGCTGTTTCTGTAAGTTTAACTTTATACAGCGGACTTTTGGCAGGCGCTTTACTTAGCGACTTAAATTATATGCTAAGTTTAAACGTTTTTCGTGGCGTCAAGTTGCATAGTCTGCTTGTACCTTTAATTATTTTTATTATTTGGCTGTCTCAGCAGTGCCGCCACGGTTGTCTCGATTCTTTAATCGATTTTTTAGATACCAAAGTAAGATTGTGGCATGTGGTGCTTTTCTTCATTTTCGCTGTATTGGCAGCTTTTTACCTAGTACGTACCGGCAATAGCGGCGGCGATTTTGTTGTTAGTGAGTCGGAGCGGGCCCTGCGCCGTTGGCTTGATTATGCTTTAGGTGTGCGTCCGCGCTTCAAAGAATTTTTATTGGGAAATCCGGCTTTGGTGCTTTTGCCTGTTTTTGGCTTCCTGCGTTGGAAAGGCTGTATACCTCTGGCTGTTTTGGCTGGAGCCGTAGGCTTGGCCTCTCTTTCCGATACTTATGGTCATATTCATACGCCTATTTTGGTCTCGCTGCAGCGTACTGTTAACGGAGTAGTGATAGGCGGCTTTATCGGTGTAGGAGTTGCTTTTTTCTGCTTCTGGTTAAAACAGCTACTGCTCCCTTATACTATGATGCTGGTAAATGAGAGCTGCCAGGCTGACGTGCAGTCGGATGATAAGGGGTAAGCGCTATGGGCAGAAAAATTTTGCTTTCCGGATATTTTGGCTTTGACAATGTCGGCGATGAAGCAATTTTAGAAGCCGAGTGCGCCCAGCTGCGTCGTCTCGACCCCAATGTGGAACTTAGTGCTTTAATTGATAACAAAGCCAGAGCAGAGGAACTTCAATTAAAAGCCTACAAACGCAAATCGCCATGGCATATTTATAAGGCTATATCAGCGTGCGATTTGGTCATTTCCGGAGGAGGGGGACTTTTCCAAGACTCCACCGGCGTCTCCAGTGTCATGTATTACGGGGCTATTTTGGCTATGGCTGCCATTTTGAATAAGCCCAGTTTTATTTTCAGCCAGGGGTTCGGTCCTATACGCACCGATTTAGGTAAAATGCTGGCTAAACAGCTGCTGCCTTTGGCCTGTCGAGCTTCATTTCGCGATGAAGAATCGCTACAAGAGTTTAAAAAATATGCTCCCAAAGTAGAAGCTATACTCACAGCTGATCCGGCTTTTCTGCTTTTTTCCAAGAATAAGGAATTATCGGCCTCTATGCTGCAAAAGTGCGGTTTAGATAATGTGAAAGCTCCAATAGCGGTGGTTTCATTGCGCTCCTGGTTCGGTTTGGAACTGGCCTCTAAAGCAGAGGCCTTCAATAAATGGTTAGCCGATTTTGCTGAGGAGGACAGGCCTCATCTGTTAGTGCTGCCGATGCAGTATTGGTACGATGAAGGTATATCCAGGCGCTTTGTGTCGTTGATTAAGTATCCGTGTACGTTGGCTCCCCAGCTTAAGGCCACTGAAATTGCTGCTTTGTTGGCCTCCGAACAAATTGAAATGGCCGCAGCTATGCGGTTGCACACCGTAATTTTAGCTGCCGCTGCCTCTAAAGCTACTTTAGGTATAGCCTACGATCCTAAAGTGAGCCGCATCTGTCAACTGTGTGGAGCTCCTTGTCTGCCTTTAGAAAAGCTTGAGGCAGATGAGTTAATTCGTAAATTGCATGAAACTTGGCAGCGTCGTTTCGAATTGGGCGGAACAATTGGTATAAATGCGGAAAATATGCGTGATAAAGCTTTACAGGCTTTTAATATTGCCTTGGAGATGGTATGAGCACTGAACAGAATCAAAACAAAGGCGGCCTTTCTACTTTCGTAGGACGAGCGGCATCTTATGCTCAAGTGGGCTTAATTATGGTTTTCAGCGTCTATCTGCTGTGGGCTTTTTTAGGTGGCCTGGACGCCCAGTATCTTGTTTACGCTAATAAAGGTTTAGCTGATAAATACGCCGCTATTCTCAATTCGGGCACAGTAGGCGATCAGCTGTTTGTAGATATTTTAACCCTAATTGCTCCGCATATGCATTGGTTTTACTTGGCTTTGGCCAGTAGTTTACTGGCTTTTCCCTGCTTAGGATGGATCTTAGCCAGGTTACTAGATTGCGAACCTAAGTGGGCCGGTTTACTGCCCATTTTTGGTGTCTTTTCTGGTCTTAATCCGGTGCGCTTGGGCGGAGACGGATTTATTACTGCTTTTACGACCTCTGAACAGTTTATAATTTTAGGAATACAAATATTATGTATTCATTGTTCGGCAGCTTTTGTGTATGAGAGGCGGCAGAAAAAACAAGAAAAAGTAGCTTAGTTTTTGCAGTTCTCTATAAGAAAAACGGTGCTCCAAAAGGGGTACCTTTTTTATTTATATACGCCGAAATTAAACTTTCGTAGTGTTGCTAAGTAAAAACAAAGAGGACGACCGAAAAAAGTAGAGCTAACAATCGAAAAAAAAGTTCTACCAATAAAAATGCCCGGTAAGAGCGTTTAACACTTAACGCAAGAAGCAACGCAGCACAGGGGGAAACTCGTTCTGCTGGTGCCCAAAGAACGAGAAAAGGCCCTACGGAAAAAGCGGCACGAGAGGTACTCGAACCTGCCTTAGCAGGTGGGGGCTCCTCTTTCCCGCACTGTCGAGGACTCTAGTCCTCGCCTGAGAGAATCATCTCAAGCCAAGATAATAACTCAACTCTAAATACGGAGTAATGCTCCCAATTAGTACATATCGGCTCAATTACTAATCTCGTGCAGCATATAAAGATACGCAGGGCGTTTCCTTATGTGCGTAATGATAGCAGTTATACAAATTTTATGCAATAAAAAAAGCCGCAAATAGGGAAAAACTCATATTTTCTCTAAGCGGCTTAGATTAGATTCTAGAGAGCGTTCTGTTCAATAAAGTCTTGTAAGCGCGACTTGTCGAGATAGCCAACACTTCTGGCTACAGGCTGACCGTTTTTGAAAATTAAGAGGGTAGGGATGCCTTTTACTTCGTAACGACGAGCTACGTTGGGGCTTTCATCGGTGTCAATTTTGACGAACTTAATTTGACCGTTGTAGGTTTCGGCCATTTCTTCTATGACGGGAAGAAGCATTTTGCAAGGGCCGCACCACTCAGCAAAAAAGTCGAGCAAAACAGGCATCTCAGAATCGAGAACTTCACTTTTAAAACTGTTGTCGTTGATTATTTGCATGGAAAATTTGTTAGTTCCTTTTTGTTATTTACCTATAAGGTAACTGAATGGGAGAGGGATAATGGTAGAATAATTCTAGTCGATCCACATTGAACCTAAATAAGAAGGACGGTACGTCTGCTTGTTTTTTACTGCATTGACTATCTCTTCCGATATAGGGGGATACATTACCAGGTCGTTTAGCTTGTCAATATCGACATATCGGGCAGTATAAAGGCGCTCTTCCTGTCCAACCTGAAGATGACCGCTCACTTCTTGGGCGTAAAAGACTACATGCACAACGTGGCGCGAACCATCGGGAGCTATGGAATCGGCAATAAAAGCCAGATTGCCCACTTCTATATCTAGATTAGTTTCTTCTTTGAGCTCACGCACTGCACAGGCAGAAAGAGACTCACCAAACTCAACGCCTCCGCCTGGCAGTAGCCAGTATTTGCGACCGTCTTTCTGATGTTCAACAAGCAGTACTTGACTGCCCCGGCAAAGTATGACAGCCACCCTAATGCGAACCTTAAGCATAAGTACCTCTCTGCTTTATCGACAGTTGTCGGAGTTTTGCAGCTTCGTAAATTTTAATTCAGTTGCACTCCAATTTCTACAGGCAGAGGCCTATAAACGGTTATAAAATAATAGCGACTGGAAAAAAAACCAGCCGCTATTTCGTTAATTCAGTTTAACGTGTAAACTTACTTGAGGGTGACGGTGGCGCCAACTTCAGCGAACTTAGCTTTGATGGCTTCGGCGTCGGCCTTGGAGAGACCCTCTTTAAGCATCTGGGGAGCGCCCTCTACGAGGTCCTTGGACTCTTTGAGACCCAAACCGGCAACTTCACGTACGACCTTGATGACCTTAATCTTCTCAGAACCGATGGCGGTGAGCTCTACATCGAAAGAGGTTTTCTCTTCAGCGGGAGCAGCGGCAGCAGCGGCGGGAGCGGCGGCTACGGCAACGGGAGCAGCGGCGGATACGCCAAGGCGCTCCTCCAACTCTTTTACGATTTCGGCGGCCTCGAGAAGGGTGAGGTTGCAAATAGCATCGATCAAAGCGGACTTATCCATGATTTCCTCCAAAAATATTTCCTTTTAATACTGAAAAAACTAAATTAGTTTACTAAGCTTCCTGAGCTTCTTCTTTGGAGCGCTTCTCGTTCCAAGCGTCCAAAACGGTAGCCATACTGCGACCAGTGGCATTCAACACGCCAAGGATGTTGCGGTGAGGAGCCAACATAAGTCCGAGCAGCTGCATACGCAGTACTTCGAGTGACGGCAGAGCGGCAATAGCCTTAAGCTCGTCAATACTCAAGAGACGGTTGTCCATAACCGCACCCTTAACCACGGGAAGGCTGTTGGGCTTTTGAGCTTTAGCGAACTCTAACACTGCTTTAGCAGCAGCAGCCGGATCTCCCATACCGAAGACTACGGCAGTAGGTCCCTCTAAGGTTCCGGGTTCGCACTCAATATTAATCTCACTTAAAGCTTTGCGAATGAGAGTGTTCTTAGCAATTTTATAAATACCGCCACACTCACGGAGTTTGCCGCGAAGCTCGGTAATAGCTTTAACTGTCAAACCGCCAGCCTCACCACGATAGTCTGTGAGGATAATGATACTGGCTTTCTTTAAGCACTCACGCAGATGCTCTAAGGACTCAGCCTTGCGCTGTAAGTTCTGTGCGTTCATTGTCTAGTTATCTCTCCCTTCCTCTCCTGCCTTTGAAGCAAAGACAGGGTCGACTGGGCTTTTGTTCTCTCTTTAAGCTAGAGAAACAAAAACGCCTCCTCTAAAAAACAGACGGAGACGCAGAGTTGAAACGAAACTTATACTATTTCGCCTCGGCAGGATGCCCTCACGGCTATTAAGTTGAACAAGCAACTCCCGCTGTCTCTGGCCAGGAAATATTATAGGAGGTAAAAATATGCATGTCAAGAGAAAAAATGTCAATTACCGCGCTTAATTTAATATTTCTTTGGCTATTGCAGTCTTGCCTTCAGCGCTGTTGTTCATAAGTAGAATCGTAGAAGCAACTTATTCGTTTATGCGCAGAAAAGTAGCATAAGCCATCTGCAGGTAGGATGGGAGTGCAGCTCTGTTTTTGAGATAAAGCATCAAGTCAGTTAATAGATTTTGCATGTCCGAGCTACCCAAATTTGATTAATTGGGATTTACGTGAACATTGCAGTGTTTTACTTGAGGAAAATCTTGTTCTATGGCGTTATGAACGCTTTCAGCTATATCGTGGGCTTTTTGTAAAGTTAGGCTTCGTTCGCACATAATAGTAATGTCAATATACACTCGAGTACCGAAAAGGCGGGTTTTTAGTTCTTGAACGGCTAATACGCCTTCCTGTCGGGCTGCAGTGTTAGTTAGAGCTTTTACTGTTTGTTCGTCGCACGATTGATCGGTGAGCTTTTCTGCAGAATCTTTTCCTATATCCCAGGCTGTTTGAATAATGCACAGACAAATTAACAGGGAAGCAATGGGGTCGCCGGCGGGAAAACCGAGTTGAGCAGCAGCAATGCCTATTAGAGCGCCCAGAGAGGAAAGAGCATCGGAGCGGTGGTGCCAAGCGTCAGCTTTTAAAGCAGCAGAACCGATTTTTTTGGCCGCCGCTATGGTGTACCAATACATAGCTTCTTTAACGACAATAGATAGAACGGCTGCATACAAAGCCAATGTGCCGGGGATTTCTAAGTCTCCGTTGTGGCTCCAAAGTTTGTTTAATCCGCCCCAGCCAATCATCAGACCGGTAGCCAACAGCATAAGAGCTAAAATAAGTGAGCCCAAACTTTCGAAGCGTTCATGGCCGTATTGATGATCGCTGTCCGATTTCTTGCCGGCTATTTTAATACTGACAATAACAACTAAAGTACTGAGGACATCGGAGGCTGTATGGACAGCGTCACTGATCATTGCTGACGAATGGGCTACGATACCGGCTATAAACTTAGCTGCAGTCAGTATAAAATTACATAATATGCTCCAGTTAGATACTTTCAGAGCAATTTGTTCCGCTGCTTTACTGCCTACGGTCAGATAAGTTTCAGAAGCTGACAAGTTGAGATCGTTAGCATTATTAGTGGAAGAATCTGAATTGAGAGGAGAATCAGGCTGATATTTTTGGCTCATAATAATTTGAAATAAGGCTGTCCGGCAACACAGCATCTGGAGGCAAAACAGAGCGTGTCTTCTTAATAAAAATTCGCAATGTCTCTAACAGATTTTAAGCGAGGAAGACTGACTGATGCCTGTCGGTTTAACCGGACGGACTTTATACAAAATTAAACTTATAAATATTGGAACATTATACACCAAATACGGCACAGTCAATACTGCTTTTTTTTGTCAAGTTATGAAGCACTGCGAACAATAATTGCCGACGCATTATCTGAACAAGAAGCTGCTTAAAAGCAATAATGAAAAGGTTGGGCTGCTATAAAGAAATGCACAGCCTCTGTGAAATAGGCTGTGCATCGGCAGCAGTATTATATTATTTACTGTATGCGCCCATATCGGCGGAAAACTGTTCTTACGAAATTTCCTTGGGCCCTTCTATAAGCGCATCGGCTTTGGGTTCAACGCCTTGAGGATCGTCGTAATTTTGCAGTCCGCTAAGTAAATCTTGACGAATTTTGTCTCTGAAATCGGCAGGTTCGGTGACGGCAAAAACACCAGAATAACTGACAAGCCAAGCTCTAACCGCATTAGTGTAGTCTACTTTGTCTACTGTAGCGTAAATCCAGTCGTTCTTTTCTTCAACTTTGCTGGGCAGACCGAAGCGATCGACAAACATATTGGCAAAGCTTTCGTTTTTAAAGCGTATAACCACATTTTCAAATGTACGATTGTTGTTGCTGTGGAAAGTATCCTGAGTGAATTCTTGCAGGGCTTTTTCAAAATCGGTGCCGAGCACTTCTGAGGCATCGCGGCGGGCAGTGCCGGTTGTGTGAGGGTTGGCAATGCGATCCAAACGGAAATAGCGCAATTGGTTTTCGCCCTCTTTTATACCAATAAGGTAATAATTGGAGTTGACCCAAACTAATGAGTAAGGATCGACTTTATATACTAAACTGCCGCGGCGCAGTACACTTTTAAATACTTTGTTGTAAGTATAAAGCTGAAATTCTATCGCTCTCTCCCAAGAAATAGCGCGCAGAACTTCGCATAGTATATTTTTCAGTTTAATATTTACAACTTTGCGGGAATTGTAAATGGTGGGAAGGAGCTCACGGAACATGCGTTTGTCATCCGGGCCAAGTTCTTTAATCAGCTCATTGTTTATGCTCTTGCATTCATTTTTAGAAATAAAAGAAGCACTGGCAATAGCGTCGAGGAATAGGCGGATCTGCCAAGTTTCAAAGCGGCGCTTTCCGTAGTACCAGCCTTTGCGCTTGTCACGGTCGGCAATAATATCGTGTCCAAAAGCTTGTAAAGTGGCTATGTCGCGGCAAACAGATTTGCGCTCAGTATTCATGCCATGTTCTTTGGCCAAGTGCTTCACTATTTGAGTAGCATTCAGTGTATGGTGCTCATCGCTGTCTAGCAGCAAATTGAGTACATACAGAAGTTTTAACTTTACATTAGCCATGTTGTTTATCCATCCCATCTATGCAGATTTTGGGCTCTTATTTTTATGTTACAGAACTACTTACTTGGGAAATAAGTAGCTCTGTAGTCGTGATGCGGGCGCTAACTTAGGGAAATGAAGGCGCGCTCACAGTCAGGGTGTTGGCAATTTTAAAAAATTGCTCCAGCATTTTAGGGTCTTTTGACTCCAGCTCCAAAATATTGTAGTTTCCGTGCTTATAAGGCACGTAAATTATGGGGCCGATATATTGGCCGTCGGTAGTTTCCCATACTGCCAGGTAACCTGTCTGACCACTTATTTGACAAGGTTCGAAGCGGGTTAGCTTTTGAGCATTGGGAATGAAGTCGCGTCCGGCCTGTCTGGCCATGCCTCGGAAAGACTGGCCCGGCTGAGCAGTAAAAGAGCGGGGATTAATTGAAACGACCGTTTCTCCGGAATTGTTAAGCACATTTATACCGCGGGCCGAAGGCTGCGCCTTAAGTTCAGAGTTACTGGGAAGAGTAAAACTGACAGCCAAATTATCGTTCCGATAAGTTTCCAGATCGGCTTTGTGAGTGCTGGGATCCAAAAATTTAAAACTGGCCATGGCTTTTTGCAGAGCCGCTTTGTTTTGGGTTGTTCCGAAAGCTGCTATGCGGTAAAAGCTGCCCTGATTGGCAATATAAAGAATTTGTTCAAAAGTGGGACCGTTTATTTTGCGGAAGAACCTGCAGGGGCGGCCGGCAGCCTGTTCTGAAGACTCCAGGTAGCGCCTGCTGCGCAGAGTGGCGTACTCACTTTCATTTATATCTTTTAGCCAAGTGATAATAATGCTGGTTTTGCCGTCAGGAGTTCTCCAACCTTCAGCTATAGGCCATCCGGGAGAGACATCAGGAATGGAGACCCAAGTTTTAGGAATTTGAATGCTCCAACCGCACCGGGAGGTGCCATCGCTTAAGTCGGAATTTGTATGAGTAACCGTGTTGTCGGCATTCTCATTTTGAACAGCAATATACGTATTGTTGGCAGAGGTCTGCTGATGTGAGGAATATGTCTCGGCATCTGCCCAAAAGAACTGAGACAAACAAAACACATACGCGAATATAAAAGCAGATATATGAAATTTATTCATAAGAACTGCAGCTACACTTTCTTTTAGAATTTAAAAATTTCGGCAATTTTCAGGCCAAAAAATTAAAAACTGAGGTTTTTTTGCGAGATTAGTCGGCAGACTAATGCTAAAATAGAAGACTAATATCGCAAAGTTACTGCCAAACAGGCCCTTCCTTCTCAAAGACAATAATCTTAACCTGTTAAAAATAGTAACTTTTGTCAGCTTTTTCTCATTTTTTATATTTGATTTTTAGTAAATAAAGATAAAAACAGCTGCCCTTGCTCAAAAACACTGATAAATTCAAGGCTAAGGGCAGCTGTTTAGGTTAATTAACTTAACTATTAGTAATCAAGGCGCTTATCGTAGCAAAATTTTGCAGCCGCACTGAGATTATCGGCGGTGATACCTAAACGGGAATTGGCTGCTAAGTGGCGGGCGATATGGAATACGGCTTCCGCTTTCTCTTCCATATTAAGATATTCAGCTATTTCTAAGGCATCCATGGGGCGGCCGCTCTCTTTCAGAGCTCGGGCAATTTGGGCTTGCAGTTCCAAAATTTGTCCGGCAGCTTTCTTACCCGCTTCTACGCCGGGCTGGTGGTAAGCATTGATGTTTACCAAAGAGGCGTAAAAACCGACAGCTCTTTCGTACAGAGCGATAAGCAGTCCGATGGTGAAAGCATTTACTTCAGGAATAGAAATGAGAATGGAGGTGCGGCCACTTTCAGTTAAAGCTTGGCGTGTACCTTGCCAGAAGCCGGAGAGGAAGTCGCCTGTAGTTACGCCTTCTTCTACTTCCATAGAGCTGTTGTGACGGTCTTTAAGGACGGCTAAGAAGGTAACAAAGAAATTGTTCACGCCGTCGCGCAGCTGCTGCACGTAAGCGTGCTGATCCGTGCTTCCTTTGTTGCCGTATACGGTTAAGCCTTGATTGACGACTTGTCCGTCTAAATCTTTTTCTTTACCCAGCGATTCCATAATTAATTGCTGTAGGTAACGGCTGAAGAGCATAAGGCGGTCGGCATAAGGGAGAATAACCATATCTTTTTCGCCCTTGCCGTTGGCGGCTTTGTACCAGGCTAAAGCTAAAAGAGCAGCCGGATTTTGTTTGGTTACGGTTGTCCTGGTAAGTTCGTCGCAGGCAGCAGCTCCCTTAATCATATCGTCAATGTCAAAACCTTCCAAAGCTGCCGGCAGCAAGCCTACGGCAGAAAGTTCGGAAGTGCGACCGCCTACCCAGTCCCACATGGGGAAACGGGCCAGCCATCGGTTGGCTTGGGCGTACTTATCCAGTTGGCTGCCTTTACCGGTGACGGCTACAGCGTGGCATCCGAAGTGGAGGCCCAGCCGGTCGTAAGCGTTTTGAGCTTCAAGCATGCCATTGCGCGTCTCTTTAGTGCCGCCCGATTTGGAAATGACAATACAGAGAGTGCGGCGCAATTCTTCTCCAATTTCAGCCAATACCTGATCGATGCCTTCGGGATCGGTATTGTCGAAGAAGTAGATGCGCATGGGGTCATCGGGAGTAGACAGAGCGGAAGCTACAAACTCAGGGCCTAAAGCTGAACCGCCTATACCTATAGAAAGTATAGTCGTGAAACGTTCTGCTCTTTCGGGGCGTATCTCGCCGTTATGTACTTTAGAGGCGAAATCTAATATATTGTCAAAAGTGGTGTCAATTTCTTCTTTGAGCTCCGGGGTAGGGGCTAAGGCAGAATTGCGCAGCCAGTAATGGCCTACCATGCGGTTTTCATCGGGGTTGGCAATGGCGCCGGCTTCCAGCTCGCGCATAGCGCTGAAAGCTTTCTGCATAGGTTGTTCCATTGAGGAGAAGAAATTTTCGTCCATGCCCATGCGGCTTACATCGAGAGAGAGGCCGCTTTCCACATCGTGGAAGAACATGTCTTTAAAAGTGAGCCAGCTGTGTTTCAGCTCCATTGTTTGCGAGTCTCCTTTGTATATTGATCAAAAAATATGGCCGGTGGTTCGCCCTCTCTTTCTGCTTAGCCTTTTTTGTCCAATGAATGGCTAGTAGGGGAGATAAATAAACTTTAGGATATAAAGCTATTGCTATACTAGTTTTTTGTGATATAATACCAGCGGTCGCCAAGGTAGCTCAGTTGGTAGAGCAGCTCACTCGTAATGAGCAGGTCGTCAGTTCGAGTCTGATTCTTGGCTCTGTTAATCAAGTTCGTTCTCGGTCCTTAAGTAGGTCAGAGAATTCTTCCTTCTGCTAAAAGTCCTCGCTGCTTTATTGGCCCGAGGGCTTTTTCCGTTTTAATAGTTCTTGTTGTGGTATAATCGAAGGCTAAAGGCGTACTGCACGGCACACGTTATAGCTCCCTAATAGTTCTTGTTGTGGTATAATGAATTCATGAACGCAGTTCCCAGTGTTATAGTTATAGCTCCCTAATAGTTCTTGTTGTGGTATAATTTGACTATATAGCTTGCGCCGTGTATAATGTTATAGCTCCCTAATAGTTCTTGTTGTGGTATAATTGCCCCGTTGATTGTCAAATTAAAAACCGGGTTATAGCTCCCTAATAGTTCTTGTTGTGGTATAATTTAATAACTTCTGCCATTGTTATTACTTCAGTTATAGCTCCCTAATAGTTCTTGTTGTGGTATAATTCGAGAACTGAAACACACTGCAGTTACTTGTTATAGCTCCCTAATAGTTCTTGTTGTGGTATAATCAACGACAATATAACAAGGCTGCGTATCAGGTTATAGCTCCCTAATAGTTCTTGTTGTGGTATAATAGGTTAATGTTTTTCCTGCCGTCAGGAGGTGTTATAGCTCCCTAATAGTTCTTGTTGTGGTATAATGCAGGGTATAAAGGCGCTGTCAGCAACAAAGTTATAGCTCCCTAATAGTTCTTGTTGTGGTATAATCGCGTTAGCTATGCATGCCGCTAAAAATGTGTTATAGCTCCCTAATAGTTCTTGTTGTGGTATAATTAACTCCAACTTTTTCAGCCATGTCAACTTGTTATAGCTCCCTAATAGTTCTTGTTGTGGTATAATGATCGTCTAAATAACATGTATCGTCAATAAGTTATAGCTCCCTAATAGTTCTTGTTGTGGTATAATCCTGTTTTGTGTCGATAGTATTACTAACGTTATAGCTCCCTAATAGTTCTTGTTGTGGTATAATCTGGGGCATATTGTACTCGACAATTATCGGGTTATAGCTCCCTAATAGTTCTTGTTGTGGTATAATTCGTAAAAAGAAACTTTCTGATAGAGAGGTTATAGCTCCCTAATAGTTCTTGTTGTGGTATAATACTTTCAATATAAAAAACTTAATTTTCTCCGTTATAGCTCCCTGATAGTTCTTGTTGTGGTATAATACAGTTGTTAAGAATGTTATTTTTGACGCTAGTTATAGCTCCCTGATAGTTCTTGTTGTGGTATAATTAAGTTATTTTATTTGTTAGAGAAACAGGAGTTATAGCTCCCTGATAGTTCTTGTTGTGGTATAATGCCACAAGCTCAAAACCGATGAAGAAAATTGTTATAGCTCCCTGATAGTTCTTGTTGTGGTATAATCTAGCAACTTCGTATACTTTAGCGCCGATGAGTTATAGCTCCCTGATAGTTCTTGTTGTGGTATAATTACTTTCTCAGACGGGACCCAATGCATATAGTTATAGCTCCCTGATAGTTCTTGTTGTGGTATAATTCTTTATAAGAATAGGTTTTGTTTGAGAATGTTATAGCTCCCTGATAGTTCTTGTTGTGGTATAATAGACGGAGCGCAACTGCCGATAAAAAGGCAAGTTGTGCCCCTCTGGGAGTGAAAAAAAACGCCTGTTTTCTTTAAGGAAAGCGGGCGTTTTTTTTATTTTTTTTCAGTTTTTGCTGGTAGTATAAACGTTTTATAACTCTTCTGAGGATCGGCTGGACTTATCACGAGGCGTGGAATAAGCTAAACCCGACTGAAAGTGGGTAGAGCTGCCATACGGTTTATCGGTAATAGCAATGTCTGCGTACAAGGCTACGCCTAGACAGAAACTTTTTGGTAGTTGCTGGGCTGCGCGTCCGGATGGGGCATACTGCAGCGCTATATAATAGAGGCGCAGGGGGCGAAACAGTTCGAAATTTTAGAACTGTATTTGAAAAATAGTCTCACAAAAAAAAGACGGCCCGACTGTGTAAAACACGGTCGAACCGGAGCTTTAAGGCATACTGCCTGATCACAGCAACCTAAATATCTCTTGTTGTGGTACAAGAAAGTAACTGCATAATACTATTCTTATTGTTTAATGTCAATATCATAAATGGTACAAGTAAAAAATACTGCAATATTTTTTTATGTATCTGCCCAAAGTGTGGAAACTTGGCCGGCTGCATGAGGGAAATTGGCGTGCAGCAGTAGGCTAAAGTAAGAAAATTACGTTCGGACTGCAACTGTCGGAAAGTTGCCGCTTGTAGAGATATGATATGTTAGGACGCGCTTTGTCGGTATTTTCATGCAGGTTCGCCGATGCAGAAAGATCTTGGTGGCGCCGTCACAATTTTTTTCGGTCGGCGCCACCACAATGTTTATCAAGACTTAGGTTTATCTATGAAAGTGTACACCACCATTAAAGATATGCTGAAAATAAGCATAATAGTAGAGATAGCGTTAATTTCGGGAGTAACGCCAAATTTAAGCATGGAGTGAACTGCCATGGGCAGATTGCCTGAGCCGACGCCGGCATTAAAGAAGGTTATAACAAAGTCGTCAAATGAGAGAGTGAAGCAGAGTAGGGCACCGGAAATAATTCCCGGCCAAATTTGCGGCAGAGTTATTAGACGGAAAGTTTCCCAACGAGTAGCTCCTAAGTCGGCGGCGGCTTCTTCTAAGGAGGGATCGAGACCAGCTAATCGGGTGCGCACCGTAATGGTAACGTAAGCTATACAAAAGGCTATATGAGCTAAAATTACTGTAAATAAAGATAACTTTATACCGAAACTTAAAAATAGAGTCAAAATAGAAATAGCCATAACTATTTCTGGTACTACCAGGGGAATAAATACCAGCGAACCTACCAAACCGCGTCCTTTAAAATCGTAGCGGGAAAGGCCCAAAGCAGCCAGCGAACCTATTAGGGTTGCAAAAAAGGTAGCGCATAGACCTACTTTCAAACTGTTGCCTAGAGCTCGCAGAATAGTTTCGTTTTGGAATAAGCTAACGTACCAATCTAGAGTGAAACCCTGCCAAGATGTATTGCGCCTATCCGTATTAAAACTGAAGAGCACCAGAATAATAATGGGAGCATATAAAAAAAGATACACGCATATTGTATGCAGGCGTAGGTACCAAGGGGAACGTTTCTCTGAAAGTCGGGGGACGCTCATACCAATGACTCCATAGAATTGGACATTTTAAGAAAAGCTAAAATAGATAAGAGCATAATGCCCATCAAAACGAGCGAGAGGGCAGATCCGAGAGGCCAATTAAAGAAGGCTAAATATTGCTGCTGTATCAGGTTGCCTATCATCATAGTATCTACTCCGCCTAAAACGTCGGGAGTGACAAAATCGCCCATAGCCGGCACAAAGGTAAGTAAGCTGGCTGCTGTAACGCCCGGCAGCGACAGAGGAAAAATTACCTTCATAAAAGTTTCGCTCGGAGGAGCTCCCAGATCAGCGGCCGCTTCCAGTAAGGACATATCGAGCTTTTCTAGAGAAACATATAGAGGCAGAATAGCAAAGGGTAAAAATCCGTAAGTTAAGCCTAAAATAACCGAGAAATGCGTATTTAGCAAATTCAACGGTTGAGAAATTAAGCCTAAGTTCAACAAGAGTGTATTAAGCACGCCTTCACTTTGCAAAATAGTCATCCAGGCAAAAATGCGGATTAAGTAAGAAGTCCAGAAAGGCAGCATGACCATAATGAGCAGAAAAGGCTTATATCTGCCACCGTAACGGGCAATGTACCAAGCCAAAGGATAGCCCAGCAGCAGGCAAAAGAAAGTGGTGCAGACAGCATATCTTGCCGAGCGCAAAAGTATGGGCAGGTTGTCAGCATTAAAAACTGTATTGAAATTTTCTAAACTGCGCAGGGAGGTCAGCATATAGTCGTCATTAATGGTATGTGTCGACATGGAAATGACCGATCCCAGCGGCAGTAAAAAGAAAGTGAAAATATAAAGTACGAAAGGGGCTACCAAAAGTATGCCGATCGCCTTCGTGCTCATCTGCTTAACCGGTGTAATAGCAGCTGCTTTGGGGGGACAGCTTGCTACGTTAGCAACCGAAGCTGTATTTTTGTTCGCGCAGACGGCAGCTGCCTCGGATTGTTTAGGTTCGGCGGCGCCGACTGAAGAAGAATTATTTGTGGCCATTAATTTTTAAACTTTATAGCCTCCCACATTTGATCCCAGACTTTTTCGTTTGCTCCTATGTCGTCTTGAGCAAAAGTGCGCGCCATCATATCGGCAGGCGGGTAGCCTAAAGGTTTGTCGATCAGATCGGCATTTACAAATGGACGCGATGTGGCCATCGTGTTTGGATAGCTGGTAAAATTGGTAACTTTGGCGATAATTTCCGGCTGCATCACAAAATTAAGAAACTCAACAGCCTCGCTTTTGTGTTCGGCATCTTCAGGAATGCACCACGAATCAACAAAGAAAAAGCTGCCTTCTTTGGGCAATATGTAATCGATATTAGGATTAGCTTCTTTGGCGCGGGTAATATCGCCGCTCCAAGCTTGAGCTAACCAGATTTCTCCGCGAGCTAAACCGTCGATATAGTCGTTAGTGTATTGGCGCAGAATATGCTTCTGGTGCATCAGCTCTTTTTGAGCCTCGGCCAATTGTTTAGGATCGACGGAATTGCCGCTGTAGCCTAATAAAATTAAAGCCGCTCCTATGGCGTCGCGCTTTTCGTCGAGCATAGTAACGCGGCCCACATAGTCCTCATCCCATAGAGCCGACCAAGAATCAGGCAGCTTTTTAACGTATTTTCTGTTGTAACCGATACCCGTGGTCCCCCAAAGGTAAGGTACGCAGTAGCGGCATAAATCGGGCCAAGGATCGCGCTTTAGCAAAGCTATCATATCGCCGTAGTACTTGAAGCCTTCGATGGGGGCTACAATACGTTGGCGAATTAAACGGCGCAGCATATAATCGGAAGCCACGACCAGATCGTAACCGGCTCCCAATTTGAGCTTGGCAAAAAGGACATCTTGAGACGAAAATTCATCGTAAACCACAGAAATGCCGGTTTGCTTGATGAAATTTTTTACTGTATCAGGAGCTATAAAGTAAGAATAATTGTATATATTGAGTCTGCGCTCTCCAGAGGAAACACAGCCAGGCATACACATAGCTAGTATGGCACCGGCCGTGTATCCTAAAAACTGACGCCTGCTCAGTAGAGAGGCGTCAGGAGCCAGCACTCTTAGAGAATGCTTTTTCATATAGGCAAATTAGTTATTGTTCGATTGAGGGAGCAGAGTAGCGCTGGCAATGCCCCAGTTGAGCCACACTGATTCGCCTGGAGCAAATTCCGAACCGTAAGTATGGCCCTGGTTCTGGCGCTCGGCCATAACGGTATATTTGTCCCCGACGCGCACATTGATGCGGGTATGAGCACCCATAAACACCGTATCTACTACGGTCCCCGGTATGCTTACACCCTCAGAAGCAGATTCTTTGAGAACCTGAACGCGCTCAGGTCTAATAGACAAATCGGCCCAACAACCTTCGGTTAATCCTTTGCGAGAAGGAACTAATATATCTTTTCCTGTCAGGCAAACGGTTGTTTTACCGTTGTGTACCTGGCGTATTTGAACTGGCAAGAAGTTAGCTGTTCCTATAAAATCGGCTACAAACCTAGTTGAAGGGTGGTTGTATATTTCTGCGGGACTACCGACCTGCTCTAACTTGCCCTTGCAGATAACTGCTACCGAATCGGACATGGTCAGAGCTTCTTCTTGATCGTGAGTTACTAAAACAAAAGTAATACCCAACTCGCGCTGCAGACGCTTGAGTTCAAACTGCATCTCGCGGCGGAGCTTCTGATCGAGAGCGGCCAAAGGTTCATCAAGTAATAACACTTCCGGCTCGTTGACTAAAGCGCGCGCTAAAGCAATACGCTGCTGCTGTCCGCCCGAAAGCTGATTGATCTGTCTCTTTTCAGTGCCTTCTAACTGAACCAGTTCTAAAGCCCACTTAACTTTTTTATTTATTTCCGCTTCGGAAGCCTTTTTGCGGCGCAACCCGAAAGCTATATTTTCGTAGACATTTAAGTGTGGGAACAAGGCATAGTTCTGAAATACAGTATTAACTTGCCGCTGGAATGGGGGAAGATGAGTTACTTCCTGTCCATTGATAAAGACTTCCCCGTTGTCGGGTTCGTCAAAACCTGCGATCATGCGCAGGGTAGTCGTCTTGCCGCACCCAGATGGGCCCAACAAAGAAAAAAATTCACCGCGATGAATAGATAAATTCATCCGGTTGACGGCTGTCACAGAGCCATATTGCCGAGTTACGTCTCGGAACTCCACGACCGAATCGTCCAACTACTGACCTCCCTGTGTTGCTGGCAGACATACGTGGTCTCATGCGGTGCTATATTATCACAAATGCGCAAAAAATAAACCCCTTTTTACAAAAAAATGCAACAAGAAACAGAAGTTCCCGACTTTTGGGGGGAACAACAGCGCTTAACCGGGGCTTTGCTCACTGAAGATATTTGTATGAACCGCTGAAGACGTAAAACCTTTTAGATTGTTGGCGCTTCGGGATTATGGGAATTGGACTATAGTTACCACCTTTGCATGCGTGCCTGCACCAAAAGAGCTATATCGAGCATGGAACGAAGATTGGCAAAACGCGTATCGGCAGCAAGTTCACAAACTAGACTTTGCTGAGGATAGTAGATCTCCATAACGTACATGCCCTCAAGGTCTTTCGAGAAATTAGTCTTCACAGCAAAGGGATTGAGACCCTCAGAATCGTCCTCATCGGAAGAAGAAGGCGACTTGTCGGAAAATAGATCCCCGGCACTGTTACTGCTGTTAGTTTGGCTGTCAGATTGGTCAGATTTTGTTTCCGACCTATCTGTTGTGCCAGAGCTGACTCCAGCGTAAAGTGACTGGCTAGACGCAGGACTGTCGTCGATTCTTATATTTTTGTAAGGAGCAGCCGCTAATTGGCGGCGCAGTTGTTCGTCGAAATTTTTAGGCAGGGGAGTAACTGGTATTTTCTTGAAGCTAGGAGCCGTCTGCGATTTTATAAGCCCGGGATCGAGTTGATCAAACTGTACCCCGCCTTCGGGCTCAAGCTCCGAAAAAGTAAACTCGCCTTTGGCGGTCTGTAAGTCGAAGGGCTTTTCCGGTTCCGGAGCAGGGAGGAATGATATAAAAGCCTTGGAGCCGAAACCTTGAAGCTGACGTAAATTAGGAGCCGCCGCTTTCAACGTGTTGTACATACGCTGAGCTAAAAGACCTTCGGTATTACCGTAAAGGGCAATGTGGAAAAAACCTTTTGTTTTTGTGTGATAGCGGCGTAGGCTGAAAGGAACTGGCAGCTGGGAATCTGGCTGATCTAGTCGGTTTAAATATTGCGCCTTCAAGGGACGCAAATTGGGAGCGGGCAGCTCATCGCGACTGTAGTCAGCCGATATCTCGCCAAAAGAGGCGGGCATCAGACTCTGATCGGCAGACAAGGAATTCTGCAAGGAAGCAGTGGCTTGAGTTGAGCTGTCAGAGGTCGACTGCGCACCGTTCTTGCTCCGCTGCTGCGCAGAGGGAGGGCCGATAACCGCGAAAGGAGGCACTTCCCAGGCAGTCGGAATTTCGGCTTGATAAAAACTTTCACCCGCAGGATCGGCTAAGACCTCCAGGTCGCTCATAGGAATAGAAGGAGGTTCAAACAAAGGGGGGGCGGAATGTTCGCGCTCGTTGAATGATTCGTGGCACTGGGTAATTAAAGACAGCTCCTGCTCGGTAATGAGCCTCCAGGCCAAATTTTCCGGGTAACGCACCTCTTCAGCCTGCAGAGATGATGTGCCGACACAAACAAACAGAGCACTCACCGTGGTGAGGCACAAAAAACCGGCAACCAATTTTTTAAGAAAGCTGCGTTGATCAGAACACATAAAATAGTACCCGAGGAATACTGCGTATATACTGTTGTTTCCTTCTGAAAAAAGTTTTTTTCTGCAGAGAATCTGAAGAAGTATGGGCAGCAAAGCTCTGAGCTTTACATTTTGTTTGTTTGGCTTAAAAGCAGGGGAGAAAGACAGTCTTATGTTGAAAGCTAGGTAGCTCGGAGGGGGCCGAGCAACAATTTGGCGCAGCGCACGGCTTTAAATAATTGCAAGGGGTTGGAAGGCTGATATGGTCGGTTTTTTGGGTACTGAGGCACTTTATGAGCAGGAAGTTGACCTGCAGCGCGATTTGCTGATATACGGCATCGACGATACAGCTGCCGTAATTAGGGAGCACTCTTTGAATATTTCTCCCTATTCGCCGAAGCTGCGGCGCAGTTTTACTAATTTCTCTGCTTACGACAGTGATGAACGGCTCGACGGTGTCAACTTGCTGTTGGGTGATACTTCCGCCGATTTTCAGCTTCCGTCTATTTACATAGGAGCTTCTATCGGTGTGCCTTGTTTAGGATTAGATTTGGCCGAAGCTTACAATCAGGGCGTGTTGCCCGAGGAGCGTACCGTTTGGTATATCGGAGGTCGAGGCTGTACTTCGGAAGAATCCGACTGGGCTCGCTACAATCAGCGGCTGTTGGCCGATTACGAACTCGATATTGAGGTGGCTGTGCGAACCGCCTTGGCTGAGCTAAATGAAACTCCGGCCCGAGTTATTCTCAACATGGATGCCATCGACCCTGTATGGGCTCCGGCTGTGAAAAAGCCGGCCGGTTTCGGCTGTACTCCCAAGGAACTCCTTAAAGCTCTGCGGGTTTTGGAGGGAGCTGCCGTACCTTTAGTTCAGGTGTGCGGTGTCATTTCTCAAGATTGCGCTCCGCAAGCTGTAGCGCAGACCGGTCGTTTAGCGGCTGAATTCGCTAGAGAGTTAGCCTTAACCGTTTTTGCTCACAAGCTTAAGTCATAACATCTCTTCAAAATGGTGCAGATTGGTATTCGCTGCCGATCTGCACCATTTTTTTTATTAGGGACGGACAGTGTGCGGTAAAGTTTAGCGCAGACGAATAAAAAAACGGTGCAGGCTAAGCTGCGCCGTTTTTTTTATTATTCAGATCGCTCTTGTTTGTTTCTGACGTTTTCTAGAGCTGTTTTTATGGCTACTTTCCAAATTACGGCTTTGCCGCCGGCTTCAGAAGTTATCACATTGTGATCGTTACTGTGCAGGGCATCGTGTGAGCCGGTGCTGTTGAGTCGCTTCATAATTGGCTGTAGCTTATTTTCGTGATATAGCTCGATAAAAACATCGGCTATACCAGGATCGAATTGTGAGCCGCGGTTCTCATTGATAATTCTTATTGCTTTTTCAATGGGCATACCTTTGCGGTAAGGGCGGTCAGAAGTCATGGCATCGAAACTGTCAGCTACGCAGATAATACGGGCGCACAAAGGAATTTCGTTGCCACGTTTTCTGTCGGGATAGCCTGCACCGTTATACCATTCGTGATGGTGCAAAATGTAAGGAATGAGCGGACGGAAACTCTTCACGGGCATCATAATACCGGCTCCGTAGACGGCGTGACGCTGCATTTCCTCGTATTCCTCGTTGCTTAGTTTATCAGGCTTGTTAAGTATGTGGTCGCGAATGCGGATCTTTCCTATATCGTGCAGTAAAGCCGCATTGCGCAGATCCCAAATTTCTTCGGTTGTAAAGTTGAGCCGTTCAGCAATAATGACGGAGAAAGCCGCTACTCGTTCTGAATGACCTCTGGTATACGGATCGCGGGCGTCGATGGCGTTGGCCAAAGCGGTTATCGATTCTACAAACAAATTCTGGAGCTTGTCGTGCAGTTCGGCATTTTCGATAGCAGCGGCCGACATAGAAGCCAGGCGAGTAGCTAAATCGATGTCGTCTTCGGTAAATTCGTTAGAGTCGTTGTGTCCACGCACATTCAGTACACCGATAACTTTATCGGAAACTTTTAAAGGTACACACAGGGCTGCCTCTAGTTCTTCACCAGTGGAACTTATGCCGCGAGGAAGGCTGACAGGACGTCCCTGCTGGGCCACTTTGCCAGAAACTCGTTCTCCTAAACGCACGCGTGTATTATCAATAACTTGCTGGCTCAGTCCTTTAGCCTCGCGTATGCGCAGATGTTGCTTGTCCGGTTCTAAAAGCATAAGTGAGGCATTTTTGGCTCCCAACAGAGAACAGGCGTGATCGAGAACCTTGTGTAAAGTTTTGGGAACATCGATGCTGGAATTTAGAGAACTACCTATTTCTTGTAGAGCGCGCAGTTCCTCATATTGGCGCATCGCCTTTTGATAGACTATAGCTTTAGATAAAGAAGAGCTGGAATAGCTGGCAATTACGTGTAAAATTTGCAGGTCGTCTTGATTGTAGACCTCAGGAGTATAAGAAGATACGCGTATACTGCCTATACATGAACTGTCGTCGCTTAGGGGTACCTTCAGAGTACACAAACCGTCGGAGTTGGTTAGGCTTTCAGAACTCTCTTCAGTGAGCCATTCTCGCAGATCTTTGCCTATAGGCACATTGTGGGCACTGCTGAACGGTTTCTGCGGTCCTTCCTTAAGATATATGTGTAAATTCTGTTTACTTTCATCGAGCAGTGAAATACTGCCGGCATCGGCGTTGAAAACCTGCATAGCCCTTTCTAATATAGAAGGCAGTATGTCGTTTATCTCGAGAGAGCGACCAATATCGGTGCTCATATCGTAGAGGCAGCTGAGAGCGTTAGCAGCTTCCTGCTGGCGATTGCTCAGCTCTCTCATTTTGATGATAAAGTCGGCCATGGCGCAGGCTAGGGAAGAACAGCTTTCTTGAGCCATGCATCTGGTTACAGGATTGTTGTAAAGCGCTCCGGCCAGCTCTTCGCTGCTCCAACCAAAATATTGCTCCATCAGCTCTATCTGCTGCTCATTTGGGCTGTTTTGCCAAAAAGGCCCGATCAGCACGTAAGCAAAAACGGCTTTGTTGATGGCTACAGGACAGACCGAAAAGAAGAGGTTGCCTACCCAGCTGAAGAGAGTTGCCGTATTTATTTCTTTGATGACGCTCAGCCGTTCGGATAATTCAGTTAAAAGTTTTGGGGAAGAAAAGAGCGCTTGATGAGCTTTATCGTTGGGGAGCGAATAATGGGACAGGTCTTCACCATTGACCCTAATTACGCCTATAGAAGCCGACACCGACTCTGCCATCACTTTCTGCATGCTAAGCAGGGCAGCTTTGTAGTTGGTGTAGGAATAATGGGACAGTATATTTGATATGGGTGTGGCAAAAATGTCCACAGTAGAAAAGTGCCCTTTCTTTTGGCATATAATCTGAGCCTGTTTTTTCTGCGCAGATAAAAAATGGCCAAAATCACTGAATTACTCAAGTTCTATTTGGAGACAATCGGGCAGAATCCTTTTTTTATGCTCTTACAGGTCTTTTTATTCAAACCTTTCTGATAGGCTTTATTACCGCATTTTTTCCCGCTTTCTATGAATGTTGGTTAATAAGATCAAGGTTTAAGTCTTTTTTTTATACAAAACGAGCATAAGGGGCTTCCCTTTATTCTGGTTTTTTAGTATAATGCCCTAACTGAATCGTAACTTACTGTTAAGGTTAGATCTTTCGAAGCCTTCTTGTCCCCGTTAGGAAGATTTTGCAGAGTTCCTTGACTAGAAAGCGGTGCGGCAAACTGTACCGCAGTATGATTTGGAACTGCCTTTTTGCTTTTGTGCAGTTTGGTAGACTTTTAAATTTTATAGACCGGCTTGTTTCGGCCCCGCTTTTCAGAGTTTAGGGTCTGGCCGGCACGACGTGGAGGACTGGCAGTGAAGACGTATGCCGTCAAGGCCAACGAGGTAAAAAAAGATTGGTATGTAGTAGACGCCGAAGGTAAAACCTTAGGACGTTTAGCTACTCAGATCGCCCGCGTGCTCATCGGTAAGCACAAACCTACATTTACACCTCACATGGATGTTGGCGATTTTGTTATAGTATTGAATGCCGATAAAGTGGTGCTCACTGGTTCAAAGGCCACCAGCAAGGAATATATAAGACACTCTCGTTATCCCGGCGGTTTAAAGACCGTTGCTTATAGCGAAATGATTGCTAGATTCCCTGACAGAGTTATCAAGGCTGCCGTAGATGGTATGCTTCCTAAGAACAAGCTGCGCGCCGTTCGCATGCGCAAGCTGAAAGTTTACACCGGAAGCACTCATCCTCATCAGGCTCAGCAGCCTCGCCCTCTTCCCGAAAGCTTATAGTCTGAAGTTTCTCAGGAAAAGCGCTCTGTATATCAAAGAATCTTTTAAAGGGGTAAGTAATGCCTAAAGTAAAATTAGCAATCCAGTCGATGGTCTATCAGGCCACTGGCCGCAGAAAACGCGCTACCGCTCGTGTACGTTTAGTGCCCGGTGACGGTCGTATTGTGGTCAACAAGCGCCCTTACGAGGAGTATTTCCCTCGCGCTACCCAGCAGATGCTCGTTCGTTCTCCTTTGGAACTCACTAAAACTGAGGGCAAGTTCAACGTGTACGCTACCTGCGATGGCGGCGGTGTTTCCGGTCAGGCCGGAGCCGTCAAGCACGGTATCGCCAGAGCTTTGGAAGCCTTCGATGGAGCTCTCCGCACCGAGTTGAAGCGCGCTGGTTTCATGACCCGCGATTCTCGTGAGAAAGAGCGCAAGAAATATGGCCGCAAGCGTGCCCGCCGCGGTTTCCAGTGGACCAAGCGTTAACATTTACGGTTCTCTTTTGAGAGTCGCCTAAGTGTTCGGGTCTTTCGAAGCAGCTGCTGTAACCTACCTGGTTCAGCGGCTTCTTCTTTTTTAAATAAACTTTTGCTCAAAGCATTTAAGGCTAGTGATGAGGATATGCGTATAGTCAAAGCTGCAGAAATGGCTGCCATAGACAAAAATACTATTGAGAAGATCGGCATTCCCGGATCTGTACTTATGGAAAGGGCGGGGCAGGCTGTTTTTACTTTTATCGTTAAACATTGCGGCTCCGTTAAGGGAAAGCAATTTTTAGTTTTGTGCGGTCCTGGCAATAACGGAGGGGACGGTTTTGTGGTGGCCAGGTATTTGCGCGAAGCCGGGGCCGGAGTAGTTTGTCTGTCTATGAAGACTCCGGATCAGCTTAAAGGCAGTGCCAAGCTTTATGCCTCAGTATATTCCCGGTTGTACGGCAATTTCACCGTTTTTGAAAATTGCTCTCAATTTGAAGGTTTGCTGCAGCACACCGATTATGTTGTAGACGCTCTTTTTGGCAATGGTCTGAATAGCAATTTAAAAGCACCTTATATCGATTTAGTCAAAATTTTAAATAAAAAGGGCGCTAAAGTGATTGCCGTCGATCTTCCTTCCGGAGTTGAGGCTGACAGCGGTCAAATTTTAGGTGAAGCTCCTTGCTGTTTTTTAACTGTTTCTATCGGATTACCTAAGTGGGGATTATATTTGGAGCCCGCTCGCAGCCGCGCTGGGATAGTCGAAATTGCTGAGATAGGTTTTCCCAAGCTCTTTTTGCAGATTGATGAAGAGGAAGGCGATTTTATTGTAGATCAAGCTATGGCCTCTTCTTTGTTGCCGCTTCGTCCGCGTCAAGCTCATAAAGGTACGTTCGGAACAGTCTGGGTTATAGGCGGATCGGCCCATTATTTTGGAGCTCCAGTTTTATCTTCTTGGGCGGCTCTTCGTTCCGGCGCCGGCATGGTTCTTCTGGCTGCTCCCGATATTGTTTGCCAGAAGCTGGGAGCGGACAGCTTGGAAATTATGCGCTGTAGTTTAGAAAGTGGCCAGGGATTTTTGGCCGAGGCAGATCTGCAGCGTTTTGCTTGGCTTTCTAGTGAGCAAAATGTTGTTGCCAGTAAGTCAGACCGCAACGTAGGGGAAGGGGATAGTGACTGCCCTTGGCCTTTCCCTCGGGCTGTCTGTTTGGGTCCGGGTATGGGTAGAAAGAAGCAGAGCACCGAGTTCGTGCGGCGTCTAGTTGGAAATTGTCCTGTGTGTATGGTTATAGATGCCGACGCTCTGTGGCACCTTAAACAGATTGAAGTCAAGCAGCAGCTCGACTTCAAAAAGAAATGCGTGCTTACACCACATTTGGGTGAATTGTCGCGTCTTCTAGATGTTTCCATAGAAGAATTACAGAAAAACTTGCCCCATTATGCGCGCTTATGTGCCAATAAATATAATTGCATTGCTGTGGTGAAGGGCAGTCCTACGCTTATTAGCGATGGCAAACGATGTTGGCTCAGCTGTAGCGGTGGTCCTATTTTGGCTCAGGGCGGGTCGGGCGATGTCTTAGCTGGCTTGATTGCTGGTATTTTAGCTCAGAGGGCAGACCCGTTTTCTGCAGCCGTTTTGGGTGCGTTTTGGCACGGAACAGCCGGCGACTTAGCTAATGAAAAATATGCGGATCGCGGCAAAACAGCTTCGGAGATCTGCAATTTGCTTCCTGAAGCGGCCAGGATTTTACAAGTTTATCAGAAAGTACTTTAATCAGTTTTTATCTTCCTCCAGAAGGGCGGTTTCGATCTTTTTTATGAGTATTGCCAGCAGGACGCCCATCCAAGTCTATCCGGCTATCCTGGATGCCGTAAAGGTTCACTTCAGGGGATTTCAAGAGGCTTTTAAATTCTCTACCAAAGATAGTTTGATATTTGGCTTCTGCCGAGCCAAAGACAAAGACTGTTATGAGTTTGTTTTAATTCAGGCAGCCAAATATAAAGGATGCATAAATGCCGAGGTGGCCGTGTCGCCAGTTAAGCGCTATCCTTACTATCGCAGAAATGAGTCTCTGCCCTTAGGTACTTTCGCTTTTCGTGAAAGATGCAGTCTTTTAGTAAAAAATGAAGATTTTTCTTTTGGCTACGGAGGTGTAAACCTTGATAGGGTACTTAGCATATGCTTAGGTAGCTATGCTGTACCGGCTTTGAGCCGCCTTTACGATTCTACCAGAGCGGAAGCTTCTATGGCTGGTCACGTATGGGACACCTACTATGCCGATTGGCAGGAAGCTGAAAGCAAAGCTGATTTTATCAGCACCAGGCGCTACCCCGATTTGGAACATGAAGAAGAGGCCAATCGCTTTATATCTCAGGAAGTGATGGGGACAAACCGCTACGATCGCTATTTGGGGCCTCTAAAGCTTTGTTATCAAGACAGTGATTTCTTCAACTGCCATGTTTACCTAATGGCCAGTGCTATGGAATTTGTTGAGCCTCCGCCTATGCCGGAAAAAGAAGTTCAAACTGCCAGCGAAGTATCCGGTTCTGATGGCCCTAAGGTAATTACTTGGCGTGATATTTTAGGTCCGGTAGAGCCTGTGGTGAAAGCTGCTCCTAAACCTATGCTCAGGGCTAATGAGGAGAGGCGTGAGCCTTTGGAAGATCCCATTATGGGCGTTTTGGGACGTCAAGAGCAATCGGCTTGTATTGAGCTTAACTGCGAAGATGCCCGTGCCCGTCTTCGAGAATATGCTTTCTTAAAATCTATGTCGGCTTTAGAAGTGATTATGAACAGGAATAGTTAAGAAGGCAGTTTTTTTGTATCCAAAAATAAGAGAGCGTCCAGTCGGTAAGGAGCCTGGACGCTCTCTTATTTTTGCTCTTTTTCTTTGTAAACTAATCTTTATTTACAACCAAGACATGAGCGGAGTATCGCTGGTATCGACTCCAGTTGCAGGTTCGCTGTCGTAATCGCCCAAGTTGTCTAGGCTGTCTTTACCTATTTGCAACTCAGCCGGATCCGTTACGTAGTGCAGGGCTTCTTCTTTGTAAACTAAACCGGCAGAAACTAAACGGGACAAAGATTTTGCCAGAGTCTGCATATTGTTGTTTTGCATAATCCAGGCTAACTTGTCTGTTTTACCGCTGTTGAGCTCCTGATGAATTTCGTCGTTATTGACTAAAATTTCAAAAGCCGGAATAACTCCGCGCCCGTCGCTGCGATTGACCAAAGTTTGATGGAGAACGATGCACAGGGCATTGGCAAAGATGGGAGCTATTTTTGCCCGCTCTTTATCATCGAAGGAAGACAAGATACGCTCAATACCTTGGGCGGGACTTGTGGCATCGAGTACGGCAATGACCAACTTGTTGCTGGTGGCAGCTCTGATGGCGTAAGTAGCCGTCTCACGGTCAGGAATTTCGCTTAAACCTAATACGTCGGCATCTTGGTTGACAGCCTGTTGAATACCAGCGATGAATGAAGGGACATCGACACCAACTTCGCGCTGAAGCACAGTGCTGAGCTGATTGTATCGCCAAAATTGAATAGGCTTTTCTAAAGTAACAATCCTGGCCAGACGTGTGGCGTTTATGTGAGAAACCAGAGCCGCCAGAGTATTTATTTTGCCGCTCCTGGGTAAGCCGGTCAGCAAAATTAAACCTGAAGGCTGCTCCAGAATATTTTCCACTAAACTACCGCTGAGACCCAGTGTTTCTAACTTGGGAATATCGGTGCGCAAGCGATGGAAAGAGGCGCAAATATGACTGCGCTCCAGGAATAAATAAACCTTGAATCCTGAGCCTCCGCCGGCAATATAGGTTTCCGCATGTCCGTCTTTGGTCAGCTTATTTTTTAAGTAGCCGCTGAGTACCGGCTGCAGCAGTTTATGACAGTCGGCGCCATTCAGAGGAGAACCTTCTACCACGCTGAGCATATTGTTAATGCGCAGAGTAGGAGCGCTGCCTACGTTAATATTCAAAGCGGAGGCTCCGTGAGCAACCGCTATATCTAAAAGCTGAGATAGCTTATAAGGAACAGTTGACGCTTCGCCGTCACTTTCAGCAAAGTGGTCGCACAACAGAGTTATTTTGTTAAGCAGTTCCTGAAGAACCGACTCATTAACTTCCATAAATAAGTACCCCTGGCCGTCCCCTCATTGTTTTTTTTTAGATGAGTCTTTATTTTGTTCTGAATTGGAAAAGTTTGTATGTGGGGGTGTTACTCAGCAAAAACTGCCGGATCATTTTTGGTGCTTTCATCAGAATTGACGGCTTCGGCCAAGTCGGCAATAGAAGAAGTGTTGGCGTCTTCTTCACTGTCGTCGCTCGCTATAAAATCTTGTAAGCTGACTGCACCGCTGCTTAAGCTATCTATGTTGATAGGCTCTTCAACTCCAGAACTGCTCAAAATACCGGCAGAAGAGCCGAGTCCGGATAGCGAAGCCGTTAAATTATCTTCGTTTACAATTTTGTCTTCATCTGAAGATATTTCTGTAGCAGCTTGCTCGGTGCTGCCAGTTTCATCTACATAAACTTCGCCCTTAGAAATTTCCTGCAATGCCATGCTGACGGGCTTAGCGGCGTTGTAATGCTCAATTGAGGTGCCGCCGTCGTTTATCTGGCGGGCTCTTTTTAAGGCCAGAGTCACTAATTCAAATTTGTTGTCTACCTTGGTGAGAAGTTCATCCAAGCTCGGCTCTACGAGCATGCTCAATCCTCCGTGCGGCTTAATTAGGCCGCGAATGATGTAATCAATTTCCGATCTTGATTCACTACGCCTCAATTGTTAAAAATCCTGCTTTCAGCTTTGGAAGGATGTTGCCTGCATCTTTTACGAAAACCGTTATAAAGGAGTTAGCTTTTTATTCTTGAAGCATGCCGCCCCCTGTTTGCGGGGAGGTTTGTGGTTCGCAGCTAGACAAATAATAGGGAAGGGGGGGAAACAAATAAGAGCGACAGATATTTTCTGCAGATTGTACTTTATGCTTGTGAGATGGAGCGGGAGCTGTATTCTCGTAGGTCTGTTTTTTCTGCAGTTTTATCTATTTTTATTCGATTTGGGACTTTTTCTCACTCCTGATCCTAAGACAGGGCTTGAAAATTTTGTCCGTCTGCTGTAGTAGGTTCGGGTTGCATAAGTAAAACAGATTTTGCTGCTTTTCAGCGTTAGGGTGAATACAATATATGGTTACTGAGCAGACGAAGAAGGCTGCCTCCGCGAAGTTGGCTAAAGCGGCGGAGCCTGTCGCCGCCAAGAGGGCAGGTGAAACTGGAATCAAGTCGTCACGCAGCGTGAGCCGACAAGATCAAGCCAATCGCACCTACATGTGGGGAGTAGTTTGGCTGGCTTGCGTTACTCCTCTTCTTATACTGTGTTTAGTTGCTCCTCAATTCACTGGAGCAGCCGGAATTGCCATATCGTCTGGGCTGTATGCCTGTGTGGGCATGGCATCTTGGGTATTGCCCATGATTTCATTCGCTGCCGCTGTTCATTGTTTTGAATTTGAGGTTGAGAAGCGCATTAATAATAAGATTATTATTCCCATGTTGCTCTTCTTTGCGCCGTTTTTCGCTGCGCGCTGCGCTTCTCAGGGTGGGGTTGTAGGTAATTTTATTGATGGTCTTTTTGTCAGTGCAGTAGGTAAAGCCGGAGCATGGATGGCTGCCGTGTTAGGCATGTTTTCGATCTTGGCTTTTATGTGGAATGTTACTGCCGAAGAAGCTGTAGAAGGTTGTAAAGCTTTGAGTCAGTTCTCTAACAGTGCGCTGGTGGTTTTTTGCCGCAGCGTCATCAAAGCACTTTCCCAATTGTGGGCATGGTGTATATCCTCCGGCAAACGTGCGGTGGAATCATTGGTAGGTGCTAAAAATAAATTTATCGATCAGAAGCGCCTGGAGCAGGAAGAAAAAGAGCGTCGTGAGCTTGCCGAAAAAGAAGAAATGCGATGTCGACTGATGTACGAAGAAACTGGTGAAACGGAGGCTATTTCCGAAGAGGAGCCGGTTAAATCGCTTACATGCAGAATGTTCTTCGATGACAGCGATAGTGTCAGCATAGAAAAAACTAAAGAAGAGGCTCGTGCTGAGCAGCCTCCGGCAGTGGCTAACCGACGGGTTGAAATAGAAAATACCAGGAAAATAACTTCGGAACAATTGCTGGAGGAGATTGAGAGATACAACCACGCTAGCGATGAAATGATAGCTGCCTCCAGAAAGAGAGCGGAAGCAGCTGAGCTAGGGAAGATCGGCGTCCGTACTGCGCATAACGGAACTTATACCGAATCCGAGTCTACCCGTTCGGGAAGCGGTTCCGGAACTGGTCGACAGACCGGCGATCGTTTCGGTTTTAACAGTACTCCGGCTAAAAGGAGACCCTTACCGGGTAAGCGCATTACTGGATGCCCGTCTTTTGGTCGTTCTCCCGAACATGCAAAACAAGGTCGCCAAGTCTATTCTCCCGATTTAAAAGATCCAATATCCAGAATGAGAGGTGGCTCAGAAGGCTCTGCTTCTGCTTCTGGTTCGGCTAACGATGTCTATCACGGTAGTAATAGCGTAAAACACGGCTTAAAAGCTTCTTATGCAAATTACAATGCTAATGAACGCGGTTCCGTTACAAGAGGGGCTTCTTACCCCGATTCCAAGAACAGTTTGGGCAAAAAAATTAAGAATGGCGCTGTTCCTGAAGATAAGTTGGAAGACGTCCCTCTGCGTCCTGTGCGTTCATCTTCTTCAGAGGGTTACGGATCGCAGTCTGCTTCTCTTGAGTCGAACAAAGGGAACGTGGAGGCAGTTAACGTTAAACGAAAAGTTGCTGGTCAGCCCAGCTCTTTAGGTGCTGTTGATACTGTAGAAGTACCTTTCAAGCGTCCCGCTCCTCAAAGCGGTGGTATTCGGCAAGAACCTGCAAAGTCACCGTTTACCGACGAACTTGATGAAAAAGTAAAGGCGCTAAAATTTGCCGATAAACTTGACAGCGATATAGCGTTAGTTTCTCCTCGTACGTCCACTGCTCCAAATAATGCATTGAGCAATGATGACGATGTGCCGCTAGCTCGTCCCGCTGCCGTCGTTTCCAGGCCCATTCCGGAAGATAATGGAGCTTCTTCTGCAGTCGGCACTATGCAAAAGCTGAATGCTTTAAGTCCCGAAGAGAGGCGCAAAGCTTTAGGCTTGGGGCGCCGTCCCGTTGCCGCCGCTTCCGGGGCTGCGCTGAAAGATAGTAAAGCTTCGTCTGCAGCTGGCACTATGCAAAAGCTGAATGCTTTAAGTCCCGAAGAGAGGCGCAAAGCTTTAGGCTTGGGGCGCCGTCCCGCTGCTGCTGTTTCTGGGCCAGCTCCGGAAGAAGGCGGGGCTTCGTCTGAGGTTGGCAACCTGCAGAAGTTGAATGCTTTAAGTCCCGAAGAGAGGCGCAAAGCTTTAGGCTTAGGGCGCCGTCCCGCTGCCACTACTTCTGGGGCTGCTCCGGAAGAAGATGGGGCTTCGTCTGAGGTCGGCAATCTGCAGAAGCTAAATGCTTTAAGTCCTGAAGAGAGGCGCAAAGCTTTAGGCTTGGGGCGCCGTCCCGCTGCTGCCGCTACTCCTGGGGCTGCTCCGGAAGAAGATGGGGCTTCGTCTGAGGTTGGCAACCTGCAGAAGCTAAATGCTTTAAGTCCTGAAGAGAGGCGCAAAGCTTTAGGCTTGGGGCGCCGTCCTGCTGCCGCTTCTGAATCTGGTCCAGAAAAAACAGATTCAGAAATATCTGCGGCTTCGTTACAAAAGCTTAACTCTTTAAGTCCTGAAGAGAGGCGCAAAGCTTTGGGCTTGGGGCGTCGTCCCGCCGCTTTGCCTGCCGATCCTAATGAAAATAAGAGCTTTAGTTCACTTTCACCCAGTAGAATAAATGCTTTGAGCCCTGAAGAACGGCGCCGCGCTTTGGGGCTGGATAAAGCTAAGCGCACTGTTCAGGAGCGCGATAGGAACTCTTTAGCCGAGCTTAAGGCACTGCAGAAAGAGCGGGAGGGGAGTCATGCGGCAGCTTGTGATCCCGAAGCTGCTTTGCAGGCTTTAAGTTCACGCCGTCCGGCGGGAAATTCGGCCAAAGCGGGAGAGGAGACTACGCGCGAACGCTCAGCCGGTAAAGCTCAGGCTTCGTTCACCCGTTCATCAGTTCCAAGCCTAATGCGTTCAGCTTCTTCTCGCTCAGCCTCTGCGGCTAGAAACCAACAGCATAAAGCCCAGCCTAAAGCCCCCCAAGAGGAGATGAGCCGTGAGGCTAAGTTAGCTGCCTGGCGTGAAAATGCGTTGCGGGCCAGGGCTAGTTTTAAACGTCAGGCTGATGGTCGGGCTCGCCGCAAGCAGGAAGCTTCTCAAGCTTCTGCCGCCGATATGCCGTTTGTAAATGAATTGGCCAATAGTCAGAGCCCTGCTCTGCGTCCTCCGGCTATGAAGGCGCGTCTCCCTTTTAACGCTGCGCGTCGTCAGCTCGGCGCTGTTTCTCGTCCTTCTAAAACTGCAGCTGATCCTTCGGCTGATAAGGAGGGTGGTTCGGCGTTCAGCAATGATCTTTCTCATGCTGGCGACGCGGATTTTAGAAAGAATGCCCATCAAACTGACGAGCCGAACGGCAAAGGAAACAAAAATACCGTTCACAGCGCCATAGGCTCTCCCGAGTTACTCAATATGCTCACTTCCGAAGTTTCTCGGGAACGAAAAAATCAAGACGCTCTGCCTCCGCAGTTTGACGACATGCCGACTGTTTCAGTCACTCCCAGAGTTAGGGTGAAGCTGTCGCAGTTTCAGTCTGCTGTAGGTGAGTTGCATAGTGCAACTTGGAGTGAGGGCAGCCATTTAGACGATTTGCTCAAACCGGGACAGGCTTCCGATATACGCCCGGCCGTCAATCGCCCTTTTCGCATTGTTTCGGCTGAAAATTTAGATGCAGTTAAGCTGAAATCTCCCTTATCGGCTGTGTCTTCGGTTGCTGTCGAGTCGGTGTCAAATATAAAAGATGAGACCGCAGAGCGCAGTGTTGGTCCAAGAAATGAAGAATTTTCGTTCTCTAAAACTGACATAAATTTAGCCGCGTCTGAATTGAATAAAGCTGCGTCAGCTAAATATAATAATGAGAACGCCCTATCCGAAGTTGAAGAGACAGATCATCAGCTTGATGAATTAGGCGGTCGCACAGATGAGCTTCCTCTGCCTAAAGTGCGCTCCTCAGCCGATTATGATGACGGTATTATACCGGCCGATCAGTTATCGGCCGTTGAGACTGTGCCTGTAGCTCCGGCGGTTAAAGAGCTGTTCCGTCCTGTCGGCTTATTAAACTTACCCAAAAATAGCGATGTCGATTGTGAACAACCACACAAGTTTAGTAAAAAATCTGCAACCGAAAAAGTTGCCGTAACTGACGATAGTGGAGAAATTGTCGCTGAAGGACAGCCAAGCAATGGAGCTAGATATGATCATGATATAGATCGGTCTAGTTCCGATTTTCAGCCTTCTCCTAGCGAAAATGCTGTTGCCGATATGTGGCAATCGGAAAGTGCAGTTAGCGAAGTTGCTGAAAGTCGGCCTTTGCCCGCAGCTGAAGAAACTGCCGAGTTAGTGGCTGTTGATGAAACAGATGATAAGGCTGAAATGGCTGCACCGGAATCTAAAGTTGGGCGTTTCGACCTGGGGCTGGACGGAGCGGACAATCAAAGCATCGATTTGGACAGTATTTTGCCGCGCGATCGCGATCGCTTTGTTAATTTGCGCCCTATTAATTTAACTGGCGGCAGTGTTTACCGCAATCCTATCCGTCCAGCTCTGTTTGTGGCTTCCGCGTCCGCGTCTGCCATGCCAACGTTAAAGGACGCTGCGCCGGTTGCCCAGGCTGCACCCATGTCTGCCATGCCAACGTTAAAGGCCGCTGCGCCGGTTGCCCAGGTTGCATCCGCGTCTGCCATGCCAACGGTAAAGGCCGCTGCGCCGGTTGCCCAGGCTGCACCCGCGTCTGCCATGCCAACGGTAAAGGCCGCTGCGCCGGTTGCCCAGGCTGCACC
>JBJEGC010000014.1:34691-36847 GCA_051874695.1 Candidatus Bruticola sp.
CGTGTCTGCCATGCCAACGGTAAAGGCTGCTGCGCCGGTTGCCCAGGCTGCACCCGCGTCTGCCATGCCAACGGTAAAGGCTGCTGCGCCGGTTGCCCAGGTTGCGTCCGCGTCTGCCATGCCAACATTAAAGGCTGCTGCGCCGGTTGCCCAGGTTGCATCCGCGTCTGCCATGCCAACGTTAAAGGACGCTGCGCCGGTTGCTCAGGCTGCATCCGCGTCTGCCATGCCAACGTTAAAGGACGCTGCGCCTGCGGTTCGGAGTGAAGTTAGGAGGTCGCCTTCATTCGGTTTCGATAGAATTGACAAGCGCATTGTCAGTAGCAGCACGCCGACCGCGCTTGCTCAGCCTGTTCAGAAAGCCGTTTATCCTTCCAGTTTTGCACCTGTTGTTACTAGTCGCCCTCAGGGAGCGCAAAGCACTTCCTCCGCCGCAGCTCTCAAAAACAGTGGATCCGGCGCTTTCCGAGCGGTTGAACATTATATGCTGCCTTCTTTGTCGCTCCTTGATGAGGCTCCGGCGAAATATAAACACGACTTTGTAGATAAATCAGAGCTGCTGATTCGCACTTTAGCCAGTTTCAAAGTTGAAGCCAAGATCTGCAATGTAGTGCAAGGGCCAGCTATTACTCGTTATGAATTGGAACCTGCCGTGGGAGTAAGAGTAAAAACTTTCACAGGTTTAGCCGATGATATTGCCTTGGCTTTGGCGGCTACTACAGTGCGCATTGAAGCCCCTGTGCCTGGTAAATCGGTAGTAGGTGTGGAAGTGCCTAACGGTTTTACAGAGTTGGTATCTTTGAGAGAGGTGCTCAGCGCCGATAAATACCGCAGCGGTAAAGGTCTCTGCGTCGGTTTGGGCAAAGATATTAGCGGAGCGGCTAGGGTGGCCGATTTAACTTCTATGCCTCACTTATTGGTAGCTGGTACTACCGGTTCCGGTAAGTCTGTCTGTATTAATACTCTCATTCTGAGTTTGCTGTATCGCTTTACGCCCAGGCATCTGCAGCTAATGCTTATCGACCCTAAGCAAGTAGAACTTTCCATTTACGAGGGATTGCCTCATTTGGTCTGTTTAAGCAATTCTAACCCTGGCAAGATTATTGTCGATCCTAAGATGGCCTCTTCGGCCTTGCGCCAGATGGTCAATTTAATGGAAGAGCGTTACACTATGCTCAGTAAAGCCAGGGTGCGCAACATTAATGAATATAACTTAAAACATCCGGAGGCTGCTTTGCCTTGGGTGGTAGTTATTATTGACGAGTTAGCCGATCTTATGATGGTGGCTTCCAAGGATGTTGAACGTTCAATCTGTCGCTTGGCTCAGAAAGCACGCGCTGCCGGTATCCATATGGTGGTGGCTACTCAGCGTCCCTCTACCGATGTAATTACCGGTTTACTTAAAGTAAACATACCTTCCCGTATTGCTTTTGCCGTATCTTCTAATGTCGATTCACGCGTTATTCTTGATGATTCTGGCGCGGAGCATTTATTGGGCAAAGGCGATATGTTATTTAAACCAGTAGAAGCTAATCGGGCGGTTCGCATTCAGGGAGCTTTTGTGAAAAACGAAGAAATTCAGCGTGTAGTGGAGTTTTGGAACAAACAAGATGCTCCCGCCAATCGTATTGAACTGAACATTCAAGAAGAGGTTTCCGAGGAGAAAGAAGAGAGTGAGAGCAAAGACGGCGATGCCGATGAGCCTTTGCTCGAAGAGGCCTTGGAAATAATTCTGCGTAAGGGTCAAGCTTCAGCTTCAATGCTGCAAACGGAAATGAGTTTGGGATACGCTAGGGCCAGGCGCTTAATTAACAAGTTGGAGAAGCGAGGCTATGTAGGTCCTGCTGACGGCAGTAAAGCTCGCAAAATTCTTTATACTAACACTTCCGATTAGCGCAAATGACGTATTCCTAACGCTTCAGCTCCGGACGGTTTTTTATCTGTCGAACCTCCGGAGCTTTTTTCTTGTTGGGGGCAGTGCAATAAATAAAGTATGGTGAACTATCAAGGCATTGAAAAAAAACTTCCGGAGCAATTCTTAGCTTTACTAAAAAGATCGATCTTTTTTTCTTAAAGTACTTGACAGCCAAAGGGCTGAGCGGTAATATACTCGGGCAGTCGCGATAAGCGACGTCAAAAAGTTTTGAAAACAGAAT
>JBJEGC010000015.1:0-254702 GCA_051874695.1 Candidatus Bruticola sp.
CTTCAGCTTCAGCCTTACGGATGGCAGCCTTTGATGGGCGTCCACGCTTAGGCTTGGCAGCTTCCACAGCTTGAGCCAGGCGAACATTTTCCCAGTACCGCTCCTGCGCTTCCTTAGGAAGGGAGTCAAGGGCGATCTCGTATTTGAAACCAGACTTTCCACGGCTGGGGATCTGTCTAGAAGCCAAATCTTTATTAGCTCTATTTAATACCGTATTGGGATGAACACCCATTAGGTCGGCAGCTGTTTTTACTTCAAGCCAAACTTCCATCGGATGCTCCCTCAATCAAATCCCCATCGATTAAGAAGCCGTTACTAACTTCAAGAAGTTTCGAAAGAAGCCTAATCGTTTTTAAAGACGGATCCATCTTGCCGCGCTCAATTGAACAAATCGCGACTTCAGAAAGACCGCTTAACTCAGCTAATTTCTTCTGAGTCAAGCCTTTGCGATGTCTTGCAATTTTCAATCCGATTAAACCTGTCATGCTAACCCCTAATTAAAGTAAAACTTTAATCGATTTATGACTATTATAATTAAAGTAATACTTTAGTCAATAGCAAGCAGGAATAAAAATTAAAGTGCTGATTTAATTTTTATTATGAATTACAAGATTTTTGTTGGCGAGAAAATAAAAGAAGCGCGTGAAGCGCTTGGCATTGAGCAAAAAGAGCTTGCTTCTAAGCTTGAAGTTTCTGTACAAGCTGCAAATCAATGGGAAAAAGGTAAAATTTTCCCTAGGTTAGACAAGTTAGTAACCATTGCAGAATTAACAGGCCAAAAACTCAGCTTTTTCTTTGATGTAAAAAGCAAACTGGAGCCTTGTTATGAGCAAAAGAGTGAGTCTTTAAGCGCTGATGAAAAAGAACTTGTCCAAATTTTTAGAAATATGAATAAAGCTGGACAGGATTGTTTATTAGAATTAGCCGATACTATGAAACATTCTAATAAATATAAAAAATCTAATAATAGGGCCGTGGTAAATGGGTAAAAATTGCTTGTGTAATTTGTGTAATTTGTGTAATTTGTGTAAAGCATTTTGATAAAAACACCGAAAATTCGGGCTTTTCTTGAAATGATTTTTTGGAATTTTTGATCGGATAAAAAATTAGGAGTTTAAAAAATACAAAAATCCGCACAGATCCGCTTTTCTTCAGGCTTTTTAAGCCCCTAAACGACAATAAAAAACGCCCCTTCAGCTCCTATTTAATAGGTTTTGAAAAGGCGTTAAATTGTAAAAAAGCGGATCTGATGGAAAAAATTCTCGCAAACCATCTAGGAAGCCGATGAAGGGAAAAGCCCGAAATTACGGAATTTTAGGGAGATCTAAAAAATGGGCTTTCTCTTAAAACATCCGATCCCTTATAGTACTCGCCAACCGAGACAAAAAAAATACGGCGGGACATAACAATTTTACCGATTATTTAGGCTGTTTTTTCTTATCTTCCTTGTGTATGTTGTACCAACAATGTACTTTTTATACAAAATATCGGCAAAATTGGCAATAAAAGGGCTGCTCAACGTAAAAGAGAATATTATCAGCAGCATACTTATATTCCGTCGGCCCACAAATCTACGGGTTCTCTTGGGCTATCCAAAGCCTGACAGAGTGGAAGATTGGCTAAATTATTTCGATTGGGGAACAAATAGCATTATGGCAGATTACGATGACAATGAAGTTCAATTAGCAGAAGCTCAAACCGTATCAAAAACTGATCAAAAATGCCCCAACTGCGGCGGACCGATGACTTTTAGCCCTTCTTCAGGCAAAATGGTCTGTGATTATTGCGAATATGAGGAAGAAGTAAAAAAAGATAGTTCCTCTGCTCCGATCCAAGCCGCAGCTGCTGGTACAGCTGGAGCTACAGCCGCTGCGACTCACGATGTCTCCGACCAAGGCCAAAGATCTGCTGTTAGAGTTAAGAATAACCGCAGCGGCAACATAATTCCGGGAATTCCCATTGAGCACACTCCGGAACAAGCAAATACTAACTGGGGCGATGAAAAAAAAGTTGTCAAGTGCAAATCCTGCGGCGCAACAGCTGTTTACGATGCTAAACAAATTTCCGATACCTGCCCCTATTGCGATTCGACCCTGGTAACCCAAGAAGATGAAAATAAAGTCATGGCTCCTCAAGGCATTATTCCTTTCAGCGTTGACAAGGAAAAAGCCGATAAAGAGTTCCGCAGCTGGATAAAAGGTCTGTGGTTCGCCCCTAACGACCTACACAAGCGGGCTTCAAAAGGTGAAATCAACGGCGTATATGCTCCCTACTGGTCATATGACACCGCCAGCAAAGCTAAATATAAAGGCGAATACGGTATCGAACACAAAAAAATAGATAAAAATGGCAACACTCATACAAAAATTGACTGGCATCCTACTACAGGTTCCCTGTCAACTCAGTTCGACGACAAACTTATTTTATCAGCAGAAAAAAAGAACGCCGAACTTATCAAAGGCATAGAGCCCTTCGATATGAAAGGCTGCAAAGAGTACCGGCCTGAATACGTAGCTGGTTTTATCTCTGAGCGTTACAGTAAGGGCGTCAGCGAGTGTTGGGAGCATGCTCAGAAAGAATTAAAAGAAGAGCTCAAACAAATGGCTGAAGAGGATATTCAATCCAGGCACAACACCAGCCATTCCAGAATCAGTACCTTAGATGCCTCTTTCTATGATACGTATTACAAATACATTTTGTTGCCCATGTGGCTCTCCAGCTATAAGTACAAGGGCAGTGTTTACCATTTTGTAATTAACGGTCAAACCGGCACCGTTTCCGGAGACAGACCTTGGTCTGTTCTCAAACTGCTGCTAACCGCTATCTGCCTTATGATCTTCTTGTGGGCTGCTCTTGGTGCCGAAGGAAAAGACGCTACTACCGTATTCATTATAGGTGCAATCGTCTCCGTTATTTCTTGGATTATCGCCAAGATATTCGGCTAAATTTCCGTTCGTATATCTATCAGCTAAAACCGATCGATGAAAAAGCCTGAAGGCAGCGAGCTGCTCTCCTTCGGGCTTTTTTATAAATTGTTTATGCACAACAAAAAAAGCGCCCCAGGGAGGGGGGCGCTTTTCGCTTACAGGTACAGTTCAAGCACCGGCTAAAACTACCACCTATAAGCTAGTGCAGTCGTTTAATTATAATTTAGCGGTATCAATGCGGCGGACGTCTTTAATGGAAGGCCACCAGTCGAAGGACTTGAAGGTTTGGCCGTTGCGGACATAGGAACCAACCATATTGTTGTGAGTTACGCCGATGGAAGTGATACCCAATTCCTGTACGGAAGTGAATTCGCCCTTATCAGCAATACCGTTACCGTTCTTGTCCTGCCATACGGAAAGGCCCTCGAGCTCAACTCCGCTTAGTACGCCGTCATTGTTGGCGTCTAAAGAAGCCATCTCGTCGTAACCGTTGGCGTAGCCATTGGTGTTGCCGAAGAGGTTGGCACCAGTCATGGAACCGTCAGCGCTTACGCGGCAAAGCAGACCATCATTGGCTCCGACCCACTCGGTGAGCACAGGGAAACCGTTGTTGAGGAAGTCGAACAGAACGGCGCCGTCATTCTTGAACGTTTTGGCGTGGGAGAGGTACTCGCCATTGGAGGCCTCAATCTTGCCATCACCGTCGAGGTCGAGAATGATAGGAGACAGAGTGTAGCTATCGTTAATCTGATAGACTTGATACTCGTGGACGTCGAGAGTTTTGGTGGTGTTGCCCTGAGCAGCGTAAGCAGAGGAAATGTCATCGATGTCGCCGACGAGGATGGCATCACAGCTCTGGTTCACAACGTTGGAGCTCTCGAAGTGATCGAAAGTAAGGGAAGTGCTTCTGCTGTGACCAGTAACAGTACGGCCGGCAATTACGGTAGCGACCTTGTTATTGTAGGTATTGATTTCAGCCTGAACAGCACTGTCGGAAACGTTTCCAGTTACGAAACCGCTGGTGTGGATTACTGTGGAGCTGTAAGCATAAATTTTGTCTTCAGCTTTTCCGCTATCGTTTCTGTACTCGCCAGTCCACTTGTTAATGGTAGCAGTACCCTTAACGTTGGTGTGATAGGTGTGATTATAAACGTTGGAAGTAGTTCCTCCGGTCACATCGGTAACACCAGCGAAAGAAGGAGCGCATAGTAGAGCGCCAGATAGTAGTAGTCCTAGACCGATATATTTATAATTCATAATTTTTCTCCCTTCAGATGCCCTGCCGACAGATTTAATTTTTGGTAGGACAGAACACCGCAAACGACCTTTTACACTTAGAAATATACAACTATTTTTTCGGTACATCAAGATAAGAAAGACATAAATTTTAAGAATATAACAAACGTCTAATACTCTAATAGATTGATAGAATATAAAAAAAAGCGCCCCAGGGAGGGGGGCGCTTCCAGCTCAAAAGATGAAGTTCAAGCGTTAGCAAAAACCGTCATCCGGGAGCTCACATAGTCGTTCAATTATAATTTAGCGGTGTCCATGCGGCGGACGTCCTTAATGGAAGGCCACCAGTCGAAGGACTTGAAGGTCTGGCCGTTGCGGACGTAGGAACCAACCATATTGTTATGAGTTACGCCGATGGAAGTGATGCCCAGCTCCTGTACGGAAGCTAGCTCGCCCTTATCAGCAATACCGTTACCGTTCTTGTCCTGCCATACGGAAAGGCCCTCGAGCTCAACTCCGCTTAGTACGCCGTCATTGTTGGCGTCTAAAGAAGCCATCTCGTCGTAACCGTTGGCGTAGCCATTGGTGTTGCCGAAGAGGTTGGCACCAGTCATGGAACCGTCAGCGCTTACGCGGCAAAGCAGACCATCATTGGCTCCGACCCACTCGGTGAGCACAGGGAAACCGTTGTTGAGGAAGTCGAACAGAACGGCGCCGTCATTCTTGAACGTTTTGGCATGGGAGAGGTACTCGCCATTGGAGGCCTCGATCTTGCCATCACCGTCGAGGTCGAAGATGATAGGAGACAGAGTGTAGCTCTCGTTGATCTGATAAACCTGATACTCGTGAACGTCGAGAGTTTTGGTGGTGTTGCCCTGAGCAGCGTAAGCAGAAGCGAGATCATCGATGTCGCCTACGAGAATAGCATCGCAGCTCTGGTTAACGATATTGGAGCTCTCGAAGTGATCGAAAGTAAGGGAAGTGCTCTTGCTGTGTCCAACAACACCGCGGCCGCCGATTGTGGTAGAAACCTTGTTGTTGTAAGCGTTGATTTCAGCCTGAACAGCGCTGTCGGAAACGTTTCCGGTTACGAAACCGCTGTTGTGGTTGACGTATACGTGGTTGTAATGATCGAGGTAGGTGTTACCATTCTCATCGGTGGCGTATACGCAGAACTGAAGATCGGCATTGCCCTGAACTTTTGTGTGATAGGTGTGATTGTAAACGTTAGAAGTAGTTCCTCCGGTTACATCGGTGACACCAGCGAAAGAGGGGGCGCATAGTAGAGCGCCAGATAGTAGTAGTCCTAGACCGATATACTTGTAATTCATAGTTTTTCTCCCTTCGAGGCGAGCCGCAAATAAATTTTAGTTAGAAGGAGCGGCACACCCTAAAACGACTTTTGCACTTTCAGTATACCAAGTAAAGGGTGTAAATGGAATAGCTAACTAAAAATATTTCTCCCGGTGTTACTTTCGCAATAGTTGGAGGAGCCCTTGCTCATCTAGAAAGATCAAGCTATAAAGTAGGAAAGCATAATTTTTTATAAAAGTTTATGCGGTGAACTTACATTCCTGAGCTTGGCTTATGGTCAGCTGAGGGTTATATACGCGGAGGCATAAATGCGTTTTAAACATCTACTATTGGCAGCAGCCTGCTTGGCAACTCTGACATTCGGCGCTGATATGGCCCAAGCTGATAATCATTTCACTACTGCGGCCGATTTTAAGCGCCAAGGAGTCGATATAAAGAACTTCCAGCCGATATGCTTTTCCCCTGACAGCAGCTCTATTTTAGGTGTTGTTTACAATGGTAAAGGAAGCATTGAAAAGGGCAAAAAGTACAGTTTAGTAGTACTTGATTTCAGCAATAAACTTACCATAAGCAGAGTCAGAAAATACGATATAGACATTCCTATGATCGAGCAGGTTACTTACACTCTCGACGGCAAAGGGGTTGTCTTCACCAGCCGCGCTGGAGCTACTTTCCAGAAGTTAGATCTGGATACCGGCAAAATTACCACCATTATGGAGCACAAGGCTGGCGTTCCGGGCTTCCGCTGCTATCCTCTGTTGATGGTCCATTACAAAGATAAATTCTTGGCCACAGGATTTTTCTATGACAAGGATGACTACGCAGAGCGCAACTCTTTAGTCTACCTCGACACCAACAAAACCGGCGTAGAAGCCTTCACAAAAATAGCCGAAACTCAAAAAGCTCAGAATAAAGCTCACAGAGAGTCCAAAAATTACTACGAATGCATGGTTTCTCCTAATTACATGTTCTTCGTAGACGACTTAGGTTCTTCCGTCGATTATACTACCTGGAAAGTTGGCGACGACACCCTGGCTCTGAAAACTTTCGATAAGGGATTAAAAACCATCGGTATGTGGAGCTACGAAGATAAGCTTCTCTACTCAGTGCAGAGAACTAGAGGAAACTTCGATTTGGTACTCTACGATGCCGCTACCAACAAAAAAGTTGATATAGCCAGTACTCAGTCCCCTTACCGCGATCTTTTCCTCTCTCAGGATGGAAAGACCGCCATGTTCAGTGTATTTAACAAAGATTCCACCAGAGCCAAGACCTACTACGCTCGTGAAAGCGAAGGCTGGCAGGTCAAACCCATTGAAGGCTACAACGAATTTGCTTTCGGTACTCAGCGTCTGGCCCCCAACGGCAAGTACATGTTTATGGTCAATGAAAAAGGCATGAGAATCTTCGAAGTCAAGTAGTTTACTCGCTGCCTAAAACAAACTGAGCCGAGAACGGGGCCCGTCTTCAGCATAAGCTGCAGGGCGGGCCTCTTTTTGTATTAAAGATATTAGAAAAACCGGAAATATATTACTTCAACAGAAATTACAAGGTCTCTAAACTGTGAAAAGATATACCTCTCACCGCTGCTGCACAGCCCCAATGCTGGGCATCACCGATCGCCATTTCCGCCGAATAGTCCGTTTTTTGTCGTCGGAGACCCTCACTTACACTGAATTGGTACACTCTAATGCCATAACCGTGGGGCAGTACAGTTTAAAATTAGCCGACAATGCTCAAGCTGCCCCGACAGCTTTGCAACTTATAGGCAACATTCCTCAAGATTTAGGAGCAGCGGCAGCCATTGCCAGTCAATATGGCTTTACCGAAATTAATTTTAATGCCGGATGTCCCAGTCCCAGAGGGGTAAGCGGAAATTTTGGTCTCTGCCTTATGGACGATCCGACTCTGACAGCAGCCTGTATTAAAGCCTGCTGTCAGGCTTCTCCTCTCCCCGTCAGTTTGAAGTGCCGTCTAGGTAGCCGTTTTGACTACAGTTGGAATGAATTGCTTCATTTTATCGATCTCAATGCCCAAGCAGGCTGCCGGTGCTTTATAGTTCATGCCCGAAAAGCAGACATGAACTTGGATACCAGAAAAAATCGCTCCATACCACCTCTGGAATATGAAAAAGTCTACCGTCTTAAAGAGCTCTATCCTGAACTGGAATGGGTTATTAACGGAGACATCAAAAATAATCAACAGGCTTTGGAACATTTGAAGTACGTTGACGGAGTCATGATGGGGCGTTCACTGTATCACAACATCTATCTTTTGTCTGAAGCTGATTCCCTGTTTTTTAATATTCATCATCCTATTCTCAGTCGCCAACAGCTTATAGAAAATAAGATTATTCCTTATGCGGAACAGGTGCTATCTCAAGGTATGGCCGTATCTCACGTAGTACGCCATATTTTAGGTCTTTATCAATATCAGCCCAGAGCTAACGTCTGGCGTCGCTTTTTAGCCGAAAATGCTTATAAACCTGGTACCGGCGTCGATGTTATCAGGCAAGCTCTCAAAATAGTTAATGAACAACCAAGCGAAACGGAACACAGTTTACTCATGCAGCCCAATATATAAAGGCTTTATCTGCATGAGGTTGAACTTCAAGCCACTATGAAAAATAAAATTTACCAAGCTCTAGAAAATGTTCTTTTCCCTGACAGCAGCAAAAATTTGCTCTCTTTAGGCGTAATCCAGAACATTACCGTTCAAGATGACAATAAAGTCGCCTTGTCGCTGGCAGTGCCTGTCCCCTATGAAGATACAGCCTGGCAACTCAAAGACTTAGTCCGCACCGCTCTGCATAAGTCTATGCCGGAGCTTAGTTTCGAATTAGAATGCCATACAGAAATTCCCTATGGAAAAATTCCTAACGACTCTCCGTTAGCCAGAGGTAAAATAAAACAATTTGTAGCTGTTGCCTCAGGAAAAGGTGGTGTCGGCAAAAGTACTGTCTCCGTAAACTTAGCCTGTGCTTTAGCCAGAGCAGGCGCCAAAGTCGGCCTTCTGGATGCCGATGTTTACGGCCCAAGCCTTCCCATCATGTTCGGCATAAAGAGAGCCATGCTACTCACTAACGAGAAGCGTCAACTTATTCCTATGGAAAAATATGGCGTCAAACTTATGTCAGCGGGGTTGCTGCTGGGAGATTCCCGCAAGTCTTTACTCTGGCGCGGTCCCATGCTGCACAGTCTCATGCAACAATTTCTAGAGGAAGTAGACTGGGGAGAATTAGATTATCTAGTCATGGATATGCCTCCAGGGACCGGAGACATTCAAATGTCGTTAGGTCAGCTGGCTCCCATTTCCGGAGCAGTTATTGTTTCCACTCCCCAAGATCTGGCCTTCAATGTAGCTATAAAAGCTGCCGATCTTTTCAGAGCGTTAAAAGTTCCTGTGGCTGGCTTGATAGAGAACATGAGTTACTATGTTTGCCCCAAATGCGGAGACCGCCAAGACATATTTGGCAGTCACGGAGCTGAAACTATGAGCCAAGAGCTGCAGGTGCCTCTGCTGGGCTCTGTGCCTTTAGAAATAAGCATCCGCCAAGCCGGCGATAAAGGTACTCCTATAGCTCTGCTCGATCCTGAAAGTCTTTCTGGAGAATCCTTTGACGCCATTGCCCGCCGCTTATCTCTGCGTCTGGCCGAATTAAGCTTCTAATCAAAAATAAATAAAGGCACAGCCTGCTGTTAAAGTGCGGCTGTGCCTTTTTCTGTGAGCCGTTACCCAAGGAAAACTCAATAGGCGATCTTAGGAATTGACTATTTCTAACAGAACAGTTCCGTACTCTTTTATGAGATCGGGAGAACCTATAGCCATCATTTCCAGATCGTGCCGATTCTTAGGCATCTGAACCACTAAAGCTTCCAACATTTTGTTAGTCAATAAAACGCCATTAATTTTCCCAGCTGCAGCATACTTGTTGCGCCAAGAGCGCAGCCTATCAAAAATCTGAACCTGCTTTTCATTGAGGCGACCGCTCTCCTTGCGCTTTTCCTGAGGCCATTCGATAGGTCCTGAAGCTATTCCCGAAACGATTGCCTCTATAAGCGATTGACTATTCTCCTGCATAACCTGCAGATGGCTCGACTTCTCAAAGAAAGTGGCCACTTCTTCGTAAGTTTGAGGAGCGACATCGGCCAACTTAACTAAAGAATAATCGGAAAGAACTCGAAAAGGAGCTAAGTCGAGCTGCCTGGCCAAACTGTCGCGCCAAATGTAAAGAGAGCGCAAAACCGGATAAGACTTAGCAGGAAGACTGCGCACATTTTTAACATGGATCCAATTATCCGGAGAAAAAGTTTTCTGATGCAGACGAGAACTAACAATAGAGCTACACATACGCTCGGCGACCATCAACAAATTAGCCTCTTCGAGCTTAGATAAAAGAATTTTGCGCAGGTCAAGTAAAAAACACGTATCATAGCGGGCATAATGATCCATTTCCGGGGGCAAAGGGCGTATAGTCCAATCGGCCCGCTGATACTGTTTATCTAGCTCGATATCAAAAAACATTTTAATTAGACCAGCCAAACCTTTACTGGGCAGCCCTAATAATTCGGCAGCCACATAGGTGTCAAAAATACAATTGAAGACCAGCTTATGATCGCGATTTAAATATGGTACATCATTGCTGCCGGCGTGGAATACAGCAGTACAGCTGGGATCGTTAAATATCTCATTTAACGGAGAAAGATCTAAATTGAGAGGATCAATCAAATAATCGGCCTCTTCAGAAGAAAGCTGCACAAGACACACCTTATCATGGTAATGGTAGTAGCAGTCCATCTCAGTATCGACAGCAATTAATTTTATACCGCGCAGCTCTTCCACAAGAGCTTTCAAAGCTTCGGCAGTTTCTATAATGGGCGGGGTGCGATGAGCCTTCATATTAGACCTGATTCTATGCTAAAAATCATTTTTGACAAAAAAAATAATCCAAGCGGCCTCGCTGCTTGGATTTTCTTGTGGTGCCCAGAGCCGGGGTCGAACCGGCACTCCCTCGCGGGAACGGGTGTTTGAGACCCGCGCGTCTACCAATTCCGCCATCTAGGCGGGCAACGATGGTATAATAATCATTTATAAGCTTTATGTCAAGAGGTATTACAAAAAAATACTTACATTAAATACCGCTGCCATCCCGCTTCCACCATTGCCAGGAAGGAACTTTATGATCGAGGTTAACCGTAGTTCTATTAAGATACCACCACCAACGATTCATAGGCGGATTGTTAATTATCTGGTACTGCTTAAAGTTAGCGTGGCCGACTTCTTGCACGAAGATACTAGCTTTAGCTCGCAGTTGCAGATCTAGTTCACGCACTTTAATCCAACGGCTCTTAAGATCGATGTCCTTATCATTGATAAGAGCGTCAAGCATATCTTGTACTTCATCGCGATAATAAAGAAGCTGAGCAGCCGTGTACTTCAGACTGCCTATTTGGCTAACGTACTTGCCGTAATCGGCTAGAGATGCATCCAAATATTGGAGCAGTTCAGCAGTTTGCAGTCCATCGTGTTCTTGACTGTCTCCGCCCCCTCCATTAGACATACATTTCCTCCAGAAGGCGTCTAGCTATAGCGATATCATCAACGGTAGTAATTTTTAAATTCGTATACTCACCGGGCAGAACTAAAATCTGACCTCCGCAGCGCTCCACCAAACTGGCGTCATCCGTACCTAGAAAACAGCTGTGCTCAGCTTCACTGTAGGCATTGAGCAAAGCATCGAAGCGGAACATTTGGGGAGTTTGAACAGCCTGCAGTTCGGAACGTTTTAAAGTTTCGTGTACTCTGCCGAATTTATCAACCCGCTTAATGGTGTCTTTCACGGCGACTCCCGGAATAACCCCAGCGATAGAACTTCCGTCAGCTTCAGCTTTGGCATCTTTTCCCCAAAGCCGACTTTTTGTAAGTTCATCGTAGCTCAACGAACCGCCCATATCCAAAGCACGCTCTAAATTAAGCCATTCCTCAGAACTAAATTCTTTATCAACACTAGTGCGGAAGCTGCCACCGGATAAAGTACTGCGCAACAAACTGGTGTAAAGCTCAGAAACAAGTTTCTCTGAAACCAGGGGGCGTGCCCCATCGTGTACGGCCACAAAACGGCAACCGCGGCGACGCAAGACCTGCAAAGCTATATTTATGGAATCTTGACGTTCTTTACCGCCTTCAACAACAGCATAAAGTTTATGGACACCATATTCCTTGCAAAGCTCACGGTACTCCTCTACACAGTTGGCAGACGCGGTCACAACTATGCAGTCTACAAAATCGAGACGGTTAAACAATTCTAAAGTGTGAGCTAAAACTGGCTTATCACCCAGCGGAAGCATTAACTTGTTGATCCCCCCCATACGTCTGCTGCTGCCGGCGGCAGTAATAATCACACTTAGAGACATAATTTTCTCACACACCCTTATAGACTATAATTACTTAGTTTATTTATCTTTCGTTGGCATTATTTTGATGAGCACTGCCGCCTTTTTTACCTAAACAGCGGCTGAAGAACATGCGCCCGGCGGCAGTCTGTACCACTGACGCCACTTCTACGTCAACCAATTCACCCACATAGCGGCGACCGCCCTCAATGACAATCATGGTGCCGTCATCTAAATAACCCACACCTTGGCCAGCTTCTTTACCGGCCTTAATAACTTTTATGGTCATGGTCTCGCCGGCAATCACCACCGGTTTCAACGCGCTGGTCAAAACGTTAACATTCAAAACTTTGACCCCTTGCACTGCGGCCACTTTAGCTAAATTAAAATCGGTGGTACACAGATAGGCGGAAAGTTCCAAAGCCAACTGAATAAGTTTGGCATCTACTCCACGCTCGGGAAAATCACGATTGACAATTTCGATATCATCAGCTTTACGCAAATCATTGAGAAGATCGAGCCCTCGGCGTCCTCGGTTTCGCTTAAGCATATCTTCGGAATCGGCTAAAGTTTGGAGCTCTTGTAAAACGAAACGAGGAACCATAATGGAGCCGTCCAAAAAACCAGATTCACGCAGCATAACGATGCGGCCATCGATAATAACGCTTGTGTCGAGCAGGACTATACGTGATACCGGAAGTCCGCTAGCAGAAACTAATTTGCCCAAGCTGTGTACATAGGCAAGCTGACTACCAAACCAAGTGCCTAAAGTTCCTAAAAAGACCGTACTTAAAACGATGAACATTGGGCCCAAATAATCTCCGATAACCGGAATGGCATTAAAGGAAACCTTTTCTAGGGCTAAGTTCACAAAAAAGGCCACGATCAGACCGAAAAGCAGACCAATCGATCCCATAAGCACTTCTTGAACAGGAAGCTTCTTGAGAGCGGAAGCTAGAGCGACCACAGCTTTTACTACCAAGAAAGTGCAAATAGGCGCAAAAATATACCCCACCAGCACTCCCAGCAGGATCATGGCTATAGAGTTGCTCCACAGTAACCCCGGAGGCAATCCTTGAGCAAAAAAACGCTCGGTATGCGTAGATAGACTATAACCGCACAGGCCGCCAAATATTATTAAAATTACGTAAAAAAGCCGAAGTAAAAATTTCTCCACGTAGCAGTATCCATTCTCCCGCTGTCCCCATTCATTAAGCAAAGATTCTGCCCTGCTTAGTATCAACCAGAAATCCTAAGGGGAGACCGGCCGAGCTGCAAGAGAACTCGGCCAGATACAAACAGCATTACATTCTCTCTACAGTTTTCAGCCCCAACAATCCTAATCCTAATTTCAGAATGCGAGCAGTTTCTACACATATAGACAAGCGAGAGCTGCGAATATCGGCTTCAGGCGCAGACAAAACAGAGCAGTTCTCGTAAAATTTCATGTACAATCCGGATAAATTGTACAGATAATCACAAAGTAGATTGATCCTCCAACCATCGCTGACCTGAGCAATAACTTCATTAAAACGAGCTAATTGCAACAGCAGACGGCGTTCGGCAGGATGAGTAATTTTTATCTTTCCCGCCTCAAATTGTCCGGCCTTGCGCACAATAGACCTAATTCTGGCATAGGCATAAAGCAAATAGGGAGCAGTATTTCCCTCCATAGCCAACATTTTGTCGAAGCTAAAAACGTAATCACTCAGACGATTCTGAGACAAATCGGCGTATTTTACAGCTCCTACACCGACAGCTTCTGCTATTTCTTCGATCTCTTCGGGACTAAAAGTGCGTCCACCATCAGTTTGGATGTTGCAGCGAGCACTGTCAATAGCTTCTTGAATTAGATCGGCCAAGTGAATATTGCGTCCCGCCCTGGTTTTTAAAGGCTTATTGTCCTGGCCCAGCACAGAGCCAAAAGGAACATGTTCCAACTTAGCCTTGCCGACCCAACCAGCTTTTTCGCCTGCAGCAAAAAACATTTTAAAATGCAGACTCTGACGCATATCAGTAGTATAAATAATCCAGTCAGCCTTTAATTCTTGGGTGCGGTACCGCAAACAAGCCAAATCGGTCGTGGCGTAAAGGTAAGCACCGTCAGTCTTCTGTATAATTAACGGAAGAGCAGCTCCTTCAGGATTAGTAAAGAGCGGCGTACCATCTTCATTGTACATAAATACACAAACTGCGCCCTGATTTTTCACCACTTCCATGGGGCGACTGCCTGCAGGAAAACGCTCTTGCAAGTCAGCCACTACCTCGGGCAGCATAGGATTATAGAAACTTTCGCCGACTACGTCGCCGCGAGTTAGCAGTACATTAAGTTTGGCATAGAGCTTATAAATATGCTCAAGTGATTTATCTACAATGCAGCGCCAAACTCGCAAAGTTTCCGGATCGCCCTGATGGAGAGCAACAACCCTAGCTCTAGACAATTCTCTAAAATGTTCATCGTTTTCAGCTAAAGCCTGACTCTCGCGGTAAAGAGCTTCCAAATCGCTCAAATCGGCTTCTTCGCAATCAACTTTAGTATGATCCATAATCCAGGCACAGAGCAATCCGAACTGAGTACCCCAATCTCCTACGTGATTGTCTCTCCTGACTTCATAGCCTAAATAGCCCAGAATACGGCAAACTGCATCACCAATAATTGTACTACGCAGATGCCCTACATGAAGCTGTTTTGCTACATTGGGGCAAGAATAATCGACGATAACCTTTTCCTTCTTTTGCTCAGAGGCGGAGCCAATGTGGCCCAGCATATCGCTCAGAACTTCATCTCGCAGACGAATATTTACGAAACCAGGACCGGCTACTTCACAAGCAGCGATCATATTTTCCCGTCCGCTACTGCAAGCGAGCTTTTTGTCGGCTTCTATGAAAGCTTCTGCCAGCTGCTGCCCTATCTGGCGAGGATTTTTTTTCAGCTTTTTAGAGAGCCCCATCGCCGCATTGCACTGATAATCACCATGCTTTTCATCTTTGGTAGGCATAAGCAAAGGAAGGACGTCGTCGAGTCCCAAGCTCTCTTTTATGGCTAAAGTAATAATATTTTCTAGTTGGGCCGCTAAAGCTATCACGGAAATACCTCTCAAAAAGGGTCAAAAATTCATAAAAAACTTAATAAAGTGAATCCGAATTTTTTCTAAGTGCAGAGTTTCCCTCCTTCCTTGTCTTCCCCCTTTGTTGCTACTATTGTCCGAAACATTGTCAGCTCCACCAGGCAGCTTAAACACAGCAAAGATTACCGTTTTTAGTTCTCACTAAATTTTTGTTTCTTGACCTTATATCTCTTTATTGATAGACTGAAAGTTCAGTTCATTTATTACTGATTAAGCCGTTTATTTTTTGCTGTTTTTTTTAGCAAAATTACATTTATTTCAAGAGAAATCGGCACTTTTTACCGACTTGTTTTTGTTATTGAGCAACTTGAGGTATTGTTTATGCAATTTTTAAAGACAATGTTTAGAGCTCTAAAGCATAAAAATTACCGATATTTTTTTATTGGCCAAATTTTCTCACTTGTAGGTATGTGGATGCAGAGTTTGGCCCTATCTTGGCTAATTTTTCGAATAACTGGATCACATCAGGCCTTGGGAATGGTAAATTTTTGTAACCAACTGCCCGTACTTTGCCTGGTTGTGTTCGGAGGCATAACAGCCGATCGTTTTAACAAAAAATCTATCCTACTGCGTACTCAAGCGACTTGCATGCTGCTGGCTTCGGCTCTGGCAGCACTAACTCTCTTAGGTCATCCCCAAGTATGGCACCTGTATATATTTGCTTTTTCTTTCGGCTTAACCCAAGCCTTTGATATGCCAGCCCGCCAAGCTCTGGTTGTAGAGCTGGTGGGTAAAGAAGATCTGCCTAACGCTATAGTATTGAACTCCTCAATAGTAAATGGCACCCGCTTAGTAGGCCCAGCTGTGGCCGGAGTAATAGTCGATCTGCTTGGAGAAGGCTGGTGCTTTGCAGTAAATGCAGCCACTTATATCGGCGTTATCTCGGGATTGTTAGCTATAAGCCTTACCGACAAAGCAACAGTTCCATCGGAAGATCCTGTAAAAAGTCTGAAAGAAGGATTCAACTTTGTGATGCACAGTTTTCCCTTAACAGCTCTGCTTTTTATGCTCGGTTCTCTCAGCTTGCTTTGCAGTGCTCAGGTAGTGATGATGCCAGCCGTGGCCAAAGAGGTCCTACACGGACAAGCTAACACCATGGGATTGCTGATGTCTGCTTCAGGCATAGGCGCTTTAATCGGAGCTCTCATTTTAGCCATGAAAAAATCAATAAAAGGTATGGAAAAACTAATTGCCTTCTGTATGATTTTATGCGGGGGTTGCTTTATTCTTTTTGGCAACTCCACCAATTTGCTGTGGTCGCTTTTACTGATGTTGCCGATGGGCTTCAGCATTATGGGACAAATGGCTTCTTCCAATACTTTAGTGCAGAGTTTGGTTCCGGATCATATGCGAGGTCGCATTATGTCTTTTCACGCCATGATGTTCATGGGAGGTGCCCCTATCGGAGCGCTGCTCTCCGGCATATGTGCAGATAGACTGGGTATAGCAGCTACTTTTACTATTGCCGGCTTATGCATGATATGCATAGGAACGGCTTTCTGTTTTGTACTGCGTCGTTACAGAGTTTTAGCAGCCAGGCAGCTCAGCCTCACTGAACGCCTTAATGTTTTGCAAAACAGTACAATATAAATAAGCGCCTCCTTCAGGAGGCGCTTACGAGTTCTTCCACTATTTTTTGTCACTGTTACTACTGTCAATAGTAGGCTGCACAGAGGCGCAGAATTTACATTTTTTAGCTCCGATGGGAATCTCACTCAAACATTCGGGACACGTTTTGACTGTAGGAGCAGCTTTTTCTTTTGCTTCTTTCTTGGCTGTGACCAGAGAAATAATTTTAATTAGTACAAATAAACAAAAACCGATAATTATAAAGTTAATTACTTCGTTTATAAAACTCCCATAGGCAATAACTGGAATACCCTTAGCGCGTACTTGAGCCAGCGGTAAACTCATAAGATGCTGCATCGTTTCCAATCCCTCGCTGGGATTGATATACTTACTAGGATCGGTAATTAAAGGAATGTGCAGATCGGCAAAGTTCAAATGGCCCATCAAGATACCAATAGGAGGCATAAGAATATCACTCGTCAGAGAGGAAACAATTTTACCAAAAGCACCGCCGATAATTACACCGACAGACATGTCCAATACATTACCTCTGGCGATAAAATTCTTAAATTCGTCTATAAAACTCATAATTAGCAAATACCAACTTAATTAAATATTATTTAAAGCAAAAAAAGAAAAAAAAATACATTCCGCCTCCGGTTAAAGACAAAAAAATGGCCGGTAATACAGAGACGAAATGTAATTTACAAAAACTAGTGCTGACGAAAACCGCGCTGCATTCTCGTGCCTCCACGTTTGCTTCCAGATATCACGGAACCAGAAGGACTTGGAGAGGCGCTGCGCCTGCCCTCTTGCCCTCTGTAAATTCTAAACTGTCCGTAATTTCTGGTGCTGCGTCCACCCTGAGAGGTGGAAGCCGAATTGCTGCCAACAGCCGAAATAGATACAAGACTGCGCGTCTTTTTACCGACGGCCTTCGGTCCGGAGACAGAACGGCGGCTCCCCTTAGAGGCGCGTCCATCTTCACGGCAGGCAAAACCTCCGGAAGAGCGCCCCTTACTGCGCTTGGAGCGAGACACACGCTCGGAAGAGGCCGAAGTGCGCCCTCTCTTTGAGCTACCGAAACTCACTAATCTGCGCTTCTCGGCAGGCTCCTCAGCCCTAGCCAAAATAGACTCCACCCAGCGCATTTCTTCGTAGCGCAAATCCCGACATTGTCCGGGAATCATACCTGTAAGGGCTACAGGCCCGAATCCCCAGAGAAATAGACGCAAAACAGGATAGCCCAAGGAAGCAGACACTTTGCGCACCCCGCGACTGTTTCCGGAAAGCGCCCGCAGCTCCAACCAAGCAGTGGGAATACTCTTGCGCTCTCTAATGGGAACACTGCGCGAAGGCAATTTGGGAGCGGGAATAACTTCAGCCTCGACACTTTCAAGACGTCCGCCCTCCACAAGACAGACACCTTCATGCCAAGCTTCAATTGTTTCCTCTGTAGGAACATTTTCAGTCTGAACCAAGAAGGTTCTCAGCTCAGAACAAAGCGGATGAGTTAAAACGGCACGAAAACGAGGATTGCTGGTCAAAATCATCAATCCTTCGGCTTCTTTGTCGAGCACATTCAAAGGCCGGACATCGGGGATATCGACATAATAATCGAGCTCGCCCTCCACACGTTCACCCGTGAACTTGACATCGACACCGCATGGCTTCCAAAAAGCCAAATATCGATACTGCTTTTCAGCCTTTGCAGTAGTTTCAACCCGACGTATACCGGGCATATCAGCATAATGACGTCCGCTTACGCGAAAAGACCGCACGCCGCGTCCCCCGGAAACGTTTAAGCGTTCTCCGGAAGTATCTGCTCCGTATCGGCCTCTTCTTCTAAGCGATACATTTTGGCGGGTTCGGCCTTTAGCCAGCCGAGCTCCCCCGCCTTCAACACCGCGGCCCGCTTCAGACGAGCCGTAATGATTACGATTTCTGTTTACCAAATTAACCTGCCGCCGAAGTCGCCATTTCGCGATCGGCATCAATATAAATCTGTGCCACAGCCTGCAAGGACTCATCATCCCAACCGGCAGCGAGGTCACGCAACTTCTCGGCAAAAGCGGCTTTAGGATCTAAGCCATTGGCACCTGCCCAATTTTCCACGGCATCTTTCATTTGAGAGACCATAGCCTGGCGATCTTCGGGCAAACCGCTGATAGCATTGTTCATAAACTCTTCAGCGGCGCTCTGTTTGGCCTGAGCACTAATCTCTTCTCCGGATTCGTCGGTTATAGGCTTATTCTGGCTATCATGTATATCTAAGATACCAACGTTCTGAGCGGGTGTGAACTCGATTTGGTTGACACCCTCAACAGGAGTCAGAGCGGCCAAAGTCTCGGTGGGACGATTTCCATGAATCATGTTGGAAACATAATTCTTTGCAGGCTCTAAGCTGCGGGCCGGAACATCGCTAAGGATCTCCCTAGCAGCCATGGCGTCGTCGTCCATGCGATTGAGGCGCTGAATATCTTCAGCCTTAATATCGTTGCCCAGATTACGAGCAGACAATTCACCAAGCGTACCGTACTGTTCCTCGTCATCACGGAACTTGCGCTCGTTGATTTCCTCATCGTCGTCGTAAGAATCTTCTAAGACTTCACTGAGATTGCCGGACATCGCGGCGTTCTTGGTCATTTCGTCGGCTTCAGGAGTTTCATCCATTTGGCCGGTAAGAGACAACTGAACATTGTCGCGAACCTCATGCTGGGCAGTCTCGTCCTGCTTCTGAGTTACCTCTTTTTGAGAGCGAACAGAACCGAAACCGATGTGGCTCAGGTTTCTGGTAGCCTGAGTCTGAAACATACTACTTGAAGGGTCCAAACCCCGCATTGCGTCCATGACTAATCCTCCGATGTATACTACTATCTACTCTGAATTCTATAAACTTTTGCGCAGATGTGAATATCTTTTATGTTAAAAAATCAACAACTCCCAAAATACCGCATTGTGAGTCGAGAAATACGTGCAACGCTTCTTCATTATTGGGAAAAAATCTTGCTAAATTTAAAATCAGATTTACTATTTTCTTATTATTACAGCTCCGCTAAACAGCAAAAATGGCCGCTTTAGAAGCTTTAAGACAAAAAAAACAACTAAACGGGAAAGGGAACTTGTATGAAGAAGCTCCTAGCCCTTTCTTTCCTTTGGCCGAATAAGAGCTAACAGAAATTAAGCAGCAATAAACACCCCGATTGGAGGCAACTTTGGAAGTCACTCAAGCTTACCACCCCTTATTGCATACTCTTATGTTTATAAGTAAATTCCCCCGTCCTCTAAAAGAAATGCACAGCCCTGATTGGCTCAAGCATCTGCTCACTTTACAAGGTGAAGCGGAAAGGCCTAAGGGACATCTCCCCCCTAAAGATGAAATTTTTAAAATGTACCGTGCTCTGCTGCGCTGGGGAGGTTTTAAACCCAGCGGACGAAGCAAACCAGCAGCAGAATATTTAGTAAAAGCGGCGGCAGCTGGAGAACTAAACTCAATCAATGCCGCTGTCGACGTTCTCAACGGCGTCTCTCTTCATCTGGGATTGCCTATTGGCGTTATAGATCTAGATCTTTGTCAAGCCCCTTTGCATATCGACTTAGGACGAGAGGGAGAATCTTACATATTCAACAAGTCGGGTCAAGAGATGAACTTGAAGGGGTTAATCGTTATGCGCGATCAAAAAGGCCCCTGCGCCAACCCAGTAAAAGATTCACAGAGAACTAAAACAAATGACGAAACAAAGCGCACCCTAACTATAGTTTGGGGCAACCAAGAATGTATGGAGCCGGCCTTAATGGCGGTACAATGGCAGAAAGAATTACTGCTCAGATTAGGTGCGGAAATTGAAGAAGTAACTACTGTCTTCGAACCATCCCCGACGTCCTTAGCCTAACGTAGTGGCCCTCAAAAGTTCTGTTCTGGCATATTTTGCCAACCTTGGGGGAAAAGTTTCCCTCTATACGAACTGTTTAGCCATGAAAGTTGCAGTTTGAATACTTATTTTTCGGTGAGGTAATTAGAGAACAAATGAAAAGAGTTATAGTAGGTCTTTGCCTTGCCTTAGCATCTGCCTCCCTGCTGAGCGGATGCGCAGGCGATTATGATGCCAACCCCAGCCGCTTCTATTTAGAAAGCAACCGCCCCTGTTCCGTCGAGCAAGTGGCTCAGCAGCTTCCTGCCGACCTTATTGCTCAGGAAACTACTGTAAAACTCTATGCTTATCAAGATGGACAGCGCCATTTAGTTAAAACGGAAGTGTATCCGGCAGATACTGTCAGTGCCGCTGAAATTTTGCAAAAACTTCCCTCTTCCGGCCGCTACTGGTTGGAAACAGAATTAAAGGATTCCAACCGAACCTTAACTTACCAAGCTGAGCTCTGCGATTCCAAAATTACTCTTCGTTAAGTCAGCCCCTTTGTTGCCGACAATAAAATAAGCACCATACCAGCTATATCAGAAAGATAGTTAGTATGGTGCTTATTTAGCTATATGATTACTTTACGGAGCAGAACGAACATTCCGTCCGTTAATATCAGAACTACCGTTCTGCATAATAAAATTATTCAGAGCCGCAGCCAACTCCGCGGCGATAGTTTGCCGACAATCTTGATCAGCCAACTTCACGCCGTCGTTGTAGTTTGTCAGATAAGCCATTTCTACCAAAACAGCCGGCATGTCAGTGTTGCGCAGCACATAAAAGCCTTCCCTCAACATACCTATCTGGTAGAATCCTAGAGAACTCAACGAGAATTCTAAAGCTTTGGCCAATTGCCTATCCTCAGGCTTAAACCAGTAAACAGAACTTCCGTTAGGTATGGAAGAAACACTGGCATTGCAATGCAAACTAATAAAGAAGTCGGCACCAATATTGTTGGCGACATCACATCGGGACTGCAATTCTACCGAGTCGGGAGAACCTAACCAACTGACATCCCGATCGGTTTCTCTAGTCATGACTACTTCCCAGCCTTCGCTTTCCAGCAAATCACGTAAGCGCATGGCTACATCGAGAGTAATCTGCTTTTCATAAATGCCTAAAGTGCGGCTATAGCAGCCTGGATCGCCGCCGCCGTGGCCGGGATCCAACACAACAACACCGCGCTTTTCTACAAAGCCCAAAGTATGCCCTCTGCCGCTGTCGGCGACCTCAGACAATTCGGTTGAATCTGCATTGTCAAAAAAACGCACCATCATGCCGCATTTTTCCTCGCAGTCAGGAAAAACAAAAGAGATGTTTTTTTGAAGCACAAATTCTAAACGGAGTATAGGATGATGGACACTGCCTACGGCAGAAGCTTCGGCCCAATCAAACAGTTTGAGACTGCTCTCAGGTATATGCACTGAGGAATCTATATCAACATTATCTAAATAGAGACACAGACGATGGCAATCCGCACAATAGTTCCAAAAATAACGAAAAGGAGCCGAAGCTGCAACTGATATGTCCTCAACTCTAAGGCCATTATTTTCTGAGCTCTGTACTCCGCAACTGTTAAGAGCGACAGTATCTTGTGAAACGGCAGAAAGCGAGAACTGGGGCGAACATACTATACTAATTGATTTATTGTCAAATGATTCGCGCAAAATAGGCGACCAATGGCCGGGAAATTTATAATTCAGCGTTAAAACCGGCGTGCCATTAACTAAAGCGGAGTTAGCTTCTATATTGATATGTTCTATGTGAATCTGCGATTCAGCTTCTCCCCATACGGCAGAGCGAAACTGAAGGGAAATATTTTCAGAATCGCTGCTAATCACTTTACAATCAGGGCGGAAAGGGAACTTCATAGTCAGCCTTCGGCCATCAGAATCGGTGTGAATCGCGGGAGCAGAAACTTTATAAGCCAACACGGTAGTTTCAGGCTGTTGTTCTTTGTCATTGGTGCATACGGCTAAATCGAGCAGTTGCATAAAAAGTTCAGGTTCCATCAAATGCTGCCCTGAGGAATTGCGCATCAAACCTGCAGCAGCAATTATTTTGCGGTTAGGCCCTATAATCTCGCGGCTGTCAGCCGACACAATTAGCTCTTCGCTGCCAGCAAAAACGACCAAAGTACTCCCACTGCTACTCCAGTTAAAGCGTCGTCCCGATTTGGCAATCAGGCGTTCGGCTTCTTCGCTGCCCACAAGTAAAAAGTAGTGTTCAGAGCTGTCTGTGTCCTCAGCTTCAGCTAGCGGCAACTTCATACAAGGGATGGAATAAACTGTATCTCCCAAACGATAAGCTCGAAGCTGCTGAGCTTCTTCAGCGCGGGCCATACTCAAACCCAACAAAAAAAACAAGCTGACAGCAACCATAAATGCACAAAATTTTTTCATACAAACAATTCTCTTTACTAGTAAACAGCCGATCTGGCGATTCAATATCTATTATCCCCCGATTATTCTTTGTACTGTCTCCTGTCCCGAACAGTTCTTCTTAAATATGGCAAAGCCGAGCTATTTCCTTGTTCGGTTCCAAGTTCTTAATACGATCCCAAACGACCTTATGGAAAACAAAAAAAAAGAAGATGATTCTTTTCATCATCTTCTCAATTGGTTGCGGGAGAGGGATTTGAACCCACGACCTCCGGGTTATGAGCCCGACGAGCTACCTGACTGCTCCATCCCGCGATATTCAACTCATGTTGTTTGCAGTATCTCTCAACCGCTCCCAGAGTATACACATTAACGCGGTTAGTGTCAAGAGTATTTTCCCAAATTACTAAAAATTATTTTTTGGCAGAGCCACTTTCCTCATAAGCTCCTTCCGATTCAGAAGCGTCGGAAACAGCTCTGACCATCACAAACACAACCGCTCCTAAAATAAAGTAAGGAACAAGCATAGCCATTAAATAAGCAGCCTGTGCTCTACTGCTAAAAGCTCCGGAAGGCTGCTCTATACCTGTAAGCGGTATTTTAAACTTAAGGAGCATGTCCACTGTATAGCTGTCAGACACGCTGCGCACCAGATAGCGTCCTTCTCTACTCTCAGCATAAATAAGATCTTCGTACATTTGCACCGAAACGACTTGCCCTTTTTTCACATCTTCCACAAACTGACTATATGTTTTTTCGACAGTGGGGGCTTCGGCCCGGCGCTGCCATCCAGCGACAATCCAGGTAAGAGCAAAAGACAGCAAAGCTAAAAGGACGATCGTTAAACCGATAATTTTAGGTAGAGACACCTTTCCACTACGACGATTTTTGTAAATGGCAGCCATATTGCTTCTTCCAATAAAGTATGTAATTTTTCAAAAAAAATAATCGGCTCCGAAAAGCCGTAGAAAAAGGTTATCGGCCTTTTATACAGATAGGCCGATAACCTAGAAGTACTTACTGCTTATTATTGTCTGCGCCACTCTCAGCAGCAGCAGAACTTGTTTTTGTATCCATGCGCTCCTGCAACCAATCTTTGGCTTTCTGTCGATCCAAGCGATACAAGCGATGCATATCTGAATCTTTGGGGTAAGGATTACTCTTAATTTGTTCATCGAGACTCTTTATAATTTTTGTATATAAAGAGTTGAAGTTTCCAGAAGCCTTAACTAAACCTTTATCGCCCAAAGTGTAGGGTACCGGCACATAAACCGCATTTCCTAAATCGGTCGAATTGGCCAAAACAGAAGAAATCCAAATTTCAAAACGGCCGTTGTTGTCATGGTCGGCGACATCAAAATTGATGTTGCCGGCGCGACTGGTGCAGGTAAAGTCTTTGTCAGCGTGACTGACAACAACTGCATTCAGATAATCAGGATTGACAAGCGCATTCCACACCATAATAACTTCTTCTTTACTTTGGCTCGTTACATTAGCGCAAGTAAGGCTGACCAAATGTCCAAATCCTTTAACTTTCTGACTAAACACTTGGTTAAGTATAACCTTGTTCCAACTGTAGACGGCAAAGCTACCTGACAGATTGCGCAAACTGGCAGAATTAGCGGTCTGTTTATCTTTTTCCTCATCGGCACCGACAACTACTTCGGAGTTGAGGTCGTCACACCCGGCCACTATCAAATCGCGAAGACCATCTCCGGTCATGTCTATGTAGGCACAGTCAACCCTGGCTTTGTAAAAATAAACGCCGAAAGAAGAGATAGTCTGAACAAATTTGCGACTAGACTCATCGGAGGACGAAAGCACAACACTGCCGCAGGAAAAAGCTCCGTTTACTGCTTCAAAAACGCTGTAATATTTATCCCAAGAAGGAGCTAACTCAAGAGATATAGCTTCCAGCTCGCTGTTGGCACCTAACGAAAGTGCCTGGCGACACCTTATATAGGCTTCTCCGGCCATCTGATTCTCTTTGAGTTCTTTTACCCAATTCAGCATGCGCGATTGAGTCACTTCCAGAGCATAAGCACTACCTTTGGCAACTTCAAGAGCTTGCGCAGTATAACCGTCGGCTACACTGTAAACATGAGATGATTCAGCCTCTCGGGCTAACCCGAGCAAAGAAGCTGCATATTTGGCTCTGACATTGTCATCGGAGGGAGAATTTTGGAATTCGGCGCGTAGGTCGGCATTTTCAGCGCGGAAATCGCCTCCAATAAGGTCTGCCGACTTGCCCTGTCCGAAACTGACAATATCGATCTTTTTAACACTCTGTAAATAGAACACTCCCCCTATGGCCAAACAAACCAGCAAAATGGTCATGACCAAACAGCCTGACAAAGATATGGTTGGTTTGCTCGAACGCAGACGACGACGGACATCAGAGGCCTCTTTGGCCAACTCAGGATCGAGCGTTTCAGCTTGCTTTAGCGCAGCTTTAATGTTCTTGGAAGCTTGCTGTCCACTGCTCCACAATGAACCGCTACCCGAACCAGTTTCAACAGACATAGATGCTCTGTCGATAAACACTCGGGCCAAGTCTTTATTTAGTTCTTTTTTTACAGATTCGTCGGCAACTTCGGCAATGGCCTCATAGATGCTGTCTTTTTCCAAAGTAACGGCCTGCGGAGGATCGCTTTTCAGCCACTCGTAAACCTGAGAGACTATATCACTGGGAAGGCTCTTGCACTTGCCCGACAACTGGCGCAGATCGGACACAGCTCCTATATAGTTTTCTTCGCACAAGCAACAGGCTGCACACAAAATGGAGGCATCAGCCACAGATATGCGACTTTCCAGCAGTTTGCGCCCAATAGCTCTAGCTTTAAGAAAATTTCCGTCACGGAACAGTTTTATGGCAGTAGATACAGCGATGCGATTAGCTCTGACCGTAACGGTCTTGTCTCCTCCGGAAGTTTTGAACAAGATCTGACCTTCGCCGGAATTACCTTCCAAGGCCGTCATGTCCAAGGTAAGCAGAATGCGCTGATTGTTGCTGGCAAATTCCTGCGGCTGGGCGATAATCCAATCTACATTAGCCTGCAAAGTTCCGTAAAGATAGCCGCGCCCAATATTAGTTAAGTCGATAGCCTTATCAATTTCGTCGTCAGCGCACTCTATGACAAAAGATTCCGACGACAAATTCAAAACTGGCTTTTCTACAAACCCCGTAGACTCCAGAAAAACTTCCAACCCTACTGAACGCTGACGATTGGCAGTTCTAGCCTGTTTGGCTTTCTGGGCTAATTCTTTATAGCCGTTATTTTCTAGCCAATATTCAAAATCGCCGTTATACAGGTAACGTACCGAAGCATTCCAATCCTGATCGGCCTTGAGAATCAGTTCTTTGGCATCGTTGGCCTGCCACTTGTTCCGAACCGAGTTAGAACTGAATACTTTACCTACTGTACGCCCTTCCAAAGGTTGACCGCATTTAAGACAGAGAGAAGCTCTATAAGGATTAGTTTCGCCGCAGGACGGGCACTTAGTAGTATCCGGCAGCTCTAGAGACATGGAAGCAGACTCTGCATGAGTACAACGGCATCCAAAAACAGCACAACGCTCTATCCCGTCCCAACATTCATCGTGATAGAGAAAACCACACTGACTGCACAACGTGCATTCTGCAGCATTGCCGCTGCTCCCATCTTCATTCTGTCCGGCAAAAGGCATGCCGCAGACAGGGCAAACTCTCTCAGATAGAGACATAAAAAAAAACCTTCCGTTACCTGCAATTAAGGTAAAAAAACCCCTAAGAATGCGCTTTTGGGCTTATTCTCAAAAACGGCGCTATTACCTGCCTGCCTTCCAGTGTCACTTATATTTCAAAAAAATACATATTTATAAATTTGATTATTATAAGATTGGAAATATTTTAAGGCAGGTAATAAGATTTTCAGCGCAAAAAACAGTGTGCGAATTTGGGGTGAGGATGGCAAAATTGGAGATAAATACATGGTCACCAATAAGAAAAAGGATATAACCAAAGCCAATAAAAGGCGCAGTGATAAAGCAAATGTCAGAATAGCGGCACCTCTAGAAGCAGTCTTAAGCCCTATCAACCGATTTATAAGTGCCGAAACTTCCGGAGGAATTGTTCTTCTGCTGGCAACTATTTTAGCTCTAATATGGGCAAATTCTATGCCTGAAAGCTACACCGGTTTTTGGAGCACTCACGCCCGCATAGGCATCGGAGTTTTTAGTTTAGAACACACTCTCATTGAATGGATTAATGACGGTTTAATGGCCGTATTCTTCCTTCAGGTGGGCTTAGAAATTAAGCGCGAAATGCAGGTTGGCGATCTGTCCAGTTTTGGCCAAGCCATTCTGCCTGTAATTGCCGCAGCCGGCGGCATGATAGTACCGGCACTTCTTTTCAGCTTTTGTGCCATGGGCACCCCTTATACTAACGGATGGGGAATACCGGTAGCTACGGATATTGCTTTTGCCATTGGCATTATTACTCTGCTGGGTAAGCGTGTACCGTCCAGTCTAAAAGTGTTCTTAGTTGCTTTAGCTATTGCCGACGACTTAGGGGCAGTTTTAGTAATCGCTTTATTCTACAGCAGTCATCTGAACGTCACACCTTTAATGTCGGCTTTTGCCATATTCGCTATTTTGTTGTTGCTCAACAAGTTGGGCATACGCTCGCTCGTGGCTTATTCTTTAGGAGGACTGCTGCTCTGGTTGTGCGTCCTCAATTCAGGAGTTCACGCTTCCCTAGCCGGTGTAATGTTGGCTATAACTATTCCTACTTGGACTTCAATAGACAAAAACCGCCTTTCCAAAACTTTATCAGTCGTCAAAGATGCTTTGGACAGGCGTTCTACCAACGAAGAAGGTGCTATAGGCGATGCCAAAGTACTCAACGCTATCGAAAACTTGCACGAAAGTGCTACTCGAGCTCTTCCTCCCCTGGTTATAATGGAGCATTCTATTTCCACCTTTGTCGCTATGGTAGTTATGCCACTCTTTGCTCTGGCTAACAGCGGAGTTATAGTCACAAAATTAGAACCGGGCTTCATAAACGACACTATTACTCACGGTGTTGCCTTAGGTTTAGTACTAGGCAAACCCATAGGCATTACTTTAGGTACTTTCTTGACTATCAAATGCGGACTGGCCCAACTTCCCCGCGGAGCTAACTGGTCCCAGCTTTTGGGAGCAGGAATGCTCGGAGGCATCGGCTTTACTATGTCAATCTTTGTCTCCAATTTAGCTTTAGGAAACGGTCCTCACCTTGATACCGCTAAAATGGCTATCCTCTGCTCCTCAACCACGGCCGGTCTGTTAGGCTTTACCTGGCTTTATTTCCATCCGCAACGCCCCGAAAGCTCAGAAGGTAATAAGCCCAAGACTCTTAACAAAGAAACGAAGCCTATTCCTGAAACTCCGGCTCAAGCCTAGTTTGTTCTAAAATTGTAAATTTTAGGCTTTATACTCTCAAAAGCATCCGCCCAGCCGCTTCAAAAGCAGCTGGGCGGATGCTTATCTTTTTTATAAAACAGAACTAACAATCGACTAATTCGACGAATTATAAAAAAGATAACACTAATTAGAAAGCGACTCGGCAGCCGCCGGATTTTCCATTTCCACACTGAGCAAGCGGCTAATACCCGGTTTATCCATAGTTACTCCGTAAAGGCGCTGAGCGAATTCCATAGTTTTACGATTGTGAGTAACAATCAAAAATTGTGAAGAAGTAGCAAAATCGAGCAGTTTACCAGCTATTTTTTCTACATTAGCATCGTCCAGAGGAGCATCAAGCTCATCAAAAATAACTACGGGGCTAGGCTTATGAGTAAGCAGTGCAAATAAAAAAGATATCGCTGATAAGGCTCTTTCACCAGAAGAAAAAAGAGTTAAATTCTGTAATTTTTTTCCCGGAGGGCAAGCGCAAATATCGACTCCCGACTCCAGCCAATCATCGGGATTGCACAATTCCAGCTTAGCAAACCCTCCGCCGAAAATATTTTGGAAAATTGAAGCGAAAGTGTGATTAACCTGGTTGAATACTTGTTTAAATTTCGCCACTAAAGCTTGATCCATCTCTTCCACGATGCGCTGAAAACCTTCGGAGGCCCGCTCAAGGTCGGTTACCTGAGATGTTAAGTCGTCCAGCCTAGCTTTCAAACGTTCGTATTCTTGACGAGCTCCTAAGTTGACGCTGCCAAAATTTTCCAAAAAACGGCGTAATTTGGCAGCCTGATTGCTAACCTCAGCCGCATTTATCGAAGAGAATTGCTCATCTTGAGTATCGAATCCACTGTCAGCATATTCTTGCCAACGTTTTTGTTCATTTCTAAAACGAGATTGACACGTTTCCTTGTTTACCTGAGCACTGCTGAGAGCTTCGCCCAATTCACGCGCTAAACGCACCGCCTTGAGCTGTTCCTGCCGCATCTGCAGCAACTTTTCATTTTCAGTTTCTAGAATGCGCACCGCCTCTTCTAACTCTTGAGAAGTTTTTTGCAAACGCTCCTGCTTTTCAGCAATGGTACGAACTAAATCGTTTCCTTCAGTTTTAGCCTGCTCCCGAGTTATAACTAAACGGCGTTCTTCCGACTCGGCCCGCTGAGCATCTTCGTTTAGCTCGCGCAAACGTTTTTTATGAGCACTTACCTCTCGCTCTCCGGAAGCCAAGCTGTGCTCGGCAGCCTCTATTTTTATTTGTTCTTCAGCCAGGCGCACTCTTAAAGCCGCGCGCTGCGCCGTAAGCCGAGCCTCCTGTTCCAGAGAGAGAGAAAGACGTTCATTGAGAGAAATCCACTCTTGAGCCAAACTTTCCAACTCTTTTTGACTACTCTGCAATTTTTTTCGGCTGCCAGCCAAATTATTACTTATAAACTCAATTTCGCTATGTAAACGAGTTCGCAGTTTTTGCAAACGCAGCTGTTCCAATTCTGCCCGTTTATTTTCCGCTTCCAAATCGGCCAAGGCCTGCTTAGCTAAACGCTCTTCTTCCGAAGTAAGGGCCACCTCCGACTCGGCCGCCCGCAACAACCGTTCTAATTTTTCCTCATTGGTACTGAGCTCACTAAGAGATTGCTCCAAGCTGTTAAGGCTGTTCTTAGCCTCTTCACAGGCCCGCATGCGCACAAACACGCCAGTCTTTTCGCTGCGACTTATACCTCCGGTGACAGCACCCACGGCAGAAAGAAATTCTCCCTGCAAAGTAACCAAATGGGGACGCCTTCCTTTGAATCGATCGTAAAGGGTTAAGGCGGAAGCTAAATCTTGAACGACTAAAGTTTGGCCCAAAATTTGACTCAACACAGGGCGCAATTCTGGAGCGAAATCGATCAGTTCTAAAGCATAGCCTACTACCCCCTGACGAGTAGGCAAAGGTATTAGTTCACTCTCACGCCGCTGTAAATCGAGAGGCCAAAAAGTGGCACGCCCTATCCTTTCTTGTTTTAAACGATCGACCAAAGCAGAGGCTACCGAGCGGTCTCGCACTATAATATCATTGACGCGTCCCCCCAAAGCGACTTCAAGAGCAGTCTCCATGCCTTCATGCACTTTAACTAACTCACCGATAACTCCAACAGTACCCGATTCCCGCCATTTCATGACCGCTTTTACCGGCATAGGCATACCAATACGCTCTTCTAAAACGGCTTCTAATTCCATAACTTTAGCATGCAGAGGACGGCGCCGCCGTTCCAATTCAGTCCGCTTAGAGCGCAATGCACTTAGAGCGACGCGTTTTTCCTGTAATAAAGCAGAAGCTCGTTTCCTGGCCTCGGCAGTACTACAACAACGGTCTTGAAGTTCTTGACGCTTCTCCATAAGACGCTGGAACTCTTCAGGGACATCCTTTACAGTTTCCAGTTCGCGTTCGGCAGTCTGCAACCGCAACTCTCCACGCCTGCTGTCTTCTTTGAGAACCTCCACCTGAATGCGCAATTCTTTCTGTCTTTGCTCATTAGTGATCAAAGCTTCTCGGCAATTTTGTCCTTGGCTGTCAGCTTCAAAAGGCAATTCTTCTAAGCTCTGACGCACCTGAGCACAATTTTTTTGAGCTGCCTCTAAATTAAGACGCAAGTCAGGAAGCTGAGCTTCTAACTGGGCCAATTCTTTAGCCCCATGAGCATAACGAGCCCACAAATGCTGCGAATGTTCGGCTGCAGCCTGAGAATCGACCGAAAGCTGAGCCAAACGACGGCTAAGTCCATCTTGAGAGGCCCTAGCGAACGAAAGCTCAGCCTTCAAATCGGCATTTTGCTGATGTAGTCGATCTCGATTGGCCCGACGCTCATTTTGAATTTTCTGCAGCTCTTCGGTTTGGGACAGCAGGCGAACTTGCTCCGAATCAGCTTTTTGAGAGTTTGCCTGCAGTTCAATTACCAGATACTCGGATTCTTGGAAGAGGCGCTCAGCTCGGCGGTATTGGCTCCAAGCCAAACGAGCTTCACAGAGACGCAAGTCGTCCTGAGCCTGACGATAACGTTCATAACGGGCCAAAGAACGACTGCTTTCTAAAGTGCTGTCCTCTACCTCTTTGCGCAAGTCGCGAAGGCGCACTAAATTTTGCTGGGTCTGCTCCAACTTGCGCATAGCCTCGCGGCGGCGGAAACGGTAACGATTGGTGCCTGCCGTCTCTTCCAGCATCATGCGCCTGTCTTTGGGATCGGAAGAAAGAACCATATCTACTTCACGCGCCCCCAATATGTAAAAAGAGCCAGGCCCCACTCCCGATCCCATAAGTAGTTCCTGAATATCTTTCAGTCGACAGGCCACCTGATTAATAAAGTACTGCGATTCTCCCTGGCGATTAACCCGCCTAGTCAAAGAAACTTCGGAAAAATCAACAGGCAAACTGTGGTCCTGGTTGTCAAAAGTTACGGTAACTTCGCAGTTTTGCGCAGGACGCCGCTCCGGAGAGCCGGCGAAGATAAGTTCTTCCTGTTTGGAAGCACGCAAAGTTTTAGCGCTCTGCTCTCCCAAAACATAACGCACGGCATCAGTTAAGTTCGATTTTCCGCTGCCGTTAGGCCCAACTATAGCCATTAAGCCGGGTATAAATTCCAGTTCGGTTTTATCGGCAAAAGTTTTGAACCCGCAAAGTTCCAGTCGTTTGAGAAACAAATAAAAGCTCCAGACAATAAATCAGTAATTCTGCAAATAAAAACGCTTTCCAGAGCCAAATTCGTTCAAGCAGGCTAAAATACAACCCTGTCAAATTTGCCTCTGCGTCTTTAGGGACAATTTTCGCGGCAGGTTTTACGCGAACGACAGCGCACATTCCCCCTATGTCGACGAGAATAACAGCTTAGACGCTCCACCTCAAACAGATTTCACAATAGAAGAAAGAAAAGGAATGGTCAGTATTACTAGTACGAAACACTCATTTGAAGATTTACTTCCCGGGGCCAGAAACGCCGTACGCACTTGTTTAAACCTTCAGCCCAATCAGCGTATTCTTATTGTAGCTGACGAACACAGCCGACGTATAAGTGATGCCATGGAATTGGCCGCTAACGAAATAGGTGCCCCCTGCCAACGTATTTTAGTTGAAGATTTGGGTCCCCGTCCAACTAAGGAATTTCCTGAGTCTCTTTTGAATTCTTTACAAAATATAGACGTAGCCGTTTACTGCGTTTTTCCTCAACCGAATGAGCTGCCTTCACGCATACAGTTCACCAGAGCCATTGAAGCTAATCATATAAAATACGCTCACATGGTGGGCATTACCGAAGATATTATGTGCCAAGGCATGCGCGCAGACTACAAAAAAGTTGATGATGTGAGCAGACGTCTGCTTAATTTGGCTCAAAAATGTCGTACCGTCCGCGTCAAAAGCAGAGCCGGCACCAATTTGCTGGGAACCTTCCGTCCCGATTATACTTGGCGCAAAACCAGCGGCATCATTGAAGAAGTATGGTCCAATCTGCCTGGCGGAGAAGTTTTTACCTGCCCGGCCAGCGTAGATGGAATTTTTGTGGTAGATGGTACGGTAGGCGATCATTTCAGTGCCAAATACGGCGTTCTAAATAAAACCCCCATGACTCTAGAAATTGAAGGCGGTTATCTCAAAAAAGCTTATTGTGCTAATAAAAACTTAGAACAAGAGTTTATGGAGTACTGCCACCGCCATCTTCACTCTGACAGAGTCGGAGAATTTGCCATCGGCACCAACTTAGCCGTTTTTGAATTTACCGGCAACCTGCTCCAAGATGAAAAAATGCCCGGTGTCCATATTGCCTTCGGCGATCCTTACGGCAGTCAAACCGGCGCAGATTGGTCCTGTATGACTCACGTCGATGTAATTACTCGCTCCTGCGATATATGGATCGACGACGAGCAAGTCATGCAACACGGCATTTTTATTTCCGAATCTTTAGGTATCGATTACGCCTACCTTTACAATGACCAATCGCTCTTGGAAGTTTACGGTTCAAATCCGGGTTGGAAAGAAAAATAAGCTTCAAAGCTCATAAAGCCGCTCTATTTTTTGTCGGCAACAAGACCGACTACGGGCACGCTTGTACAGCGCCGCGCTCAATTAAAAACAACGAGCTGCGGCGCTGTTTTTACGGTCGCCGAACCATATACGGGCAGGATCTTTAATTTACAAAAAAAAATAGTTCTCAGCTATGATCACCAGATATTCTCACACGCTCCCCTGGTCAGTCTCTAAACTAGGACAGCCAAGTGATTTGCCCGACGTCATGAAAGAAGATCTGCTGTTAATCGTACCTGTAGATCCTCATAAAATTTTCGCCACTTGGAATATCTCTTACCAAACCCAAAATAAAATAGCAGCCAGCCTCGGAGAGAAGTCGTTTGCTTCCAGCCGCTTAATTATACGTCTGGAAGAAGATAACCAAAACTGCACCGGCATTATTTACGACGTCAGCGGTCCTCACCGCTCCCGTTACCTCCCTGTCAATATCGATCGTAAAGAATATACCGGCAGCATAAGATTGTATGCTCAATTAGGTTATTTATCGACTGATAACCAATTTTATTCCATTACTGGCAGCAGTGCCATACTACTTCCGGTGGGTACATCTTGCGGCGTGCAGACCGATATGCTGCCGATATATAGCAAAGCATGCCGACGGCAGAGCGAAGTTTTACAGCAGGTTTCAGACCTTTCTTCTGTTCCCCATCGCCTCAGCATAGACCTGAAAAAAATGGCTGAGATATTAGATATACAAATGGGACGAACTCCCATGCCGGAAGGGATCCATCCGCAATTATGAGTGTTTTAACTCCTCCGTTGCCACAGTCTAAAGGATATTTAGCCATAGTACTGGATGCCCACACACCTTATATACGTCCTCGCCGCTCTTTAGCTCAGCTGTACAACGACGAATATTGGCTTTTCGATCATATACTGGACAGTTACTTTCCGCTTCTTGACTTGCTGGAACGCCTCTACGCAGAAAATGTACCCTATCGCTTGACTATCTCTCTATCTCCGACACTTTTAGAGATGCTGGACAGCAGTCGCATGCAGGAACGCTTCGACCGCTACTTAGAAAAGAAGATCAGTCTGGCGGTACGAGAGGCAGATCGATGCCTCTTTGAGCTAGAGCTGAGCGAACTAGTCGATCATTACTTGTCCAGACTGCGTTACTACCGAGAAAAATTTAACTTTGTTTACAATAGGCAAATTATCTCCGCCTTTGCCAAACTAGCCAATGACGGCTGCATAGAACTTATTACCACTACTGCAACTAATGCCATACTGCCTATTCTTTATCCGTATGCAGCTTTGAGCCGAGCCCAGATAGAAACGGGAATAAATACATTTAAACGTTGTTTCGGATTTAAACCCCAAGGTTTTTGGCTGCCGGAGTGCGCTTTTAATCCTGGCTTAGAAAAACTGTTGATTAAAAGCGGATTGCAATACACTTACACTACAGCTTGCGAAAATATGGGAGCGATCCCTCACCCGGGTCACGGAGCAATCTCGCCGCTGCGCAATGTAGATAATTTTGTTTTTTTCCCGGGAGATACAGAATCGGAATTAGAAGTTTGGAGTGCTAAAAGCGGCTATTACAACGATTTCAGTTACAGAAATTGTTTCCGCGATCTGAGCGATGAAGTTCCTGAGCTCGATCTGAGCGATTTTGCTCCTGTCGGCCAAGATCGTCCGCAGACGGGTTTCCGCTATTTCAGCAACGGCACTTCTACCTCGTCAAAATACTACAATTTAGAGCAAGGCCGTTCGATGGCTCAAATCCATGCAAAAGCCTTTCTCAGCAGCCGAAAACGCCAAATAGAGCGTTTACAAAATAAACTAGAGCATCCCCCACTCATTACTTTAACTTTGAATGCAGAATTTTTCGGCTGTATGTGGTACGAAGGATATGTTTGGTTGGAACACATCATCAGATTAGCAGCCGCAGATCCGGAAATCATTAGTTTAGTTTCAAGCGCTCAGTTGCTAAAATATAGAGACCAATTCGAATTCGCCATACCGAACATAGGTTCTTGGATGGACGGGGGCTTCGGGGCCAGATGGCTCAACAGCGGCAATGATTGGCTTATTATAGCCCTGAGCATAGCTTCTCGCCATATGTACGAAATGGCTAAAATAGGCGATAAAAATCCGGATATGCATCAAGCAGTCAATCAGGCATTGCGCGAATTAATGCTGGCTCAATCTGCCGACTGGCCTCTGCTTCTCTCCTCGGGACAGAGCATTCAAACTGCCCGCCGCAAACTGCGCAATCACTTGGTAGCTTTTAACAAGCTCTACGAGGACTGCCAGAACGGCAGGGTAGATCTGGAATCGCTACGAAACTTGCAGGAGCGAACTCCGCTTTTTACCGATCTTAATTACCGCGATTTTTTTACTAAAGGTGAGTTTATCAATTATGGACGCCCCCAAAACCTCACAGCATCATAAAATTATGTTGTACTTAAACGAACTTAAAGATTGCACCACAATCTTGCTCAACATGTGTCGCTATGTCGGCTCCGGAAAAAGCTCGGCTCTGCAGTCCAGAAACATCTCAAAAAGTATCTGCAGCTTTAAGTTTGATTGAAGATTCAGGAGTTAGAAAAAGAGTCTGTATCTGTAACAGACTCTTGGAGCCAATCGGTAGAGAATTTGCTCTCTTATCTCTTAGCTGAAAAGTAAGTCGTAGTGAAAAATCTATTTAAGAGCAGCTGCTTTTATACTTTTGTAATTATCATCAGTTTGGCTGTGCTGATTGCAGCTTCGTTCAATCGCGCTTCCCAAAGACAGCAACAGATTGAAGACCTGTCCCGCTTGACCGATACGCATAATTACCCCACCGATGCCGACAGCTTCAAACCTGCCCAGCGCCGTTCTCATAAGCTGGCTCTGCCTGACGATCTTGGCAGTGAGCCTTTTAAATTATCTCCTTCCGTTTACAACGGCGTTTTAACTACTGTTGTATACTCCAACACTGCCGATATGGTAAAAGCCCTCAATGAAGGGCAGGCCGACTTTGCTATCATGGACTATAGTCAGTTGGTAAAATACCAGCATATGGGAGCCCAGCTGGAGGGCATCCTGCCCTGTTATAGTACCGAAGTTCGATACGGGTTACTCAGGAATATATCTGCTTTAGGGACGTGCAACTCTGTAGCCTATGTAGTAGGTACTCCGAGTGAGTATTATTCTGTTTTTTTAGGTCAGGAAGCAGAGGCAACTATACTAAACCCGAGTTTCAAACGCATTCCTGTCAACTCTGCTGATGAAGCTATACGTATGGTAAAACGCGGCGAAATAGACGGCGCCTTGTTCGATTTGAATGAGCAGACGCCAGTCGGCTTAAAAATTGCAGCCAAATTCAAAGCTAAAACCTTTAGCTATATGCTGACTGTCAACTGCCGTCTTAACTCACTTGCCTCTTCATCGTCCTCTTTGTACAGTTCGTCCGACTCGGATAGTACAACTTTCGAGATACTTGACACTATCTTTCAACTGGAAAAGAAACTTACAGATTCTGAGCAACAAGGATTGCTCATAAGCTCTATGGGACGTCTCAATCCAGAACGAGCTAATATTTGGAAACGATCTGTGGAAAGAAGCCGCATCCGGTATGTGGGCAGTGAAGCTCTGCAGACTGCGAAGGGATATAAAACGACAGAGTACGATCGCCATATCGCCTATTTACGTTCCCTGATAGGTATGTCTTCAGAGTATAGGGCTCTGAGTCGCTCAATTTTAACCGACTGGAAACTGGCAGGAACTTATGAATTCCCCTATCAAGAAGATGTCGGCAGTCCCCAAGAGGGATACTCTACTACAGCGCTCTCTAAGTTAATGTACAAATTAGAAGAAGAGTATAGCCGCAAAAATGCTAAAAAATGGACTGACGATGAGCCGGACGAACCAGAAAGCAGTAACTTTCCCTCTCCTTACAAGTCTCACAATGATCTGCCCGGTGCAGATCGTTCATATTCGCCATTGAAACCTACAGGCGCCTCATCTCCGGCCGATTCGGGAGAAAAAGCAGCTAATAGATCTAAAGAGCCATCTTCTAAGTTGTTAGATCGGCCTACGGAAGAGAAGGCGACTTCCACGGCAGAAGAGGTAGTTCCTGAGTCGGCTAACCCGGAAAGCAAAACCATTAAAAATATTACTCGTCAGCCTCATCGTTCAAAAAGCAGCCGTGAACCTATTTCAGATCAGGAGTTGTTCAAAAAAGAAATAGAAGACGGGCTTATACCTCCTCCTCCCAAGGTGCCTCCCGTTCCCAAAATTCCCGATGAGCTGCTCCAATAAAGAAGCTGATAAAATCTTCAAGAAGGCTGCTCTCTTACTAAAAAAAGCTGCCGTCCGATCAGACGGCAGCTTTTTTTTACACCACTGTCGACAGTTGTCTGCAACAGCTCCATTCAGCGCAACGTGAACGTACTCCCGCCTATAGAGGCGGGAGACTTCTTGCAGGATGGGTTAAAAGAAGGGGGTTCCCAACTTCATAGGTTCCACGCCAAAAACTTTAGCCAGAGTAGCAGATATATCGGCAAAAGTTTCGCGGTTACCCAAATTGATGCCGCCCGGAATCTGTTTGGAGAAAACTAAAATAGGGGCATATTCGCGGGAATGATCAGTACTGGGACTGGTAGGATCGTTGCCATGATCGGCAGTTAGCATGATCAAATCATTATCGCTCATTTTGTCCATGATAGTTTTGAGATAACCGTCAAAAGTTTCCAAAGCCCTGGCAAATCCGGGAGCGTCCTGCCTATGGCCGTAGAGCATATCAAAATCTTCAAAATTAGTGAAGATAAAGCGGCAGTCGGTATCCATAGCCTCTAAAGTAGCTTTGAAGTGCTCTTCATTGCTCTGGGTGCGCTTTTTCCAAGCAAAACCGCGACCATCAAAAACTTCGGGAACGACACCGATACCGGCGACTTTTATACCCGTAGCGGCTAAGCGATCTATAATATTTTCCGGAGGCTTAATGGGGAAATCTTTGCGTCTTTCGGTACGCCGGAAAGCACCGGGCTTGCCCTCAAAAGGACGAGCAATAACACGCTGCACACCATGATCACCAGTTAGAATTTCTCTGGCTATAAGACAAAGTTCGTAAAGACGCTCTATGGGAATAATATCTTCGTGGCAGGCAATCTGGAATACACTATCGGCACTCGTATAAAGAATCGGACAGCCGGTGGCCATATGCTCAGGGCCTAAATCGTCAATAATTTTGGTGCCAGAAGCCGGATAGTTGCCCAGCACTTTAGTTCCGATTCGCTTTTCAAATTCATTAATAATTTCAGCCGGAAAACCGTTAGGATAGGTAGGAAAAGCCTTCTCGACCGTTACCCCCATCATTTCCCAGTGACCGGTCACAGTATCCTTACCGCCTAAGGAACGCTCGCGCAGTCTGCCGTAAGAGCCTGCAGGATTAGCCAAAGGTGCTCCACCAACGAGGGTTAAAGCATTGCCCAATCCTAAAGAACGCAGCGTAGGAATAGAAATACCGCCGACGGCCTTAGCTACGTTTACTAACGTATTGCCGCACAGCTCGCCCTTATCACCAAAAAGCTCGGCGTCAGGGGCAGTACCGGCGCCGCAGCCATCCATAACAATCAGAATAGCTCTTTCGATCATGATAGCCCAATTTTTCCTGTTTTTTAGGCTAATTCCTGCCCAAAACAGAGTGGATATTCTGCACAAAATATAACGCCGGATCCACTCTATGACGTGAGTTGAACCCGGCGTTACAGTAAGCGGTCAATAAAAATTATTTAATAATAACCTTTATGCCGCCGGTCCGGCCAAACACTTCGGGAGAGTACATTTCCTCGGCTTTAGCCGGAGGAACAACGAAAGTACCTGGAGAGGAAGCGCGGCAGATAAACGAATAATTGTACTCGCCTCCAGGCAGTATTAAACTGAATACTTCCGCTTTATCGTCGCGCAAATTTTGATGATCGAACGGATTGAACCAGAAATACGACCAATAAGGCAAAGGCTGCACCTGCGCTTTGTCTTCAGGCAGTTCTTCGGTCATTTTGAGAGCACTGTTGAGAATTTCACACCCGGCTGGAAGGGGCACGCTCAAAGCCACATGAGCTCGACGCGCCGGAGCAACCAGTCTAGTGCGGCAGCGAACCCTACTGCCCAATTTGAACTCCCAGGTATCCCTGTCTATACGGCGTACATCGTCAGAATTATCTACCCCTTCATAAGTACGCGCCACAGCAAAACCGGCCTCAATAGGTTCAGGGCTGAGATTTTTGAGAGCGTATTTAAGTCCTAAACGATAGTAAAGACGTCCTGCTCCCTTCTTCTCCAAAGTCAACTTACTTTGATTGTCAATAAACTCCATAGGCACATGGCTAACCTTATAATCGCAGCTTCGTCCTTGGAATTGATGCTGGCCGACATAATTTTTACCCAACCAAAGGTTGGCAACGAAATCGGGAGTTACCGATTCGTAAGTGCGGAAATACTTGTTAAGAGCCATTACAACCATAGCGTTAGCTTGAGTCGTGCCCCAATTTCCGCGTCGGCGGCCATCCAACAGAGAGCGCACCAATTTAGGAATAACTGAGTTTTTAGGATTGTCAAAAATCATGGCTGACAGCAGTACCGACTCATCTCTAAAACGAGAGTTAAGAATTAAATAATCGCCCTGCTGAGTAAACTCGCCGATATTGGCTTTTTCTGCAGTCTCAGTGACTTTATTGTTAATTTGACGTCTGATTTCCTCTACCAGTTCCACGTCGCCAATTTTGTCCTTAATGACAGGCAGATACCATCCCAAAGTGTCTAAATACACTTTGGAGAGATTTTCTTTTTTCAGCTCTGTGTAATGGTTCGTTACATCGACACCGGCCTGCCAGAGCACGTTATCGGCATAAGCAGCCACATTGAGTCTGGCTTGACGACTGTATTTATTAGGGTCAGACGTTGCTTCATAAGCTCTAGTTACATACTTCAGAGCTCTGTTATACATATCGTCGTCAACTTTGAAGCCGTTAGCTCGGGCAGTTACTAAAGCCTGTGTGCAATGGACGGATACAAAAGGCAAAACGCACTTATCAGCTATCCATAAACCAAAACCGCCGCGGCTATTCTGACGCTGCTTCAATTTTTTCAAAGAAGCAGCCATAAAGTCATCGAGCTGTGCCTGACTGGGAAGCCCTTCAGCCTTGAAACTGTGCAGCACATCTTTCAGGTTGGCAATAACAATAATGCGAGAAGCCAGCTGTTCTGAACATTCAAAAGGATAATCGCACAGATAGATTACCGCATCGGTCAATTCTTGCAAAGCGGTCGATGAAGTAGAGATGTCGAGACCTCCAAATTGCTTGAAGCTGTCTTGCGGCCGCTGCAGAGGCTGTACAAAAACTTGATCGCCGTCGACGGTGCCATAAGAAGCAAAGCCTTCTGTAGTGCATGGTGTGTAAACCGGCAGGGTACACTGAGCACTGTCAACATATTTTCCGGAAGCAGCGGCCACCTGAACAACAGCCTGACCAGCCTGCTCGGTTTCCATGGGAATAAGAACTTCACAGCGATCGTTAGCCGGGACTCGGCAGCTATAGGCACCGAGAGAAGCGACCTTGAGATTAGCCGCTCTGGCAGCAACTTGAACATTCATAGGCTGTGAAGTCTGGTTGTGCAACACTACAGGCAGACTGAATTTATCTCCAAAGTTCAGAAAACGCGGAGCACTGGGACGCACCATCAGAGGCAACCTGGCCGTCAAGCTACTTTCACCTAAACCGAAACGAGACTTTTTATCGGCAGCGACAGCCACTATGCGATAGCGGGTTAAATTATCGGGTAACACCACTTTCTGCACCACTTTACCTTCAGCATTAGTTTTTAAAGTGGCTGCAAAAATAGCCAAAGGATCAAAATTAGAACGAATCGCTATAGCTGATTCATCGCCGTCATCGTTAGCGGCCGATTCATGGACAACGGCTGATTCAACCGCCATATCCATCGATTTGGCCATAGGAGCCATACGTCTGCCCATCATGGCAGCTCCATCAATGGAATTCATCATGAAAAGACCTTGACCGTAATCGTTCTGTCTACTTCCGGATGAAGCTGTCTGTACAATTTTGGGCTTCTGATTATTGAGTATGACTAAGGAACGCACATAATCAAAGAAAGTCGGATCAGGCTGATTATTGTAGAAATTGCGCAGAGGGTTATCAATAGAGTAACCGCTTAAAGCCCAAACAGAATCATCGACTACTACTAAAGCAATTTCAGTATCGGCTACCGGCTTGCCATTACAATCGGACACGCTGACATTGACTTCAGTACTGCCGCCGGGTTCCAAGCCAGCTTCTTTAGGTGCAACTTTTACTTGCAGCTCTTTCTCTTTGGTACTAACCTTAATATTTAAAGAATTCGCAGCATAAGCAGGACGCTGCGTATCTTTTATCTTAAGTCCGGAACTGTCTATACGATTATCGGAACCACTCACAGAAGCAGTAAGCTTAAAACCAGGCAGCCAATTTTCGCTGATGGGAATTTTAAGCATAGCATTAGTTCCGTCTATAGCAAACGATTGACTTTTGGCTATACCGCTGCGGGAAATTGTGTAAACGCCGTGCTTAGCGGCAAAAGGAGCCTGAACGGCTATTTCCGCCACCTGACCAGGCAAATATTCCTGGCGGTCAGGAATGAGAGTCAGTTCTTGCTTCTCAACTTTTTCTTTAGCCAAACCAGACATTTGGAAAGAACCAACCCAAATGCGTACCGTCGTTTCGTTTACACGTCCTTGGTCATCGCTAATCTGAGCACGAACGCGCCACAGACCCGATTCGCTGAAGGGTAAAACTTTCTGGACAGGTTTATCACCGGAAATCAACTCATCATTGATGACCTTTAACTCTCTTTCCACAGCCTTGCCTGAACTATCGTAGACAGTATCGATCCGCGCTGACTGCAAACTAATTTTGCGACCGGCAGCGATCTTACCATCTAGAGATACGGCAACAAATTCCATACAAGGTTTCACTAAATGTTCATAGTGGAATTTGTCAGGCTTAATACCTACGTACAACTTGGCAGGATGAACTAAGAAAGATGTACTATCAGACCAAGTTTGTCGATTGACGTCGCTGACAGCAGCCGAAACTTTCATGCTGACAGGACAAATCGGCTGGGCTTTGCCTAAATTGATTACCAGCGCACTTTGACCTAAACTATCGGTAACCAAATTGAGAGAATGTTTGGCCTCAACTTCGCTGCCTTCTAAAAAGCGCTCCCACCAAGGACGCCACTGGCCAAAGACAAACTTACTCCATCCTGGAGGAGCATAAGCCGCTCTTCTGGCCTCAGCTCTCCAAACTACGGGAGAAGAACTGACAACGCCTCCAGAAAAATAGTTAACCTTGGCGCTGACACGAGCACAATCATCCATAAAATGATCGGTACCTTCAATTTGAGTTGAAACCTCAAATTCGGGACGGCGGAACTCCTGTACGTCAAAGTTGTAATAGAACTCCCGCAAGGCGAAATTAGATGGACAATCAGCCGCCTTTAAGCACAGACTGGCTTCTCCTAAGTTAATATTGTCAGGCAGCCCAACTGTAAAATCGAAGCCACCGCAGTCGGACAGAGTGCTACTGCCTTTGGCCAATTCGGCACCTACAGGGTCGGTAAGCGTCCAACTGAGCTGTTTTAATTTACCGTCGAGGAAAGCGTTGGCTTCCGGACCTCTCACTATCGAGCGAATCCATCCTTTGACAGAAACCGTCTCGCCAGGGCGGTACAAACCGCGGTCGCTAAACACACTCCACAACAAGCTGCTGTTATTAGACCTGCCTCTAGTTGAAGAAGAAGAAAACATTAAAGCTTCTTTTTTGTAACGAACCAATATGTGTTTACTATCGTCCGGATCTAACGCCTCAGGGAAAACCGCTTGACCATTTTCATCGGTTTCCACCGTTGCACCACCAATTTCAACTGAAGCTCCCTTTACAGCTTGCCCACTCTTCAAATCGGTAACATAGATATATGTATTGGATTTATCTGCTACGATATCGGCGGCCAAAGAAGAAGACTGCAACCACACAGCCTTAGCAAAATGATCGCGTTCTTTGCGAGTGCCGGACTCGATAGCCAATATGGCCAAACACGGACCGTCGGCAAAAGCCTCAGATACGTCAATCTGCGTCTGCACATATTCGTTTTTGTTCGCTTTTATTTTGAAAGTTTTTTCCCAAACTAAACGGCCGGCCCCCTTGTACTCATCTAAATTGTTAAAGTAAAGACTAATTTCTGGAGAAAAACTGCGGAAGTCAACCTTAAAAAGCTTAGCTTTGAAACTTGTTACCGCTCCGCTATAAATGGAGTAGGTATTGGGGCTGTCCGGATCAAGCAGATTAAAAACAAGGCGTCCTCCGGGCATATTAATATAGGGCTGCAATGAACCTACCTTAAAAGTAAGGCTTTTCGCTCTGCTTCCCAACTTCTGAGAATATATATCGCAGATTTCAGGATTTAGCTTCACGGTATATTTGGTCTCGGCTTTAGCGTCACCACTGATAACCAGCTGAGAGCCAACTACCGCAACATGCATAGAATCAAGTTTTGGCGTAATACTTTTTATTAAATCGGCGCCATCCAATCTGGCACTATCAAGCTGATTATTGAAGTAAATGATCCATTTTTCGCCCACACCCAACTCACCGTTTCGCCAACTGCTTTCACAGTTAGTACCGGAAATTTCCAAAGGATTGAAAGTGTGGAAACTGAAGCTCTGCTCTGCTTCAGTTGTTAATGGACCTTCGGCAGAAGAACTGCCTTTAGGTAAAATTACGGAGTAATCCGAAGCCGCTTTTAACGGATAGGCCGGCTTAAAAGCTACCCAGTGATCTTCCGGAACATTTTGCAGTACTCGAGAGACCTTGGAATCTTGAGGCAACTGCTTGAGCGCTAAGAAATTGATCTCGGTACGGGCAGATAAACGTCCTTTTTCCGCCAAGACCAACTGTTGGCGCATTTTTTCACGATCAATTTTTTGATTAAAAACAACATAACATATCGGGTTGGGACTTATGCCTATGCCTCTAGGATAAGTATCTACAAATTTGAGCCTTTCTGTCTGGAAAGAAAACTTATAATCTTTGTTCAGCGGACGTCCAGCCGCATCTTTAAGTGAGCCCGGTACAGTAACCTCATACTCTGAAGACATGGGCATATAAGGACCGGACGGCTCAAATACAGCTGTTTTGGTGCCTAACCAGCGCCAACTACCGGCAACTTCCGGCTTTATTTGGGCAGGAATATTTTTCTTGGTTCCTTCCACTTCCTGAATGGCAATCATAGGCTGACTAAACGTTAAACTTACACCGGGCACAGCCTGTACCAGACCTTGTGGCGTAAAACGCTCCAAAACAGTTAAAGGTGTATCGGCATTTATAGTCTGATGACCAGCTAGTTCCATATCTTCCGTAGCCGGAAAAGGAACTTCTATATTTTTACCGCTGCGGGGAGGCAAAACAGAATCGGTTCGGCGGTAAAACTCTTGGGCAGAGGATTCGTCAGGCAGTGTCGGCAAACGATTCAACAACTTTTGTCCAGCAGCAACCTCCAATGGCTTACATACCGCAACCGCTTTAGGGGCATCCGACTGTAAACTGCCACCTTCACCTGGCGAAAGGGCAAAATCAAATGTTGACACTTTTTTAGAGCTTCCTCCCTCTGCATCTACTTTTTCTCTGGATACAGCCTGTTTAAAGTTCATACAGGCACAGAGTGTCAGCAGCAGCAATAGCACCGTTAAGGGAAATGCTTTACTGAAATTCATGCGGACTTACCTCCAGACAAGCTTAGTAATTCTAATCGTCAGTTAATTCAGTACAAACAACATTTTATACAAAAGTCTAGTCATTTTGACTAAAGGCAAAAAACTATACTAAGTTCCTTTTATACAGAGCAATTATAAAAGAAAAATAACTGTTCAATAAATTAATCAAGAACAGCGCCCTTTTTTTGGGCTTCATCTAAAACTTCTCGACGCAACTGTTCGCAAATATCATCAATTGAATCGGGATTGAGCACAGGGATTTCAAGCCAAGACGGAGCATGTTCTTTTACTTCTAAAACGCGGAATTCTAAAGCGTTTTTGTAAAGGACTCTATCGTTTTCAGCAGGCAACTTACCCAGCAGAGACATCACTAAGCCGCCGACAGTCTCAGCCTTTTCATTTTTAAAATTGTCGTCCAGTTTATCAGCGACATCCTTCATATGTTCTTTGGCTGCTTGTTTGGCTATGCTGTCAATAAAGTCGTCAAGCTCAAGCTTTTCAATTTCGTCTTGCACCAATTCATCGAGACGCTGGCTAAGACGCTGTTCGCCAATCTGCAGCAGCAAAGTACGACCCAAATCGCGCCTTAAATCTTTCTCGCGCTTAGGCCTGAGTTTTTTGGACAGAGTTTCACTGACACTGGCAATAAGCTGTTCCTCCAGAGCTTCTCCCATATCTTCAATGAGATCTTCTAAGGAGACTACGCCTTCCACTTCCCAGCTGCGACACCCCAAGTCAAAGCTCACTTCCTGGCGCTCTTCACCTTCAAATTCATCGTAAACGTATCCAACAACTTCTTCGAAGAGGTCTTCCATCGTTACAATACCGGCAATACCGCCTTTTTCATCGACTACAGCAGCCATGTGTACAGACTGAGCACACATTTCTTTGAAAGCCAGATCGAGAGTAATGAGCTCGTGCATAATGGGATAAGGCTGACTGTGCAGACGCACCGGTTCTCCGCCTTTGCCATCGCGCATAGCCCTGTACAGATCGCGAACTAAGACCATACTATTGGTATCGTCGAGGTCTTCCTCGTAAACAGGGTAACGGCTGCAGCGGTACTGACGCACTTGGCAAAGAGCTTCCTGTACAGTGGTACTACCCTGAAAAGCCAGCACCTGAGTACGCGGTACCATAACGCTGCGCACAATTTCATCGCCAAAATGCAACCATTCACGCGCCCAATCACCAGCTTCATCGTCAATCAAACGTTCATTTTGAAAAGTTTCCAACGCCCGATCCAAAGTTTCTTTAGAAACATGCTGACTCAAATCTTTTTGGACAGGAATGTCCATACGGCGCAGCACACAATTAGTTATATGAGTTAACAAAAGAGCTAACCAATGGAGCAGTTTATTACTGACACACATAAATCCGTAGGTCAGCTGAGCTGCCTGCAGCGGTTTATGCAAGGCGGCGGTTTTGGGAATCATTTCTCCGGCTACTACGTGTATGTAGGTAAGGAGAAGCAAAGACATTATAGAGGCTGCTCCGTGTACGGTGCCGGCTAAAGCCGTGCCTTCCAAACCGATATTGAAATGGTTAGCCAACTTAATAAACAAACCGGCTAGAGCGTGCTCACTATAAACACCTAATCCCAAACTGGAGCAAGTTACTCCTACCTGGACGACCGTAACATAATTATCAAACTTGACAGAATCATTTTTGACTTCCAGAAGACGGCAGGCCCAACCTGCGGTTTTTCCTTTGGCTTTATGCTCATCGATAATTGTGCGCAGCTCCAGAGGCTTACTGTTTAACAGAGCAAATTCGGCAGCAACGTAAGCAGCATTAATGGCTATCAGTATAAGGATAACACTGAGCTGAATAAGTATATCGCAAATTTCAGCCATACCTTAATTAGCCTCCCTCTGTTTGCCGAAAGGCTGATCCTTGGCGGAATTCTCGGAACCGACAGAAAAAGTTCCAATCTTAGTGCGCTTTTTACCGTCTTTTTTGGCTGAAGAAGCCGCCTCATACTTCATGTCAGCTTCATCGATAATACTGTTGCCGGACAGAATTTCCAGAAGGTCTTCTAAAGTTAAAACTCCCAAAACTTGTCTGTTTTCATCTTCCACTATAGCCATAGAAGCATATTTGGCCTTCATTTCTTCCCTGACCTCATCTAATTCGTCATCGAGGCGGCAATGGACCAGCGATCCGCGCTTCACAAATCCGTGAGGGAAAAGAATTTCACGCTGTGCTCTTTCGTTGGCATAATTTTCTGCTTGTTTAGCAGCTCTCTTACTCTTGCGTTCCACGGCCTTCCTGTGTTCAGGGCGCAGCTTTAACTCATGCTGATTTTCCAACTCAATCTTTTTGATAGCCTCCTCCCGTTCGCTGTCGATATTTTGCTGAGTTTTCAAATCGTGAGAGGAAAAAATGGCATCGCACTCTTTTAGAGTCAATTCGTGTAGGGAACGGCGGCCGCTCTCCTGCAAAGCTTTTTCAAAAAGTCCGTCAGCCAATGCTAACCCCATATCTTTGATATGCACCAAGCCTACAATAGAAGAGCTGTTTTCGCCGCTACCATAAACGGGCAAACGGCTATAAGGGCTCTTGTCAAAAATACTTTCCACTTCGGCAATACTGTTTGATTCACGCAAATAAATGAGCTCATGGGGCTTAAGATCATCGTTTACAGTATTGTTTTTAGGGATATCAGCTTCGTCTTTAATTTTCACCCTAACTGCAAAACGAATCGGCACAGCTTTGTACTCTGGTACTCCTTCAGTTTTCTCCTTCTGTACATCGGCTTCAACAATTGCAGGGTAGGTAATAAAAACATCGGAAACGTGTTTATTGGGAAACTTAAGAGAGGAAGTTACCCTCTGGCGTTCCACAGCTCCTATAAAGCCGGTCTCCGCACTAATGTTGGCCATAGCGATAACATCTTTTAAACTAGCAGAATGACTGTGCTGATTGTCTAAATCGACAAAAAATTTTACAATGAAAAGGCCAGACAGGTTCAGGAAATTTACAGCCCAGCTGAAGTGGCGAAGAAACCAGTCGACGGTACCTATACATCCAAGAGCGATTCCTTCTGTATTGCGAGTTGCAATCGATTTAGGTACAAGCTCACCAACCACAACTTGCAAACAGGTAAAAAAGATGATCAGCGTGACTCTGGTTATTTGAGCGGCTCCGTCTTTATCGACTCCAAAATAAACGAAAGGCGTTATACAGTACTCGGACAGATATTTTTCACCGAGGGCGCCAATGAGCAAACTGGCAATGGTAATAATAATTTGGCAGGCAGCCACACAATGGTCTAAAGAGTAATTATCCTTTATGTGTGGTAAAAGCCGAGCAGCTTTTTTGCTATGAGGATCCTTTTTATTGTTGGCGATGCTCTTTATGCGCTCTTTATCGGCGGCAACGATAGCGAACTCGGCAGCAACGGCTATGGCTGTAGCCAAAAGAAGAAAAATTATACAAGTTACGGCGAAAAAAAGTGTATACATGGGCGGAAAAAAAGTTCCGACTAAATTCCTCCTATTGGTCTCTATGAAAGCCCAAAATCAAAACTAGACAATATTATTCCCCGCCTCTCTGTTCCCTCTATTTTTATTGGCAGACTCTGCATATTGGTATTCCCCTCAAGTAGTATAGTTAAGAGCTGCCTTAAAAGACACCGTTGCCGATCCCACTATTTTCCGTAAAAAAAACATAAAATACAGCATAGTGACTTCCTCCCCGTAATTGCTCCCTCCCCTCTTTACAGGGGGAATCCGTAGATAAAAAGCGAAGGGAAAGCGAGTTTCTGCGCCCATTTTGATATAAAGAGCACCGCCCGAGGACTCCTCGGCCTTCTGCTCCGTCAGCTTGTCCAAAGAAGCTGATTTTAGTTACAAGCCAGATTCAAGGAGCTTTTATTAGACATGAACAACAGTGATATGACCGTTCAGAGCGCCGCTAACAACTGTGTAGTAGGCATCAATTACATCCTTACAGATGCCGATGGCAAAGTTCTCGATCAGTCAGAGGGCAAACCACTGGAGTACCTGCACGGCCATCACAACATTATTGTCGGCTTAGAAAAAGCGATGGAAGGACGCAAAGTTGGCGACAAATTCAAGGTCACCATTCCGGCCGAAGAGGCTTACGGCAAATCTGATCCCGACCGCATATTTGAAATTGATCGCTCCGATCTGGGCAGTGCCGGCGATCCCAAAGTGGGCATGATGGCCCGTCTCAGCACCGATCAAGGCATGATTATAGCCCGCATAACTGAAGTTTCTGAAGAGAAAGTAGTATTTGATGCCAATCATCCTATGGCTGGTATCGATCTCACTTTTGAAGTTGAAGTTGTTAGTATCCGCCAAGCCACTGAAGAGGAAATTGCCAACGGTGGACTCCATGCCGGATGCGGAGGCGATTGTCACTCTTGTGGCGGTTGCCACTAATTGCAGACTCTTTTCTGGGAGCGGGTCGGCGAACTGACTGAGTTAGTTTATTAGTAAACAGCAAAAAAATGGATCACCGAGAGGGTTTTATGTACGAATCAGCCCCAAACGGCAACAACATACATGGGCAAGAGCCGCCCTCACAAGCACCTTCAGTGTCCGCCTTGAATGCGCGGACAGGAGAAGCTATAGCCACAAGCGCAAGCCGTTTTCCATCTGCGCCTTCTCCTACGCCACCTCTCTCTTCAGCTTTGCCCGGGCAGAGAATGCCTCTGCCAAGTCGTGCTCCAGGATCTCAAAATTCCCCTGTAGCCGTATCAGTTTCCGCTCCGCGCAGTCCGGAAAGAGGAGCTGCAGGCGATGCAATCGGCGCTGGCAATACCGCCGCGCGCCGGTTGGCACCTAACGAAACTTTCACTAAAAACCGAACCGCTGCCGAAACTTCTTCAGCGGCCCCGCTGTCCAGCGCCGCTCCTCTCCTCGGCGGACACAGAACCGGACAAGTTGTCAACCCCAGGTTGCGTTACACCAGTCAGGCTAGGCGCAATGCTCCTCCCATAGAAGAAGCTTCATCAGCTTCTAAGGCGGCTTTAGCTATGGAAAAACCCAGCTTGGCTCCTTCGGCAGAGTTACAGGCTGAGGTAACTTCTTTGCCTTACCAAACAGTTGGCACTCAACGTTCAGATCGCTTGGAGTCTCCGCACCACCGCGTCGCTCCTACTGTTCCTGCCAGTGCTCCCCGCGCTTCTCAACCTGGCCTTCCCCCTTCTTCTGGAGCTTCTCGGCCGCTTGGTCAGCAAGCGTCAGCTTCATTATCGGCCCTTCCGACTAAAACAGGGCAGTCAGTCAATTTAGGAGGGCCTCAATACCGCGGAGGGGCACAGTCAATTGGTGCAGTTTCTCAGCCATACCGCCCTGGTGCAACCGCAGCTCCAACCTCCGGAACAGGTTTGCCTTCCGCTCCTTCAGGAATGGCTCGATCACAAAATCAGCAGCCGTCGACTTCGTTGTCTACTTCCCGATCTAAATCTGACCAAGCTATCAATTTAGGCGACTCCCAACCGCAAAGCTCTGGAATTACTCCCTCCTTCGGCCGCTCTACTCAAATTTATCAGCCCAGAACGGCTGCTTCTTTAGGGAGCACCACTTCCATGCGCAGCAGCAGTCCTTCTTTAGCTACTGCGCCAACAAGAACAGAACAATCAGTCAATTTAGGAAAAACTCAGGCTCAGACTAAGAGCGAAGCGGCGACCGGCAGCACCATTAGGCCTTACCAGCCCAGAACGGCGGCTTCTTTAGGGAGCACCACTTCCATACGCAGCAGCAGTCCTTCTTTAGCTACTGCGCCAACAAAAACAGGACAAGCGATCAATTTAGGCACAACTCAGGCCCAGCCTAAGAGCGAAGCAGCGACCGGCAACACCATTAGGCCTTACCAACCCAGAACGGCGGCTTCTTTAGGGAGCACCACTTCCATACGCAGCGGAAGTACTTCTTTAGCTGCTGCGCCAACAAAAACAGGACAAGCGGTCAATTTAGGCACAACTCAGGCTCAAACTAAGAGCGAAGCGGCGACCGGTAGCACCCTTACACCTTATCAGCCCAGAACGGCGGCCTCTTTAGGGAGCACCACTTCTATACGCAGCGGCAGCTCTTCTTTGGCTACCGCGCCCACTAAAACAGAACAAGCGATCAGTTTAGGGAAAACGCCAATTCAGCCCAAGAGCGAAGCGGCTACTGGTAGCACCGTTACACCTTATCAGCCCAGAACAGCGGCCTCTTTAGGGAGCACCACTTCTATACGCAGTGGCAGCCCTTCTTCAGCTGCTGCTCCCACCAAAACAGAACAAGCGGTCAGTTTTGGGAAAACGCCAATTCAGCCCAAGAGTGAAGCGGCAGCTAGCGGCACTATTACGCCTTACCAGCCCAGAACGGCGGCCTCTTTAGGGAGCACCACTTCTATACGCAGTGGCAGCCCTTCTTTAACTGCTGCGCCCACCAGAACAGAACAAGCGATCAGTTTAGGTAAAACTCAGGCTCAGACTAAGAGCGAAGCGGCAGCTAGCAACACCGTTAAGCCTTACCAGCCCAGAACGACGGCTTCCTTGAACTCATCGGGTTCATTTGGGGTAGTAGCTGCCCACTCTGACAAATTGAGTCAAAGAAGCGTTTCTTCCTCAACAACTAAGGCGGAACGCCCTGCCCAAGCGACTGATTCGGCACGAACGGCTGAGCAACGATCCGTATCTGCAAGCCTTTCATCTGTAAGTTCAGCAGCCGCCCCCAGAAGACGTGCCGTTGAGGAACGTGTTAAAGCGGAGGCGGATCCCTATCAGCCAGGTAAAGCAGCCAACTATCCCTCTCGAGCAGAGGCAGAAATACGCGAAGCAGCTAAAAAAGCGGAACAGGCATCCCAAAGCAACCATGATAAACAGCGACGTCACCCCGGTACCTCTGCTCAAACGTCTCCTAAAAATGCCGCCTCTAAAGGCTCGTCTAAAACGAGCTCAGGTGGACGCGTAATTCCTACAATTTCTGCAACTCCGCCCAAAGAGTTTATAAAAGAAAAAGAGCGCAAAGCGCTGCTGGCTCAGCGTGTAGCTGAATACAATAACATCCAATCTTACTATGCCAGTCATATGGCCCGGTACGAACAGCAGCAGAACAGATTAGAACAGCTGATCAAAGATGAAAAAACTTCCTCAATTGAAAGGGCCCATCTGTTTGAACAGCAGACGGAACTTTATCAAAAACAGCGCTCTCTGTTCCAGCTGCAGACAAGTCTGTACGAATATGTAAGCAACAAAAACTTCGATCCCCAGGCCGAACTACCGTTTACTTCTCTTGATGAAGAAACTGATAAGCCTAAAACTTTTAACAAATCTCCGGAAGAGCATTGGTCGGCTATTCTCGGATCTGAAATAAAAAAACAGACTCGCAAGCAGCGCAAGAGCGAAAGCAAACAGCCTTATAAAATTACTAAACGCCATGAATCGGTTCTGGAAAGACGCCAGCGCCGCATGGATGAGCTCAAACGCTGGGAGCAAGAGTGGAACAAGTACTATAAAACAGATCCTTTCTGGCGCAAACAAAGGTACTGGAAAGCTATATTTTTCATAATAGGCATAACGTTGTTAGTCGGTCTCATTAACATTAGTAACGTTATGAAATGGTTTGCTTCCGATTATGAGCGGCCCATGACACCAATTGAAACAAATGAGCTGAAAACCAATTACAGAGAGGGATATATACCAGTTCATAATGGCGATGTCGTACCCGTTGACAGCCGCTTGGTTTCTTATTCATCTCCGTATAATGTTTTGGCCATGCGCAACGGCAGCAGTCTGCGTATAGACAAATACACAGATGTAGCCGTTGAGAACTTAAAAACTAACAAAAACGGCAACTTTTATAGCAGCTTCAACCTAAAGCAGGGACGGGTATGCGCCTACAGTGAACCTGACAGCCTGGTTTTTCTGCTAACTCCACAGGTGCGCATTAGTCCGGTAAACGATCAAAATACTCTCTATACTGCAGTCCTTAAAACAGACGCCCAAGGCAGTCAATTTACTCTATTGAGCGTTTACAGGGGCATGTGTGTTGTAGGATATAATACAGGTACTCTGCAAACCGTACGAGTTAATGCCGGTCAGTCGCTGAAGAGTTACTCTTCTAGGTTAGGCGTACCTGAGAGCCTGCCCCAGCCTGATAAGTGGACAAAGTGGAATTACGGCTGGACCGATGTCAATACCTACGTATCACCTCTCGCTTCTTCTAATTCTAAAAACAAAGACAATGGCGAAGAAGATGAAGAGCTTGACGAAGATTCTCCTTCTAACGCAGTCGAAGCTTTTACTAAAAAGCAGGCCCTAGATAAGAAGAAGGAGGCAGCTTCTAAGGCAAAAGCTGCCGATAAGGCCAAAAAAGCCCAAGCCAAGGCCAAATCTAAAAAAACTGCCAAAAAATAAGATCGTCGCCTGCTTGGGCCATGCGCGGTCGATCACGAAACGAGGCTTAAAATTTACATGAGCGAACATCATAAACACCAACATACAGAGAATTGCTGCAGCCATCATGAACACCACAGCAGCCATGTTCCCGAAATGCTCAGTGTCAATGCTTCGGAAGCTTTCATAAATAAGCACGGAGGAAGAGGGGCGGCCCTAACTTTTCCGTGCCGTTTTCCTATAAAAGTATTTGGAAAAGCCGAGGAAGACTTTTTAACCTATGCTCACAGTCTGGTGAAAAAGCACGTGCCTGAGCTTACTCTAGATAAATGTCGTCTAACGCACAGCAGCAAAGGACGCTATGTATCTGTCACTATTGATATTATAGCTTCCAACCGGGAACAGCTCGACGCCATTTATGCCGAACTTAAAAATGACGAACGCATAGCCGCCATGCTGTAGTTCGCTTATGGAAAACGTATTAAGCCTGCATATGGAGTTGGCTCTCGCCGGGCGGTTGGTTGCAGCCGCTTTGCTGGGGGGCATTATTGGTATCGAGCGTGAGATCATGAACCGCACGGCCGGTCTGAGAACTCATGTTATGGTATCCGTGGGCGCCGCTCTTTTTACCGTATTATCAATATATTTCTTCTCTTATGAGAATGGCCCACGCGATCCGGCCCGTATAGCAGCCCAGATCGTCAGCGGCATCGGTTTTTTAGGTGCCGGAGCTATTATGAAGCACGGAGCCACCGTTCACGGCCTGACCACAGCAGCAACTTTATGGGTCGTAGCAGCTATAGGTATGGCATGCGGGGCTGGCGCTTATATGGTATCCGTGTCTGCCTGCGTAGTTTCCTTAATAACTTTGGTTACTCTGCGTCGATTGGAGCCGGTCTTTACCGGCTCTAACGTTATCTACCTTAACGTAGTTATGCCCAACGATCCGGGCATTCTGGAGCGAATGCGCCGACAGCTAAACGACGGCGGTATAAAAATTAGGAAGATGACTATTTCTCAAGAAGATCAGGAGCTTCTAATCGAGACGTCTTTAACTATGGAAAATTCGGTCACCAAAGCAGACGTTATTACCAGACTAACCGAGTTAGGTGCCACCAAAATAAGCTTGGAGACTTAATGCCTAAATTGCCATGTATAGGTTTTTCCTCCCCTCTCTGCCTAATAGGATTTTGCCTGTAAACCACAAAAGAGGAAAAAAGTTTCTAAACTTTCTATAAAGCCGGAATTCATCTAGTTTATCCTGATCCGGAACGGCATTTTGCCTAAACGACCTGGAGGTTCTTTTGAAAACGCACCGCAATTGGTTGACAGCTGCAGCAATTATAACGTCCCTTCTGATATTGATAAATGTTTCAGTAAGCGAAGCCAACGAAGAAACAGATCGCATCAGTGCTATCTCCAGAGCCTCAAAATCAGTAGTTTCAGTACGAACTTATCGTCAGAATCGCACTAAACCGGGAATCGGCTCGGGAGTAATTATTAACTCCAGCGGTTATATTTTGACTAACGCTCATGTTGTCAAAGGCGGCAAAAAAATTAGAGTTCAACTAAAAAATAAGAAGACTTACGATGCCAATATCCATAAAATGGCCGGAGATAAAGACTTGGCTATTATAAAAATAGACGGTCAAGATTTTCCTGCAGCCAGAATTGGCGATTCTGACAATCTGCGCATCGGCCAAACAGTTATTGCCATAGGTGATCCTCTCGGCTTCACAGGCACGGTTACTCAAGGCATGATCAGCGGTTTAGGCCGCAACATTGAAACTAAAGGTATAAAGTACACCAACCTAATTCAAACTGATGCCGCTATAAACCCGGGTTCTTCCGGCGGCGCTCTTTTGAACTCACGCGGAGAGCTGATCGGCATAAATGCTTTGGTTTACACCGGGCCGTCTAACGGCTACGATAAGGCTCAAGGGTTGGGTTTTGCTATTCCTATAAAAAATGCTTTCAGCGTAGCTCAGCAGTTAATGGAAAGTCCGGCCGATACCAATTATATTGCCGACAATGAAAATATGCCTTCAGGAAATCGTCCTTGGCTGGGCCTGAGCGGCGCCACTCTGACTAATGAGAAAGCTCAAGATTTCAATATTAAAATTACCAGTGGCGTATTTGTAACCCAAGTAGTCGATGGTTCTCCGGCCGGTCGGGCTAACATAAAACCCGGCGACACTGTCAGTGCCGTCAATAAAGTTACAGTCAGTTCTGTAGGAGCCATGGTACGAGAGCTTAACAAATATAGTGCCGGAGATCGCATTAAACTGACCGTATGGCGCAACAACAAAAAATTCATAGTTTCCATTACTCTCGACGCCCAATAGTATCGCATATTTACACAAAATAAGCCCGCTCCACAGTTCTCTGTCAAGATAAACTGCAAGCGGGCTTTATAATTTCAAACAACTGCAACCATCAATATTCGAAGTAGCGCCGACCGCCTAAAAAATGATATTTAGGAGAATAACCGTCTTTATCAAGAGTGCTTAAACTGACTCCTTTTTTACCGGAAGCATCCAAAAAACGGCCGTTCCCGATAAAAAATCCGACATGACTGACGTGATCTTCATCAGCCCCAAAGAAAACTAAATCGCCTGGCTCAAGCTCTTCCTTACCAATAGGCACACCTACAGCGAACTGCTGGTCGGCATCACGCGGCACAATTAAACCGTGCAAACGGCAGCATATGTATACTAACCCGGAACAATCAATACCGTGACAGCTCAGTCCGCCCCAAAGATAAGAACAACCTTTAAAACGAAAAGCTGTCCGCAGCACTGCTTCCGACTGAGCAGGCAGTACTTGTCTGCTGCCGTTTTCGTAAGGGACATAGACAGTTTGATCAGTACCCGGCCAACACACTGCCCAAAATTGCTGACCTTCTGCCCCAACCAGACAAGTTTCACACTTCAAAGACAATACAGTAGTGGCAAAAACCCTTCCCTGTAGTGCGGAACGTTTATCAGGTTTAGCGTAGACAAACGACTGAGGACTGATAATTATCAGCTCGCGGCCGGAAATACTGTCGTCAAGTGACCAACTGCGCAGAACAGGCTGAGCACAATAAGGCAGATTTAAACCATTGCCTGCGGAATTAACTTTCTGGGTTAGAAAACGTCCGTTAATCCATCCCGGGTATCCATCTGGTTCTCGATACTGATTAGGTACTACAACCTGCTTCCAATCACCATTTTCATCAGATTTTACGTAAACAGGTTCTCCTAAAAGGACTTGCGTCAATCTTTCCGAGTCATCATAAATATCGGCGAAGACACTTACAATAGGTACAGATACAAAATATAGTGATTCTGCTTCATTATCAGCCATCGTTTTCTCCTGACACCCCAAAATAAGCAACACAGACAGAACGATCTGCTTGGCACAATCCTTGAGTGTCCCTCTATAAATTGAGCCCAACTATAAACCTACTTTTTGACGAGCCGGAATTTTAAGCTTATCGCCAGGTACAATATGATCGTAATAAGGAGCAGGCAGCTTATTGAATTTTCCTAAAGCTTTGCAAACCCTAGGATCAGTTGTCGAATAATACTTTTCGGCGATACTGGAAATAGTCTCACCAGATTGTACGCTGTGAATAATAACTTTCGAACCGCTAGGGGCTGCCTTAACTGGGGTGCTCTCAGTCTTAACAGGTTTGTTTTCCACCGCCTTCGGAGCGATGCTACTGGCTTTTTCCTCTGGTGTGCCAATAGGTTCAACCGACGCAGCATTAGTAAGACCTAGCTCTTTATCGAGCACGCCCACAGCCTCCAGCTGACCTTCAATTACTTTGACTCTTTTTTCTACAGAATCAATCTGCTGAGATATTTGAACCTGATTGGCCAATACTTCATGTTGATCGACTCTAGCTACCGGAGCGGGGCGCAGCAGCTGCACAACTAAGCATATGCCGAGCAAAACAAGAATAACGTAATCGATAGGCCTGACAACCGGATTGCGCAGCATGCGCTGCAGCTTTTCCACACTCCGTTCTAGATAGCGATCGTTGAGATAATCTTCGTTGCGAGTAGGTTCACGCCCCACTACAGTGGAAGTAGTTGGCGTTTTTCCATAAATTCTGAAACCGCCACTCTCCTGCAAAGCTCCATCACGCCACAAATAAAAGCTACGCTCGCCCACTACAGGATCAACTATATAAATTACCTGCGATTGCTTCGGAAAAAATTTTTGATGAACTTCTTTTTCTGAATCGGTCAAGCTACTGCCTGTGCCTGGATGAGAATGGAACCAACCGACAAAGCTCATGCCAGGATGTTGCTTGGAAGCTTGGGTAAAAGCCGTTTTCCAAACAGAGTCGGTGAATTTATCACCCTGAGGTTTGACCTCAACAACTTCATCTATTTTTATCCAGGAATTATCTTTAATGTGACTTCCCAAAAGCAAACCGGCTTGAGCTTGAGCAGTATTCTTTAAAGCTAATCCGTTTAGTTTGTTAAACAATTGATAACGCAAATATATGCGGGAGTTTCCCTCTGTTTCCTTACCAACTTGAAAGTAATCTCCAGGCTCGGCAGCCGGAGTAACTATTCCTATCCCCTCTTTAGATAATAAAATATTTTCTCCCAACGTTCCCTCCAAATAAAAGGCCCTTCTCCCAGATACTACGCAGAGAAAGGCCTGAGCCTTAAGCTATATTTATATATTGCTTTCAGCGAACCGATCTGAAGCCAGGCAAATGTTTGAACTAAATCATTGCCTCTTCAGTATCTTTGTTGAAAAGATGAATCTTACGAGTATCTACAGCCAGATTAGCAATATCGCCAACCTTAGCCTCAGTATGTGAATCGACTCTGGCCACCAGTTCTTCTTCACCTAAACGAATGTGCAACGAAACCTCGGAACCCATGGGTTCGTAAACTTCCACCTTAGCAGAAACGGGAACTAAGAACTCGCTCTCACGGGCGAACTTCGGATCGTGAATATCTTCAGGCCTGATGCCGAAAGTACACTCAGCTCCGGCAAACTCTTTGAGACGTCCGGCTAAACGCTCCGGTATTTCTAAACTGAAGCCTTTGCCTTTAATAACTATGTCTTCACCGACAGCTTCCAACTTTACTTCCAAGAAATTCATAGAAGGAGTGCCGATAAAACCAGCAACATACTTGTTGGCAGGATGTTCATACATTTCCAAAGGAGCAGCAGCCTGCTGAATTATACCTTTATGCATCAAGACAATACGATCGCCTAAAGTCATGGCTTCAGTTTGATCGTGAGTTACATATATGGTTGTAACTCCCAAAGTATGATGTAATTTCTGCAGTTCGGCTCTCATCTGTACACGCAGCTTGGCATCGAGGTTGGAGAGAGGCTCATCCATAAGGAATACCTGCGGACGGCGTACAATGGCACGTCCCATAGCCACACGCTGACGCTGGCCGCCAGATAGCTCTTTAGGCTTGCGCAAAAGCAAATGCTTAATATCTAAAAGCTCGGCAGCATGATCTACTAATTTTTTAATTTCGTCTTCAGCATATTTGCGCTGGCGCAGACCGAAAGCCATATTGTCGTAAACGCTGAAGTGAGGGTACAAAGCATAGCTTTGGAAAACCATAGCAATATCTCGATCTTTAGGGGAAACATCATTCACCTTGCGATCGCCGATGTAGATAGACCCGCTGGTAATTTCCTCTAAGCCTGCCACCATACGCAAAGTGGTGGACTTACCACAGCCGGAAGGCCCTACTAATACCAAAAATTCACCGTCTTTTATATCTAGGGAGATATTTTTTACTACGTGGACCTGGCTGGGAAGGCGGCTTGGTTTCCAAAACTGATACCAAGCCTGATGCTCCGGATTCGGACTCCAACCATCATAGATCTTATTTACTTCGACAAGACGAACACTACCCACAACTAAATACCCCAAACTATCGCTGATTGCGCACCCTTAAGCACTGCTTTGCTATGCTATAAATGCGGTGGTACTACTCTTGGTGTTTTTCTCTTTTTGTCATTTAGCTCCTACTCAAAAACGCCAATATATAAAATTGACAGGGTTAGTGAAAAAGTGCTGCTGCTTATCAAGAATTTTTACTATCTTTTACCCGCTGCAAAGAATCGAGAATACGGTGGCATTCCTGTTCTAAATTAGAGTATATGTGCTTTGCGTAATTGTCGGCATCATCACAAACATCTTTACTGTAACTATTAGCTTCACGGCGAACCTGTTCGGCAGCTGCAATAGCCGCAGACCGCACTTTGGCAGCTTCAGCCTCAGCCTCATGAACGAGACTGTCAGCTTCTTCTTCAGCATTTTTAAGGATGCGCTCCGATTCTTCTTGAGCCATAATAACCAACTGGCTTTTTTGCACCATTTCAAATGCCTCATCTCTGGCAGCCTGCACCGTTTCTCTGGCTCTGTCTTCAGCTTCTCTAACTATCTTTTGGGCCTCTTTAACAGCCTCTTCTTTCAGCTTGTCCGCTCTGCCGACAATATCTTTAGCCCGCATAATTTCTTCAGGAAGATTCGCTCTGGCTTCGGTAATAAGTTTTAAAAATGACTCCTTATTGATTACAGAGCAATTAGCCCAAACTAGAGGAAGAGGTTTGCTGTCTTCAACAATTTTTTCCAAGCGAGTTAAAACTTTATATATATCCATATATATTTAACCCTCCATAACTACTCTATATCCCCAAATAACTATTTAACGGCAAACTAATGTACTTCCCTGAACTTATTGCACAAATATTTATCAACAACTTCCGGCACCATATGGGTCACATCCCCTCCCAGTGAAGCGATTTCCCGCACGCAACTGGAACTTATAAAAATATGTTCAGGAGAACTCATAAAAAATATCGTATCGACTTCAGGAGCCAGATGCTTATTGATCAACGCCATTTTAGACTCAACGGCAAAATCGGAATTATCCCTTAAACCGCGGACAATAAAAGAGGCCTGGCAACGGCGCACAAAATTGATCAACAACCCTGAAAAAGTCTCTACTTTAACATTGGACCACGCAGCAGTACTCAAACGAATCATATCTTTTCTCTGATCCAAACTAAAAAAAGGCTTTTTGTTAGGATTACTTACTACTGCCACAATGAGTTCATCTACAAATCGGGCAGCTCGGCAAATAATATCCAGATGTCCGTTAGTAAGAGGATCAAAACTACCGGCATACACCGCTCGGCGAATTTTAGAATTATTCATATTTCCAAGCTAAAAATTAACTTCCCCGCTGAGCAAAGTCCCATCAGGAATAAAAGCTTCTGCTGAAGCAGTAATTTTAACCTCACCTTGGCAAGAAACTCCCTTACCAAAAACAACCGGACCATCAATTTTTAGCGAGGAACACCGGAGCAGACTGGGCACACCAGCAGGAAGCATCTGTTCAAAATCTTCCAAAGTAACAATCTCACTGGGCAGAGAAACAAAAGGAGGCATAAAATCATCGTGGACGCAGCGGATTGAATAGTCGCTGCCCACAGAAAAGAGATCGGAGCGAATAATCATTAAATCGCTGAGTCCTTTTACTGGTATAAAGCGGCTGCGCGGCACTTCCAGAGCTTGAGCCTTAGGCCAAGAAGAAATAATTGAACCGCAAGCAGTTTCAATTTGATACACCTTGCAAGCTTTTCTAAAACTATCGTAAAGCATTTTTGTGTTGCAAATAACTGGCAGATCGAGCAAACCGCCATGCGAAATAATTAACTTATACAGAGCTTCGGCATCAAACCACAAATTATTGGTATTAAAATAGCAGTATTTCTGCGTATCTGCGAAAGAATCGCGCTCTTCGGGCCTGCACATTGAAGACTCGCGCAGCACAAAAGAACCGTAAACGTCGCGGGCCAAATGTCCTCCTTTGCGATCAGCCGCGCAGCGCCGGGAAACTTCCATAACCATAGGGCACCCTTGAGCAGCCATCCATTCAGGAATGCGCATATCCAAACTGGCGCCTAAATTGTCTATATTAGAGACAAAAATATATTTAATGCCGCGAGATAGAAGCTCGACCAGCAGACCGCTTATAAATAAAGAAAGATACAAATCGCCGTGACCAGGAGGGCACCACTCCTCTTGAGGCTCAGAAGCAGAAGCGTAAGGAAGTAGATCGGCTGCAGAAATACGAGGAACTTTTGACTGAACAATTTCTACGGCTACAGGCTGTTCTAACAAGCCCAGATAGCTCATCAAACTTTTCATAGTTTGAGCACTGGTATTAAAACTGTTCATTAGAATTAAGGGCAACGAACCATGCCCTAAAGACTTGCGCAAATCAAGGATATGACGAACTGTCAGATCGAGGAAAGAATACGATCCGTGAGCCCTTATCAGCGACTTGGGACCACCTTCCATTCCCATAGTAGTGGCCAACCCACCGTTAAGCTTAATAATAGCGCATTTTTTCAGTAATTCATCGCGTTTCTGCACAGTGAGAACGGGCAAGTCCTTGAGAGAAGGCAAACTGCCCACAGGAGCGATATCCTTCTCTTCAATAAAACAGCCCTTGCCGTTAAAAGCCTTCATGCAGTTGTGCCTAAAGGCCTCTGTTTGGAGATCTGATACTCCGGCACCTCTCATCTTAAGAGCGAAAGGCATAAAGTTCAGGGTCACGGCAAAATTCTCACTTTCTATAAAATAATTTCCACAAACCGAACTAGCTGGCACTGCGCACTACCTTAAGATAGGTAGCATCAAAAGAGTCCATAGAAGCTATTTGATCTTGGTAGCGCTCCAAAATAATTTTGCGGCGCAATTTCAAAGTAGGAGTAAGCTCTCCGCTCTGAATAGTGAAAGGCTTAGTAAGCAGAGCTATGCGCTGCACGCGTTCGTGTTTGGCGACATCGCTAAGCAGCTCATCAATAGTCGATTTTACGAAGCTGACTATTTCCGGATAGCCGACCAGGTCTTCTCGAGAAGTAAAATTAAGACCAATCTTTTTAGCATACTCTTCGAGTTTAGCAAAGTTAGGTACCAGCAAAGCGCCTACCCAGGAGCGTCCTTCACCGATAACCGCAGCCTGCTCAATGAGAGGAGAAAGGGCCAAGCGCGATTCCAGATACTGCGGAGCTACGTATTTTCCCGTGGAGGTTCTAATCATGTCTTTAATGCGATCGGTAATGCACAAATATCCATTCGGAGCAAAGCTGCCCACATCGCCGGTGCGGAAGAAACCGTCTTCAGTAAAAGAATTTTTTGTTTCTTCCGGCTTTTTGTAGTACCCCACCATAACGCTGTCACCGCGCACCTGAATTTCATTATCCTGCCCCAGACGTATTTCGATACCTTCCATAGGCAAGCCAACCATTCCCGGAACGCTCCGTCCTAGAGGAGTAGAAGAGACGGTGGCCGTAGTTTCAGTCATGCCGTAACCGTTATTGATAAAAATACCACAAGCTCGGAAAAATTCGTGAACAGAAGCGGTCAATGAAGCGCTGCCTACTACTAAATGCTTGATATGGTCACCAAAAACGTGACGCACTTTAGAAAATACCAACTTGTCGGCAATTTTGTTGCGCACACGCAACCATAAACCGGGAGTGCGCCCTTCCAGAAGTTCTTTCTGATACTGACAGCCAATACGTACACATTTGTTTACAATGCTCTGCATGGCTTTTGAACGTTGAGCAAATTTCTCGTGAACGGCCGTATAAATTTTCTCTAAAATGCGCGGCACCACACAAATGACAGAAGGCGCAGCATAAGGAAGCAGACGTATAATTTCAGGAGACGGCTTACAATAGTAATATGTCATTCCCCAGGTATACTGAATAGCAGACCAGCCACGCTCGAAGATATGACTTAAGGGAAGCATACAAAAAGAGCGATCTTGATCGGTAAGATCGGGCAGGCGATCGCGGTGGCGCATAATTTGGTACACAATATTGCCGTGGGTGAGCATAGCTCCCCGCACAGCTCCGGTTGTACCTGAGGTATAAACAATAGTCCAAAGATCTGCAGCTTTGGTTTCTGCAACTTTCGCGTGCCAGTCGGAACGAGTTTCAACGCTGACAAAGTCGGCATACTTTTGGCAACGAGGATGTTCTCCCTCAATAATCACCACATGTCCGGTTTCGGAAGTGGCCTCAAACAGTAGATCTGCCAATTCAGCATTGCCCACAAAAGTAAGTTTTGGAGTAGTTTCGGTAAAAATTTGGTGAACAGCCTCAGAGGAGCAAGTTGCATGTACGGCCACCGTAATGGCTTTAGCACTCATACAACCGTAATCGATTTCCGTCCACTGAGGACAATTAGGAGCATAAATAGCAACTAAATCGTCATCATTTAAACCGAAATTCAAAATCGCAGAAGCTACTTTACTGATATTGGTTAAAAATTGAGTCCAGGAAATTTTTTCCCAGTGATCATCTTTGTAAACTTCGTAAGCGGAACGTTCTTGGTATTTTTCGGCATTAGCGATAATACCGCTCATAAAGGGAGCGTAACTCAATTTATCTTCTCCTAAACCGCCCAAACTGCTAAATAATAATTTCCCCTTATCCGAACAGTCTTCGCGATAACTTTTCCTCTCGGAAACAAGAGTTCAAAACAACCTTTACTTTTTTGCGACTTCCGGCAGCTGAACTTCAGGGTACATATTAGCCAGTTCTGCCTTATCTTCGTGAATTTTATTTTCGTATTCTGCAGCTTTTTGGGAGAGTTCCCGAGACGTTTTCTGTAGTTCAGACCAGGCAGCCATGTCGACGGGCTGGCCAGGGTGGTATCCCTTTAAAAACCCAATCAACGCCTGACAGTGCTCTAAACGGTTGGTAAGAGCTCCCTTGTAATGCAAACTCATATTTTTACAGGACTGAGGGCAGTTGGCCTTGTCCATAAAATCGAGAGTTTCCTGCAAGCGCTTGGCCTGCCCCTGCAGCAGCGACATAAGCTCCTGGCACTGCTCAACACTCGGCTCCGCCCCTATTTTGGAAGTCAATTTACCAATATCGTAAGCATCGGCCTCTACCCTGCGTTCATAAATAATCATTTGAGAGACATAGAGATTAGCCGTCTGTCCTTCGGACATACCACAAGCCCAGCATGACATGGCCACAACGCTCAATGCCAGCCAAACTTTAAAGTTTTTCATAATAAAAAAACCTAATAAATTTCAGGGATAAACGCTCTCAAGCACTTCTCTGAGAGAGCACAGCGAGCGCGCATTTGTTACCTTCTAGAGAAATAAAGCCAAAGCCTTTTTTTGCTTTAATTGAGCCCTAATATATGTACAAAAAGGGCGCATATCAGGCGATACCAATTATATAAACAAAAAAAGTGTGCCGGAGAAAGCATAACCATCTCCTGCACACTCTCTAAAAACAGGCCAAACTTACACGCATTGAGTTGAAATTCAACCACAACCCGTTATCTACTATGCCTGTCCTGTCACATTTCTTTGAGACTCTAGAAGTCCATACCGCCCATACCGCCGGGCATACCGCCAGGCATACCGGCCGCAGCCGCAGCAGGATCAGCCTTCTGAGGCTTCTCGGCAATTAAAGTTTCGGTTGTAAGTACCATAGCCGCGATAGAAGCAGCATTTTGCAAAGCGGAACGGGTAACTTTAACAGGGTCAATAATGCCGTTAGCAACCATATCTTTGAATTCGCGGTTCAAAGCATCATATCCGATAGGAGCATCGGCCTCTTTAACCTTCTCCACAATAACAGAGCCTTCAACACCGGCATTAGTAGCAATCAGGCGAAGAGGCTCGGTCAAAGCCTGGCGGATAATGTCAACCGCAACCTGCTGATCGCCGTCAAGCTTAATTTCATCCAATACAGGCAGAGCTCTGATGAAAGCAGTACCGCCACCGGGAATAATACCCTCTTCTACAGCTGCACGAGTAGCGGACAGGGCGTCCTCCAAGCGATGTTTCTTCTCACGCAGTTCTGTTTCCGTAGCAGCACCTACACGAATAACGGCTACGCCGCCAGCCAATTTAGCCAAACGCTCCTGCAGTTTCTCGCGATCGTAATCGGAATCGCTGTCAGCGATCTGGCGTCTGATCTGCTCAATACGAGCCTTAATCGCCTCAGCTTCGCCGCGGCCTTCTACAATAGTGGTATCATCTTTGGTAATTTTTACGCGTACGGCGCTACCCAAAGACTCGAGACCTACATTTTCGAGTTTGAGTCCGATGTCTTCACTGATGACACTAGCACCAGTAAGAATGGCTATATCTTTGAGCATTTCTTTGCGACGATCACCAAAACCAGGAGCCTTAACGGCAGCGATATTAAGAACACCGCGCAGCTTGTTAACAACCAAAGTAGCCAAAGCTTCGCCTTCAATATCCTCAGCGATAATGAGAAGAGGACGGCCGGAACGAGAAACGTTCTCTAACAAGTGCACAATGTCATTAATGGCAGAGATCTTCTTCTCAACTATTAAAATGAAAGGATCTTCCAAAACAGCTTCCATGCGCTCAGAATCGGTCACGAAGTAAGGAGAAATGTAGCCCTTGTCAAACTGCATGCCCTCTACATGCTCGAGACCAGTATGCATGGTCTTCGACTCTTCAACAGTAATGACGCCGTCTTTACCAACTTTGTCCATGGCCTCGGCAATAAGAGCACCGATCTTTTTATCGTTGTTAGCGGAGATAGTGGCGGCCTGAGCAATAGCTTCAGTGGTTTCTACAGGAACGGCCATACCTTTAATGGCTTCGACCACGCGCTCAACCACTTGTTCGATACCGCGCTTGATGAACATGGGGTTAGCACCGGCAGTAACATTTTTCATACCGGCGTGAACCATAGCCTGAGCCAAAACAGTAGCAGTAGTAGTTCCGTCGCCGGCGACATCGTTGGTTTTGGAAGCAACTTCACGAACCAACTGAGCACCCATGTTTTCAAATACATCGGGAAGTTCAATATCTTTGGCAATGGTGACGCCGTCGTTAGTAATGGTGGGAGAACCAAACTTCTTGTCCAAAACTACGTTACGTCCGCGCGGGCCTAAAGTAACGCGCACGGCATTAGCCAGAGCATCGACACCCTTTTCCAAAGCTTTACGAGCTTCCTGACCGTAAATAATCATCTTAGCTGCCATAATTTTTTCCTCTTTTCACAATAAAAAACAAGCGATATACGCCCATTAGAGGCAGAGCAGATACAGGTTCTGACACTTAGTACACATAAAATTGACAAAGCCGCTTTGCCACTCTGCTGCCCTCCCCACACGCCATGCCAGCACATGGCTCCGAAATTTGACCAAACTCACTGTCAATTAACGACTTCCCCCCAGACAGGCTTTCGGCATTCTGGTTGAAGCGAGCGAATCTCGCTGCCCTTCCGTCTTTTAGTTAAAGACACCCATGATTTCGCGCTGGTCTACAATCACATACTCTTCGCCTTCGATTTTGATCTCGGTACCAGAGTATTTGCCCAGCAAAACGATTTGGCCGACTTCTACGTCCATGTGGTTGCGCTTGCCGTTATCAAGAAGCTTACCCGAGCCTACGGCCATAACTTCGCATTTCATTGGCTTCTCCTGAGCACTTTCAGGAATGTAGATGCCGCCGACAGTTTTCTGCTCGGAAGCGAGACGCTTCACCACAACGCGATCACCTAACGGTCTAATAGTCAAAGCCATTTCCAACCTCCAAAAAGCCTGTTCTTGCTTCTCCGACTTTACAGTACAAAGAAGGGAGAACGGCTTTGTTATTATTAACTAGAGGCCCTCGCTTTTATAGGGCCATAAATCTTTTAAACGCCCAGTTATTACGAACCCTAAAGCTCCTTCCCCTGCCAAAAAAATTACCCCATCTGTTAGATGTATATTAGATTTTACAAGACAGGCATATGTACCGGAAAACTCCAGTTAAAACGCAATATACCGGTAAATTACAGACGATAGAGCTCGGTATATTTGTTCTCAAGGTAATTTATAAAAGGAGTAGCCTGCAGTTCTTCGCCCAACGCCTGCTTCAGTAATTCGGCAGGATAATAACGCTGACCATGCACATAAATATGATCGTGTAGCCATTGACGAATCAGTCCCAGCTGCCCATGACGCAAAATGTCGTCAGTGTCTCCTAAATCGCGTTTTAAAGCCTGCCAAGTCTGCGCTCCGATGAGATTGCCTAAAGCGTAAGCAGGGAAATAACCGAACAAACCGGACGACCAATGGACATCTTGCAGACAGCCTTCGCTGTCAGTGGGAGGAACTATACCCAGATAATCCGACATGGCGCTATTCCAAGCTTCTGGTAAATCTTTAACTTGTAAAGTCCCTTCAATCAGGGCCTTCTCTAATTCAAAGCGCAGCATTACATGCAAACTGTAGGTTACCTCGTCAGCCTCGGTGCGAATAAAAGAGGGGGTCACACAGTTAATAGCCCGATAAAATTCATCCAGGTTAGCTCCAGCAGTCTGCACAGGGAAATACGCCTGAAAAACAGGGAAATAATATTCCCAGAAAGCACGACTACGGCCGATAATATTCTCCCAAAGGCGAGATTCACTCTCATGAACCGCCATACTGGCCCCTCCTTCCAGAGGTGTATGGGTCCACTCTGCAGGAGATCCTTGCTCATACAAAGCGTGTCCCGTTTCATGTAGCGCCGTAAACATAGCTTTGGTGACAGCATTTTCACTAAAATTGTTGGTGACACGCACATCGCGGGTAGAGAAAGAGCAGCAGAAAGGATGAATTACCTCGTCGACTTTGCCCCTCTTCCAATCGTATCCCATATCGCACATTAGACGATGACAAAAGCGGCGCTGCATATCTGTAGGATAAATGCGGCTGACTACTCCCATCTGGGGAGGAGCGGCCTGAGCGATCCTGCTCACTAAACTCACCAGATGGCCGCGCAGTTCACCAAACACCTTACTAACCTGAGCAGCAGTAAGACCGGGTTCATAAATATCGAGCAGAGAATCGTACGGATGTTCTGACCCGCCCAAAGCCTCAGCTTTAGCGCGGCATAATTCCACCACCCGCTCCAAAGGCTCGCGGAAAGAGGAAAAATCGTTGTTTTGACGGGCTTTCATCCAGGCACTCTGAGCTTTGGAGCAAGCGGCAGTCAGCTCGGCAGCTATCGAAGCCGGCACTTTAGTATCTTTATCGGCGCTTCGTCTTACTCTGCGCAACAAATCGGCTTTAACCTTGGCATTGTATAAACCGTAAGGAGAAGCGTCCCCATCTGCCGCTCCCCGCTTTTTTTCTTCTTCAAACTCTGTCTCAGCTTCTTTAAGCAGAGTTAAATACTCTTCAGAAATAGAAAGCTTGTGGGACAACTCGGAGATCACAGCCATTTGATCGGCCCTGGCCTCATCGGCGCCAATAGGCATGCCCGTCTCTAAATCCCAAGTTAAAAGCTCTAAAATTTCATTTAAACAACTAATTTCTTTTACTTTTTTTAGTAAGCTTTCGTACGCTTGGCCCATTTTTTATATTGTATCCTTTCCGCAGCCGCCTCCCCCAATCGGTTAAAATACTGCCGGTTCCGTCCCGCTCAGCTCTGCACTACAGGCAGAAACCAACGGTTAAATATGATAAATGTTAACGCAACTTCAAATGAAGCAGCCCCAAAATAGCTTCCAGGCAGCAACCATTACCTTCGACGTCCATTTACCAAAAGCTCCTGCCCTGCATTTTACTGAGTTTTGCCTTAAGATCGAGATTTTTGCCGCCCCGCGTCTGCAGACGGCACCAAAAGAGGAAATTGTTCCAACAGAGCTTCCAACTTGCCAATATAGTAAGCCGTATTCTCATCGGGATTATCCTGACAATAAAGCGACAATTCTTTAGCATTTTCAAAAATGCGTACGCTTTTTTTAGTTCCTGTAATGTAATAACGTACGGCCTGGCCTGCTCCAAAACTATGAGACGATTTGATAACCACTTCGTAGGCAGCAGCCCGATTGCGGCTGCTCTTGGCAATTTTTTTCAAATAATTTTCCAAAGAATCGTTGAGAATTTCAGTTTTACCGAGCATGCTGACAGGTAGCTCGTGATGGCGAATTTTATCTTTTAGGTTAACGATATAATCGGCAGCTTCACCTTCACGCCCCTGCAACACCAGACCGGCAATACGCTGTAAAGCTAAACGCAAGTAAGGTTCGCGAGACCGAGAGCGGAACGTGGCTCCGCTAAACGAAAGCTCGCCTTTCTCATCCAGAAGTACATAATTTTTCGTAGTATGCGAATACATGGAGGGATAGAAGCCATCCAACTCCACATTAACTCCGTCGGGCAGAGTTTCGTTTATCAATCCGGCAAGGCGACGGCGATAATCTTCAGAGTTGCCTTCCACTTCCTGAGAAGCCTGGAAATAGACTCCGTCAGTATCGTATTCAATAACTCGACAACCCAGTTCTTTCAGTTTGGCGATAATGCCTGATAAAATTTCTCTACCCCTCCCCGTTACTCGAGCAGCCCTTTCAAAATCGGCGAAATTCCCTTGTGAGAATCCTAAATAGCCATAAAACGAATTAATCAATATTTTGAAAGTACTCTGCAAGGCGTCATAGAAACGCACCCGCTCTACATCGATCTCCTCCTTGTCTTTTTCAAGGCGCATTAACTTTTTAGCCTGCAGCCTAAAATTGCGCAGCTTGGCCAATAAGTTCAAAAACAAGCCCAGTTCGTCGGTCTGAGGTCCTAACTTGTCACTAAGCATCAAAGACGGATAAAGAGACTGTACATCACAGTGAAAAACATTATGTACAATACCTTCCACTTCTTGACCGGCAGCAGCTCCAGCATATTCGCGCACTGTAGGCTTATCCGGAATGCTGACGCTACAATTTAGATAATGGCGCAAAAATAAGCTGTTAATTTTGGTGGCCGTACCGCGCAGAATAGTATTTTGCAGCGAGTAAGGAAAAAATTGCGTCTGCAAGTAAAAAGGATACAAAAGCGTGTCACTTACACGCTCCAAAATTTTCCCCCAAAAAACGGTCTGTTCGGCTTCGGAAGCAAAGCTCAAGTTTTCTTCACTCATAACTCCCAACGATTGAGCCGTTTCTTCCAGTGAAAATGTTTCTAATTCGCGGAAAGTTACGTCACGCAAACGGGCCAACATGAGTGTGTCAACTAACTCACGCCCCCACAATTCCCAATAAGTGTAATCGTATCGCTTACCGGCAATAGTAGTGTAAGTTTTGCGTCCTTTGGGTTCCTCATATACACCCTTGGGAAGTTTCTTAGAGACGCTTTTACTCTTGTCAGCCCGGAACTCTCTACCCAACAGCAGCTTGACCCGACATTTTTTCGCTCTGGCCTGCAGGTAAGGAAGAAGATCGTCATAAAGGCCATGACCTTCAATAATATCCGGATCCCAAGATTTAACCGCAGCTACAAAATTCCGCAATAATTCAGCTTCATTCTGATCATAGTCGCTCAAATTAAAGTTTTTTTCTAAGCCGCCGGATAGACGCAAAGATATTGAACTAACTGGACTCTCGGTGAAGCGGCGCAAATTTTCACAGCCTTCATCTACGGCGCACACAGTTATACCTAAGCGTACGGCCTCCTTAAAAGGCAGGCCGCTAAAGAGACAAAATCCGGCCCTAGTCAAATACAAATTGGTTAAATCGCTATTAAAAATGTGGGCAGAGCTTCCGCAATTCTGCTTAATTTCTTTGTTAAGAGCATTGAGTTCTTCAAAGCTGTCGGCCGATACTATACTGTTAAAGAATCCGCTACCTGTGAGTTTCACGCTCTCGTACGATCCGAGTTGGCTGAATTTGAGCACCTCATTTAAGTCGGTATAACGAAGCCACAAATAAGGGCGGAAAGGTTCCACCGTTACCGTAACTGGCTCGCTTTTATATAGGGGATCGTCGAGGCAACGCCGCTGCCAAATATAAGCCTCGCTACCTAACGCCACCACACAGACAACTCGCAAACGCGGATGGGCTCCACAAAGCTCTGGGCAATTGCCGTCAGCCAAGATATCCGCTAAAGAAATGTTAATCTGATCCGCTTCCATTTTTATACCTCGTGTGTTAAGGCTGCAGTTCATTTTGTAGCCCGTCCGCCAGAACTTCCAAAGGGGAAAAAAAGCACAAGCTAAGAATATGTGCAGGGTATTCTATAGAGGAAGGCGGCTACTCCCCCTCGCTTACAAATAATCTGAATGCGAGTCTTTTTTGTTCATTCTCAGTAAGCATCAGATTAAACATTATGTTTTCCACAAAATTTCACATTTAAACACCTTATGCCGATTTGTCAGACAGCCGATCGGCAACGGTTCTTGATATCAAAGTTCAACAACCTACCAAGTAAAAGAGAGGTACACTCAAAGTGTTGACTGTGTCTAAGTTTTCTCTTGCCATCTGCAGTGCAGCTTTGGCTTGCATATTGGCGACTCCGGCCCTAGCAGATCCATCTGACATAAGCGGTATGACCAATTTCAACCAAAATTCAATAGTTACTATATCCGATGTAAAAGCTAAATCCGAAAAGCCGCGCCTTCACATATTGCATATAAAAGAAGAAAAGGGAACAACATTCCTGCCTATTGAGGTTTCAGCTTGGGATATAAGCGGCGACAGTTCAGTGCAAAGAGCCAGCGATCTTGAAGCTATCTGCCAAGTTCCCGGTCGTCCCTACCACTTTTATACTTTTGAAAGTGGTTACTGGAAGGGAGGCGCAGGCAGAGCTTTTGAACTGGAAGTAGGCCACGATCCTTACTCAGGATGGATAGCCAGAGTCGTCAATGTTTTCTATCCCTTCCCTGAGCCCCAAGACGGCACTACTGCCGATCACTTACAGATAGAAGGTTGCGCTTCTTTGCAAGACGGCCAACAAAATACTTATATTTTCCTTGGCCTGCGCGGTGATTCAGATCATCCGGGACAATTGGTAGTCGGCCGCTTGGAGGGCAGCGTTTTTACCGAAATTGAACGCAAAAATATTGACCTTCGCTCTTTCTTCAACGGTGGCCGCAGCTGTTCAGACTTAAATCTGCAGCCTATGGGTATAAACAAATTCCGTATCCTCAGTGTAGGTACAATTGATAAAGGCGACTTAGGCCCCTTCGATTCCGTCATCTGCGAAATCGGCACAGTTGAACTTCAAGACAAGGGTTATAAGCTCTCCATGCACAAAAAACCTATAGAAAAATACCGCATCAACGGTTTGAAAGTGGAATCGCTCTGCAGTTACTTCGGAGAAAATTCCGATCTTTGCATCGGCACCGATGACGAAGCTTACCACGTAGTATTCCGTCCCCTTCCACGTCTCGAATCAAAAGGGAATAAATAACAATCTTAATTTACGGGCCCTCGGATCTGAAACCGGGGGCTTTACTGTAACAGCTTGTCTTGAACAAGTACTTTATTTGAGCGACTTAACGCGCTAAATTGCTGTTAATAACAGCTAGAAAGGCGATAAACTTCATATGAAACTGTTCATCGCACAAATAAATCCCACTGTCGGCAACATTGAAGCTAACAGTGCTAAAATTATGGAGACGATCTCTCAGGCCAAAGACGCGGGGGCTTCCCTGGTTGTCTTTCCTCAAATGGCTCTGACGGGTTATCCTCCCCAGGATCTGCTCTGTAATACTTCCTTTATAAAGTCCGTCCGTGAATGTTCTCTCAAAATAGGCACCGCTTGTGAGGGTATAAGCGCTTTGATCGGCTCGCCCCTCTCCCGGCAGACAGCGCAGGGGGAAATTCTCTGTAACGGTTCTCTGTTCTTTACTGGGGCCCCCGGTGCAGCTCCCCAGCATCTTGAAGCAGTCGGCTTGCGCGATCATTCTTGGTTTAATGCGTCCAACTACTTTGATAATGGTGCCAATGTACCCGTAATTGACAATCATCAAAACTTTAAAATTATTTTATCGACAGATGACGAATGTTTCGATAAAGAATTCCGCCATTTTGTCGCTGACGCCCAAAAGAGCACAAATAAGCCAATTCTACTCATCAATTCGGCGGCCCGTCCTTTTGAGACCGGCCTGTGGAAACGCAACCTCGGCTATCTGCAGCAACAAGCTCAAGAAATGGGCGTTTACATTTTGGACGCCAATTTAGTCGGCGGTCAAGATCAGCTTATTTTAGAAGGCGGATCGGTACTAATTTCTCCGCAAGGGGAACTGCTGCACCAAGCTCCACGCTTCCAAGAATACACAGCTATTTGGGATACAGATACAGCTCCCACCAATCAGACTGCCCCTGACGGTGAATGGGATGAAGAGTCGGAACAGATAGAAGCCATCTGTTTGGGCTTGGGCGATTATATGCGCAAAAACGGCTTCACCGACGTAGTTTTAGGCATTTCCGGAGGCATCGACTCCGCTCTGTGCGCAGCTTTAGCCGTACGCACTTTAGGTTCGGAACATGTTCACGGCATTTATATGCCCAGTTGCTATAGCACCGACGTCAGTCAAGAAGAAGGCGCAAAACTTTGTCGCAGTTTGAATATCGATCTGCAGCTTTTGCCCATTGAAGCTCCCAGGGCCGCCTTTACCGAACTGCTGGCCCCTATCTTCGCCGGACGCCCCTTCGACATAACGGAAGAAAATATTCAGGCCCGCATCAGAGCTATTTTAGTTATGGCTCTTTCCAATAAATTCGGATGGTTAGCCATATGCACCGGCAACAAAGCCGAAGAGGCCGTCGGTTATTCGACTATGTACGGCGACGGTGCCGGAGGTATTGCTCCGATTATGGATCTGTACAAACACCAAGTCAGAGCCCTCTGCCGCTGTTTAAATAAAGACGGAGAGATTATTCCCGATTTAATTATCACCCGGCCACCCTCTGCCGAACTCCACGAAGGGCAAAAAGACTCCGACAGTCTTCCCGATTACGATGTTTTAGACAAACTTCTGCACGCTTACCTGGAAGAAGGACTGACTAAAGCAGAACTAATTGAAGCCGGCTTTGCTGCCGAAATGGTAGAAAAAGTAGTCCGCCTAACAGAACGCAGTGAGTTTAAACGGCGCCAAGGACCTATCGGTCTGAAACTTTCTCCCATGTTGCTGGGTCTCGATCGCTGTATGCCCATCACAAAAGGAATCAGCAGTCTGTAGCATAGCTCCACCATATATATGGAAGCGGGCCGACAGCTGCAACAAGCTGCCGGTTCGCTTATTTAATTAAAAGATTTTTATTTATAATACTTTTAACTCTTGAACTAACTAAGCTCATTGTGAGAATATCTTTTTATGGGAATGGAAATTCGCGGTCCTAATTTAGGCACATACGATGCAGGATATCTGCAGGCCGTCCAGCGCGAAATGGCCCGCAGTGTCAAGTCGAACATTTTAAAAGAAGTCGGTGACATTGAAGATCAAGTAGCCTTGGCCTTACAGGGCAACCTTGAAGATATAGTCACCCTTTCACCTGAAGCTAAAGCCTATCTAAAAAAACTGCGCAAAAAACTGTTGGAACATCGGGGACTCTCTCTCGTAGGAGAAGAAGAGGAAGAAGAAGCCCCGGAAAAAGATTTTAACGGTTTACTCAACGACCTCGACTCTTTCCGCAAAAGCCAATCTGAACAAGAGATGCAGAAAAGTCCCCAGAACTTAATATTTCCTTCCACTATTCAGCTCTCCGGCTTTGTCCCTCACGCCCGTCGTCCTGTACAAAGGCGCGTCTATTCTGTCGTACGCGAAAATATTGGCCGCATGATTTACTACGCCCCAAATGACAGCGCACGCAGCAAAGTTCAAGACGAACTAGAACCTATGGGCTCAAAAATTATATCGTTAGTAAAATCGTTTGGAGCGCACATAATTGTTCTCGATCGCCATCAGGCTCTAACTCAGCTGAAAATAAAAGGAATGTATGTGGTAGCTCCTTCCGAAAAAACTTTCGATGGACGCTTCTGGTCTGAAGTACGCGGCCTTTACGACTCTTCCCGGCGCCTGTTAGTCATCGGAGAGGAACAGTTGGGACAGCCGAATCACTCAGTGGCCCGCCACGAATTTGCTCATGCTTACGATAACGCCTTTAGCGAAGGTCACGGTCGCCGCCTCCCTCTGTCCGTGCAGTTATGGAACCGTTTCCGCCACACTCGCACCGGACTGGTTTCCGGTTACGCAGCCACCAATCCGGCAGAATACTTTGCGGAAACTGTAGAGGCCTTTTTCCAGCCGTCTCTTAAGCCTTTAGTAGAACAGCGTGACCCAGAAATGTACGCCTATTTAGAAGAACTTTTTAGTGCTTGATAAAGATTTATAGAACCAGAAGGGCTTTAGCGACAGAAAGGAAAAGCCGTTTTGTCGCTATAACTATTACTTAAAAGTCGAAAATATACACCAACTTTACGCATTATGTCAGGATTTTTCCAGAGCTTATGAACAGACTCACCATTACTGCAGCCGTTTCCTTACTTTTCCTTGCTCCTCTGTCGGCAGCTCATGCGCAAGAGCCTAAAGTTCATGGCAAACTATACAATTCTTACACTCAAGTGATGGCTCAAGCCAATCCTTGGGACAAGTACCAAGCGGAACCCTCCGACTCCGATACGAAATCAAAAGAAAAGACTCTGCCTGACAGAACAGTTCCCGGCGCTTCCACCTCTGTCGACTCCGTCGTCAATCCGTGGGACAAATATCATGCCGAGCCTGCCGGACGCAAAAAAACATCTGAAACAAAATCGGCCTCTCTACCAGTTCCGGCTACAGCGGAAGGTTCTCCCGAAACAGACAGCGATCTTCCCGAAGCTACCGGTTCAAATCCGTGGGACAAGTACGCTCCGGCTCCGGCTGCAGTTAAAGCCAAAAAGAAAAATGTAGCCAAAGTAAAGGAGCGGCCGGAGAAATTGGAATTGGCAGAACCGCTGCCCGTCGAAGAAATACCTCAGGGAGCTCCCATTATAAAAAACAACTTGGCTGTCGGACGCGACAACTATTTTGCCATAGAATACGCCGGTCAACTGGTCGGTTACTCACATTACAAGATTAACCGTCTTTTAACTTTGGGAGGCCAGTCAACTTATGTAATGGATTCCGCTTCGCGCATAAAAATGGGCGTCGATTCTGTACAAGATCTCAAGTTTACGGCCAACACCCAAATAGATAAAAAAACTTTAGCTCCGGCTCTCTTCCTGTGCGTGCAGGGAGAAAAGAAAAGTCAAGATGTCCTGAGCGTCAACTGCATATATTCAGAAGACTTCATTGCTCAAAATAATAATTACATGGGTAAGGAGCAAGGCTATCTGCAAAAATATGCAGACGGTAAGCCTCCTCTACTCGTTTTTAATAACTTGTGGGGTCATCTTGATACTTTCCCCGAGCATTACTGGCTGATGGTGAGAGCGGCCTCTCAAGGTGGAGTTCTCGATACCTACGATCCCATACTGCAGGGTATAGGTAAAACCATCGTTTATAAGCCGATCAAGGAAGCTTGGCAAGATCGCAGCGGCGTCACTCACACCACCTTTGTATACAAAATAACAGACGCATTCTCGGCCCCCCTGGCCTACGTTCGCGTTTATGCTAAAAATTACGAATTGGCTGAAATAAAAGAAATTGGCTCGGGATTAGTGTTCCGCCGCTCCACTCCCGGTGTGGTAAGTGCCGTAGAAAAATCTTCCGGACAGCGCATTAAGGCTAATGCCGAAATATCGAACATTTACTTCCAAGATCCTGACAAACTCACCTATTTGGAGGCCTTTGTCGATCTGCGCCTGCGCGGCGGAGAGCTGGCTCAGCATCAGATAAGAAATTATCAGCAGCAGTTTTACGGCGAAGTGAAAGAAGGGCAAATAAAAGGAAGAGCGGTCGTCAAGAGTGATATTAAGGGTGATGAACCCAAGGCGAAATTCCCCTTCAATGTTAGTGTGCCCGCAGAATTTGAAAAGTATCTGCAGGCCTGTCCTGGTATCGAACTTGAAGTTAATAGCCTAACTACTAAGGCGAAAGAAATTACCTGGAAATCGGAAAGCGCTTTTCAGGCAGCTCAGCGCCTGAACGGCTATGTAGCCAATCAAATTGGCGATGGCGTAGCTCTGCCTTCAGCCAGGCAGACCCTAGAGAATCAGATCGGTAACCCTGAAGGCAAGGCTTTGCTGCTGACAGCCATGCTTCGCGCTCTAAGAATTCCGGCCCGCATGGTCGGCGGCATATCGTACAATAAAGGTTCATTCACTGTCCATCGCTGGGTCGAAGCTTGGCTAGGTCCCGAAGACGGCTGGACCCCCTTCGATCCCACTACAAATGAGTCAGGTTTTATTAATGCCTCTCACATAACCTTGTGGGAAAGCGGTGATCTTCAAGCCATGGACGTTTACGTTGAAAAGTTCTCACCCCGTCCTTCCCGCACCACCGAATACTTCAAGACTCCTCTCAAGTGGCCTATAGGCGAAAAACGCACTTACGGTATTTATCACCAGGGCAAACTGATCGGCTTGGAAAGTTCCCACATGTACGATATGGAAGTAAATGAAGGTGGTGAAACTTACAATTTCAAGTCTGAATCTGTAATTATGAGAGAAGAAACTCCCTTAATTTTTGAGGGTACTCTCAATTTAAACCAAAACGGATTGCCAGTCTCTTTCCGATCCTCCGAAGATAACGGTCAACGAGTTCACCACGAAGAGTTCAAGTTCAAGGGCACCAATATAACCCAAGCCCTGTCCTTAAAAGATTCTAAGTCGCTGCCCCGTCCGGAAAAATCAAAAATGATGTTGGAACGCGAAAAGCAAGAAACGGAATTAGCTGATGAAGCCAGACAGGCAGAGGAAACTGTAGAAAAGAATCCGCCGACTCCGGAAACTGTTGAAGTAGACGGCAGCACAACTTCCACAACGCTTCAATCACCTTCCGTAATGGCAGAAAACGTAAGTTCGCCCCCTCTTTCCCCAGACGATAATACTGAACAGACTGCTCCTGACAAAGGCAGTTCTTCTCAACTGTCCGAAATGGCTGAAAAAGCTGAGAAACAGACATCTGATGTACAAAATGCTAACGGCGGAGCAGGCAGCAGCGAAACAGATCAGCTAGGCCAAAGTTTGGAGCAGGCAGCTCAAACTCCTCAAGAAGAAGCCTCAGAGATGGATGATTCCCCAGAGTCGGCCGTTTCTGACGAAGAGAAGGCAGCAGCTGAAGCTGAAGCCCAAAAGCAGGCGGCCCTTAAGGCCCGCCTAGAGGCCAAGGATAGGCTTACTGAAATAAAAGCCTGCTACGATGAAGCCAAACAGCAAGCTGCAGAGGCGGCGAAACTTGATGGTACTCAAAGTCAGGAAAGCAGCCTTTCCTCCTCTCAAGACGAAGAGGTAGAAACGAAAGCCAGGCAGATTCCTTATTCCATAGGTACCTACCTCATCGATCCTCGCTTCTTATCTCAATGGGCTTTAGTTGTTGAACAGAGTCCTGTGGCAGTTCCCGAACAGTCATCAGAAATTACTAATGAGACTGCAGACTCTCTGCCTAATGTAGATCCAAATACCGGAGTAATTAGCTCCAGTGAGGTTATTGCTCCGGCTGACAATAAGTCTGTATCAGCAACACCGTCATCAGAGGAAGGAGCTGCGGCCGGTGAGACGGGAGCAGGCACCTTCAATCAACCTGGCCAAGGTGACGACGAAACCGATGAAGCATACAGTTTCAAGGCTTTTATTCCCAGTTCTCTTAAAATACAAGACATATCAATTCAGCGTGCAGAAGCCGATGAAACTATAGTTATGCCTGACGGCACTGAAGTGGAGACAGCCAGATTGGACACAGAAAAGGGCATGCTTTTCTTTATGGACTTAAAATCAGGTAAAATAGTCAAGATCAGCATACCCAGTCAAAGCTTAGAAATGTATTTGGAAGACACGCGCTTCGAGCTCTAACGGGAAGCTCGTTACGTTCTTCCTATACCGAAAACGTAGTAAAGCGAGCGCATCAAATTCATCTTATGTTAGTTTGATGCCTCGCCTTTTCGTGTAATTTTCAGCAGATCGGATACAAGTATTTATTTGAGAGTTCACAATGAAAATGGAAGGCACCATATTAAAAGATAGATACATGTTGACAGAGCAGCTGGGCAGCGGCGGTATGGGAGAGGTGTACAGGGCTGTAGACCTGCATGGCGGCCCCGACGTAGCTGTAAAGCTGCTGCTTCCAACTCTATGTCAGCGGGAATCTTCTCGAGAGCGCTTCTCTCGTGAAGCAAAAGTAATCAAACAATTGCATCATGAAGGTCTGGTGCAATTTCTTGATCACGGTTATTTTAACGATCGTCCCTTTATCGTTATGGAACTGATCACCGGTCAATCGCTGCGCCAATATATCCGCCGCAACCGTCCGTCACCGGAAAAATTACTCACTCTAATAGCCGAACTATGCGAGGCCCTGGATTACGCTCACCGCCGAGGCATCATCCACCGCGATCTGAAGCCAGACAATATTTTTGTGAATCATTTAGGCAAAATCAAAGTTTTAGATTTCGGCCTGGCTAGGCTAAATTTTGATGATGATCTTCCTGCCCTAACCAAATCGGGAACGGCCTTGGGCACTTGCACCTATATGTCTCCGGAACAAGCTTTAGGTAAAAAAGCCGATCCGCGCTCCGATCTGTACTCCATAGGCGTAATGCTCTATGAATTTTTTTGCGACTTAACTCCTTTTTCTGCGGAAGACGCCACCGAAGTATTGCGCCAACAAGTCAACTGCGAGCCTGAGCATCCCTGCAAGCGGAATCCGGAAATCCCTTTGCAAATAGGCAATCTCATCCTCTGGCTCATGAACAAAAATCCCCAATATCGTCCTGCTTCAGCGTTAATCCTTAGAGACCATCTGCACAAACTTGTTCATTGTCTAAAGCAAGGAGCTGTCACTTACCTATCACAAGAATCCGGCGGTGCATTTGAAACAGATCCGGAGATTCAAACTGGCAGCCCCTACGCTCACAACCACGAAATTGGTAACCAAGGCGGCAGAGCAGCCGAAGCTGATTTTTATCGACACTTACCCCACGATCAGTTAGCTAATAATTCTGATTTTTCAGAATTTGAACGCAACACAGAAGGCTCGGAAGCTCTCCAACCAAATACATACAGCCACAACAGCGACCCTGAGGAAAATCGTCAGAAAACCAGGCTAAAAAATCAAAGAGAAGTTCATAATCAGTGCGGTCGTACCGACAAGGCGGCACTCAGATTGGAGAAACCGCCCGTCCCCTCTCGAGTGACAATTCTTTCCATGTCCGCTTATATGAAAAATTTGCCTCTCTCTTTCGCTCTATTAAACAGTTTGTATCAACGCATAAGTGCGGCTATGCTGGAGGCAGTAGACATAAACGGAGGGACAGTCGTTCTAAATGAACAACAAAGTCTGAAAGCCGCTTTCACTAATCAATATTCAGCCCTAAGAGCCGTTCGCTCTGTACTCAGAACACGCATGACTATCAAAGAGATCTGCCGGATTTTAGGTCTCTCTCAACCGCCGTCCATAGCTTCCGGCATCTATTGGGATAATGTACCGCCTGCTATAGCTCAAGACCGCCTGAACGTAGATAACTTGCGCGACATAATTGACGGAGCTGCTAGAGTAGAAGCTCAGGCCAGAAAATATCGTCCGGGTGAAATTTTTATCTGCCGTGAAAGCAATGACGACGGTCTGATCTGCAAAATGGTACGTACGATATATCTGCGCAACCGCAAAACTCCGGTCCAAATATATAGAGTTATAGGTATTGAACCGTGGATGGCTCAGGCAGAAGTTTCTGTTTAACTTTAACGAAACTTTATCTGCTTGCACCTGTAAAGGCTTTTGCTAAGCGGGAGAGAAAGCGGAAGGTTAGCTGGAATTCTTTATCCGGAATTGCCGCTAATTTCCGCTAGAAATCGGGTTAGGTTCCGGCAGCTCAAAAAACTTAACAGATAGGTGAATTGTGGCCTACACAGTTATTTGCAGCATTGTTCCGCTGATCTTACTTGTTGTCGCTCTCTGTATGCTAATAAGCGACCTGATGTTTATACGCCGAGAGAGAAAAAACGGCATAGAAAACGGCGTTAAATCGGTGTGGTTTATTGTCAGAGTAGTAAAAATTATTTCTATACTTACGGCTGCTTATATGCTGTATACACTCGATCCTCAGTTTCTCCGTGCTCGCCCGGATAATGCTCCCCCTGCCGATCCCGCCGCTTTGAAAACCTATAATCTGCAGTGGAATATAATTTTTGTTATGACTCTGATATTCGCGGCGTCTTTTGTGACCGATATATTCGGCCGTCTCAGGCTCCTGCAAACAAGTGAAGATAAAAGAGCCGAGCAATTTTTCCGACTAGATACGGAAACTTCTTCTGATCGTCAGTCCTAACCGAATACGCTGCATCATAAAACGTCAGCTTAATTTAAGTTTTTGGAAAGTAAGGAGAAAAAAACTATGGCCGATACAACACACACTCAGAACAGTACAGTCAGCTGCAGTTCCGATCAATTGGGCCTGCCCAGAGAGACAATTTTACCACAGCCGCCTCAAGTAAATATGGCAACAGTTCACTCTTTAAGCCAAGCAGAAGAAGCCGCTTTAACAGAATCTTTGAATAATGCTATAGATAACGCAGTTAACTGGCTGAAAAAAGAGCAAACAGAGCGCGGATATTGGGCTGGCTTCCTAAAAACCAACTCAGCTATCGAGGCTGAATGGATTATCGCCATGTACTTTCTGGGTATTGACAACGATCCTAAATACAACGAAGTCGTTCGGTCAATCTTAAGTGAACAACGTTCCGACGGTTCCTGGAGTGTTTACTACAATTCCACTCACGGCGATATTAACGCTACTGTAGAAAGCTACACAGCTTTGAAAATTGCCGGTCATCCAGCGGATGCCCCTCACATGCAAAAAGCCAGACAATGGATCCTTTCTAAAGGAGGTCTGAAGCATGTACGCGTGTTTACCCGCTTCTGGCTGGCCTTATTGGGAGAATGGCCCTGGGAAGCCTGCCCCAACCTGCCCCCGGAAATTGTCCTCCTACCTAATTGGTTCCCCATCAATTTATATAAATTCGCCAGCTGGGGACGCGCTACCATTGCCGCTCTCTGCCTAATTTCCGCAGACCATCCCGTTAAAAAGCTCCCCGCCGATAAACGGCTCGATGAACTGTTTCCTCAAGGGCGCACCAATATGGACTACTCGCTTCCCAAGGCTTCCACTCCTTGGGGCCATTTCTTTGCCATAGCTGACAAGCTTTTAGGTTTATATACAACAAAATCGCCGATAAAACCCTTGCGTAAAACAGCTCTCAAACTATGTGAACAGTGGATTATTGAACGTCAGGAAAAAGATGGCTGCTGGGCCGGTATTCAGCCTCCCTGGATTTACGCTTTAGTTGGTTTATATACTCAAGGATATTCGATCGACCACCCGGTGCTAAAGGCCGGACTGCAAGCCTTTAATGAACCCTGGGCCTTCAAAACTGAAAAAGGTACATACTTGCAGTGCTGCACTTCTCCGGTATGGGATACCGTGTTGAGTTTGGTGGCTCTGAGCGACTGCGGCGCCGATGGCCGTCAAGAAATGATCCAAAAAGCACTGCGCTACACTCTGGACGAGCAGATCACCAGCCGCGGAGACTGGCAGATTAATAGCCCTCATACTGAACCGGGTGGCTGGGCCTTTGAATATGAAAACGACTGTTATCCGGATGTCGATGACGCCGCCGTAGCCCTTACAGCTTTACTACGTTACCGCAACCAATCATCGAATGTAGCCGAAATTGATATAGCTTTAAAACGCGGCTTCCAATGGCTCAGAGCTCTCCGCTCCTCTAATGGTGCTTGGGGAGCCTTCGACAAGGACAACGATTGTGAACTAGTCTGCCAAATTCCGTTCTGCGATTTTGGCGAGGTGCTCGATCCTCCTTCAGCCGATGTAACCGCCCACGTTATTGAAGCTTATGGCACGGCCGGTCAAAAAATTCATAACAACATGATGATTCGCAAAGCTGTCGATTATCTGCGCCATGAACAGGAAAAAGACGGCAGCTGGTTTGGACGCTGGGGTGTGAACTACATATACGGTACAGGTCTAGTTCTGCCCGCTCTGCAGTCTGTGGGAGTGGATATGCAAAGCCCTTGGATCAAAAAAGCTGCAGATTGGTTAGTTTCAGTGCAGCAAGATGACGGAAGCTGGGGAGAATCGTGCGCAACTTATATGGATCCCAATCTGAAAGGACAGGGAACTGCCACTCCCAGTCAGACAGCCTGGGCTCTGATGGGATTATTGGCCATGGAAGATCACAGTTACGATCAGTATATAATGCGTGGTTTAAATTGGCTGACTACCCGGCAGAAAGACGGTTCTTGGGAGCAGAAAGAGTACACCGGCACAGGTTTCCCCGGCTACGGTGCCGGAGCTAGAACCGAAATAAAACAGGGATGTGTGCTTGATCAAGGACAGGAACTAAGCCGCGGATTCATGTTGAACTACGCCATGTACCGCCATTATTTCCCCATGATGGCTTTAGGCAGAGCCTTGAAACATTTTGACTTACCCAGTCGTCAGCGCTAAACTATTGCCGTCTTCTGAGAGCTGAGTCAGATATTTTCCGACTCATCCCGGCAGTTGAAGACGGCTCCTAATTTTTTAGCAAAGGAGCTCAAAGGTGAAATATAAAGAGAGAATAGAAGGCCTTGAAGAGGCGAAAAAGCTCGGTGCTTTAGTGCGTTTGGGCTCCGATTACGAAGATTTTGCCATAAACCTAAATTTGGGCTGGATGCTCTACGATTCTATTGGCACCTATGCTTGCTTAAAGGCTTCTCCCGATCTTAATGCCTCGCAAATTTCCCGCGCCTGGCTAACTGACGACCTAGATAGAGCTCAACCATTACTTGATGTATTTGAACTCTCCGATGAAGGAGCCGCTGAAGTAGGCTATCCTGAACATAAAATTTTGCTTTTCTTCGGTCCCATCTCTCCCCAGGCCCGCAGGGTGCGTTTAGAAGTACAGCGACTTGAACCTTCAGGCCCCGGACTTAGCTACCTTCATCCCATGGTAGATCCCTTTTCTTCTATGGGAGATCATCAGGCTGTACACATTATGGCTTGGGAAGAGCCCGATGATCCCATGGCACCTATCCCGATAGGCACTATTGCCGGGTGCTGGGCCTTCAATGTCGATTGTCCCCGCCGCAGCGGAACTTGGACATACGCCAAACGATTCCATCTTTGCCAGGAAATTAATATCGGCAGTGCCTGCATGTTCTTAGAGTTTCTGGACAAAGGTATTACCGGCTGGCGTCTCTCAAGCCGTTTTTTGTCGGAGACTAACCGCTTTACCGATCTGAACGAACTGCAGAAAATTTTGTGGGAAAGTCCCTCTCCCGACGACTTAATTGCTCAGCTCAGTGAAGAGGGGCTCTTAGACAGTTTTGCCCCTCCAGTCATGCGCATGAACTTGCAATATATCGATTCCAAAGGCGAAGTAGCTAAAAATGCGCAATTAGGTGAAATCTACGGTCCGCTGGGAGTATTAAATAACAAGTTTTACCACTACTTCACCCCCGAATTCGACGAAAATGAAATTCCCAATCGACTGTCTGTCAGCAAAATTATCGAAATGCCTCTCCCCAATCCTTGGATATACAATTTTGATCCTAAAAATATATCCTCAATGCCCACCAAAGTAGCTGAAGAGTTGCCTTGTTTCTCTCTCAAGCTCAAACTAAGTATAGAAGGCTTGTACTGGGAAGACAACATGATGCTGATAGCTCCTTTAGCTATCATGGATCACGATTCTGACGCTCAGGTCGATCTGGCCGACTGCGCCATCCGAAATCTGAAAAATGGCGAGGCATGTTTCTGTTTAGGACAAAGTTTAGTCGATCTACCTCAGCCCAAGGCTTCGCTAAAAAGAGAACAGGTATACGGTTGGCAGTATCCTCCCGTCCATAAACAAACTCGCAGCGCAAGTTTTGAAGTATATACAGTAAATATTACACCTAAAGAAAACATTGTTATTGGCATAGTGCCTGTGGCGGCAGATCGCAGTGCCGATCAAGACAACTACACTCTGCCCATAGAAGACACTCTCGAAGCTTAAATTCATTGGTCCGGACGCAGTGTTTTCGTAATGCAAGTGCCAATACAATCTGAAATAAAGGAGAACAGAGTTACCAACATGGCTATAATTGAACGTTTCTGCCGCTATGCGGCGATTGATACTCATGCTGACGAAGACAGTACTAGCTGTCCTTCCACTTCGGAGCAAACAGAGTTTAACAAACAACTCAAAAAAGAACTCATCGAAATGGGATGCCAAGACGTCACTTTAGACGAATATGGCATACTTACGGCCACTATTCCGGCTAATCGTCCCAACATTCCGGTTATAGCCTGGTTGGCTCATGTCGATACCTCGCCGGAAGTGGACAGCCGCAACGTAAAGCCTCAAGTAGTAACTAACTATCAGGGACAAGTTTTAGTCCTGGCCGGCGATCCTTCTCAAAAGCTCGATCCGCAAGAGTTCCCCGAACTCAAAACCGTTATCGGCCACACTCTTATTACCACTGATGGTACAACTTTGTTAGGCAGTGACTGCAAATCGGGATTGACAGCCATAGTTGAAGCCGCAGAGTATTTAATTCAGCATCCCGAAATTCCTCACGGCGAAATACGCTTAGTTTTCTCTGTCGATGAAGAAATAGGTAAAGGCACCGTTCATATGAATCCTGAGCGCATTAAGGCCGATGCCGCTTATACCTTAGATGGAGGGGCAACCTCCATGATCGACTGTGAAACCTTTTCTGCCGATTTGGCTGTAGTAACCATCGAAGGTATAAATACTCATCCGGCTCACGGTAAAGGGCACATGGTCAACGCCCTGACTATCGGAGCCGATTTTGTAGCTCGTATGCCCAAGCTCATTTTAACTCCTGAAACTTCCGACGGACGCCAAGGATTCCTTCACCCCTATTCTTTTGAAGGTTCGGTCGGTTTCACGGAAATTAAGATTATTCTGCGCGACTTCGAAACAGAAGCACTGGCCAAATATGCCAAAATACTTAATAATATTGCGGAGAACTTAGCTGCAGAGAATCCGCGTGCCTCCATAAACGTCAAGGTAGTCAAGCAATACCGCAATATGCGCGAGGGCTTATCAAAAGATCCTAGAGCTCTCAACTATGCCGAAGAGGCTATGCGCCGTCTGGGCATCAATCCTGAGCGCACCATCATCAGAGGAGGAACAGACGGATCTGGTCTGACGGAAATGGGTCTGCCCACTCCTAACCTTTCCAGCGGTCAGCACAATATTCACTCCCGCTTAGAGTGGACCAGTGTTGAAGAAATTGAACAGACTAAAAATGTACTGCTCTCCCTGGCTCAAGTTTGGTATGAGCACAGTCTGGCTTAAAAAAAAATAAATGCAGGCAGTTTTTTTACAATAATATTAAGAAAAACTGCCTGTTTGGTGTTATAATCTGGGCAGATGCGGCAGTTGGCTGAGTTCCAACCTTTGGCGGGGGCTAAGTTCCAACGAGCTTCAGCGGTACTTTTTTCAAGTCTTGATTACAAATACTATCTAGTTCAGCGTAACGAAAGGGTGTACAACAATGGATGCTATTGGCGGTATCAGATCTGCTTCAGTTTCTCTCAGCGGCAAAGTATCAGCCGGAGAAGTTATGAAAGAAGCCAACCAGGCCATAAACAAATGGGATTTGCAAAACTTGGGTTGGCGCGGCTTCCAACAGCTCGACTGGGTCACCGATATTACCAACAAATATCCCGAAGCAGTCAATATTGCCCACACTTGTTCTTCCCATAAACCGGGCTATTTAGATCAGGTCAGCGACCTTTTTGAGGGCATGCCCAAAGCCGATCAAAAAGAAGTACACAAATACTTCATCGGTAAGCTCGGTCTCGAAGAGCTCTCCTGCCGCAGAAGCGGCCCTGCCGGCGGTCTCTGCGACAAGAAGGGTGCTTACCTGCAAATTTGCCAACTCACCAAAGAACTCAGCAGCGGCAAGTAGAATTTATTTGCCAATCTAATCGAAAAAAAAATCCTCTTCTCCTTGTAGTGTAGAGGATTTTTTTTGCTTTTTCGGATCGACGCAATGGAAAAAAGTTGTCTTTCTGCAGGCTATGATCATCTTATGTTGAAGCTCAGGCCTGTAACTAGCGGGGTTGTTTTATTGTATAGTCAACAAATATAGTTGACAGATAGTTATCTATTCTCAGCAACAAAATGCATATTAAGCGAGGTTATTTATATGGGTTTAGAACGCTGCAGCGGAGTGCTGCTTCATCCGACCTCACTGCCCGGCCAATACGGAGTGGGCACTTTTGGTTCCGAGGCTTATGAATGGGTCGATTTTTTGGCCCGTACTCAACAGACTATTTGGCAAATTCTTCCTCTTGGCCCCACTTCTTACGGAGACAGTCCTTATCAGAGCAGCAGCACTTTTGCAGGTAACCCCTATTTGATCAGCTTGGAGAATATGATTGCCGAAGGGCTGCTTACCCGTCAGCTTCTTATAGAGGCAGTAGGTTCTCCTGAATTCAATGCCAACTCCGATGCCGTCGATTTCGGTTCTCTTTACAAATGGAAGCTTCCCCTTTTAGATAAAGCGGCCGCTATGTTCAACGAAGAATCTTCTTCGTCTTTGGCTAAAGACTATAAAAAATTCTGTAAAGAGAACAAGAATTGGCTCGACGATTACGCTCTCTTTAGTGCCTTAAAGAAGAAATTTTCCGATAAAGCCTGGACGGAATGGCCGGATGAGTATCGTTTGCGCAAAGAAAAAGCCCTGCGCGAAGCTCGCCAAAACCTGGCTCCTCAAATAAAGTGTTGCTGCTTTATTCAGTGGGTTTTCGATCGCCAGTGGAGCAAACTGCGCGCCTACGCTAACCAAAAAGGCATAAAAATTGTCGGCGATTTGCCAATTTTTGTGGCCATGGATTCAGCTGACGCCTGGACTAACACTTCCCTCTTCTGTTTTGATAAAAATTTGGTACCTACCGCTGTGGCGGGTGTACCGCCGGATGGCTTCAGTGCCGACGGTCAGTTATGGGGCAATCCGCTCTATAATTGGGACAAAATGAAAAAGACCGGCTACGCTTGGTGGATTGAACGTTTAAAGGCTGCTTTAAAACGCCAAGACTATGTGCGCATCGATCATTTCCGCGGTTTTGCCGCCTACTGGGCCGTACCTTTCGGAGAGAAAACGGCTAAAAATGGCAAATGGACTAAAGGGCCTGGCCCAGATTTCTTCAAGGCCGTACAGAAGGCTTTGGGCAACAACTTGCCTATTATTGCTGAAGATCTGGGACTCATTACTGACGACGTCATCGAACTGCGCGATGCTTTCGGCTTCCCTGGTATGAAAATTCTGCAATTTGCTTTTGGAAGCGATGCTCGGGCAGAATATTTACCTCATAACTACCAGCCTAACTGCATTGCCTATACCGGTACGCACGACAATAACACCGCCAGAGGCTGGTACGAAGGCGACGCCTCAGAAAAAGAAAAGGACTATTTGCGCCGTTACTTCTCGACAGACGGATGGGATGTCGCTTGGACCATGATTCGCGGCATTTTTTCCTCTGTAGCTAAGGCGGTAATTGTGCCCGCCCAAGATCTGCTCAGCCTGGGTAAAGAAGCCCGCATGAACTATCCGGGCAAATCCAGAGGGAACTGGAGTTGGCGTTTCCGTCGTGAAATGCTCAACGGACACATTGAGTGGCGCCTCCAAGAAATGACCTCTATTTACGGACGCGAACGCGATAAGCAAATCGCCACCATCGACGAAGACGCAAAGAAAGCGGCTGAAGCAGCCATGCACGCCGAGTAAACAAGGCCAAAAAAGCTAAAAAAATCCTCAGATCATCTCTGAGGATTTTTTTTAGCCAGCTAATTCCCAAACAAGATTAAGCTTGCCATTTAGGTCTACGTAAGTGCTTACCAATCGCAGTCCCTGTATAGCACTCACCTGAGTAAGATAGTCACTCAGCTCATCAGCAGAATAATCGGCCTGCTCCAAAGTTTCCACAACATAAGCGTAAGAATTAGGCTCGCTCATAGGTAAAGTAAATTTTTCCTTTCTTTCTAATACTCTGCCAATACCGCTCTGACTTTTGCAAGCTTAAGCGAGCAGACGCTTTTGTACTAAATCTTGGTATAGCTTTTCCACAGAAGTAAATACTAAAGCATCCATACCGACTCTCTGAGCAGCCTCAGTATTAATCTGCTGATCATCGATAAACAAACACTGCTTGGGAGAAACTCCGCCCTTATCGGCAGCCAGCTTAAAAATTTCTGCCTGGGGCTTACGCAAGCCTGCCCTACACGAAAGTACACAAGGCTCAAAAAGAGCATAAAAGCCCATTTCTTCCAAAATTTCAGCGTGTTCAGATATAGTATTACTCAGAGCCCCTACAGCTAATCCGTTATGGCGCAAAGCCTCAGCCAGGCGCACCATGCGTTCATCAACGCGCACTGTCGCTCGAAAAATATTTCTCCAAAATTCACCGCAGTTATTAACAATACTAAGGGAGCCCTCACTGCTTTTCCATAAGTTCTCGCCAATCGCCCTCCAGAATTCATCAGAGTTTATTGAACCTGTTTCAAAACTAGGTAACAGGCGAGCGATTTCGCGCTGCAGCGGCGCCGGCGTAGTCTTAAAGGCCGCGCAGCCCAATTGTACATAACGGTCAAGTTCGGCTTCCACAAATACCCCGCCGATATCGAACAAAACAAGCTTAATCGGCTTACTGCCAAAAAACAGCATAGCTGTGCCCTTTCAACATCCGCATAGACTTCGGGCTGACTTTCTATATACAAATATGACCTCCCTCTATAATAGAAATTAGCTGCTAGTCTTCATCATAACGTACAGTGTGCTCATATACTGCAGTAGGGAAAACATTTTTAAGATAGAAACAGAGGTTCCGCCTGCGCCGCTAAGCCGACTGCAAAAACTTACAATCTACAAAAAAGTTTTATATGCAGGAATCAAAAAAAATAAGCAGGGCCAATCTCTTCAGGCAAATGCAGAACGCAGCCGGAAAATATCTTGGGCGTTGCGGCAGTTCAACTAGTTTCCAAGATAATGCAAAAAAACTTAATTTAGGCCCGCCGGTTAGAACAAATTGAATACCAATGCCTCATCAAATCATACCGATGATCAAGACAACATCAAGATAAATTGGCCCAAACTGGCAGTTTCATCATTAAGTGCTGTCATTTTAATCTATGTATGTATATGGTTACTAGGGCGCCTTTTCAACGGTTTAATGCTCCCTAAAGATTCACCCTTTGTTGGTTTAATTCCGACTTCAGTTCCTTTCGCTGCAGAAGGCAGCCCTAAACAGGCAACTGAATTTCTGCAGAAACGCTGCGGCCTTATTGCCGATTTCAACAGCAACTTATCACAGAAATACCCGAAAGCACGCATTTTAGTGGCTCTCATGCCCAGCAATGGCTTGAGTAGTTCCTTAGAGTGCCAATCTTATCTGCTCGATTTAGCTTCCAATATTGAGGAGTTGTGGAATAAAAATTCCGCCTACCCTACTTCTATATCACCATTTCCGCCGTGTCCAGAAGGGGGACAAGCTGTTTACAACAGTGATGGGCAAAAATTTACCATTATCTGTACCGGACGACAGCATCGCACCGTTTATAGCTCAACAGACGGCTTAGCCGCTCCAGTTGCCAAAGTTACCTCTCCAACTCCAACTTCAACGGCTCAAGCTCCCTCAAATTTGCCGGAACGCGCCAATCGCAATTTGGAAGAAGCAGCTAAAGATCGCCTAGAATCGCTGCAAGATACTCCCAGCGTTTTGGCCTCTCTGAAACAAACTGATATTTCAGCTGACATGCAGGCCAGAGAATCAGCTACTTCCCCAGAAGCTATTTCAGACCACACTGTATCTTTTTATGAAAAAACTATCACAGCTTCAGGACGCCTTGCAGAAGAATTAGATAACAAAAATGTTCCTTTAGGACTTAGGGATTTACCTAGTACTTTTAAATTCCGCGAGCCTTTCATTATAGCTGTTGCCAATGTAGATGAAGATCTGCCCGAATGTTTTCGATTGCCCGGATTTAAAAATTTACAAATATGGGCCTCCTCCCCCGAAAGTGCTCAGAAAATTTTAGCAGACCGCAATTCTAAAAGTGAATCGTTATTTTTACAGCCTGCCGATACTACCGACTTCCAAATAATTTGTCAAAGCTCAGTATTCAATGAACTTTTCCAAGATCTGCCTCTAAAACTTCCCGCAGACTCTACAATTAATCTATTTAAATCGATTGACAGTCAACAAAATACTGAGTCCTACACCGGGAAGATATGGCTACCCGATAGATACCGGAATCAGTTAGAAAAAATAGCTGCTAAAGGCAGCGGAGCAGAAGAACTACTGTCCAACCTGTCTCCCCATACAGTTTCTTTCAGCGGCAATTCCGATATGTTAAAAATATTATCTGTCCCTAACTTAGGATGGACTATTACTGCGACTCAGGATAATCAGGAGATTGAACTTCAGCCGAACTTAGTGGGAGTTAGCCTAGATGTTTCAAAACCTTCTTCGCTCAAGCAGATCTTTGTAAACTTGGCTAAAGCTTTTAAAGGCAGAGTCAGTTTCAACACCTCGCTTCTATTTGACAATTCCGATAACGCTGCCGCTTGGTCTGCCAACAGTACCATAGGCAAAGTTGCTAAAGTAAAAGGCTCAGCAATATCCATACAGACTGGTTCCTTATCAAAAGGGGAGACAGTCTCTTTACCTAAAGGACCGACTGCGCCTCAAGTCTGCGGCTGGTTTACTTTGCAAACCTCTCCAAATTTACAAGAACAAATTGCCTTTTCTTTGGGTGTAGCGAAAACCGAAGAAGATAAGACAGACGACTCAATCTGGCTTAAAATAGATAAGCGAAGCAAATAAACAAAAGAGCCGGGCCATGAGGTTCGGCTCTTTTGTCTTTAACTAACCGAAAAAGGCAGGTAATTTCCAAAGGCTACGGGCGGCTAAGGGGCCTGACTGTCGGTCATCTGGGAAAGTTCCTCATTATTATATTTGGGCAGAATACCTTTCAGGGGAGCAAGCTCATGAAAATATCTTTCTTTAGTAAGACGCATGAAAACTTTAGGTGCATCGTTCTCCCCTAGTCCATAGCCAGTTATACCTTCTAAGCTGTACAGTTTCTGACATTCTTCCAAACCGACTCTTTTGAAACAATGCTGTGCTCTCAAATTGTAATCAGCAGTTTCAAGTTCAATTAGATCTACTTCCTCTTGTTCGAAAAGAAAGCGGTTCATCAAAGCCATAGCCCTAGTACCTACACCGCGTCCACGACTGCCTTCACTACCCATCATTAAGCCCGATAAAGCAATTTTACCTACACCTTGCATATAACGAAGATCGTATTTGGCCAAACCGATAATTTCGGAGTCCGGGCGGCAAACTGCCAAAAAATGGCATGGTGACTTAGGGTTAGAGATCAACTGCAAATAATTGTTTACGGCGAAATCGTGATCGTAATCGCTAAACATTTTAGCACCGAAAGAGTAACGCACCAGTTCTCTGTTTTCCATCCATTGCATAATTTTACTGATATCGGCACGCACAACCCTACGTAGAAGCAGTTCAAAATCGGACTCGGAAATAAGCACTTTCTTTTTATTGGTATAAAAACTCAGAACCTCACTCATACGAATTTTCATTTCCTTGTATTACTGACAATATCTTGCTTCGTTTTTAATTTTATTAATTCTTCTGATTATAAAAATATATTCAACTGCGCTGTAACTTTTCTGCCCTATATTGCCCCGAACAGTATTAATCAAAAATTTATTGCCGACTCTACTTACATAGAGACGCCACAACTTTCATAAGCGGGGCCTATTTCTAGGTCAAGAACATGAGCGAACTTAATAAATAATTTTACACAAATTGCATAAATAGAGGCCGAGCAAATAGAGCAGATCAAGCGCTATATTGACAAAACCTAGATAAGGTCATTTATAAAAATAGCAGTCAGTCTTAATTTTTCGTCGAACGTTAAGTAACATTTACTATATCGATGAAAACAACGCTTAAAAAGCAAACGCTACAGCTACAAATTATTATAAGATGGAGTGAAAGCGACTAAAGACACTCCGGCTCTACAAAATTGCTGTTTTAGGAGAACACCCCATGTTTACATTACGGATCAACGGCCAAGAATATAATTCAGAGCACGATAAAAATTTGCTTTCCTTCCTGCGTGATGACCTCCACCTAACTGCAGCTAAAGATGGATGCAGTGAAGGAGTTTGCGGAGCCTGTACAGTTTTGGCTGACGGCAAAAAACTCAAAGCCTGTATGGTCCCTCTGAGTAAACTACAAGGTAAAAATATCTTGACGGTAGAGGGCATCGATCCGCAGGAAATGCGCATTTATGAGCACTGTTTTGCTCAAGCAGGAGCTGTCCAGTGCGGTTTTTGCATTCCAGGTATGATAATGTCAGCTAAAAGCCTATTGGATACAAATTTAACTCCTACCGTTAGAGACATAAAGCAGGCTATACGCGGCAATCTATGTCGCTGCACAGGATATAAAAAAATTGAAGACGCCATTCTACTAGCCGCAGAATTCAGACGTGAGCACAAATCAGTTCCGCAGGCACCAACTTCGCTGCATATGGATGAACATGCCAAGCGTATTGATGCAGCGGAGAAAATTAACGGCTCAGGAAAGTTCACCGACGATTTGCATATAGACGGACTCGTTTACGCCAAAGCATTGCACTCAAAATATCCCAGAGCCCGCATCGACAAAATAGATATAAGCTACGCCGCAGCCGATCCTCAATGCCTCCGAGTTATCACTAAAGCAGATGTGCCCTGCAACAAAATCGGCCATATTAAAGCCGACTGGGACGTAATTATGGGCGAAGGCGATGTTACTCGTTGCCTGAGCGACGTTCTGGCTGTTGTTGTAGCTGAAAACAAAGAAAACTTAGACAGGCTCTGCTCTTTAATCGAAGTTGACTATACAGAGATGAGGCCAATTACTAATCCCTTCGAAGCTCTGCGTGGAGATGCTCCGCTCATCCATCCTGACGGCAATCTTATGAGTAGAGCTAATCTTATACGAGGCGACGCGGACACCGCTATAAAAAATTCTAAATATTCGGTCACTCGAAAGTACAAAACTTCTTGGCAAGAACACGGCTTTATGGAGCCTGAGTGCTGTGTAGCTATACCTCAAGGAGAAGACGGCCTATTAATCTATACTGGCAGTCAATCTGTTTACGATGTCAGAAGAGAGTGCGCTCAAATGCTTCAGTTGCCGCAAGACAAAATTCATTGCCGAGCAGCTTTAGTAGGCGGAGGCTTCGGAGGCAAAGAGGATATGTCTGTCCAGCAATACGCTGCTCTGGCTGCCTGGCTTACCAAAAGACCTGTCAAAGTCAAATTCTCTCGCCAAGAATCGCTCGATTACCATGTAAAACGCCATCCTATGGAGATGGAATTTACTACTGCCTGTGACGAACACGGCATACTCACTGGCATGAAAGCTCTTATTATAGCCGACACGGGAGCCTACGCCTCCTTAGGCGGCCCCGTTCTGCACCGAGCCTGTACTCATGCAGCAGGTCCCTACAATTATCAAAATATAGATATTTTAGGTATGTCGGTTTACACCAACAACGTGGTATCTGGGGCCTTCCGCGGATTTGGAGTTGCTCAAAGCTGTTTCGCTACGGAAATGAATATCAATCTACTGGCCGAAAAAGTCGGAATCGATCCTTGGGAGTTCCGCCGCCGCAACATAATTAAGCCGGGCGATATTCTGCCCAACGGTCAAACAGCCGATCCCGACACAAATATGGCCACCTGCCTCGATGCTGTTAAAGATATTTACTATGCCAATCAGTACGCAGGCTTGGCCTGCGGCTTCAAAAATGCCGGCACAGGCATGGGCAAACCAGATATTGGACGCGTTCTACTATCAGTAGAAAAAGGAAAAATTCACCTCCGCACTTCGGCAGCCTGCATGGGACAGGGCATAGGTCAAATGGTATTGACCGAAATATGCCATGTCACCGAACTTGATCCCTCCCTCTTTGTCTTCGAAAATGCGGATACAGTGCGCACTCCTAATTCTGGCACCTCTACGGCTTCGCGCCAAACTGTAATGACCGGAGAAGCAGCTCGTCGCGTTGGAGAAAAACTTAAAGCAGCTTTAGACAGCGGCAAAACTATATCAGATCTGGAAGGACAAGAATTCTTAGGTGAATATTCGGCTAAAACGGATCCTTTAGGAGCACTCAAAGAGAATCCTATCAGTCACGTTTCCTACTCTTACGGAGCTCAAGTAGTTATTCTCAATGAAGAAGGGCGTATTACCAAAGCGATTTCTGCTTTCGATGTAGGCGTACCGGTGAACATTCAATCCGTAGAAGGACAAATTGAGGGCGGTATGCTTATGGGCATAGGCTATGGTGTAACTGAAAAATTTGAATGCATTGACGGCCGCCCCCAAAACAAATTCGGTACTATTGGCTTTATGCGCGCTACCGAGGCACCGGAGCTGGAAGTTATTATTTGCCGACCCGCTCAACAAGCTCAGTCACCCTACTCTTTAGGCGCCAAAGGATGCGGCGAATTATGTATGATTCCTACCGCTCCAGCCTGCGCTCATGCTTATTATAAATTTGATGGTAAGTTCAGACAGAGCCTGCCTTTAGAAGATACCCCCTACCGACGTCCTAAACGTTCAGCTACCAATTCTTGACACAATCTCACGCTAAAGGCGCGAGATTACCGGGTAATATAACTATCTGTAAACGGTAAAGCAGGGCTTTTTAAGCAAAGCGCAGAAGGCAGAGGGACTTGCTGTCCAGCTGATACAAGCAGGCAGCTTTTATTTAATTTACGACTTCGCTACGTCTGGCGATGGAGAAGAGGCATAAGTTGGCTAAACGAGATTATTATGTAGTTTTAGGTGTGGCGCCCATCGCTTCGCCGGAAGAGATCAAAAAAGCCTACAGAGCGCTTTCGAAGAAGTATCATCCTGATGCCAATCCTGACATGAAGAATGAAGCCGATCAAAAGATGAAAGAGCTTATTGAAGCTTACAACATCCTTAATGATCCGAACAAGCGCAAAGAATACGATGCTCAGCCTCAGTTCAAAGTGCGTCGCTTTGCCAAATCTTCGGCACGCACTAAGATAGACAAAGGAACTGCCGCCAGCAAGAAACCGGATACCCCAGAAGAGGCCTCTCCAATTGTACGCTGGATCAAGAAGCTCTTCAGCAAGCCCGAAAATGCAGCTAAAGAGTTCCGTGCCGATCCCAAGCAGGCTGATGTTCATTTTACTCTAGGTCTTTCTATGTCGGAAACTGAAAGTTTCATGGATCAGGCTTGCCGAGAGTTTAAACTGGCTCTTAAATTTGATCCTAATCATAAAGAAGCTTGTTACAATATGGCTCTCATGCAGTACAAAACCGGCGATTTTGAAGGTGCCAAGGCCACGCTGCGCCGCTGTTCGGAAATTGACTCACAAGATCCGGCTACCAGAGTGATGATCAGTCTGCTGCAGTAACCGGAAACGGTCGATTGTAGACTGGACCATATATAACAAACGGCTTAAAACTTCTTCAAAGAAGTATTAAGCCGTTTGTTATTTTTGTAATAGAACTCTCCGCAACTTCCCGTTTACATGATCAGACGACTCAATTTTTGGGTTTCGGACCTAAATACTGGAAATAGTTACAGGCTATCATGCCATTATAAAGTTTGCGGCGCCGCTGAGCCTTACTGCCGAAACAAGCCTCAAAGTCGGGATGTGAAGAAATAACGTAAAAAGACCAATCAGACATTTTTTTATACAAGCTGCCTAAAACTGTATACAAATATTCAGCTTCTTCAATGTCTAACAGGCGCTCTCCGTACGGAGGATTGGTAATCAGCACTCCATATCGAGCAGAAGAGGAAAAATCGCGAATGTCGCGTTCCTGAAACTGTATGCCTCTATCTTCTAAACCGCACTGTTGCAAATGCAGACGAGCCAACTTCAGAGTTTTAGCATTATTGTCAAAACCAGCAATGTGCAAATCGGTCCTGCGGTCTAGCAGATCTTCAGCTTCTTCTAAAGCCTGCTGCCAAACTTTATTGCCAATAAAGGACCAACTTTCAGAAGCAAATTTTCTAGTTAAGCCAGGGGCCATGTTAAGACCGATCATAGCAGCTTCCAAACAAATAGTACCAGAACCACAGAAAGGATCGATCAGAAGACGGTCTTTGTTCCAATAGCTGAGCTGTATTAGACCGGCAGCCAAAGTTTCTCGAAGAGGAGCCGGAGCATTCCAAGTACGATAGCCGCGCTTGTGCAAGCCTGAACCGGAAGTATCCAAAAGAACTTCGCATTCATCATTGGCCAAAAACACTTTAATGGGAAAATGAGCTCCGTTTTCATCTAAAATTGTCCGCCGGTATCCGGACTGCATAACTTCGACTACGGCTTTTTTAGCCGTTCTCTGAATAGCCGGCAAGCTGGTAAGCTTAGAGCGGTAAGTATGGGCATCAACCGGAAATTCGGCGTTAACAGGCATGAGTTTAGCCCAAGGTATTTCTTTTACGCCAACAAACAGTTCTTCAAAACTTGAGCAGGGGAACTTCTTCAGGCTCCACCACACGCGATCGGCGCTGCGCAGCCACAAATTAGCGCGGCAAATATCAACTTCTTCACCTACAAAACGAACCCGTCCGTTTTCGGAATGGATTTCGCCCATATTTAATTTGAGTAGCTCGCGAGCCACTACAGATTCTAATCCTAAAGCGCAGGAGGCCGTTAAATTAAATTTCATACTACTTGCCTTACAGTTCTGTTCTGCTCCAGATTATGTTCCAGGCTTCGGACCGGACAAAACGCGCAGCAGATTTTACAAATAAATTTATTTTAGCTGCAGAACAGGATCACCAAAAATATATTAAAATCCCCAGAGCCCGGGTTAATTAAACTATCAAAGCCCCTCTCCCTGCCATTTGGGCAGAGGAATGGAATTTTGACAGAGAAGTCAGCTTGAATGCCATTACCCAAATACATTAAGGATGCACCGTTTAACCAATGAAAAAAACTAAACTCATCTATTTCAACGTGCTGATTTTATTTATATATCTTATATTGCCCTGTTTGGGAGATGTCTCTCAAGAAGCTGAGGTAAAGTACACCATACGATTGGCCGCTCCGGGTATGACACAGGAAGAAGTACTTAAAGCTGTAGGCCAACCCACTTTCAAAGCCAAAAAAAATCAATCTTGGCATTATCGAAAAAAGCCCAACTCTCCCATTAACCTGAGTGACCCTCAAATAACTTTCAAAGATAACTCAGCTTATGTCATTATTGGCGGTCAATTAGAGGCCAACGCTGTCACCGTCTTGTCACGGGGTGACAGTGAAAATAAAATTGCTGAAGTTTTGGGCAAAGCCGACAAAGTAGAAACTGGTGAAATACCCAAGGTAAAAATTTATTACTATAACAAATTATCACTCCAGATCGTAACCAGAAGCGGACAAGTTATGGTCATGCGCTTTAATTAAACTTCTGTAATTTTCCCTAAAGAGGAGCTGATGCGGTTCAACAACCGGCAGCTCCTCTTGCTGTTTAGACTAACATTTAACGAATAGAGCTACCTCAAGCAACACAAGGCAGCTCCCAACCAAAAGAGCCAAGCTTCATTCAGCTCTTTGGAAGCTCCCAGTATATCGCCGGTCACTCCGTCGAGACGGCGGCGGCTGATAAAACCTATCAACCAAGTTAAACAGCTTCCCGACAACAGCATGACAGCAGCTTCTTTCCCGTTGAGTAGCCCTCCACCTGAGCAGTAAACACAACAAACCGCAGCAGCTATGGCAATAAAAACTAACGCGGAAACTAATGCGTGAACTGGACGAGTTTCGCTGACAACATTGCCGGCCAAACTTTCGTTTTCACGAGCATATTTATTAAAAGCAGCCTGCATAACCATAAACAGACCAGCTGCAGGCGAAATTAATATGAGCTGGGGCCAGGCCTGGAAATAAAACAACACGGCAGCTCCGCATATTTTTACAGAAATTGCCAATATTAGGGCTATAGTACCAAAAGAGCCTATATGAGAATCTTTCATAATACGCAGCGTATTTTCTTTAGTCCAACCGCCTCCCCAACCGTCAAAAGAGTCGGCTAAACCGTCCAGATGGAAACCCCTGCTTAAAAAAGCGGCGATAGCTGTATAGGATGTTCCGGCCAAAAGAGACGTAAAAGCAGCAGCAATTTCTGTTCTAGGCTGCCCGCCTTGTAAGAGCAACCAACCGGGAACAACAGCTGCTAAACTGATAACTAAACTTACAACCGGGCTCCATACTAGAATCTGTCCGTACTTATTAGAGTTTTCTCCCCAACAAGGCAAAATACTAAGTATTCTGAAAGCCGAAGTAAGTCCCCACAACTCACACAGGCTCTTTTTATTCATGTTTATTCGCATGTTCGTTGGCCCACAGCAGGCGGGACAAAATCGAAGTTTGATTCAGTCGATCAGCTGCAGCGTTTTCTTTATGTCCGTCTGCTGCAGAAGGTGCCTTTAAAATTAGGGGCAGACCAGCCACCAACAGCACTACTTGATCTGCCAAAGCAGCCATATGCTGATTAAGACGCCCCTGGCGATCTCGAAAGAGGCGAGACTCGGCCTGGGCAGGCACAATACCCCACCCCAATTCATTGGAAACCATGATTGTATGAAAAGATACTTTAGACAACGCTTGACCCAGCAGTTTTATTTCCGGAAAGTAATCTAAATTATCATCTGTACAGTAAAAATCTTTTTGTTTAAGAGAATCGCGATAAGTCAGATTACCAAGCCAAGTAGTTAAACAATCTATCAGCACAACTTTAGTATCATTATTTATGTTCAGCAGAGCTCTATCGAGGTCGTAGGCCTCCTCAATCGTATAAAAAAGACCGTTCCTGCGCTCTTGATGTTTTTCTATACGTTTAGCCATTTCCTCATCACAGGCTACTCCCGCAGCCAGATAACAGCGCTGCGAAGCTTTTTCTGCCAAAGAAACGGCATAATTCTCAGCCCAGGAACTTTTCCCGCTGCGGGCTCCTCCAAGAACTAAAGTAATCATAAATAATATTTGAAACCTCTGGAAAAAAGTTATCTTCGGTTCAAAAACCGGTAAATGCAGCCAACTTAGGATGATACGAAACGGCCAATTCACTATGGCTGAGACAAAACTCATTCAAGCATCTCTGCCAATCAGTCGGCGAAAAAACTTCCAAAGTTAAAGGCAATTTACGCAACCGCCCGGCTTCATCTGTCTGGCCGAACTTCGAATTGTGGTGTAAAAAATTCACCAAAGCAGTTGAAAAAGCTCTTAAATTACTTCTATTTTCCGGCTGTATGGCAATATGGTCCAAACCGGAGCGGCTTTGCACCCCATGTAAATGGACAGCTCCCAATTCAGGTTTTATTTCGTTCCAAAATTTTGGAGTAAAACTGCCGTTTTTCCAAGCGTGTCCCACATCGAGACAAACTGACAACCCTAAGCGCCTAATTAAGGGCAAAATTAAAGCGTAATCATATTCTAAATTTTCTACGCATAGCTGATCTGGCTGTAGCAAGCCAGTATCCAGAAACGCTTGAGCCATCTGCTCCGTAACTTCTAACCAATTTCCTAAATCAGCAGACGGCCGCTGAGCTAAAATCTCCGACTCCCAATGCCACACATAAGCTCGGGGGCTTAGGCAACTAAGAGTTTCTACAGCCCTACTCCACTCATCCAAAGCCTGTCGTTGCCAACTCTTGTGTAAAGGATGAACACTCAGTGAAGCGGGAAGATGCACCGTATAGCTACAATCAAACTGCAGGGCCAGTTCAGCCATCTCCCGCAAATCGGCGGGTCCGGGATAATTACTCAAGTTCTCATATTCGTAAACAATAATTTCAATATTGTCGACATAAGGAGCTAAACGGCGCACATTATCGACAATAGAAGCTTCCCAGGTACACCCAGAAGCCCCTATAGCTAAACGCTGCCAAATCAAATTATCCACTGCAAAGCCGCCTTAATATTTTCTTTAATTTGCACCTTTAGCCTTAGCCCCTAAAATAGTGCCTCCGACATCGCCCATGCCTTCTTCCTCAGAGCTGGTCACCTCATTGAAGATAGCCAGAGCTTCCTCAATTAAAGGCCAAGCTAAAATAGCTCCGGAAGCTTCTCCTAAACACAGTCCTAAACGCAACAAAGGAGTCAGTCCCAAATATTCCAACTGCAACCTGTGAGCAGGCTCATTCGATTGATGAGCTGCGATTATGTATTGGCGCATGCCTCTATCAATGAGATCGGCTACTAACAGAGCCGCCGTTACAATAACGCCGTCAGCAATTATAACTAAACCGCGTCCGGCCGCTTCCAAGGCCCCTCCGGCAATAAAGGCCAACTCAGCTCCCCCCATGCGGGCCATTAAATCGATCGGATCGTCTATATGGCAGCTGCGCTCCATAATGCGTTTAACCACTTCCCGCTTAGAGGCTAAAGCGGCACTGCTCAGACCAGTCCCCTCGCCTACGACTATATCAGCTTTCAAACCTAAAATATGACCTGTTAAAGCGGCCGAGGGGGTGGTATTTGATATGCCCATTTCGCCAAAAATAACCGCCTTAGCCCCCTTATCAGCCTGCTGAGCTACTATATCTCGACCATGTTCAAAACATTTAAGGCATTCTTGCCTGGTCATAGCATCTTCTAAGCTGATGTCTCCGGTACCGAATACAACCTTGCGATCTACAATACCATCTTGGAAAGAAAATTGGTGTTTAACACCAACATCGACCAGAATAAAAGGCAAGCCATGCTTTTTAGCAAAAAGACCGGCAACACCGCCTCCGGACACTAAACTAAGACTGTGCTGCCAAGTAACTGCCTGGGGCGCGTAACTTACTTTCTGAACAAAAACTCCATGATCGCCAGCTCCAATAATAACCGGAGGCTTACCTAAATCAGGCTTAAGACTACGCTGCACACAAGCAACTTTAACAGCTACTCTCTCCAGCTCTCCCATAGATCGGGGTGGAATACTCTTGTGATTGAGATGCTCCCAGCACTGAGCGGCAAAAGTTTCATCTATAGGTGAAATAGACGTGTAATTAAAAGACATTTACAACAATAACTCCCTAAAATAACAAAATGATCAAAAAAAACAGCCCCTCTCGGGGCTGTCAGAATTTTAGCTAAAATTGTAAACTCTGTGTTCTAACAAAATATCCACCATTTCAGCCGCACTAACCAGATACAGTCCCTCCCCACTCTTGTTACCTATTCCCATAGCCTCTGCCTCTTCACGCAACGCATAAATTTTGCGTTTGGGAAACATGGCAGCAGGCAGCAGAAGACCGCGGCCTACCAGAAAGATATCAGCTTCGTCGCAGTAGCCCAACATGCGACGGGCTTCCACAACGGAATCGCGTCCGACTACGAAGAGATCAGTTTTTTTATCCGTACCCATACTTCCCTTAAAGCCTCAAATGCATATTAGATTTTTTAATAAGATCGGCCAATTCTTCAGGAGAAATAACCGCACAGCCAGAGAACAGACTGTCCTCGAGCATTCCTCTTATTTCTAAACTGTATTTATCCGCCCAGAAACCGACACCGCGACTCTTGGCAGAAGTCATGTAAGGCACGGCTGCTTCGGTCAGCTGTGAAGCTAAGCATTCAGTAACACCGTCACCAATAAAAACTATGTCCAGGCTGTGATCGGATAAACCGCCAGCCATACCAACAGCAAAAGTCAGAACACTTATCAAACTATCAGGCGCATAACTAGCTCTGTTGACAAACAAAACAATATGCTTCGACCTATATTCACAAGGGTAGTCAATCATAAGCACACCACCTGATCTGCCTGTCCAGCCATTTTGGCAATCTCTTCAAAAGTGACAACTCTGACACCGTTACAGACATCTTCGATAGCCACTCCTCTCGATTCCAAACAGGGACTGCTAACCAGAACATCGGCGCCGGCATAAACGAACTTCTGCAGCTTCTGCAAAAAATCGCTGTCATTCTCTTTATTGCGCTTCTGCTTGCGCATACACTGGTAAACACCGTCGGCAGCAAATAGTATGCATACGTTGTGTTCTTTCTCCAAGGCCGCCGCAGCCAGAAGAGAGAGAGTCCTGGAACCAGTACTGGCACTCAGCGAGCGAGTTACCATAAAACCTAGTTTAGCCACCTAAAAACCTCCTGCGCCTAAGTCTGAATTGTCGATGTTAAGAATTGCTTGAAGACGAATATTTCAGTTCCGCATATTGCTCAATGCGCTCAATAAACTGCTCAGCCAAATTGCGACCATCCAAAGTGGCTTCATGACGACCGTCTATGAAAAGCAGAGCGCGCGGCGATTCCCCACGCCCAGGAAGAGACAGACCGATATCGGCATCGCGCCCTTCTCCAGGTCCGTTGACAATGCACCCCATTACCGCAACCTTCAAGTTGCAAAAACCTTTGTATCCTTTGGCTTTCCAAGCGGGAACACGTTCACGAAGATATTGACCCACCTCCAAAGCAATGCTCTGGAAAAGCTGGCTTGAAGTCCGTCCGCATCCGGGACAGGAAATTACCTGAGGCAAGAACTGGCGCAGGCCTAAGCTCTGCAAAATTTCCTGGGCGGCATAAACTTCTTGCGTACGGCTCTCACCGGGCTTAGGCGTAAGCGAGACGCGAATAGTGTTGCCTATTCCTTCGTTAAGCAGAATACCCAAAGCTACGGCAGAACTTATAGCTCCCTTCAGACCGCCTCCGGCCTCAGTTAACCCCAAATGAAGTGCATAAGGGCAACGCTGATGCAGCTCGTGATACACAGAAATAAGATCGGGAACGTTGGAAATTTTGGCGGAAAGAACCAGATGATCGGGAGCTATACCGTATTTTTCAGCTAACTTAGCGGAGCTTATGGCACTTTCAGCCATAGTGTGCAGGAAGATCTCTTTATCGCTGCGGGGAGAAGCAGTTTTTTTATTCTCCTCCATAAATTTGGCCAGCAGCTCTTTGTCGATTGAACCGGCGTTAACACCGATACGGGCTACTTTCCCGGCCTCAGCAATCAGTTCAACCATAGTTTTAAAGTTATCATCGTGGTGCTGACCGGAGCCTACATTGCCCGGGTTGATGCGCAGCTTATCCAAGGCCTGCAAGCATTCAGGATAACGGCTCAAAAGCAAATGACCGTTATAATGGAAATCGCCTACCAAAGGCACGTCACATCCGGCTTGGCGCACTTTGTCTCTGATGTAGGGAACAGCCTTGGCGTCGTCGTCATCTTTTACTGTAAAACGAACCAGTTCCGAACCGGCTCCGGCTAGTTCCAAAACTTGAGCAGCGGTCTCGTCGACATTGGCGGTACAAGTATTAGCCATACTTTGCACTGCCACGGGGGCATCTTTGCCTATACAAATATTGCCTATCCGAACATTATATGCAGTCATTATTGATTACCAGTGTACTATATCGGTTATTTTTGACGCATCATGAGTCTCAATCCGGGGCACCACTACGAATTTCGGGAACATGCGCCCCTGCAGACAGGACGAAGACAAATTGAATACAGCCGCTCCGAGCTGACAGTGCCCAAAAACGCTGCCCCCGGTCAAGAACTGCCATTCTTAATTTGAACACGCCCCTGGGCCCACTTACTAAAAGTGACCGGAACCCCACAATACCTTCAAAATGCGCTTAACATTCTGTAATAAAGCAGGCCTCTCCTGCCCTCCGGTAGGCTTAAACTTATCCCTTTGCCAGCTATCCTACCACCGCATAATTGCCGCATTCCACGCAGATATGCTAACCTGCTTCACATGCACAATAAACTAAATAGAGTTAAATTATTCAAACTAGGCCTGGCTTTATGGACCATAGCCTGGCTCATAGGCAGCCTACTATGGAGCGCTCAATCATCTCCATACTGTTTCGGAGAATCGAGCGTTCTGAAGCTGTATGCCTACACAGCCTATGTGCAAGGAAACTGCCAAGAACTAATGCACGGTCCTGCACTATTTACCCTTTCCCGTCCTTTTATAGCTATTTTCGGCTGCACCGATTTAACTTTTTCTTTAGTTCAGAGCTTCATTTTCATTATTTGCGCCATCTTGACAGCGTATATAGCTTCTAAATTGTACGGCTCTCAGACGGGCCTGCTGAGTTTTATGCTGCTAACTTTCAGTCTGAGTACGGCCAAAGGCTTAAGAACCTTTCTCTTAGACTATCCGGTGACGATACCGCTACTTCTTATGTACTTATTCTATCTACACAGTGCAGGATTCAAAAAATTATGGCCCTGCTTGGGAATGAGCTTTGCTATATGGCTGGGGGCGCAAACTAAATACAGCTTTCTGCCCGTCTGGGCTATGCCTCTTAGCGCGGCTTTGTTAATGCCATATTTACACCGAGCATTGCGCTCAAGCAATCGATCTAGACTCTGCTTATCAGCGACAGCTAAAAAGAATTTCTTACTGCTGCTCTCCAGCCTTATTAGTTTGGGTGCTTTGGCTTTATTCATTGGCAGCGCTAAGCAGTATCTGCCTTATCTGCATCAACATTCCCGCCTACCTCTGCCTCTGCAGCTGGAAACGGTACTGGCTATTTTTTCTTCCGTATTTAGCTTATACAAATTGCACCTTAACAGACCGCCTCTTCATCCGGCTTGGCAACGTTTTTACAGAGGTTTAGCCGCTTGTACTTTGGGAGCTGGCTTAAGTGCTTGGAGTTATCTTCCCCATCTGCAAGCCATCTGGGGACATACTACAGCCAATTATCATCACATACCTGATAAAATATCTATGCTGATCAACATCCCTTCAGCCTGGTTCAGCTACTTTAGCTCAGTTTGTCAAGATAGTCTATCGCCTTTACCCTGGTTCTTGCTGTCAGCAATCGGCCTAATAACTGTTTGCTTTAATCATAAACAGAGGCGGCGCAGTCTGCCCTTTATTGGCGGTTTAATATTTCTTCCTATTCTAATTCAAACTCTGCCTTGGGATCACGCCTATCAGCGCTTTTTTGCTCCGCTGCTGCCGTGGTGGGCTATACTAGCCGCTTATACCCTACGGAACATGACCAAAACTAGGACGGGGTTATATTCAGCTGTAGTTATCGTACTTTATCTTTGGTTACACGCTGCTCTTATAAGTTGGGCTTGGGCCAGTCCGTCAATATCAGCCCATTTATACAAACTAGATCCAAGTTGCTTTCTGAGCGAAGGGCTCAGTTTAAACATTCCCAGAGCGGAGCGCACTTTCTTAGAAAATTTACAAGAAAGCTTCCATCCGCTGCAGCCTCTTTCACAGTACCGCAGACAGAAAACGAACAATCAGTACGGTATAAAATTATCCGTCCTGCCGATTATGCGTCAGCCTTGGTTTGAAGAATTGGTAAAAATAAGCGACTGGCTGGCAGCCGACGGTGCTAACACTAAACGCTCCTGGTATTTAGCCATAATTGCCGAATTTGACGGACGGGAATTAAAAGGAGAAAGTCCGGCCATGGAGCTGCGCCTCCGGCGCGCCCGACAGAACGGCGCCGGAGACCGGCTGCATATTACGGGAATAAACAATCCTGAGGCTTATCCTCAAGCGATAGGACCGCGCAACTCTCATTCTCTGACCGTTTTAATTACGAACACAGGAGTAGCCAGCCCACAACTACAGCAAGACCTGTCTCCCTGGCTCAGCCAAGAACATCTTATCGGAAGTAGCCAAGATAGTAGCAGCGGCCTAACTCTTCTGTACTTTGCCTCTCCAACCGACCGACAACATTTAGGAGTGCTGTTCTCTGAGGGCCAAGAAAATTTCTAAATCTTCCTGAAGGTAATCGCTGAGCACTCTCCGCTTGGCTAAATTTTCCAACAAAAACAGAGCCGACTTGTTCTCAGGCGGCGAGTTGCGCACTACTTCAACCAATGCACTCAAAATGGAACGATCTACCTCTACGGACAAACCGCCAAAGATAATTTTTGTCTCTCGACTTACTTCTAAAACACTAAGCAAAAACTTTTGAGCGCTTTCGCTTTGAGTCAGATCGCAGCCCTCTAAATGTTTTTTGAAATTGCCTATTAAACGCATAGCCGAACGCCGGGCCAAATTAAGAGTGAAATTGGACAGATCGCGCCGCAAAAGTTCACTCAAAGCGCTCCAAATAGGATTACCTCTGTAAGCATAGAGGTTTTTGCCTCGCTCTACTCCCTCAAACCAATCCTCTAAAAATGAGAACAAGCGGAAAACAAACATCTGGTGCAAGCGCTCCCCAGCTTGAGGATGGCAAGCAGCCGCTCCGATTATGCGCAGAGCCAACATTCTGTCAGCATGATCCCAGGCCTGCGGGTTTTGTACTCCGTCCCCCTCAGCTTCGCTGCTAAGCACCTGCTTCATTAAATCGTTTAAGCTGGGTTCTTGCCCTCTTTTCAAAACGGTTCGGCACAGCATAGCGACAAAAGCTTCCGGATCGGCCAGCATCGGACCGTCTTGAAGCATGTCAACTAGCCCCTGCAGACAGCAATGCAGTAAGCGGCGATCAGGTTCAACTGCACTCAATACCTGAGCAAAAATACGTTCAATTTCTAAGCGAACTGCAACTGTAGAAGCCCTATAAATATCGAAAAGAGCTTCCACCTTGGGCGAAGGATTGTCAGATAATTTTTCACTAATTCTCTGCACCACCATCATGCGCAATTCACTGCCAATAAGCGGCACCGATCCTAAAAATCCTAAACTCTGCCAAACGGCAGAAACGACTTGACGATTTTTATTTTCGGCCAGCCTTTCTGCTTCTTTTAAGCTAGGGAAGTCGAGAACCTGACGCACCATATTTTCTATTTCAGGACGAAAGGCCTCGTTTTGCATCTCTTGACAATGGAGCAACCGAGCAAAAACACCAGCTTTGAGCGCTTCACCACCAGACTCCAGAGCTGCATCTTCGCTTACGGCTTTAAAACTGAACTCTAAAGCCGCCTGACCACACGAAGCCAGAAGAGAAAGTACGGCTAAATTATCAGGTTCATCTAAATTGCAAGCCTCATTGAAAAGGAAAGAATAGGCGAAGCGCCATTTGCTATCAAGATTTTGCAAGGCTTCCCTAACTTTTGGTAAATCGAGCTGATGAGTGCGCACCAAAGCCAAAACCGAAGCCCGATCTTGAGCTAATAAACGCCCTATAACAAAATCGGCAAATACTTTTTCCATATGCACCGAATTGAGAGCTTCACCGCGTGTACAGGAACCTGCCCATTTATGAAATTCGGAAAGTAGCAACTGCATTTCTTCCTCATGTTTGTCATCGATATGGTGATGATGACAACCTGGATCGGTGCATGCTTCTTGAGTATGATGGTGCTCAGAACAGTGTTCATTTTCTTCCTGCGCCGAGCGGAAATCACTCCACAGATTGACTACAAATATGCGTCTGCTTTCGTCTAGTTCGGCTAATACAAATGGTGCGCTCAGTTCTTCCAATATAGCAGAACCTAAATTTTTGAAAGTAGCCCTCAAGCGGCGACTCAATCCAACTTCCTGGCCGTGTTCCAAGAAAAGCTGCAGCAAACGCTTGCTTAAAAATTGGTAATCTTCATCAGTTTTCGGCAGACGGGACAGAATGTTACCGAAAAAAGCCACGCTGCCTGGAATATTGGTATTTTTCAAACGGCGCATCAGGTAATCACCCAAGCCGGGAAAATGGGGAGCCAAATCAAAAACGAAAGCAGACAGCGCAAAGCGTTCGGTGAGTTCAAAGCTGTCCAACTGATCTAAAAGAGCATCTAAAAAGGCTGTCAGTTCGGAGAGCTCCGCTTGCCGCTCCTCTTCAACTCCCTGTGCCGCGCACTTGGCTATCAGCGGAGCTAAATGGGGCAAACCGGGCAACAACTGAGTTCTGAAATTTTTTTCTTTAACTAAAGGCAGCAGAGCGGACAGTAAAATCGTACCCAAAATGCTGTGAAACTTTTCCTGCTCCGGCTGATCGAAATAGAATAATGCATCTTTAAACTTCTTTATATCAAGACTGAGCATGCTCAAAAGAGCGCGTCCCAAATCGCGGTTTAGATTATCCCTCACCTGCTTGGCAGCCTCACGCGAAAGTTCCGCTTTGCCCCTTTTAAAGGCGGTAATTAGCAGAGGAGTAGGATCTTGATGACAGGCGGCGGAGGCCCGAAACAGATAGCGAAAGGCCTCGATTAGATCGGATATATTTTCACTATCCAACAAAGTCAGTGAAGCTTCTTCCAAACGGCTGCGTTCCCAAAGCACACCTTTTATAGCCGAGACATTAGCTTCGCCAAGTACTTTAGGTGCCACAGAGCCGGCAGCCACTATAGCTTTAGCTTCACCTAACACTTCAGCAGGAGACTCATCTTCGGTGCGCACCACAAGAGCTTCTTCAGCTTTTTCTGCCCAAGCCCCCAAAGGCTTCAGCAGGGCATTGGCTCCCTGTATATCGTTATACTCCAAACTGTTCCAGCGCTTGTCACGCAGACAGTCGGCAAAATCCGATGATTCCGCGGCCTCTTCTAAAAAAGCCATGGAAAAAAGAATAGACCGCCGCCCTAAAGAGCACAATCTGGCTCCCAAACGATGATTGATATTTATGTTTTCACTATGCAGCACTGAGAGAACTTCAGCAGCAGAATTGTAAAGATTAGGATTAAAAATATCTTGGCTCATAAGCGGTTGTCTTTCCGCTTTCAAACCCTTACTTCCTACTGAAGGCCGACTTTAGCCTCATCCACACAGTAAATAAAGCAGATAAAACAGTCACTAATTAGGCAGTGCGATCAAGACTGCAGCCGCACTGCAAACGGTCTTCTCGTCAGTTCAAACGAAGGCGGCAACAGAAAAATAACGAATGACGGGAGAGCTGCATCTGACTGAAAGGACATTTAACTGCAAACATGAGAAAAGTAAATAAAGTGATCTATTTGGTCTTAGCCTTCTTGCTGGGCACTTTCGGAGTCCACAAATTTTATGCCGGTCAGAAAAAAACGGGGCTCTTTTATTTGCTGTTCTGCTGGACCTGCATTCCCACCGTTTGCTCTCTCTACGATTTAGTGGTCGGCTTATTTAAGCCTGAAGATGAAGAAGGCAATATAACATTCAGCTAATTTTCCCAAGGATACTACATCCTGAAACCGTTAGAACACTGATGTTACAAGTATGTCTGTATTTAGTTGCAATATAGAAACTGCCGGTCCGCTCACTTTCTTCAACTGGCGCAATGCCATGTTTTCATTTCTGCACAGCCCAACTTGTCTGTGCCGTTTTTTGCCGTCTACACCGAAAATTAATCCTACTTTTTCAGTTTTATCTTTTCAAGACGGCTATCCGAACCGCTGGGACTGCGGAGCTTTCGCGCTGCCTTTATCGGCTTACCTTAAGTTTGCCGACACAGACACCCCCTCCTTAAATGGGCAGTTATACTCCCAGGAGCGGGACTCGACTTGGAATATTCAGCTCTCCTGTCCCGGCTGTGAAACTGTGTACAACCTGCTGTTAGAATTGCGCAGTCCTGTTCTTTTAACTTTAACGCCCTCCGAACGTACTTGGGCAGAACTATGTCAGAACACTCTCGATCCAGATAAGCCACTGCCGGAGGCCTCAGCTTATTCCTTGAACAGTCGTAGCCTACTGCTAAACTCTATAGGATGGAGACGCACCTTTTACCGGCTGCAATGGCTGGAAAAAGCCAGCTGGCTTTTACCTGAAATCGCCCCCGACGAATGCACAAAAAATATAGCCAACTTGTGTGCTTACAATTCAGTTAGGCGCCTGCTAGCCCAGGCGGAAAGCTTGTGCTTTAACAAAGTTGCCGAAAGAATCGATAAAAAGGAGAGCAAATTATCCTCATATGAAAAGCGGTTAGAAGGACAGCTGAGTAATTTGCTCAAAGATTTCCACAATTTTTATAAGACTACTAAAATTCTGAGCGGAAATTTAGCATCTCAGAGAGCTATGCTCCGCTTGGCGCAGGCCGTCGGCTATGCGCTCAATTTATACGCTTAAGGATCACAAACTATGGCTCATACTCCAGATCTATTGGCAAGTTTTAGGCTCAGCCAAGAACAACTCGAAGAGACTGCTAAGGTTCTTTCTGAACGTATTGAAAGCGGTTTATCTAAAGACGGCCAAGAAATTGAGGCTATTCCGGCCTATTTGACTCCTCCTCCCCAAGGTATAAGCGGAACTGTCCTGGTGATCGACACCGGCGGCACCAACGTAAGGGCAGCTGTCGTCAAACTTAATGCCGACGGCACACACAAGTTGACCGCAGGTCCCGTACACGCTTCTATTCCGGCCGGACGCCGGGGCGAGCCGATATCGGCGGAAGAGTTTTTCGATATGCAGGCTTCACTGGCTTTGCAACTTAATCCTGAAGCCAACCTGCCTGTCGGATACTGTTTTTCCTATCCCGCTCAATCTACTCCTGAAGCCGATGCCCGCCTCATCAAGTGGACTAAAGATGTCCATATTACAGGAGTGGAGGGCAATTTAGTAGGCAAAATGCTTCTTGAAGCTCTGCAACGTCAAGGCTATAAAACCAGTTCTGTTGCTGTGCTAAACGACACCGTAGCGGCTCTTTTGGCCGGTGCAGGGGCTAACGCACACAACTTTGAACACTATATAGGCCTTATTGCTGGAACCGGAACCAATATGGCCGCTTTTGTGCCTGTTTCTGAAAATAACAAACTGAGTCGCTTGCCCTGGAACAGTAAAAGCATGGCTGTGAACCTGGAGTCGGGCAACTTTACTCCTCCCTATCTCAACCAATTTGATGACAAATTAGATCGGAGTCTCGATATACCGGGACAGCATCGCTATGAAAAAGCGGTGGCCGGTTACTATTTGCCCTTTATTTATGCTCAGGCCAACGACGACGAAGAAGGGAACTTCGATCCTTACAAGGGCACGGCTCAATTAGTCGAATTGCGTGATCGGCAACGCGATGAATTGGCTGCCGCCATACTAGATCGCTCCGCCGACCTTATCGCGGCTGGATTGGCAGGTTTAATCCGAGTTTTAGGCAGCGAAGGACGTGTCTGCATAACGGCTGAAGGCAGCCGCTACTGGGCGGATCCGGCTTTAGCCCCACGCGTAGCCAAACTTCTCCCCTCCTTAATTTCTCCTAAAGTTACTTTTTCCATTATAAAGGTCGAAGACGCCAACTTGCTTGGCAGTGCCTACGCTGCTTTAAATAACGCCAAAAATCTTTAGACTTTTGTAATATTTTATATTAACGGGCCAAGCTTTCCCTACAGAAAGTTGGGCCCGCTTTTTTGCGCCGTCAAACGACAGCTCCAAATCAAGAAAGTTGATTATTTTATGTACAGCCACAAACATAACCTCATGGAAGGTATTCTATTTACCGATATGTACCAGCTGACTATGGCTCAGCTCTATTTCAAATCGGGTATTCATGAACAAAACGCCCACTTTGATCACTTTTTCCGCAGCTATCCCAATTACGGGGAGCATCAAGCCGGATACTGCATTAACGCAGGTTTAGAATGGCTACTCGATTGGATGGAAACAGCACAATTCGATGACGAAACTCTGGGATATTTAGCCCAAGAGAAAGACAGCTTCGGGAAGCCCATATTTGCCGAAGATTTCCTTGAATGGCTGCGCAAAGAGGGCAACTTTAAAAAACTGACTATTAAATCTGTAGCTGAAGGGCGAGTAGTTCATCCCAATGTACCGCTGACCATGGTGGAAGGTCCTTTGGCTATGGGGCAAATTTTGGAAACAGCCCTGCTGAATTGCATAAACTTCCAAACTCTAATTGCCACAAAAGCTTCCCGTATACGCCACAGCTGCGGAAGCCGTCTGCTTATGGAGTTTGGCCTGCGCCGAGCCCACGGCTTAGGTGGAAACCAAGGAGCACGCGCCGCCTTAATCGGGGGATGCGACTACACTTCCAATGTAGGCTTGTCCTGTGCTATGGGATTGCCTCCTAAAGGTACTCATTCTCATGCTATGGTACAAACCTGGATGGCTTTGGGCTATTCCGAGCTTGACGCTTTCCAAGCTTATGCAGACCTCTATCCTGACAACTGCTTGCTGCTTATAGACACTATTGATACTCTAAACAGCGGCCTTCCCCATGCAATTACCGTCTTTGAAAAACTGCGCAGCAAGGGCTATAAACCGATAGGTGTGCGCTTAGACTCGGGAGATTTGGCCTATCTGTCTATTCAAGTTTCCAAAGTACTCGACGAAGCCGGCTTCCCGGACTGCTGTATTGTGCTTTCAAATGACTTGGACGAAATGACTATTTTACAAATTCACGCTCAAATACGCGATGAAGCCAGCCGCTGCGGAGTAAATGCTGATCACATTATTCGGCGCTTATCTTATGGTGTCGGCACCCGCTTAATAACTTCAGCCGGTCAGTCTTCTTTGGGAGGCGTCTATAAACTGGTAGCCATGGAAGTCAACGGCTGCTGGGTACCGGCCATGAAACTATCCAACTCTATTTCCAAGTTAATAAACCCCGGTCATAAGACTGCTTGGCGCATTTATGATAAACGCAACCGAGCTACAGCCGATTTAATAGGGTTTGCCGATGAACGTCCAGACCTGGAAGACAAAATTATACTGCATCATCCCAGCGAGAAGAGCATGTTCCGTACTATCAAAAAATCGGACATCAGCCGCATAGAGCCTATGTTGGACGTCGTCTGGAGCGACGGCGGGCGCACTCGTCCGGCGCCCAAATTGGAAGAAATGCGCCAGAATAGAATTAACGATCTGAACTCTTTAGATACAGGTGTTCTGCGCATGCGCAATCCTCACATTTATCACATATCCTTAACTACTAAGCTTTTAGACGCCAAACTTGAACTTATCCGCAAGTTCCGCGGCCTAGCTGAAGAACAGCATTAACTTTCCGACATTCCTCAGCACTGTCAACGTTATGCAGCTCAGCTGCCCCCTAATACCAGAGTCAGCTGAGCTGCATCAATAATAAAGGCCCTGTCTCCTCCGCAGAGACAGAGCCTTTATTACTTTTAATCTGCAACTAAAGGCAGAATCTATTTTTAGGTTAAATCTTTATTAAGTTCAAGGAAGCTATCCAGCCACCACTCATACTTAGGACGACGGCAGACCCTTTCTCCGCCACGCTCGTAGGCATTTTTCTCAGTCATGCGATCGTAATCGTAGAAATCAAAGAATTTTATCCCCTCAGACTGCATACCAACAAAACCGATAGTATTACCTTGTTCGTGGAAAATTTCCATTAATTTGCCAACGGCAGCCTCAGCCAACCTGGCAGCCAAAGTACGATCGAACGAAGTAGGATCGCCACCCTGCTGAATATGGCCCAAAGTGGCATAGCGCACGTTAAAATCGCCTTTGCCCTCAGTTTCAAACATGGCTTTAAGTACGGAAGTGCTGTAGTTGGACTTTTCGTTATTAATAACTAAAGCTACTGTGCGCCCTTCATTACTAAACTGCACTTTTAACTTTTCAATATCTTTCAAAATTTCGGAAGCATCCTTCGGATGCTCATTTAAGTAAATGCACTCCGCACCAGTAGCCAAACCACTCATCTGTGCTAAGTAACCACACTCAGCCCCCATAACTTCTACCAAGAAGGCCCGCTTATTGGCTACAGCAGAGCGTTTAATTTTATCTACAGAATCGATGATACAATTCAGAGCAGTATCGGCACCGATACTTAACTCACTACCGGGCAAATTGTTATCAATCGTAGCAGGAATGCAAATAATAGGAATGTCAAGATGAGAACCGTGAACAGCTCCGTCATTGGCCCTTCTCCTCTCTTTAAAGAGGGTATTGACACATTCATAAGCCTCCCAACCACCTATAACAATAATTGCATCGAGCTTCTTTTCTTTAGCTGAATTGGAAACATCGTACAGATCGGCAGGCTTAAAGGATGTATGACTGGTACCGATGCGCGCCCCTCCCTCACAAGCCCAACCAGAGACGCTCATCCATTCCATATATTTGAACCTGGGATCATCATCGATTACATTTTGCTCGGAATGGGACTTAAGCTCCGGCTCAAGTTCCGACTTAAATTCTAAATTGGTGCTGTCTACGGCAGGGCGCTTAATAAAGCTAGACAAACCGCCAACTACTTTGACAACTTCATGTCCTTGGGCGATAAGTAAGCGCGCAGCAGTACGTACAGCCATATTCATACCGGGGGCAGGAGCACCACAGTGTACAATAGCAATGCGCTTAGGATCGGGAATAGTTTGTTTAAGCTCGGTAGCATTGGCTATTTTGAAAAGGGCGTAGGCGTCAGCTAAAGAGCGGCTGCGCAGTCTGAGGGCACCGTCGTCTTCCTCACTGATGCAAGCCTGCTGAGCTTTGTGAGTATCTTCCACAGCCTGCATAAGCGGAATAGCTGCTGGACGATTGCCTTTCATAACTAACACTACAGACAGCTCAGCCTTTTCGCGAAGGGCATATTTTACAGCTTCATGCCCTAAAAGGCTGCCCAAATTGCGATCGTAAGCGGAAGGAGAACCACCGCGCTGTACGTGTCCCAAAATAGTTACTCTGGCATCTTCGCCTTTACCCGTAAGGAACTTCTGCACATAGTTAGCGGAAATGGGCCGTCCGTGAATGTCGCGGGCTCCCTCAGCAATGATAACTATAGCCGCCCTTTTACCGGCACGCCGTCCTTTGCTCAGGGCAGCGTACATTTTTTCTTCCCAACCGTCTCGGCACGGATCTTCGGGAATCAGCACCCATTCAGCTCCGGTAGCCAAACCGGTCATAACAGCCAAATATCCGCAATGGCGTCCCATAACCTCTACAACAAAAGTGCGCTTATGACTGGCGGCAGTACTAAAGATAGAGTCTACCGCATCGACAATACGATGCAGCGCGGTATCGGCTCCGATAGTTATCTCTGAACCGCAGAGATCGTTATCGATGGTGCCGGGTAAACCGATAACACTGAGAAAAGGATGCTTCTCCAAAGAATCGGCCGGCACGGTTCCTTCTTCGACCAAGCTTTTAACCGTCTTTTCCCACTCACGGCGCAGAGTATCCGCACCGGTAAGAGAACCGTCGCCGCCTATGCAAACCAGACGATCGATGCCGTAATTAACCAAAGTAGCAATAGCCCGGCGGCGCCCTTCCGATTTCATCATGTCATCGCATCGGGCCGTACCTAAAATAGTGCCGCCTAAATGGATAATACCGCTGACATCTCTGGGCCCTAGTTCTTTGACTCCGCCGTTTTCGGGATGCTGCAGACCGACATAACCATTGTATATACCATAGACTTCAGCCCCGCCCTTAACGGCACTCTTTACAACAGCACGCACAGCAGCATTCATACCCGGAGCATCTCCGCCGCTGGTCATAATTCCGATACGCAGTTTTTCCGTCATAATTACACCCTTGTTTTTAATCGAATAGCTTAGGTATTGTTTGCCTGTGCAGTCTTTTTCCTGCCCTAAGCGAACATTTTGTATTTATCAAACCAACCTTTTATGCATAAAATTCTAAATTATTTATGCATAAAAATAAATTCAACCTTTTCCCAAAAATCATCGCCCAGCTACAGCCGCCAATATTATATTCAGCCTACGGCTTATGCCGTACAGATATGTGATTAAGCTTGTAAAGATCAAAATGATTCAACAGGATGACTTTGGCCAATAACCTGATAAGGGGAATGGCTCAAAAATTCTGCTCCATTTTCAGTAAGGAAAAGCAAGTCCTCAATGCGGCAGCCGCCTAAACTGGGAACATAAATTCCAGGCTCAATGGTAACTGTCATACCTGGCTGCAGCACTACGGCCGATTCGCGACGCAATCCAGGTCCTTCATGTACGGCTAACCCGACCCCGTGTCCCAAACTGTGGCTAAAATAAGCTCCATAGCCAGCTTCTTCAATAATGCTGCGAGCTATTTTATCAGCTTGGCTGCCGGTCAGCCCAGGCTTCAGCTGTTCTATAGCTGTGTCGTGAGCTTTCTTTACTACCGACCATATTGAAACCATTTCATTGTTCAGCTGACCGACCCAAATTGTGCGGGTGATATCGCTACACCAACCGTCAACAATACAGCCAAAATCGACTGTGACCAACTCACCTTCTTGAATAAGCCGATCGGTTACCGTAGCATGAGGATAAGCTCCGTTCAGTCCGGAAGCAACAATAGTATCAAATGAAGGTTTGCGCGCTCCGCACTTCTGCATTTGATATTCTAATTCAGCACAGAAATCAGCTTCTCTGATACCGGCCTTAAAACAGGGCACAGCTGCGGCCCAAGCTTTATCGGCCGCCTGAGCAGCTTTGCCAATGGCGGCCAGTTCCTGAGAAGTTTTTACCAGGCGAATGGCGTCAATAAGAGGCGAAGAACTGACAATACTCCATTCGCTCAATTCATGTTGTAAATTCAAATAATTATCCAGGGTCAGACTGCGCCCCTCAACGGCCAAACGGCCACCAGTCAATTTATCATCCTTCAGTTTTAAGGCCAGAGCATGAGCCAAGCTACGATGCTCATGCGACACAAACTTTACCAATTCAGCCTGGGGGCACTGTATCTCAGCCTGAGCCCAATAGCGCGAATCTGTAACTAGAAAGAGCTTGCCTTGACCTACAAAAACACAGCCGTCCGAGCTGGAAAAACCGGAAAAATACCTGATATTTTCAGCCGAAGTGAGAACAGCTCCCTGCAGATTTTCTTTGTCTAAAGTTTCCTGCAGTCGCTCTGCAGCCGTTTTAACTACTTCCGACATTTTACTTTTTACCTCCTGGAATAGCCCCGCCTGCAAATTCAGACCAAACTTATATACGCTTCAAAAACGAACACAGCCGGTCCGGTCATCATAATGTGCTGCCGAGGTCCGTAAGCTATAGACAGACGACCTCCCGGCAGATGAACCACTGCAGATTCGCCACAAAGTCCTAAACGATTAGCTGCAACGAAAGAAGCGCAAGCTCCGGTACCACAAGCCAAAGTTTCTCCCACTCCTCGTTCCCAAACCCGCATGTGCAGATGATTTTTATTTTGAGGGATGACAAATTCGACATTCTGACCGCCAACTGCTCGTTCCTCATCCGAACTGCAATGCTCCAATTCAGCTCCGCAAGCTGATATGTCGGGCCACCGAAAAACTGGAGTCATATCCTTTTCAGTTTCAGAAATTTCTATACAGGAATGGGACAACATTAAAACGAGATGCGGGTTTCCCATATCTATCTCTAAACCGGTGTATTCCGTGCCGTTTACACCTGGTAGCCGACCTTTATTTTCCCGCAGACATTCGGCCTTTCCCATATCAACCTTAACTAGATAAGGACTATCGCTTAAAACGGTTACCAATTTCAAGCTGCGGCCAACTTTGACCGGTGTTTCCTCACCTAGAGTAATCCAACCTAAACGATGAGCCATAGCCGCTAAACAGCGTATTCCGTTACCGCACATGCCGGCCAAACTACCATCGGCATTAAATATAACCATATTAATTATATTGTCATCATCTTTGAAAAGATAAATTAGTCCGTCTCCGCCCACGCCGTAATGGCGATCGCAAAGACGCACAGCTAAAGGCGAAAATCCGGACGGATCGAAATTGCTGCTCGTTAAAATAATAAAATCGTTGCCCAAGCCCTGCCATTTATAAAATTTAAGCTTATTTTCCGGACAGATATTCATATCAATTCTTATTCCTTATCTTGCAAAAGCCAAGTTTCTATCAATCTCTCCGCTTGAGGCAGCAAATCAGGGCCGTAAGTAATTTTTTGCAAATCGGGCTCGGCCCTAAGCCAAGTTTGCTGCCGCTTGGCGTAGCGATGAGTAGCAAAGCGAATTTTTTCCGCCGCTTCCTGCAGAGAGATTTCACCATCGGCAGCTTCCAGCATTTCGCTGTATCCTAAAATGCGCAATCGGCGTAAATCATCAGCGTACCCTTCGGCCTTCAGTTTAAACGTTTCATCCAGCCACCCATTTTCTATCATTTTAACTAAACGCTTATCTATGCGCTCATAAAGGACAGCGCGTTCTATATTTATTCCCAACTTAAGCGTATGATAAGGTGGAGGTTCTTTTTGGGATACTTCACTGAAAGAACGGCCAGTCTGTAAAACTACCTCCAGAGCTCTGGATACCCTGCGCTTATTATATTTATCTATAACAGAATAAGTGCGCGGATCGAGCCGAGCTAACTTGGCGAGGAGCTCCTCCAGAGAACATTCATTAAGCTTGCCGCGCAACTCTTGGTTGGGAGGCAACTCTATAAGAGTATAGCCGTCGAGAAAACCGCGCAGATAGAGTCCTGTACCGCCGGAAACTATCGGCAGGCGGCCTCGGCTCCAAATATCTTCCGCAACTTCTGTAGCCATCCGCTTAAATTCAGCCAAACTAAATTGAACTTCATGCAGGTCACGTATATTGATCAGATGATGGGGAACTTCATCCATTTCCGCAGGAAGGGGCTTGGCTGTACCGATATTAACCCCTCGATAAAGCTGAGCAGAATCGGCGCTAATAATTTCACCGTTAAACTTTTTAGCTATTTTTAAACAAAGCGCGGATTTTCCCGAAGCCGTAGGTCCCATAATTGCTAAAATTTTAGGTTTCATAACTTTGAATTTCTCCCATACTAGCCTTACGCATAAAACCGGCAAAGTCGTCCGGAAGAGGGGCGCTGATAGTCAGGATGCGTTTAGTTAACGGATGAGTAAAAGTAAGCTTATAAGCGTGGAGCATAGGACGTTCAACTGAGTACACGTTCCTTTCCAGTTTAATGCTGCCACAGCCGCCGTAAAGAGTATCACCTAAAATAGGCAGTTTTTGAGCAGCCAGATGGGCCCTTATCTGGTGCTTGCGACCACTCTGCAGCCTCGCTTCTAAAAGCAGTAAACCACTGCCCCGTTTAAGCAGCTTAAACTTGGTACAAGCTGTTTTAAAACCAGCTTCAGCAGCATGTTCATTACGACGCCAACTGACGGGTCCTCCACGGTACCTGGGCTGTCCTAAAGAATAGCGACACTCCCACTCACGAGCAGCTAAGTGACCTTTCGAGGGAACTAAAGCTAAGTACTTTTTCTCAAGGCTATGAGCCGCAAACTGAGCGGCTAAGTTGGCGTTAGCTTCCGGACAGCGGGTAAAAATTACCAATCCGGACGTCCCTAAGTCCAACCGCTGATGAATTCCCAGATAGCCCGCTTTGCCATCTCGTTGTTGAAGTATTTGCAAAATACGGTCAACAAAATTGTCTCGACTGCGGTCAAGATTAACGTGCATCGGCAGGCCAGACGGCTTCAAAGCGACTAAAACAGCTTTATCTTCATATAAAATGTTTACAGTGACCATAAAACCTGCGGCATTCTTTCTTGCATAATGTACTTACCTGCCTAAAATATTTTATATGTCTGTCGATATCGTTAACATTAGAAACTCTGCACAAAAAAATAACTACATGAAAATAAAACATAAATGAAGAATAAAGATTTCATAGATATATACCGAGAATATACGGGACTTCACCATACCAGTTTAAATATTACTCTTATAGTGTAGTATAGTATTAAGAAACAACTGAGAACTAAGTTGTTTTTAATAAATGGCTGCGGAAACCATATATTCTTAGACAGAAAGAAGGTAGCGTATGAGGAAAGCCACTGTTACCAGATTCGCTTGTTCATTGTTAATTCTGGCTATATGCATGCTTCTGCCCTTGCAAGCCGGTGCGAAACCGAGTAAACAGGCTAAAGAACTTTCCGATATTGAGCAAACCTTAGCTCCGATAGCTCTGTATCCCGACAGCTTGCTCGGCAATGTTTTAATAGCTTCAACCTATCCAGAACAAATTATTACAGCTCAAGAATTGCTCGATAAATATCCGAAAGACAACCTGGATGATTTAACAAAAAGAGCTGAACATCAAGACTTAGATGAAAGTGTCGTCTCCCTCTTAGCCACTCCAGACGTTGTTCGAACTATGTCGAGCGACATGGATTGGACAAACGATCTCGCCGACATTTTCACTAATAAAAATGATGAAATGTATACGGCTCTGCAGAGTTTGCGCCGCATTGCTTACGATAATAAAAAACTCGCCTCGAACGACGATGTACAAGTAACTACCGAAAACAACTATATATACATCAATCCGACCAATCCTAATACGATGACCGTACCTACTTACGATGTAAATTATGTGTACGGCATATCATCTCCCAATTACGGATACACTTTTGTAAATTCCGCCATTCAGTGGGGTACGTTTACTCTTTTGAACGAACTCTTCTATGGCAGCAGCTGGGACTGGCACGGACGCCGCTTCTGGTGGGGTCCTGGCTACAACTACTACCGTTATTGGAATAACAGCTGGTATCCTTGGAACTATAATCGCCACTACTACAATCCTCCGCCGCCTCCGCCGCCTCATCGTCCCAGTTATACTCCTCCGCCACCACGCCCTCACCGCCCTGGCTATAACGGTTATCGCCCCGGTCACGAACGTCCGCATGCAGATAGACCACACCCCGTACACGGTTGGGATAGCGATCGTCCGGGACGCCCAAGCAGACCGGGAATTGACAGCAGCAGGCCCGTGCGCCCGGGCAGACCTAGTCTCGACAGCGGAAAGCATAGCCGCCCCGACAAACCTAGTCTCGACGGCGGAAAGCACGGCCGCCCCGGACGCCCCAGCTTCGACAGCGGAAAAGCCACACTTCCCAGTAGAGAAGGCGTAGACGGCGGAAAGTACAACCGACCCGGACGCCCCAGCTTCGACAGCGGAAAAGCCACACTTCCCAGTAGAGAAGGCGTAGACGGCGGAAAGCACAGCCGCCCCGGACGCCCCAGCTTCGACAGCGGAAAAACTACGCTTCCCAGTAAGGCAGGTGTAGACAGCGGAAAGTACAACCGACCCGGACGCCCCAGCTTCGACAGCGGAAAAGCCACACTTCCCAGTAGAGAAGGCGTAGACGGCGGAAAGTACAACCGACCCGGACGCCCCAGCTTCGACAGCGGAAAAGCCACGCTTCCCAGTAAAGCCGGTGTAGACGGCGGAAAGTACAACCGACCCAGCAAGTCGTCTTCGGACAGTTCGAGCTACAGCAGGCCTAGCAGGCCATCTTCGAGCAGCTCAAGTTACAGCAGGCCTAGCAAGTCGTCTTCAGACAGTTCAAGCTACAGCAGGCCTAGCAGGCCATCTTCGAGCAGCTCAAGCTACAGCAGGCCCAGCAGGTCATCTTCGGACAGCTCAAGCTACAGTAGACCTAGCAGGTCATCTTCGGACAGCTCAAGCTACAGTAGACCCAGCAGGACATCTTCGAGCAGTTCAAGCTACAGTAGACCTAGCAGGTCATCTTCGGACAGCTCAAGCTACAGCAGGCCTAGCAGGCCATCTTCGAGCAGTTCAAGCTACAGCAGGCCTAGCAGGCCATCTTCGGACAGTTCAAGCTACAGCAGGCCTAGCAGGCCATCTTCGAGCAGCTCAAGCTACAGCAGGCCCAGCAGCCCATCTTCGAGCAGTTCAAGCTACAGTAGACCCAGCAGGTCGTCTTCGAGCAGTTCAAGCTACAGCAAGCCCAGCAGGTCGTCTTCGAGCAGTTCAAGCTACAGCAAGCCCAGCAGGCCATCTTCGAGCAGTTCAAGCCACAGCAGGCCTAGCAGAGCTTCTTCTAAATCAAAGGGTGAGCACAACGACTAACAATTAAAGTACGCCGATAAGGCGGATCTGTTTTAAGAAGCGAGAATTGCGCCGCTGCGCAACGATCGCTTCTTTATTTTTTACACAATTTTTTGAAACGGAAATCGATTGCGCAACTTATATATAAACAAACAATATAGGAAAGGAACGTCAGCTATATGGCTTTTAATAACCAGTACAGCAAAAAAACACTGCTCAGCTTGATTGCCTGCCTGATAATTTCAGTGTGGCTGCCCTTAACAGCTCAAGCTTCTAGCTATTCAGATCATGAGCTTGACCAAATTATGGCTCCCGTAGCTCTCTATCCTGACAGCTTATTGGGCAACGTTTTAGCTGCCTCAACTTATCCGGATCAATTAATAGAAGCAGACAGCTGGGCCTCTCAGCATCATTACAACAGTGCCTCCGACACCTTAAATAGCGTCGCCAATAAAACCTGGGATGACAGCGTTAAATCCCTTCTCTTAACACCTGAAGTAATTGCTATGATGGTCAACGATTTGACCTGGACAGACAAACTGGCGCAAGCTTTCACTACTCAGAAGAGTGAACTCTGCGATTCTGTTCAGAGATTGCGTCGTCAAGCAAAAAGCAACGGTGTTTTGGAAACAAACGATCAAGTTAAAGTAGTAGAACAGAATAACGTTATCTCTATTGGCTCGTCCCAAAGCGACATTATCGCCGTACCTCAATATTCCACGCTTGTTTGTACGCAAACATTCGATCCGCTCGATACGTTCTTAAAAACGGCCTTAGTATGGGGAACTGTCCGCACCTTGGATACCATATTTTTCGGAAGTTATTGGGATTGGCACTCTCACGACATTTACATTGGTCCAGGATACAATCATTTTTACTGGGATGGCGCTCCCAGAGCGTGGTATCCTCATCCTCCAGTTCCGCCGCCGCCTCACCACGATCCGCACCATCCGGCTCCCGCTCCATATGTTCCTAAAATGCATCCCAGCCACAATCCCCCGCCTCCTCATTATGTGAGCCAACAAAAAACATACCAAGATCGCCGTCCCGGCCAGTACTCACCTAACAAGCACCACAGTGAACCGGCTCACTCATCAGCTCCAAATCATCCGGCCACTAAAGGTAACCCCAATTACCACTCCCCTGCTCATATAGACCAAAGCATACACAGTCGTCAAACAACTCCCCAGCATCAAAATGAGCGTCCCAATTTTGATAAGAGCCATTCTGACCCCACTAGGGCAGAGCTCAAACATGAAGAAGCCAAGCAGCATCTGCAGCAAAATCAGCATGAAGAAGCTAAGCAGCACCTGCAGCAGAATCGGCGTCAAAGCAGCAGCCGGACAAAAGAACGCCGTACCCGATCTTCACGACTGAGAAAATAAATATTTTCTGCCTGCAGAGATATATTCACACTTATATTGGCAGTGGGCAGGGAAAAAAAGTTTAAACTTATAAAACTACAAACGCTTTACAGCGAAATAACATTATTAAAGCCCGCCGGTACTAGCATCACTTAGGCGGGCTTTGGATTGCAAAAACAACTACTATGAACACTACCGTAATCAGACGTTTTTTAGGTGCAGTTCTGCTGCTTGGTGCCGTTACTTATGGGGCTGTTTCAGGCACTATGAGCGTTCGGGCTGCCGACGATCAGACTCCTATTTTGAAACGCGAACTCTATTCTATAGTACAAAATGCCAAAATAGATGATAAAACGAAAGTAGGCGTCTACATTCAGGTACTGGAAAACGGCCGAGTAGTCTTTTCATCTGACGGCAATACACCTCTTGTTCCAGCTTCCAATCTTAAAGTACTCACTACAGCAGCTTCTTTAAGTGTATTAGGACCGAACTACCGCCTAAAAACTGAACTGCGCGGTCCTTTGCCCAATAGCAACGGCCAGATTGAGGGGAATCTTTACCTGCGCGGCGGCGGCGATCCCACTACAACTCCTCCCTACGATCAGCCCTGTACCTCTCCGTACTCTAAATTTATCGCCAGTCTGAAAGCCGCTAAAGTTAGAGAAATACATGGAGATCTAGTCGCAGATGACTCTATTTTTGATCGCAATTTTCTGCCCGAAGGTTGGCTTGAGCATTATCGCCTCGACGCCTTTTCCGCTCCGGTAGGCGGTTTATCTCTTAACGGCAACCTAGTAGAGGCGGTAATATCCCCTTTAGGCTGCTCTTTAGAGCCGTCTTGCTCCACCATGTCTATTCAAACTCAATATGGCGACGGATACGATACAGCGATAGAGCGTCCCAAAGGCAGCAACATAGTTAAAGTTTTGGGCAGTGCCCCGAGCGGTGAAATACGAAGACAAATTTGCGTAGAGAATCCGCCACTTTTCAGCATAGGCGTGTTTAAAAAACTTTTAAACAAAGAAAACATAACTGTTCGGGGTAACGTTCGGCTAATCGATCAAGCAGGAGAAGCAGCTCTAGTAGATCAGCTGCCCCGTTACGGTCTCCATCTCTCTCTGCCGATTTCTACTATTATCCAAGAAATCAATCACGAGAGCGACAATCTTTTTGCCGAGCATCTTTACCGCTATATCGGTCAGTTAGTATCAGGTCAGGGTTGCGCGGCCAGCGGCATGCAGGCTTGTCGTCAATACCTTGAGAGTAATAATATAAACAGCAACGGACTAAAAATGGTCGACGGATGTGGTCTATCTACACAAAACAGAATCTCGCCCAACCAGTTGGCCAGTGTACTTGATGCTATGGATCGCAGTTATTACCGCAGTTGGTATAAAGAAAGCTTACCTCACAGCGGACGTGGCACTCTGCGCGGACGCCTAGGCGACCTGGAACTTAGAGCCAAAACGGGTACTTTAGACCACGACTCCGCTTTGACCGGATATATTATCACTGCTGCAGGTCAGGAGCTGATATTCTCTGTTATTGTTAACGATGCACCTATATGGATTGCAGTTGATACGCAGAATAAAGTAGTACAAGCTCTGGGGAACTGGAACAAACGCATTTAACCCATCCCTCTGTAGGCGGTGAGATGAATTGCTCTTCGGAGCCAACGGTGCTGTCCTCAATGAAGCAGGAAGCTCCCGCCTCTGTAGGCGGGAGTACGTTCACACTGACAGATAACTATCTGTACACACCGCATAAAAAAAGCAGGAATCTCTAGAGGTTCCTGCTTTTTTTGTTTTTTCTCTACACCTAAATTTAAGACTGACCTGACAGTTTGGCAGCGATATTCTTATTTAAACTTATTTCAGAACCTTTGCCCTTGTTAAAAGTACTGATTATTTCTGCCATTATAGATACGGCTATCTCTTCCGGAGTTTCGCCCCCTAAATCGAGACCTATAGGAGCATGAACGCGTGACAACCATTCTGGCGAAACACCGTCTGTCAACAAATGTTCCATAATGATGCGAGTACGCCGTTTGCTGCCAATCATTCCCAAATAGCCTAAGTTTTTGCCTATCAGGCAGCGCAAACATTCTTCGTCGTGCTTATGTCCGCGAGTCACCAAAACTACCGCACAATCGGCATCTAGGCGAGGTTCCAAATCGGCAAAAAATTCGCTGAAAGGCTTAGAAATAACTTCGATTCCTTCGGCAAAAAGGCTTGGATCGGCGTAAAGAGGACGATCGTCGTTAACCGTGACTGCGAAACCACACATCTTGCCGATGGCAGCTACAGGGCGGGATACATGACCGGCGCCAGCAATATATAGACGTTTAGAAGGAGCAATTAACTCGGCAAAAACTTCCAGATGTCCGTCGCGGTAGGGTAGCAAACGGCACAAAGAGACACCACTATCCAGCACTTCTTCAGCCAGACTGCTCAAAAGTTCAGAAAAGCAGCTGTCGTCGGCGCCTTCCTGCTCGGCCTGCAAACCGTTGCCGCGCCTGTACAACCAGCGCCTGCTCAGCAGCGGCTCTTCTTTTAAAGTTATAGGATCGGCAGAACCGGCACTTTTCTTCTGGGAACCCAGGCAGACAATACTGACAACCGCTTCATTTTTATCGAGCAGACAAGCAAGAAGATTTTCGGCAATTTTTACCTTGGCAGGTTGATCTTTGAAAGTTTCTACCAACACCACAAGACGTCCGCCGCAAATCATGGCCTCGCCACCGTCTTTTTGCAGATCGCCAGTATAAGCCAAATTGACATTCAGCAAAGCGCTGCCGCCTTTGCGAGCCGCATTTTTGGCTTCCTGCCAAGCCTCGGCTTCAGGGCATCCGCCGCCGATAGTACCAACAACCTTACCTTCGCCATCGACCAGCATTTTAGCCCCGGCACCGCGCGGCGTCGAACCGTAAGTGCGCACCACAGTTACCAGCGAAAAAGGATCCTGACTGTGCAAATAACTGCGCCAGCGTTGATAAAGTATACTGCTCATCAAACTGCTCCTTGTATAGAAAGCCTACAATAGAACAAAGAAAGTAACTATTCGTCCGCTTTATTGTTCGACCGATTATTTGTATGTTCCAAAACAGTTGAATCTGCAGCGCTTTCACTGGGAACAGCTTGGGGCGCCTCAGCGGCTTCGACCGTCTCGGGCTTAACGGCACTGACTTTAACCTCGGCGGGCCAAATGCGGTACAGGTCAGCGGCCAAGGCGCGACTGTCGCCGTTATAGCAAACTTCCAAAAATTCCCCTATAACGGCAGTGTCGGCTTTAATTTTTTGATGTTCAGGAAAAGCGGCTGCACATCGGCAAAACTCTTTAGCAACCTTAGGAGCCAGTTTAGCGGACCGAGCAGCCAAGGAGCCTACACCATCTATATAAGACCAACTCTTATCTACCCCCCAAGCAGCCAGAACAGAAGCAGACAGACTAGGATCGATAGAATGCAGAAATATCCAGGTTTTTTGCTCGTTGCTTAAACTTTCCAGAGGTGGTACATCGGAATTCTTTTCACAAAAATAGATAACTGCCATAACCGCAACTAGCGGCAGCAAAGCCAGCAAAACTCCGCAGGGGAGCTGCTGGCCGAAAATAGTACAAACAATAAGCATTACTTGTTACCGGGACGATCTTTAAGCGTCATTCTGGGATGCTCAAGATGCTTGGGATTGTCCGGATTAACGCCTCTAGACATAGCAATATAGAACATCATGAACTGAGCAACCGGCAGCACAAGCAGCACGCGGGCGATCTCACTGACTCCAGACTTGAGCTCTAAAAGCTCATCGCAACGGGTCATTAAGTCGTTAGCTCCGTCTTCTGCCACAATCAAACGATGAGATCTGGTAATAGCCAAATCGGCCATAACTCTCTCTTCTACAGCTCTGAACGAGTTGGAAATCATACCTACTACCAGAGTTTGATTGGTGGAATATCCGTAGTATCCGTGACGATATTCGATAAAATAATTGCTTGTACAAGGAAGACCAGCAATTCTTGAAACTAAATAGGCCGCCTCCTGAGCCACTCCATAGAAAGGACCAGATCCTAAGAAAGCCACATTGCTGAGTTTATCCATCATAACAACCTGCTGAGCTCTGATCTGCCAGTCTTTCAAATGGGCCCCTAACACATCGGGAAGAGCGTTAAGCTCGTTAAGAAGCACCTGCTTGCCGCAGAGCCACCCCACCAAGTTCATACAAGCCAGGAGCATACCGTTAGCGTGCAGCACAGGCACTTTGAGGTTACTCTTAAGAGACGGGAAAACTATGGAAGTAATGGCTAAACCGGCTTCTAAGGAGGCACTCTCACCGGCTTCAAAAGAAATGACTTGAGCCTTAGGATCGAGCTGTTTGAGCTTTTCAACGCCCCAACCCAATTCCTGAGAAATTTCCGGAGTAGACAGAGCAACAACTAAAGTGCGGATACGGGCATCGTAAGGAGGACGTCGTCCGAACATAATCTCGCTGGGAGTTACGGCTAAGGAGTTCAAACCAGATACCAAATGGGTTATTTTGGCAGCCGAGACAGCAATATTATAAAAGTCGGAAGTAGCTGTATAAACTACCTGTCCAAAGTTCTGTCTTCGGATCCATTCAATCATGGAAGCGCTGTTAGAGGCCATAGTATCTAAAACGCCGCGCCAAACTTTGGGCTGTTCCTGCATTTCGTTAAAGAAAATGGAACCTTTTCTATAAAGCATTGTATCCTCTCATTTCCAACTAATCGTCCGCCAACTCCCAGCTATCGGAGCGATCGTTTTTTTATTATGTGCTATCTTGGGTTATCCGGTATTTTACGGCAGGTTTTCCAAAGTGTCGACCTGCGTACCGGTGAAGTACCGAGATAAGATTTGAAGGTAGCTTTGACCGCGCTTGGCCATGCCGATGGCTCCCCATTGGCACATGCCGCCCCCATGTCCCCAGCCTTGCCCTGATACAACGATATATCCGGGCTCATGTTCACACTCGACAACCGGAGCTTCTGAATTTGAATTTAGAGTACTGTATTCCGTATCCAACAGATTTAACACCTGCCCCAAAGCCGGAAGTTCCTCTTGAAATTCCTGCCTCTTAGGCTCTGTTTGCATATAATTGCCACTGACAATTACAAACTTAGCTGAAGGCAAAGAACGGTATCGGCCGGAAGCATCTTTAAAACGCATAGCCGAACGCACAGCCCCGTATTCTAATGTTTCCGTGGATCCATTCTGGAAATGAATACGCAGTTTAGAGACACGACCCGAAGGTCCCTGTTCTGCTATTTCCAAGCCGGACACAGGTCCCAGTTTTTTCCCGAAATATTGGCTCAGCTCCTGCCCTAACTCTGTTTCACTCCAACGAGCCTGCCAAGAATAATAACCCGATGCCGAGCAGTCGGCTTCCCCATCTTCGTTAACACACTCAACACTGGCTAAGTAAGGTGCAGATTCGGAGCCGTAAATATAAAGCGGACTCTCCGTTTGTCCGCCACACGCAGAATGATAAAGAGTCTGATCGGCTAAGCGCCCGTTGTAAGTGAGTACTTGACCGGCTGTATCCGCTGTGGCCCGATCCGACTGGATAGTTTCGACCGCAGCCCCTCCGTAAACTTGAGAATTGGTGCTACAATCCACATCCCAGACTTTGTTGTTAGAACGACGGGCCCAGGCGTAAGTGCGCGCAGCCACAGCCTGAGCTTTCATAGCTTCAGGAGCACTGCAAAGTAACTCTTTAGGAATAACACCGCGCAGATAATCTTCCAAAGAAAGATAATTAACAACATAAAGGCTGCCTGAAAGGCGCTCAGCCTTCAAGCACCCTCGATAAGCTTCGCTACCAATCTGCAGCACAAATCCAGAAGCACAACTTACAATTTCTGCAGAAGCTTCATCTTGTCCAATTTCAGCTGTACTCTGACCGGTTGCCCGTCCATTAATAACCAAATCTGCACCGCCCTGGTAAGCAGAAGGACAAAATGACGGTGAGGGCTCCGGTTTAAGACTAACTCTAACGGGACCGCGCCCCTGATAAATTAAAACTCGAATAGGGCAAGACAATCCTTCCAGCTGCGCAATACGCTCATTGTGAGGCGACACACCAGAAGTGTCCAGTTGCTCAACCGCACTTTCTTGATTAGTTGCTCCCCCTTCGGAAGTATCTGGGCCATTCTTTTCGGTTAAAGAAGACGATTCAGCAGCTGCTTCCGGGGTTATTATAGTATACGGCTTGGGCGCAGGCCCCCAATCGACCGCTTTTCTCTCCGCTCCAGACTTACGATTACCGAAACGGCTCGCTTTATGGCGCCTGCTTCGACTGCGGCACCCTGCTTCTTCGGCCGAGGACTCTACAGCTGATACATTTTTACTGTTGTCAGAATGGGTAGTAGGTGTGGGGGCGGGAAGCGGAGAGTCAGGAACTTCGGCATAAACAGCAGCTGACAGTAGCATTAGAAGTGCAATCGAGAGCCCCAAAATTTTTACTGCCGCTGCTGCAATCGACCTAACTTTCAAACTATTCGAAGTAATTAACTTGATCTTCATCTATATAGCCACTACTGCTGCCCTGACTGAAATCGGGAATAACAGTCTTGGGAGGCTGAGAAAGATCTTCAGGAGCATTAGGAATTATTTCCCCGCTTTCAGTACGATTGACAAATTCTGGCGGCTCGGAACTTTCTGCAGGCGAAGTTTCACCATCGTCGGCTGCGGGCACCTCAGAATTGGCTTCTTCTTCAGACCGAACTTCATCTTGACCGTAGTCGTCCGCTTCCCAACCGGTGTCGGCATTTTCATCGAAAGAAGAGTTGTAAGAGGCGTTATCTTCTGATAATTCGGAGCCGACTTCACTGACAGGCGCGGTGGTCTTGACAGCTTTAGGAGTAAGTTGCTCTAAAGAACGCAGCTTTTTAGCAGGATTAGCTGCAGAATTCTTTGCTTCAGTCCCTTTGGCAGCTTTGCCGCCTACTCCCGGCAGAGGATCGAAAACACAACGAAAACCTGAGTTGGCCAGACGTCCTTGTTCAGGTAGCACCCCATGCTCCTGAGTGAGCATACATTCCACAGCACTGTCGCTGCGCGAACCTCCTTTAATAACTTTTGTGAGAGGTGTATACTCAGCGGCGGCTCCGTAAGGTATGAACCAAGTGTCGACCCATTCCCATACATTACCGGCCATATCTTCAACTCCGTACGGAGAAGCACCGCGCGGGAAAGTCCCCACTGCAGAAGTATTAGTCAAACCGCTCTCTACACAATTAAACCTGGTGTAATCTGGCTCCCTACCTCCCCAGGGATACAAACGCAGATCTCCTCCCCGAGCAGCTTTTTCCCACTCATTGGCCGTGGGCAATCGCTTGCCAGCCCAGTGAGCGTAAGCTTCACAATCATAAAAAGATACTCTGATGACCGGATGATCGAGACGATCATCGGAAGCAGCTTCCTCCCAGTTTCCTTGAGCCTTATAGCCTGTGGCTTCCACAAATTTTTTGAATTGACGGTTGGTAACCTCGTACCTGTCCATATAAAAAGCGGGCAATTCCACTACCAAAGGACGAGCTGCCTTGCCGGCAGCCGGTACAGGACCGCTGTAATAAGGGCCGGCAGGTATCAAAATCATGGGAGCTCCATCCTTGGGCGACACCCAAGATTGTGGCAAATTATCTACCGTGGGTGCGGGACGACCCGTTTCTTTAGTTGCTAAAATCGGCTTTTCATCGGTAGTAACTATGCCGCTATAGAACAGCAAACCGCCCACGCAGAGGCTGCCTATCAGAGGAAGAGCCACCATAGCCACAATCGACCAGTCAACGCTCTTCAGCATCCTCTTAAAAGCTCCAGCGCCCTGAGCCAAAGAAGCCGCTAAGGGATCAGCGTCATCAGCATATTCACTTTCAATAGCAATAACATCGGCAGTTTTTGGAGCAGGCAGTTCGGCGGACTCACCAACCACAGCCGGATATTCGGCAGAGGAAGTCCAACGTTGCTTTTTTTTCTTCTTAAGCTGCTTTTCTTCTTGGCGCAAACGATTGGCCCAATCGCGAAATTCAGGCAGAATATCTGCAGGCAAAGGACGCTCTCGAGGATCGGCTTCGAACAGGCGGCTAAGCTGTTTGTTGAGCTTGTGGGATAAACCAGGAATAGGCTCTAATTCCACATCGGGGATGAGCAGAGTCTGAGCATCGGGAGGCTGATGACCACTCAACAGATGATAAAGAGTAGCCCCCAGCTGGTAGTCAAGCACACCGGGGCCTATTTCCCCTCTATTCACTTGCTCCGGAGCACAGTAAGGAGAATGGCCTCGCTCCTCAAAGCCAGGATCGCAAAGTACAATCTTCTGCCCCTGACGAATTAGATGTTCCGGACGGAGATCACAAATTATAAATTCCGAAGGCACCGAAGAAAGAAGTTCCAGAATAGCGCATACGGTTTCGGCGTCAATGACAGGTTCAAGAGGCGTACCTTCAGCCCAAGGACGAATCACAAAAAGACGCCCTTCTTCTTCGCAAACTGTATAAGGAACAACCAGCCCTTTTATTTCGCAGGAACTCAATTCGTGAAGACGCCTCTGAGCCTCTTCCAAGTTAATATGACGCAGTTCACGAATTGCCACCAAACCGAACTGATCCGTTTTCCCGTACCAGGTGCGCGGCCCCAAGCTTTTCAGTTTGGGTAAAAGTGACAAAACTTCCACTATTCGTTCTCCCCTTCATCTGATTGAGACTGGCAGTCTGCAGCAGACCTTCCGCTTTGATCAGCCTTGATCGAGTCATCGGCCAAAATTTTGGCTAACACGTCTGCCAAATCGCGGTCTTCGACCGATTCCAAATTTTCTATATCTGGTAAGCCCACAAAGCGCTCTTCGGCTTTAAGACAATCAGCACTCCACGGTTCCCAGTACGGACAAGCCTCTTTTTTACTATCTTCCACGGTGCCGGTAACGGGAGCCATTAAATACTCTTCATGGCGAAATACATCCAACTTGGAGCAGTGAAACAGAGAATACTCTGTATCAAGAATTTCATCTATTTCTAAACCGCGATCCACAGTATCCAAATAACGACATAAGGCACAAACTTTCCATTTATCTTGAGTCATAAACACCTCTGCCTTAATCTAAAGAATACTTTATATAAAAAAAACAGCTCCCTAATCTTGATAAAACAAAAGACGGGAGCCTTACAAACTGAGTTCTATTCAGCGACAATGGGTTGTTCACTTTTAACCGGCGCAGTCGACTGCTTAACCTCAGATACGGATGGCTCTACCCCTTCTGTTGAAGTAGTTGCCGGTGCAGAAAGCTCGCCGTCTTTAACAGAGTTTTTTTCCGCACTTTCTACGGAAACGGCCGGAATTTTCGGCTCGGCTGTCGGAGACACAGAAGAAAGCAATTTATCTTCAATAGCCGTCAAAGCCTCAGCATGTTTTATAAATCCGGAACGAAAACGTCCGAAACTAAAAGTTTGAGCAATATCATGGAACTTGCCGAAAACCGCCTCCAAAGTTTGGCCGTTAAGGTCAGGATTTTGCTTCAACTGTTCAGCTGAGGGACGGTAATCTACAGCCGAACCTAACAAAACATAACCGAACCGCTGTTCCTGATTATCTTTGGCCGGTTCAGTAAAAAACCAAGCCTTGCTATAAACTTTGAGCTCCTCTTTCATCTGGGTAAAGCATACCCAGGGGGCGGCATCATCAGCTCCCTCTTCAACGTTGTCGACTCCCTGAAGCTCACTGCGCAGCTCCTCTATTTGGGCTTTGGCGAACTCGCTCGAGTCCACCTTAGGACTGTCGATCTTCTTCTTAGTAAGAACGATATTGCTTCTGAAACGGCTTCCGTCGGACAGCTCAACTGAAGGTGCTAAAGCCGTCACAATGGTATTGCCTATGCCTCGGCGCAGTTCCCAAAATTGGTCTTCACCGGAAACTTCTGCCGATCGCTCCACCATCGGAACGGTAAAAGAAACCCCGTCTTCACAAAAACGCCCGATTTGAGCGCTATAATAGGTGGATTGGGAGGCAGGGCCACAAGCACACAAGCTGGACAGCAAAAGTATAGACACAGAAAAAGCAGTAAAGCGTTTAGAATTCAACAACATATCAGCCCCTTTTGTTCTGGGAGTGAGCTATCCCTCCTCTAAAAAGCGGAAAGCTCTCTTTCCGGTACTTCAAAAAAAAAGAATGAGGCGAACCAGACCGGCCCGTCTCACTCTCTCAGCTGCACGCTGCCACATAGCGTGGCCGCGGCTCACCTTTATTATAAGCGGCGCAGATACTCTCCGGAGCGGGTATCGACCTGAACTTTAGTGCCGATTTCCACGAACAGAGGAACGTTAATCACTGCTCCAGTCTCCAAAGTGGCCGGCTTAGTAGCACCGGTGGCGGTATCTCCCTTGAAACCGGGCTCGGTCTGGGTAACTACTAACTCGACAAAGTTGGGCACTTCAACACCGATGGGGACATCGTTATGCAAAGCGACATCGACTTCCATGCCATCTTTGAGCCAGTGCTTCTGATCGCCAAGCAGAACGGAATCGATAGCCAAATCTTCGTAGTTTTCCAAATCCATGAAGTGATACATATCGCCATCGACATAGGTGAACTGCATTTTGCGACGATCGATATGAGCCCGCATAATTTTTTCACCGCCGCGGAACGTTTTCTCGATAACGTAACCGGTTTTGATGTTTTTAATCTTAGAACGGACAAAAGCGGCGCCTTTGCCGGGTTTCACGTGCAAGAATTCGACTATCTGATAGAGGTCACCGTCAATTTCAACCGTTAAGCCGGTACGAAAATCGTTAACCGAGATCATAAAGTTCCTCCGCTAGGTAAGATATATTTGCAAAAATTAACCTCGAACCATTCGAACCCAACGGCGTAATACCTGCCTAACACCAAATCAGAAAGCAAATTTTACTGAATTGAAAACACCGATTTTATTTTGCAAGACTGAATAGAATTAATCAGGCAAAACACTAAGTTTTTTTCTTAATTTTGACGCCCTCCCCAATTCAGATCAACGTCTAAATGGTACGAAGTGCGGGGCATACTGCCACGCAAAGGATGGCGCCCCTGGCCTGTAAGTACTTTTTCTTCACCAGGTTGCAAGTTGCCGATATTCTCGTTTTTAGTAATCAGCTTCCGGTCACTGCCATCTGTTACACAAAGGACCACACTTATATTTTTAGCCTCTGCTTTTGATCGGTTGACAATGGTAACCGAATAGTTCATGGTGCCATCGCCGTAATTGGCGCTAACTTTAGGCATAGTGTAGGCAACAAAAGGCACAGCCTGAACGACAGGCGAAGACGACACCTGAGCAGCCTCCTCTTGTGTTTCAACTTTAGGTTTCACTTCGGCGGCAGTTTTTTTATTGGAAGGCTCGTTTTTCTTAACGGCTTTAGGCTTGGCTTTAGGATATGTACTGCCTTCTTCTACCGGTTTGGTTTGCACGGCAGCTCCGCCAGTATGAGTGGCTTTTCCTGGCGCGGTAACGTGCAACAAAGCGGCGTCGTCATCGAACTCGCTGGGGAAATCTCCTTCGGCGGAATAAGAAACACGACGGCGCTTGACTCCGGCGGAATCATTCGTTTTATTTTTCGCCGCCTTCTTCTTATTTAAAGCTGCTTTTTTAGCTTCTTCGGCTTCTTGTTGCCGACGCTTAATTTTTTCGGCGCGGCGGACAGCCAACACTTTCTCCGCCCTTTTCACTTGAGCGGCTTTTTCGGCTTTGAGCTCCTCAGCAGCTAGCCGATCTTGATTGCTAATAGGACGGGGAGCCACTATATCGATAATACCGGTGGCCGGATAATTTTTTATAGTAAATCCTAGCCTTTCCGATATAAGGCGAACCGGCACCCAAATTTCACCACCGCGCTTGATGTATGGCACAGGAAAGACCGTCTGGTCATATTCAGACTCAAAAACGCCCTCTGACTGTGAAGCTGACAGCCAACCGCGAACCGTAAGAGCAGACTCAAACTCAGAAGCGCTCAGGGAATCGGCTTCCGGCACAAAAATTAGGCGTCCGTCGTTGTTAACAGAAATTCCCGAGCGCATAGCCTTCACCAGCGAATACAAAGGAGCATATAAACTCGATTCAACGTAAACAACCTGTTTAAAAGGTTTGTTGCGCACATAAACTTCGTCGGCTTGCACCGGAGCAGCCGATAAACAGACTGCTGCAGCCAAACAGACGCATATTTTCTGGGTAAAGCCAAAAGTTAAACGCATTTTCAGTGTGGCCTCTTTGCTAACAAAGCTGGTAAAACAGTAACTGATCCGCTTCCCGCGGCCTTACAGTCTGCAGAAACAACAGCCTCGGTTGCTCCTTAGCAGCAGAGACCGTTTTTTAACTGTTGTCTATTTAGAGAAAATAGGACGACTCAGCCTAGTTTTGAGAGCTACTTCGCGAACTTCAGCGTATTGGCGCATTTTTCCGATACGTTCTTGAAGCTCTTTCACTTCTCCCTGCATGGCCGCAATATTCTGCTCCAGCTCTTTATCGGCCTCGGGATTGCTGCTCTTAGCCTTCTGTCCCACTGCCTGAGCGGCTTTATCGGCCCAAGCTTCAATAACCTGGGATGAAGCCCCAATCTCTTTAGCCAATTTTCCGGCATCTTCTCCAGCTAGATAGCGAACTACCACAGCAGCCCGCTCCTCATCAGTAAAACTAGCATAGTTGATATTTCTTTTCACGACAAAACCTCAAAACATATAAAAACTGCAAGCGCCGCCCTCTTCTATTAAGCCGCGCACCATTCCCCCTATGCAATTGGAGAGAAAGGATCGGCGTTCCTAACAGAATCATTTATCGATGAACAGGCGCGAACTAAACAAAAAAAAACAGGCATCTTGTACAAGAAACCTGTTCTTTGGTGGGTTGTACAGGACTCGAACCTGTGGCCACCTGATTAAAAGTCAGATGCTCTACCACTGAGCTAACAACCCATACTCACCATCAACCTTATACAGCTGTCAGAGCTGGGGTGGATAGTGGGATTCGAACCCACGACCTCCGGTTCCACAGACCGGCGCTCTAACCGACTGAGCTATATCCACCATATTTTCTCTTGGCACGCCCAGGAGGAATCGAACCTCCGACCCACTGCTTAGAAGGCAGTTGCTCTATCCCCTGAGCTATGGGCGCATATACCTTATGCTCTTTACCAGCGACACTTGGTCGGAGCGGCCGGATTTGAACCGGCGACCCCTTGCTCCCAAAGCAAGTGCGCTATCCAGGCTGCGCTACGCTCCGTCACAACCTTCCGGGCGAGAGCAATTATATGTTAGCAAGCATAGTAAGTCAATACCTTTACTAAAAAAAAATACATTTTTTCTTTCATATCTTTCAAGCGACGGCTATATACCATCGGCAGCCGGTATACTTTTTTCTGCCTAACTGTAAAAGAAACAGCGCCCTCCAGAGGCAAAACAGCAGTCAAAAACTAAACAATTCTCTCTCCCAGGAACTATGCAAACAAAGTATCCCAATTTTAACATAGATTAAAAAGAATATAGGCAAATTTCCCATTAAATAATTAGAGAATTTCCCATTTTAAGCTTTATAAAACATAAAAGACAGGTTAAAAATATTAAGACAAATATGGGTCTTATCAATGTTTTACTGATCGGAGATAGATATACGTATCATGTTCATTAAGAAAAACACGTATCTAAAGTTTGCCAGCGTTTCTCTTGTACTACTTTTATCAGGAGGAGTAGCTGTCACCTCAGCCGGATGCAGCGAAGGCGACGTCGTTCATAACCATTATGCGGCTACTTCCAACGGCGGATCAGCCTCAGATCCTTCAGATCCCTCCTCTCCTTCGGACCCTTCAAATCCTTCAGATCCGTCCTCTCCCACAGATCCCGGCCAGGTTTGGGGGCGCACGGTCTTTATCTCTATAGCTACCGACACTTTACCTGCAGAAGTAGTCAGCGCCCAGTATAGCTACAGCGACGCCGACGGCAATCAAATTAAAAAGTCCGATCCGGAAACTATCGATCGCGAAGGCTCCAATGTTTATACCGCCACAGACGACAGCGTGCCCGAAGGGGCTGTAAAAATTACTATTGCTTATTACGACAAAGACGGTAATCTTTTGGCGGTTGATGAAAAAGACCTCGATTGGTAAAGTGGCGGCTCTGAAGGCAGCAGCAGCGAAGGAACAGCCAGCATAGAAAGCAGTGATCCCGCCACTATTTCTACCGATTCTACACTGGTACTTCAAGCTGACAAATACGTTTTAAAGCCTTCGGAAACGACTAAACTAACCTGCCTCTTGGTCAATGCAGATGGCACCAGCGTCGATGTAACTCCCTTTGCTGCCTTCGGCAATGTCTATAGCGACGTCTTAACCAGCAGTAACAGTGAAATTCACGGTCAGTATCAAGCGGTTGGCTACAACGGCAAACACGAAGGCGTAGCCGATAAAATTTCAGCCACTGCCTCGACCCCTTCAGGCAAGCAAACCGTTCTTATTGCTAGTCCAATATATGTCACGGAGCAAAAGGTAGACAGCATTAAGCTAGCCCCGGCTAATCTCGACGGCCTGGAGATAACAGTCAGCGACAACAACACGCCCAATAACCCCAACGACGACTACTCAACTTTGGTCTGTGTGCCAGAAGTATTTAACGGCAAAACAGTACACCAGAGTTTCAACCGAAAAGCTGGTACTTTCAGCTTGCACGGATTGAATGCTGAGGTTGACGCCATAAACGAACAGCCCATGCTCGCTTTAGCCTCGTTTACCAGCGAATCAGGAAAAGGCCCCTCCCCGACTGGAGTCGATGTAACAGATCAAACTACTTTTTCGGCCCAAAATACTACAACTTACGCGATCTGGATAACCTTCGACGTTGAAACTGAGGGCAATATCATCCGTCCTAAAGCCATAGAGTCAAAACTGGCCAGCAATGTAGGATATTCAAACGATATTCAAGTTACGGGCGTATATTCGAACGACGGCACCGAGCTTACCGCCTCTACTAAGGTGCGTGCCAAGCTAGGCTGGTCGCACACCTCTTTTGCATTTAAACAGGATGATGGCACCTATCGACCGGTCAGCTACGAACTAAATCAGTATGTATATAAAACCAATAGCGATCCCCTCAACGCTGGCAACGATATACTCTGTGGCGTCAAAACTAACCCTAAGCTGGTGGTCAGCCAAGAATTCTATCTAAAAGGAGTAATTTGCTACGGAGGTAAGACATTCTGCTGCGATATTCCCGAAGAGTTGCTGCCTGCTGATGGCTACCCAGGTGCATCTTCCGGAGGAGCAGGCATTAGCACAGTAACTCCCTCCCTTAGACAGACTGTTTCCAAGCACAACAACTATCTCTTTGAGGTGACCTGGTACGGTTCTTCCAGTTATGATCATGCCTACCTGAAAATTAGAGAAGATAGCGTATGGACTGCGGCTTGCCTGCCTTCATTTGCCCCTGGTGAAGTCTATAACATCAACCGCAGCTACGGAAGTTATATCGCTTCAGGTATAATCGATATCGGCAGCAACTAACTTTTCAGCGCAAATAACAAAAAAAGCCCTCTTCAGTCTTACAGACAGAGTAGGGCTTTTTTTTGTTACTTAACTAACCAGCCTGAAAATTTCTTACTTCCCCTCTACGGCATTACATATTACAAAAAGGCGATTAAATATTATACATACAACCCTCTTTTGTTGAAGCGCTTCCCTAGATAAAGATCCATAAAAACATAGCATCCACCAATAACATCTTTATAGATACAATTATTCTACTAACATATACCGTATTTATCATATACAACATAATAAGTACAATTAAAAAAAACACATTAATTGATTAATAACAATTTTATACACAATATTTCATCATATTTTACATAAAACATTAACTGAATAATTACACAAAAACATATACTGTTATATAGATAAGTAAGTTTAAAAAACCTATATTTTCGGACATTTAAACGCTTTAAACCAGGACAAAATTTTTTTTAAGTAATATAAATAACCTCTTATTATTCCCCAGGGAGACAAAAAAACTTCACCATGAATCTTAACTCAAAAATGTGCTTAAACTTTACTCGTATTTCACTCATACTACTTTTAGTTGGAGGAGTTGCCTGCATGTCGTCCGGATGCGGTGATGACGTAACGCACAATCACTACACAACCGGCAGCAGTGCCTCTACCGATACACCTGGCGGCGGTTCCAGATCTTCTACCGACGATCCGGGCAGCGGTTCTCAAGACCCCAGCCAAGTATGGGGACGCACCGTTTTCATATCTATTGCGACAGATACTCTACCTTCGGAAGCGGTTACTGCTCAATACACTTACAGTGACAGCTAAGGCAACCCTATTAAACAGTCCGGACAAGAAACTATTGATCGCTCAGGAGCAACTAACTACACCATCACCGATGAGTCTGCGCCCAGCGAAGCGGTCAAGATGGTAATTGCTTACTACGATAAAAACGGTAACATTATAGCTATCGACGAACGGGACATTACTTGGGACGGCGAAGAAACCGGCAGTGTCCAAAGCAGCGATCCCAAAGAGCTCAGCCGCACGGCCAAGCTGGTACTTACAGCCGACAAATACGTTTTGAAGCCTTCAGAACAAACACAGCTGACCTGCATGTTGGTAAACGAAGACGGCAGCAGCGTTAACGTTACTAATTTCGCTGCTTTTAGCAACATTTACAGCGATGTCCTCAAGGGCTCCGGTGAAAGCACACGCGGACTCTATGAAGCCGTTGGTCATAGCGGAACTCACGGCGGCGTAGCCGATAAAATTCAAGTTACCGCTTCTACCCCTGCCGGCGAGCAGACTGTGTCTTTGGACAACCCCATTTATGTAACCGAACAGAGTATTAACGGCTTTTATTTAAAGCCCGGCGATATTGACGGACATAAAATTACTGTCAATGACAACTCTACCCCAAATAACCCCAACGACGACTACTCTGTGGTTCTTTATCTGCCCAATGAAGTCAAAGGCGAAGTTGTCAATCAAACTTTAAACCATAAATGGGGTACCTTCACTAAATACGACGATTTAGTAGAAAATTATGCTATAAATGAACTGCCTATAACTGCTATAGCGACATTCGGCAGTGAAGAAGGCAAAGGTCCCTCTCCCACAGGCCTCGATATCACTGACAAGGTGTCTTTCTCGGCTGAAGTTACTAAAGTTTGGTCTTCAGAATTACTTCCTACTGTTTCCATGAGAGACAAGGTCGTCTTACCCAGTTTTGACTATTCCACTGCCAAGTTCTTTAGCGGCATAAATTCAGCAAGTACTGTAACTGTCACCGGTACTTACAAAGAAGGAAGTCTTGACACTTCATCAAGTTGTTTGGTTAAGATGGCGCCAAGTTGGACAAAAACAGCTTTTGCCGTAAAGAAAGAGGATGGAACTTACAGAGCTATCGGCTACGAACTCGGTGATCAAGTATACGATTCCTCAACTACCCCTGAAGCTGGTTACGCTACTGGAGCCAAAACTTATCCCAATACGACAGTCAAAAGAACCCTGTATTTAAAGGGAGTAATATGCGCTCTGGGTAAAACTTTCTGCTGCGATATTCCGGAAGAAATACTCCCCAACGGCAAATATCCCAGTGCTTCCTCAGCTTCTTACGGAGGTAATGTCACGGAAACTATCAGCCAAGTAGAATCCGGCAAAAATGAATACCTTCTCACAATAACCTGGCAAACTACTGGCACCGATGTCAATTTCTCCGCCGACCGTGTAAAGTTGTCTTTGAATGTAGACAGCACCTATACCGATGCTTGCTTGCCTTCATTCTCCTTGGCCGAGTTCTTCTACAAAACATATATCTACGGCAGTTATTCTACTGCTGGTGAGTACTTCATGGATAACGACGAATAAATAGACAAAAATCTGCTACAGTTACACTGCAGGCAGACTGTTGATAACTAAAAAGCGGAGTACCGCGTTGGCAGTACCCCGCTTTTTAGTTTGTCATTCAAACTGGAAGCTTCATAAAGGCAAGCTGCCCAGATGAACTCCACGTTGTGCCAGGCTGATTAACTTTGCTAAGTTTAACAGCAAAAGTGCGCTTTTCTTCACTGCGGGGCGCAGGAGGTGTAACCAGATAAAAAGAGGTATACTCGGCATCCGCTCCAGCTTCAGCTAAACTCAGCAGTGTACTACAGCAAAAACAAACCCTAAAACCGACTTTAAGCAGAGCGGCCACACTACAAGGAAGTTCGGAACGATCGGCGCCGACAGTCCAAAATTGACTCAGAATCTGGTCAGCCCGCAAAGGAATACTGTCCGGATCCGAATCTTTATAACCAGCTAATAAGCTAAAACGCTCTTTTTCTAACGAAACACACTTCTGCTCCGCCATAAAACGAGAGTATAAATCATCGGCTTTTTCTAAAATTTCTTCCTGCCAATCTTCACAAATATCTGAGGAGGCAAAACTTTGAAAAGAGCACAGACTCATATCATAGACGCGCTCCCAGCTACTTTTCCAGCCTAGCGATTCCACAATTTGTTCGATAATGTCTACGGCTATCGGCTGCTGAGCTAACCACTCCACAAAAAGCCGGTTCAGCAGTGAGTCAGGCTCAGCTATGCCGCAAATTGTATACCACTCGTGGGCCGGCAAGCAGAAAAAGCTTCTCTCAGCTTCGGGACTCCCTGCTTCACGAGCACATATATACACAAATTCAGTTCTGCTCTCTTCGAGATCGGAACCACCTTCTATAAATTGGCTCTCACAGCTGAGATTTTTTTCCATAAATCGGGGAAAATTCAACCTGACGCGCCCCCTGACTACTCTTAATTATTTCCGTTCTCTCCAGTCTCCATAACTACTAAGCGCACGGCATCTAAACGAGGGCTGGAATCGGCAATAGCAGAGTACACTGTTTCGTTTAGTTCGTCCTGAGCCTCTATGTCGCACTGAGAGACCGAAGGGTTAATCTTGCTCAGTTCTTGCAGACGGAGTTTTTCGCCTTCCAAGGTAAACTTAGCTTTTTCCATTGCTTTATCGCGCATAGGTTTAACCATATTCTGGACGGCTTGGACAACTTTCTCGGTGATAAGTTCAACCCTCTCTCCACATTTTTCCCAGAGCTTAACCACGCCGTTTGGCTTAATACGCTTCATACCTTTATGAGCAGGTATTTCACCCTTATAAATGTTGCCGTTTAAAGTTACATTAATCAAAATGGGCACAGGAGATAGATAACGTCCTAATTCCAAATTGTCTTGGCCGACAGCCTCAAAAATAAACAGAAATTGAATAATTACTCCAGCTTGAGGAGCCGCTTTCCAGTAAACGGCTGAGGCACTGCCTTCAGTTCCGTCTACAGCAAAAGATAAAATTTCTTTCACCAAAGGATGAGCCCCGTTCAGATACTCAATCTCTTCGCGAGCCAGCGCCAAATTACGATCGAAAGTAGCCAACATGCCACCTTCACGCAAACGAGAAAGCGACTCAATTTGCATATTCTTACTGGGAGTAAGATGATACATACCGGCCGTACTTAGCTCTTCCACATTGATGCCAAAACGTTCTAAGAGCTTTATAACTACATTTTCAATGTCGAACTGTTTTGTCTCCGCTTCAATTAAAGAAGCCAACTGGCTGCCGCGCTCCTCATTGAACGAATTTAAATCAACTAAATAATCTACGTTTTCCTCAGCTTTCCGCCTGAAATCTTTAGCCAATTCCAAAGATTTACTTAAAACAGCCCTAAAATCGCCCGCTTCAAGCAGAACTTTATCTAACCTAACGGCAGTAGCAATCTCTTCCCCACCCTCTACAGGCCCTTCAAAGGAACCCAAAATTTTATGCCAGGCAAAAAGACGCTCTTCCGGCGTTCCCTTAAAATACATTATGTATACATCGACAGGGTGAGTCTGGCCAATACGATCTAAACGGCCAATACGCTGTTCTACAGTGTCTGGACTCAGAGGGATATCCCAGAAAATTAGAGTATGCGCAGCTTGAAAATTACGCCCTTCACTACCGATTTCGCTACAAAGCAAAATATCTGCTCCTTCAGGATCGGTAAACCAGACAGCCTGCTTATCGCGTTCAAATACGGTTAAGCCTTCATGAAAAACAGCCGAATAAATGCCGAAATTGTCGCGCAGCCTCTCGTGCAAAGCTGACACCAACTGCATGCGCTTGGCAATCAGCACAACTTTTTCACCGGGATGTGATTTTATATACGAGGCAATCCAAATGACGCGCTGATCTTGGCGCATCTGAGCAGCAGTCAACTCCTTTAGGCCGACAAAAACATTTTCTGCGGCATTGCGGGAAAGGGGCACGGGATGAATAACACGCCCGGAAAATAGATCGGACAGACGGCTGCGCCTGTTGCGGAAAAGTACCCGACCCGGGCCGTGACGATCAATAAGAGCACTAAGTAAAGCTCGGCTGTGAGAGTCGGCACCCTCATTATCCAAATTATTTCTTAAACCGTCGGCCAAATGATGTACTTGAGAATCGTTAGGAAAGGCCTCTTCAATTGCCTGCAGCGACTCCAAAGTCTGACAGCGTCGCTCAGAAAGTTCATTTTCTTGCAAAGCGGCACAAAGTTTTTTCGCTAAATCGGAACCGCGCTTCCAAGCGGCCCGCTCCTGACAATAATTGGAGAAGTCGGTAAAGCGTTTAGGATCGACTAAACGGAGCAAACCGAACTCAGTTTCCAAACCGCTTCTGGAAGGAGTAGCAGTAAGCAGAAGAACACTGGCTGACTTATCGGCCAATTTGCGGACTGCTTCATAAGCGCTCTGGCCTTCGTGCAAGTGATGCGCTTCATCGATAATAAGCAAATCCCAATCGTATTTTAAAGCTTCGTCGATTAGTCCATCTTTCAAGGCCGTCCAAGGGGTAATTGCTCGGCGGGCGGCCATGTAAGGATCTTCTTCCTCCAGCGCCTCACTGTCCACTAAGCTGAAAACTTCGTTGAACCGGCGGGCCATTTCCGCTAACCACTGATTCGTTAAGCTGTCGGGCAGCACAACTAAAACTCTGGAAGCGCGGCCGCATTCGCGCAGCACGCTGAAAATGCGTCCGGCCTCAATAGTTTTGCCCAATCCTACTTCATCGGAGAGCAAAACGCGCGGATTCAGCATAGAACAAACTCGTTCAGTGACATAGAGCTGATGAGGCAAAAGGCTGGCTCTGGAAGCACCGACAAAGTAGGATCCGGAACTCATCATTTTGGAACGCAATTTATGAGCAGCTAAACGCAGATGAAGGTCTTCCGGATAACCTACATTACCGTAATACATGCGTCCTAAAGAACTGGAAAGAGGCACTTTATCTTCTAAGTCGGCCTCCGACATGAATTGCTCACCATGCCAGTATATTACTAAACCATCTTGCTGAGTAAGCCGCTCAATACGAAAATGGCGTCCATCGCGAGCTACAGCCATTTGACCGGGGCGCAAAATAATACGACGCAAAGGAGCAGTTTTAATTCTATACAAACATTCTTCCGATTTTGCCGGGAAATAAACTTTGAGCAAACGCTCATCAATAACTTCTTCGACACACCCCAATCCCATCTGCGGATTGGACTCATTGATAATCCTTTGACCCTTCACAAATTTTTCTAATAGATCCGACATAGTAATCCATCCAATAAAGCACTATTGTTATGTGTTATTCCAGCAAAAAAAATAAGCATAGCGACCCCTCCCGCATCCCCCCAGCCAAATCAAGCTAAGAAAACAAACAGCGCAGTCTATACCACTTTTTTAGGTGCTTTTCCTTTAGATCAAACTCACAAAAGCAGTGTTCGCCGATGTATCAAGCTGTTGCCTCTCAAATGTTTCATAAAGAAAACAGACACGTCCTCATACCCAAGTATAAGAACATGTCTGCTTTCTATCCAATTTTCTATTCCTTAGCCGGGTACTCTTCCGCCTGGCCTGCACTGTCATCAACCCCGTCCATTTTACCATCCGCAGCCTCAGTTTTTCCGGTATTAGACTTAACAATAGCAGAAAGAGCCCTTTCGGACATTTTTCCGTCGAAACACGCCCAGCAGAAAAGCAAGCCTCCCAATCCGACAAAACACAGAGTGCCCAGCAAATCGTAACCCGCTACCCCCAGGATAGCCGTAAGCATTTTTTCCAAACTGATACCAGTTAAAAAAGCAGAAGCAGTATAATTGACACTGCAGAGAGCGATAAACACACCAGACAAAGCACCACCGGCGACCAAACCAGTTGCAAATAAACTGCCGCTGCTCAGATCGTCATCGAAAGTTTTATTTTGGATGCTGTTGTATCTGTCAGCCAAACCGCGAACTACTCCACCGGCGAATATGGGCAGAGTAGTAGAAATGGGTAGATAAGCTCCCACAGCAAACGATAGAGAATTGACCCCGCAGAGCTCAAAAGTAAGGGCTAGAAATGCCCCTACCAGAACGAACTGCCAATCAAGATTAAAAGAGAGCAAACCGCGAATAAGCGTAGCCATAAGCGTGCCCTGAGGAGTCGGATATTGAGCTGTACCAATAGCGTGTACAATACCCTTAGCCTGCATTGCCAAAGTAGGAGCATCCAACACATGTATGGTCCACCCCACGGCAAAAGAAGAAACAATCGCTCCAATAAAAAGGGCTATTTGCTGATACTTGGGGGTAGCCCCTACTAAATACCCCGTCTTAAGGTCCTGACTGGTCGCTCCGGAAGTAGCTGCGGCGATGCACACTATGCTACCTACTACCAAAGCTAAAGGTTCATAAAAACGTCCGGTCCACCCCAAAGCAATGAATATAAGGCAAGTTCCCATTATGGTAGCTATGGTCATACCGGATATAGGGCTTGAGCTGCTGCCAATTAACCCGACAATGCGACTAGAAACGGTCACAAAGAAGAAACCAAAAACTACAATTAAAACAGCTAAAACAAGTTTTCCCCACAGAGTATGAGCCGGTAAAATGGGCAAAAAGGCAAGTACCGCTACCAAAACAGCACAGCCGATCAACACTGTTACCATCGAAAGATCGCGCTCTGTACGCACCTTTTGCGCCGCGGCTTCTTTGTTTTGCAGCGATTTAAAACTGGACAAAAAAGAAGAAACAATAGTGGGAAAAGTTTTTAAAAGAGTTAAAAAACCTCCGCAAGCCACGGCTCCAGCGCCTATTTGACGCACGTAAGCGCGGTAAATAGCTCCAGGCACATCGGTAAAAGTATGAGTAATGGGATTCCAGCCGCAAGGTCCTCCCGCAGTCATCAGGTCTGGCATTTCTCCCAAATTAACCAGCTGCTGAGCCACCACCTCCGTAGGCAGCAAAGTAGCCAGTAAAGGTATAAGGGCTAACCAAGAAAGCACACCTCCGGCAACCATTACCCCGGCCAACTGCGGACCAACGATATAACCTATACCCAAATATTCAGGAGTAATCTCTCCTCCTACGTAGGCCGACGGCCAAAACTTATTTTTTAGCGAGGTAACTACGCAAGGGGTCTGGGCTATAAAGCGGATCCCTTTCTGCAGAAAAGCGTAAACAAAAGCTGCCGCCACTCCCCAATAGGCATTTTTAGCAAATTCTCCGCCTTGATCACCGGCAATTAGCACCTGCGCACAGGCTGTGCCCTCAGGATAGGGCAGGTTATCATGTTCATGAACTATTAAATTAGGACGCAACGGCACCATCATAAGAGTGCCCAGTAGGCCACCGCACAGAGCCAAAATAAAAATTACCCAGTAGTGGAAAAACGAAGGCCCATCCGAACCAGCGCTTAGGAATAGAAAACCGGGCATGGTGAAAATTACTCCCGAAGCAATAGATTCACTGGCCGAACCAGCCGTTTGAATAATGTTATTTTCTAAAATAGTTGTTTGAAATAGACGACGACCGCAAGATATGGCCAGTACAGCAATAGGAATGGAAGCCGAGACGGTCATTCCGGCCTTTAAGGCCAAGTACACTGAAGCTGCACCGAAAAGGGCACCGAAAACAACTCCCAAAATTATGGCTCTGAGAGTAAATTCGCGCATTTCTTGTTGCGGCGGCACATAAGGAGTAAATTCTGTTTTATTAATTCCGGAAGTCACAACGCTGCAAACCTATCTATGTAAATTAAAGAAAACTTATATTAAAGTGATTAAAGGACACTGGGACTCTGGCCTTTGTTATGTTCTGAAAGGCCGTATTCAGCGCGCAAACCTTCAACTCGATCCTGAATGTCCTCAATGCGATCTTGGGTTAACGGATGCGTACTGAGCAAGGAATTCATAAACTGACTGTCACCCTTGCCACTGTCATTCTTTTTCAGAATTTGCAAAGCTTCTACACCGTAACCGGGATCGTATCCGGCTTTACACATAAGTACCGTGCCTCCGCTATCAGCTTCTTTTTCCTGAGACTGGCTATAGCGGTTGCTAATGACAAAATTAGTCATACCAACTAGGTTGGAAATTTGATTGCGATTGCCGCCCCTGATTAGACTAGTCAACAGAGCTCCGCCCAGCTGCCCCATCATAGAGCGCTCCAAAGTTTTTACAGAGTGGCGCTTCTCTACATGAGTAATTTCGTGCCCTAGAACAAAACTCAGCTGGTTTAGGCTCATCACTTTGCATATTCCCTTAGTGACGTAGATATAACCTCCGGGAAAGGCAAAAGCATTGATTACATCTTGGTTTAACACCTTAAAACTGTAAGGAATGCCGCGCTCACCGTGTTTGACCAAACTCTGTCCCAAATTGTCTATCTGAGCTGCCAGCCGGACATTCTGAACTAAACCGTATTTTTTTTCTATCTGTTGGGAGGAAGATTTACCTATCTGAATTTCCTGCTTAACAGAGATCATAGCAGCCAAAGCCGGAATAGTGAAGGCAAAGATCAGTACAAGCAGATATAAGCCCATTTTCTTTGTCTTGTTGTAATTAAACATACCGGAAAACCTCTGCAAAATTTACGACATATATGAGGCGATTCTAACAGTTTATATTAGATCTTATAAAGATTTTAGGAGGTGATTCAGCTGTAATTTCCGCCTGAACCTGAAAAACTTGACTGATTAAACTTTGGGTAAGCACTTGCGACGGCTGACCTTCAGCGGCTATTTGCCCTTTGTTCAGCACAATCAACCGGGAACAGTATTGCGCAGCCAAATTTAGGTCGTGTAAGACGGACACCACTGTCAGATGCCTTTCTCTATTTAAACGCCAAACCAGATCCATAATTTCTATTTGAAAGCAGACATCCAAATGATTAGTTGGCTCATCTAAGAACAAAACGGAAGTTGATTGAGCTAAGGCCTGAGCTATACGTACTCTCTGCACTTCGCCGCCGGAAAGTTCGGAAATATAGCGATCGGCTAAGTGGAAAGTAGCGGTATCTTGCATGGCCTGAATAACTGTCCGAGCGCGACTTCTGTAATTGTTCCATATGCTGTTCCGAGCACAGCAGCCCATCTCTACAATTTCCTGACAGGTAAAATCTTGCCAAACGGAAGCCGTCTGAGGCACAAAAGCCAACTTCTGGGCGATCTGGCGGCGCGACATGGTGTTGCAGTTAATCCCATATAAAAAAGCGGCTCCGCTATCGGCAGGCAATAATCCGGCCAGAATACGCAACAGAGTAGACTTACCCGCACCATTAGGTCCTAAAATACCGACAAATTCCCCCTCTTTTATCGTCAGGGACAGATTATCCAGCACCTTAGCGCCCTCTTTGTAGGCACAAGTGATACCGTCAGCTTTTATTACGGAATCTGTCATTTTATCTTCATGTTTATCCATAAATACTACAAAACAGGCTAAGGCACCGCTGCGACCCGATAATTTTTCCTCGTCAGATCTTTCAGCGGTGTTCCCTTTTCAAAATAAAGAAAAAGAAAGGTGCCCCTACTAAAGCGGTAAGTACCCCTACCGGCAATTCCTGAGGAGCTATTATCGTTCTGGACATAATGTCGGCAATTACCAGAAAAGAAGCTCCGTTTATGGCGGCCGCTGGTAAAAGCAGTCGATGATCCGGCCCCGTAAGAAGACGCGTCACGTGCGGCACAACTAAGCCCAAGAAACCGATCATGCCTGCCACAGCTACCGAAGCGGCCGTCATCAGAGAGCAGGCCGCCACAACGGATAGTTTCAAAGCTTCTGTATTTATCCCCAACGATTTGGCGTGTTCTTCTCCCATGCAGAGCATGTTAAGAGGGACTGCACACCAACAAAGTACGGCAAAACCTATCAGCAAATAAGGAGCGGTCATAAGTATAGAGGAAAAGTCGGCTTGGTCCAGTGTTCCCATCATCCATAGAATAACTCTCTGCAAATCTTGTTTGGCAGCGCTCATTAATAAACTCACTACCGCACTAGTAAAAGAGCCTACTATTACTCCCGCCAACAGAAATGTGCCCACAGGCAATCCTCTGTCAGCTTTAGCCAAACGATAAACAGCCAGCATAGCTATTACCGCACCTGCGAAAGCCATAATAGGCACCGAGGGAAGATAAGGACTGAAATTGGGAATATGAAACACTATGGCCAACGTGGCTCCTAAAGAAGCTCCAGAAGAGGTTCCTACTATGTATGGATCAGCCAACGGATTGCGCAAAATAGCTTGAAATCCGCATCCGGCCAAAGACAGAGACGCTCCCGAAAGTATAGCCATAAGAATGCGCGGCCAGCGCAGCTCAAAAATAATAATTCTGCTGGCTTCCGGCAAACGTGCCGGATCCGTAATCAGACAGACAAAATCGGACCAAGGCAAAGTTACCGCTCCAAAGAAAGAAGCGGCGGCAGCGGCAATTAATAGCAAAGCTGCCGAAAGCAGCAAAATAGATAATCTTTTCCAATTGGCATAGCGAAGACGGCACAAATAAGCGTCAGTAAGTCTTTCCCTACTGAGTTCTTTTTCCTTATGCTGCTGACTAACGGACTTTAGCGTCATAATCTTCCTCAAAATATCGGTGCAGAAGTTCTACTCCTTGCAGGGACCGCATAGTCGCCCTATGCAGCAAGCTGGAAGGGACATGGTGAACACGACCAGAGCGAACCGCCCGCAAGGAATCCCAACCAGGCAGCAGCTTTAAGTCGGGAGCACCTTCACAATTCATAATTACTATGTCCGGATCACGGCGCAGCAGATCTTCAATCGAAACCGTAGGATAGGAAGCACTCAAATCGATATAGCAGTTGTTGCCACCAGCCATATTTATTAAGTCGTTTATAAAAGAACTGCTACCGACAGTCATTATCGGAGCGGGCCAAATGGCCAAAAAAACTTTGGGACGGTGCGTTTTTTCTTTATTGCGTTCGGAACACATTGAGCGGAAAGTAGCCAGTTGTTCAGACAAAACAGCCGCTTCTTTTTCTCGTCCTAAAGCACAACCTAGCACCGGCAAAGCTGCCGCCAAGTCATCCAAACTATCCAACTGCAATCTTAACCGTTCGGCCTTCATTTTATTTAAACGCTCCGCCGCACCTGCAGGCAGAAATCTGTCATCGTAAACGATCAAGTCAGGAGCAGCAGCGGCAATAAGTTCAAAGTTCGGATACATATCGCCTACGCTGGGAATACGCTTAACGGACGGCGGGTAGTCGTCGTTATCTGTTACACCCACTAACAAATCTTCTGCTCCCAAATTGCAAATAGTTTCGGTGAGGCTGGGGGTCAGTGAAACCGTACGCAAAGATCGGCGGCGCCCAAGAGGAGAGAACTCCTCGTCCCAAAGAGAAGCTCGGGCTGCCTCTCCCTGAGTTTTCCAGTTACTTCTAACTGAAGAAATGCGGTAAGTAGCGCAAATAAGAAAAGCCAAAATAAAAAAAACAACCGTTCCCCAACGCAATGTTGTCGCATTACTACTAAGCTTCTTCATAGGCGGAGGTTGTTTTTCTGTCGGCCTCCCCTTCTTCCTTCCATTAAGCCCTAAGCCCACAAGGAAGAAGCTTTCTACCGTCGAAAGCGGGCAAATTCCGGGGGAATTTTTACCCTCCGGCCTATTTTCTATTAAGCCGGAGGGTGGGTGTATGCCCATTTTTTTGTAAAATCGGCGGTGTGCTGCGCTTTGCTAAAAAGTTTGCAGCCAACTCGCTTCCGCGAACGCAGAGCCGGTCTTAGAACTATGTGAACCGACTATGTATGAAGTTTGCGCGCCGCCAGCCTGCCAGGAGTATAGTAAGTAGAGAATGACCGAAGAATTAACTTCAAAAGAAGTAGCCCGCCTGTACAAGGACTACATTAACCCCGATTTGGCCCGCATGATGCGTATAACCGGTCTGGGCACTGTCGAAGATCATGCCGAAGGTTCATACGTTTGGGACATTAGCGGTAAAAAATATCTAGATATGGCCGGCGGATACGGGGTGTTCTGCGTAGGGCACTCCCACCCTCATGTGATTGCCGCTGTTGAAAAACAGCTCCACAAAATGTCTCTCTCTGCCAAAGTTTTTTTCACAGAAGCTCAAGCGCGTCTGGCTAAGAAGCTAGCCGAAATAACCCCCGGTGATTTGCGCTACTCTTTCTTCTGCAACAGCGGTACCGAAGCTGTGGAGGGAGCCCTAAAGATTGCCCGTTTGGCTACTGGACGCACTACCTTTGTGGCTATGCACAACGCCTTCCATGGGAAATCAACTGGTGGTTTGGCCGTCTCTGGTCGTCCTAACTACAGAACTCCTTTTGAGCCACTCATGCCTGAAGTCCGCCATATTCCTTTTGGCGATGCCGATGCCTTAAGTGAGGCCGTCGACGAAACCGTTTCAGCCGTAATCGTCGAGCCGGTTCAAGGCGAGGGAGGCATTCACGTAGCCCCCGACGGCTATATGCAGAAAATGCGCGAAGTTTGCGACAAGCACGGGGCGCTTTTAATCGCCGATGAAGTGCAGACCGGTTTTGGCCGCACTGGCAAAATGTTTGCCGTAAATCATTGGAATATTACCCCAGATATTTTGGTCTTAGCTAAAGCGCTCAGCGGAGGCATTCTGCCTATCGGTGCTTTTGTCGGCACTCCCAAAGTTTGGTCGGCTTTTAAAGGACGTCCTACCATCCACACTTCCACTTTCGGAGGTAGCCCGCTGGCCTGTACCGCTGGCTTGGCTGCTCTCGAAGTTTATGAAAAGGAAGACCTTTGCCGCAAATCGGCGGAAAGCGGCGCCTACTTCAAAGGTAAATTGGAAGAACTGGCCGCTCAATATCCCGATTTGGTAAAGGAGATCCGCGGCCTCGGCCTGCTTTTAGGATTAGAATCGACCAAAGAAGAGTATGCCGGCTCCATAATTTCAGAAATGTCTCATCGAGGCGTCATAGCTGTCTACACTTTAAATCAGCCCAAAGTGATTCGCTTCGAACCGGCTTTAGCAATTGCTCGAGAGGATATCGACATATGTTTAAAGGCTTTAGCCGAATCGTTGGCCCAAACTAGAGAGCTTTTTGCCGGACGCATGTAAAATTCACCTAACCGGACCGGCCTGTGTAGGTCGGCCCGACTATTTTTCAGCGGACTAGGTTTGCTTTTCAGCAGTCTGTTCCGAAATTTTGTAGATAATTGGCTTACCAAAGTCCTACCCACAGAACATGGGGAGGTTAAGTCTGCAGCTGCCAACGCCTTACCTTTCGGTAAAGGTTACTGCTCAAATAAAGCAGCTGCGGAAAAAAATGAGGAGAGCGGCGCCTCTCCGCAGCCGTCAGGCTTGACAAAAAGTCGGCCCTACGGTAGTTCGCTCTCGCCCCAGTCCAAATAGCAGTAATCGGAGGAACTATGACCTACGTAGTCCGCAGTATCGTTGCCAAAGGCGACCCCAGGGCCGCTTATGAACTCACCAAAGACATGGAAAGCTTTCCCAAGTTTATGCCCGATGTTCAAAGTGTAGAGGTCGTTAAACGCGGCGAGAACATGACCGTCACCGATTGGAGCACGGAAGTTGACGGTACCGAACTTATCTGGACAGAAGAAGATCACTTCGATGACGAAAACTTAATCGTAACTTACAAACTTATTGAAGGCGATTTGGATAAATTTGAAGGCCAATGGGTGTTCGAGCCCTGTGAAGAAGGCTGCAAAATTACTCTTTCTGTCGATTTTGATTTCGGCATTCCTGAGCTTATCCACCTTATAGGTGGTGTTCTGGAAATAAAAGTGACTGAAAATTCAGACATGATGCTCAACAGCTTAAAATCCCGCATTGAAGGACAGGCTTAATCAGTGAACCGTTTCGGCTTCTTAATCCATCCTCTGGGAATGCGCGATATTATCCGTCACCTTCCAAACGTGGCCGGTAAGCGTGAGCCTCTGGTAAAGAAAGTACTGGAGTGGACTCCTTCTTACCACGCTTCTCATATTACCGGCGTAACTTCGGCTTTTGACGGCAGAGAAATCGAAGGCGATTTTTACACTGTTCCCCTTTTTCCCCAGCAAATTACCGGCCTAGATCGCCAGTTTGTACTCGAACGCATTATCAGTGCGTGTAAACTGGCCGAAGCTGATGGTGCCCAAATAGTCGGTCTCGGAGGCTATACTTCCGTAGTAGGCTCAGCTGGCATGACCGTAGCGAAAGAGATAGACATTGCCGTTACTAGCGGCAACAGTTACACCGTAGCCACTGCTGTTGAAGGAGCGACATCTGCTTGTGAGCTTTTGGGTTTAGATCCTGCCCAAGCAGTGGTAGCCGTTGTAGGAGCTACCGGGTCTATAGGTAGTGTTTGCTCCAAGATATTGGCCAAACGTGGTGTTGGCACACTTATCCTGCTAGGCCGCTCTGAACAGCGTTTGGCCAATATCGCAGAAGAAATAAGCGCTCTGTATCCTCACACCAATATAGAAATATCTATAGATATGGGAACTAATATCAGGCGCTCCGACCTAGTGGTAAGTTGCACTTCTTCCGGAGGCGACATTTTACAGCCCGCTATTTTCAAGTCTGGTTCGGTAATTTGCGACGTAGCCGTACCTCACGACGTCTGCCGTGAAGTGGCTCAGCTGCGTCCCGATGTCTTGGTCATTGAAGGAGGCGTCTGCGTAGCCCCCGGCCTAAATCCCAAATTCAATTTTGACTTCGGCTTCCCCGAAGGCATATGCTTAGCCTGTATGGCCGAAACTATGATTCTCACCATGGAAGGACGCTTCGAAGACTTTTCTATCGGTCGAGGTTTACAAATCGAAAAAGTGGAAGAAATAAGTCGTTTAGCCAAGAAACACGGTTTTAAGCTGGCCGGATTCCGCGCTTTCGATGAGCCAATTACAGCCGAACGCATCGAACAGGTCAAAACCTTGTCTAAGGAATACTATAAGGATCAACACACATTCCAATTATGACAGAGCAGGCAAAAAATAAAAATATGAAACGTGTTGTCAGCATCAGTATAGGCTCCTCGGTTCGCGATCACAGCGTAACGGCAGAGCTTTTGGGCCAAACTTTTGAAATTTCTCGCCGCGGCACCGATGGCGATCTGCGCCGAGCCAAAGAGCTTATCAGTGAACTGGACGGCCAAGTCGATGCTATAGGTCTGGGTGGACTCGACGTTTACTTGTACAGTAAAACGAAACGTTACGCCCTGCGCGACGGTTTAAAGCTTCTGCAGATAGCTAAAAAAACTCCGGTAGTTGACGGCAGCGGCTTAAAGAATACTTTAGAGCGCGAAATTATTCGTATGTTGTCTTCCGATAAGCGAATTCCACTTCAAGGCAGCAAAGTATTAATGGTTTGCGCTCTCGATCGCTTCGGTATGGCCGGAGCTCTGGAAGAAGCTGGAGCCAAAGTAACTTACGGAGATCTAATTTTTTCCCTCGATCTCGACCAGCCCATTCTCAGTCTCGATGAGTTGGCTGAAAGGGCAGACAAGCTGCTGCCCGACTTCTGCAAGCTTCCCATCAGTATGCTTTATCCTACAGGCAAAAAGCAAACTGCTATCGAGCCCTCTCCCTTGACAGATAAGTATTATCAAGATGCCGATATTATTGCGGGAGACTTCCTCTTCATACGACGTCGCCTTCCCGATCGTCTAGAAGGTAAAATTATTATCACAAATACGGTCACCAGTGCCGATCTTGACGAATTGCGCAAACGTGGTGTAGCATACTTGGTCACTACTACGCCCGAATTTAACGGACGCTCCTTCGGAACTAACGTGATGGAGGCCGTAATGCTGGCGATTCTAGGCAAAAAGTGGGAAGAAGTCGAACCGCAAGATTATTTAAGTCTGATTACGCGTTTAAACTTCCAACCGCGTGTTGTAAAACTCCAAAATTAAATCTTCCTATTTGACAGATAAACGTACCTAACGCTATGCGCCGGAGGCAGATATGGCTAACGAAAAAACTAATTATTTAACTAGACAGGGCCTGCTTGAAGCCCAGCAAAAACTCCAGTATCTTAAAACCACAAAGCGTGAGCAGATTGCCGAGCGCATTCGTGTGGCCCGTGAATTCGGTGATATTTCTGAAAACGCCGAATATGAAAGCGCCAAAGCAGAACAAGGTTTTGTAGAAGGAACTATCAGCGAACTTGAGCGAGTACTGCAGAACTACACTATCATTGGTGAATCTACCGACGACGGCGACGCCCAACTTAGCGAGGTTAACTTAGGCACTTTGGTTACCATAGTCAATATGGCCAAAGATGAGAATGGCCAAGAAGAACGCTATTCTTTGGAACTGGTCGGTACGCGCGAGACTAATCCTCAAGGCGGACGCATTTCTAACGAGTGCCCCTTAGGTGCAGCTCTGCTCCATCATGGTTTAGGCGATATAGTCGACGTAAAGACTCCCAGCGGCGTCATTTCTTGGAAAATTGAGAAGATTCAACCTGCCGGCATTAAGACTGCCTAGTCTATATTTTTAAACAGCAAGTTTTTCGCTGAGTTTTAAGGTTCCGCCTTAGGCCGAATGCAGGCAGAATAAGACGGAGCCTCTTTTTATGGTAGCGCACAAAACAGAGAGAGGTCATTCATGAATCAGGAACAGAAAAAAGGTAAGCGCCAGGCTGCTCCCGAGCTCAGCTTGAGCGAACAGCAAGCTATTCGCATCCAACACTTAAGAACTTTAGAAGAGCAAGGCCTTAACCCTTACGGACACAGTTTCGCCCGTACTAAAAATGCAGCTTTTATTAAAGAGAAATACAACTATTTGGAAGCTGAGCAGGAATCAGAAGAAGAAGTCAGTTTAGCGGGCCGTATTACAGCCTGGCGCGGCCACGGCAAAGCTTCATTTATCGATCTTACCGATCTTTCCGATCGCATTCAACTGTACTTCAAATACGATGTTTTAGGTGAAGAGTCTTATAAGAGGTTGAGTCTGGCCGACTTAGGAGATTTGATTACCGTCAGCGGCCCAGTTTTCCGCACCAGCCGCGGCGAACTTTCCATTAGAGTCAAGGAGTGGAGTATTGCAGCTAAAAGCCTGATTCCCCCGCCTGAAAAGTTCCACGGCCTCACCGATATAGAAGTGCGTTACAGACAGCGTTATGCCGACTTAATTGCCAACAAAGATGTGCGTGAAGTATTTATTAAGCGCAGCCGCATTATTTCCACCATCCGCCATTATCTCGACAGTCTGGGGTTCCTGGAGGTAGAAACTCCCTGCATGTCATCTGTAGCCGGCGGCGCTTCAGCTCGTCCTTTCATCACTCATCACAACGCTTTAAATACAACCATGTACTTGCGCATCGCTACAGAGCTCCACCTGAAGCGCTGCATTGTGGGCGGCTTGGAAAAAGTTTATGAAATTGGCCGCCTGTTCCGCAATGAAGGACTCGACACCAAACACAACCCAGAGTTCACCACTATCGAGCTTTATGAAGCCTGGAGTGACTGCGCCGGTATGATGAAAATTACCGAGAGCATTATCGATACTTGCTGCCGCGAAGTGCTAAACACTCATAATATTACTTTTATGGGCCATGAGCTTGATATGCGTCCTCCTTATCCGCGCCTGACCATGGATTCGCTCTTCCAAAAATATGCCGGCATTTCTATTAAAGAACTCAGAGAACCCGGACGTGCTAAAGCCAAAGCTTTAGAGCTGGGCATCAATTTGGGCAATAAAGAACACACTTTGGCCCATCTTATGGACAAAATTTTCGAAGCTACTTGTGAAGAGCATTTGATTCAACCGACTTTTGTTACAGAACAGCCCACAGAGCTCTCTCCTTTAGCTAAACGCAAAGACGACGATCCAACGCTTACCGACCGCTTTGAGCTCTTCGTTTGCGGCAGCGAACTGGCCAACGCTTTCAGCGAAGTTAACGATCCTTTCGATCAGCGCAAACGTTTTGAAGAGCAGCAGGCTCTCAAAAATATCGATGAGGAAGCTCATCCTCTAGACGAAGACTTCTTAAACGCTCTCATGTACGGCATGCCTCCCACGGGCGGCTTAGGCTTGGGTATCGACCGTCTGGTTATGCTCTTAACTGGTCAGAGTTCCATCCGCGATGTCATCCTCTTCCCCACTATGAAGCCGATAGACTAACCTGACACTTTGAAAATGCGACGACAAGAAGCTTATTAAGTTCAAGAATTACTGTAAAATACGCTAATTTCGTCCGCAGCCGCAACAAGGTTGCTGCCTTTAACAGGCAGCAGCCTTTTTTATTGCCTGCGACCTCTTCAATAATAGATTCAAACAGCCTTATTAGACCACTAATTGAGCCGACAGCCGACTTATCCTTAAATATTATGCGCAACCCCTGCTATAGGAAAGAGGTTAGCTCTGTAGTAAATACACCTGATATTTTTCTAGCTTGGAACCGCTTTCTATGAAAAAAAGCCCCTATGTTATTTTACTGGCCACACTGCTAGCAGCCGTACTTTTTTATGAAATAAGACCGTTGTTTGCCTTCGGTATGTTTTTCCATAAAAGTTTAACCTCCATAGCCCAATCTAACATACTCTTTATGACTGCTTGCTTAGGAGGTGCCTGTGCGTATTGGTTCTTACTCCCGATACGAAAAACTGAACTGATAGCAGCTTCAGCTCTGGGCTTAGCTATTGATGGGGCTTTAATCAACTACCGATTAGCTCATATCATAAACGATCCGCTGGAGGAACATCTGCTCTGCGTAGCAGATTTAGGCCCGGGCCTTCTCATAGGAGCAGTCTTAGCTATACTGTGGAGAATTTTTCAGCACATACGCCAAAAACAATCAGAAAGCATACAAAAGTGCTTAGAAGTACTGGGGTTAACCTTAGCTATGCCCATTATATTGAGCTTAGCTTCTGTAAAATGTGATCCTTACGTATACGATCCGCATTGTTATACGCTCGATTCCCTCTGGGGCACGCAAATAAGCTTCATTATTTCTAAATTTTTGCGCAGTTCTCTGCCTCTGCGTCTGTTTATGACAGCCGTATACGTATATTTATCACTATATATGATGATAGCCCAGGTTATAGTTTATAAAGACAACGAACGCCTTGGGCTCAAGCATAGCCGCTTTTTAATACCGGCTTTTTACTTTATTTTAATTGGCGTTTGGGGCGGTTTCCTTTACGAATTTTTTCCTGTAGTTGGCGTAGATCTGTATTGCGGTCAAAACCGCTTTCCCGACGGTCCTTGGCCAGCAGCTAACATGAATCCTGTACCTATTGCAGCTCCTCCCCAATTTATCCGCAATGGCATGCCCAGCCTGCATTTAGCCTGGATTTTAGCCGTTTATTACTCACTATACCGGGCTAAACCTATATATCGGTATGCCGCCTTGGGACTAATATTTTTGACTGTCCTATCTACCTTCAGCGTCGGCTGCCACTACCTCATAGATTTGCTGATTGGTGTGCCTTTCTGTACCGCTTCTTTAGCAGCAGTTATGACTGAAGCTCCTAAAAAGCTTCGTTTTACTTCATTTACTCTGTGTACTGCAGCCACCCTAATTTGGCTGGCAGTTTTCAAATACAGCATCCACTCGGCTCTGGCCTTCCCTATACTAACCAATAGCCTGTTAATTATTACAGATCTAATTTCTCTGTACTTGGCTCACCTTCTTTGCCGCCAATCAGCTGATGAAATTAAAAGAATCGTAGAAGCTGCTCATTCCCATGCTAACCCAACAGAGAAGGAGAGCGCAAAAAATCTTCCTACCGAAACGGAAAGCTCAGCTGCGACGGAGATTCAACCATCTTCAAATAACTAATGCTTTTATACGCTCTCTGCGAGCACTCGAGTGAAGAAGTGAGATCACTATGAAAAAAAGTCCCTATATCCTTCTGCTGGCGGCTCTGCTCCTGCTGACAATCTTTTTTGAAACGGCCCCTGTATTTGACCTACCCATACGCTTCCTACACACAAGCCTAATGAGCGAAGCTTACTACAATCCTCTATTCGGCACAGCCTGCTTGGGAGGCGTCTTTGTTTACTGGTTCCTGCTGCCTATTAACAAAAAAGAACTCGCTGTTTTCTCTATTTTAGGTTTAATTGTCGAAGCACTGCTCATCAAATGGAGATTATCTATTGTCGGCCCAGTCGGCCAAATTCTTCATATAGGACCAGGACTACTTTCGGCCTATCTTCTGGCCATAATAGGACGTTCAATTTATCACTATCGCCTCTCGCAAAAAGAAGAGCTCCTTGCCAGTTTGGAAGCACTGTGTTTGGCCGCAGTCATGCCTATTATGCTCGGTCTAGGAGCGTCAATTAAGCGCCTCAATCCGTATGTATACGATCCTCACTGCTACGCCCTCGATTCTCTATGGGGAGGACAGATCAGCTTTATTATCAGCAAATTTTTCAGCAGCACTCTTACCTTGCGCTTAATTATGTATGCCGTCTATTTTTATTTGTCTTTATACATGATAGGCGCCCAGATTATTGTTTTCCTAGATAATAAGAAGAATAAAATAGCTCACAGCAGCCGCTTAGTTCCAGCATTTTTCTTTATAACTATTGCCGTAGCCGGCAGCTTTCTATACAATTTCTTTCCCGTAGTGGGCGTGCAAGCTTATTGCGGCGTCTCTCGCTTCCCTAATGGTCCCTGGCCAGCAGCCAACCTGACTCCTGTTCCTATAGAAGCTCCGATGTTTTTGTCCCGCAACGGCATGCCCAGCCTGCATTTATCTTGGATTATAGCGACACTTTTCTCCCTCTACGGTTCCAAAATAATCTGGCGCCGCATAGCTTTGATACTGACTATACTTACAGCTATATCAACCTTTAGTGTAGGATATCACTATCTTATAGATCTAATTATAGCTTTGCCTTTCTGCCTGGCGGCTCTATCCGTTACCTTAGTTGAAGCATCTGCTCGGTGGCGTTTAATAAGTGCTATTTACGGCACGACAGCAGTAATGGGCTGGCTAAGTCTGTTTAAATACAACATAACTCTGGCTTTAAGCCACCCTGCCCTGACCACATTCGGTCTGACTTTAACTGCTTTACTATCTGTAGGCTTATTTATCAAGTTATACCATGAAACGCAAGCAACCTCACACCAAGTAACCGAAGTAGACAAATTATCGGTTGGCAGTTTACATAACCAACCGGCAGAAGTAGCGGCCTTAAGCGACGGCGACTCTGCAGAAAATCAGCCTCATCTCTCTTGAAGCAGGTTTAATATAAATATAGTAAAATAAACAGCGCAGCCCCAAGATCATCTCTTAGGCAATACAAACTTTCTTCAACTAACTTAATCAAGTTAAGAAGGTGAGCAATTTGGCATTTTTTACTCACTACACCGATCCTCAAAAAAAGAAACTCCAGATATTCGAAATTATTGTAGTTATCGTGAGTCTAGCGGTTCTGTTAGTTATGCTTCCGCGTTCCATCCGCGATTACAGGCAATTTAAAGCGGCGGTTCAATTCCATGAAATGGGCCACGAACGCCTGCACGCCAACGACAGCGAAGGGGCTATGCGCTGCTTTGAAACAGCGGTCCGCACCTATCCTCTAGAGAGCAGCTATATGGAAATAGCCAGTATCCACCACTTCAATGGGAAACACGACAGAGAGATAGATGTATACCGCGACGCTTTAAAAGTCATCAAAAACAGTGTGGCGTTGCGCTATGCTCTGGCAGAAGCTTATTATCTCAAAAACGATTACGATCCGGCTATAACCGAACTGCAAATTGTTTTAGAGATAGATCCGAGCAATCCTCAAGCTAAAGGACTGCTGGATCGCTGCCGCAAGTACAAAGCCCATCCCGAACAAAGAGGCAGTCATCAGCAGGCTGAGGGTCTTTCTGCCGAGAGTAGCAAGCTGATCGAAAGTCTTCACGGCCACGAGCATCACCACGATACAGCCGATTGGCATAAAACTCAGCCTACTGCTCCTCCTACTCCGGCGCAAAACGCTGAAAACCGATCGGATAGCGCACCTACTGCCCCGGAGCACCACTAACAAAATTGCGACTTCTTACCTTATCACTCTAACGCTTCAGATGACCGGCCTAAAAAACAGACTTGTTCAGATACCAAGTCGTGAAAGGTACAAAACCTGAAACGTTGAAAATATTAGGTTGTTATCATTTTTTTAGCTGCGGGGCGCAATGCTTCATGTTCAGTCGCTTACAGGAAAGTGTTTCTTACAAGTAAGCAGAAAATTCGTAGCGCTGCACGGCAGACAAGTCTGAACACAGAGCGGGCAAATCCTGCTCCAAAGCACGGCTCCCAAGTGATAGTGGCCGTTTCAGTATCATGCGAAAGGATTCTTTCAAATAAACATTATGGCAAAAAAGAACAAATTCGGTTTTATTGCTTTCACCGCTGCTGCCAGCCTTGGTCTAGCTCTAACTGCCGCTGGTTGCGGCACTCACAATGGTTCATCCGAGGCAGCATCCCTCGGAGGCAATAACAGCGTAATTTTCCGTTATTACTTAACTCCTGCCCAGCGTGCTTTTGTACTAAACGACATTACTAAGGTTCGTTACAGCTTCTTGGACGGTCAGGGCAGCGTATTAAAGACCACTCAAGCTTACGATTTAAAACACACTTCTCAATTAACTGAGCGCAATATTTCCGTTCCCAACGTACCCAGTGTAGCCTATAAAGTTGCGGCAGCCTATTACGATGACTTCGGCTCTATAGTTGCAGTCGGCGTAAACAACATAGAATGGGACTACGATCTGGTTCAAGCCGAAGTTGAGACTCCGCAAATTTCTAAATTTGTCTATTCGGACACCGGTTTGCAGGCCAGCTCATACGTTTTAAAGCCTGATAAAATTACCGTTCTGTCTCTGCCGGTTACAACCACCGACGGATCCGACCGTGTCGTCAACCTGATCGCTTTTGCCGATGTTACAGGTTTAGAAGGCTATACCGACGTTCTGGAGCCAATCGAAGACTCACAGACTTACAAAGGCGTCAGTTTCACCGGCGAGCATAAAGGCGTCGTTCCGGCCGGAACTGTAAAAGCAGTCGTGCCCATCGCTGACGGAAATATCAGTGCCACTCTCGATCGTCCCATCTATGTAACTTCCCAAACGATCGCTTCTATCAAACTTGAGCCTACTGCCATCGATGATACAGCCATTACCGTTCGTAATGCCGATACCGATACTCCTTACAGCAAAATTTTAACGTTTGACCCAGCTCTCAAAAATGCTGATCTCGGCCAAAAGGTAGCGGTTTTCCATCCTTACCATGAGCCTGTCACCGAGACCGAAGCTGTAGCTATCGGCACTCAGTACTTCACCGTCACCGGTGTTTACAGCGATACTGCCAACAGAGGTCCTGTACCTGAAGATGTCGATGTAACCGACCTGTCAACTTTCACTATTGAGCAGGAATCAGAAATGGCTTCTATCACCAAAAACAGAGTCGACGTCTACAAACAGGTATTGGAGCCTTTGGGTGTCAACAGTGTGTTGGTAAAAGCCTCCTTCAGTGATCAAGGTCAGCTTGATGAGCCTCTTACAGCTCAGCACAGACTCGATGTCTACTACGGCGAAGGCAATGTAGGCTTAACTCACGCCTCCGATTACGAAGACGGCATCATTTTAGAGACTCTTTCCGCCGACGATATACCCGAAAAAGATGGATTGCCGCTCGACATGGTCGGAACTATAGTTTATGTTCCCGGCGACATCGATACGGAACTCATGTCAACTAGCTGCTTCGTACTTCCCGAGAGCATTGTATCCGAATATCCCGAACTGGAAACCTACTGTGCTTACGAAGTAGGCAAGTTGAACATTAATAATGTTGCCGGCAACCAGTATAGACTCAGCAAAAATACGGAAACTTACGGTGAAATAACCAAAGATCATGTTATCCGCCTTGTAAATCAAGCTGACTATACTAAGCTTGCTCTTCCCACATTCTATCCGCTTCCCGTGACGGCTCCTACTGAGTAGTTCGCTTACACCGTCTTTTGTGGGAAGACTGCTCTGTTTTCTTCCATAAAAGACCTACTGAAAGAAAACAGCCCGGAGAATTACTTCTCCGGGCTGTTTTTTACGTACACTCTGCCAAACAGAGCTTACAAACAGGTGAACGAATGTGCAACCACCTACAAACCGGCCCAATTGCGCCTTTCTATAAAGGTACCTGGCTCTACAGTAAATCCGTTCTTCAACCGCATAGCCTCACGTCTGATGGAAGCTAAAATAGCAGGACCGCTGAGCATACCGACCATTTTGGTCAGCGAACCGAAATCACAGGAAAACTGTTGGCGCAGAGCATGGATACGCTCCTGCACATAGTGATTAGACTCTTTGAAGTACTGTTCCATAGCCCAAAGAGCTCCGTAAGCGTAGCGGCGCACAGAAGCAGAATCTTGCTCCAAGCGGCGCAGTACGCGGGCGTTATCGTAATTGCGGAAGTTTTTCCAGCCTTTCCAAATAGTATTGATCACTCTGAAAACGCTGGGGCCATTTACATCGTAATCGGCTTGGAAAGCCCGCAGCAGAAACTCTTCACTCTGTTCTGGAGTTATATAGGGATGTCGGAAATTAAAGCGATACTGTCCGTGAATGTCTGCCAAATCGACATTATCGAGCATAGTTCCTTTTTCCATTTGCTCCTTAAACAAGGGAGTGCCCGGCAAAGGAGTATAGAGCATAAACTGATGGAAATCGGTATTGTGCTTTATAGCTCTGGCAATAACACTGTCAATATTTTCGGGAGTATGATTTTCCAAACCGATAATGCTGGAACCTAAAACCTTTATACCCAGCTCTTGCAAACGGCCAACGAATTCTACAGAATCGCATCCCTTAAGCTTAGCATACTGGCTGTCCTCACCTTCCAGTCCCATCCAGAGCCAAGACAGACCTAAGCACAGTAGCTCATCCATGGAATACTGACGTAAAGCATTGGCCGAGGAGAAACAGTAAAGCGACCAAGCCTTACCGTCTCGTTCCATCAAATCGAGCAGTTCCATAGCTCGAGGGCGATTAAGTAAAAAGTTCTCGTCCATCATAAAGAACGAGCTGGTACCAAGCCTCTTTTCAAAACCGCACATCAAATTGTAAAGTTCTTCACCGCTATTGTAAAAAGTAACCGAATGTCCTTTACCTCCGAAAAGAGCCGAGGTGGCACAGAAATTGCATCCCATAGGACAGCCAACCGAAGTAATAACCGTGGCAGCAGTATCTTGAGTACGAGTTTTTACGTCGATACCGAAAAGGCGCGTACCGAATCCGGAAACAATGTCAGGATGAACTATTTTAGCGGTTTCATCTTCGCCAAGAAAATGACGGAACCAGCTTACTCCCTCGCCTTTAGCAATATAATCGGCCTCTATCATATTTTCCAAACCCGGAATAGAAGCAACATGACCGCCTACTACGATGACACTGCGCGGCGAATAAGTGCGCACTAAGCGACACATACGGCGCACTTTGCCTACATTAGCTACAATGCCGCTTATGCCGACAATATCATAATCGCCAGTCTGCAGTTCGTGAATAAAGCTTTCCTGAGTAGGAAAATCGAGCAAAGTTGAAGGAGCGGAAATGTTTTGCTGGATAAACATTAAACCCCAGGAACGGTGGAACATGCGCAGAGAAAAAGGTCCCTGCACTCTAGTCACCTGATTGTGATACAACTCCATGGGGTTAATAGCTCTACTCCCGAACGAATCATTTTGAGCATAAGGTCCGAAAACAGAAGAGAACAAAATTGTAGGCTGCCTCCGCCCGGTGCTTTTGTATACAGGACGTTCAGCATCAGCGTTATTAAAACTCATTTTATCAACTACCCCTACCTAAGAAAAACAGCAAATCGACATTAGAAGTTAGCAGATCAGTCAAAGACTAAAGACTACGGATTCTATCAGCAGAACAGCTGAGCAACTAGTTAAATTTAAAAGTACATTTTCTGCATTAATCGAGCTTTTTTCTATCTCGAACTAAAAATGCAAAAGACAAACAGAATCTGACAAAAACCTTACTGCGAGAGTTCGAAAGAGTACAGTGCAAACCTCCTGCGCCTATCCGCATACTAAAAAATAATTACGCTTCCAAAACTTTAGATTCTTGAGCCGCGAATTCTGCCACAACCGCTAATATAGCTGCTCCGTATTTTCGTAATTTTACCAGGCCGAATCCTGATATTTGAGACAGTTCCTCTAAAGTGCGGGGACGCTGCTTGGCAATTAGCAGCAAAGACGTATCGTGCAGCACCATATAAGGAGCCAATCTTTCCTGACGAGCCAATTCCATGCGTTTTCGCCGCAGTATTTCAAAAAGAGCACTAACTGACTGAGCGCTGACACTTCCCGCAACCACCCCTGTTAAAGTATTCAGAACTGAAGCGGCAGCCGTCTTCTGGTTTTTCGAAACCTTACGCGTTCTTTCAGATGTTGCTTCTGAATCGATACGCAGCATAAGCTCAGTTTTACTGCCATCTAATATTTCGCGACTGCGCTTAGTCAGTTTAACACTGCCACAGCCAACCATGTCAGTTTTTAAGTAACCTGCCGCCAAGAGCTGACGAAACACGGAAGTCCATTGTTTAGCGCTAAGTTCTTTACCTATAGCATAAGTGCTGATTTTATCGTGTCTCCTAGCTAAAATACGTTCAGTCTTGCCGCCGCGCAATACTTGAATCAAATAAGATACTCCGTACATTTGACCGGTGCGGTAAACACAAGATAGAGCTTTTTGAGCATAAATAATACCGTTAGAAGCTTCGGGAGGATCGAGACAGTTATCACAGTGACCACAATCATGTTCCAGCTGCTCGCCAAAATAGCCCAGCAGGGCCCTCCTTCGGCAAGAGACCGTTTCGCATATTCCTAACAGAGCGCGCAACCTGCGCCTGTCTATGGCCTTATGATTTTCATCGGCTTCAGAATCTTCTATAAATTTTTGGCGTAGCACTATATCTTTTATATTATAAGAGAGCCACGCCGAAGCCGGCAACCCGTCTCTTCCTGCCCTCCCGGTTTCCTGATAATACGCCTCCACGCTGCCGGGCAGAGCAAAATGCGCCACAAAACGCACATTAGGTTTATCTATCCCCATGCCAAAAGCGATGGTCGCAGCCATAATCACTCCTTCTTCTCTAAGAAAACGCGCCTGATTGGCAGCCCGTTCACTTTGAGTCATACCGGCATGATAAGGCAGAGCTTCGTATCCCAAACTGCAGAGCCACCGAGCAGTTTCTTCTGTATCTTTGCGACTCAAACAGTAAACAATGCCCGAATCACTGCGATGCCTACTCTCGATAAAGCTAATAAAACGCTGTCTGGTTTCGTTAATTCCCGCCGACTGGGAACAAATTGTATAAAAAATATTAGGACGATCAAAACTGGTAACAAAACGTTTAGCGTCTTGAAGCTCCAAATGATTGATAATATCTAATCTGGTGGCTTCATCAGCCGTGGCCGTCAGAGCTACCCAAGGGACATTAGGAAAAAATTGGCGCAGCTTTACCAGCTGCACATATTCAGGACGGAAATCGTGTCCCCACTGAGATACACAATGGGCTTCGTCTATTGCTATTAAAGACAAGCGGCAACTGCTGAGCATATTCAGAAAGCCGTCCATAATAGCTCTTTCCGGAGATACATAAAGCAAATCGAGCTCTCCGGCATAAAGTTTAGCGCAAACACGGCGGGCTTGTTCAGGCTCTAGGGAGGAATTTAAAAACGCAGCCCTCACTCCGCTACTGATTAAGGCGTCTACCTGGTCTTGCATAAGAGCAATCAGAGGTGAAATGACCAAGGCCACACCAGACCGAAGTAAAGCCGGAATTTGGTAACAAAGCGACTTCCCCCCTCCGGTAGGCATAAGCACTACCGCACTGCCACCCCTAGCCACATGAAAAATAATATCTTTCTGAGGGCCACGGAAGGAGTGATAACCAAAAACACGCTGCAAAACGGTATGGGCTTCCCGTTCTAACTCTTCATCTGTTAAAGCAGATATAGGATCGGTGCTATCAGCCGAACTTTTTTGCCCCTGTTGCCCTCCAGTTAAAAAATTATATTCCCATGTTTCTTCCGAAGCGGCAGAAGCGGACCACAAGAAGTCGTCATCGTAGGTGCGGCTGTAATTCGGTTGGGTATCACCTTCACCAAAAATTAAACTGCCGCCATCATCCTTACTCTTCATATTCAAAATCAGTTTCTTCTAAACGATCTTGATGTTCATCGGCTTCACGCTGCGAGGCCATAGCTACCATAAAAGCATCATCGAAGTCAGCTATTAAATCGCGCAAGTGAATAAAAGCCATTCTAGCTCCAGCCAATTCAGCGAAAATAGGAGATTCGGTTAAACAAGCCTGTTCTTCTGCGTCTTCACACGAGCACTCTCCGCTACACTCATGTTCTTTCGACTCATCGCAATTTTCAACCACTTCCGCCCGATCCGCACAATTAGCCAATCTGGGCAAAACATCCATATATAAATTTTTGGCGCTGACCATTATCTCAGCAAAGCGATAGGCCACACTTTCGCGCTCGCCTGGTTGCAGGCATTTCTGCTTAGTTAGCTGCTCATAGATGACTTTAGTAATAGCTATCTCTTCACTGCCCGGTTCCAATTCGGGAACCATGGCCGGAATAAGCTGCTCCTCAGAGGTGAAATTATTATCCAAATTGTCACACATAATAATTATTTGCCTTTCTCAACTTTTGGAGCCGCTTCGGAATCTGAAGAAGCTGAAGCCCCCGATTTCATAATTTCTAATGCGTATAAAGTGAGGAGACTATGGTAATCGACACGCAAGCGATCTACATTTTGTTCCATCCAAGCCAGTTGCCTGTCATTAAGCAGTTCCCCGATATCTTTGCGTATTGTATTCTCTCGCTTTTTGTCCAGATCAGCCAATTCACGCAACAAAGGAGCGACTGCCGCCCTCTGCCCTGCACTCATTTTCAGAGTTTCTACATCTTCCATCTTGACAATCATACTGGCTATATCTTGAATCTGGAAATCGACAAACTTGTGAGAATAAGTTTCACGCGCTTTGAGTAAACCGGCTCCACGAGCAAGAACTTCCAGAGCCTTAGCTACTACAGGCTGATAGCCGGATTTTTCTCCGGACTTATAACCGATTAAATTGGGTTCTCCGCGGTGAGAACGGGCCCATTTAATCTGTTCGTCTGTAAAATAACTCATCAATTCGTTAATCAGTCGATTAGTTTTATCAATATCCTGTTCTAATCCGCTTAAAATTTTAGTACCTTCGCTAATTTGGGCCTTACTTAAACGCAACTCCGGATCAGGACAACGGTAAAAGTAAATAAAACCCGAAAGTACCTGAGTACCATATGCCTGGGCCCTCTTAACAGGAAGGGGCTTCGGATTGTCCTGCTTGGGATATACTGGCGTAATCTCTTTAGTATCAGAAGGGCCTATTGATTGGCTTCCGGGCACCACGGCCGGAGGAGACGGTACCCCGACCGGAGGTTTTAACTGAAGAGAACTATTACTTACCTGTTCTGAAGGAGGCGGCGGAGCATCGGCAACAATAACCGGCTCAGGTTGGTTGGGAACGCCGCTCTGCAGTAGACCTGGACCTCTGCTGCTTTCCCCTTTACCCAAGTTATCTAGAGCACCGCTGTAAATAACCAGGTTGAAAGCGACTAACAAGACTACAAATACTATACCTGCAATGTTGGCAGGGGTCCAAAAGGTACTATTCTCAGTATCGCTCTCTTCGGAAGAGCCTTCCTTGACCTCGGTTTCCAACTTTTCTTTGTGCTCGACAGACTCAGACTGCTCTTCTCTATGCCGTTCAGAAGACAGATTATTTTCACTCTGCATTTCCATGTTTTAATCCTCTCTTGTAGTCGGAGCAGACAACTTAGACTGTTCTCGGCGGACACCCAGAAAAGTAGTGAATTCCAGAATCAGGGCCTCTCCTCCCCTCTCAAAGCCTAAACGCGATTTTGGATTGGTTAAGTCGTCTTCTATAGCTTTTATCTGCTCATCACTAAGCAGATTAATTAATTCAGCCTGTACCTCAGGATACCGTTCATAAGTTTCATGCTTATTAATGCTACTTATACAAGCGATAATTTCAGCCTCAAGCCTACCGACAATTTCTACCTGTTCATCAGTAAGGCGCACTTTCTCGTTAGGCTCTAAAACGCGCATAATACCCAAGATAGCCTGACGAAGCGGAATTTCTGCTCCTCCAGATACAGGAACTGTTATTGAAGCTTCATCGGTAACATGAGCAGGCGTGCTCAATAAACTAGTTAAATCTAATTCAAAGCCGGCATCGCTAATATGATAAGCTAACAGAGAGTCAAAACTGCGCATAACACTGTGACTGTTCAGCTTTAAAGACAAGACTGAATGCTCCCACAATAATTCGAGCAAACGTTCCTGTTGTTTATCTGTCAACACTGAACGAACTTGCGCCTCCAAAATGGGGAAATAGGTAGAGCTGACCTTGGCAAAGTCTATAGCCAGTGTAGATCGGAGTGGTTCTTCCATAGCCCTTAAAAGAATTGCCTGTTTCCTATTGATGGCACATTCAGGATCGCTTTCCAGCAAAATCACTCCAACCAGCCAATGCAGCATACGAAGCTGACTAACTCTTTCACGCATTGGTGAAAGCCCGTAGTTGGTAAAATCGTTGCGCATACCGGCGTCTTGACAAAGATCGACATAAAACTCAGTCAAAAACCTGGTCAGCTGCTCATCAGAATTAGCCAAACGATTATTTACATAAAGTTTATAAATAGCGGCCTGCTGATTGGGACGAAGCAGAGACCAAAGATAATTTTTCAAACAATCAGGCATAGACTTGCCCAGAGCAAAAGCGGAATTCGCAGATTTTGATTCAGCCGAACTCGCTGAGCTTGTACGACTGGTACCTATTTGACCGCTCTCAACAAGCTGACGCGCCAAAGGTAGAACCGTAGCTATTTTAGCAGCCTGTTCGGCGTCACAGAGTAAGTCCGGATCTCCGCTTAAAGAGTACATACCCTCTAAAACTTGCGGAAGAGTTAGTTTCCAAGTTATCTCCGAAGCATAATCGTTGCTCTGCTTAGGCAGCACAGAAACAGCATTAAGCGGGGACGCGACATGGCTGACAAAAATCCATAAAAGCAAAGACACCGCAGCTAAAGACGCAAACAAAAATGCGGCGGCCAACTGCCATAGAAACAATTTCTTTTCAGAGCGAGTCTTTAATTTTTCATTGTTAAATCCAGTATCTTCCATTTGTCCGCTCCGCAGTCTCTTCTGACTGCACATTATTGTTGACAGCCGTTCGAGCTTATCGGTTGGTTATGTTTTTCTCTTCTTCTGCCTGAGGAACGGCAAAAACAGCCATTCTGCTCCAAGCTATTTCTCTCTTATCCGGTGTGGGCCACCCCCAGCGTCCTTTCGATATAGGCTCAAAGTCATCAACTACAGGCATACCCAGAAGATTATACAACACCAAATAATCGCGAAAAAAAACAGAGCCGCTCAAAGGTCCCGATTTCAGTTCGACATGGGCGCAGCCACGCTCGTGCAAGTTGATTAAACATATTCCTCTCTTGCGTAGCTCAGTCCAGGCCTCTTCTCTCATATTTTTGTCATTAAGCAATGCTGCGATTTCTTGCTTTTCATTAATACCACGTTTTCCTAACTTACAAAGCACTCGACAAAACTCGGCGTATCCGGGCGGAGCTTGTTCAATTCCTGCCAGCAAATCGGAGCGACTAACCAACGGCATACCATGCTCAGACTGAGCGAAGAGATACAGAGGCTGATCAACGAAAGGAAGCTCTAAAATTTTTTTATTTTTAAATTCCTCCAGACCAGACAATACACTGTAAATCGGAGCTAAATTGGAATTTAAACCTCCCAAGGGAGAGAACCTGCCCCATTCGAGCAGTAGACCAAACACAACCAGCATCATTGCAGCCACTGCAGTCGCCTTTTCGGGACTGCGCCTCAAAGAATTTTCCGGCACGGCACTTAATAAAATTGAAGAACCGAAAGCGAAAATTAAACCGCCGACGAGCAAACCGGCCTTACCTGTCAGCGAAAGCAGCAGGAAAACTAGAAAAATCCCCACACCGATTTTGCCTCCCCGCACACTGTCATTAGAGGATATGGCCCAAGTAAACCCCCACCACATAACGAGTATACTGCCAACAGCCCAAAAAGTACGAGGATTATGTCCTGTCCACCTTAAAGAAAGTGACGGGCAAGAAGCAAAAATCAGATAAAAAGACAAAGCAGTCAATATTGCTGCTATCCATATATAATCTCGACGGAGCGAAACTATCTCCCGTTGCGAGACATAAACTACCCCAAAAATTGCTCCCCATATTGCCAATAGCAGCAAGGCATAATATCCGCAAAAAAAAGCGGAAACGGTTAGCACAAGACTTAGCTGCAACCAGCTTACGGATTGACGGCGCCACATTTTTATAGCCAGAGTAACGCCGACAGCCAACCCGGCCAGCCAAGCCCACCCCCAGTTCAGTGCCTGCAACGCTGAAAGAGTCAAAGGGTTGAACATGAAAACCAGCGTCCCCACCGCTACTCCGGGACCACTGCGTTCCAAAGTTTTCAGCAACCAAACAGCGGCACCTCCACTGCTAAAAAGCACCCCTACAATGAAGACAACATTTGTCCAGCGCCTCCCTAAAATATTCAGCGCAGGGCCCATCAACAGGTTATTAACCCAAGGACTGCCGCGATGGGTGTACCAATAATAGAAGTCGCTGTCTTGGCGTTCAAAAGTAGCGAATTGTTTGAATTCCCCCACTTTGGGAGCCCCAACGCGTTCCCCACTTAACACATAGAAAATTTTCCTTTTCAGACCGCCGACCTGACCGACGGCCTGGCAGCGCTTTTGGCAGATACTTTGCTGCCAGTAAGCAACTTCTGCGAAACGACCTCCCGGCAAATCGTACATGGAACTTATATTGCCGCGAAAGAACAAAATAGTTGCCAATATTGCAAAACCTAAGAGCAGCAATCCACCCGTGCCCCACACCTTATTCCCCGCGCAATAGTCAATACGGCTGTCTGCTGCCAGTAAAGCATCGATACTTTCCCGACGCCAATATCTAATTTTCTCCATAAATCGGCACTTTCAGCAACGAATTTGCAAGCCATACCGAGGCGAAGGCTGCCAAAGGCCTTCTTGTTGTTCAAATAAAGTTTATTCCTGCTTGTCAATAGAAAATTCAGCCTATAAACAATAAAAAATATGGTATACTGAGGCCCAAAATGACAACCGCCGAGGCTCATCTTGCTCTCTTCCCAATCCCAACAAAATTTAAAAAAATTCAGTGTCTGTCCGAACTGGCGCGAATTTATCAGCATATCTGTATTGTTCTTAATGCTAATTTGCGCCTGGACCGGATCTTCACTTATGAACGTACAAAAAGGAGAGGAGCCGACCACAGTACGTTCTTGTTTGACTCAGCGTCTGTTGGGGCACCCTTATTCAGACTTATGGAAACATATTTGGGGAGCCTGGTGGACTGGTGAAGAGCTTAAGCAAGGGCGTTGGCCTTCCCAAACGAATTTACAGAATTTTCCTAAGGGCGGCAAACTATATGTAATTGACCAGCTAAACGCCCTAACAACGGCTTGTTTGAGCCATTTTTTTGGTTTGGTTGCAGCTTTTAACCTGACTCAAATCTTCAAACTCTATATGTCATGTCTGGGCGCTTGGTTATTAGCCCGTCTGATCTCTCAAGATAGTTGGAGCGCGACGGCTGCAGGAACAATTTACGGCTTATGTCCATTTATTTTAACCAGCGGCTTAACTAGCGCCATATGTGAAACGACCAACCTAGAGTGGCTGCCACTAAGCCTAATCGGCATAATTGTCTGTTTAAAATCGAGGCGCACCAACATAGCAGCCATAGTATTTACCTCGGCGACCCTGGCACTTAGTGCTTTGGGGTCGTGGTATTACGCCGAAGCCTGCCTGATAAGCGCCGCCGTAATAGTCATATGGGCCGCTGCAGATAAAAGTATTCCCATTCTGGACGGCTCCGAAGCAGAGAAGCCGATTAAAAACTCCGGCGACGCAAAGTCTACCAAGTTTCAAGCGAACTGGTTCAATGTAGCCTTGGCCTGTATGTTATCTCTTGTTTTAGCCGCCCCTATGACCTTCCTTTTTGCCGATAGTTTAAGCGGCCAAGATTCATTGCTGGCAAAAATAGACATAACCAACAGACAACAGGCAGATAATCTTAAATTTTTCCATAAAGAGGGAGACTTCCACAATAACGCCAGTTTAGCCGGTTATTTCCTACCTGGCAAAGGGCAAGTTTCTATATCTCAAGACGTAGATTTGCGCTGCAAAAGTACCTATATAGGCTGGATTGCCCTCGTTTTAGCCTCAATAGGTCTGTGGCAAAATAAAAAAATAGGCCGTTTCTGGATGATACTGGGACTTTTTTCCTTGTTTATATCATCAGGACCTTATTTAGTTTATTTCGGCAGCAAATCTTTTGAGAACCCCATAAACATATTCTATTGGATAACCTATAATTTCGTACCGGGTTTTAAAATGGCGGTAATTACCGACCGTTTTTCTATAATAGTGCAGTTAAGCATAGCCGTACTGGCAGCTTTAGGTCTGAAATATATCTGCTCAAAGATACAATTTAGCCGATTTTTAGCTGTTACAGTAGTAATATTGCTAATAAATACAGAAATTGCTATGTTGTCTCCAGTACCTTTTCCTCTGCCCTCTTCGTCGGCCTCTCAACCCCCTCAGAGTTTGTACCTGGCCGCTCAGCCCGGAGACGAAGGGGTTATACTGCTGCCTTTATCCAGGCCGGACAGCCATCTGCAACCCGGAGAATATTATTACTGGCAAACTTGCCATCACAAACCTATGGCTCTCTCTCTAACTACGCGTATCCACCCCTATTTGATGACCAACCTGCTTGTCAGCACTCTGTTCCTCTGCGAAGATCCTCAATACGGTGAAATCACCTCAGGAAAAATATTTGCTTCCGACATAGAAGCACTGCGGAAGGACGGCTTCGGTTGGATTTGCGTCAACGACCAGCTCATGGAAGAAAAGGCTGCTGCTAAAGCCAACAAAATTCTCACCGAACTGTTGGGGAAACCTCAGGAATTTACCAATAAAAGCAAAGTGTACACCATCGGCAAAACTTAATTTGCCATTTAAACAACTTTAGCCCAAAAACTAACAAGGTTTTTGGGCTAAAGTTCATGCACCAAATTTTTGGGGCAGTTATACATCCAATTCAGTAGAATCAGCTTCGTTATCGGAAGTCTCTCCGCTTTCCGACTCAAGGTGGGCGGCTTTAAATTCTTCCGCCTTAGACCACGACTCCAAGAAATCGCCTACAATATCTTGATAGCGTTCATCTTCCATAATAGTCCGCACTATTTTATCTTTCATTTGGGGATACCCGCGACTGAGTTCTAAACGCCCTCCAAACGCTTCCCTCAGCGCTGAATCAACCAGAGCCGAAACAGAATCATAGAAAAAAGCATCAGACTGAGGATTTAACTTGGAAAGCTGCCCCACGGCGTCGGCTAAAAAGCGTTCCTGCGGAGTTTGCGGAGCACTAGTTCCAGCTCCCATAGCCTCCTGAGCTTCAGCGGCTTCCGAAGACAAAGAAACATTGTCCGCAGCTTCAGCGGCAGATGTTTTAGAAATGCCCGACTGTTTGAGCATTTTCTTCTGCATGCCCAAAATATTGCTGCAGAATGAAGCTAAAATGCCAGTATGCAACGGATCCAAAAGAATAAAACCTCACAAAATTATAAATATTCGCCTTCTATTTTCTGCTCCGGCCAAGCCCACTCAAGAGGGCCCTGCAAATAAAAGACGCGCAGATCAACCAGTTTATTCCTTAAGACAAAGAGAAAAAAACAAATATATATCAAACAAGATAGGCATTCTTTAATGTGAGCAAGATATTCTCCTGTTATGCTCAATAAAGAAAAGAACTGCGCGGCAGGATTCTCGTATATTAACTAGTCCCCCTGCCTAACAAACTATTCACTATGTTGCGTTACCTTCTCACAAGCGGTCGTCCATCTCCACAGCCAATTTTTGTCTCTAAAAACAAAAAAGGAAAGCTCAGCAGGCCCCTAGAATTTTTTTCGTGGCTTTCTGCCTATTTTAGAAAGATAGAGCTGTGTACATCATTTTCTGAAAATGACGAAGCAGATCCAATCGAAATAGAACAATATTTCGGTTGTACCATACTTCGGGAACGCTTGTTTACAATTTATCAATATTTAAACAAACTATCAGCAATAGCTCCCTTCTATGATGGTAGGAAGAAAAAGAAGTTAATTTTTCCGCTAAATCCGCTCCTGGCGGACAACCGGAACAGGGAGGAGAATACACCGATGAAGCCAGTAAAGTTAGTTGACACCAATTTGCTTGAGAGAGCACTGGACGCCGCCTCTTTACGTCAGCAGGTCATCTCCAGTAACATAGCTAATGTCAATACAGAGGGATACGATTCCCAGCGGGTAGTTTTCGAAAGCCATCTCAAAGAAGTCATGGCCATGGAGCAGGAAGACGAAACTGGCGAGTTAACAGCTAACACAGCTGTAGATCCGGAATTCCGCCTCGGTTCCAGCGGCGGTTACACTGCCGATACCTTGAAAGCCACAGTTGAATCTGTTGGAGGCCCTCTCGACATTAACCAAGAGATGAGCAACCTCGCCAAGAACCAAATTATGTACAATGCCTTAGCCTCGAAAATTTCAGGCGTCTACGGCACCTTAAAGTATGTAATCGACAACTCTGGTCGCTAGTTTAAGCCCTAAATTCAAGGTAGGAGGAAATACATAATGAATTTTTTCAATACATTTGATATAGCATCCAGCGGTATGACTGCCCAGCGCAAAATGATGGATGTCACCGCAGCTAATATTGCCAACGTCAACACCACCGAAACTGCCGATGGCACCCCCTTCCGTCGCATGGTTGCCGTAGTCACTCAGAAGCAGATTGGCGACTTCGAAAATGAATTCCAAGCTTGCTCCTTCGACGACGAAGCTCCCCAGGTGGCTCAGGGCGTAGAGGTTTCCGGTGTTCAGGCCGACAATTCCGATTTCCGCTGGGTGTACGATCCTTCTAACCCCAAAGCCCAGACCAGCGGCGAGCACAAAGGCTATGTGGCCATGCCTAACATTAACGTCATCTCCGAAATGACCAACATGATGATGGCCAGCCGTGCGTTCGAAGCCAACGCTACCATTTTGGAAGCTTCCAAGTCCATGGCCAGCAAGGCCCTCGAAATTGGCAAGTAGTTTCTAGCCGCTCTTTTCAACGTTTTGAGGAGGTTATAATATGCAGTTTTCTTCCATTCAGGGAATCGGCGGTCTGACCCAGGCCCCCCAAATGAACTCCGTAAGTTCCACCAATTCCATTCAGGGCATTTCTACCAGCCTGCCTTCCGTCAGCGCTCCTTCCGAAGCCGATGCCAAGTCCTTCTCCAACATGCTCGGAGACGCTCTTTCCAACGTCAACACTACCATGACTGAAGCTCAAGAGTGCACCAGCAAATTGCTCGACGGCAGCTTAAATAATCTTCACGAAATGTCTATAGCCGGTGCTAAGTCTGAGGTAATGCTCCATTTGACCACCCAGATCGCCTCTAAACTTTGCTCCTCCGCTACCACTTTATTCCAAATGCAGTTATAATCCAAGTATACTGTAGGGAATTATTCGGAAGCGGCGTTCCCTCTGCAAGGAGGAAACGCCGTTGTGGCTTATAAATGAAGTCACGGGGGAATATCGAATTTTATCCCCACTGTAGGAAGGAGAAACAACTATGGCCACCGGTATCCAGACGGGCATGCGGACAGGTAGTGGTCCGTTAGCTACAGGAAGAGGTCCCCTGGGCAAACCGCCGGGTGGAGCCAATAACGGTAGTCCTTTGGGCAAGCTCGGCGCAGTATGGACGAGCATGAACCCGAAGGTGAGGATTGCGATCGTCTGCGTTATAGTTCTAATGGTAGTAGGAATGGTCGGACTGAACGTTTACAGTTCTGCCAATCAACCTGTAGAACTTTATGCAACTAAACTCAGTGAAGACGACGTCAAAGACGTCTCCATGAAACTGCAAGAGTGGAACATTCCCCACCAGGTAGCTCAAACTAACGATAACCTCTTGGTCTCACCTAAAGATAAGGTTAGAGCTCAGGCTCAATTAGCTTCCCACGGCCTTCCCCGTCATGCAGTAATGACAGCCGCCACGAAGCCGGATTCAAGCGGCATTAATACAATGTCCGAAAAAGAAAAGGACGACATTCGCAAACAAGTTCTCGAAGGAGAACTTACCGAATCCATGCGCCAAATGGATGGAGTTGCCGATGCTTATGTAAAGCTTGGTCTTCCTGAGCGTACTTTGTTCGACAACGGACAAGAAGGTGCCAAGGCTGCCGTTATGCTTAAACTTAAGCCTGGTGCTCAGCTCAGCCGCGATCAAATCACTGGCATTGTCAACTTAGTAGCCTATTCCGTACCGGATTTAAAAGCAGAGAACGTCAAAATTGTTGACACAAACGGCCGTGACCTCACTGCGAACCTTCCTATTAATGGCAACAATTTCGGCATGGCTCCCAGCAGTCAGCTTGAGTACAAACTGGCTCTGGAGAAGCACCTGAAAGACAAAGTAGAGCAGCAGCTGGCTACTGTGCTCGGAGCTCAGAAATTTGCTGCTCAGGTAACAGCTGAAGTAGATTTTTCTCAGAACGAAGTTCAGCGTGAAGTTGTCGGCGGTCCCGATGACAGCGGTAAGGTTAAAGTCGGCGGTCAAAAACGCGTCGAGCAGTATAACAAAGACGGCAACGGCTCTTCGTCCAGTAACGATGACGACGGTGCCGTACAGATGGATACTAGCAGTACTGAAAAGAAGAAGGGCACTTACGTAAAGACCGAAGAATCCGAAAAGTACGAAGTAAACAAAACCATCTCCAAAAATGTAGATACTTCTCCCCGCATTCAGCGCTTGACAGTGTCCGTTGCGGTAGATAATTTGAAACCAGATCAGGAAGCTGCTATCGCCGGCTTGGTGAAAGACGCTATCGGCATCAACGAAAGCCGCGGCGACTCTGTAACCGTGAAGAGCGTACCTTTCGCTACAGCAACTCTCGACGGAGTTTACAGCGAAATGGCAGCTGGCATGGCCTCAGGTAACACCCCTGTCGCTCCTCCCAGCAGCGGTATCAGCACTTCTACCTTAGCAGCTATTGCTTTCATCCCTGCTGTTCTGCTTATGGCCTTGGTAGCTGTTTACGTTTCTCGCCAGCGTCAAGTGAAAGCTAGCCAGTCCCAGCTCATTCTCGGTGCTTCTACTGGCGGAGCCAGTTCTGATATAGCTGACCTGCTCAATGAAAAGTCGGGCAAATCTAAAGCGATGGGTGAAACCAGAGTAAACACTTCCGATCAGCTTGAGCGTCTCGCCAAAGAGCGCCCCAACAAGTTAGCTGAAATGATCAAGAACACCTGGCTCAGCGATCAACAGCAGCAAAGATAGCAAAAAAAATCGGATAGAGCACCCCAAGGTGCAAAGTGCAAGGGTGCGCCTCGGGGCTTAGCTAAGCCCCGAGGCGCATTTTTCGCTTCTCCCCCTGAGTTTATTAAAGCTTGTGAATTGTTTAAGCAGAATGCTTAGCAAGATATAATTACCGGCAGTCGAACAACAGCCCCATACCTTTCTCTGCTGCACACCTGCAGCTGACGAACCACTTTATAAATTATGCCGAGGAGTTGCGGTCAATGTCTGTAAATTTGCCACCTAAACAGAAGACAGCAATATTATTGATGTCCCTCCCGCCTGAGGCTTCAGCGGAGATTTTCAAAGAACTTGGCCCCGAAGAAGTTCAGGCCATTACTACCGAAATTTCTAAATTGCCTCAAATCTCGCCTGAGACACGAGCTCAAGTTATCCAAGAGTTCTTAAATCAGGATGGCGGCGGCGATGCTCCTCGGCCTTTTGCCGGCTTGGGCCAGCTTGGCCACTCTATGGGCGGCCCCAGCAGTTTGGGAGGCCCTCCTCCGATGGGCAGCTTTACACAAACAGCTGCTATGTCAACATCCTCAAGCAATCGCCCCCTTGATTTCCTGCGCCGCGTCGATCCTCGCCAACTGCTCCAACTAATACGCAAAGAGCATCCTCAGACTATCGCAGTTATCCTTTCTTACCTACAGCCTAGCCAAGCTTCGGCCGTTCTTAGCGACTTACAGCCCCAAACACAGACAGAAGTGGCCAAACGACTGGCAGAGCTTCATCCTGTCAACGCAGAAATTCTGACAGAACTGGAAAAAGTATTGGAGTCTCGCCTGCATCAGGCTTTAGAAGAAGGCTCTTACTCTCATGCAGATGGCAAAGAAGCCCTTCTAGAAATCCTCAATCAAGCTGACCGTGGCACAGAAGAAAGAGTTCTCAGCGGTTTAGCGACTAGAAGTCCTCAGCTAGTCAACAATTTAAAGACAAAATTATGCGACTTTGAAGATTTAAACAACGTAGACGATCCTTCGCTTGAACAAGTATTGCGGTTGACTGACTTCCGCGATCTGGTTTTAGCCCTTAAGGGGGCCGATGAAAATCTGTCTAAGAGAGTGTACCGCTTCTTATCTCCCGATGTAGCCCGAGCCTTACGAGACGACGTCGAAAGTTTAGTGCAAGTTTCCTGGGATGAAATAAAGCAAGCTCAGCAGCGCATCCGTAACATTTTGCGCGGTTTGGTCACTTTAGGAAAGATAAAATTCAGATAAATATCTAAATTACAAGCAAAGTAGGTGAGCACACTGGCTCTTTTCAAGGGAAATAACAACGGCATGTCCGGTTCCGACGGCCCCCCCAAGCGTTCAGCTCTGCTGAAACAGCGTCCTGCGGGTATAACCTCAGGTGCGCCCGGCGGCGATCTCAGCGATTTCGTACCTACAAACTTTGGAGCGACCAAAGTTTCCTCCGATGGAGGACGCATATTTAGAGGGCGAAGCGCTGCTTATGACGATCCTCCTCAACCAAACGGAGACGGAGAGTTTCATCCTCATACCGGGCGTCCTCCAGCAGCTTCTGCTTCAGGAAAAGTTTTTGGTGGCAGGCGGGCAGATCATTCCGATTATAAACTGCCTCCCATATCTTCCCATTCAGTGAGCGTACCTACAGGAGATCCTCCTCCTCCGGGCGCCCCTCTACCTCCCCCTCCTCCACCGGTAGATAAAGAGATCATCGCCAAGGCCGAAGCTAAAGCCAAAGAGATAATTGCTCAGGCTCAAAATCAGATTCAGCAGATGATCAACCAGGCCAACGAACAGATTCAGCAGTTCAATGAACAAGCTGCCGCCGATGCCGAACATGCCAGACAAGCAGCTTTCCAACAGGGCACTTTACAAGGTATCGAGGAAGGCCGACGTCTAGCTCACCGTGAGTACGTCGATTTAATGCTTATGGCCCGCGATCTTTACGTTCAGGCTATTAAAGAGCGGCGCAAGCTCATAGAAAATACCGAACCGGCTTTAGCTAAACTGTCCATAAGTATTGCCGAAAAGATCATAGGTCTAGAAGTAAGCACCAATAACGACGTCATTATGGGCGTAGTTAAAGAGGCCCTGGGAGACATGAAAGATCGCGAAGAAGTTCGCATCCGTGTAAATCCCGACGACTACCACATTGTAAATAATGATCGTTCATCTCTGATGCGCATGGTTGAAGGACTGAAAGATTTCGATCTCTCTATCGATTCCAAAGTCACTCGCGGAGGGTGCGTCATTGAAACGAACTTAGGCAACATCGATGCTCGTTTAGAAACACAGCTCGGTGCCATTACAACAGCTTTTGACAGAAGCGGCAAAGGAGAGGACATAGACGATGGCGCAAATGCCAGCTAGAACGTCTGCCAGATCAGCGGCTGCTCGTCCGGCTTCAGTTCCTAAAACAAACTTTACGGCTCCGCGCCACGGAGACGGCAAAACGGCCCCTGCTCCGCCGCCTCCGCCTCAGGCTCCCCCTCAGCCTACACCACCTGCTCCGCCTGTCTCCAAACCGGCCGACGACGGCTTGGCTGCTAAAGAAGAGGCTCTAGCCCAGCCTCTTCCTGCAGCCGATCCTCTGCCTAACATTACTTTTCCGGCTTACTACTTATCGCTGAGCCGCTGTAAGCCCATCCGCATGCACGGACGAGTCAGTCAGGTTATAGGTCTTACCATCGAATCCGAAGGGCCGGCGGTAAAAATGGGCGAGCTTTGCTATATCTATGAACGTGAAGGTTCCAAGCCGATCCGTTCTGAGGTAGTAGGTTTTAAAGGCAGCAAAGTTATGCTTATGCCCTTGGGCGAATTAGGAGGTATCAGCCCCGGATGTGAAGTCCGGGCCACAGGCAAGCCACTCTCTGTAAAGGTAGGGCCTAAACTTTTAGGACGCGTTCTCGACGGTCTGGGCAACCCTATCGACGGTCTGGGGCCGCTGGAGTACGAAACAGAGTACTCCATTTACAATGAGCCCCCAAATCCCATCACCCGACCGCGTATCAAAAGGGCTCTCCCCATGGGAGTGCGTGTACTCGACTCAACATTAACTTTGGGCGCCGGCCAGCGTGTCGGTATCTTCGCTGGTTCCGGTGTAGGAAAATCGACTACTCTTTCCATGATAGCCCGAAATACGGCGGCTCAAGTAAACGTTTTAGCCCTCATCGGAGAACGCGGACGTGAGCTTCGCGACTTTATTGAACGCGACTTAGGACCTGAAGGCATGAAGCGTTCCGTGGTAGTTGTAGCTACTTCCGACCAACCAGCTTTGGTTCGTTTAAAAGGAGCATATACCGGCACAGCTTTAGCCGAATACTTCCGCGATCAAGGCAACGACGTCATGCTCATGATGGACTCCGTAACGCGTTTTGCTATGGCCCAGCGTGAAGTAGGTTTGGCAGTAGGCGAACCGCCGGCCACAAAAGGATACACTCCTTCCTGCTTCGCTTTGCTGCCTAAGCTTATGGAACGTGCCGGTACCTCCCCTCACGGTTCCATAACCGGCATCTATACCGTATTGGTAGAAGGCGACGACATGAACGAGCCTATTGCCGACACCGTGCGAGGCATTCTCGACGGCCACATAGTGCTCAATCGTAAAATTGCCCACAAAAACCGTTATCCCGCCGTCGACGTCCTGCAATCTGTATCCCGTCTGTTTACCGAAATCAATCCCAAAGATATTCAGAAAGCTGCCGGTGTACTGAGAAACGTGCTGGCCGTTTATCAGGAAAACGAAGACCTTATCAACATTGGCGCTTATCAAAAAGGTTCAAACCCCAAAGTCGACTTCGCCATTGACAAAATCGATGAAGTTCAAAAATTCCTGTCTCAGGGAATTTATGAACCGGCCCCCTTCGACGAAACGCGCCGACGCTTGTTAGAAATGTTTGGAGAGCAGAAATAAACTATGGGGCAGAAACGTTTCCGCTATCGTTTGCAACAAATTCTTGAATTAAAAATTCAAGCAGAAGAAGATGAGAAAGAGAAGCTGGCCAAGCTTATCCAACAGCAGGAGAATGAGCGCCAAATTAAGGCTCAGCTTGAACAGAAACTCGTTTCCATAAGAGAAGAGCAGAAAATTAGACAGGCTAACGGCACGCTCGACATTAACCAGCTCAGGTTTTTTCCTCAGCACATCGAGTTTGTCAAAGGTCAAATAGTAAACCAGGAACTCAGACTCAAGGAGCTTACCATTCGTATTGCGCAACAGCGCGATAATCTAATGAAGGCAGCTCAAGAGAGACAGAGTTACGAAAAAAACAAAGAAAAGAGTCAGGAAAAGTGGATGGCAGAAATCGAGCAGGAAGAAAACAAAATGCTCGACGAGCTGGCAACTCTCAAATACGCCCGCGATCCATCTGCTATCTAGCATCTTTCCCCCTTATATCCGCAAAATATGCGGCCATTTGTATCTGGGAAAACAGCCGAACTTCTACTATAATAGAAAAAAGAAGCTTGGCTCCCCGCTGAACGTTCTCTGTGCAAGCAGAGTTCATGTCAACGCAGTAAGCATAGTGAAAGGCGACAGAGAAAAAAGGAGGCTAATGAAATGTCTATATTCGCAAGAATAGATCAAATTGAGCGGCAGATGACTTCGCTGGAGAACGCTCTGGACACAAAAATGAGCGCTAAATCTGGTGCAGGAAGTCTCAATGCTCCGCAGGATGCGGCATCATTCCAAAGCATGATTAACAGCATGACTGGTGGTCAACGCTTCGATCCTGCTGCCGCAGCCATTCACTCCTCAAGCATAACCGGCAGCAATGGTTCTAGCGATCCCACTCAGTTTGACAGCATTATCAAAGAGGCTTCCGAGAAATATCATGTAGATCCCGCTCTTATTAAAGCCGTCATTCGTCAGGAATCAGCTTTTAATCCCCAGGCCACTTCATACTGCGGAGCTCAAGGCTTAATGCAGCTCATGCCTGAAACAGCCAGCGACTTAGGCGTAAAGAATGCCTACGATCCTAAAGAGAATATCATGGGCGGAGCAAAATACTTAGGCCAGCTCATGGATATGTTCGACGGCGATATGACTAAAACTATCGCTGCTTACAACGCAGGTCCCGGTTCTGTACAGCAGTACGGAGGCGTCCCTCCCTACCAAGAGACCCAAAATTATGTAGACAAAGTTTTAGGATATTACCAAGAGAATAAGGGCATCAGCGCTTAGCCGTCCTTTCCAAGTCAGCCACCTTTTCCCAATAGAAAAAAAGAAGGAGCCGTTATGGAAAATCAACTTTTCGTATCTATGCTAGGATCTTCATCCATACAGCAAAACCGCGATAGCAAAAAGACGGAAACTAATTCCGGTGCTTTTACCAGCTGTTTAGAAGCTGCTACTTCCGACAAAGCCGGTAAGGAAAACGACGTTATCGCCAAGAAGGAAACCCGCAAAGAAGCTGCTGAGCGTCAGAGGACAGAAAAAGCTGAAGCCCAAGCTCAAGCTAAAGCAGAACAGGCCAAAATGACCCAAAATCCGCAGTCTATGGGCGGCAAAGCTTTCCTTTACGACATGATGTACCGCAATCCTGATACGCTCAGCATGGCTGAAAAACAGGCCATGAAGCTCGACGAAGCTTCCAAAAACCTGAAAATGCAGAATATGCAGCCCAAAGAAAATGCCGAAGCAGCTAAAGGCGCCAAAGCTCAGACAGCTAACCAAGGAAAAGAAGCCACTGCCTTGAGTGCTCAGAAATTTGATGAACTTTTGGGCAAATCCACTAAAGCCAAAGAAGACGGTAAGCAGCTCACAACTGAAGCTAGCCAAGCCGCTTCCAGTACAGCTAAGGGCGACAAAGCCGATAAAGCAGACGCAAATACTACAGCTCTCAACACTGCCAGCAGAGCAGAAGAAACAAATAAAACTCAGAGGCTTACCCAAACCCAGAAGCGTCAACAAGTTATCAACCAGATTGTCACTCACATGGAAATTCGCAACTTTACTAGCCGTGATGAGCTCACTCTGCGCTTGAACCCCGAATACCTGGGTGAACTCAAGATCAAGATCAACCGTGGCAAAGACGGTGAACTGAGTGCTCAATTCATTACCGACTCCGAAGATACACGCGAAGTTCTCCAAGAGAGCCGTGCCGAACTGCGCGAGCACATCGAAAAGAAAGGTATGAACCTGCGCAGCATCGACATTGAAATGGTCGATCATATAGCTTAAAGTTGGTCTTAACCTGCTTGGGACTTTATTGTTTACATTTTGGCAACAAACTGTTTAATGCTCGACAATAAGCCCTTGATATTCTTACGGTGAGATGGAGAGGGCTTTTTCTCAGCAGGTTAAAACTTATGAGTGAAAGTGCCCAATGGGTTTAAGGAGGCAAAAGTAGATCATGTTTGATTTTAATAATTCAGCCAATGCCATTCAGCAGAACCAGACCATGCTGAACTCTTATTTCCAGAACTTGCAGAACCAGTTCACCCCCGGTTATAAGGCTGAGAGCGTACAGTTCAACGATATTATGGGCCAGACTATGGGTGGCGGCGGTGCTAAAACTCAGTCTAACGGCATCATTTTTAGCCAGGGTCAGCTCTTCCAAACCGAGTGCGCCACTAACCTCGCTATCGATGGTCAGGGCTTCTTCATGGTGAACGATGGCAACCAGACTCATTACACTCGTGACGGCCGCTTTGCCTTCAATAACGGCATGCTGACCAACAGCGAGGGCAAGAACGTCATGGGCTATAAGTTAGACGCTCAGGGCAACATCTGCAGCGATCCTCAGCCCATCGAGCTGCACATGGATCCCAACACTAAGCTGTATGGCGGTAAATACACCGGTTACCACTTCGATGAAACTGGTAAACTCTATGGTGAGCAGACCATTACCGATCCCACCACCGGTCAGAGCGTTTCTGAGTCAGTACCCATTGCTCAGGTCTCCGTTGCCTCCTTCGCCAATGCCAGCGGTTTGAAGAAAACTGGAACCACCAGCTTCGGCAAAACCGACAGTTCTGGTGAAGCTGTAGTCGGTGTCGCCGGTCAGGGCGCCATGGGTCGTATCGCTGCTGGTAGCTTAGAGCTCGCCAACGTCGACTATGCTCAGCAGGCTGCTGCTATCGGTATGGCTAAGCAGAATTACGAAGCTAACTTCGCTGCCTTTAAGGCCATGGACGGTTTGATGGAGTCCGCTATCGGCTTAGTCCGTTAGTCATTAACTGTCGTTTATAAGTATCTCTAAAGATACGACAAGGATCTGCCTTAGCTCAGATAGTTCCTTGTCGTATTTTTTTTGTAAGGAATTCTATACTCTGCGTCGAAGATGGAGCAGCCTCAAGGGTATTGTTAGTTTTATACCAGAGAAAACTTATTGAAAAAGCTTTTTGCCTCGAGTTTTTGTTTGTTAGAAAACTTGAGGCTGTTGGGATACACGAAAAAGCAGCTTTTTAATCGGTGCTCAGGGGGAACAAAACAGAGAGAGAGCACCTTAGATCTGTTGTGCTGCGTTGGGAGGAATTGATTGCGCCAAGATCCTGGTAGTTATGACGAAATAATGCGGCTAACTTCATCTCGCAATGGTGAAGGGGCCTCAGCTTACGATTTTCGCAAAACAGAGAAATTTACGGTAGATCAGAGGAAATTTTTGGAGCGCGTTTTCGTGTCTTTTTCTGAAAGCGTAATTACTAGTCTGGCTCCACTGATTCAATCCCGCTTTCGTCTGGAACTGATGAAGATAACTTCCAGAAGTTATACTTCTTACATAAATTCTCTCTCGGAAACTACTCCCATGTTGGTTTTCCGTTTGGAACAAGATGTTCAGGGCTTCATCGATGTCGATTTCGGCCTGGCTTTTGCTCTTTTCGAACGACTTATGGGGGGCAAAGGCATGCCTATCCGCGATGAGTTGCGCGATTATTTCACCGATCTGGAGAAGGCTATTTTACAAAAGCCCCTGACGCGCATGCTCGACGCCTACACTCAGGCCTGGAAAACTTTAAAATCAGTAAAACCTCAATTCGTATCTTTCGAATTTAACCCTATGGCTGTACATATTGCCATTCCCTCAGAACTCATGGTTGTCATACCGTTCCAGGCCGAAATTGCTTCAGCCAGCGGCGCCATCAATGTAGTTTTGCCTTTCCGTTATTTACGCGATTGTCTGCCCAAAGGATCATACGATGAATTTAAGCTCACTCAAGGTGTAAAAGCCGGCGCTCCTCAGCAGGCCATGACTCCTTTCTTGGTAGATGGTGTCCAGAACGCCAAAGTGCCCATCACTGTGAGCTTAGGACGAGCCGAGCTGCTTTTCCAAGAGCTACTCAGTTTGGAAAGAGGCGACACTATTCGCCTCGATACGGAAATTTCTCAGCCTTTAAGAGTTAAAGTTAATAACAAAACTAAGTTTTTGGGCCATCCCGGCACCAAAGATTCTAAGCTGGCTTGCAAAATAAGCCGCGTATTACAAGATGGAGATGAAGAGTTCGATGAGTGATCAGCAAGGTCCGCGTTCTGTACAATTCGGCGTCTTAGACGGTTCCAGCCCCGCAGGAGGAACCGCTTCCAGCATAGATTTGCTGCGCGACGTCCCTTTAGAAGTAAAAGCCGAACTCGGCAAAGCTAAGCGTCTAGTGCGTGAAGTTCTGCGCCTTAATGTAGGCACAGTTATCGACCTGGATAAAGAAGCCGGCGCTCCGGTCGATTTAATTATCAACAACCGCCCTATTGCCAGAGGAGAGGTAGTTGAAATTGATGGACGCTACGGCATCCGCATTACCGAAATAGTTCGCTGATCTACGCCGTGAAAACGGCAGACTTGACATATTGGAGGCAAACTGTTGGACAGCTTATCGGCTAGTGTCAGACGTTCTCAAAGAGCAAGTGTTTCTGCAGGCATGGCAGAAAATGCAGAAGATCTAAACATACTCTACGATGTACCTTTCGTTATTGAAGCGGAAATGGGCAGCACAACCAGAAGCATTCGCGACGTCCTAAAGCTCGGTCAAGGAGCCCTTCTGGAACTCGATAAAGATGAACGAGCTCCCATCGATTTAAAAATAAACGGTCATTTAATAGCCAGAGGTGAAGTCGTAGAACTGGACGGCTGTTATGCGGTGCGCATCTCAGAACTTGTTTCTCAGTAATGTCAGACTTAAGATCGCTTCTTAATAAACTGGACAAAGGCAGACGTCATTCCCTCCTATCGGTGGGGATCGTTTGCTTTTTAGCTTTTGTATTTATTATCGGCCTGGGCATCTTCGATGAACACAAGCTGACTACTTTCAGTCAGCCTCAAGCCTCTCCGACTTTAACCGGACGGGATCTGTTCAATAAAGTTATAGAACAAGAAAAGGCGGCTCTGGAACAACAAAGTCGGCAAAACGATCAAAGCAAAGCGATCGTTCCGACTCAAAACTCAGATTCAGCCTCTAAACAGACAGACAAAAAGGCTCAGTCGAATCAATCCGCTACTAACGCTGCGCCCTCAGCTCCCGCTGCTCCTCTTCCCAAAGCATCGAAGGCTTCCTATTCTCAAACTATTGCCAAGAAACAGTCGCCCCCTATTGAAGCAGCCACTGCTCTGCCCTCCCAAGCGCCTTCACCAACTAAGTCAAAAGTTTCCCCTTCGGCTTCGGCTACTGTAAAAAGCCAAGATGGTGCTGAGGATCCTTATTTTTCCATTCTTCATGAACCCTGGCCACCTTCATCGGCTCCGGGAACGACAAAAGTCGAGTCAACCTTTCTTCCTCGCCTAGGTTCGATGTTCTTTATGTTGTGCATCACCTGTGTCGTCATTTGGCTGTCAATGAAAGTTTTTCTTCCTCTCTTCAGCAAATTTGCTTCTAAAGCCATAGCTGCCCCTAACAACAGCATCAACATAATAGAAAAGAAAGCCTTAGCTCCTAACAAGTTGATAGTGCTGGTCGAAACACACGGCCACCATCTGCTGCTTGGCGTAACTGACCAATCCATTTCCTCTCTGGCCAGTTTCGCTATAGAAAATCCTCAGCCCTCACCAAAGACAGAGGATTTAACCGAAGATACTCACACTCCAACAGAGGATGCTGACAATAAGCTTGCCAGAGCGAATGACTCGCCATAAGATTCTTCCGACTCGGCAGCCGAAAATCAAGGGAAAAGACCTAATTTAGTAAAAGAAGTAATTAGCAGGCATCTTTCTTCCTTGCCTCTGCTGAAAAATTAAAAAACATCGCTTTTATTGTTCTATCTTCTGTGCTTGAATAAAAGCGGACTGTTTTAACAGAATTACCTAAACTCAATTACGTTGAGTATGAAGCGAGAGAGAGCATGAATTTTCGCCTAAGACGCATATTAACGATCTGTCTGCCTATTTTGGCCGTCGCCGTACTCTTTTGGCTTTTTACCGATGCAGCTAACGCTCAAAATCCGTTTCCCCAGCTGAATATGCCAAATATCAGCATAAACGGAGCCAAAGCCAACGAAAAGCAAACCTTTTCCACTACTTTGCTTCTGTTGGGCGGCCTCAGTCTGCTGTCGTTAGCCCCCTATATTTTGGCTATGTGTACGGCTTTCATACGCATAGTTATGACTCTGAGCTTCTTGCGGTCAGCCATGGGAACTCAACAAGTTCCTCCTACTCAGGTACTGATGGGCTTGGCTCTTTTCTTGACCATGTTTGTTATGGCTCCAGTGGGCGAATCGATCAACAAAGATGCCTTGCAGCCCTATTTAGCGGGCAAAATTTCCCAAAGTGCTTTCTTTGCCAAAGCTTATAAACCCATTCAGTCCTTTATGCTCTATCAAACTAGAGAAAAAGATATTCAGCTTTTCTTCGATATCGGCCGCGTCAAAAACATTACTAAGCGCGAAGATATTCCTTTCTATATTTTGCTGCCGTCGTTCGTACTGTCGGAGATTAAAACTTCTTTTCAGATAGGTTTCCTGCTTTACGTACCTTTCTTGGTCATCGACATGGTAGTAGCTTCGGTTCTTATGTCGATGGGTATGTTCATGCTCTCACCGATGTCAATCTCTCTACCTTTTAAACTGCTGCTCTTCGTACTGATAGATGGTTGGCATTTAATTATCAAAGGCGTAGTAGAGAGTTTCAATTATCCGCGCTCTTAACCTAGACAACAGGCCGTAGTGTAGTAATAAAAAGATTATAGGAGGAAAGATGTTAGTACTAGGAGCAGAAGTTTTCGATGACGGCTTCGTGCTGGCGCTTTGCACAAAAGCTCTCTATCTAGTGCTGGTTCTCTCAGCCCCAATGTTGATGTCCGCCCTGTCTGTCGGTCTTATGGTAAGTATTGTCCAGGCGACTACTCAGGTTCAGGAACAGACACTCTCATTTGTACCGAAAATTATAGCCACTTTTATGGCTATAGTTCTGTGCGGCAACTGGATGTTCAACATGCTGTCCAGTTTTACCATATCAACCTTTGCAGATATTGCCCGTTTGGGGCCCAGATAAAGCAGCATGACTGGAATGATGAGCGATCCGGCCCTGCAACTGCTGGGTGTGGGCATGCTGGCCTTCGTAAGAATGGCCCTAATATTCGTACAGGCACCAATCTTCGGAAGTAATCACATCCCCAACACCGTGCTGGTAGGGGCTGCAGCAGCTTTCACGGTAGTGTTGTACCCTACTCTGCCAGTTCCTAACGATATGCCAACCGATCTGTTTCCATTTTTAGGCGCTTTGCTAACTCAGGCTTGCGTCGGATTGGTTATAGGCTTTGTTTCGTTTATCGTTATTGCAGCGGCTCAGTTCGGGGGTGAAATGCTCGACATCCAAATGGGTCTGTCTTCGGCAGCTTCTTTCGATCCTGCCAGCCATGGCGCTATCAACCTGCTGCGTAAGGTGCTGTTTTATACATCTATGAACCTATACTTGGTGTTGGGCGGTCATCATCAGCTTCTAGCTGCCGTCTACAAAAGTTTCCAAGTAATACCTCTGACATACTTCCATATGTCAGAGAATTTGGCCATGACTCTGCTGCGCATGACCAGCGATCTTCTGGTCATTGGTACGCAGATTGCTGCGCCGGCTTTGGCCGCTTTGTTTATAGCCCAATGCGCTCTGGGTTTACTTGCCCGCGTAGCTCCTCAAATGAATATTTTCATGTTGAGCTTCCCGCTCAACATTGCCATCGGGTTAATACTTCTCCGCCTCTCTTACCCCTTAGTAATGAGAGTGCTGGGAAATCAGTTTGAAATAAACCTCGATGTTCTGCTACAATGCATAGGAATGATGAAGCCATAAGGAGGTGATATTAGATGGGTGGTCAGGATAGCGACAAAACTGAAGAACCAACTGAGCATAAATTACAAGAAGCCCGCAAAAAAGGTCAGGTAATGAAAAGTCAGGAGGTGATATCCACCTGCCTGCTTTTGGCTACAGCCGGTGCCATGTATGGAGCCGGCGGCGGTATGTTGTCGAGAATACGCGAACTAACCATCTATGTTTGGAGCTTAATACCAACATACAATATGAATGCTCGCAGTCTTAACGGGGATATTTTCCACGTTATGATTACCATTTTGTTAGTGTTGGCGCCACTTTTGGCAGCAGGCTTCATGATGGCCATCGTGGCCAATATAGCTCAGGTTCAGTTTATCTTCTCAACTGAAACTTTAAAACCAAGCCTCAACAAGATAAATCCGTTGGAAGGCTTTAAGAAAATTTTCAGTGTCAAATCAGCCGTAGAGTTGCTCAAGCAACTCGCCAAGCTGAGCATTATCGGCTACATATGCTACAAAGTTGTAGGAGAAGTTCTGCCCCAGCTGCAAACAGCTCCGGCGATTCCTCTTATGGCCACTTTGGAACTTGTCGGCCTAACTGTAAAGAGTTTGGTTATGAAAGTTCTGGTAGGCATGGTAGTTATAGCCGGTCTCGACTACATCTTCCAAAAGAAGCAGTTCATGAAGCAAATGCGCATGAGCATGCAAGACCTCAAAGACGAATACAAGGAGACTGAAGGTAACCCCCAGGTAAAGGGTAAACTTCGCCAGCTTATGCGCCAGAGCTCTCAAGGAGGCGGAGGCGGCGGAGGCAACATGATGGCAGAAGTACCTGATGCTTCAGCCGTAGTGACCAACCCCACTCACTTGGCGGTGGCTCTCCGCTATAAGCAAGGTGAAGATCCAGTGCCCATTGTTGTTGCTAAAGGCGAAAACATGACGGCCGTCCAGATCAAAATCATGGCGGAAGATCACGATGTCCCCATTGTAGAAAACGTTGAATTGGCCAGGGCGTTGTTTAAAACTTGCGAACTTTCCGGTCCGGTACCGACCGAAATGTATAAAGCCGTTGCTGAAGTTTTAGCTTATGTTATTAAGCTAAAAAGAAAGCGCGAGCTTCTGCGTCGGCGCCGCTTAGCCCGCAATGGTCCTCCTCGCCGCACGGCCCGTGCTGCAGTGGCCTCGCCTTCCATGCCTAAGACGCAATTTTCAGCTAGAGGCATGGCTGCAGGAAGACGCTAACAATTGGCTGTTTTTTCAGCAAACTTTTTCCAAGACTCGCACTTTTTCCTAACGCACAGCTTCTCTAGCGGCGTCCGGTAAATGTGTGAGTCTGTTGGTATTTAAATAATAGTCTAATATACTGGAGAAGTCGAATAATGGGTGCCCAGCCCGGTGAAGAAAGCCTGTTAGGCAAACTTATGAAATACTCCGATATCGGCAGTGCTGTTGCCATTGTCGGTATAGTGGGTATGTTGATTGTTCCTCTCCCGCCAGATATGCTCGATGTGCTTCTGGCCTTCAACTTGGCCTGCGCCATCATCACAGTGCTCATTTCAATCTATATTGAAGAACCTCTGCAATTTGCCGTATTCCCTACTGTTTTGTTGGTAGCGACCCTGTTTCGTCTGGCTCTGGACGTCTCCGCTACACGTATGATTCTGCTTCATGGCAATGAGATCGATGTAGTGACTAAAATGCCCACTGGTGCCGGCCATCTAATCCCGACTTTTGGAAAAGTGGCCGTAGGAGGAAACTTAATTGTAGGTTTCATTATGTTCATCATTTTGATTATCATTCAAATCATGGTAATCACCAACGGTGCTGAACGTATTGCTCAGGTGGCCGCCCGTTTCAACTTGGACGCTATGCCAGGTAAACAAATGGCCATCGATGCCGACCTTCATGCCGGCAACATCGATGCTGAAACGGCCAGAAAAAAACGCAAAGACATTGAGCGCGAATCCGACTTCTACGGTTCCATGGACGGTGCCGGTAAGTTTGTAAAAGGCGATGCCATGGCCTCTATCGTCATTATGTTGGTTAACGTAATCGGCGGCATCGGTATAGGTGTGCTTTACCATGGCATGGACGTAGCCCACGCCCTTAACACCTACGCCATTCTCTCTATAGGTAACGGCCTCATGACAACTCTGCCGGCCTTCTTGATGTCTACTGCCATGGGCTTGGTTGTCTCCCGTGCAGCTTCCGAATCAAACCTCGGACGCGACGTTGTCGAGCAAGTTTCCGGTCAGCCTGGCGCCCTTAAAATGGCCGGTTCCTTTATGCTTATTTTGGCTCTGCTCTCACTCCTAGCCGGTCTGCCTAAATTCATGGCCTTCACTTTGGCGTGTATCGGCGGCGCTCTTTTCTTCCTGGGTCACCAGTTGGAGAAGAAAAATCAGGAAGCGGCCGCTGTGGTCACCGGAGGAGCTGCTACTGCTCAAGAGCAAAAGAAAAAGACCGAGCAGAAAAAACCGGAGAGCGTCGTTCAGCTCATGCAAGTCGATCCCATCTCTCTGGAAGTCGGCCGAGGTCTGCTCTCCTTGGTAGACCCCAACCAAGGAGCCAAACTGCTCGATCGTGTAACCTCAATCCGCCGCCACATAGCTCTGGAGTTAGGTATTGTAGTTCCGGGTGTGCGCTTCCGCGACAATCTGCAGCTTAAGCCTAACGCCTATGTCATAAAAATTAAAGAAATAGAAGTTGCTCAGGGTGAGGTTCAAGTCAACCAATTCCTGGCAATTGGCCCTGAAGAGAAACTGAAAAATCTGCGCGGTACCAAAACGGTTGACCCCACCTACGGTATGCCGGGCGTCTGGATTTCTCCTGAACAACGCGGCGATGCAGAACGTTTAGGATGCATGATTTTCGACCCTGTAAGCGTTATTGCTACTCAGCTCACTGAGGTTGTCAGAACTCACGCTTCCGAAATGCTGGGACGTCAAGAAGTTCAGGCCCTTATCGATACGGTCAAAAAGACTCACCCCGCTGTCGTCAAGGAAATTTTCCCCGACGCTTTGGGCTTGGGCGAAATTCAAAAAGTTCTCCAAAACTTGGTCAAAGAGCGCGTATCCGTCCGCGACTTAGTATCTATTTTAGAAACTATGGGCGACAACGTACACATCACCAAAGATCCGGAAATGCTGACAGAATTTTGCCGTGTTAGCCTCTCTCGAGTAATTTGCAAAGATTACTGCAATAATGACGGTACCATAAACGTTATCACACTCGATCCTAAAATTGAGCAAATGATTCAGGGTGCCATCCAACGCAGTGAATTGGGCTCTTTCTTAACGCTCGATCCCAACTTAGGTCAAGAAATTCTGCAGGCCGTATCTCAACAGGCCAACGCTCTGCAAGAGCGCGGCTTGCAGCCTATTCTCCTGGTAGCTCCGCAGATTCGCCCAGCTGTACATAAATTGACAGAGCGCTCCTTCCCCAACCTGGTAGTACTTTCTTGGAATGAAATCGCTCCCAAAATTAACGTAAATTCTGTGGGTATGGTTTCCTTCTAAACGATTGCGTTTCTCGGTCAATTAGCACTTAGCAATTTTACCGCTCCAAAAAGCGAGAACGGATGGTATAAAAGGCTATGGAAATGGAACCTAGAGTTGGCTTAGCTCCTGAAGAAATGATTACAAACTTTAATCGTATGTATCAAGACTCTTGGGAGCGCAGCCGCGAACAGATAGACTGGCAAGCCATTAAAAGACCCAACGCAGACCTCTCTAAGTGGGTTTTGGAAGTGTTAGAAATAGTTATGGCTGCTTCCAGAGATGCCATGACTTTTACCATAATGGAAAATAATCGGCGCATTGCTGAGCAGATGGTAGAACAAGGTCTTCCGGTCCACATGGAAGAGGTACAAGACGACGGCTCTTCGGAATTAGATTTCGATCGTATGGCCTAAGTCCATTACAATCATAAAAAAATACGCCTTGTCCAAAGCAATTAGATAAGGCGTATTTTTTTTGTAATAAAGCGATAAATAAACAGCAAAGCTTTAGATGACAAGCTGTCAATACTCATTGTTTACACTGCAGACATAGACAGGCAGGGCCAATCTGCTGCAGAGCAGCCTCCTGAAATAAGCAAAAGCGAGGTAAAACAACTATGAGTATATTCAATAATGTTTTGGGAAGTCTCGGCAATGCGTTCTTTCAAAACAGCCAACAAGCCCACTTGCTGCAAATGTATACCAATGACATGCAAAATGCCCAAACTATTTACGCCTCTATCGATGCCCAAGCTCAAAAAAGCCAAATGGAACGCTGGAAAATAGCCAGCGATACTCAAACGAAAATATTTGAAATTCAGCAAGACGTCACTGTCAACCGAGCCAAAACTCAAGATAAAATGTTTAACAAATGGAACGATTATATCCGTTCTTAACTAAGCGGCCTTCTCAATCTACCTTATCCATACTTATCCTCAAAGAAAGAGGTGCCCAAATATGATAGTTTCTGAAAGCCGCCTGCCCAATACAACTACGGCTATACCCCATTCTCCAAGTAAAAATCCTCTTCCTCACAGTCCATCCTCAGCCGTTCCAACTGATACTTTTGTTCCTCAATCTCCAAGTACTGACCATCATGCCCCCAGCCAACCCTCAGATCTAAAAAAACAGTCGGAACCTTTAATAGGTGCAGATCGTCACCAAACTGATAAGATTCACAGTTCAGAAAACTCTGAACTCGCTGCTCCCTCCGATCTTCCCACCGACACTGAGTCTTCAGAGGTAGAAAGGAATTGCAACCATGCAGATAGTCAAAGCACAGCCCCAACCTTCATTTTTCAAGAAAACTTTTACCAGCCTTTATCACCTGATACTTCAGTTTCGTCCTCCCATCCTCATCCGGAAGCTGCCCCAATACCTGAAGCTCTACAAACTGCAACGGCAGCTGACTGCAACTCTCAGATCAAAACGGCAAACAGCTCCTCTTCGGTCTCTTACCCCGAAGCCAAAAAGGCGGATCCTGCTCCCGAAACTCCTCTAAGTCAAGCAGAAGAAAAAGCCCTAGCCGAAGAAAAAGAGCAACAGGAGAAACTGCGCATACAAGCCATCTACGACCGTATGGAAGTAGAAAAAATTCTCTCTGAAAGTAAACGCCAAGCTATATGGGCCGATTTGCAAACCGAATTGCAACGTATCTGGAGAGAAGTAATGATCAGACGCAAAAAAGCAGAAGACGACTACATGAAAAACTGGCAAAAAGTCTTTCTTAGCGTAGGTTAGCGTCTAAAAACACGTTTTGGACAGCCTAGCCGACTGCAACCACCATAAATCTAAAGTAACATAGATCTGCAGTCGGCTAAAAAAAGTCCCTCAAAAAGTAGTCAACTAAACTTTGCCTACGACAAATTGCCAACGTTTAACATAAGCTAATACTCAACATACAACTGAAAAAGACAATCTAATAAAGAAAAACTATCCTTGATAATAGGGGCAAATTCTAATAATACTGGGCTAAATTTCACAAATAAGCAACAAGACAACCTTTTTTTAAAACGGCTCAGCATTTATAATGGTAAGGAAAATAAATGCATTCTAGCCAGAGAGTTCTGGCCTTTAGCCTTGCAAGGAGGCCTGTATAAATGGTTGCCCCTATCGGAATCAATACTAATGCGTATTCGCAGACTAACGCCGTCCGCAATATGCAGCAAGTTGGCGGTCAGAGCCAAGTAACCCGCCAAGCCGACGTAGCTCCTTCACAGAGTGAGAATCAGCATACCGCTGCGGCTGACAATGTTCAGCTCTCCGAAGGTGTTTCCTTCGCTCAAGACGCCCAGGAAAACGCCACTCATATAGGCGCTGCCCAGAACCAATTTGAAAGCGAAATTGGCGATACTTTCGAGAATGCCGAAGAGTCCGAAGTCGGTGCTCCTCAATCCGGTATGACCGGAACTTCTGAAGAGGCCGCTGCTCCGAATGCTCCGCAGACCGACGAGTACGGCTTTATTTTAATGGATGATCAGGGCAATCCTATCGGCGGAAGCGTTCCTCCCGAAGATGGCGGCTCCGGTGCTCCTCCTATCGATGGCGATGGAAACGATGCCGGCAATGTTGGCGGAGTTCCTCCTGAGAATGGTGGTGCTGGTGAAACCCAAGAGAGTGAAGCGGCTCGCGCTGCCCGTCTCCAGAAAATGGAACAAGATCGCGAAGAGGCCATGAGCATATACACTCAAATGATGGCCGACCGTCAGAAATGGTTCGCTGAGCTCATGAAAATTCTGACTGATACTCAGTCGTCAATCTTTGATATTATCCAGCAGACCATGACTAATCGCGCTATGGCCTTCGATAGAGCTATGGCCGGCTGGTCCAGAGTCTTCAACGGATAGCTACTTTTAAGTAGGCTTAACCCATCTGAAGAAATCTCCCGCCTCTATAGGCGGGAGTACGTGCACGTAGGCTTAAGTGGCCGCCGTTTGTTGCTGAAAGCAAGACGGCAGTTTTTTATGGAAGAAACAAATTACAGACAGACTACCGTCTCGTCGTCCTATTATTTATAGTAGCCTATCATTTTATGCAGTTTGCCTATCTATAAAAGTAACAGAAAAAAACAGAGCCGCTCCCTTCAGGGAGCGGCTCTGTTTTTAACGCTTTATCAACAAAAAATTAATGCTGCACACAGCGCCAATCGGCAGTAAAATCGTTATGGGCGCCGGCTTTAGCTTTTTCTATCAACAGATCAGCCATTTTATTGACAGCCCAAGGGAAGTGAGCATCGCACAAAGAGCGATAATCAAAATCGCAAACGTAGTTGGTAATATCAATAGCGTACAGAACGTGATCTTTGATCGCAAACTCTAAAGCGTTCATGTCATAACCGATAGCTTGATTGAATTTAATGGTGTATTCCTCTGCCTTAGCTAAATCGTTAGGATCGAGCACGCCGCGATCTTGCACATACTCGCCATTGCCCATAGGACGAGGAATATAGCGAATGGCTCGGGCATTGCTGCGCCCTATGCTCAGACAGCGGATATAATCTTCCCAAGCAATAAATTCCTGCAGAGTCATAGTCAAACAGCCGGATTCATTGTAAGCTCTGATGGCATCTTCTTTACTATAGATTTTGTACACATTTTTCCATCCGCCGCCAAAAGCAGGCTTCATAATACACGGCAGACCGACTTCAGCCAAACGGGCATCCCAATCTATAGGCCACATATTGCGCAAGGAACCGGCAGTAATATCCGCAGTATAAGATAAATTGGGCAAAACTACAGTCTTAGGAACTGGAATTCCCAGACGCTTAGCCAAAGAATAGCCAAAAAACTTGTCGTCGACATTCATCCAGAAAGGATTGTTTACCACATAAGTTCCCTGCATTGAAGCCTGCTTTAAATACACTTGATAATAAGGAACTTCATGAGATATGCGATCTAAAATAGCGCTGTAAGGGCACTCCTCACCGCAACTTGTGCCGCCTAAATGAATATACTCAGCCTGAACACCACAATTACGGCGATTTATTTCTGCCAGAACACCATCAGGAAAACTATCTTCTCGCCCCCGCAAAATGCCAACCTTCAACATACTCAACAACCCTCCTCAGCGTAGTACACGGCCTAAAACAACCGCTCTAGAAAATATCGGAATTAATAAAACTAACTAACTCCTAGTTCAGCTTACTCACATAACTCAAAGCCCAGTTACGCACACCCAAATCTTTATCATGTAAGGCTTTGCGCAAGAATTCGTCATTCTCTGTCTCAGCAGCCAACGCATAAGCGCGCCGACGCACTCCGGCATCTCCGTAATTGATGCACAACTCATAAATACCTAAGCTGTTAACTCCCTGATTCTGCAGTTCTAAGCGTTCTCTGGGATCCATAGAGACCATTAGATCGAGCATACCGTGCAAAATTGCTCTGGTATCGGGCCAGCAAGTGAAATTCTTAACAATATGACGAATAACTTTAGAAGCATCTTCGCCCGTACTAACTAAGCAAGTAATGGCCTTTCTAGCTAAAAATGTGGGCGCCAACAAAGGCCTGTCCTGAGTAGGTTTTAAGAAGCCGATAGAAATATCTTTTTCTACATCGAGTCCCATGGCCCACTGACAGATGGTACGCCTATTGCCGTTATCAAAGCAACGCATTTCTAAAGAACGCTCTACTATAGCCGAGCGCCCTTCCTCAGAAAGGCAGCTGCTCATCAGCAAGCAGATAATCAAACAAACTCTGTCATTTTTACTGATTTCTGCCTTACTTAAAATAGCTTCACAGCATTCGAGGCTGTCATTTTTATCCAGAGGCTCCAGAGATGCTTCTCTGGTGAGATTCATATTCGTATTCGAATCGGCCAGTTCACAGGCATAGTTAATAATTTTATCGACGGTGATAGTTTCACTGGCATTGCTGCAAAGCCAAGCCAATGCCAAAAGCCCACCAGGCGACACCTGCACAAGCTGACTAAAAGCGCGCTGGCGTATATTTTTATCTAAGCGGGCTCTAAACAGCTCACGAGCCCAAGCATCGCGACAATCTTGCTCAGTTAAGGGCACTTGATCGTTTAGTCCGCGCCTAGCACAGCGGCGCAAACGCTGACGGGCACGCCTCTTTATGTTCTGTAAGGCTGCGCTACTGAAAACCTCGTCCAAAAGAAAATCCTCCCAACAAGAGCCTGGGAGATCGCTCTTCCCCTACTCCATTACCTTACTTATATACACGCTCACTTTAGCAAATCAGGAAAAAAAACCTGCTCAGCCTAAGTGAGAGAAGGCCAAAAAGGCGGATCCGCCCTCATTGCAACTAACAAAGAACGATCCGCCTTCTATATGCAAAAATATAGAGAGGCGGAGTTTATGAAACTTAGCGATCCATAAATTCCGCCTTCAATCAACTTCTACAAGCCCAAAGGATTGCTCCCTAAGCTGATAGCTAAATTATCTTCAGGAGCCAGCGAACCGTCGAAGACTGAAACAGCCTCATGATTACTATTCTTGTAAACTTTGGCACCATGCAAGCCGACATTAACTTGGCGATACTGATCCATACCAGTACCGGCAGGAATAAGTTTGCCGATAATCACGTTTTCTTTCAGACCGCGCAAGTGATCAATCTTGCCGTTAATCGCAGCCTCAGTCAACACCTTAGTAGTTTCCTGGAAGGAAGCAGCCGACAGGAAGGAGTCGGTAGCCAAAGAGGCTTTAGTTACGCCTAAAAGCACCGGCTCAAAGGAAGCATAAGCTCTGAGGTTATCAGCCGCAGCTTCTTTGCCCATTTCAGCTATCAACTTGTTGTTCTCGGCGCGAATCATGTTGTTCTGGCTTTCCACGAAAAGTACATCCTGGAGGCTGCCAGGCAGCATATTAGTATCGCCGGCATCGGTAATGCGTACCTTACGCAGCATCTGACGCACAATGACCTCAACGTGCTTATCGCTAATATCCACACCCTGATCGCGGTAGACAGTCTGCACCTGATCAACAATGTAGCGCTGCACTTCTTCTAAGCCCTTGATGCGCAGAACATCGTGAGGATTCATGAAGCCGTCTACGAGCACATCGCCAGCGACCACCTTACTGTGATCGGAAACATTAAGCTTAGCCTTATAAGGCACCAGCATGGAGAACTCTTCTTCGATAGTATCATCAGCACGGTAACGAGTAATCGTAACCTTGTGCTGTCCCTTCTCTTCACTGAGAGTGACTTCACCGCTAATTTCTGCCAAGAAGCCCAAGTTCTTAGGTTTACGGGCCTCAAAGAGTTCTTCTACACGAGGCAAACCTTGTACGATGTCTTCCTGAGCTACACCTCCGGTGTGGAAGGTACGCAGAGTCAACTGAGTACCAGGCTCACCGATAGACTGGGCGGCTACAATACCTACAGTCTCACCGATTTCCACTGGCTTACCAGTAGCCAAGTTGCGCCCGTAGCACTTAGCGCAAACACCATGTTCGGCATGGCAAGTCATCACTGAGCGAATTCTGAAACCAGGACGATGCCAAGTGTGACGATCGCTAGGATCAGGCTTAATGAAGCCGTCGCTGTCAGCTTCACGGGAAAGCCAACGTTCAATATCTGCAGCCTGCTCTTCTTCAATAAGATCGCCGGAGCTAATATGACAAGCGTTGCCGTTCTTATCTTCATAATCGAGATCTTGAGCAGCGTAGCGTCCGGTTAAACGCTCAGCTAAGCGCATTTTAACATCACTACCATTGACAGCAGGTTCGACGAAAATGCCGTGACTAGTGCCGCAGTCATCTTCACGAACGATAATGTCCTGAGAAACGTCTATCAGGCGGCGGGTCAAGTATCCGGAGTCAGCCGTACGCAAAGCTGTATCGGCCAAACCTTTGCGGGCGCCATGGGTACCGATGAAGTACTCCAACACGGTTAAACCTTCGCGCAAGTTCGAACGAATAGGCATCGGAATGATCTTACCGGTCGGGTCAGCCATCAAACCGCGCATACCGGCCAGCTGCTTCACCTGAGATGGGTTACCACGAGCACCGGATGTGGCCATCATAAACACCGGGTTCAAGCGATCTAAGTGACGCATCATCGCTGAACCGACTTCCTCAGTAGCACTAGCCCAAATTTTGTTGAGCTGCAGATAATGTTCGTTTTCAGTTAAGAAACCTCTGGCCAAGAAACGGTCAGCTTCAGCCACCTTAGCATCGGCCCGTCCTAAAATGTGGGCCTTTTCAGGAGGAATCTTAATATCGTGTACGCTGATGGACGTACCAGAGCGAGTAGCGAACTTGTAACCTAAAGCCTTAAGATTATCAAGGAAAGCAGCAGTCTTAGTATTGCCGTGCGCAGAGTGAGTACGCTTGACTAAAGACACAATATCTTTCTTGCCAAAGGGATGGTTAAACTCGGCGAAAACCATGCGCCCCTTGCCCAATTTGCGTCCATCGCCGGGCAAAATAGAGTCTTCGCGGATATTGTCAGGCACAGCTCCCCACATAAGCAAACGGCCTACAGTGGTAGAGACACGTTCGCCAAAGAGACTGACAAATATGGGGGCTTGAATTTCGACAACACCGGACTCATAAGCCAAAATAGCTTCGTTGACAGAACCGAAACACTTGCCTTCACCCTTAGAGTCGTGTTTCTCAATAGTGAGATAGTACATACCCAAAACCATATCTTGAGTGGGTACGGTAGCGGGCGAACCATACGCGGGCAGCAAAATATTATGAGCTGACAGCATGAGAATACGAGCTTCAGCCTGGGCCCCGGCAGACAACGGCAGATGAACAGCCATTTGGTCACCGTCAAAGTCGGCATTGTACGGAGTACATACTAACGGGTGAAGTTGCAAAGCTTTACCTTCTACCAACACCGGCTCAAAAGCTTGAATACCTAAACGGTGCAGTGTTGGAGCACGGTTGAGCAGTACCGGATGATCGACGATGACCTCTTCCAAAGCGTCCCAAACCTCGGCACGAGCCTTCTCAACCATGCGCTTGGCAGCTTTAATGTTGAGAGCTTTGCCGTTATCAACCAGATTCTTCATCACGAAAGGTTTGAAGAGCTCTAAAGCCATCTCTTTGGGCAAACCGCACTGATGCAGCTTCAACTTAGGTCCAACCACAATCACAGAGCGGCCAGAGTAGTCCACTCGCTTACCCAGCAAATTCTGGCGGAAACGTCCTTGTTTGCCCTTAAGCATATCGGACAAACTCTTCAAAGGACGGCTATTGGGACCGGTAACGGGACGACCGCGCCGTCCGTTGTCGATCAAAGCATCGACCGCTTCCTGCAACATGCGCTTTTCGTTCTTAACAATAATGTCGGGAGCCCCTAAATCTTGAAGACGGCGCAAACGATTATTGCGGTTTATAACGCGACGGTACAGGTCGTTCAAATCGGAAGTAGCGAAGCGGGCACCGTCAAGTTGCACCATAGGGCGCAAATCGGGAGGAATAACGGGGATAACCGTCAGTACCATCCACTCCGGACGATTGCCGGACTTGCGGAAAGCTTCCACAACTTCGAGACGCTTGATAGCTTTGGCTTTGCGCTGCCCGCTCTGCTCGACAATTTCCGCACGCAGCTGCTCATACAGCTGATCGAGATCGAGCTCTCTGAGAAGCTCCTGAATAGCTTCAGCTCCCATACCGGCCCGGAACTGACCAAAAGCAAACTTTTCTTTAAGTTCGCGGTACTCTTGCTCAGAGAGGAGCTGATATTTCTTCAACCCGGTCTTTTCATCACCGGGATCGATCACTATATAGCTACTGAAATAAATAACTTTCTCTAAATTGCGAGGAGAAAGCTCGAGAAGCAGACCGATACGGGAAGGCACGCCTTTAAAATACCAAATATGGGTTACAGGAGAGGCCAAATTGATGTGGCCCATCCGCTCACGGCGCACTTTAGCGCGGGTAACTTCTACGCCGCACTTTTCACAAATTAAGCCTTTGTGGCGGACACGCTTATATTTGCCGCAATGGCATTCCCAGTCCTTAACTGGACCGAAAATACGCTCGCAGAAAAGTCCATCGCGCTCAGGCTTGAGAGTTCTGTAGTTAATAGTTTCGGGCTTCTTAACTTCGCCGGACGACCACTTGCGAATCTGTTCTGGAGAGGCCAGACCAATCTGCATAGCCTCAAAATTATTGACATCCATATTAACTTGAGTCCTCCTGGTGGAGAGGGCAGAACCGACTGAAATTCTATGTTCGGACGGCTCTGCCAACTGCAGTAAGAGCTTTAAACCTAATAGTACTTAGATTTTAGCAGCTAGATCGTTATTGGGGAGCTCAAACATCTCATGAGCCATGCTGCTATGTACAGGCTCTTGATCTTCCATTGAGAGCATATCAATCTCACGCCCATCGGAATTCAGAATTTTGACATCTAAGGCCAAGCTCTGCAATTCCTTGATCAGCACCTTAAATGACTCAGGAACACCAGGTTCGAGGACGTTTTCACCTTTAACAATAGCCTCATAAGTCTTGACTCTGCCTAAAACATCGTCTGACTTGACGGTGAGAAGCTCTTGGAGCGTATAAGCGGCACCGTAAGCTTCGAGAGCCCAAACTTCCATTTCTCCGAAGCGCTGACCGCCGAACTGGGCTTTACCGCCCAAAGGCTGCTGAGTAATTAAGCTGTAAGGGCCGGTAGAACGTGCGTGTATCTTGTCATCGACCAAGTGAGCTAACTTGAGCATGTAAATTTGACCAACAGTCACGCGGCCGTCATAAGGCTCACCCGTGCGTCCGTCGTAGAGGACGGTTTTACCGTCTACTACCACATGTCTGCGGTAAAGCTCTATATAAGCGGCAATCTCGCGAATCTGCTCTAAGCTGTAATGCTTGCGATGGCCGATGAGAACTTCTCCTAAGCGATCTTCCAAGCTGCGCTCACGCAAGACTTGATTAATCTCGTTAATGTCAACACTGTAATCGGCCAGCTCTTTACTGATAGCAGAAGCCAGTTGATTTTCAGGTGTTTCGTCAACAATCTTCTTGAGCTCTTGAGTCGTGTAGATAAGCTTAGTTTTGTTCTTGATAAATTCTTGCAGACGCGAAATGCGACTAGGTTCATCGAGGACATAAACCAATTCGTCTGTATCGAGATAAACACCCTTACGCCGCAAATCAGCCTGCAGATTGGCAGTGTTCATCACATAGCGAAGTTCTTGTTCAGAGGCAGAGTCGAAAACGGGAACTTCTACACGGAAACGAGGCTGGCCAGGCTCAGAGAGCATAGCCATAGCTAAGCCCAGATGAGTCTCCAGAATCTGACCGATGTTCATACGGGAAGGCACGCCCAAAGGATTCAATACAATCTGAACAGGTGTACCATCGGGCAGATAAGGCATATCTTCAATAGGCATAACCCTAGAAACTACACCCTTGTTTCCGTGACGACCGGCCATTTTGTCGCCCTGCATAATTTTACGCTTCTGAGCTACATAGACGCGAACCAGTTTATTGACGCCAGGCTTCAGCTCATTCTTTTTGCCGCTGCTCTCTTCGTCTTCACGATTGAAAACTTTGACATCAATAACTTTACCTTTTTGACCGTGAGGCACTTTCAAAGAAGTATCGCGGACATCGCGAGCTTTTTCACCAAAGATAGCTCTGAGCAAACGCTCTTCGGCGGTAAGCTCAGTCTCACCCTTAGGAGTAACTTTACCTACCAAAATGTCTTCGGTATTAACTTCGGCGCCGATACGCACAATACCATTCTCATCGAGATCTTTGAGGGCATCTTCACCAACGCTGGGAATGTCGCGGGTAATCTCTTCGGCACCCAACTTAGTGTCGCGAGCCTCACACTCGTGCTCTTCGATATGAATAGAAGTGAATACGTCGTCGCGGGCTACTTCTTCACTGAGCAAAATGGCGTCTTCGTAGTTGTAACCTTCCCAAGGCATAAACGCTACCAAAACGTTGCGTCCTAAGGCCAATTCTCCGTTAACGGAAGAAGCACCATCAGCCAAAACGCTGCGCACATCAACACGCTGTCCCAAACTGACGGCTGGACGCTGGTTAATGCAGGTACCGGCGTTAGAGCGCTTAAATTTGCGCAGATGGTAGACGTGCTCTTGTCCTAATTCGTCAGTAACTGTAACCGAAGTAGCACATACAGCACTAACATAACCTTTATGCTTGGAAACAACCAGAGCCCCGGAGTCGGTAGCAGCTCTGTACTCCATACCGGTACCGACAATAGGTGCCTGAGGAGAAAGCAAAGGAACAGCCTGGCGCTGCATGTTGGCTCCCATGAGAGCTCGGTTGGCGTCGTCGTGCTCCAAGAAGGGAATTAAAGCCGTAGCTACAGAGACAATCTGCTTAGGAGTTACATCCATGAAGTCAACTTCTTCACGGGTAACTACCGTAGTCTCTTTCTTACCGCGTTTGCGGCGCACCACCACGCGGTCATCAATGATGTTGCTGCGCTCGTCGAGGCGGGTATTGGCTTGGCAGATCACAAATTCGTCTTCTACGTCGGCATCTTGGTACTGAATATTGTCAGTAACGTGGACGCGCACCGAAGGCTTTATGTCGTGGGCCACAAGGTCATCGTAATCTTTGCGTTCGAGAACTTCGCCGCTGCGGAAAACAGTACCAGTTACAGGGTGAGTAATGTCTTCGGAAAGAATGAGATCGACTTTACGGTACGGCGCCTCGATGAAGCCAAAGGAGTTTACCCGTCCGTAAGTGGCTAACGAGCCGATCAAACCAATGTTGGGACCTTCAGGAGTTTCGATGGGGCAAATACGCCCGTAGTGAGAGTCGTGGACGTCGCGGACTTCGAAACCGGCACGCTCACGGGAGAGACCGCCGGGGCCCAAAGCAGAAAGACGGCGTTTGTGAGTGAGCTCAGCCAGCATGTTAGTCTGATCCATAAACTGAGACAGCTGAGAAGAACCGAAGAACTCTTTAATGGCAGCCGTTACCGGACGAGTGTTGATAAGAAGCTGCGGAGTGATAGTTTCAATATCTTGCACAGACATACGCTCACGGACCACACGCTCCAAACGAAGCAGTCCCACGCGGAACTGATTCTGAAGCAGTTCACCCACACCACGTATGCGGCGGTTACCCAAGTGATCGATATCGTCGTGTTTAACTAAAACATCGAAGCTACCCTCACCACAAGCCTTGAGCTTAATAACTCCGTTTTCGAGGTAGAGAGGCAGTCCCTCACTCAAACTGATAGCGGGAGCTTTGTCATCTTTCTTGCTGCCCTCTTCCTGACGGCGGTAAGCGTCGGCTTTCATGAGAGCGAGAACGTAGCGCACTACGGCCACGACGTCATCTTTGCGCAGAATGGACGGGTACTCTAAATGCTTGCCACACTCGCAGCATTCTTCCTTATCGGGCATATTGTAAGCGCCGCAATGGGTACAAACAATTTTTTGTCCGAGCTTACGAGCCAAACGATAGCTGCCTACTCTGGCTAAGTCGTAGCGCTTGCGCTCGAAGAACAAATTATTCAAAAGTGTACGAGCACTCTCTTGAGAGGGCTGCTCACCGGGACGCTGTTTCTTGTAAATTTCTAAGAGAGCGTCTTCCACACTGTCTACAGTATCTTTTTCCAGAGTTTTATCGAGAAGAGGCTCATTGTTGAAAAGAGCCCTGATGTCGTCATCAGTCTCGTACTCCAAAGCGCGCAGCAGCACAGTAGCGGGCAGCTTGCGGGCCTTATCTATGCGCACGTATATGACGCCTGAGGTATCAGTTTCAAACTCCATCCAGGCGCCGCGGTTGGGAATAACCACCGCAGACCAAGTAGAACGGCCGGTATCAGGATCTTCATGGTGTTGATAGTAAATGCCCGGAGAGCGCACCAACTGACTGACAATAACGCGCTCAGCACCATTGATAATAAAAGTTCCGCGATCGGTCATAGCGGGGAAATCGCCGATGAAGATTTCCTGCTCTCTGGCTTCGCGCACCTCACCGTTCTCTTTAGTGGTCAAGCGAACTTTGACCTTTAAAGGATAAGCGTAAGTGGCATCTTTGTCACGGCACTTCTCAACCGACTGGGGCGGTTCGTCTAATTTATGCTCAAGGAATTCCAGCACTAAGTTGCCGGTAAAGTCCTCAATTGGAGATATATCTTTAAAGGTATCGTCCATACCTTTTTTTAAAAAGCGGTCGTAAGACGAGCACTGGAGCTCAATTAAATAAGGGAGCTCCATTACCGGCGGAATTTTTTGAAAAGATATACGCCCTGTGGCCTCGTTCTTGTGTCGAAGAAACGACATTCGAGAAGATCCTCCTCTGCGCAATTAGCTGACATACTCCCCACACCCGAAAAGGCGGAGGATTCTTAGATATTAACGAGCTCAGCCGCAAAAAACGAATCGGGCAGGCTCTCTCTAAATAGATGATGCCCCATCTATGCTTATTCTCAGCACAAGCGCTGTGCGATTAAATCTGCAATCCGGCAGAGCAAGAGACAGCGCCTTGGTTGAAGCATGAAAACAGCAGAAACCGCTGCTAAGTCCAATCAAAGAACAAAAAGAGCGCACACCAGCCGTCAGCTGGCGCGTAAGCTCCCTCTATCCTAATTTATAGATATATATCAAGCAAAACTTGTTCCGAGCTTTTTATCGATACTCAACCCATACAGATCGGCCTACAATGCCAACCTCGCGGAGGCTTAACAGCCTCATGAAGGTATTTTATCCCTCTATCGCGCATGATATACTACAACAATAATGGTGTAAAGTCAAGCTCAGATATTAGCAACCAGGCCTTCCTTATCAGGCGCAGAGAGCACAAGTTGATGACCATGCCGGTTATACAAACATTTTCATCTGGTTTATCTGCATTTTTTTTGTTATAATGCCTCGGCGCCGTCTAGGGAAAGCAGATAGCCAGATTTGTCTGAGCGGCCTCTGCCGCTTATTGGAGGAAAAAATGGAAGAAAACCATACTAAGTTTGAGCACTTAGAAGGAACAGATGCTAAGCTGGCCGCTATCGTCGAAAGAATTGAAGCTTTAGAAGAAGAGAAGGCCGGTATCGCCCAAGATATTAAAGACGTCTACTCTGAAGCGAAAATTGAAGGTTTCGATGTTAAAGTTCTGCGCCGCATTATCAGCCTGCGCAAGATGGAACCTCGGGAAAGAGAAGAGCAAGAGAGCCTACTTTCTCTCTACATGCAGGCTCTTGGCATGTACGCCAACAATCAGCAGCCCAATTAGCAGTCCGTTCAGGCGGCTGAAGCGGATGTTGCCCAACAATTCGACCGTCCCCTACTCTAGCGGACAACTAAAAACGGCCTTTGCTATACTTCTGTTTAATACAAGCCGCAAGCGTATTAAAAATTACAGCTGTTGCACCAGCGCAACTAAGTTGACAACTTCGAAAATATAGATATAATAACCGTGCTTGCTTATGTCGAGGCGTAGCGCAGCCTGGCAGCGCGCAACGTTCGGGACGTTGAGGTCGGAGGTTCAAATCCTCTCGCCTCGACCACACAGCGGATAAAAAGCAGAGTTATCGAGGTTCTCGGTTGCTCTGCTTTTTTTGTTTAGTACATCACTAAATAAATAATTTCCCGGCCTCCGAGTTGTTAAGCTAAACGATTCGGAGGCCGGGAAACAGAAGCAGCTGGCACAAAATTGTACAGTTAAGTTTATACCTGAATGTCAATTACTTCTTCAGGATCAACCGTTTCAAAATTTCTGTGTTTACCTGGTAAAATTTCCATTAACCGCCTCATAACAGGTAAGCGGAAAGACGCAGTATCTTCTACAATTCTGTGTTCGAAGGGGCGGACTGCCGTTTTTATATAAGGACCAATAATATCTTCAATCTGACTGAAGCGCACAACTACATTTTCCGCTTCTCCAGCCGGAAAACGTCCGAAGATAAGCTTTCCAGGCTTGCTTAAAACCACAGCATCGATATCAGGCAAAACCGTAGGCTCCATTTCAGTCCAAAATATGGAACGGAAAATCTGCTGACGTGAGAGCTTATTGCGCAACAGAACTATACGCGGCACATAAATGCCACGACCGTTGTAACGCTTGGTCAGCTGGGAACGGGCATTGGCGTACGACCACATGGCATCCATTTGCTCGGGAGGGAAATAATGAGGCAACTCATCATCGCCCATAGACATACGGTGAATTGTGCGCTTATTTTGTTCATTCCAAAGAACCTGCAGCTGAGCTCCGTCCGGTTTTTCTATGACCTGACCGTTAGGTGTATATACCCAATATTTTGTGTTTTTGCAGAATTGAGCCAATATGGGAAGACTCTCGCGAGCAATAAAACTAGGACATACACAGGGTACACTCACACTCAGGCCGGTTTCATAAGCACAGAAATTAATAACCCCTGATCCCGGAGCCTTGCAGACAAAATCGAAAGAGACGAGAGTTTCCGGATTGATGTATTCGGCACTCCATAAAGCCCCCCGAGCTCCGCCTTCAGAAAATTCAATATTAGGAGAGAGGGCGGCAACCTGCTGCTTAAGTTCTTCTGGGGTGGGACGCGTCTCCGACGTTGATACTAAAAGATCCAGATCGAAACCCAAAATTCATACCTCCAGAATAAAACTGTCCTTAAACTTTTGTTTTTTATTAGGTTTAACCTCCCGTCCAAAGAAATCATCTTCAAAAATGTACTTGATAGGCTTAGCATTTTTGTAGTTCCGATCTGCAAAAAGAAGGGCCCGGGATAGCCGGACAAGAAACTGAAAGAGTGTTCTTTTAACAATTATAGAGGCACTCCCATAAGAGGTAGATACAATTCATGACCGCTTTCAATTTTAAACAGTACTTATCTATTGCCGGAACTTTGGCATTGCTTTCCTGCACCGCCCCCTTCATATCTCCGGTATATGCAGAAAACGCCGAAGAGAGCGGCAGCATAACTATTTATAAAGCTTCAGAGACTGAATTAAAGTCCGGCAGCGATATGCAAAAATCCGGCATCGACGAATCTTCCACCTCCTCGATTTCAGATCCGTCACCCGCCCAAAACGAATCGGTGTCGAATCAAAACGAGGAACTGCAAGCAACCAATCCGGACTATACTGACGACGAGCGCCCTATTTTTGATATGCGTGGAGACGACGGGGTGCTCATGGACTTCCGCCCCAGTGGTATCTCGTTTCTCAGCCGCAACCGCCTCCTGGTATGCGATGAAAATAGTCAGCAAATGCACATATTCGATACTGAGGGTCGTCGCTTCCGCCGTTTGGGAGTTCCCCGCACTTTTTCTCAACCCCGGTATACTGGTTTGTGCAACTTAGAAGATAACAAATTCTTTGTTGTGGGCAGCCATCATCACATAAATAATAATACCCGTTTCCTTTGGGCTCGTGGCGTGCTTCACTATTACGAACTGCGCGGCGAACGCTTTACCGATAATTCAGCAGAAAATAATTACGATCCGGAAATAGCCTGGAGAAATACCGGTTTTTTTGGTGAAAGTGCCAAGCAGCGCCTCAAAGTTGAGGGAATAGCCTGTAACCCTGTAAACGACACCCTTTACTTCGCCCTATCTCAACCAGTCAACCCCGATGAGAGTGTAATCGTATATAAGGCTTCTCTCAATCAGATAATTGAAAGAAAGAAAAAGACAAACTTCGAAATTCTCAAAACAAATCTGAAACCGGGTCTAGATGCTTCTTTAAACGAGCCTTTTATTCTGACTGATATATATTACGTGCAGGATAAGGGGCTGCTCTTCTTGCTCTCTTCCAAAACGGCTGACGAAAGATTCAGCGGAACTAGCCAAATTTGGTATCAGCCCGATGGTTCGGAAGAGGCTAGACTGATTGCCGACGAAATAGCTCCGGGAAACTTTGGTTCCGGATTGGCAGCTTTTAAAGTTGGAAATACTTACAATATAGGCGTTGTCTTCGATAATAACCCGGCTCAAAATGAAACTCCCTCCCGCTTCATGCTTTTAGAAGACGTCGATATTTAAAGCATGTATGAGGTTAAAGCTGCTGTGACTGAACGCAAAATTTCATCTGTAGACACTGCTGCTCCTGAAAGCAGCAGTGAGGGGGAGTGGTATGCCAACGGGTTAAGGTTTACTTGTCAGCGATGTGGGCGGTGCTGCTCCGGACCTTCTGGAATTGTACAATGTACTAGGGAAGAAGCTGAAGCCATGCTCAAAGAGCTGAATATGGAGTGGCCAGAATTTCTCAATTCTGTGGCTTGCGAATATGAAGGTCAGCTTTACCTTAAAGAAGTCCGCTGCAAATACGGATTCGATTGTGTACTTCTAGAACGAAACGAAAAAAATAAACGCACTCCTACCGGGTGCATGGTCAGGAATTCTCGTCCGGTACAATGCAGAACTTGGCCTTTTTGGCCCGAAGTTATCTACTCTCCTCAAACCTGGAGTTTGGCGTCGAAACGATGTCCCGGCATAGGTGTCGGCGAACTTCATTCTGCGGAAGAAATACGCAACAAAGCAGCCCTAACTTCAGATCCGGTAGGTATGCCTCCAGAAGAAATGAGCCGTGCTGCTAGGCTGCAGCGCGGCTCATCGAAACGAAGCTGAAACTTATTTCCTGTACGTCCGGTTGCGAATGCTCAATCCGGACGCTCAGCTTAGTACCACAGCTTTTTGGCATCTATAGATCTGTCCCAATCACGTCCTCCGTGTACTTTAACAAGATCTCCCTTCTTGATCTCTCCAAAGAACTTAGACCAGTTAACCTTATCATAGCGAAATTCATTCCCGTCTGCGTCGGAATGAAGCTGCTTCATTATTTCGGTATTGTGCTTTATATATATCCAGTTCTGCACTCTGTTAGGATTGGCATCGAGTTCGGCAATACCTAAGCGCTGTTGAGCTTTGTCGATAACGACTACCCTATAGTTACCTGTGGTCAGGACAATTTGAGCCTGAGCTTCTTTGAAGCAGCAGACTAAAAATGACAAAGCAGCCAAAAATACGAAATATTTCGTGATTTTTCTCATAAGTTTCTCTCCGCCCTATACCAGTTAATAATATGTAGTGAAATATGTTTCGCTCTTCTTTGTTTGCAGCCTGACATAAAAGAACGAAAAAAAATCCGCGCGCCCTTCGGCAATGATTCCTCCTTATTCCTCTTAAGGAGGATTTAATAATTAGGGCTCGCAGATATACAGAGGGCGATGCTGTCGCAACAGAAGAAGAGAGCTGTTTGGCTCTCAGCTTTTTAGTCAAATGTTGGTATCAGAAAAATAACAGCTCGACGGTCGGTAAACTATATCCGACCGTCAAACTGTTAATGTATAGTAAGTTTTTATTAGGCGGTGCGTTTTTATGGCAAATTATCCCTGCGCAGAATGCGGTTCTATGGTAGAAACTGCCGGCCTTGGCGCTTGTAAGAAATGCGGAAGCAAAAAACCATTTAAGTGCAGCAAGTGTGGCAAACAAGTAGGCCTCGACTATGTCTACAAACCGGACAAGTTAACTTTTAGCGGTAAGCCTCTTTATTGCCTCGATTGCGGTGCCGACGTAGAACAAATTCCTTGCGCCCGTTGCGGCAAAACTTTAATACGCTCTACAGGTGTGGAGCGTCCAGTTGACGGCATTATAAAAGTCTATCACAAAGAGTGTATTGAGCAGCAAAGCAAAATATATAAGTATGTTATGCCTATTATCGTCACAGTGGGAGCCATTGCCATAGGTTATATTGCTTATATGGTTAGTCACAACTTGTGGGGAGCTATAATTGGCGCCGTAATTGGAGCTATATTCGGCAAAGTTGGAGCAGACAAGTACTTGCCGAACTAAGTCCGTGTCAAGTTATACGCAACAAGACAGCCCCTCTCCGCTTCTGCCTGGAAAGGGGCTGTCTTGTTGCATAAAAAGCGCATCGCTTCTGGCTAGGAAGTAAGTTCTTTGGGAATAAAACCCAAACAATGAAGGCGAGCCATAGACTCTCGGAAGTACTCTTCACTTCCCGGCTCCAGATCTTCCCACACATAAGTAAATACTTTATCGGTTGCTCCCAAAGCGCGCCGCACCCGCCGAACCTGATTAAAATACCCACTCAACCTTCTGTTTAAACCAATATCGGGGCATTCAACCTTGATACCTTCTTCATCGCTGAAACTAATAGTTCCTAAAGGAAATTCACCAAGTTTGCGGCCATCGCGAGCCATAACCAAAGGATACAGAGCATACTCCATAGTTTATGAACCTCTCTTAAGCTTGCTTACCGCTCTTTAAGTGTAAGTACTCCAAGTAATCGTACATAAGCCTATCAAAATCGTAGAGGTCTTCGCGACTCCACAAAGCCTCAGCGCAATCGTTAGCTGAAAAATAAGCTTCAACGGCTTGAGCGAAATAGTTAACCGGATCGGCGCATGACATAGGATCGGGAGCGCAGTGGCCTTCTAAACCGGTTCGACAAGCCTGAGCGTTAGCCTTAACAACCGGCGACTGTAAACTAGCGAAACTTCCCTCACCTAAGGCATGATCCCAAGCCATACCAAAATAGTACAGAGCCGGATGGAAACCATATACAACCTCAGAGCTCGATTCGGTAAAAATTTCTTCAGCAATTAAGCAGACACGCTCTTTAGGCAGATAAGCTCCGTAGCCTATATTTCGTTCTTTAAGCGCAGAATCAGCTTCACACACGCGGCTAACCAACTCTTTATGGGAGAGCAGCTCAACTTTAAGACCATCGCGCATACAGGTATCTAAAACACCTTTACCAAAACGACTCAGCAAAATACGTAAAGCCTCACCAGCCTCGGGGGAAGAATGACAAACAATAAGCTGATCAAGCACTTTTTCCAGTTCATGAGGGACTTTAAATGTTTCTGTTTCGCGCTTAGTTTTAGAAGTACTACCGGAAATTTCCACAACCTCCGGCACGGCTTCGTGAAAAATGAATCCTTCGGAATTGTCGAGCAATGACGATATAAAACTACAGCCTGAAGAGCTCCCGCTGCCTTTCTTATTTTTTGACTCGGAAGCAGACAAATCTACATCCTCAGCCGCAGGAACGACTACCTCTTGGGCAGAGGTCGAAATTTTGACAACTTTATCGTTCGCTGTTTCGACCTCCTGTTCGGAAGCCGATTGAGCAGCTCTAGCTGAACTCTCTGCTGCGGCCGCCGCTTCTGTCTCTCTTACCTGTTCTTCTTCACGGGCTAAAGCCGCTTTAAGAGCTGCTTCACGTCCGCTCTCCAGATCGATTACGGCATCTGCTCCTAAACTATCACCGCGTGTGGCTTCTTTTACTGACGGGGGTGAACTCACCTGCTCCGATTCTTTATTAGCTTCAGAAAGCGGAGGCTCAACTTGACTAGCGGGAGCAGATTCGTCTGCAGGAACAATACCTGCATCAGTTTTCTCTTCGGCGTCTATTAGGCAGGTACCCTGACCGTCATCGAAGAGAGTATCAGCTGAGCGCATAGCCGCTTTTCTGTCTTCTTCCTCGATATCTTCTTCCCACATTTTGCGGAAAAGTGCTGCCCCGCCGCCACCTCCTCCACCGCCGACTAAGTCATCCATGCCGCCAAGCATATCTTCGCCCATATCAGAAAGATCTGAACTGAATTCGGCGGTGTCGTCTATATAATGACTTTTGCGCACTCCAGCCTTTTCTTTGCGTTCGCGCATCATATTGGTGCGCAACCCGTCACTGGAACGCTGCGTATTTTCCAGCATACGCTGATTCTGCGAATTCATTATGAAGATAGGATCCATCATCTTGCTTTAACCTTCGCCCCGTAAAGGCAATTCCTTCACATCTTTAGCTTATGCTTATATAGCCCATCGTATAAAAAAAGGCCGCAGCACCAGTCCTTGCCCAAGAAGACTCGGACCTGCTGCGACCTTAAAGCATCAAATTACGGCAACCCTCGAGCAGTTTTTAAGGCTTAATGAGATAATCTTCACCGTAGCCGTAATTTTCAATAATATAATCCATATCTTTGTCGCCGCGACCGGAGAGATTGACTAAAATAGAACCGTGAGTACTATTTCTGGCCAATTTCATAGCATAAGCCAAGGCGTGCGAGCTCTCTAGAGCTGGAATAATACCTTCATATCTGGAAAGATTATAGAAAGCTTCCAAAGCTTCTTTATCACTCACTTTATCGTAAGTTACGCGCTCTAAACTGTGCAGGAAGGCATGCTCGGGACCGACCGACGGATAATCCAGACCGGAAGCCACCGAGTAAACGGGAGCGGGAGCACCGTCTTTATCCTTTAACATTAGACTATTGAATCCGTGCATAATACCGGGAGCACCGTAAGTGATACTGGCCGCATGGTCTCCCATTTTTGCTCCACGCCCTAAAGGCTCAACTCCGTAAATTTTGACCGGATCGTTTAAGAAAGCGCTGAAAATGCCCATTGAATTGCTGCCGCCGCCCACGCAGGCAACCACGGCATCAGGTAAGAAGCCCATCATATCCAAAAATTGCTCGCGAGCCTCAACTCCCACTACCATTTGGAAATCGCGCACAATTAAAGGAAAAGGATGGGGGCCTACGGCTGAGCCGATGCAGTAAATAGCCGTTTCGTATTCCTTCAAGTAAGCTTCAAAAGCTGCATCAACAGCCTCTTTTAATGTTTTCAGACCGTGAGAGGCGGGAATAACTCTGGCTCCTAAGAGACGCATACGCGACACGTTGGGAGCCTGCTTTTTAATGTCCACCTCACCCATGTAAATATCGCACTCTAACCCAAAATAGGCGGCAGCAGTAGCCAGAGCTACACCATGCTGACCGGCTCCAGTTTCAGCAATCAGCTTCTTTTTGCCCATAAATTTGGCCAAAAGTCCCTCGCCCATACAGTGATTGAGCTTGTGCGCCCCGGTATGGTTAAGATCTTCACGCTTCAAATAAATTTGCGTATGGCCAAGCAAATTGGAAAGGCGTTCACAATGGTAAACTGGAGTAGGACGTCCTTGAAACTCCCGCCTAATACGGCGCAGCTCGGTAACGAACTTGGAAGAATGACAAATTGTGCGGTAAGCTTCCGTAATTTCTTCAAAAGCAGGAACGAGCTGTTCAGGCAGATAAGCTCCGCCAAAAGGGCCGAACATTCCTTTGGAGTCGGGATAATCTTTTAAGTAAGTGTCAAAATTTACATTGTTTTTAATCATCAAAAGTTAACTCCAAACTAACCGATTCAGACAAAAACCGGTGAGAAATAAGATATGAATCGCTGATGCACGAGCTCAGTTTAGCACTTGCAAGAAAATTAAGTAAATAAAAACGCCTATATAAAGCTTTTATTTATATATTTTTTATCCACCTTAAAGTTAAAACGAAAAAATATGCCGTTTTTATCCATTAGTTATACAAATAAATAGGCACAAAGTTACCACAATGTTCTAAACTCAGTTAACAAAACAATTATCTCCCAGCAACCGACTCAGCTCAAAACGAAGCTCATTAGAATCAGAAATGCAGTAACTGCGGCTTAAACGTATGACAGTAGTGCGATCGGAATCGTGAACATGTACAAAAACAGAGCTGTCTCCGCGATAACGCAGCAAAATTTCTTTAAAACTACTCACCAGGTGGCGTTGATTATATGAAAGGCTAATATTCAACCCCTTCAGACTTTTAGCTACCGAATCGTCAAATTTCTTATCAACCTTATGGCTGGAAGCTAAAATAAAATTGACATCGATAACTTCAAGAGTACTTATACGATATTTTTCCTCCTCAGGCTCAGATTGAACATTAGCTAAAGTTTCTTCATCGTCGTCATCTTCGTCGCTGTCATCAAAAACGGGTTGAGGAACGGGATTGAAGCCATGATCTATTTCCACAGTGCCCCGCACAATAATGACTTGACCTTCACTACACTTTTCTATATTGGCTTCAAAGTCGCGAGGTTTGAGAGAAAAATCTATTGTGCCGGTAAAATCTTGCACAGTCACGAAGGCCATTTTTTCCTTGCGTTTGGTAACGACTGTACGGCAAGCAGTAACCAGCCCTCCAATTTTAACTATGTTACCTACGGCCGATCCTATATTATTAATCGTGTGGGTCACATTCTCTTTTAAAACTTCTTCGTAATCTTCCAAAGGAGAGCCTGAAAGGTATACGCCCAGCATTTCTTTTTCGAAGTCTAGAAGCTCACGTCGGCTAAATTCCTCTTCATGTTGACGGATCACACAACCGATATCATCTTGGTCGGCGTCTTCGTCGGCTCCTCCGAAAAGGCCACCTTGAACTTCAGATGCTTCCCGCTGACGCATCTTCATATACTCGGAGATGTGCTCTAAATTACTTAGTAAAGTAGCTCTGTTAATACCAAAGAGATCAGTAGCTCCAGACTTAATAAGTCCTTCCCAGACTTTTTTGTTTACATAGCGCGGATCTACTCTGGAACAAAAATCGATCAAACTTTTATAGGGTCCGTTTTCTTTGCGCTCATTTACAATCATGTTGACGGCACCGACGCCAACTCCGCGCAAAGCCGCCATTCCCCAGCGTACGGCCCCATTGCTTACGGAAAAACCGGCAAAAGACTCATTTATATTGGGCCCCAGCACCTCTAAACCTGAGCTTCGGCACTCATGAATAAAGAAAGAGACCTTCTTAATATCATTCATAACGCTGGTCATCAGCGCCGCCATATACTCGGGACGGTAGTAAGTTTTCAACCAAGCAGTCTGGAAAGTAACCATAGCATAAGCTGCCGAGTGAGACTTGTTGAAACCATATTCAGCAAAGTTAGCCATGGTTTGGAAAATATCTTCGGCACATTGCCTGTCTACGCCGCGCTCTTCTGCTCCATTGACAAAGTAAACACGATGCTCGGCCATAACATCTTTTTTCTTTTTACCCATAGCTTTGCGCAGCTTATCAGCTTTAGCCATAGTGTATCCGGCTAAAGTAGTAGCCGTAAGCATAACTTGCTCTTGATAAAGGAAAAAGCCGTAGGTATCAGCCAAAATATGTTCAAGCTTAGGATGAGGGTAAACGACTCCTCCGCCGCGTCCGTGGCGACGAGCGATAAAATCGTCTACTACACCCCCTTTAATAGGGCCGGGACGGTAAAGAGCCAAAAAAGCTACAATGTCAGTAAAACGATCCGGTTTCAGCTGCTTAAGATAGCGCTTCATGCCGTCAGATTCGAGCTGAAACACTCCATTAGTATCGGCGGCAGAAAGCAAAGCGTAAACATTGGGGTCTTCATAATTGATTTCTTTATTAAGATCGATCTTTTTACCGCGAGAGTACTCTATAATTTTTAAGCAGTTATCAATTACAGTCAGGTTGCGCAGACCCAAAAAGTCCATCTTGACCATACCGACTTCGGCAGAATCGTTCATATCATATTGCACAACTACATCGTTGCCATTTTTCTGCAAAGGAACTAATTGTCCCAAAGGCAGACTGGAAATAATTACCCCAGCCGCGTGCATACCGGTATTACGGGCCATACCTTCACAGCGTCTGGCTTCATCGACTAATTGGCGGTATGTTTCATTACTGTCATATAACTTTTTAAAGTCGGGACTATTGAGAGCCGTTTTCAGATTAATTTTAGGCTCATCAGGAATAGCTTTACAAAGTTTACCTACATCACTTAAAGGGACGTCCATGACCCGCCCGACATCGCGAACCGCATTTTTAGCCTTCATGCGACCATAAGTAGCGATCTGGGAAACACGATCTTCACCGTAACGCTCACGGCAGTACTGAATAACTTCCCCTCGCCTGTCAACACAGAAATCGGTATCAATATCGGGAAGTTCAGTGCGCTCAGGGTTTAAAAAGCGCTCAAAAAGCAGATCGTATTTTAACGGATCCAACTGAGTTATGCCTATTAAATAAGCCACTAGAGAGCCGGCGGCCGACCCGCGTCCTGGCCCTACGGGAATACCATGCTCACGCGACCAATTTATAAAGTCCCAAACCAATAAGAAATAGTCGGGAAAACCTTTGCCTATAATAACATCGAGTTCGGTTTTCAGCCTGTCCATATACTTAGGCCCAGGGTCGAGCGTACCGAAACGTTCTAGCAATCCTTTGCGGCACAGCTCTTTTAAATAGTCGGTGCTGTTAGTTCCCTCAGGCACCGGAAACTTAGGCAGATAGGTTGTGCTGAAATCCATTTCAAAATTGCACCGCTGAGCAACCAGCAAGGTGTTGTCCACAGCTTCAGGACAAAAGGAAAAAGCTTCCAACATTTCTTCGCGCGTTTTGAGGTAACACTCCGGGCAGGAGTGCAAGCGCTTTGATTCACTCAGAAGTTTACCAGAACCGACACAGATCAACGTATCCTGGACATCTGTATCTTCTCTGTTTAAGAAGTGGGCATCGTTGGTAGCCACTACTTTTAAACCGTGCTCCCGGGCTAGCTTTATAAGCAAAGGATTAGTTCTCTGCTGTTCTTCTAAGCCATGGTTCATCAACTCCACAAACAGATCGTCAGGGCCGAAACATTTTTTTAGAAAGGCTAAGCGTTGACTGGCTAATTCATAGTCGTCATTTAAAAGAGCATCGTTGACTTCGCCACGCAAGCATCCGGTTAAGGCGACCAATCCTCGAGCATGTTTTTCCAAAAGCTCATGATCGGCACGCGGTTTATAGTAAAAACCGTGCAGATAAGCCTCGGAAACTATTTGGCACAAGTTAGAATAGCCTTCGCGGTCTTTCGCTATTAAAGTTAAATGAAAATAATGCTTATCCAGATCGACTTCACGATCGAAACGTGTACGAGGAGCTACATAAATTTCACAACCAATTAGAGGCTTAATTCCGGCATTTATGCAAGCATGATAGAATTTTACACATCCTCCCATGACACCATGATCGGTAATGGCCAGCGCTGGCATACCGCAATTTTTGGCTTTACTTACAATATCATTAATGCGGTTGGCCCCATCAAGCAAACTGTACTCGGTATGGACATGTAAATGAACAAATGACATGGCTTATTAGGCTCCCCTCGTTCTTAACCACTAAAAATTGCTAATGATTTTAAGCTAGCTGCCTACACAAGAACTCAGTAATTCTATAACTTTAGGTAAACTAATACCGACAGCCATTTCTCCACGCAATTTCTCAAAAGAAGAGTGTGTATTGACAACTGCCACTGTGGGACAAGGCTGTCCTATCCAGCATCTATTTATATACTGTCCTAGCAAAGCGGCGTCCTCGATTTGAGCAGCCATTAAGACCTCGGCAGGAGCCGTCCCCTGCAGTTCTGCAGCTTGGAAGTTCCACTGCCACCGTACAGGATCGAATTGTGTAATTTCTAACAAATAAGCCGTCAAGGAGCTCATCAACTTGCCGCTAACAAAATTGACCGTAACCTTGTGACGGCGGGCCCAGTAGAGACAATTCCAAACTGAAAGCAGTGAACTCAGTGCTCTTTCATCCTGCTGCCAAAAATCTATTTCTAAATTGAGACGATCGGCATAAATTTTATCCGGGTGTACTTTATTAAAACGCTGGATCATACCGCCGCGGCAGAGCTTATCAAGGAACTGTAAGTTAGATTTACCGTCAGGTGCAGTAAAGAACGGCACCTTGTTATCAGTCATTATGTATTCTCTCCCATCCTTAAGTTGCCACAACCTAACAAATAATCATATTGTCACAATGTACAACATCAGCATAGGCTGTATGGCCTAAAATAGCCGCAGCCTCAGAGTTAGGCTTCCCCGCAATTAGCTCCAGCTCGCTACTACTGTAATTGCTTAAGCCTCGGGCAAAGGGCACATCTTCACATCCTTGTACAACAATAGTGACTAAATCGCCAGACTTGAAATCGCCACTGCAGCTGGAACAGCCCACAGCTAGCAAACTGGTACCGCCACCGGCCAGCGCTTCTGCGGCTCCCCGATCTATAACTACAGTACCTTCAGAGCGGGCAGCTTCCGCCAACCAACGCTGTCTACTGTTAAGACGGTTTTCTGTACCTTCAAAAAGAGTTCCTAAAGATTCTCCGGCCGCCAGACGCAGCAGTACGTTCTCTTCACTGGCAGAAGCTATAACCATAGCCCCACCGTAGCGCATAACCATTCTGGCAGCCCGCAATTTGGAAGCTAAGCCTCCGGTACCTCCTTTTGTCGTGGTGCCACGATCGAGATTTTCAATTTCCGGAGTAATTTCACCGATATGCTCAATGACGTGTTCCGAGTCACCTTCTCCGGCCAAAATACCAGGTACAGAAGTTAAATTGACAACTACATCGGAATTCACTATTGATCCTACCATGGCCGCCAAACTGTCATTATCGCCAAAGCGTATTTCTCCGGTAGAAACAGAATCGTTTTCGTTTATAACAGGTAGAATGGCGTAATCTAGCAGAGCATTCAAGGCATTGCGAGCGTTTAAATAACGATCGCGAGCGGCAATATCGTCACGAGTCAACAGCACTTGGCCAACTTTTATACCCAACATGGCAAAAAGATTTTTATAGCTGTTCATAATTTCTACCTGACCCATAGCTGCCAAGGCCTGTTTTAAGGGCAGGTTTTCACCGCATCCTTCAAGCTGCATAAGTTCACGTCCCATGCCGATAGCTCCGGAACTTACTAAGCAAACTTTCCGTCCTTGCTCGCGCAGTTTCTGAATTTGGGCGGCCAAACTGAGCATAATTTTGCCATTTAAACGACCGTGACCGTCTATACAAACCCTAGTTCCTACTTTTACAATCCAAATTTTGGCATTTTTCAGCGTTTCACGCATAAGCAACCTTTACCTCATTAGTAGAAAAAATAAAGAGGCTTCCTCACTTTGTCAGGAGGCCGCCCCTAAACTATCCTATTCACGTAATTTTACACAGAAAACCCGATACAGCTACTTTTTTTCTGATAAGTCTGTTTGTTCTTCGGCCTTACTCAGAGACTGCAGCAAAGCACCGGCTTCCGGCATTCCCATGAGAGCAGCCTCACTTAGCAGCTGTCGGCCGCGCTCTTGGTCGGCTTCCACTCCCCGACCTTCTAAATAGCAAGTAGCTAAAGCAAAAAGGGCAGGCGGATACTTCATTTTGGCTGCTTTAGAAAGCCAATGGACTTCCTGCTCTACATTCTGCTTAACTCCTTTGCCGTCGCGGTAGCAGACAGCCAACATAAAAGCAGCCATTTCTGAGCCGTGCTCTGCAGCTTCACCAAGCCAGTGCACCCCTTCAGCCTCATTTTTAGGAACGCCATCACCTTCTAAATAACACAGACCTAATTTATATTGGGCTAAAGTTACGCCAGACTTGGCAGCTAAAGTATAGTAACGAACAGCTTGCTGCACATCTTTGGCCACTCCCTCACCGCTGTGATAACACTGAGCTAAATTAAATTGAGCTCCAGCATATCCGCTATCAGCAGCCAACTTATAATAGCGTACCGCTTTTTGCAAATCGCGGTTGACCCCTATACCTCGATGATAGTAGGTACCTACCGTACTGCAAGCAGCCGCATTGCCATTCTGAGCGCAGCGCAGATAGTAGTTCAAAGCTTTTTTGTAATCTTGCGGAACTCCGCTGCCGCGCTCGTAGCAATCAGCCAGAAAATAAGCAGCCTTGTTGTCTCCCTGACTAGCAGCCTTCAAAAACCATTTAGCCGATTCATTAGGATCCGCTCCGACTCCGTACCCTCGCCTATAATAAATACCTAAATTAGTTTGGGCTTTATCGTAGCCTTGTTCAGCCGCTTGAAGCAAATATTTGAACGATTCGGAAGGCGAAGCTTTTACTCCAGTACCGTTAGCTAGACAGACGGAATATTCGTACTGAGCTTCAGCCAACCCCAGGTGAGCGGCTTGGGCGTACAACTCAGCCGCCTGCACGTGCTGCCCTGCCTCAGTACAGTTAACAGCTTTGACAAAAATATCGTAGCCAGGCTGAACCGTGATATCGCGATCTTTGCGCCCCTCGGGAGCAGCTGCAGATGAGGTAACCTTTGCTGCGCTAGCTTCTTCGCTAGAAGCTATTGTCTTTCTGGCTCCCTGACTGAGAGCGGAAACTGCCGGATTATCTTTACCCATTATTTTAGGCGGACTTACCGAGCGAGCAGCCGGATAATCGGCAGCCTTAAAGGCAGCTTTCTTTACTGAGGTATCCGGCGCAGTTGAAGTCGATGCGATAGCCGGAGCTTTGACCGCAGGTGCAGGTGAAGCAGAACCGAGGGAAGGCTTGCCAGTTTTTTGGGTGAGCGGGACAGCTTTCTCAGGACTGCTGACCGCAGAAGCAACCTTTTGCTCAACCGCCGGAGTGGTCGAACTGGGAGCAGAAGCACCATTTTTGGGCGTGGCTTTGCTCCCGTTATTTTTAGTTTCGCCGTTGGCTTTTCGCTCAATTGCTGAAGACACAAGTGGTTTATCAGGAGAAGTAGTTCCCGATCCGTCCTCATTTTTGGCTTGTTCAGTACAGGCGCACAGAGACGACATAAACGCGCTGCATCCCAGAAGAATTACAACTTTCCGCCAATTGAGCGCCATAACGATTCCTCCAAAAGCTTCCAAACTTATTCCATAAACAACATAACAACGCTTTAACTTTAATCAGTTCTTATAGAGCTCCTGCCAAACGCTCTGCACTGTCTCCAGGAAATATTTACGACTGCGTTTGTCCCTGTTCCGCCAAGTCGACGGCAGCAGTAAACAGTACATCAGTTGAAGAGTTTAAAGCCGTTTCACAAGAATCTTGAACTATACCTATAATAAAGCCTATTCCGACAACTTGCATAGCTATGGCACTGTGAATACCGAACAGCGAACAAGACAGAGGAATGAGCAGCAGAGAGCCACCGGCTACTCCAGAAGTGCCGCAGGCACTGAGTGCAGACACAATACAAAGTAACAAAGAAGTAATAAAATTAACCTGAATATCAAAAGTATTAGCGGTTGCCAGAGTAAGAATGGAAATAGTACAAGCGGCTCCGGCCATATTGATAGTGGCCCCTAACGGTATAGAAACAGAATAGGTGCTTTTATCTAATTTTAATTCTTCGCACAGTCCCATATTGACAGGTATATTGGCCGCCGAACTGCGTGTAAAGAAAGCCGGTATGCCGCTGTCGCGCAAACATTTGAACACTAAAGGATAGGGATTGCGGCGCAATTTGCACCAAACAATAAGCGGATTGACAATTAAAGCCACGATAGCCATAGTACCGACCAGTACCATAATTAATTTGCCATAAACAGCCAAGGCTTCCAAACCGCATTCGGAAATAGCTTTGAAAACTAATCCCATGACCCCTAAAGGAGCCAAATTAATTATCCAAGTGATGACTTTAGTCAGCGCCTCAGCCAGATCCGAGAGAAACAGCTTAGAGCTTTCGGAGGCTGAACGCAAAACAAAACCGAGAGTTATGGCCCAAACAAGTATGCCCATATAGTTGGCCGAACTTACGGCGTTGACCGGATTATCTACCAGGTTGACAACCATACCGCCCAGCACGTCATATAAACTTCTGGGAGCAACTGTCTCGCTCTCGAAGCCTTCTCCCAATACCAACGTAGGATGGAATAGGTAATTCATACCAACGGAAACGGCCCCGGCCAACAGCATGCCTATAATATATAAAAATACGACCTTACCGACACTGCTCTTGGACTCTTGATTGTGGTGCGCCAATGAAGAACACACCAAAACAAATACGATAACAGGAGCGACCGCTTTTAAGGCTCCTACAAAAAGGTAGCCAAAAAACGCCAACAAACCAAACTGGGGAAAAGCCAGGGCCAAGATGATGCCCAATATCAACCCGATAGTGATTCTCCCTATAAGACTTAGCTGGCGCAGTTTACTCAAGACAGAATTAAAAAACTGCATAACACGCGACTCCCCTTCCACGCAGTAATAGCTTAGGATAATTTAATTATCCTTTAAGATACTGCCAGCCTGCCGAAAGGCGAAGTTTTTGGGCTATTTCTTTCCAACTGTTCTCCCTAAATATATGAAAAAAGGTTTTTTTAAGGTGAATTTGAATAAAAAAACGCTGCTATGTCGGGCCGTATCCTGCCATTTCTGTGAACCAAGGAATCAATATGAGTACAACTATTCTGGGAAAATTGCTTAAGAAGCTCCGTGTAGAACATAGCGAGACGGTTAACGATATGGCCAAAAAGCTGGAAATTACTCCGTCTTATCTGTCCTCTATAGGAGTTGGCAAGCGCTCTCTACCGGTAAAGCAGCTGGAATTGATAAAAAAGCATTATCATCCCAGCCGCAAACTAATGCGCCAAATTTTCTGGGCTGCCGAATTTTCCAAATTAGGAGTAAAAATCAATTACGCCAAGTTGAATGAAACTCAGCGTCAATTGACTGCGGTGTTCGCCCGAAACGTTGCCAAGCTGGATACAGAGGCTGTGGCAAAATGCTATCAAGCCCTAAACATTCCCCACCAGGAACTGCGCGGCTGGTGCTCCCTGCTCAAACAGAACCAATGCTCATACAAACCTTTACAGCACATTCTTGAATATATACGCAATGAACAGCATTACCGCGAGACCCTGCGACTTATTTTGCGCAAATCGGGTCTAAATTCTTCAGCTTCTGCCAGAACTAAAACAGATGCTCTGCAAGAGCAATTAAGAATTCTCCAAGAGGCTATGCCCTCCGATAACGGCAATCTGCAAGCCTTAGCCTCCAGCTTAAAGAATTCGCTGCAGCAGCTGAGTATAGAAATTACGGCTTTAGCTGCCCTACTCAATCGTGAAAATGAAACCTACAATTCGTCTCCCGAGCCGTCTCCAACCTCATCAGCTACTGCAGGTAGAGAGACAGAAGAGCTTTACGATACCGGCCCAGGTCAGGAACTACTAGATTTTTAGGCTGACCGGAACATTCCGATAAATATTAGTCAGTTCAACAATAGAGTTAGACTACTATTTAGTCAAAATAAAATAAGCCCCGAATTATCAAGGTAATAACTGGGGCTTATTTTATTGGACCTACTCTGCTCGGAAACACACAACTGAACAGAGCAAGCCGTCCTTAAAAGTTCAGAGAACTAGCGAATATCGGCAGAAGCTCCCTGACCGTTGCGTTTCTCGCGTACAGCAGCCTGAGCGGCGGCTAAGCGAGCGATAGGCACGCGGTAAGGAGAGCAGGATACGTAAGTGAGACCGATTTCGTGGCAGAAAGCGACGGAAGAAGGCTCACCACCGTGCTCACCGCAAATACCGATTTCCATATCTTCACCGCGGGTAGCGCGACCTTCCTTAACGGCCGTCTTCATTAAGCGACCCACACCGACCTGATCCAACACCTGGAAGGGATCAGCCTTCAAAATGTGCTGGTCTAAGTAAATGGGCACGAAAGTCTTGGCGGCGTCGTCACGGGAGTAGCCGAAAGTAGTCTGAGAGAGGTCGTTGGTACCGAAGCTGAAGAATTCGGCTTCAGTGGCGATATCGCCGGCAGTCAAGGCAGCTCTAGGAATCTCAACCATAGTACCGACCTTGTACTTCACAGTTACGCCCATTTCAGCCATAACTTTCTCAGCCATTTCAGTAACCATACGGCGGTTCCAGCGCATCTCTTCAACAGTGCCTACACCGGGAATCATGATCTCGGGCTTAGCATCGATACCTTCTTTAACCAAACCGCAAGCGGCTTCCATAATACCGCGAACCTGCATCTTCACAATTTCAGGGAAGACGATACCTAAACGGCACACACGCAGACCGAGCATGGGGTTGCACTCGCTCATCTTTTCGACGCGACCCAGCAAGCTAACTAAGCTCTCCAGGGTGACATCGGCACCGCGCTTGCTGCGAATTTCAGCCAGAGCGGCCTCATAAGCTTCGGCACTAACTTCTTTAAGAGTTCTGAGACGGACTACATCTTCGAAGAGAGGGCCGTGCTTGGGAAGGAACTCGTGTAAAGGCGGGTCGATCAGACGAATGATCGTCCAGCAGCCCTTCATAGCTTCCAAGATGCCGCGGAAGTCGCCGCGCTGGAACTCAAGCAGCTTGCCTAAAAGTTCCTGGTAGCGGTTCCAAACGGGCATGTGCTCTTTATCGAACTCAGCCAGTTTGGCTTCCAAAGCTTCCTTGTGACGTCCGTTAGCCTCAGCCAGCTCTTTAACGATACCCTGGCGAACACGGTTGCCATTCTCAGCCTCACCGGCAATCAGGATCATGTCCTGTACGTAAGGCAAGCGCTCAGTTTCCATGAACATGTGCTCAGTACGGCACAGACCGATACCGGCAGCACCGAAAGCTCTGGCTCTGGCGGCATCCTTGGGGTTATCGGCGTTGGCGTAAACTCTCAGACGCTTAACTTCATCGGCCCATCCGAGCAACTCTTTGGTTTCAGGAGTGAGATCTTTGGGCTCTTCCAGAGGGAGCTCACCGAGCATAACTTCACCGGTAGAACCGTCAATAGTGAGGAAGTCACCATCTTTGAAAGACTTGTTGCCTACGGTAACAGTCTTGTTCTCAATGTCGATGTGCAAAGCTTCGCAACCTACCACACAAGGGATGCCCCAACCACGGGCGACCAAAGCAGCGTGAGATGAAGGTCCACCGGTAGAAGTCAGGATGCCCTTAGCCACCAGCATACCAGCAGCGTCTTCGGGAGTGGTGTCGATACGGACCAAAATAACGGGAGTCTCGCTGTGGAGGCGTACGGCTTCATTCTTGTCAAAAACTACGCGTCCGCAAGCGGCGCCGGGAGAAGCGGCAGTACCTTTAGCCAACATGCTACCATCAGCTTTAGCCTGCTTCTTAACCTTATCAGGAATGAAGGGGTGGAGCAGACGATCGAGCTGATCGGGAGCCACGCGCATAACAGCTTCTTCTTTAGTAATGAGACCTTCGTGAACCATGTCGACGGCAATCTTGACGGCAGCAGCAGCGGTTCTCTTACCGTTGCGGGTCTGCAGCATAAACAGACGGCCTTTTTCAATGGTAAACTCCATGTCTTGGAGATCTTTGTAGTGAAGCTCTAAGTTGTTGGCGATATCTGAAAGAGCCTTGTAGCTCTCAGGCATAATTCTGTTAAGTTCATCGATAGGAGAAACTTTACGAATACCGGCTACGACATCTTCGCCCTGAGCGTTTAAGAGGAAGTCACCGACCAGGCCCTTGGTGCCATCGTTGTAGTCGCGGCTGAAAGCTACGCCGGTACCGGAATTTTCGCCCATATTTCCGAAACACATAGCCTGCACGTTAACAGCAGTACCGAGGTTGTGAGGAATCTTCTCATGGTTGCGGTAAATAATGGCGCGCTCGTTCATCCAGGAGCGGAACACGGCCAGAACAGCCTCTTTGAGCTGCTGGTGGACATCCTGCGGGAAGTCGAAACCTTTCTCGTCTTTGAAGAGCTTCTTGTAAAGTTCAACAACTTCTTTCAAAGCTTCGGCAGAAAGCTTGGAGTCTTCTTTGACGCCTTCGGAGTCTTTCTTAGCACGCAGAATTTTTTCAAATTCGGACTTAGGAAGCTCCATGACAACGTCGGAGAACATCATGATGAAGCGGCGATAAGCATCGTAAGCGAAGCGCTCATCGTTGGACTGCTCAGCCAAACCTTTTACGGTTTCGTCGTTAAGACCGAGGTTCAAGATGGTGTCCATCATACCGGGCATGGAGAATTTGGCACCGGAACGAACCGATACTAAGAGAGGATTCTTCGGGCAACCGAAGCCTTTGTCCATCTTCTTAGCCAGAACGGCCATCTGCTCTTCAATTTCTTCATCGAGGCCGGGAGGCATAATTTTGCCCAGCTCATAGTACATATTGCAGACTTCAGTCGTTACGGTAAAGCCGGGAGGTACGGGAATTCCCATACGGGTCATCTCAGCCAAGTTGGCACCTTTACCGCCCAAGATAGCGCGCATTTCGGCGTTACCTTCTTCAAATTGGTAAGTAGCTTTCTCATTGGTCAGCTTTTTACGCCAACTCTCACAACTACACGTCATTTATTGCCTTTCCCTTCCAACGCCGCAGCAGACAAATTTCCCACTGCATGCGGTTTATGATTTTATTAACAAGCTTCGGCTCCCATTTCTGAAAGCTGCCTAATCTTTAACCAAATCAAAGCGAGGCCGTCAAAAAAGTATTGAGACGGTCCGCTTCTACCTGTTTTTTTTATATAGAGTTTCAACCTAACCGGCTAAATGCTCTCCCGTGCCAAAGCCAACATTTCTTCTGTGCTGGCCTGCAGTGTGGTATAAGACTCCCAATTCAGAAGAATAGCCCTATTGAGCATTCTTGTACCGCTCTCGGCAGCCCGAACAGCAGAATCGCGCAGAGAGCTGTCACCACTTTCGGCATATTTGTCTACTAAGTCGATAGAGCAGAGCAGACTCTCCAGCCCCATTCTTCCAACTCGCAATTCTTCACTGATTTCGGCGCGAACATCGGGAGGAACTTCCATAGAACAGACCCCAGAAAGGATCGATTGATAAAAGGCCTTACGTTTTTCCAAACGTTCACACAATTCTTCCTTAGAAATTTTTCCTCCATCCCAATCGAACAGAACAGACGTTATCTCGACAAGAGGACCATTTTGATAAGGAGGGAGCGCCTTTCTGGAAGGAAGAGCTGACTTACAGTGCTCACAGATATCTGTTGAATCGGTAATTTTACCACAAGACACACACAACATACTGACAGTATCTTTCCCTCCGAAGGAGTTATTCCCTCCTGTCATCTGCTTGGTAATTCCCCTTTGTTTTGCCGTTCATTTATGCTCGGGTGTAAAAGCCGCTACAAAACAGGGACGTTTAGAATCAGTGTTGCTGCCAAGCACTAAACTGACTTCTTTAAAACCGGCCATTTTCATAACATAGCGCACCCGTTCAATAGTAGGATCTCCGCCGTCATCGACCAGCAGCAGCCCTCCCGGTTTTAAGGCTTTCTTGATGCTACCCAGCAGGGGCAGCCAGTCACGCTGGAGCAGCTCTTCCGGACCATCGCCGATATGAATTAAACCGGCATGGACGACATCGACACTGTTTGCAGGCATGCAGCAATTTCGGTAGGTTCCATCTATATACTTAGTTGTTCCCCAATTTACGCATCCGGAAGACTGGAGATCACGTACAAAACGTTTGCAGGAATCATCTATTTCCACAGCCCAGATAGTCCCTTGACTGCCCAACTCATTTCGTAAGGAAGAAAAGATTTTACCGCTTCCGTAACCTATTTCACACCAATCGGCTCCTTGCCAGCTCTTTCCCGCAGGAAGCAGTTTCTTGAGTTCCTCCATCTGCTTCTGCCCTCCCTCGCTACCGGCATATGTATAAAGTTGACGAAAAGCTTCCAGAGGCCACTGAGGAGCGGGCCCCAAACCGATTTCGTTGTGCAACTTTTGCATACATTCATAGTCGCGATTGCGCACAGCCAATAAAATTTCCAAAGAGCGAATTAAAGGGAAATCCGGATTTTTATCTTTGTAATAAGCCTGGTAAACAGCCTCTTCGAAATCTTGGAACTGCCAATTTTGCTTGTTAACCTGCCAATTACCTGACTGATCGGCATAATAAGAGGCATTTTCTTTGAGCGAGGCCAGTTTAGGATCGAGCTCTACCAATTTTTCTAGAGCCGAGCGCAGAGGATATTTGTACATATACAGCATGGCATAATCGGTATTCGGCGGCAACTGATGCGCCTTATTAAGCACCTCAGCCAACTTCTGTAAACTAGGGGCGTCACCTGAAGCTTCGGCTTTTTTAAGCAGAGTCAAATAGTTGTCTACCGCCTTTTTCAAGTCAGCTTCTCCAACTATAACCGGAATATCCGGCAAACCGTGGTCTTTATTAGCAGGCGCAGGCTTAGCGGCCGCCTTCTCCAGAGCCGCAGGTGGCTTGGGAATACTGCCGTCCGAAATTGTATCATAATTCAGGCCACACCAAACTGCGGCCCCAACCGCCATTCCTATGCAAAAAAACAAAGCTCTGGATTTCCAACTTCGCTGCATGTTTTCTCCTCTGCCTACCTACTACAACACGGTTCGAGCCCTAAGGCGCCTGCGACTATTCAATCAGCACTCTAACCTATTGTTCCTCGGCCATCTGCTCCCAAATCGCCATCAATTCATTGTTTTCTTGTTGTTTGCTGTCGTATTCCTCTCTGAGTTTTTTTAACTTGTCAGGACTGCTGTACAACTCGGGATCGGCTAAGCGTTCGCCCAAAGCCTGCATTTCTTCTTCTAAAGTGCAGATACGCTTTTCCAAAGCAGAAAACTTCCACTTAAACTTAGAAGCAGCCGAAGATGTCTTAGACGCTTTAGCAGTTTCTGCCTCTTTGAGGCGCTTCTCCTCTTGGTAAGCTTGCAGAGCAGCTTTTCTGTTCTTAGATTGCTGGGTTTTAGTGAGGGCAGGGCGTCCCTGAAGATCTTTTTCGGCTGCTTCACGCTGCATTTCTTTGCGCCGAACCTCAAAATAGTCATCGTAGTTGCCGACATATCGATAGGCTCGCCCCTGCCTTATCTCCACAATAACATCGGCCAATTCGTTCATAAAGAAACGATCGTGAGTTACAATCATCACCGTGCCGGGATAATCTTGTAAAGCATTGAGCAAAGCTTGACGTGATTCAATGTCCAAATGATTAGTCGGTTCATCTAACAGTAACAGATTAGAAGGCTGTAAAATACACCTAGCCAAAGCCACCCGGCTTTTTTCACCCCCGCTCAATACAGAAATTTCTTTGTGGACGTCGTCACCCTCAAAAAGTAAGCAGCCCAAAATAGTACGTATTCTAGTCTGATCAACTTCAAAACCGCAGACAGCGTACACTTCGTCGAGAATAGTGTTATCCATATTGAGAGATTCGGCCTGATGCTGAGCATAATAAACCGGCTCTAGCTTATAACCAGCTTTAATTTTGCCACTATCAGGTTCTTCTAACCCCGCTAATAGGCGCAGCAAAGTAGACTTGCCTACTCCGTTGCCTCCCACCAAAGCCATACGCTCGCCACGCTGGACTTCTAAACTTAACCCTGTCAAAACCTGACGTTCTCCGTACGCTTTGCATACGTTCTTTACAGAAAGAACAGACTGACCCGAAGCAGAGGCAGCAGCAAACTGAGCTTTCAAAGCCCGCTGATCTTTGTCAGGAGCCTCAATAAGTTCGCGTTTATCAATTAGCTTTAAGCGGCTCTGTACCCGAGTAGCCAAAGAGGCCTTGTAACGAAAACGCTCCACAAAACGCATTTCTTGTTTCAGGCGCTTTTGCTGATTAAGATAAGCCGCTTCCTGCTGCTCACGGCGCCGCTCTCGTTCTTCAACGTAAAAGCTATAATTGCCGGCATAATCATGAATTTTTGTCTGACGCAGCTCTAAAACTCTGCTGACACAGCGATCCATGAAGTAGCGATCGTGAGAGACTAAGATAACCGTTGCAGAACTTTTACGAATGTAATCTTCCAGCCATTCTGCCGCATAAATGTCCAAGTGATTAGTTGGTTCATCCAACAAAAGCAAATCGGGTTCACGCAACAATAGCTTAGCCATAGAACCGCGCATCTGCCAACCGCCACTAAATTCGGAAGTCAAGCGATCCATATCACTATCCGTGAAGCCGAGACCGTGCAGAGTACCGCGAATTTTGGCATCAATAAGTTCAGGTTCACTGTGCTCCAAACGAGAACGGCAGCGGCCATAGCGGTTGAGTACCGATTGTAACTTTTCGGCGTCTTCTGGATTGTCGGAATCACCTAATTCCGCCATTTTTTCTTCCAAAGAACGAACTTCCGCCTCTAGCAGCTTGACATCGGCAAAAACCTGCTCCATTTCCTGATAGAGAGTCAAACTGTGATTAAGCTGACCTTCCTGTCCTAGGTAACCTATTTGACAGGAAGGACCCGGAATAACAGAGCCGCTGTCATACGGTTCAGTACCGCAAATAATATGCAAAAGAGTAGTTTTGCCGCAGCCGTTGCGACCGACCAGAGCAACTTTTTCACCGGGTGCCACAGCGAAAGTCACTTCGTCCAAAATTATATGAGCACCAAAAGACTTATTTAAATTTACTACGTGAATCACGCCGTAGATAATAACACAAACTCAACTTATAACAAATAATTACAGTTTTTAAGCTTAGACGTTCGTATGTAGAGCTTAGCTTCTACTTGGCAGGAAGAACAAAAATGCAGCTAAACTAACCCCTGCTAATTTTTCTGCTTAGCTGCCTCATCAGGAAAGACGGCAACAGATATTTTGTTATTTAAGGATCGATATGGCTGATATGGAAACAGTACGCGACTTAGCCGTTAGAGCCAAAAAAGCTTCTTTCGCTTTGGCCAATTTAAAAACAGGAGAAAAAAACATAGCTCTGGCTGAAATTGCCAAACAACTCCGCCTAGATCAGGAGCTAATTCTGGAGGCTAACCGCCGCGACCTTGGCAAAGCTAAAGCGGACGGTGCTTCTCCAGCCTTTTTAGACAGGCTGAGCCTCAGTGCCGAACGCATAGCAGCTCTGGCTGACAGCGTATTAAAAGTCGCCCAACTAGCGGACCCGGTCGGACGTGAAGAAGGTTGGAGACGGCCCAACGGCCTCTCCATACGCAAAGTTCAGGTACCCCTAGGGGTAATCGCCATGATTTACGAGGCCCGCCCCAATGTTACCGTCGATTCGGCCGTCCTTTGCTTAAAATCAGGTAACGCCTGTCTACTGCGCGGTTCTTCCCATGCTGCCGAATCGAACAAAGTCCTAGCAGCAAGCATGCGTCAGGCCTTGCAAAATATAGGCCAGGATCCCGATTTTATTATTCCAGTCGAACAAGAAGGGCGCGCAGTAGTCGATGAATTAGCTCAATTAAATGGCTTAATCGATTGCATTATTCCCCGCGGTGGCCATAGTTTAATCAGCAGGGTGAAAGCAATATCTTCTGTTCCCGTTATAGAAACAGGCGTAGGCAACTGTCACTTGTACGTACATGCTAAAGCCGATCTAGATATGGCTCTGCGCATTTTGATTAACGGTAAAACTCAGCGTCCCGGCGTATGCAACGCTTTAGAAACTTTATTGATCGATAACTCCGTCGCGGCTGACTTCCTTCAGAAAGTTGCCCAAAGCCGGGAAATGGCCCAAGTTATCTTACACGGCTCACCCGAAGTTTGTACCTTAAGCAAAGATGCTGTAGCCGCTACGGAAGAAGACTGGGACAAAGAGTATCTGAGTTTGGATATTGCCGTTAAAATTGTAGACAATTTAAACGAAGCTATAGAACATATCAATAAACATTCCTCTGGCCATTCCGAAGCAATTATTACTCAAGATTGGCAAGCTGCCAAAGAGTTCCAACAGCGCATATCGTCCTGTGCCGTTTATGTCAATGCTTCCACACGCTTCACAGACGGCGGTGAGTTCGGCTTTGGGGCAGAAATCGGTATTTCTACGCAAAAGCTCCATGCCCGCGGCCCGCTCGGTTTGGAAGCTTTAACTACCAATAAATATTTAATTGAAGGCGAAGGGCAGATAAGGTAAACATGGACGCACACAGGGCCAGTTCAGCCTCTGCTCCCCAAAGACTGCCTGTACCGGCAGATTCGCCAGCAGAGGCTGAAAGAGAGCAGGAGCTACTGAACCGAGCAGAAGAGCTTCTGCAGTTCTATTATTCTCATGCTGAAGGATGGGGAACTGCAGAAGGCAGCTTATCGCCCCTACGCCAACATTTTATGGAACAACTGCAAGAATGTATTCCCGCTGCTTCAGCAAGTGAGCCCTTCGCCTCAGCACTGTGGTTGCAGGAAAGACTGAACAAACTGCGCTCCCTGTACACAGCTGAGCTAAGCAAATTTGCTCAGCTCAGCCCCCAAGTAGATTCCGCCGCTGATCTTAACCAAGAAGTTGTAGTTATAGCTCAGCGGCTGCTAATGGCCCATGAGCGCAGTATAGAGTTAGCTTCTTTATGTAGGCAGGCCGCGGACCAATCTGCATCTACAGACAACATAAACCTACAGCGTTAAGTTCTTTTCTTTACATCATTGAGGGAATGGTAGCACAATTGATTTGGGTGGCCTTGGAAAATATGTTTTGGATATTCAGGCAGACATTGAGAGAAGCCATACTATACAGCCGCTTTAGATGGTGGTACAAGGTGCGCTTTTCCCTCATGCTGAGCTGGCTGGGCAGTTCCCCGAATTTGGCAGTCTTGCGTTTTTTGCGGAAGAACTCTCCTCAAATGTTGCAAGGAGGCGGCCTACCCGACGATTGCGGTGGACTCACTTACGGCGAGACGCTACCTGGAACGGCCTACAGACTGCTAAAACTGGCTTCAGCTTCGGCTCAAACTAAAGTTGCCGACTTAGGCTGCGGACGCGGCATTGTACCTTTGACAGCGGCCTCAGCATTTCAAGCTCCTTCAATAGGACTCGATATAATAGAAGAATACATCCACAGAGGACGCAAAGCTGCGCATTTGCTAAACCTTACGGATCAGGTTGACTTTCAAGAACTTAATTTCTGCCACGATAAAATCCCTTCTGCCGACATTTATTTTTTAACCGGACTTTGTCTGGAAGATAAAACATGGCGCAAGCTGCAGAAGCAATTGGCCGCCCAAGCTCCCGAAGAAGCTGTAGTTATAAGTGTAAGTAGACTACTCAGAGGGCCGGAATGGGAGCTGCAATCCCGTCAAACGGAGGCCTTTACCTGGGGGACTGCAGAAGTTTACCTTTACACTAAAAAGCACGTCTCAAAAATATAAGATAGCCGTTAGCAGCGGTTGATTATATTATTTTTCCGCCCTGCTTTACTGAATTGTTATAGCTTATTTTTCAAAAATAAAACTCTGCTCCCGGCTCGATTGACTCACGAACCGACCGAGAGCAGAGTTTAGCAACGCAGCGTTTTACATTAACGAAACTAAACGCGAAGTTCTGCCAATTTGTTGTTAATGCGGGCAAACTCTTTTTCGAAATGAGTCACCAAACGCGGGTTAAAGAAATGACCTGAATGCTGTTTAATATCGGCTAAAGCCTGCTCCGGAGAAAGTACCCCCTGAGAACCGCCTTTAGTAAGCAGACGCTCGTAGTAGTCGGCCAAACCGACAATTTGAGCCGACAAAGGAATAGCCTCTTCCTTTAAACCGGAAGGGAATCCGCTGCCGTCCCAAAGTTCATGATGGTACTGAATGGCATCGAGTACACCATCGGGGAAAGGCATCGAGGAAAAATTTTCGTACCCCAGCAAAGTATGCTGCTCATAGAGAGCATTACAATCTTTTACATTGTCTCCGTTGCCGGAAGCATAGTACATAGCGACATCAGGCAGAGCCATCTTACCGGAATCGTGCAAACAAGCTCCCACATGAATACCGCTCTTCATTTCTTCGTCTATTTTTAATTTTTCTGTCAAAACGTCGGCAATAGCTGCTACGCGCTGCGAATGTGACTGGCAATAGGCGTCGCGCAAATCGGTAATAGCAGACAACGATTCCATAAACTGGAATAAGCTATTTTCTACATTAGATCCGTACTCGCGCTCTTCCATAACACCTCTGTAGAGACGAATCGACTTAGTACCGAAGAACTGCAACATAGAAACTTCAAAGAAATCGCTCTTACGCACGGGGAGATCGCGGGACGCTGCCTTTTCTAATTCAGCCAGAGCCGCTTCGGTGTCCCCCTGCTGCAAGCACTCAGCGCTGTTGCGATACACAGCCTGCTCGGCTTCGGCACTGTTTTTCATAACTTCCAACAGCATTTCTTCCGCTTCCTTAAGACGGCCCAAAGCCCGCAAACAGAGGCCGATGTAATAATGGGAGCGGATATCCGCAGGAGCGAACTTTACATAAGCTTGCAGTTCTTCTATCGCTTTTTTGTAGGAACCGCTCTTGTAACAAATAACTCCGATCTCGTACCTGGCATCTTGGGAACGAGGGTTAAGTTCAAGAGACAGCGTGAGCATTTTGACGGCTTTATCGTAATAGTTTAACTTAGCATAAGCCGTTCCTAAACTATAAAAGGCATAACCATTGCGCGGATCAAGCTGAATAGCCCTTTCAAGTTCGGGAACAGCTTCCGAGTAACGTTCTAAAGCGCACAACGTACTACCCAAACAATAGCGTATGTCTCCGTCATCGCCGCGCAAAGAAGCGGCCCGCCGGAAATAGGTTAAGGCCTTTTCGTGCTGTCCTAAATTCTTGAAAGCCTTGCCGGCGGCTACTTGATACTCAGAAAATCCGGGAGCTCTATCGGCAGCTTTAGCTATATATTTTACGGCTTCTTCGGTACGGTACTGTTTTTCTAAACATTTTCCCAAGCCGAAGTAGGCATCGATGCAGGCGGGATGTTTTTCCAACAGACGGCGTAAAATGGACTCTACATGAGTATATTGCTCAGCGACCATGTAAGCCTGAGCTAAACGCAGACTGGCTTTCATGTGACCCGGAACCGCCTCGACAGCTAAACGATACGCTTCAATTGCTTTGGCAGTTTCTTTTAAACTGAAGTGAGCCAAACCCAGAACATAAAAGCCGTAGGCATCTTGTGGCACATTATGGCAATAAGCAGCGGCAGACTCACAGGCATCTTCGTAATTTCCCAACCTTAGCAGAGCAAGACTGCGCCAAAGAGGCAACTGAGGCAGAAGATTATCTTGACGCCCTAAGTCATCTAGTGAAGCCAAAGCATCGGAAAAGCAGTTCAACACCAAAAAAGCGGCGGCAGCCTTAGCCGCCCTTATAAGATCGGTATTCTGCTCCATGGCAGCCTTGAAACTATTGATAGCCGGCGCAATTAATTTCTTGTCGGCTAAAGAAAATAACCCCAGATCGAGATCTCCGTCGGAATCGGTTACTTCTGTGAGACAGGCAATAGCCGCGTCGATATTGCCGCCCAACAAATAAGCTATGCCCAAATTGAACTTAACAGGCCCGCGGTTATCTGCATTAATGCCTATACGTCTGAAAGCAGTCACTGCTTCAGGGAGGCGTCCCTCTGCCAGACAGCGCTCACCATAAGTAAAAAGATCTTCACTATTATCAGATCCGGCCCCAGCTCCGGCCTGATTGTACTGTTTGTCTTGTATCATGCTCACCTTTAATATTATACACACAAACGCCGAATTGTGAACATTTACAGGCGATGTTGCCCACAAGGAAAATAAAAAAAAGTCCACAATATTTTCTCAAATGAGAATTTGACTGTGTTCATTACCCCACTTTTAAACGATATTTTTATGCAGATACAACACAAAAAAAACTGTTTTTTCTAAAACTGTAGGCAGGGGACTTTAACTAAAACAAAAAAAAGAGCGCATCGAAAGCAATGATGAAATATTTTAGCTTCATCTCTTACCCCTTGGCGGCATATTTGCCTATATCGCCGTACTGAGTTGAGAGAACAGAAGCGACGTCCTTGGAGCGCTGTTCCCCAACTTTTGAAAGAACGCAGCTGTCAGCCCAAGACGGCTCTCTCAGACCGCTGCACAATGTTGTCAGCATACCGCAGGGCATGCATGAACCCGCTTGGAGAAGATCATCGGCAGTCAAACGCCGCTTGTGCCAGGCGCTCCGCCTTTACACGAGAAATTTCCTAAAGTCAGTCCTCAGGAAAAATCTCGATAGCAGAAGAGGTTGTATGGTAACAAAATTAAAATCCAGGAATATCACGGAAAACGATTTCCCCGCTGATGCCGACGATCTAACCAAAATATCGTTTATACTTCATTACGCCATTTTAGCCCCGTCCTCTTGGAACGCTCAGCCTTGGTTGTTCAAATTGCAGGGCAACACTATTAAAATTTTTCACGATACAGAACGCCTGCAAACCCATCGCGATCCTCTGGGCAGAGAGAATATTATTTCCTGCGGAGCGGCTCTCTGCAACTTGCGTATTGCTATGCACCGCTTCGGTTTTACAGAAGAAACCTCCATTATGCCAGCGAACTCAGAAGAAAATCTGGTAGCAGAAATAACCTGGAAAAACACTGGCGAGGCTGGCAAAGAAAATAAGCTTTTTAAAGCGATACAACAGCGCCATTGCTACCGCAGACCGTTCAGCGAAGAAGTTGTTAAGCCAGAACTTATCGAACTCTTCATCGGAGCTGCCCAAAAATACGGATGCGAATTTGTTCCTGTTACCGTAAGTAGTACTCAGATGGCTCTGGCTGGTATGATCAGCGAAGGAGACAAAGATCTGGGATCCGATTTGGATACCCGCAAAGAATACGCCTCCTGGGTGCGCAGTAGCGGACGTTCCGAAGACGGCGTGCCCGGTTACGCCATGGGAAATATGAACGCCGTGGCTAGTATTTTGGCCCCTCTCACCCATCGAGTATTCAATTACACCGATGAATTTGCCAGAGGCGATCAGGCCCTGACTTGTGCCACAACTCTTTTGGGAGTGATCACATCCCCCACCGATACTCCCAGCGACTGGATGCAAAGCGGTCAGGCCGTAGAACGGATTTTACTCAGTGCCGCAGCCAACGGGCTGCAGGCTTCTTTCCTAAATCAGCCCATAGCCGTGGAAGAGCTGCGTAAGCGTCTGCAGAGCCTTTTGGGCCTAACAGAGTGGCCTCAGCTACTTCTGCGCATAGGCTACCCTACAGATCCTCCAAAAATTACCGCCAGGCGCAAACTGGACGACGTCCTTCTAATAGGCTAGTTAAGTTAAAACTTAGCAGCCGTAAAGGGTCAAGCCCCCTTCCTGCTGAAGGCCAACCAAACGGCCTGTCTCAGGAACAAGGGGGCTTATTATTTTCAGCCGGGAAGAAAGTCTATGAGATTACTGCGTTCTTTATTAAACATCGGCACTTTCATATTAGTATTTGTTGTACCTTTAATCGCTTGGACAGGATTTTACGACGGTGTAGAAGAGCCCAAAATGGCGGCCACACTTTGGGCAACCGGGCTGGTGGTATGCGCCTGGCTAATCGGGTGCTTATCTGAAAGGTTGCGCTTTATGCCACGAAGCTCCCATATAAAAGTGGGCGCAGCTGCCTATATATTGTTGGCCGCCAGCGCTTACTGGGCGGGGCTAAAACTCCACCTTATGGAATACGCAATTTTTTACGTAAGCGGTGCTCTACTGCTCTTAGCTTGGGATAGCATTCTAGCTTCTCCCTTGATGCTAAGTCTGTTTATCGATAAAGAAGCTCGAACTGATCCTACCACTCAAGGCCAAGCAAACAGCCACCCCCCGGAAGAGAAAATACTTTCTGTAACTTCTGAAAGTTCTGCCGCAACGCCGGAACCTAAAACTTTAACGCCCTCCTGTTCGCCGTCAGCCCCGCCGGAAAAGACGCCCCCAAATATTGCCCCAACTGAAAACTCCGACGCGGCATTCCAATTTCACTCTAACCAACACGCACCTGCAGAAGAAGTGCGTTACATTTGGAATCTGATCGGCTGGCTTAGTTTAGCTTGTCTGATAGCCGGACTCTACTCCTGCCTACAAAAAATAACCCCACTGCAGATAAGCCTATTTGGTCTTGTTATAGGTGATCCTATGAGCTGGAATTACCCTCATCTTTCTCAAGGACGCACTATAGCTACTTTTGGAAATCCGAACTATTCGGGCGTATGGTTTGCCGCCGTTCTCCCCCTTTCTTTGTCGTGGTTATTGACCTGCCTCAACGATAAGCGAGCCAGAATTGCTGCTTTGTTGGCCTGGCTACTCTGTGCCATAGTTATAGTTATTACCCAAACCAGAGCGGCCTGGCTAGGGTTCGGGATCGGTATGGTCATCTGGTTTGTGACCATGGCCGCAGCTTACACTAATAAAAAAATTGTTATAAAAATAGGCATCTCAACTGTCGCAGGACTAATAGCCCTAAGTACCCTCTATATAGCTTGTGCCGAGCAAAATCTGGGCGGCAACGATATAAATCAATACACTGTAGCCGAAAGAGTGAAAAGCTTCACAAATTTAAACGATCCAAGCTTGCAAGCTAGATTGTGGTTTTGGAAATCAGCGCTAAAAACAGCCCTAGCTTTTCCTTGGACAGGCGTAGGTCCCTACGGACAAATAGAAGCCAACTTACTGGAACGCAATTCTGAGCCGATGGTTACGCGCCCTTACGGTCAGCTTCCAACCTCAACTCACAATCAACTTTTCCATGTTCTGGCTACTGCCGGTTGGCCCGCTTTTATACTTTACCTAATTAGCATTGCTTTTACCTTAAATTCTGCCCGCCAAATAAAATGCGTTCCTTTACGAGCAGCCTTTTTAAGTTCTATTGCATGCCTCTGGACAGCTCACATATTTACCAGTTTTACAGTATCATCTGAACTGCTCTGGATCTTTATTATGGCAGCAGTGAGTGCAGCTTCACCAACTTCCAGCTATCAGCAGCAACCGACAGACGATCAATATTTAAACCAGTCGTTAATGGAAATGAACGGCCGCGTACACTTGGCTATTTTTATCGGAACTGTCATTATGTTCGCAACCACTGTGGCAGTTCTCATGGATTTTGCCAGCCTACGCTTAGGGAGTTTAGGTAATCAATATTGCCGAGAAGCTCAACGCCTTCAGAGAACCAACAACGTATCTACAGCTGAAATTTTGCTTACTTACGATCAAGCCAACGCTTGCTACGAACTGGCTTCTGCTTTAAGTCCAGCTTGGATGACTTGGCAATATAACTTGGAGATAAGCAGAGTCTTTACAGAAATAAACTATAAGGTCTTGCCTGCACCCGACGGCAAAATATTGTTTAAAGCTATCGAATACGCCTCCATTGCCGCTGCTTACGCTCCCGACAAAACTCTGCCGTTAACAAATTTAGCCTATATTTTCTCCAGAGAGCCTCAAAATTTGCCTCAAGCTATCAGAACTATCAATCAAGCTCTGTATCTCGATCCGCGTAATCCCAAAATTCTCATTCTCAAAGCTAACTGCCTCACCGAAATGAATCAACTTCAAGAGGCGTTAAAAATTTTAGACTACGTCGATTCGATAACTCCCAATCTACCGGCTTCATTATACGATCGCTTGGTAATATACACTTATTTAGGCGAAGACCAAAAAGCGGAGCGCATTATGAACCGGCTGGCAGACCTCGATCAACAAGCTTACCAGGCAGCCTTATCCTTTGTACAGCGCAGACAAAACGCGATACAGAGCTCTAAAGCTGCTCAAACTAGGGAAAAAGCCAAGCATGGGGAACTTCAGCAGCAATCTAACTAAGGAGAGAATACAGTGGCCGATAATTCATCTCGCAACGTTATCAATGCTGTCGGCAGTAGCAGAGGTTTCGATAATCCGCAAGCACTAAGCCTTAATATTCCCAGAGAATTTAATGTGGCGGACCATCTGCTACAGGAAGCTGTTTCCAAAAATGGCGACAGTATAGCTCTCGTTTCACCAAAGCGGATCCTAACTTTCAACAAACTGGCTGTTTTGGTTAATCAAGCCGGCAATTTTCTCCTTAACCACAAAGTCGGTATAGAGCGACGCGTACTTCTTATGGTCAAAGACAGTATAAAATTTACTTCTCTATTTTTGGCCGCCATTAAACTTGGAGCTGTACCAGTAGCTCTGCCTGCTCAGCTGCAAAGACATGAACTGCGCTATCTACTCGATGAATCTAGAGCCGTAGTAGCCGTTGTCGATCCTGAGGACTTCTTGACCGTTCGCGAGCTCTGCCGGGAGCTTCCCTGGAAAACAGAAGTTATTTCTTCGGTATCTACTGAAGCTTCCGGCGGTTCTTCTATGGAAGAAGAAAGCCAGGAACTAAGTACTAACTTAGCTCCCGCCCCTACCACCTGCGACGACACAGCTTTTTGGGTTTACACTCAAGGGCTGGCCGGATTTCCTAAAGCCACAATGCATATGCATCGCTCTCCGATCTATGCCAGTGCCAGTTACGCCCATGAAGTGCTGAATATGGACGAGAATGACATTGTTATGAGCACTTCTCCTCTCTACAGCAGCCAAGGTCTGATGGAGCGCATATTTTTCCCTCTTTACAGTCGCTCTTCCATAGTTATGCTTGAAAACGAACTGTCTGGCAGCGAATTGCTGGAGAAAATGCGCACTCATAAGGCAACTATTCTCTTTTCTTCCCCGGATATATATACAAAAATTCTGCGCGACGCTGAAAGCCAACATGAATCGGTCAGCCTGCCCAATTTACGCGCCTGCATTTCTACTAACCAAGTTCTGACTTTGGCAACTCAAATCAACTGGCGAAAAAAGTTCGATATAGATATTCTCAACGCTTTAAGCAGTACCGAAGAACTTTATGCATATATAACCAATCGACCTGATTGTGTAAGGGCCGGCTCTCTGGGACAAGCGGCTCCCGGTTATACAATCCGTTTGGAAGACAAAAACGGACTACAGACAGCTCCCGGACAAATAGGCAACTTGATGGTATACGGCGGCTCAACCATGGTCGGCTTCTGGAATAAACAAAAAAAGACCAGCAAAGTTTTAATTGGTCCCTGGCTCGACACCGGCGATAAATGCATAATGGATGAAGATGGTTTCTACTACTTTGCCGGCAAACGCGAAGACATGATGTTTATCGAAGATCATTGGGTCTCGCCGGGCGACGTAGAGCAAAATTTACTCAATCTGCCCGAAGTAGCTCAGGCTGCAGTAGTCAGTGCTGTTGACAAAAACGACAAAATGCGCCTACGCGCCTACATTGTTCTGCGTCCAAATATCGAACCAAGCGGCGAAATGGCTACAAGTCTGCGCCTAAAGGCCAACAAAAATCAGCCTCTACATATGCAGATCAAGTGGGTAGATTTCGTACCCAATCTACCCCGCTCCAGTACTGGCAAAGTTCAACGGTATAAACTGCGCTGAAGTACTCATACAAATACATTGACTTATTGCTCAACCAACAGGAAAATTTCTCACCGAATTTACACTGCCAATAAAAAACGGCTGATAACTGCTCTTAACCAAGCTTCTCAGCCGTTTCTCGTTTTATTAACCAAATGACATTACAGAAAAGGACCGCCGATGGACTCTTCAAGCTTACTGCGATTTTCGCGATTGATGCGCATAGCTTCATTTATGCGCTCATTGCCGCGCCGCACAAGTTCCAGCCCCTCCTCCAATAAAGCAGGATCTTCGCTCTCGACATAAGCAAAAAATACCTGCATGCCTTGATTATAAAGCTTGATACCTTCGAAACCTACTTCAAGTTCTTCTTTAAAGTCTTCGGCAGCTTCTTCGGGAATATCTATAGAGCGTATACCCTGCTCTTTGTCTGCCAAAACAGCGGCAGTTTCTTCTAAAAAGTGAGCGAACTCCTCGGTACTCCACTCTCCTGAGCCAACCCTATCTACAGCCTGCTCAAAGATTTGCAAGCGTTCGTTGATTACAGGCGACTCAACCTTAACTTCTTCTACTTCAGCTTCGGCCACATAGCGCGGCAGAGCCGCCCCGCACTTTTTGCATATCCTAGCGTCCTGCTCGTTATCAAAACCACACTTTATGCAGAGCACAGAAATCGACCTCCAGGTTAGGTTGGCAAACAAATTCGGCTGTCATTTACAATAAGTAAAATTCAGGTTCTATGTTTTCGTATGAAAAGCCCCCTTCCCTTCCGTCCATATTCTAAAGAAAAATTAAGCTTCTCTCTGCGAAAAGGGAACATCCTTTCCTTTCTAAAATTTAATTAGAACAGCAGATCAAAGAAAAAGGCCAGGTACATCGCAATTGTCAAAAGCTAAATCATTTCTCTCTATTAGCTTAGCCGCTGTCGCCTTAGTAATAATCAGCTTGGGAACTGTCTGGGCAGCCAAGCCTGATCAGGCACGCCAATTAATAGAATCTCTTTATGCTCCCAAAGGCGTTATGCCCATACGCGATTTGGTTATAGAGTTAGAATGCTACGACCTCGCCAGTGAAAGCAACGCTTTTGTGCTCAGCTCCAATGACAAAATTTATTTTAAAGCTCCCAATAAGTTACGCATCGACGCTGTTATTAACGATCCAGGCGGTCCAATGGACAAGAAAGAAGCTATTATTATAAGGGATGGCATAAACGTGTGGCATTATATAAGCATGGGCCAGTACCCTGTGAAAAAGGCTCTAGATCAGCCCAGCGGCACACTTAATCTGCCCTTTAATATTCAAAAATATCCCATTGATGCCAATAAGAAATATACCCTCAAGGGCAAAAAAAACATTGACGGTGTAGATACAGCAGAAATACTCATTGAAAATCCTCAAGATGAAAATGACACTAAAACTGTTTATGTAGACACTCAGAGATTAGTTCCCTTAAGATTAGATGCGGTTAGAATCAGCGACAAACAGAAAATCTTGGTCCGTGCCGAATACAAGAATATCGAGAAACTGGCCGATGGTCGATACTTCCCAAAAAAAATTGAAATTTACGAAAACGACGTCCACAAAAAAATGCGCGTTTACAAAGGTTTAGAAGTAAACTGCGGGCTTGATGATTCTATGTTCAACCAAATGCGCGGCTTCGTTACCCCTTAGTCAAACGTAATCGATCCTGTAACAGATTACTTTTTTACTAACCCGTGTCACAACAAAAATAAAAGGCGGCAAGTTTTATTGCCGCCTTTTATTTTGAACTTACTAAACAATTGCCGCTGAATAGAAGAACAAAGACTTCACTTCAGAGCACTGAAGCTGTCTTTTTATAAGTCCATGTCCATGCAGAGCTTGTCATCGAGGTAGCTGCGCAAATCGGAAATTTTTATGCGCTCTTGCTGCATAGTGTCGCGATCGCGTACCGTCACAGTATCATCTTCTAAAGTATCGAAGTCTACAGTCAGACAGCAAGGAGTACCGATTTCGTCATAGCGACGATAACGCTTACCGATCTGTCCGCGCTCATCATAATCGACTAAATAATGGCGGCGCAATTTGCCTTCCAACTCTTTGGCTTTCTCAACCAATTGAGGCTTGTTCTTTAAAAGAGGCAGTACAGCTACCTGGACAGGAGCTAAGCGCGGATGCAAATGCAACACTACACGAACCTCTTCTTGTCCCTTAGCAGAAATAGCCGTATCTTCGTCGTACGCATCGGCAATGAAGGCAAAGGTAGCGCGATCGACTCCGCCAGAAGGCTCGATAACCCAAGGCATAATGTGCTCGTTGGTATCAGGGTCGAAATAGCTCAAACTCTTACCCGAATATTCGGAGTGGCGGTTCAAGTCGAAGTCGCTACGGTTAGCAATGCCTTCCAACTCTCCCCATCCCCACGGGAAGAAGTATTCTACGTCGTAACATCCTTTAGCGTAGTGAGCCAATTCATCGGGATCGTGCTGACGCAGACGCAGTTTTTCTTCTTTAATTCCCAACTTCTTGTACCAAGCGTAACGGCTGTCAACCCAACTCTTAAAAGCACGATCAGCATCTTCAGGACGGACAAAATATTCAATTTCCATCTGCTCAAATTCGCGCATTCTAAAAGTAAAGCGGCGAGGCGTAATTTCATTGCGGAAAGACTTGCCGATCTGAGCTATACCAAAAGGCAATTTACGACGGGTAGAAGTTTGCACATTGGCAAAATTGACAAAAATGCCCTGAGCAGTTTCGGGACGCAGAAAAACGCGGGACGTTTCATTTTGTACAACGCCCATCTGAGTTTCAAACATCAAATTGAATTGACGCACTTCAGTCAATTCATGAGTTCCACCAGCCGGACACTCGGCCTCAGGAGTAAGTTCATCGGCACGGAAGCGCTGTTTACACTTGCGGCAGTCTACTAAAGGATCGGAGAAAGCCTGGGTGTGTCCTGAAGCTTCCCAAGTGCGGGGATGCATAAAGATGGCGGCATCGATACCCACCATATCATTTCTTCCCTGAACATTGGTGCGCCACCAAATGTCTTTGACATTTTTCTTCATTTGGGCACCTAATGGTCCGTAATCCCAACAATTGGCTAAACCGCCGTAGATATCAGAACCGGGATAGACGAAACCGCGTCTCTTACAAAGAGAGACTATTTTATCGAACAGGTCTTCCTGCACTGGCTTTTTCATAATAGCTCCAATTACAAAAAAATACAGCCGAGCCGAACTTCTGGCGAGCAGCAAGCTCAGCCTCTGCTGAAAAAAAATAGGCGGCCGTTTCGATATTTATCTCGAAGCGGCCCAAACTAAAAACAAAATAATTTAAACGTGTACTTCGGCGTCGCTGAAAATTCTGACAATACGATCGGAAAGAATCATCATTTCGACAGCTTTAGCAGTAAGGTCGGCAGAAAAAGCATTGATTATATAGAGGTCGTCTTTTACTGTTCCGCCCAAACTGGACACTAAGCGCCGATCTTCATCTTTGAGACCATCTTTGGTTTGAACTATTACATGCAGAGTTTCACTACCTCCGCGGGATACTGCGCTGCGAAGTTCTCCATCGAGCTTCTGATTAATTAACTTAGCTTGATCCATGCTTGTTGTGACGCTCTCCTATCTGTTGATTGGCTCCCTCAGCATAAAACTGGGAGCGGCGTAATGTAAAATACGTAAATAAGCTGCGACGTTGTATATTTTTCTATTGCAGCCGAAAAAACATTTTTCTGCAGTACAATCTGCAAGATCTTGTCTGTGCAACGGCTTTATAACTGTTGTTAGTATAACATAAACTCAGACAACTCTGCAGACCAGGTATTTTAACCGGCAGCCTTTTCTCCTTTAACAGCAAACGGCTCCTCGCCTGGGCGCGCATAAAGCCCTTCGATAATGTCGCTGAAATGAAGATTGATAATGCGCCTTTTCACCTTTAAAGTTGGCGTTATTTCGCCTTCTTCAGCTTTAAACTCCCGATCCAATACAGCTATGCGGCGAACTTTCTCGTAATCAGAGAAGCTCTGACAATGCTCGTCAATTTCTTTGAGCATTATTTTTTCTACCCTCAGATCTTTAACCAATTCCTTTCGGCTCAAATTAAGTTGCTGTTCTTGAGCCCAGCCCTCTAACTTAACGAAATTAGGCACAATCAGAGCTCCCACAAAACTGCGGTTATTACCCAACACCACAGCTTGCTCAATCCAGTCACTGCTTTTTATGGCATTTTCTAAGGGAGCAGGAGCTACATTTTTACCGTTGGAAAGAACTATTATCTCTTTTTTACGATCGGTAATAGTGTAACACTTACTTGTCTCATCGTATTCACCAATATCGCCAGTGTGGAAGTAGCCCTCTTCATCAAAAACTTCTGAAGTTTCTTTTGGCAGTTTGAAATAACCACGCATAATGTTAGGACCTTTGGCACAAATTTCGCCGTCCTCAGCGACTTTTATAGTAATACCTTTAACCGCTTCTCCCACAGTGCCCGGATTTATATTGTTAGGCAAGTTTAAGCAAAGCACAGGGCTGGTTTCTGTCAGGCCATATCCTTCCAAGATACACAAGTTGACATCGAGGAAGAAATTAAGCACATCTACCCTAGCCGGAGCGCCTCCGGAAACGAAAAAGCGAATACGACCTCCAGTCGCCTGACGAATTTTGGCAAAGACGGTATTGTTAAATAAAGAGAATTCGGCCCTTAAGAGAAGAGGAACCTTGCCTTTTTTCAAAGCTTCACGGTAAGCGCGACCTACTTTCATAGCTCTATGGAAAAGACGATCTTTCAAGCCTCCTCCAGAGTTGGCCACAACTTTAGCAAATATCTTTTCAAACAGACGAGGAACACTGGGTACAACCGTGGGTCGCAAAATTTTCAAATCGGCAGGCACACATTTTATACTTCTGGTGTAGCCTATAGAACTGCCGCTGTAGGTTAGGGCGTAATAGCAAATGCGCTCAAAAACGTGAGATAAAGGCAGGAAGGACAACTCGACATCGTTACGGGTCAGACTTACCGCCTCAGCCAAAGCTTCCATTTGGGAAACAAAATTTCCATGCATCAGCATGGCTCCCTTAGGATTGCCGGTAGTACCAGAAGTGTAAACGAAACTACAAATGTCGTCAGCTTTGGCTTCCTGACAAATTTTATCTATTTCTGCCTTGTTTGCTTCTAAGGTATCGCGCCCTAAAGCTAAAAATTCTTCCCAGTTCCAGAAACGGACTCCATTTTTCAGCTCATTTTCTCCAGCTTCAAAATGATCGATAGCCACCAGATGGTGAACATTAGACAGCAAGCCGTTATTTACGGCCTCCATCACCTTTTTGATCTGCTCCTTACAAGAAGCAACCACTATCTCGGCTTCACTATCATTCACGATATAGGCCATTTCTTCAGTACTGAGAGTAGGATACATCGACACATGGATCGCTCCAGCAAAAACGGAACCGAAGTCGATAACCGGCCACTCCGGCCTATTGACAGAGAAATTAGCTATGCGGTGAAAATGTTTAACTCCCAATTCTAAAAGAGCGGAGGCAAAGCAAAGAACTTCCTGATAAATTTCGCCATAAGTTTTGAAATTAAAACGCTTGCCATCACAGCATCCTAAATAAGGACGTGAGCTGCATTCTTTAGCGACCTTATTAAAAACTTGAGGCAAAGTAGTAAGTTCAGCCTTTTGGGCCCAATCCAATAAACTCTGATTTACAGGGTAATCACCTAACATGTCCATACGCCTAGAAGTTCCTACTTTTTATTTAAAATGCTGACAATAAACTGCACTGTACCTAAACGCAGACGGTCGCCACTATTGAGGAAACGCTCTATGCCTGGCATCAGCCGCTCATTGTTAATAAAAGTTCCATTGCCGCTTCTTGCATCTTCTATCGCAATTCCCGTTGAATCTCGTCGCAAGTAAGCGTGCCGCTTTGATACGGTTTCTCCACCGCGCAGCCCTTCAAAATCAATTTTGGACCCTTCACCCGGCAAGGCCGGACCACGTCCTAACAGAATTTTATCTGCCGAAAGTTGAAACACCTGACCGCTATGTTCGTCTTTTAATGAAGCATATCCAGATACGCTCTGAAGCTGGCAAGCTGAAGCCGGTGCGCCGGGAGAAGCGGGTGAGCCAGAAGCGCCGTAAGCGGGAGCTGGTGCACTAGAAGCACCGTAAGCGGAAGCCGGTGCACTAGAAGCACCGTAAGCTGGAGCTGGTATGCTAGAAGTGCCATAAGCGGGAGCTGGTGCACTAGAAGCACCGTAAGTGGGAGCTGGTGCGCTAGAAGCGCCATAAGCGGGAGCTGGTGCGCCAGAAGCACCGTAAACGGGAGCTGGTGCACTAGAAGCACCGTAAGCGGGAGCTGGTGCGCTGGGAGAAGCGGAAGCGGAAGCGGGTGCGCCAGAAGCGCCATAAACGGACGCTAACTGTGCCGAGGGAAAAACAGGTACAGGCGGCGGTGCTGGCTCTAAACGAGCGGCTGTATAAATTGGTGAAGAACTCACTTTTAAATTGGCACCGCAATTATCACAGAATTGAGCACCCATAAGATTATCTTGGCTACAGCAGGGGCATTTCAATAGGTTGTACCGCCTTAAATTCTAATTAGAGAAAAACGCAATTTTGCCGACTGGAAACTCAATTTCAGAAAGAAACCTTTTACAGCGCATCCACCCATAAAGAGGGGAAATATGGCCAGTTTAGCTTCATTATCGGCAGTTTTTTTTCCTACTTTCATCCTTCTTATTTAGGGCTGTTCGTGCTAATATTCTACTATGTTTACTCAAAATACGATAAAATGCCTGGTCGTCGAAACCAGACTGGATCCGAAACTTATTGAACACGAGATATCCTGTTTGGAACGTTCCACAGGATTAAAAAAAGAACAGCTAATAGTATGCAACGCCTTGGAAACGTCCTTAGAAGCCGGTTTAGAAAGTGGCTTTCAAGCCGTAATTATCGGTGGGACAGGCGATTTTTCCGTAGTGAACGATCGTCCTGTTTTTTATAACCCGCTACTTAAATTTGTACGCCATCTCTGTGAAAATTCTTTCCCTGTGCTAGGTTTGTGCTATGGTCACCAAATTATAGCTCAAGCTATGGGAGGCGAAGTTATTACCGAAAGCCACGAACGCAGTGAAACTGGTACGTACCTGATGACTCTCACCGAAGCAGGGCGCGCCGATATAGTTTTAGCCGACTCCCCGTCCAGTTTCTGGGCTCAGCAAGGACACCATGACGCCGTCGTTTCCATGCCAGATTCCTTCATAAGATTGGCCTACAGCGATCGCTGCACCTGGCAGGCTATGCACTTAAATGGCAAACCAATTTACGGATTCCAATTCCATCCGGAACTTATACGCCAAGATCTAGTTACCAGAATGACGGCTTATGCCCATATTTATGCTTCCGAACCTGGCAAATTAGACAAGATTATCGGGGCGATAAAAGAAACAGATAACCAAATTATTATTCGCAACTTTATAAATAAAGTTGTTCTTCCCCATTGGAACATTTAATCCATCTTGCAAGAAGTCTCCCGCTTCTGTAGGCGGTGAGTACGTTCACTATCTGCCGGCTTACCAAGGTATTCTATAGAAAGGCGGCTCGCCAATGATTTGTAGTAATTGTCACAATGAAATCAGCGATAATTTAGCGGCATGTCCTACGTGCGGCCAACATTTTAGTGTTAGCCGAAACGTGACTGACGAACTTATGGAATGCGCTACACCTGTTATTGTGTCCAGCTCAATGGAAGTAGTTGGTGAGCTGCTCTCTGCAACTGCCGAAGCGGCCTTAGACGTCATAGGAGGGCTAATTAGCAATGATTTGTAAGAATTGCCACAGCGAAGTAAACGATAGCTCCATTACCTGTTCCGTATGCGGTAAGCAGCTAGTCATAGACCAAGATGAGGCCAGTGCCATTTTAGGCAGTACAGTAAGAAATGTTACGCCTGCCTCGGTAGAAGTTGTCGGGGAGCTAATATCTACAACTGCTGAAGCGGCTTTGGAACTGCAAGAGTATCTGTCTATTAAACAGCAGCTGAAAAATTTTGCAGCCATTCAGGCCATGCCTATGCTGAAGGCCCTTAATACCATAAACAGTTTGCCTACCGACGCCAAATTGCCTGGTGAATCGTTGTTGGTAAGTACGGCAGTCATGTATGGAGCAACTTCCTCTTACATGCAGAACGCCAAATTGGAGCTGACACCGCGCCGCCTTCTGTTTTATGAACAGGTAAATACAAACTCAGGCTTGCTGAATATTGCAACGGCCTTAATGACCCCTCGCTTCAGTTTCAGCTTAGCCTTAAAACAAATTATAGAAGTGAAAAACTGCGAAATAAACTACAATCCAGGCCATTTATTAAAACTTGTCAACGATGAGCAGCTGCTACTGCAAGCTACCGACTATCCGCGTCTAGATAAGGCTCTACGCGCTGCTATAGATACTATAAAAACTAATCCCAACAGAGTAATGTAAGGTTCTCGCTTTATATGAATCTACTGCGCTTTTATATGGCCTGCGGACTGACTTTTATAGGTGCCAGTCTGCTTATAAATACCACCCAACCAGCTTTAGCAGAGTTGGTTCCGCCTCCGGCTGAAGATTTTAGCAGAAAAAACACCTGCACATCCGTGTCACGCAAAGGAACCATAAAAGAGAATTCATCTCTTTATGTCAGTCCGCTGTCTCCGTTACTCAGCGCTAGAGTTGGCAAAAATAGAAAAAAAGCATCTATTACAGCCTCTTATAAAGCTGCTAATGGTGAACGATGGCTCAAAATAGTACTCGATGATGGACGAAAAGGTTGGACTCCACAGAGCAATATGATAGGAGCAGTAGATGCCCGTACTTTTGCTCTGCGCCATAAACGAGCCATAAAAAATGTAGGGGGGACGCTGACAAAATTTGACACCAGTCGACCAATTATCTTTTGGACTTTCCCCAATTCTGGCGAAATTTATGCTCAAACAGATGTCGATCCTAAACTTGGCCTCAGTTACGATCAAATTTGTATCGACAACAAAAAACGCAAATGGGGACACATTCCTTACTACCGTTCTATGCGCGATGTCTGGGTCTGTCTAAGTTTACCTCATGACAACTCCTTGTGAACAGCAGCAATAATCAGCTGAAAAGTACCTGAAGCGTTTCTTTTCTGGCTTGTGTGGTTTCGTTTTTTATCTTTGTTCATAAAAAAAGCAAAAAAAAACGCCCTGCTTTATAAGCAGAACGTTTCTTTTTTATTGAAAAACTTTTGAACAGCAACTTCTAAACCAGATAGCTCATTACGTGTAAGCGATCGACCTAGAGTTTCGCTTCACCCCACCTTAAGCAGGCTCAGCGAGCTCCGTAGAAAGGAGGTGATCCAGCCGCACC